>JAHCHL010000002.1 GCA_026129745.1 Fimbriimonadales bacterium | reverse complement strand
GTTCAAACCTTCGACGAGGTTGGTGCGACCCCGATCACACCTTGGAGTTAAACAACATGCTTCCCCAAAGAACCGACCAACAACCTCTCGTCACTGTCCCGAACTCGCTCCGACAACAGCTGGAGCGAGCCCAGAGTCTCCTGAATCAGAGCGAGGAAGCCGAGTCCGACGGCGACCGCTCGCTCGCTGTCGTCAAGGCAAGAGAAGCGATGCAGGTCGTCCAGAGGATCGCTCAGCAATCCCCCGAGATAGGGGCGCTCATCATCCTTGGCGACATGGGCTACCGTGGATTCGAAGTTGAGACGATGGAGAGTGTTGATCGCCATCAGCTCGTTCAGAAGACCTTCCTTGGCTTTCCGATGGGCCAGGAAGTTGTCAACGTCCCGACGATCACACGACGCTACATCCGCGCGAGGTTGCTCTGATGCAAGGAGCCGCAAAGACCTGATAGCGGCGAGGTGGGCAGTCGATGAGACTCAATCGCCCAGATGATTGGCATGGTGAGAAGCTGGCGTTTCGGATTCCCGAAGCGGCAGCAGTTCTGAGCATCAGTGAGTCGAAATTGAAGCGCCTACTTCGTTCGAAGCGGCTCGGGCACATCAAGGACGAGGGCACGACAATGATCACGCGGCGTCAAATCGAAGCGTACTTGCGGGAAAGAGAGCTTGAGCAAGGTTGGACTGGAAGTTAATGCCGCGATGCTTTACGCTCGGCTGCCTTCACAACCCGCTCAAGTTCCTTCCTCAGGATGTCCAAGCCACCGCTCAGAAAGCGAGTGTAGTTGCGGACATTCACGGTCAACCCTTTGTGTTCCGAGTTGTTCCGGTTGACGCTGTGCCCCATGTGTTCGAGCCTCGTCGAGAGGCTGACTTTTGGGCAGAATTTCTCGATCCAGGAATTGTGCGAGAGGCGACAGTCGCGAAGTTCAAGCTCGTCTGGCAACCCGGACTCTTTGAGGATGCGCTTCCATGTCGAATAGACAACTTTCTTCATCTTCGGCTTGTCAGCGGAGTCGGCATGAAAGAGGTAGCCGTCACTGTCACCGACCACTGGCTTCAATAGATCAGCCAGTGTGGGGCACAGGGCAACCAGCCTCGTCTTGTCGCCCTTCGGGAGCCCGACTTCCTGGCGACCGGTCGGTCCAAGTTTGACCGCACGATCAATGACAATCACTCCTTGAGCAAAGTCGACCTGCTCGGCAGTGAGCGCCATTTGCTCGCTTAGCCTAAGACCCGCAAGGAAGTACAAACCAAGAAAGGCGCGATCGGCGGGAGCCTCCAACTTCCGGATGGCCTTCATCGCGTTTTCAGGTGTCACCACAATTGCTTCGCGGGCTTCAGGAGTCTCAAGCTTCACCTTTGAGAAGGCGTTCCGGAGGTTGGGGAACTTCTCGTAGGTGTCGATCGCGTCGTTCATCACCTTGACCAGCACCGCCTGAACGTCCTTCATTGTCGCCTTGCTCTTGCCAGCTTCCTTCATCGCTCGGAAGAACGCACGGGCGCGATCTACATCAATGAGCTGCACGGGAAGTGAGCCAAGTTCAGAATGGCGCACGTTCGAGTTGTAGCGGCTGACCTTGGCCGCAATCGTCTGAGGCTTCATTCCGTCTTCGCTCCAGCGCCCCACATAACCACTCTCTGAAGTCCCGGCGAGATCGTCGAACCACGCATTGAGCGTTAGTGCCTTCTTGGTGTTCGACTCCTTGATCTTCTGGCCGGTGTGAACACGAGCCTTAAGTTCCTTTAGGAACCTGGCTGCCTCGGCCTGGGTCGGGAAAGTGCGATCCACCGCCGTCAGGTCGTTGGACATGGGGTCGTCGTACGACCACTGAACCCGCCACTTGCCAGCGAGTTTGCCGCTGAGTCGCTTGCGGATGGAGCCTTCGCCCGAAATAGCCTTGGCCATGGTTCCTACAGTCTACCTCTGGTTTAGGAACCAATATTAGGAACCATTTAGGTTCATTTGAACCTGGTGGAGATGATGAGATTCGAACTCACGACCTCTGCAGTGCGATGCTCGCTTTTGCGACTAATACCTACCAATTTGTCGAAATTTAAACCTAATCGACCTCTGCAGTTGCAGGTTGCAGAGGTCGGTAGCCTAAGCGCTGGACGCGGACTGTTTTGTTAAAGGTCCTCCGTGACCTCCGTTTCTTTGTGAAGCCATACAAACAGCACCGGAAGCACTACCAGAGTTAGCAAAGTCGCCGAGACAATGCCGCCAATAACCACAGTGGCCAGCGGTCGTTGCACTTCGGCGCCAATGCCTGTGTTGAGGGCCATTGGAATGAACCCAAGCGCGGCGACAAGTGCCGTCATCAGAACTGGGCGTAATCGTTCGGTCGCGCCCTCTCGAACGGCATCAGCAACTGTCCGCCCCTCCTTCCGCAACCGGTTGATTGCCGAGACCATGACGACGCCATTCATCACTGCCACGCCAGACAATGCGATGAAGCCTATGCCTGCTGTGATGCTAAATGGCAAGCTCCGCATGGCAAGCGCCAAGATGCCCCCAGTGATTGCGAGGGGGACGCCGGTGAAGATGAGAATTGCCTGCTTGAGCGAACCAAACGTTGAGAAGAGAAGAATGAAAATCAACGCAAGGGCAACCGGCACAACGAGAGTCAGTCGCTGAGAAGCCTGTTGCAGGTTCTCGAACTGGCCGCCCCACGTGATGTAGTATCCCTCCTTGAGTTTCACCCGTTCTTTGATTGCCAGTTGCGCTTGGGCAACGAACGTGCCCAGGTCGGTCCCTCGAACGTTGAGTTGGACGACGACCCGTCGTTTACCCATCTCTCGGGAAATCTGTGCTGGTGCGGGCACGTTGTCGATGTGCGCGACCGAGCTCAGGGGGACGCCTCCCCCATCCGGAGTTTCCACGAGCATGCCCTTGATAGCGTCGATGTCGTTCCGAAGTTCATTGGGCATCGTCACCGTGAGAGCAAATCGCTTGTCTCCCTCGATGATTTGCCCAACGGGCTCGCCACCGAGCGCTGTCGCGACCAGTTCCTGAATTTCATCAATATTGATGCCTAGTCGGGAAATCGCGTCCCGGTCAATGTCGATTTGAAGAACCGGAACCTCATCGACCTGCTCGACTTCGACGTCCTGCGCACCTGGAAGGTCCCGCATGACCGCAGCAATCTCATCCGCTTTGGATTTCAGCTCCTTCAGGTCTTCACCGAACACCTTGATGCCGACGTCGGCCTTGACTCCAGAAACCAACTCGGAGAAGCGCATCTGAATAGGTTGCGAGAAGTTGTAGCCTTGGCCCGGAACCTCGGCGACCTTGGCTTCAAGCTCTTCGACAAGCCCCTCCTTGGTCAGACCCCTTCGCCACTGGTCGCGCGGCTTGAGCATGATGAAACTGTCCGTCAGACTTAGCGGCATCGGGTCTGTCGCCACCTCGGGCGTGCCACTCCTTGAAAAGACAGTCAAAACCTCGGGCACTTCAAGCACTTTCCTTTCGAAAGCTGTGACCAACTTGACGGTCTGCTCGGCATCGACCGTCCGGACTCGTACGGGCTGAATCACAATCGAGCCTTCGTCGAGCTGAGGCACGAACTCCGAACCCAATCTCGAAAACACCAATCCTGAGACTGCCAGCAGGACAAGGGCTCCACCTATAACGACGCCTCGCGCACGGAGCGAGAAGCTGAGCGCGGGAGCGTAGATGCGGCTGAAGAGGCTCATCACCGGGTTGTTGCCTTCCTTGGTGTCCCCCGACAGAAACATGCTCGCCAATACCGGAACGAGCGTCATTGTCAGGAGAAGTGCACCCACGAGCGCGAACACGACCGTGAAGGCCATCGGCTTGAACATCTTGCCTTCGGTCCCCTCAAGTGCGAGAATCGGCAGGTAGACAACGGTGATGATGGTTACCGCAAATGCCGTTGGCTTGCCCACCTCCCGTGCGGACTCCCACACCGAATGCCTGACCTCCTTACGAGTGAGCGTTGCGCCCTTGTGTGCTCTTGCTTCCGCCAATCGCCGGACTGCGTTCTCCATCATCACCACGGCTCCATCCACGATAAGGCCGAAGTCGATGGCCCCCAAACTCATCAGATTGCCGGAGATGCCAAAGCGGTTCATCCCGATAACGGCACAGAGCATCGCGAGCGGTATTGCCAATGCCACGACAACGGCGCCCCTCACGTTACCGAGCAACAGAACGAGCACGATGATGACGAGCGCAGCCCCTTCCAGCAAGTTCTTGGCGACGGTGTGCAGGACATCGTCGACCAGGTGGGACCGGTCGTAGGTCGTCGTCAGCGTGACGTCGGCGGGAAGTTGAGCCTTGATTTCTTGGATACGGTCATCGACCGCTTTGGCAACTTCGCGGCCGTTTGCCCCTTTTAGCATCATCACGATGCCAATCAGGGCCTCCTTGCCATCCTTCGTGGAAATTCCGGTAAGGGTCGGGATTCCCAACTTGACGTCCGCAACATCACGTATGAGGACGGGAACCCCGCTCTCAGACTTCACGACGATACGCTCGATGTCGCTCATCGTGGTCGCCATTCCGACCGAGCGAATAAGCACGCGTTCGCCGTTCTGCTCCAAAACGCCACCTCCGGCATTCTGGTTGTTCTTTTGAAGGGCTGTAACGACCTCGTCGACGGCGATTCCTCGCGCCAGCATCGCCCGAGGTCGCACGACGACCTGATATTGCTTGACGCTACCGTCCGCCGAGTTGACTTCGGCTACGCCCGCAACGGTCCGCAACTGTGGCGATATGAACCAGTCCTGCAAGCTCCGCAACTCCATGGGGGGTCGCGTTTTCGACTCAAGAGCGTACATGTAAATGTCGCCAAGCCCCGTTGATACCGGCCCCATTTGTGGTGACTCGATGCCCGTGGGCAGAAGCTCTTTAACGTTGTTGAGCCGCTCGCTCACCAGTTGCCGGGCAAAGTAGGTGTCGACCTCGTCCTTGAAGGTGACGGTGACTTGCGAGAGCCCGTATTGACTGAGGCTCCGAACCTGGGTCACGCCGGGAATCCCCCCCATTGCCGTCTCGATGGGAAAGGTGACCAGCTTTTCCACCTCTTCCGGGCCCATTCCTCCCGTTTCGGTGTTGATGGCGACCTGATTGGTCGTGATGTCTGGGACTGCATCGAGGTTGAGCTGCCGCCACGAAACCAAGCCGAACCCAACCAAGAGGATGGTTCCGATAATGACAAGGAACCTCTGAGTGAGGCTGAAGTGCAAGAGGCGGTCGAGCATTAGTGTTTATGCCCCTTAAGCTCTTCCTTCTTCAGCTCGCTAGAGAGGACGAAACCGCCCTTAACCACGACGATGTCGCCAACTTTGAGGCCGGACACGACTTCGATGCGGCCATCTGAACGTGTTCCCAACTCGACAGCCGTCTTTACGTATCCGTCAACGTGCTTGACGAACACAAACGACTTTCTTTCTTCCGTGACGATTGACGTCCTGGGTACGGCAATGGCTTGTTCACCGGCCCCATAGTTGAGGTGCACGGTCGCAAACATGTCTGGCTTTAGCTCGCCGGACACTCCAGTCACAAGACATTGCACGGGAATGGCCCTGGTCTTCGGGTCGACCCGATTGCCAACGACTTGGACAACTCCCCCAAACTCTCGGCCTTGGAGCGCGGCAACCATGACCCGTACCGATGCACCAGTCCGGATCTTTACGGCATCCTGCTCGGGAACATTGGCAGTTACCCAGACCGACGACAAGTTCTCGACCTCCATGAGCACCTGCGTCCGGTCGACAGCCTGGCCCTTGGTGACATCTAATCGGGTCAAAGTTCCGGAAATCGGCGCCGTGAGGGCGACTCTGCCAACCAACGCGCTTCCACCGGCACTGGATGACCGGTAAACCGCCCGTGCGTTCGCAATCTCGCGATTTGCATTGACGACCGCAGCCTCGGCCGAGCGAACTCGAATGCGGGAACGGTCGACCTCAAGCTGGGCTGACCGCACCTCGGCCTCAGCGGTCTGTAGTTCTCTGGCGTTGAGCAACCCGCGTGAAGCGATGTTTTTCTCTCGGTCGTAGGTGGCCTTGGCGTTCGCAATGCGGGCTGACGCTCGGTCGAGCCGAATCTGGTCTTGTTGAAGTTCAAGCCTCGCCGCTTCAAGTTCAGACTTGGAGACAATGCCATCGCGGTAGAGGTTCTCCAACCGACGGACAACCTCGGCGTGACTTGCCTGCTCCTTTTGAATGCTGAGCAACTCACTCTGGGCATCGTTAAGCTCGCTTTGCGCTTGCTGCAATGGAGCTTGACTGAAGGCACCTGCTTTTGCGAGTTCACGCTGGCGCGCCAAGTTAGATTTAGCCGCAGCCAATTTGGAGAGGGCGAGGTCTACCTCCGATTTGGTTTCCCTCAGCAAGGCCAATGCGGCGTCGCGGTTACGCTCGGCGTCCGCAATGCTGGCCCATGACTGCGCCAGTTCGACAGACTCGATGATGGCAAGAGTTTGCCCCTGCCGTACCTTGTCGCCGAGTGCGACGGTGATCGATGCGACCCGGCCCGCAACAGGCGGAGTAACGACGGCTCGTCCGCTCGTCGTGGAGTTGATGACTCCTGGAACTTCAAGGCTTGCCTGAACAGTTCGGAGCTGGACGGCCTCAAATTCGATTCCGGCGAGTTTCTCCTGTTCTGGGTCGAGCTTAACCTTGCCTTCCACATGGCTCTCCTCGCTTTGGCCCTTAGCTGCTTCGGCTTCATGTCCGTGGCCATCGGTTTCAGAGTGCGGCTCCTGCTTGCCGCAGCCTGCGGCAAGGAATACCATTGCCGCGAGAAAGCATGCGAATTTGTTCATTTCTGCACCTCGATGAGGTTGCCTGAGGCCTCATACTTCGCGGCAAGTGCCAGGTTGACGGCAAGCTGTGCTTCGGCCAGATCCTGCTCGATTTCTCGTAGCGAGCGGGTTGCTTCCAAAACGTCAAGCAGGGTGCCGAACCCCTCAGCGAACCCACGCTGGGACTTGGCTACGAGCTCTTTCGCCGCCTCGCGAATCGCCTCATATGAGGCGAGCCGTTTCCGTGAAGCCTCGATTTCAATGTCAATCGATGCGATTCTCGCCTCAGCCTTCTTTACCGCATCCTCAAGTAGAGCTTGGAATGACTCTGCTTGCTTACTTGCCGCTTCGCGCTCAAATCGGGAGCGGCCAAAGTCGATGACCCGCCATGTCAACTGCAGCCGCAGTCCATACGCTGGTGAAGACTCCCGCCAAGGCGTTCGGAGTCCGACTAGTTCAAGTTCCGGTAGGTGAGAGCGTGCCGCCACCACCTTTTCAGCTTGAGCGGCACCAGCCTGCGCCGAAAGGACCATGATTTCTGGGTGTTGAGCCAGATTGACCTCAGGGTTCACGATGGTTGCTCCAACCTCGACTGATGCAATAAGTTCGTCTGAACCTGTTGCGGCAGACAGCTTCTTGAGAGCGGCCCTCAGTTGGGCACCGCGCAAGGCGAACGTCTGTTTCGCGCGGTCAAATTCGATGGTCGCCCGCGTAAGCTGGACTTCCGAGATTTCGCCTTCTTCGAATCTGCGCACCGTAGCCTTGTGGAGGTCTTCGGCAACCTGAAGAAGGTCTTCGGCAACCTTGCTCAAGCGAGTTGCCGCGCTCGCCTCGAAATAGGCTGTCATCACATCCGACTGAACAGCGAGCAACATCCGGCGTTGCTCGGCCTCTGCAATCTGGACATTGGCGCGCCCGAAGTTGGCAGAGGCCGCAGTTCTGCCGAACAAGTCGATTGGCAGGCTGGCGAACAAGTCTTGGTCGGTTGCTCCCAATCCTTCGCGGCTCGACTGTCCGAGACCAACGGTCACCGCGGGATATGCGCCCAATGCTCGGGCCGAGAGCTTGGCTCGGTCGACGTCCAGTTGCGCCGCTAGAACAGCTCGCCGAGATTCGCGAGCCTTGGAGAGTGCTTGGTTCAGGCTCAGTTGTTGAGCCTGAACGACAATGGGAAAAACGATTAGTGCAATTAGTGCTTGGGTCTTCAAGGTGCCTTCATTCCAAAGTGGTCAGGCCACTCCGCAGGGCGGAGCGGCGGTCGACTAAACCACTTGGAAGAAAGGAGGGCCGCGAGGCGATGTATCAAGCGGGGGCCCCGTTGGTGGACAGCCCTCGATGCAGAGCACAATCGAGCGGGGAGTCTCAATGACCCACTCCGTCGGCATCTCGACCGATTTCGGGATGTCGATAGCGAGGCTCGGTGCGTTCTGGCTCAGCAGGTCTGACGGCGTGGGCTCCTCATCGTGACAAGATGTGAGGACGCAACAATCATGGCAATCGCCGTGCCCATCGGCCGAGAAGGAACTCGAACTCTCTGGCGTCTCGGAGTGAATCAGGGTGGGACATGTCTCGCACGGACGCCCGTCAACATATTGGTATGTCGGCGTGCAGATGTGTATCTGAACGCCAAGAAGCAAAACCGCCATGAGCGGTCCAATCAGCTTCTTGAACAACAGTTGTTTCACCACGGAAATCTAAGCGACTTAGATTAATATGACGGTTCGAGTAAGTCATACGTCGCAAGATCCAAGCCTCTGATAGCAACGAGAATACTTGGGCTTGAGCGAGTGACTTATGCCCCGATTAGGCAAGAACTCCCCTCTGCCGTTTAGGAACCATTTATAGGAACCATTATAGGTTCATTTGAATCTGGTGGAGATGATGGGATTCGAACCCACGACCTCTGCAGTGCGATTGCAGCGCTCTCCCAACTGAGCTACATCCCCAAGAGAACGAATGGTACCCGACGGCCTGGGGACTTAGGGCCACTTCGAAACCTCATCGCCGATCCGCTGGTACTGAATGGGATCTCTCATGCATCGAAGCGTCCTATCCATTCGGCCCTTTAGAAATCTGTGGGTAGGGCAGCTCATTTCTCAATTCGGAGACGTGCTTTATAGCCTCGTCTTCATGTGGATGGTGCTCGAAAAGACGGGCGACCCGAAGTACGTGGGTTATGTCATGGCTTTCGGCGCAGCGCCCTACGTTCTTTTCTCGCTTTATGCCGGCACACTCGCAGACCGCCTCGACAGGCGGATGTTGCTCATCGTCAGCGATGTGCTCTCTGCGGTCCTTGTGATCGCATTCATGATTATCATTTTGGCGGTCGAAAGCCCGCCGTTGATCGTGATTTGCGTCATCGCGTTTTTACTCGGCACGTCGAACGTGATCGCGGCTCCTGCGCGCGCGGCAATTACACCGAGGCTTGTTCCAGAAAGCAGGCTGCAGGAAGCGATCGCATTCAACTCCATGTCGCAAGGCATGATGCCTTTCATCGGCGCGCTGCTATCAGGATTCGGGCTTGCGTTGCTTCAATGGATCGCAAAGGCGTTCATGTATTCGCTGGCTTTCGCGCTGAATGCGGTGACGTTCATCATCTCGGCGTTCTTTATGGCTACGTTGCCAAAAGTCGTCGCCGAGCGAACCGACGAGCCAAAGTCGCCGCTTCGCGATGCGATCGAAGGAATCAAGTTCATCTTTACGCACAAGGCACTTGCGATTGCCATTCTGATCGCTGTCGGCATGAACTTCTTCGTCGCTCCGTTTATGCCCGTTTACACTTACATCGCAAAAGAAGTTTTCGAAGGCACACCCGCGACGCTTGCTTTCTTGGAAGCAGGTTTCTTTTCGGGCATGGTTGTGGGTTCCATTCTTGCAATGCGGTTGCGAACGAAGCGCCCTGGATTGGCGTTCGCATTCTTTCTCATGCTCGCCGGATTGACGATCATTCCAATGGGATTTACGTCGAACTTCTGGCTGTTTATGGGGCTGAACTTTCTGTGCGGCGTGCTGATCCCACCCGCGAATATTCCTATGGGAACATTCATTCAGTTGCAAACGGACGATGCGTACCGAGGCCGCGTGAACTCCGCAATGGGAACGATGGCGGCGATGGTGATGCCGATCGGAATGGCGATGAGCGGATTGCTGCTGAGCTGGCTGACTCTGCCGGGCCTGTTCATCTTCATGGGTGGCGGGATGGCATTGTGCGCAAGTGTCGGGTTCTTCTCGAAATCGCTTCGAACGTCGACATTGCCATCTACCGACCTGCCGGGTTCGGAAGATCCTCCCGCCTCAGAATCATCGCAAACAGCGCCCAGTTCGCTGCCAGTTGCGCTTGATCCGTAGCGTGCGGTGAAGATTGATGTCCACTTACACCGGGGGGGGCGATCCATCTGCCGCGCGGGAAACTCCATAGTTCCACAACTTGTATGTAGGTTCCGCGATCATTGTAGAGAATCTCCGGTGCGTTTGCCAGAGAAATCCTTCCGGCACGGTATCGCCACAGCGCAGGATCGCTTCCTCGCGAGTTCTTCATCCTGTCGACTGCCTTTTCGAACGCCGTCATCGCGATTTCGTCGATAGGTCTTCCGTTTGTGTAGTCGATGTTCGTTTGCTTCTTCAATGCACGATAGACGACCGATGGCTGGACGACTTGTCGAAAGTTGTCGATGGAAAGAAAGTTGCCGGTCTTCCACATGAAAAGCTCTTCCTGCAACGCCGAAAACCACTCATTGTAAAGAGTGCGTGCCACCGACCCGTCGAGACGCTCGCCGTCCCAGTGAGACAGGTAAGCGTGAGCCGTCTTGACAAGCTCTTTGGAACCGTTCGGCTGAATCTCTGTGATGTACGGCGCGAGCCGCAGGGACGTTATGTCTGATGTTGCAATCGTCCTCGCGAATCGCTCGAAGTGCTGGGTAGACAGCATCGGAGCCTCCGACATTAGCGTCGTCAAGTTCTCATTTCGGAATATCGCGCCCCACGCCGGAGTGTCGAAATTCGGCCACCAAGAAACCGGTTTGTTGTTCCAGTTCGCAAACCAACCGCGCGCTGGATTGATGCAGTAGGGCATCTTTTCTGGTGCGACCATACCGACCCAATCGAATTCCTTGCCTGCAGGAATCGGAAATCTTGGATCGATCTTGGAAGATCGAATGGGAATCGAGCCAGTGTAAAAGTAGGCGATGCCGTCTTTGTTATGCGCGACGAAGACGTTCATGTTCGCCGTAACTTTCGACACTCCGGCACGAACGTCTGCTATCGATCTCGCTCTCGCGATTGCCAGCGACCCCTCGATGCTTGCGACCTCTTTCAACCACAGCGACGACTTGCGAACATACGCGACTCCGGTGCCGACGCTCTTTAGAATGACCGGACCATAAATTGTCATCTCTCTTCGACCCGTTGTCGATTCCTCTCCACGAACGACAATCGGCACATCGACAACCGTGAACGAATGCTCGACACCTTCGACTACGTATTTGGATGCATCACCCTCTTTCAGTTGCACAAACACGATGTCATCCGTATCTGCGACACCGGATGTCAATCCCCAAGCGAGATCGCGGTTGTGGCCGACAAGAACGAACGGAAGTCCCGGAACGCTAAGTCCGGCGACCGAGTATCCCGGACAGTCGATGCTGGTTTGCCTCGCAATGCTCGGCGATGAGAATCCCATTTGCGGTGCGGACAAAAGGATTGGAACGCCGATCGCCGATTTGTGAGCCGATGCAGCCATTGCATAGCTGCCCCATTTATGCGGCAATCCCATCTGCGCGGAAAGCTCCTTCATGTCCGCTTGATCGGAGAGACGAATTGCCGGAAGCAGCTCGAGCATATTGACGCGCGGAAGCATTCCAAGGTGCCTTTCGAGCGCCCCGGGCTCCTGCTCAGGGAATGGCGACACGCCTTTGTGCGGATCGTCTTCGTCGGAGACGGTGCAAATCGCGTCCCGATCGTTTTGCCACGCGAAGTCTTCGATAATTTCGATCGCTTCATCCTTCGCTCGGTCTTTCAGATAGGTGTAAAGCAGCAGATTGCGAATTTCGCCGGCTCCGCCTCTGCCGAATTGTCGAATAAGCTGCACCCAAATTGCCAGCACATCTTGTTCTGTCCAGTTGGCTACTTGCGGGCCTTGCAGCTCTCCCGGAAGCGACTTGTTCTTTTCAATAAAGCCGTTGATGCCGCCTACATAGGAACGAATTGCCTGCTGAGCATCCGGAGAAAGCGCATTGAACATCGAAGCGTACTCTTCGCTCGTGTAGCCGAACCGAATCGCGTCCCGGTCCGAATTGATCGCACTGCGTCCAACGATCTCCGCCAGTCGTCCTTGCGCGCTGCGCCGAGACAATTCCATTTGCCAAAGCCTGTCTTCGGCTGCGGCGAACCCTGACCAATAAAATCCGCCTTCGAACGTGTCCGCAAAAACATGCGCGACCCCATAGGGGCCGCGAATAACTTCTCCAGTGGGCTGAACAGTGAGTGTCATAGCGGCAACGAGCGCGAGGCTTAGCATGCCGCTTACTATACGATGTTCTGTTCAGCGAATGCGTTACTTAGGGGAGGCTGTTCCTGCCGCCGCCGAGCGATTTGCGAGAGAACAGCCCGTAGATCACGAGGCCGATTCCTGCGATGACGGCGATTGGCACGATGATTCCCCATAGGAATCCGAGAATGCTGCCCAGCAACTTGATGGCGATGCCGCCCAAGATGATGACAGCGAGGATCGTTAGGCCGAGTTTCAGCGGATCTTTCATGTCTTTCCTCCGACGTTTCTACCCATAGCACGGGCGGGAAGCCCGATCCGTTGCATTATGGGCCGTTCGGCCTCATGCCTAAACGCCGTCTGGCATCCAAAGCCCAGAGGCTTCGACTCTCGCCGACAGGAAATCCTGTACGTTTTCGGCTTTGTCGAGTTCGAGGTCGACGATCGAAGGAGAACCGAGTTGCGCTCCAACCACAGCGGCTGTACCAACGTCGAGATCAGCGATCCGATACCTGCGTTGAATTGGGCCTTGGCTAACCGCGAGCCA
This sequence comes from Fimbriimonadales bacterium, assembly GCA_026129745.1. Taxonomy (GTDB): domain Bacteria; phylum Armatimonadota; class Fimbriimonadia; order Fimbriimonadales; family ATM1; genus JAHCHL01. The sequence continues at coordinate 235,203 of JAHCHL010000002.1, read as the reverse complement.
CTGCAGTTTCCCATGCGGCGCGATGTGAATCTTGCGATAAAGAATCCCCTCGCGGGTAATCAAGAAACCATCCGTAATCGTGTAGCCGAGTGCGCGATACCTTGCGTATCCATACCAAATCGCAAGCGCAAGAATCGGAATCAGCGCTAACAAGAGCAGGTTGTTGCCGCTGTATACGACCCAACCAACCAGCGCAAGGGTCGGAAACAAGGCGAATCGAAACGCACCCTTTCTAATCGCGATGCGGCTTACGGGAAGCCACTCGATGTCGTTCATATTCAAGTGCGGAAACACACGACGAACGTATTCAGCGACATCCTTTGACTTAACCAGCAAGCACAGCGCCGAAGTCGCCTGTTGCTGTTCACCAAGTTTGATAGACCCCGCGAGGCCGGCGTGAATCGTCACATATCCGAGAAGCCTTCTCAAAAGCGGAGCTTCAATGCAAAGCGATTGTATGCGCGGCAGCGGCACGATCGATTCGACGGTGGTGAAAAGTCCATAGCGACGCTGAAATTGACCTTCTTGATAACGCAAAGCGAATCCGTAGTAATGAACTGCCGTCATGACGATGGATGCAATCCAACCAAACACAAGCAACCCGGCAGTTGCCCAAATGGCGATGAGCCACGCGTCGTCGCCAATTCCTCGAACGGACTGAAACATTTGGCTTCCGAACCTTTCGACAAGGTCATCAGAAATTCGCGGCGCAAAGAAAAGAGGCGCAAGGATGATGCCGATGACGACGAAAGCGCGATTCTCAGTCGCTCCAAGTATCAGCAAGTCCTTCGCCGTTGCAATCCAGACAGTCTGTCTTTGCGGCGGTGGAGGTGGTGCTTCGGAGGAGACGGGCGCATCTGCATGCCTTGCCCTCATGAGTAAGTCTTTGAGTCTCTCGGCTTCGGCAACGGTCAGAGCAGAAAGGTCGCCTTCCGCTTCTGCACCGCCAGCAGTTTCGATCTTAAGGTCAGAAAGGCCAAGCATCTGGTGCAGGACACCGCGTTTGATCTCGACGTTTTGTATTCTTGCAAGTGGAATCGTTCTTTTTTGTCGGAAGACGACGCCCGTTCTGATGATCATGTTCTGAGAATCCAACGAATACGAGGTGAACATGTAGCGCAAGGTCGCAGCCGCAATGCTGAAAACGCCCAATGCCGCAAGAACAAGTTCGAAGGCGTCGAATCCGCCCCCTGCAGAACGACTGACGAGCAAGATGACGATGACGAACGCAAATCGGCCGATGAATCGAGCGGCCTCGATGACGATCGTTAGCGGATGGATGCGATGATGGACCGCGTTATCCATTCGATGCCTTCGTTCCGATAAGTTCTTCTCGAATCGACTCCGCTTTCTCCGGTGTCATGCCCGGAATGCTGACAACGGGCCCCATCGATCCTGCCGTATACACATTCATGTGAACCAATCCGAGCATCCGGTCGATAGGACCTGAGTTGATGTCGACGTGCTGGATGCGCAATCGCGGAATGCACCTTCTGTTCCGCCAGATGACACCGTATTCGATCAGCACGTCCTGCGGTCGAATCGCGTACCGCCATCGCTCGAACTGAAGTCGCGGCATGACGAACGCAAGTGGGAAGAAGATCATGACGTAAACGGCTGTGATAAGCAGCATCGGAATCTGCCACTCTGGGATGTTTTTGGAAAGCAGAATTTCAGCCGTCGCGATGATGCCGCCAAAGATAAATGTAGAGATGAGCGACGAGAACATCCACACCCAACGAACATTTGGATGAAGCGGCAACATCGGCTGCTGTTGATCGAGGGCTGATTGCATCGCCATTCTTCTTCGAAAGACGTTCGACAATGTTCTCGATTCTCCTGCATGACGCCCTTTTTCTTGACAGATCGAACTTCGCTCGACCAAACTGACCGCATCGATGGACCCACTCTCTCGACTTGGCCGCAAAGACAAGTGGTTCCTCGGCGGCGGAAGTGGCGCAGTCTATGCTCCCCCTTTTCCAAAGTGGCTGTTGACTACGGGCTTTTGGGATGAGTGCCACTTCGCCGACATCAGAATCGACCGGCTCTTCACAGTCCTAATCTGCAAAAGCGGCAAACCGCTTCGATTCTCCTCTTATCTAAAAGGTTGGCGACCCGACAGACTGACCATCATGCACGTCGCCGGCGACGTCGTCATCCGCGAAATTAGGTGCGTTACCGGCTCGAATGTTTGGGTTTCGCAGCTCGAGTTGGTTACTGATGTTGGAGAACTCGACGCATTTCTATGGACGTTGCACCGACGCAAGGAACCGGGAGCCGGATCGCCATGGCACTCGTGCGACAGCTATGAAGCAACCGCAGGGCGACTCAGCTGCGAATATCGCGTTGCATGGCCAGATGAGGTCGCCATCGACCGAAGCGGTTTCGAAGGTGCGGAATCAGATTCGAGTATTGGGCAAGCAAGCGCAGGCGGTTCGATCTTCCTCGCCTATGGTGCAGACGCAGAGGCGAACGGAATCTGCATGCTGACATCAGAAGTGCATGACGAATCGCCGAATGCCGCTATCTCGCCGCTATCCGAGTTCTTTCGAGATGGCAAGTTGCGGGAAGGTCCGGGCGTCTCCGGATACGGTTTGGTTCACGCACTCCAGCACTATCGCCTCAGTGACAAGAAACCGGTGCAATTCGCTTGTTCTGCTGCACTTTCTCGCAATGATGCACTCAAGCAATTGGATTCAGCCATGTCGAGCGACGCCGTCGCAAAGTCGCAACAAAGCTGGAGAGACTACTTTGCTTCAGTTCCGCAGTTCGAGTGCAGCGATGATTGCCTGACGAATCACTATTGGTATAGGTGGTACGGACTTAGGCTGCAGACGGTCGACGTTCGATTGCCAAAGTATCCGTTTCCATGCGTGTTCGAAGGCATCGGCGCATTTAGGAATCTGATCAGCTATTCCGCGCCTTGTCACATTCGTGAAACCGCATGGATGCATGATTCTTCGTTAGCGCGAGGCATTCTGCGCAATTTTGCATTCAATCAGCGTGAAGACGGATCGTTCCCGGGGCACATATACTCGTTCAGACCCGAACGTGATTTCTATCATGCGAACTGGGGTGACGCGGTTATGCGTGTGCACCAGATTCACAGACTCGGAGTTGCAGAAGGCGGGATCATCGAATGCCTTAACCGATACGCCGCCTACTTGCAAAACCAGCGAGACCCAGATCGGACGGGACTGATTTCGGTTTGGGATCAAAACGAAACGGGCCAGGAGTACTCCTCGCGATATTTGTTTGCAGACGGGAGCGCGGATCGATGGGGAAAGATCGATCTCAAAGGCGTCGACGCTACGTACTATGCGTTCCGGCTCAGAAAGGCGCTGGACTCGCTTGAAAGTCGATCAAATGACTTGGACCGATGCGAGGTGGCGCTGCAATCGCTTTGGGATGTTGGCAGCGGCATCTACAAAGACGCGCTCTTGAATCCGTTTAGGCTGTCGCCGCACATGTCTGCCGTCGGCTTCTATCCGTTGGAGCAGTTTGATGTGGATGATAAGTCGCTCGAACTCTCGCTGCTCAACACGAACCACTTTGCAACGCCTTACAGGGTCCCGACGAGTCCAATGTCCGATGCGTTCTTTTCAGCAGAACCGCTATGGAAATCGAAACGCATGAACTGTCCATGGAACGGGCGCGTGTGGCCAATGGCCAACTCTCATATCGCGGAATCGTTGGCGAACATGGCAAGCAGAAACCCAAAATGGCGCACAGTTGCTGGGGAATTCCTGATGCAGTGGATTCGCATGATGACATTCGACGGCAATCCGCATCGACCGAATTGCTTTGAGCACTATAATCCAATCACGGGTGAGCCGAGTGCATATCGAGGAATCGACGATTACATGCACTCTTGGATCGTCGACTTGATCATTCGCCACGTTTGCGGTATCGACCCCGCTGGAATGGAAGGGCAAACGATCGATTGCGGCCTCGATTGGTGGTCGATTTCGAAAGTGCCGACCGGCATCGGGTTGATCGAGAAAGAATGGAAGCGAATGAGATAGACTCTCCGTCAGAATAGTAGACATGCGTTGCCCAGATTGCCCCCGCTTCGACCAAGAAAACGAAACCTGCAAAGACGGCAAGCTGAACCCGTTGAAGTGGCAAAGCGCCGTCGAGGTTGCTCAGCACTTTGGGATCAGGGCGATCTGCATGCTCAATGATCACCGAGAACGGCTGCTCGACGTCCATATCGGCGCACCCATGCGTGCTCGTCAAGACGATTGATCCAAACGCCTTAGCGCTGGGTAGGCGACCATTCAAAAAAGACGAGACCGGCGGTGTGCCTCGCCGGTCCGTCTTTCCTCTCTCCTTGGAGTGTTGGGTTTAGAAGATGTTCACGTGATTGAACTTCTTGCCGAACATCGTTTCGCTGTCGCCGCCCATCCATTGATCCATGACGGTCGAATAGACTTGTCGAAAGTCGACACGCCAAGGCACGTCGCCGCGATCTAAGTTGACGAGATCGGGCTTCTCTCCGTACATCCCGCCTTTGACTTTGCCTCCAACGATGAACATCGGCGCGCCGGCGCCGTGGTCGGTCCCTGCGCTCGCGTTTTCGCGAACGCGTCTGCCGAATTCGCTGAACACCAGCACGCTCACTTTCCCGTCTTTGCCAAGCGACTTCATTTCGTCCATGAACGCCTTTAGAGCGTTGCTGAAGTCTTGAACGAGCCTCGAATGCGCAGCCGCTTGCTGACTGTGCGTGTCGAATCCGCCTGCTGCGAAATAGATGACGCGAGTCTTCGGCGATGTTGCGATTAAGTGTGCGATCTGCCTAAACCCTTGTCCGAACTGATCGTTGCCATATGGCATTTTCGGCGTGTAAGAGTCGAGCGCTTTGTTCAATTCGGCCATCGCGTCGAGTGCGGTGAGGTTCGCTTTTCTAACCGCTTCCGCATCCGCGCTTCCGTAAGCGTCCATTCCTTGCACTTCACGCAACATGCGCTCCGCATCCGGGTCACCGACAAACGCTTTGATGTCGGCCAAACTCGCAAAGCATGGAACGGAGGCGACTTTTGCTTTCAGCGCATCCGGTTTCGTTCTGCTAAGTCCGAGCGCCATCACTGGATTCGTCGATCCAGACTGGATCTGATTGTCGAGGTACTTGCCAAGCCAACCGTATTGTTCACGGCCATCCGGATTCGCAGTCTGCCAAATCTCCATGCTCTTGAAATGCGAGCGATCCGGATTCGGATAACCGACGCTCTGAATGATTGCGACTTTCTTCTCATCATAAAGCGACTTGAATCCGTTCATCGTCGGATGCAATCCGAACTCAGCGTCGATCTTAATGACTTCTTCTTCCTTCAGCGCAAGCACCGGGCGCGCCGCATAATAAGCGGAGTTTGCATAGGGAACGACCGTGTTCAAGCCGTCGTTGCCGCCGCTAAGCTGGCATACGACGAGAATGTTGTCTGGGTCGATTTTCCTGCCTGCGGCCATCTTCACCACGTCGGCCTTCGCAATCGATGCGAGCCAAGGCGGGGCGGCTGCGCCGATCGCGATGATCGCGCTCTTCCGCAAAAGGTCTCTTCTCGTTATCTGGTCCGACATGGTCTTACCTCTATGTTATACGTTGTACAGGGTCTTCAGCAAAAATGGAACTCCGGCGCGGCGAAAAGGACCTTTGTCGCGAGCTGAAGAGTTCGAGTTGCCGATCTCGGATTCGAGAGCGTCGACGCCCCACCGCCTGCTTCAACGGCCTTGGCAACTTCATTCAGCCGGGCCCCATCAAGTTCCGCATCGAACAAATCGCATAGTTTCTGTGCCGACTCAATCGCGGACGAAGACGAAGCGGCCGCCCCTGCAGCCGCACCGAACTCGGTGGCCCGACCTTGCCCGAAAAGAACGCTGCTCAGTTTGATCCGCTCGAGCATCGTCGCCGAACTGATCCAAGCGGTTCCCCAATCCCAGCCCGCGACTTCCGGGGGGTAAAGCAATTCCATTCCTTGGTTCGTCATCGAGTCGACCAGGCCGCGAAGCGGCCCGAACATCTGACGTGGGATCGGCGTGAACAGGTCGCTTTCTGCGGGACGCTGCCTGAGCAATGACTGGCCAATGCCGAGCGAGCGACCCACTGCGATTGTGAAATCAGCAGGACTCTTCACTTGCTTGCGCACGCACTTTTCGCTCCAAAACTCATCCGATTGTGCAATTGCATAGAGAATCTTCTTGATGTCGAAGCCGCTGTCTCGATAAACTTTTGCAAGGCGTTCGACGACTCTCTCTTCGGGATCGGGATAAGCGAACCAATGCCAGAGTTTGCTGGTGATGTATCGCGACGTTTCGGGTCTTCCGCAAAGAATTCCAGCGACGTCGTCGCCATCGAATCGGCCTTCGTTGCCAAGAATCTTTTTGACGCCGTTGTCATGAAGCAAAGGCCGGAATTGAAATTCCAAAAGCGGTTTGCCTTCACGCAACAACTGCATGACTTCTTCTTCTGTCGGTTGACGTCGACCTTGCAATCCAGTCCTTGCAAACGACCAACCTGTGTAAGCGCGAGCGGCTTCCTGAATGTCGGCTTCGGTGTAATTGCCGATGCCCATCGTGAACAGCTCCATCACTTCGCGCGCGAAGTTTTCGTTCGGCTTACCGCGCACATTTGTGTTGTTGTCGAGCCAAAGGATCATCGCAGGGTCTTTGCTGATGGCCCTGAGCAGCTCTAAGAAATTGCCGTTCGCGTGCTTTCGCAGCGTCTCGAGATACTGGTACATCGCAGGGCCTTGAGTCACTTTCGATGCGCTGACCGCAAAATGGTCGTGCCAAAACAGCGTCAGTTTTTCCTGCATTGGACGCTCAGTCGTCAGCAGCCGCAATGTCCACCACATCGCGACCTGCTTGGGCTGGAGAATAGGAAGGGTGTTGCGTGCGTTGACGCCGAACTCCCAAACCGAGACGTCGAAGCCCTCGTCGTACTTCTCGTACTCGATGAGCCGCTCGATCGTGCCCTCTACGCCAAGCTTCTCGTAAAAGTCAAGCTCGGCTTGGCTCGCACCGAGGCCGAATCTCCGCAACAAGTGGGCAACTTTCTCTCTGGTGGTCATGGTGGTCGCACTGACAATTATCGTCTATTCGCCCTGCAATTGAGACGCGAATCGGGCCAGGAAGTTCACCACGGGCGCATCAGCCTGGAACCCAAGTATGCAAGAATCCGCTTATCAGTTCATGGAACCAAGGCAAACAGAAGTCGCAATCTTCGCCGCTGGCTGTTTCTGGGGCGTTGAGCACAACTTCCGCCAGATCGAGGGCGTGATCGACGTCACCAGCGGATATACCGGTGGCAACACCGAACACCCGACCTATAAGCAGGTTTGCTACGAGAATACAGGCCACGCGGAGGCAGTTCGGGTGGCCTTTGACCCGTCGGTCGTCACCTATGAACAGTTGCTCGACGCTTTCTTCTCAATGCACGACCCAACGACGCTCAATCGCCAAGGCCCCGACATCGGCGACCAGTATCGCTCCGCGATCTTCTTCCTGTCCCAGAAACAAGCCGAGGCGGCCAAGGCGGCAATCGTCAATTGGCAACCGAAGTTTGCGAGCGCCATCGTAACCGAAGTGACCCCGGCGAGCGAGTTTTGGCCAGCAGAGGAGTATCACCAGCGCTACTTCGAAAAGAACGGCATCTCCGGCTGCGGACTCAAGTAAGCTATCGGCCCGATTCAACTTATGCATCCAATCTTATTCGAAGTATTCGGGCTGAGCGTCACGACTTGGGGCGTCATGCTTTTGGTCGGGTTTATTGCCGCGTTCTTTCTTGTTCGAGCGCGTGCGGCGAAGTTCGGCATTCCATCCGATAAGATCATCGACCTGATCCTCTATTCGATGTTTGCAGGGATCGTCGGCGGGAGGCTTTCTAACATCCTCGTCGAGTGGGAGACCTATTCCGCAAATCCGAGTCTTATTTGGAATATTCAAGAGGGGGGGATGACTTCATTCGGCGGCTATTTGTTTGGGATGGCTGCCGTGGCGATTTGGGCGAAACTGAACAAGGTTTCGCTTCTGCGCACGTTCGATCTTGCAGTCGCGCCGGGATTCTTGATCATCGCAATCGGAAGAATCGGTTGTTTCTTCAACGGCTGCTGCTACGGGGGAGTTTGCGACTTGCCATGGGGAGTCCAATTTCAAACGACGCTAGAGAAAGTACATCCCGCACAACTTTATGACACGGTGTTCGCGCTTGCGGCGATGGCAATTCTCTTGTTGGTCGAGAAATCAGACTTTCGAAAGCATAAGACAGGGCCATGGCTTGGCAAACTCCTCAGCATCGGACTCATCCTCATGGGTGGCACGCGCTACTTGTACGAACTGTTTCGCGCAGGTTCCAGCTCGGAAGTGATTTGGAAAGCCGCGAACATGACGCTTGCACAGATGGTCGCGATCGGAATCGCCTTAATAGGAATTGCGATGTACTTCCTGCTTCCAAGAAAGAGGGTCGAGGCCGCTGAGTGAAGGTCACGATTCAGTTTCTCGGAGCTGCGGGAACAGTAACTGGATCGAAATATCTCCTCTCCGTTGGGCGAAGGAAGTTTCTCATCGATTGCGGGCTGTTTCAGGGCCCGGACGAACTCAAAGAACGAAACTGGCAGAGGCTTCCCATCGATGCGAATGAAATCGAAAAGGTCATTCTTACGCACGCGCACATCGACCACATCGGATACCTGCCGAAGCTTCACAAGGACGGATTCTCGGGCCCCGTTCTCTGCACGCCTGGCACCGCAGAGATAACGAGGCTCAGCCTTCCAGACAGCGGAAGGCTGCAAGAAGAGTACGCGGACTACGTCAACAAGAAAAACCTGACGAAGCATCGGCCGGCTCTCCCACTTTACGATGAACGCGACGCCGAAGCTGCCGGCAGATTGCTCGAAGCGCATGGTTACGACAAAGAGATTTCGCTCGGTGGCGGTTGCATCGTTCGGTTCCGCAGAGCGGGACATATTCTTGGATCCGCGTTTGTCGAGTTCTTCTTGCCGGACGGAAGGCTGATCGTTTTCGGAGGCGACTTAGGACGCCCGAACCAACCCATCATTCGCGATCCAGAGATTCTCACCCATGCAGACTATTTGCTTGTCGAAAGCACGTATGGCGATCGTGTGCATCCTGCCGATCCACCGCAACAAGCGATTCTGAGAATGGTCAAACAGGTGTGCGAATCGGGAGGGATGCTCGTCATTCCATCGTTTGCGATTGGACGTACGCAGGACGTGCTCTATTACTTGCGCGATTTGGAGAGTCACGGAGAATGCGAACCGATTCCTGTTTGGGTCGATAGCCCGATGGCCATCGATGCGACTTCCATCTATGTACGCAATCAAGACGATCATGATCTCGATATGGAAGCGCTTGTTGACGAAGGCCGCAATCCATTGCGCGCAGCAAACGTGACGTTCGTGCGCGGACGTGATCAGTCGAAAGCATTGAACAAGAGACCAGGCCCTGGAATCATCATATCCAGCAGCGGAATGGCTTCGGGGGGGCGGATTACACACCATCTGCTCTCACGATTGCCCGATCAGCGCAATGTGATTCTGTTTGTAGGATTTCAGGCAGAAGGAACGCTTGGCCGTGAACTGGTAGAAGGCAGGTCTCCTGTCACGATTCTTGGCGAAGAAGTCGAGGTGAAGGCCCGCGTCGAAATGATCGCATCGCTCTCAGCGCATGCCGACTCGAACGAAATCATGGACTGGCTCTCGGGATTCCAATCACCCCCGAAGCGAACTTTTATCGTCCACGGCGAGCCGCATGCTTCCGAGGCACTGCAATCGCGAATCGAACGCGAACTCGCATGGAACACGACGATTCCTGAGTACGGCGAACGGGTCGACCTGAACTAACAGCGCACACAACTCACGGCTAAACGGAACTCTTGTTGCTTTCGCGCGTCCCACATTAACCTGCCTGACCGACAGGACGGAAGGGGGTGGCCTGGCCCGACGGACGAAAGTCCGACGGCTGCCGTTGCCGGGTCCGCCCCCGACCGTGTATCAGGTGTAATGCGCGAGTGGCAGCGTGGACTAACGGCGAATTCACCTTGACCGACGATCCCGATTGCGTCGACATCGATGCGGTTGAACGAATGCTTCGCAAGTCTTATTGGGCAAGCAAACGCGAGCGAAGAGTCATCGAAAAGTCTTTTGCATCTTCATTCGTTCTTAGTCTCTTTCACGGAGATGAAATGATCGGCATGGCAAGGGTCGTTTCGGACTACTGCACATTCGCTTGGATTTGCGATGTCTTCGTCGAGGAAGAATATCGTGGGCGCGGACTAAGCAAATGGATGATGGAAGTTCTGCTCTTCCACGATGCGTTTGCGACTTCGACGCGATGGTGCTTGGCAACGCGCGATGCTCAAGAATTGTATCGACGATTTGGATTCATCGATGCACAGCAAGGTCGATGGATGACAAAGGGTTTTGGAGTCTTAGATCTGTGCGATGAGACTGCTTGATGTCCATCGCAAACTTGCCGACCAAGACAGCAACAACTTTCCTCAAACCTCAGACCTCCAAGTCGGACTCACACCAGGCTGCAAACAGCTTATTCAGAGAGTGAGAGAGAGCAACAGTAATTTTGCCAGGTTTAGCAATCCCGCTCTTGCGGCTTCAATTCCAGAGAAGTCGGTTGACGAATCTTTCGCTCACGGTCTTAGGGGTGACTATGTCAACTTCAATTGAAAACAAGCACACAGCGGCGATGTTAGGGCCGGGCATTCGGGGAGAGAGGCTGAATCTGCCTGAATCCGAACGTCAACTTGCGGCGAAGGAGCTGCTGGCGAATTGGAACGCGGCGTTCGGCGATCCGCCCGCTTATCTCGATCAAATCGCGAGCGGTGAAAGCCTCGAATGGATCGAAAGAAAAGCGAAGCTTTTCGAATGCGGCGAGTATTCGGACCGCGGCCTGAACGTTTCTCCATCCGATCTACAAAAGATGGCAAGGAGTTTCGATGCACCCGTTCCCGTTCTCATCGAGCACACCGAATCGCCATTCAGGCTCGGCTATCTGACGGATGTCGAAGCGATCGGCACGGAACTGTTCGGAACGCTCGCGCTGACCAAAGAGGCGAACGACCTCATCGAAACGTCGGGTGCGAAATCGCTCAGCATCAGTGTCGCTAAATCGCTGGACAAAATCCACGAAGTCAGCATCGTCGGCAATCCGAGAATCGAGAGCGCAAGGCTGTTTTGCGAGAACTTTCGCGACGATCCGATTGCAGATGAATGGAAGCAAGAAGCGCTTGCCCTTAGGCGCAGAATCGCCAAAGAGGAGATCGAAAGATCCGTTTCTTCGTTTGGGTTGCCGCCTGCAATCAAGTCAAAGGCGCTTGCGCTGCTCGAAGCGATCGATGACAGCGTTGCGAAAGAGCGCGCAATGGGGCTTCTTGCCGCGATTCCGAAAACGGTTCACTTCGGCGAAATCGCGCCATCCGGACCGATTTCGAGCCACGACCTGTCTGCCGAAGAAGCGCGGTTTTACGCCGAGCACTTTCCAGGCATCGACCCACGCGACATAGCGAAGAGGAGGTAACGAATGGCAGCGTTAGCCAAAGCGTTCGAAGCATTTCCGAAGCCGACGATCATCGTCAACTACAAGATCGCCGCTTCTACGACCATTTACAAGGGCGCGCTCGTCGGAGTCAACGCGAACGGTTTTCTCGTCCCGATGAGTCACTCCACCGCGAACCTGAAGTTCGTCGGCATCGCGGAAGAAACCGTCGCGAATTCTGGATCGAACGGATCTAAGAGCTGCCGCGTTTCGAAGTCCGGTGGTGGAGTGTACGTCGATTTGTCTTCCACGACTCAAGCGAGCATCGGCGCAGAAGTCTACGCGAAGACCGACAACGAACTTCAAATCAACACATCGGGGCTGACGAACGAATACAAGGTCGGGACAATCGTCTCCCTCGAACAAACTTCGACCGGAGTCGCGGGTCTTAGAATCCGCATCGACCGGCACACACAATAAGAGGAGGTAACTCATGCCGATCACAAAAAGCGACATACCCAATCTTCTATTGCCCGGACTCCGAACGGAGTTCGATCTCGCCTATCGCAAGCGAGCGGAAACCGGCGTCGCACAACAGATCGCGACCATCGTCAACACAACGATTCCGCAGCAGAAGTACGCGTGGCTCGGCAGTACGCCGACGATGAACGAATTCGTCGACGAGCGCAAGCCGAGTGGAATGACCGAATACAGTTACTCGATCGAAGACAAAACGTTCGAAGCGAGCATCGCTGTGGATCGCAAAGCCGTCGAAGACGATCAGTACGATTTGATTCGACTGCGCGTTCGCGAACTTGCGGATCGTGTGGCGGAACACCAACACAAACTTTGCGTCGAATCGATTGCGAACGGCTTCACCGAAGCCGGATATGACGGCCTTTCGCTCTTCAACGCATCGCATCCGACCTATCCAGGCGGAACTTACTCGAACCTCGCGAATGATCCATTGGACGCATCGGGCATCGCGGAAGCGATTAGCAAGATGATGCTCGTTCCAGATGACCGAGGGGAACCGCTCGGCATCGTTCCGGACACGCTGCTTGTAGGACCGAAGCTCCAATGGAGCGCGATCGAATTGATCGAAAGCCCGGTCGTTGTGTATAAGGGCAACGGAACCGACACCGCTTCGAGCACGCCGTACAAGAACGCGTTTCAAGGAAAGCTGAAGTTGGTCGTTTCTCCCTATCTTCGCGGAAGTTTCGAAGACCAATGGTTCTTGCTCGACACTTCACGCGCGATGCGCTCAATCATCTTGCAGCAGCGAAGCGATGTGCCGGTCGAGTTCACCGCGATGGACAGCGGCGGGTCGAGCGAATCCGCGTGGTGGCACGACCGCTACTTCTATGGCGTTCGCGGCAGATACAACGTCGGCTACGGACTTTGGCAAACGGCCTACGGTTCGACTGGGTAAAGGGAGGTCGCGATGGAAGGATTTGACTTTCTTGTGTTTCTGCTTTCGCTCGGTGTTGGCGGAATCGCTGGAGCGATTGCTGCGGTGACGCTAACCGGCGCCGGGACCCAAGAAGCGTTCGCCTACTTTCGGCAAAGCTTTCTTGGATATATGCAGGGACGAAACGACCCAGCGAGTCAGGAGTTGCGCGCAGACTTCGACGACTTTGATGAAACGATGCGCGCAGCGGGGAGCGCGCTCGATCGGTTGCGCCGTGCGCTTAGGCGGCGATGAACCCTGGCATGGAGGCGCTCGCGATTGCGGGCGCCTTCGCAGCCTGCAGCGTTTGGATGATGCGATACAGCATGACGCAGCAGCGAAACATAGCCGAACGGTTCATTCGGCATTTGGAAGCGCTCGTTGAAGAAGGAAAGCGCGACGCAGAACGGCATCGCGCCGCGATTCGCGCGCTGGCTGGCGCGGTACATCGCAACTCTGCGCTGCTGACGAAACTCTTGGAGGAAAGAAATGGCGCTGAACGTAAGCAGAGACACGATCAAACGAAAGTGCAGAATTGCAGGAAGTGACTTCGACGACGAAATCGATGAAACCATCGACGAACAGTTGCCGGTCATTGAATACGCGATTGTTCCGGTTCATGTCGCCGACAGCGAACTGGAATCAACGCTCAATCTCGGTGCAGCGGAAATCATCGCCGGCGAGTTTCTCGCTCAGTTGTGTCGCGAACCCGGTGCGACGGAGAGACTCGAGTTCGGAGACTTCGCAATTGGACCAAGAACGGCATCGGATCCTGCCGACCCATTCGGATTGAAGAGGCAAGGGTGGGAACGGTTGTCGCCATTTCTCAAACCCAACATCGCAAACCAGCTCTCCACAAAGACATCGATCGTCGCTTCAGAATCGAAACTTCGTGCTGCGGAGTGCGATTCATGTTAGCCGCCGTTCATCGCATTCGTGCCGCGATTCTTTCGATTGCAGAGACTTTCGAAGTCTCTTCGACGGAGCGTAAAGGAGTGTTTGCAATCGCATCGCCGGAGATTGCCGCGAAGTATGCAGACCAATCAGCTGTCGACTCGTCAGACCGACCCATTCGACTGATCATCGTTCCTGACGACGACACGACCGATCTCACCGACACGATCGATTACGCGGGAATTTCGCTGTCGATTCTCAACATCGTGGCAAGGAGATGTCGCGGAGCGGTTCTGTTCAAGATCATCGTCGCGCATTGATCAGCTCGTCGAGCAGACTCGAAGCGCCGATTCGGAAATGTTCGGGTGACAACCACTCAGATCCCAGCGCACTTCGAGTGAGCGCGATGTAATAAAGCGCATCATCGACTGTGCGAATTCCGCCAGATGGCTTCATCCCGACTTTTCGACCAGTCACCTTGTGATAGTCGGCAATCGCGTCCATCATGCACAGAGCGGATTTCGGAGTCGCTCCAATTGCGATCTTGCCGGTGCTGGTTTTGATGAAGTCGGCGCCTGCTTGCATTGCGATGAACGACGCATTGCGAATCGCATTACAATTAGGCAGTTCACCGGTTTCGAGAATGACCTTCATCGTCGTCGCACCGCAAACGTCGCGCATTGCAGCGATCTCTGTGGCTACCGTTTCATAGTCACTTGAAAGGAAAGCGCTGCGATTCATGACGACGTCGATCTCTTCGGCCCCATTATCGATCGCAAAGCGTATCTCGTTCAACCTCGTTTCGAGTGGATAAAGCCCAGATGGAAACCCACCGCCGACTGAGCAAACTCTAACTTCCGAACCACTCAGAGCACCTGCTGAAACAGAAACGAGCAGAGGATAAGTGCAAACGGAAGCGACGCCGCATTCGATCGCCTTTGCACACATTGCGCGAATGTTGTCCGGAGTGTCCGAGCCCTCCAGGCTGGTGAAATCAATGCATGAGATCGCGAGATCGAGATCGGCAGGATCACGACGAACGTCACACCGAGCCTCGATGTCCTCCTCGTTCACACGCTCCCAAGGAAATGGGTTGGAATCATTTGGAAGGATTGGAGCCACCGGCACTCATTGTGGCACTTGCCGTCTCACGCGGCCTTTTCGGAGTAACCGTCGAGCATGCACGCCGAAATCTCTCGATATAGTGCAGTCCATGCTTCGCGGTCTTCTTTCGTAAACTGTTCGCCCAATGCCTCTGAAAGGACTTCGATCAGCACGTTGCCAACCGCCACATAGTGATGCGCTTCCACCCCATACGTCTGGTGCCGGCGGCCGAGGCTTTTCACCGACTCATTGATGTAGGGCCAGTTGTCGACCTGCATCACGATCTCGCGCAGCATGATGTAAAACTTGATTCGTTGTTTGTTCACTCCGTTCGCGAAAAGCGAATGCGCCTCTGGCAGTTCCTCGAACAGCCGCTTGTAAAACTGCTCCACTATCTCCAAGCCGCGCTCTCGAATCAATGGCAGGCTGGCCTTGATTCTTTCTCTTTGAGCGAACGGAATGGGATGGGACATCGCAGTTCTCTTATGGATTATTGGCAATTAATGAGTACTCTTTACAGCAGGTACTTCGTCCCCATGGCGAACTCAAGGCATCTTTCTGCGTCCATTCTTTGCATGAAGTTGGTCGCCGCGATATTCTCGATGACCCTTGGATGTGCCTCAACGGTCGGGGAGCAGGACGCCCTTGGCCCAGGGACGCACAGCCTCACGATTCGCAATCAAGGGTACGACTGGGATTACCACGTCCACATACCGAAGAACGTGGCAGAACCGATGCCGCTTGTGCTTGTATTGCACGGCGCAGGGGGTAACGGGATGCGCAATCTGGAGAACAACGGATGGCGCGCTCTGGCCGACAAAGAAGGATTTGTGGTCCTCGCCCCAACCGGCCTCCCATCGAGGCCTGGAGCAGCGGCGAATTTCCTAACAAATCCGCGCGTTTGGAACTCGGGCCAGCTTAATGAAAACTCGATTCGAACGAGAATCGACGACGTGCGAGCGATCTCCGCGATGCTCGATGAAACGATTAAGCGAGCAAACATCGATGAAAACCGCATTTATGTTTGCGGACATTCGAACGGCGCCGGAATGACGTTTCGACTCGCAGCGGAGATTCCGGAGCGGTTCGCTGCAGCCGCGCCCGTAGCTGGACAACTCGCAATCGAGAATCCGAAACCGAAGAAAGCGCTGCCAACGCTTTTCGTCATCGGAACGAGGGACCCGCTCGTGCCGCTCGAAGGCGGCGAATCAAGGCTCCCTTGGGGAAGCAGAACGACGGCTCCAGTCAGACAATGGATGGAAACTTGGGCGAGCGCAATCGGTGCACCGACCACTCCCAAGCGGCTCGAGTCGAAACCGGGATTGAGAATCGAAGAGTATTCGCCGGGGCGAGACGGCGCATTCTTGCGAGTCGTTTACATTGAAGGCCACGGACACGGATGGCCAGGTAGCATCGAAGCCGATTTGCCCGATAGCGTAATCGGCGCAAAACTCAAGACTTACAACGCGACAGTAGAGCTTTGGAATTTCTTCAAACAGTTTAGTAAGAAATAAGCGGTGAATTTTGCGCTTCCTCGGGGCCGACGATTCGTGCGTTCTCATCGACATCGAGCGCGACGATTTTGCCATCTCGATACCACAGCAAGCTTGGCGTAATCGATCCGGGTCCATTGACATAGCCGCTGTGCGCTAATCCGATCAGCCGTTGAACGGTCAATGGAGAAATTGGCCCGTCGATCGGTTCGTATAGGAACGAATGGCGATTCGGTATCGCCAGAAGCGCTCCCCATTCCGGCTCTGGAAACAAGTATCGGTTGAGTTGCAACACTTGGGATGCGACATAGAAGTTGTCATCATCAGAAACGATGTAAGTGTGCCCCTCGCTGTGTTTGAATTCCGCAGGATCGAATCTCGGCATCTTCCATAGGTTGTCGAGCGCTACCGAATAGAGCTCCTCGGGAGTGCGCTCCCACTTGTTCGCCATATCCAGCGTCACTCCCAAAATTGATTCTTGCAAGTCGACGCAAACGACAACGTGGAATGCAGAACACACACCGACAGCGGCGGAACCCTCGACGGATTGGTCGAGAGAAAAGAGGCGAGGAAATAGCAGGTGCTTTGCATCATCGAATCGCTCGGCAAATTCGGCATCTGAACGTTGCATATTCATGACGCGCGCAATATGCTCGTCGATGATCTCAACCCAATCGCGTCCGCCGTTCTTGCGGCAAATTTGAGCGAGGTTCCATAACCCAAACTGTTTATTGGGTTCGTCCTGAAAATGAAAAGAGCCGGCTGCGACATCGATTTCATAAGGCCTTGCTTCGCGATCCAATCGGCGACGCAAGATTGCAAGAAAACGCAAATACCCTTCACGACTAAGAGTCGCTGCCCACTCAGGGTTCGGCTCCCGATTGCCGAACAAAGTCCGAAAGATGCCCATCCCAGCCGAGTTAGTCCGGTACGTCCTCCGGCTGCGTTTTTGCCGCTTCGATGTTTTCGGTCTTAATCTGGCTGTAAATTTCCTGCCTGTGAACCGTAACGTTCTTGGGCGCCTTGATGCCGAGGCGAACTTGCTCGCCCCGAACTTCGAGAACGACGACCTCTATTTCGTCGCCGATCATGATGCTTTGGTGAACTTTTCGAGTTAGTACAAGCATGGGTTGCGCCCTCCTTGGCTCACGGGCGCCGAGCGCCCGCACCCACTATTTCACCCGTTTTTTTACGGGGATGTCTCAGGCTCTACGCAGCGGCCTTCTCCGTCAGCGCCTTCAACTCGCTCAGGAGCGGATGCTTCGTGTGCCATTCCGGCTCCTCGACGACCACCTGCTTGGCGACTCTTTTCTCAGCGTTGACCACGATGGGACCGGCAAGGTTGGCGGTCATCTCTTCCGGTTTGCCGGGGGGAATGGACACGATGGCGTAAACAATTCTCGGAGTTTCTTCAGCCAACTCCAACTCGCCCACGACCTCTTCAGGCATCGCAGGCGAATAGTCCGGACGAAACTCCCCTGGATCCAGAACAAGAAAAGCAAGGTTGGGATCGTCGATGGATTGGAGCCAACGAAACACGCTGCCCTCTTTGTGGCTGACGACGACAAAGCGCTCCAAGCCAGGAAATCCAAGCGGCCCATCCTTGAGCGTCAAGATGTCTTCGTCCGTGTATTCGATAGTCCCGAATCGGGTTGTGGTCAATGTCATTCGTTATCCTCGCATAAAGTCCAACAGGCTGATTCTCGAAATCCCTGCGAATGCCGCAAGCGACATTTCATAGGCGACTTGCGTCGCTTGCAAATCGATGATGGTTTCAGTAATGTCCGCGTCTCCTCGCTCTGAAATCAATCGAGCGAACTCATCGATTCTTCGCAATGCGGAACTCGCCGCAGTTTCAAGAGCTTGCATCTTCGCGCCGATGTCGCCTCTTGCCAAGTTGATCGCTGTCGATGCGTTGTCGACGAGTTGTATCGATATGCCGGACAATCCGCTCAGGTCTCCGCCAACAAGCCGATCATGGACGTCTTGCAATGCGTCGTAAGCTTGTCGAATCTGCTGCTCGACGATGACATTGCCTTCTACTCTGAGGCCCGGACCCACTTGCAAATAATTCACGTTCGTGTCGCCCTGATAGAGAATCGTCGGCGGCGGACCAGAGTCCTTTACAAACGGTTCAGTTTGCACTTCGAACCCTGAGAACAGGTATCTGCCGCCGGAGTCCTTCGAATTGCCCAATGAAACAAGTCGTTCTTGAAGCGATCTAATTTGTGTTGCGATCACATCGCGCGCGAGTTGGTCGGTCGTGCCTGTCGCACCTTGAAGTGCAAGCTTTTTTCCCTCTTTCAACAGTTCGCCGATTTCGCCGATCGCATTCTCTGCGAGAGAGTAGTTTCCTCTTGCGAACTCTGCGACGGTTCGGTGCTGCTCTGCCAGGCCCTTTGCGGACCCCAATGTGAGAATTCCGGTGGTCGCGATCGGATCGTCGCTTGGCATGTGCACGCGCTTTCCGGTCGAGAGATTCGTTTGCAGCTGCGCAATGCGCGACTGAAGATTCGCTACACGATCCGTAAGTTGTGAGTATTGATGCGTCGTGCTGATTCTCATCGTCTAATCTCCATTACCTGCCAAACGTTTTGATCAACTCCTCTGTCGTTTGATCGAGAACCGACAGAATCTTGGCGGCGGCTTGGAACGAGCGTTGATATCGCATCATGTTCGCAAGCTCCTCATCCACGTTGACTCCTGAAACCGACTGCCTCTGTGCTTCAAGTTGCGTCATCGTCGCAAGCTGCGTGTCGAATGCGATGGCTATCGACGCGCTGTCTTGCCCCAGCACCGCGATCATGTCGTTGAAAAATCGAGTTGCGCTTCGATTGCCCAACCCAGCAAGCTCCGTGTCGCGCAGCTCCGCAATCGCGTTCGCGAGCCCACCGTCGCCTGGCGCGCCTGAAGCCCCCGCCGCGATGTTTCTGATGTCGGCAAGAATCTGCGGATCGATCTCAAGGTCTCGCGCTCCGTTTGTTCCTACAAAGAAGTCGATGCCAGTCGTGCCGTTGAGGTTTGTTCCAGTGAAATGCAGTGCATTGACTGCCGTTCTCAGCTCATTTACGAACGTATCGAGCTGCGCTCGGTAGTTGTTAGCCGAGTTGATGCCGGCCATCAATCCAGCAAGCTTTCCGCCTTTGATTTGAATGTCTTTGTTCGGCAATTGGATTGTCGAAGTCGCAGCATCATATTCGGTCGGCAGAGGCCTCGCGGCCACTTGATCGACGAGCGTGTGCTGATTGATGAAGATCGTCATCGTGCCGTCAGGCAGTTCCTGCTTGCGGATGTCGACAATTGCGGCCAGCTCTTGAATCGCTCGATCTCTAAGGTCGAGCAAATCGTTCGGCGTCGATCCAATGGCGCGCTGCGCGCGGATCGAGTCATTCAATTCCTTTATTTTTGTTCCCAGTTGGTTGACTTGATCGATCGTAGCCCTGATTTCTGCATCGAGCCGAACTTGTTCGGCTCCCAGTTGCGCGTCGATTTCGCGAATGCGGCCAACAAGCAGCATCGAACGCGAACGAACGTCCAAGCGCGCAGCATCGTCCGCAGGATTGGCCGCAAGCCGCGCCCAAGAATCGAACATTGCAGATAAGTTGCCAGAGATTCCGTCCGAACTGGGTTCGCCAAAAACCATTTCGATTCCGCGAAGCGACGTGAGCATCTGCCCAAGACGAGACTGCTCAGACTGCGTTTGAATGATTCGGCCTTCGACAAACATATCGCGGGCGCGATTGACACTCGAGATGAAAGCGCCGGTGCCGACAGTAAATGGCCGCAGTCCGAAGTAGGTCAGTGGCGCCGTTTGATCGAACTCGACGATCTGGCGCGAATAGCCTCGCGTATTGACGTTCGCAAGGTTGTGGCCGGTGACGTTGAGCGCCGTTTCGAAAGAACGGAGTGCCCTCGACGCTATGTTGATTCCGAAGAATGATCCGGCCATGGTCTATGCCGTTTGGTCCAGCAGCACGGCTGCATGCGTGCGCGTGCCAAACGCTCCTTCCTTATTTTCGGTCGCCTTCGCCAGCAGGTGAAGCGATCCGGCCACATAGGCCAGTTCGTTTTCGATTAGCGACTGGTTCTTCTCGACCACGCTTTGCACCGTCTGAGCGGCAGCTTTGACCCTGTTCGCGACAGCGTGAACTTCCCGTGCTTCGTCTTGTTCAAGAGCGTCCACCAAGCTTCGAAAAGTGGGTTTGCAACCTAACTTCTCGGCCAGCCCTTTGGCGCACGCCACGGCCCGTTCATCGATTTCTTTCAATCCGCTTATCTGCCGCTCGATCTCAGGCTGCAGCCTTTCGACGCGCTCGACGTCGCGCAGCATCACTGCGGCGGTCTGTTCGTGAAGCGATCGCAGCAGCCGCTCGGAATGACCGAGCCACTCCCACCAAATCGCTTGCAGTTCCTTCGTGATCATGGGTTTCCTCCGGCCGGGTTCCAAGCTTCTCGCGCCCGGCTGATTTCGTCTTCGTTGGCGGCCTCCTTGGCCTGCTTTGCTGCAGCTGCGCGCAGCGTGACGCTTTCCATGCTCTTGTAGAGTGTGTCGGCGATTCCAATGCCACGGCCTTTCGCCATTTGTCCTGCGACAGCCTCGTCGAGGAAGTCGGTATACATTTGCGACTCGGTACTCTTACCAAAGATTCCTTCGGCTTGACCTTTTCGCATTTCGCCGATAAGCTGCTTCAAAAAGATCGCTTCGATGTCTTGCGTCGCCTTCTTGAGTCGAGACAGCTCCCGTTTGATTTCAGGCTTTTCCTTGAGTGCGTCGAGCTTCGCTTGCTGCTCTTTCGCAAGCGTTGCACGATCGATGCTTAGGTTAGAGATTCCCTGCATCATTGCGTCTTCACCTGCGCTTTGATTGCGCCTTGCGCCTTGAGCGCCTGAATGATTGCGATCATGTCGGTCGGCGTTACGCGCAACGCGCGGAAGATCTTAGCCAGGTCGTCGATCGTCGCGTTCGGCTTGATGATGCCGATGTTGACGCGAGTCTCCTGCACGCCAACTTCCGTGTTCGTTTGAGTCTCAGTCGTTCCCCTGCTGAACGGCATCGGCTGAATCACTTCGTTGTACTGATTAATCCGAACGACTAAGCCTCCATGAGCGATCATCGCAGGGCCAATCCTCACGTCACCACCAACGACAATCGTGCCGGTGCGTTCGTTGACGACGATCGTTGCACTGACATCCGGAACGACTTCGAGCATTTCGACACGGCTCATTGCTTCGACAGCATCGAATCGCTTCGGATCGACTGCCTGCACTTCGACTCCGCCTCCGTCATAGGCGATGGCGCGCAAGTCCGAGAAGTTCGTGTTGATGGCGTCCGCAATGCGAGTCGCAGTCGTAAAGTCGTGATGCATCAACTCAAGAAACATCGTTCCGTTGAATTCGATTTGAGTCGGAACAGAACGCTCGACGAGCGCGCCATTCGTGATAAGACCAACGGTAAGGTGATTTTTTTGTCGGCTGCTTCCGCCTTGTGCAGCTCCGAAACCGCCGATGCTGACGGCACCCATCGCGACGGCATAAGCGGTATTGCGGTTTCCTGGCGCATAGAGTGGCGTTTGAAGTAGGTAGCCGCCCTGCAAGCTCTTTGCGTCGCCGACCGAACTGACCGTCACATCGATTCTGCTTCCAGGCCGAGTGAACGGTGGAAGCTCTGCAGTGACCATCACCAGCGCGATGTTCTTTAGATTTGCAGATCGCGCATCGAGCGATATGCCGTACTCCTTGATGAGGTTTTGGATCGCTTGCTGCGCCCAAGGCGAATTTCGCGAATCGCCGGTTCCTTGCAATCCGACGACGATTCCCATGTTCGATATCTGGTTCGCTCGAACGCCGCGCAGCCGCGTGATATCCTTGATGCGCGCAGTCTGTGCACCGGATTGCTGCAACGTTTCTCCTTGCGGGTAGCCTCCGGTAGCGACAACCAATCCGACCAGTGCGACGATTCCAAGTCTGTTTCTCATCTTCATTGCTCCTTAGAACAGCCAGCTCAGAATCGTTGCGATGATTCCTCGCCGTTGACGATCTCCAACGGTGCCTTTACCGTCGTATGTAATCGAACCTTCAGCAACGTTCTCGCTGAGAATCGTGTTGTCGGCGCGGATGTCGTCGGGTCGAACGATTCCCGTAAGCACGAGCTTCTGCGTTTCTTTATTCATCTGCACGAAGCGCGTACCCTCGATGACGAGGTTGCCGTTCGGCAAAACTTCTTTCACTGTGACGGTCAATCGCGCTTGCAATCGGCCGGAGCGCGTCGTGCTGCCTTGACCTTGACTCGATGCGCTCGCACCCGTTTGCAGATCGGGAATCAGCGCGCTGAGAATCGGACCGATGCCCGCATTGATCTTCGCAGAATCGGATTTCGATGAGCTTGTCGCCGCAGTCGATGTCGCGCTGCTTGTCTCTTGAATCAAAACGGTGAGAATGTCGCCGGGACGTGCCGCCTTTCGGTCCGCAAATGGGCTTCGCGCATGGTCGTTCCAAAGCGAACCAGGATTGTCCGATTGCGCGAATCCGGAGGACGCGATAGCGAGTGAGAGAAAGAGTGCGATGCGTTTCATAGTCGAACCTCCACGCTGCCGTCGGCTTGAATCTCACCGGACAGCGTTGCTTTCGTATCGGGAATGAAAACGGTGGCGCGCGAACCGCTGACGCCTTTGACCTGGCCGAACACTTCAACCGCGACTTCGCCGCTGACGAGGACGACGCGAACGACTTGATTCGGCTTTAGTGCCGGAATGGACGCAGGACCTTCGATTTCGCCTTTTGCGAACACGAGCTGCTGCGATGTCTGCGAATCGCCGTCGACGAGGATTTGAATCGTTACGATGACGTTCTTTGGTGATTCGCTGGAGTGAGTGACGAGAAATGTGGTTTCGCCAGATGCGACCGTCAAGTCACGTGCGGGACTTGTCTGCCGAATCGGGCCAGCGTCGGGAAGATTCGCTTCGATCCAACCTGTCGCAAAACTTGTCAGCTCTGCCGGAGGCAAGACGCGAGTCGCTCGTCGAACTTTCGCTGCTTGCGGCCCCGAAACATGGACGGTCGCGACGTCGATGCCTGCTGCGCGAAGCGCACTCTGCACGGTGATTGGAGTGATGACTCGGTCGCTTCCGACGCGAGGCGTGATGCCGAGCGAAACCGCTGCCAATCGCGTGCGCAACGAGTCGGGACCTGCGATGTCCGCAATCTGGGCAAGCGAAATCGTTTTCGTTTCGACTTCGGTAAGCGGACGGATTGCGACAGTTGCGGCATATCCTGATGGAATCGCCGTTTGCGCGAACCCAGCAGCACCGACCAGAGCGAGAACGAGTGAAAGTGTCAACCTCATTCGATTACCTCTTGATCTGATTGGTCGTGTTGAGCATGTCGTCCGCAGTCATGATCGCTTTTGAATTGACTTCGTAAGCACGCTGAGCGAGAATCATGCGAACCATCTCGTCGACCATCTGAACATTCGAACCTTCAAGGAATCCTTGCTCGAGTGTTCCTGCGCCGTTCGTTCCCGGCTCCACTTCGGTTGCTTCACCGCTCGCGCTTGTTGGTCGATAGAGGTTCTTGCCCATTCGCTCGAGACCTGCGGGATTCGGAAACGTCGCAACGGTGATCTGACCGACGACTTGTGGTTCTGCGGAATCGGCAGTGAGCACTGAAACGGTGCCCGACGCAGCGATGGAAACGCTCATCGTTCCTTCCGGCATCGTAATGCCACCACCGACGACGAATCCATCGCTCGTAACAAGCGTTCCTGCCGAATCGACTTTGAACGTTCCGTCACGAGTGTAAGCGACAAAGCCGTCGCCCATCGTCACAGGAAAGAATCCGTTTCCATTGATGGCGACATTGAGCGGATCGCCAGTCGGTTGCAAACCGCCGACCGCAAAGTTAGAAGCGTTCGCGACGAACTTCGCTCCCATTCCGACTTGTTGCGAAGTTGGAATGGCGCTGCCGCCACCTTGGTCTGCGCCGGCGAGGCGGTAGGTTTGATACATGAGGTCCTGAAACTCGGCGCGGCTTGCTTTGAAAGCCGTCGTGTTGATGTTCGCCAGATTGTTGGCGATCACATCTAAGTTTCTTTGTTGCACCACCATGCCGGTGGCCGCTGTGTTCAGCGATCGAATCATTTCATTTTCTCCTTGCGGATGTTTCGATCGCCTTGCGATTCGCTTCCGCTATCGATTGGAAGCGCGATCCTTCGCCACGACTGAATCGAGGCGTCCAGGTTTATCTGTTCGCAAGGCTGCCGATCAGTTTTTCGTACAGTTCGTCTTGTGTTCGTACAGCTCGCTGCGCGCCTTCGAATTGCCGCATCAGCAAGATCATTTCGACCATCGATTGGACGGCGTTTACGTTCGAGCCCTCGAGTGATCCCACCAGGAGCCTCGGATTGTCAGCTTGCTGGCCATTTCCAATCCAAAGGTTTTCGCCCGCTTTTTCGAATTGGCCCTGGAAGACTCCGATCAACCCGACTTCCACTTCATCGGCGACAACTCGACCATCAGGCGTTAGCGATGGTGTTGCTCCGATGGGAATCTGAATGGGGTCGCCGGTTTGATCGAGCACTGGATGACCAGACTTCGTAACCAACTCGTTGTTTGCGTTCAAGGTGAACGCGCCGTCTCTCGTGTAACGGATTCCTTGCGGAGTCCGAACAGCGAAAAAGTGCGACGCCTCTTCCAGCATCGCGTCGAGCGCGCCGCCAGTGTTAACCGACGGGCCAGCAGTTTGTTCTGTGAATCGCGCTGCGACTTCTGCGCCGCCTCCAAGCTCGCCAACATTGCGCGCGAACGGACCGGGTCCGATCACGAGACTGCGATTCAACCTATCCGCGAATGCGACTCCGTCCGACTTATAGCCGTTCGTGTTTATGTTCGCGAGGTTGTTCGCAATGACATCGAGCTGCGTTTGAAACGCCCTCATGCCGGATGCGGCTGCTTGGATTCCGCGATTCATGCTCGAACCGATTGTCTGGCGAGCTATGAATTCCGTTTAGGGCGAGAAGTTTGCAATTTACTTGAGGTTTGTCGATAATCTGTCGATTGGATTTCGCAATGGCTCAGCTCGTTATGATCACATATCGAACCGTTACGCTCGCCGTAACGGTGATCTGACCTGGTTCGACAGGTGTTTCAGCTTGAACCATTGCTTCGCTCTTTGCAAAGTCCATGGCCATCGGCGCCCAACTCGCACCACCTTCCACGACTTCGAAGAGAACTCCCAACCGAACTCCGAGCGCAGCTGCAAGCGCCTCTGCTTTGGCTTTCGCTTCTTGCGCAGCTTGTTTAAGCGCTTCGAGTCTCGCTGCCATATCGTCGCGCAAACCGAATGACACGCCTTCAAGTGTGTTGCCGCCCACCGCGATCGACGCATCGATCACTTTTCCAATGAGCGTGAAATCGGTTAGCCGAACAGACAGCGTGCTGGTCGCTCGATAACCCACGATCGTCTGTGCACCCGGCTGGCTGCTGTAAACAGGGTTGAGCATTAGCCGTGATGTTTGAACGTTTTTTCGGTCGATCCCAAGTGCATCGATGCGCGATAACAAGGGCTGGATCACTTCGTTCGCTTGGGCTTGCGCTTCGGCCGCTGTGCGCGCTTGCTTGGTAACGCCCAATCGCACGGTCGCTTCATCAGGATCAGCCAAGATCAAGCCGCTGCCTGTCGTTGTGATGAAAGGTATCTGGGGTTTCTCTTGCGCGATTGCAATCGTCATCGCTGCGCATGCGAGGGTCATAAAAAGTGCCTTCATAGTCATTTCTCCTTGTGCTTAGAGCATATCCGAAGCAATGCAGTCTTTACGTTCTCTTGAAATTACCCGGCCACTCTTTGACGTTTGTGCAAGGCGGCGGCTACTTGAACCGTTGCAGCCTTGCCCTTATGGCCTATTCGTTTCAAAAACGCCTGAACGGTTCAAACAACTGTGCGCCCGATGCCGATTCCGGGCCTTTCGTCCCCGATCTGGAACATTTGGTAACGCAGCGGACTTTTCTTCGGTTAATCCGTGTGACAAAGGGAAATTCCCGAGAAGGATACAAGCATGGTTGCCACACAAGAGATCAAAGAAACAGTTGAAAAGCACGATAGAGTCTGGAGCCGGATCTACGCACCGCTTCGCAGAACGCTGGCGGGAACGTGGGTCAAGGCTGTGGGCGGAGACAAGTTCCAACTGACCCTCGACGCATACGGCGGATTCCATCTCCGATGCTTCGACACAAACACCGACGAAAAGGGCAGATACACCATCGTCGGAGAAAGAGGATCGCACTTCATCGCGCTCTACTCGAACGACGGAGCCATCCAACTGCTCCGCATTGAAGATGTCGACGCGCTCAGGCTTCGCCTTGCCGACGATAAACAGAACACAGTGATCGATTTGGCTCGTAGGCCGGTGCCTGCGTAGCCGATACCTCACATCTCACCCTCCTCAAGGCCCGCGAAAGCGGGCCTCCTCCTTTAACCGCGCCCGCGTGGATGCTTCTTGGCGACCACTTTGCGAAGCCGTTCGATCGAGACGTGCGTGTAAACCTGAGTCGTCTCCAGGCTTTCGTGGCCGAGCAGCTGCTGTAAGGTCTTCAAGTCGGCCCCACCGGTGAGCATGTGCGTCGCAAAACTGTGACGCAATGAGTGCGGTGACACATCAGGGGAAACGCCAGCAAGGGCGCGCCTTCGCGCAACGATGTTTTGCAAGGTCCGTTGGCCGAGCCGCTTGCCCTGGCGATTGACGAACAGCGCAGGCGAACCTCCGGTCCCGCGCTCAGACTCGAGATAGTCTGCTATCGCATTGGCGCAAGACTCACCATAAAAAACAATCCTCTCCTTGCGCCCTTTTCCCATGACCCTCGCACTCCGATCTCTTAGCTCCAAGTCTTCGAGGTTCAGTCCAACGACCTCGCTCGCACGAAGCCCGGCGCCGTAAAGCAGCTCAAGAATCGCCCGATCCCGTAGCGGGCATTTGCCGACCTCTGCTTCGACGAGCTGAGCAGCCTGCTCCGGCGAGATGTCCTTCGGCAGGCGCTTGCGCGCAATGGGAGCGTCGAGCCCTGAGCAAACGTCCTGCGAAGCCATTCCTGTCTTGACCATGAACTTCGAAAACGCCTTCGCCGAGCTGAGCTTTCTTGCGCGAGTGACGGGAGTCCGCGCGGTCTTTCGAAGAAATGCCCGGACCGCGTCAGGAGTCAGGTCGCTCGCCTTGGATATGCCAGATTCGGCTGCGACGGCAGCGAGCTGGGCGAGATCGCTGCCGTAGCTCCTGACAGTGTGCGCCGACCTGTCGGCTGACAAGTGCGCCAGAAACCGGTCGATCGCTTCGTCCAGCGTGGTCTTCACGGCAATTAAGACGCCCATTCAGTCTAAAGCTTCGCGCAATAACCGCCGATCACTCCACCGGGCGACTCCTCGTAACCTGGCGCACCCTGCAAAAACTCCAGGCTGGGCCGATAATTTGACCGGGGAGAACAAAGCACGTTTTTTGTGGAGCGATAGACAAGGCATGCCGAATACAGCTGCTTACAACGGAACCGAAACGGTGAGCATCAGCGCCGCAAGCGCGATCACCGGTGTCGAAATTCACACCCTGCGCTATTGGGAAACCGAATTCAAGGAGTTCCTTTCACCATCCAGAACGGCGGGTGGACAGCGCAGGTATGGGCCGGAAGACATCCGAACAGTCTTTGCAATCAAGAGGTTGCTTCGCGATGAGATGTACAGTATCGCCGGCGCGAGGCGGCACTTGCAGCTGATTCATCGCTCAGCGGCGTAAGAATGTGAAACCAGCCGAAATTCTCGACCGCGCCAAGAAGCTCCAGTCGGAAAGTCGATGGGACGAAGCCGAAAGCGTCTTATCGCAAGGGGTTCGGCAATTCCCTGCACACCCCGAACTCAATGCCGCCTATGGCATTGCGCTTTGCTTGCATGCTCGCGAAGCACAAGCGCTTCATCACGTCGAAGCCGCGAACAGCGCAGAACTGTTGCGAATGCTCGCCGCGCACTTCCATCTCAAAGCCCTTGCAGACCGCAAGCTCGGAATCTGCGATGCGCAATCGCAAGCAGCTTTTGAGTCGCTTGTCGATCTTGCAGCAAAGCGAAATGTCTCGTTAGAACCGCTTCCAGATCTTCGACTGTCTGCTTGCTTGATCGTGAAAGACGAACAAGCGAACTTGCCGGAGTGTCTCGCAAGCATCGGCGGAGTCGCGGATGAAATCGTCGTCGTCGACACGGGATCAAGCGATGACACCGTCGATGTGGCGCTTGCCTTTGGAGCGAAAGTTGGCGTGTTCGAATGGTGCGACGACTTTGCCGCCGCGAGAAATGCATCACTCGATTTGGCGACCGGTACGTGGGCCCTTTGGATCGATGCCGACGAACGGCTCGCACAAAACTCTCAAACTGCCTTGCTGTCCGCGATGATTCGACCTCACTTCGGAGGCTTCACGATCCCAATTATCAATTTCCTATCCGATGACTTGAAACGGGATCAGCTCGAACATCGTCCATGCAGACTCTTTAGACTGCTGCCCGAAATTCGTTTCGAAGGCCGAATTCATGAGCAAATCACTCCTTCGATTGCGAGTCTGGGAATGCCGGTTGCGCAGCTTGAAGGAGCAACCATCGAACACTACGGATATCTAAAGTCGGAGATGGCGCAAAAAGAAAAGATTAGGCGCACAGTTGCGATGCTGCAGGCGGAGCTTGGAGAGAATCCGACCGATTCATTTCAGCATTTCAATCTCGGAAACGCCTATTTCACCGCAGGCGAATTCGAAAAAGCCGCAAGAGAGTTTGAACTTGCAGCAGATAAAGGCAACGGAGACTACGGCCAGTACATGCGGCATCTTTGGGCGTTCTCTTTGCACAACATAGGCAGATTCGAAGAAGCGATCGCAGTGTGCGACGCAGCGGACGCAACTGGCTACGGTGGTGTACTGATCGACTATTCCCGTGCGTGCTCGCTCGCCGAACTGGGAAGGCTCGAACAAGCGCTCGAATCAGTCCGACGCGCAAGAACGAAAAAGCTCAACTCCGGCGAACCCGGCGACCGGTCGATCGAGCGATGGAAAGCAAGTTCGCTTGAGACAGCGATTCTCGTTGCGTTGCAGCGAAAGGAAGACGCACTCGAGCAAGCCAAAGCGAACGCATTGGAGCAACCGGACAACAGGGACTTGTGGTTGGATTGGATCAAGACGGCAGAAGTCGCTGAAGACAGCGTGGCATTGGCAGAAGCGTTTCTTGCAGGAGCGAATCGCTTCGAGTTCGATTCAACCATGTGCGTCGCCGCAGGGCGAGCATTGGAATGCGTTGGCCAACTGCAGAATGCGCTCGAATGTTATCACCAAGCAATCGAATTGGATCCGACAAACGCGAACGCCTACTTTTGCGCGGGCGATCTTCTGCTCAAAAACAGGTGCCCATTCGAATCTGCGGAGTGCTATCAAAAAGGACTTCTTTACGACTCTGCCAATGCAGAAGCCTGGTTTATGTTGGGCAATGCGATGGTTCGGTCTGGTTCAGTTGAAGGCGCGGTTCTGTCGTATAAGAAAGCGCTCGAAGTCGACCCTAACCATCATCGTGCAGCATTCAATCTGGAAGTCGTCCTCTCCGATCAAGAAGAGTCTGCGGCCTAAGTGGATTCAGCGCGCTGCTTGATAGCCTTCATGATTCCGTCGATGTTCTGCTCGACGATGTGCTTCACAACTTTGTGTAACAGCGGCCCGACGAGCGGTACGTTGTACTCGTAATCGAGCCAAGAATCGAAGCGTGTTCCTTCGCCCTCTCTCGCAAACTTCCACCAACCTTCCATTTTGTCGTAGTCGCCTTCGATCTGTTTGTATTCCGATTTGAAGTTAACGGGATCCCACTTCTCTTGTTGCGTCCACTTTACAGTCAATCCGAATTGAGGGATCCGTCCTGCCCACCTTGTTTTGAGTTCGTTTCCGTCATCGCTCTTTTCAAGGATCTCAATAGACTTCACATCCGGCATGAATTCCGGATAAGACTCCGCGTCGCGGGCAATGGCAAAAACCTTCTCGATAGGTGCATCGATCACAATCGAATGTTCTATGACGGGCACAAGCGAAAGTCTACCGTAACGCGAATCAAAGCTTATGTTGCGCCGCTTTTGCGACTTCAATGAGCGCCTTTCGCGTAGAATGAAACGCGCATGAGCCTGACGATTCGCGCCTTCCGAGAAGAGGATACGGCCGCGCTGTCGCGCCTATGGTCGCTCGCCTTTCGGGGTGGGAAATCAAGAGAAGCGAACGAGCCGATCGTCGAAGAGAACTCCGTTTTCGTCGCGGACGTCGACGGTGATGTCGTCGGCGGTTTTACCATCGAGCACATGGACGCGACGCGAGGCCCGTCCGTGCTGCGCTGCGGGGGAGTCGCTGGGGTCGCGGTTCTGCCGGAATCCAGGTTCTCAGGGATTGGCGGAGAAATGATGCGATTCGCCCTCGATTACATGCGCTCCGAAGGCTACCTACTCTCCTCACTTTATCCATTCAAAGAGGGCTACTACAGGCGGTTCGGATACGAAGTCGCCGGCCAGCGATTCAAAATCTCGATGCCAGCCGATCGCCTGCCGGAACTTGCATGCGAGCTTCGAGCAAGAGAAGCGAGCCCAGAGGACTGGCAGAAGTTCGCTGCGGTCTATCGTGCCTTCGCAAGCAAGTACTCTGGGATGTGGACGCGCTCCGAGACCTTTTGGCGACACTTGCTCAGAGATGCGGACCCCACCCCAGTCCGATACTTGATTGGCGACCCACCCGAAGCGTATGTAGTCATTCGGAACCTTGGCGATTTTTGGGGCGAGACTTCGGCCAGCGAGATCGCTTGGACGTCCCCAGCAGGCTACCGTTCATGCCTCGGCCTACTCAAGAATGTCGGAATCAACCGAGGCAAACTGACTTGGATCGAGCCGTCCGACAGCCCATTTTTGGCGCAGTATTACGACTACGGCGCAGAGATCAGCCTTTTCAGACCCATCATGTTTCGCACCATCGATGTCCCGGCTGCACTTCGTTGCCTACAACCATCTGCTGGCGGCGAGTTCACCTTCCAACTGGAAGACGTTTCAATCCCAGACAACCGAGGCCCATGGAAAGTTTGCTTCGACCCCAGCGGGGTCAGAGTCGAAAGGTCTGATTCCGCAGAACTGCAGCTCTCGGTCGGGGCGTTCACCCAGGCCCTGTTAGGTCAGCCTTCTCTCGATCGGCTTGCCGCGCATGGCTTGGTGAGCGGAAAATCGGTCGAGGCGGCGGCGAAGCTCCTAACCCCGATGCCTGTATGCTGCTATAACTTCTTCTGACCCTGCAGACGCGTTCAGGGCGTCAAAGACCTAAGCAGAACTGGTGATTTGGCAAGATTTGCCGATGGGTAAGAGGTGAATACGATAGCAATTAGGGTTCAAAATCGCAGAATGACCCATGCGGCGCGCAGCTTGCTTTTCTTTCTGGCTTTGGCCGTGTGCGGAGCTTCTGGGTACTTCGTGACGCTCGCATTGACCGGGATTTCCGCTGAGGAGCCTGCCGCAGCCGTACCGCAACCGGAGCCGACCGTTCCAAAAACCCCTCCCGTGCCGCCTTCGAAATCGCCTCAGCCGATCGCAAGCTACCAGGCGCCTCAGCAACCAAGACAGCAGTTCATCGTATGCCTCGATCCGGGACACCCGAGCGAAGTGAACGACGGAATGCACAAGGTCAACGGGGTCTCCGAAACAGAGATCAATTGGGACGTTTCGCTTCGCATTAAGAAAATCCTCGAAAACACCGGCGTGACCGTGGTCATGACAAAGTCGCGCATGGAAGAGAGAGTCACCAACAGACAGCGAGCGAACATCGCAAACTCCGCAAAGTCCCACTTAATGCTTAGAATTCACGCAGACGCAGGTGGCGGAACGGGATTCACGATTTACTACCCCCGCAAACAAGGCACGAAGGACGGCGTCACAGGCCCCTCTCAAGCGGTCATGCAAGCTTCAGCCGTCGCCTCGAGGCACATGCACGCTGCGATGGCAGAGAAGCTGAAAGGAAAACTGAAGGATAATGGGTTGCGAGGCGACGAACAGTCCTATGTCGGACAGCAACAGGGCGCATTCACAGGATCCATCTTCAGTCAAGTTCCTGTGATGCTCATAGAAATGTGCTTTTTGGACAACAAAAACGACGCCGAATGGATAAAGGTTGAAGCGAACAAAAACCTGATGGCGCATGCGATTGCCGCCGGAGCGATCAGTTACTTGAACAATCGATGAACGACAGGCCAAGACCATACGATTCGAACGACCCGCCGCGATTCGGCGAATGGGTTTGGGTCGGGGGCCTTGGTGAAAAGCCTGTCATCGACTCCGGCACCAGTCGAAAAGCGATCTGGATTGCGGTTGTTGTTGTCATTGCGCTTATTGCATGGTCGTTGTTCGCGTTCAGAGGTTGCGGAACACCGTCACCCAATGCAAAGCTGATCTTCGGAGAGAAGTCGCTCGGAGAAGACGGCAATCTGCGCGGACGAATCGTCATCTCTGTCCCGAATGGCAGATACATCGACGCCGGTATAGATGGAGCGGACATCGGCGCGAACATTTCACTGAGCGGGAAAATCGGACAAACCGTTGTCGAAGTCGTTCCGGCTCGCATTCGCTACGTGTCGTATGATATGCAAGAAGAAGTGGAAGGCAAGCTTCTTCTTGGCAGCGAGGTGAAAGTCGCAGTAACGCTGCGCGGCGCAAAAGAATATCTCCCAAACGATGTGACTGTTTCATTCAAGACGACACTTGTCGACAGAAACGGAGTGCAACAAGAGGAGTTCTCAGGGAGCGATACCGTGAGGTTCGGTGACTAACATGGCAACGAGGGCGGCAATACTCAACTCTGACTTGGTCGCTGCGCATACTGAAACTGGCCAGCGCGAAAACAACGAAGATACGATGCTTACGCTCATTGCGGAGGACGGTTCCAGCGCGCTCGCGTTGGTCGCCGACGGAATGGGTGGACAAGCACACGGACAAACCGCGAGCAAACTCGCGGCGAAGGTCTTCGAGACGCTCTTCGCGGAAGACGGATTCGACAATCCAGCCGAATCGCTCGAAGAAGCGATGAGCATCGCCCAAGGTGCGATTCTCGAAGCAGCAAAGAAAGATCCGCAAAAAGCGGGAATGGGCACAACGGTCGTCGCAGCGGTCGTAACGCCAAA
This sequence comes from Fimbriimonadales bacterium, assembly GCA_026129745.1. Taxonomy (GTDB): domain Bacteria; phylum Armatimonadota; class Fimbriimonadia; order Fimbriimonadales; family ATM1; genus JAHCHL01. Next base: position 201,567 of record JAHCHL010000002.1, on the reverse strand, counting down.
GACCGTCTATGTCGCGCACGTCGGCGACAGTCGTGCGTTGCAGTTTCGAGGCGACACAGTTAGACGACTGACACGCGATCATCTATTTGTAATCGACACGCTCGGCATTCCAGAAAACAAGGCGAAGAGCCATCGAATGGGCAATGTACTGAGCCAAGTCGTTGGCGGCGAAGATGGCATTCGCCCGACGATCAGCGAATTCGACGCGCAATCGAACGACACAATCGTCTTGGTCAGCGATGGAATCAGCGAGAAGGTTGGCGAAGACCGAATGTATCGAATCATTTCCTCCCTGCCGCCGAGAAGCGCAGCGAGAGAGCTTGTCGACGCTGCACTGAGAAGCGGCAGCAAAGACAACTGCACCGCAGTCATTGTCAAAATTCCGTAGACGTGCAGGGCTGCGACATTCGATGCGCATCGCAGTTCGAGCGCCGCACGAAGGAACGGCGTAGAAACTTATTGAAGTGTTCGCGGCCCTAAACATCTTCTTCTTTGTGTTCCACACCGCGTTGATTGTGTTCAACGTTTTCGGTTGGATGCTCAAGGTGACTCGAAAATGGAACTTGGTGACGCTCCTCCTTACGCTATTCAGTTGGCTCGCGATGGGGATGATTTATGGAATCGGATACTGTCTTTGCACCGATTGGCACTGGCAAGTGCGTGCGCGAATGGGGATCGAAGAAGATGCCGACTCCTACATCGTTCTGCTCGTTCGCAACATCTCCGGCTGGGACCCGCCGGTCGCACTCGTCAACGCTGTTGCCATGTGGGTCTTCATTTTTGCGCTGACGATGAGCCTTTCCCTCAACATAAGGGATTACCTGCTCTCAAAAAAAAGCGTCATCGAGCATCCATAGTTGACAGCTTACGCCTAATCGCTTCGCGCAACTCTCCATGCTCGCTTTCGGAGAATGCGGGCGCAGCTTCCCAATCATAAGACCAAATCGGTTTCGTCCGCAAAGGCTCAGGCTCTTCGTCGTATCTTGGAATGACGTGAGCATGCAACGCAGGATCGAGATTTCCAAGCATCTCATAATTGATTCGCACCGCTCCTGTAACGGCAAGCAGCGCGTCGCCGAGTCGCGCCATATCGGCAAGGAACTGTTCGCGTGCACTTCCTTCAAGCGCATTGAGATGGATCGGAATCGGATCAGGAAGCAAAAGACAGTATCCGCGAAGCACCTGTTTGTCGGCGAGTATCACGAAACCAGAAGGCACTTGGGCGACCAACTGCGGGTACTCGCCTGACTTGCACAATTCGACTCTCCGATGAATGGCTGTAGGCATGGCATCAGATTACCGGGTGCCCCAACCGGTATTCTCAACCGATGCGCTCGGAGCTGTCCATTAGAAAGATTCGCGCGGCGACGGTGTCGGTGGTGTCGAACGTCTGCATCACCATCGCCAAAGTCATCGCCGCGTTGCTTTCTGGGTCGGTTTCTGTTCTCTCAGAAGCGCTGCACAGCGTCGGCGACATTCTCGCAAGCGTCTTCGCTTGGATCAGCGTCCGGATCGCCGACAAGCCCGCAGACGAAGGCCATCCGTTTGGACACGGAAAAGTCGAGCCGTTTGCCGGATTCACAGAATCGTTGTTGCTCGTCGCAGCTGCCATTTGGGTCGGATACGAAGCGATCATGCGATTTTCGCGGCCTGAACCGATCGCAGTCGACATCGCACTTGCTGTAATCGTTTGCGCTGCAATTGCAAACGTGTTCGTTGGCAGATATCTTTCCCGGACGGCAGAAGAAACCGACAGCGATGCACTTCGAGCGGACGCCGCACACATCAAAGCGGATGTCCTAACAAGCGCAGGGGTCGTCATCGCTTTGCTGTTGGTCAAGGCAACGGGCAATCCAATATGGGACCCCATCATCGCACTGATCCTTTCACTATGGATTTTGTTTACGGCCATTCGCATCGCCCGAAATGCGGTCAATCAGCTTATGGATATCGCGCTGCCGCAGAGCGAGGTCGATACCATCGAATCCATATTGAAAGCAGATGTGAGAGTGCGCGGCTATCACCAGCTAAGAACGAGGAAAATGGGCTCGCACAGGCACGTCGACGCCCACATACTCTTGGATGATGAATTGAGTCTCATCGAAGCGCACGATATCACCGAGCAAATCGAAGACAAGATTCGGCGTGCGCTCGATAACGTGTCCATTTCGCTCCACATGGAGCCGCACCAAGAGGAACTGCGGCATCGCCGCGAACAGCACTCGGAAGGGTAGTAGACTAATCTCATGCCAACCTCTGCTCCGGTAGTCGTCGTGCGGGGACTGCCAGGCTACGATTCAATCAAACAGATAGCAGAGCGTTTTGCCGCCTCAAAAGGTGCGATCCTGACATCGACGAACAACGCTGCAATCGTCCATGCGCGTGAGATCATCGAGAATCACCCCGAAGGCCGCTATAAGTATGAAGACAGCGAGATTGAAATCAAGGGACTCGGAGAACTCGCGCGCATCTTTTGCGAGTTTTCAGATACTCCTTTGCTGCCAGTCGCTTCCCTTGAAGTGCAAACCGCGATCGCTTCGATCGCTGCTTCGTCACTCCCTCCAAGTAGCGCGTACTATGAATCGCGCGAGTTGCCAGGCTTTCACGAAGCGTTGGCTTCAACTCTTCAAGAGCTGCGCAGATGGCGCAAACCCCCGGAGATACTTGCAAAGCTTAGGCCGAAAGTCGCTGAAATTGGCGAGTTGTTTCAAGCGTTCGAAGGCGCGCTCGCGGATCTCCGCTTGACGACACTCTCGCACAGAATCGAAGGGATCGTCAGCTCACAACCGAGAAAGCCTAACGGACTCAAGCATGTCTTTTGGATCGGCGAGACGGAATGGCCGCCGTTGATGATCGATTTGATCAGATGGATGGCCACGGCAGGTGTTGCGGTTACCGTGTTGGCTGAACATCATCCTTCGAACGAGAAGTTCTACTTTGCATCCAACGAATTGCTCGCGAATCTTCCACAGGCCAAAGTCGAAACCCTTCAGCAGCACACTCCGGAACACGCGAACGTTTACGGCGAACGAAATCTCGGCGAATCGAACGTGAGACTGATCCGAATGCCGGATCCAGTCGTCGAATGCGAAAAGGCGGTCTCCAATGTTTATGGCTCGAACAGCGTTGTTTATTGTAGAAGTCCCCAAGAATACGCGCCATATCTGCATGCCGCCGCCGACCGCGTGAGTATCGAGCTGTCGATCGAAAGGCAAGAGCCGCTTCTCGACAATCCGTTCGCGAGGCACTTTCTCAATGCGATCATCGCCTGTGCAGAAGGATCGATAGAAGCCGTTGCATCGCTCGCAATGAGCAGCTACTCCGGCGTCGCGCATCGCGACCGCATCGAGGTTCGCTCGGCGATTCGCAAAGCGTTGCGCTCCGACAGTCCTTGGGATGAGCTTGAATCCGGAATCGAATCGGTTCCCAGATGGGTTTCGTTGTTGGCAGAGTGGCGCAGAACGGCGCTCGAATCGGACAAGACGCTTGCGGATTGGTCTGTCCAGCTTAAACAGTTGACTTCGAAGATGCCTTGGATCGATGTCAGTTTGGATCGCGATTCCGCCACAAAGGAGCGCGACGAATCGGCGCAAGACGCGATGATTCGCAGCTTTGAGATCAGCAAGATCACCGCCGACCCCAAGCGCAGGCTGTCACTGAGTGAGTTTGCGAAGCAGCTCGATGCAACCTGGCGCTCCGCAGAATGCTGGGTTAGATCGAATGGTGACGTGCGTGTCGTACGTTCGCCATTCGAGATCGGAGACGTGCACGCTGTCTTCGCTATCGGTCTGATCGAAGGAAGGTTTCCAAAGCGCAGAGCGGAAGACCCGTTGCTCCTCGATGCTGACCGCAGAGAGATCAGTCTTCCTGACAGCTATAGCAAATCTGAGCAAGAGAGATTGGAGTTTCACCGACTTGCATGTCAAGCGAATGAGCTGTGCTTTTCATTTCCTGAAACGTTCGCAGAATCTGAGCAAGTTGAGTCCGCGTTTCTCGATGACATCGGTGGAAACTGGGAGTACGTCGAGTTGGAGCAGCGATTCCCCGAACCCGATCGTGCAAAGTTCACAGTGGACTTTCTCGCCGCAGAAGCTTGGTACGGCAAGCCCCCCAATCCATCGATTGCGGCAGCTGAAAGAGAAAAAATCGAACGTGCAGTCGAAAACTCAAGAATCGCCGCCGTCGAAGATCCGACAATAGCGGATTCGCTGCGAAAGCTGCCGAGGCCGCTGTTTGCCGGACACCTTCGTTCTCTCGCACGATGCCCGTTTCAGTATCTCTGCACCGCAAAGTTCGGACTCAAGCAACAGCGAACTAAATCGGTGTGGGACCATCTCACAATCGTCGTTCGACGAACCAATCTCGGCGAATGTGCAAGCAAGGAAGACCTGAAAACAAAGCTGCAAGCTGGACTGCGAGAACTGCTCGAGGAACTTCGCGGCTCAGCAACCGACGACGAGTTGGTTCTGCTGCGAGTAGCGGGTTCCACAGCGCTCGACGCTTTTGCTGAGCGCGAGTTCGCGGCAAGGGAAGTTTGGGGAACGATGCCGGCGCAGCAACACGTGCGATTGCACGAGGCGGGTTTTCGGACAAGGATTCCTGGGCCATCGGAAGATGTGTATCTCGACGAGACGATAGACGTCCTCTATCGGCGCGGACAGGACGTCATGCCGATGAGACTTGGGTACGTCGCCGTTTCAGCGAATGAAGACAAGCTGCTGGAAGATGTTGCCCTGCTCTATGTGCTCAATGAAAACGTTGACAGGGATCGCATGGCCGCCATCGACAGCCTTGAGACTGGCGTGCGTAAAGCAGTTTCTTGCGGAAGAGGGGGGAAGATGACGACGCTCCGCTCGATGGCGCATAAAGGAATCAAGGTCGTTGAACCGGATGAAGGCGAGAGGGAGGCATTGAGGGGAGTGGCTGCATACGTCAAACAGCAAATCAATCGGGCAACGAGCGGAGACTTTTTGCCGCAACCGGGAGATCACTGCGAGCGTTGCAGTTTCGCTCCGCTTTGCCGAAGCGCGCGTTTTTCAAAGCTGCTCGCAGACGTCGAGGAGGAAACGGAGTGAATCTCACCGGCGAGCAGCGCGACGCAGTCCAAGCGGCGGACGAAAGGCTCGCTGTCGTCGCAGGCGCAGGAGCCGGGAAAACGCGCGTGCTTGTCGAGCGATACCTTCGACACGTGCTCGATGAAAATGTAAGTCCTGAACAGATCCTTGCGATCACCTACACGCGAAAGGCGGCTGCAGAAATGAAGCGACGCATCGTCAGGCGACTGCGTGACATCGGGCGCGATGACGACGCGCGACGCGCACAAGTCGGCCCGATTGCGACGATGCACAGCTTTTGTGAAAGATTGCTCCGTGAGTATCCATTCGATGCGGGCATCGACCCCAAATTCGAAGTGATGAATGACGATGCCGCAAAAGCGATCATTAGCACATCGGTCCGCAGAGCCATGGCCAACTCGGAACTGCTTGGCGACAGCGCGCAAGAACTTATTCGACGAGTCGGTGCAGCAAGCCGGCGCGGACGACAAACTCAACCTTCGAGCGAGTTGCTCAACTGGGTAGAGCGAGCCATCGAAAAAATCAGAGTCGCTGGACTTCGTCCAGAAGACCTCGACCCATTTTCAGATCGACCGGATCGAGTCAGCGATTGGTGGAACGAATTCCTTGTTGAAAGAATTGCGGCTGACCTGGGAGAACCGCCGCCAGACAATTGGCAAACGAACACAAAGCAGGTCCGCGTTATTTACCGCGAAGCGGGCAGAGCAGCGCCTAAGTGGATGACATCCGACGCGCATCCGGAAACGGAGGAAATGGCTGCGAAACTGTCAGCAGGACTTTGCGAACTATGTCTCATCGCATGGCGCGACCTCATCGCAGAGTTCGATCGGCTTCGTCAGCTTGACTTCAATGAACTCGAATACAGAGCGTGCCGATTGCTTGAAACGAAGCCAGATGCGGTGCGAGGGAAATATGCAAGATTCATTTGCGACGAAGCGCAAGATCTCAATCCGATGCAGCATCGAATACTCGATGCAATTCCTGTGGATAGAAGGCTGTTCGTCGGCGACCCGCAACAATCGATCTACCGATTTCGCGGAGCGGTCCGAGAGCTTTTCATCGAAAAGATCGAATCGCTGCGAACTTTGAGGCTGTCAACAAACTGGCGATCGACTTCGAGAATCCTTAGAGCGGTCGACTCGGTTTTCTCTCCGCTTTGGAACAACGAATACTCCGTTATGCGCTCTCCGGAAGATGTCGACTTCGAAAGCGACGATCCGTTCGAAACGGCCGCGCCGAGCGGAGCGCCAGTCGAGGTTTGGCGAGTTCCGAATCGCAGTTGGGATGACGCGACGGCACAGGGCATACGCATGCTGCTCGATGAAGGAGTTGAAGCGAGCCGAATCACAGTCCTAATCCGCGAACATTGGCAAGTGGATGGACTCGCAGTCGCGATGCGAATGCACGGTGTTCCATTTTCGATCGCGCCGAACGTCGGAAAGAACTATTTTTTGCGTGCTGAGATCTATGATCTCGCTTCCGCATTGAGAGCATCTTGCAATCCGTTCGATTCGCTCTCGTTGCTTGCGCTGCTTCGGTCACCGCTGGTCGGATTGACGCTCGATTCGGTCGCAGCGATCGCTCTGGCAGCGGCTGAATCGGATCGCAGCGCATGGGAAGTTCTGAAGACGAACCCGGAAGCCGCTGCAATTCAAGACAGAGATCTCCTAACAGAGTTTTTGAATTGGTTCGAACCTCTCGCTAAATCGGCTGATCGAATGCCTGCGTGGCAAGTGCTGTCGAGAGTGTTCGGCGCGACGATGATCGATGCCAAGCTCGCACGCATGCCGGACGGACCTCAACTGATCGCGAACACGCGCCGATTGCTCAGCGTCTGCGCCGAGCGTGGTGAAATGGGCGCGAGAGAATTCGCCGACTGGATCGAATCCCAACAGCAACTGAGGTCGAGATGGGGCGATGCCGCAAGCCAATCAGACTCTGCAGGAAACGTCCACATAACCACCGTGCATCAAGCAAAAGGACTCGAATGGGACGTGGTTATCGTATGCGGCAAGTCAGGAAGGCAAAAGGGAATCGCTCCTCCTGCGTTCGATGCGAACTTAATGACTCCTGTGATGCCGGTTGAAGAAGCAAAGCCGCTCGTTTACCGATTTATCGAGGAAAACGAAAGCAAAGCAGCTTCCGCAGAAGATCAGCGTTTGCTGTACGTTTCGATGACTCGCGCAAGATCACGACTCGTCATCGTAGTCCCGGATGCGGTCTCAGGAGACGCCTGGGCGCCCAAGATTCGTGACAGGCTCGCGCCGGCCTGGCGAGGCACAGAAGGTGTTTTGGTTAGGGATTTGGTGGAGCGGCCCGATCAGGATCCGCCGGCTGCAAAATGAACGTCCACGCGATGATCGCTGCCAGCAACGTCAAGCCCCCCCCGATCAAATAAGGCAACGCGATCCAATAGTGGAATGCCGTTTGCCCAATCAAGGGTCCAAGTATTCGCGCCCACGAACCCAGCGCAGAAGTGATCCCGAAGATTCCCCCTTGTATATTTGGAGGCGCTGAACGGCTAATCAAAGACTGAGTCGTCGGCCCGGTGATCGCCGCACCAAAGCACAGCAAAAAGCTGCCGACGTAAAGCCACATGACGTTTGGGACGAATGGAATGATCGACAATCCTGGCGCGACCAAAAGTAGTCCAATACGTGCGAGGTTTCGCTCACCAAATCGCTTTGTGAGAGGGCCCACGAGAAGCCCTTGATAAATGGCGATCTGAATTCCGACGAATCCCAAGAAGAGTCCGACGTCGAGTTGCTCAAATCCGAATCGCCTGTTGCCGAACAGAACAAATGTCGACTCCAATTTGGCGAAACCCAGATTGTAAGCGAAGAACATGATGAGCAGCGCCAACAGACCGGGCACGAGCAACGCCGACCTAAGTGCTTTGAAGTTGAACGCAGTTCTCGCGGACCCTTCGCTGTGCTCCGGCTTCTTCTCTGTCAAAAAGAAGTAAATCCACAGCACATTGATCAAGGCGATACCCGCACTGGCAAATCCAAGCGTCTTCAGTCCGCCCAAGTGAAACAGCAGCCCGCCGAGCACCGGACCGAAAACGAATCCGATTCCAAACGCAGCCCCAAGGATTCCCATGCTTTTCGCCCTGTTTTCTGGTGCCGTATTGTCAGCAACGTAGGCATACGCTGAAGCCATGTTCGAGGAGCCGATGCCGCCGACGATCCGTGCCAAAAACAAGAGCGGCAAAGTGCTCGCAAACGCATAGGCGATGAAGCCAAGCATATTGAGAAAAGCCCCGCCCATTAGGATCGGCTTCCTTCCAATGTAATCGCTCAAACGGCCCGCGAACGGCGACACGATGAACTGAGCCAATGAAAAGCTTGCGAGCACCATCCCGAGTAGCCAACCGCTTGCCCCAAGCGACGCCGCCCTAAGCTGAATGTCGGGAATCACGATCCCAAAACTGAGCATGTCGATCAGCACCGTAAGGAAAATGGCTAACATCGGGCTCGGCTTCTTTCTGGACATGCGCGCCGATTGTGGCTTACGGGTAGGCTTCGGCGCGTTATGAATCGCTCGCTCGCTATCTGCCTCTTCGCTCTCAGTTTCGTAGCCGCCTGCGCAGATCGAGTCGTTACGATGCCGAGCGCATACGCGATTCAGAACGGTGAAGCGAAAGCAGAGGTCCTCACTTTTGGCAAAGACTTGCAATTCGGTTGGATCCGACTCGACGCGCAAGTTATTCCGTTCGTCGAAGTCCAAGCCTACGCTTCAAAGCTGCCGGGGCAAAGGCAGTCGGTCTCGTTCAATGCTCAATACACCATTATCCAACCCTTTGCCGACCTGATGCCCGGATTGAGTGTCGGCATCTTCGATGCGACGAACGAAACGGAGATCGGCCGATCGCTCTACGTCGCGGCGACTTTCGTGTCGAACATCTACAGCGATTGGGCAGAAGCGGAGCGAATTTCATTGACCATCGGCGGGGGCGTCGGGGGGTTGCGTCGCGGCCTTTTCGTTGGGCTGCAAGTGCCGATGTTTCGGCATGTCGAGTTCATTGGCGAGTACGACACCAAGCGAATTACTGCCGGAATCGATATCGAGGCCATTCCGAATATTGGTGCGCGAATTCTGTTTCGGGGGGGACAGCCGACGCTCGGATTGCAGTTTAGAAGACTCTTCTAACCGAGTGTTGTCGGTTGTCCGGCTTCTGCGAGCAAGTCCGCTATCTTTTGCATGAGGACGATTGGAAACTCGACTTTCGCTTTCTCACGCCCATGCACTTGCTCAAGTTCTTGAAAAGTAAACGGTTCTCCAAAACAGACCGTCACTTTGCAAATCTTAGGCAGCTTCGCACCTTTCGGTAACCGCTTGAGCGTGCCAGCAATGCCAACTGGCACGATTTTCGCCCCGCTCTTCGATGCCAAAAGCGTCACGCCTTTGTTTGCAGGCAGCAGCGTCTTGCCGTCTCCACGGCGACCTTCTGGAAACACCAACACGGCTCCTCCCGCTTCGAGAATCTCGATCGCCTTGCGAATCGCAGCGGTGTCCGCTTCCCCCCTTCGAACCGGAAACGATCCCAAAGCGCGAATGATGCTTCGGAAAATCGGTGGACGAAATAGCTCCGCCTGAGCCATAAACCGTAACGGCCGCTTGCACGCGCAACCGACAGCGGGCGGATCGGCGAACGAAACGTGATTCGGGGCGAGAATGAGCGGCCCACTCGTCGGCACTCTTTCGTGATGCAGCACACGGTATCCGCCGAGCAAGCGAAAGAAAAACACACGCACGGCGAAGCGAGCGAATCGATAGAAGAGAGTCGGTGACTCAGCCAAGGTGAGCCGCAGTGTACCGGGAGGCGGGCGGTAGTGCAAAATGCCCGGCGATGAAAGTCGCAACGTTCAATGCAAATTCCATTCGAGTTCGCCTGCCCATCGTGCTCGATTGGCTCGCTAAGCACGAACCCGATGTTTTGGCGATTCAAGAAACGAAAGTCGAAGATGACAAATTTCCCGTTTCTGACTTCGAAGATGCCGGCTGGAACGTTGCGATTCACGGTATGAAAATGAGGCAAGGAGTCGCGCTTGTTTCGAGATCGCCGATTCTCGATGTGCATCGCGGCTTTGAAGACGGAAACTGGCCGGATGACTGCCGAATCATCACCGGTGTCGTCAACGAAGTAACGATCATCAACACCTACGTCCCGAATGGAACGCAAGTCGGTTCAGAAAAATGGGATTACAAAATGAATTGGCTGCCGCGATTCGGAAAACTCGTCAGGGATCGATTCAAACCGAGCGATGACGTTCTTTGGGTCGGGGACATCAACATCGCGCCAACCGAAGACGACTTGTTCGATCCAAAAAGGCACGCCGGCGGAGTCGGATTTCACCCAGACGAACATGCGCGGTTAAAGGAACTGCTCGATTGGGGATGGCACGACACGTTTCGAAAGTTCACCCAAGGCTCCGGCCACTACACCTACTGGGAGTTTGTCATTCCGAAATCGTTCGAGCGAAACCTCGGATGGCGCATCGACCACATTTATGCGCCGGCGCACTTGTATGATCGCTGCGTGTCATGCGAAATCGATCGAGAACCGAGAGGCTATGAAAGGCCAAGCGACCACACGTTTGTGATGGCAGACTTCAAGTTGTGACGCTCAATTAGAATTGAATTGACAATGTCGCGCCGAACACGAAGTGGCTTCGTTTACCGGTTTCTGCTCCAACCGCGCTCGAGAATCGGTTTGTGTAGGCAACGCTCGGAGTCAGCGTCCATTCGCCCATCGAAATCGGCGAAACAAGTTCGACTCCCCAATCGGCAAGTCCGCCGCGATTCGTTCCGTACCAATACTCGTTGTGCTTCTTAGATCCCCAAGCGATCCAACTGCCAAGCTCGACCGAAGCTTCAAAGTCGGAAAACTCGAATGCGTGCAGTCGATGCGACAGACTGCCTTTTAGGTAAGCGCCGTTCGATGCAAAGTCATAAGATGCTTCGAGGGTCGGCTGAAATGGAGCGTCCAAAGTGACGGATGCGAGCGCCTCCGTATAACCTGAGAAGCCGGTGTTTGGAAACTCGTATCTCGCAATGGTAAAAGTCGATGAGGCCTTGCCGAATTCCATCGTGTACGCAAGTGAAACGTCCACTTCGTTGAACTCACCGCTTCCAGTCGTAGCTTGAGACACACCAGAGGTCTTTCCGATTTCGGAGTTCGCCCACACTCCGAAAGTGAAGCCGCGATAATCGACAGATACGGATGGCTGAAAGACGGCAGTCTCGGAAGCGCTAAGCCCCTTCCAAATGTAGCGAGACTTCGTCGCCATGTCGACAGAAATAGTCGGCGGCTCCGATGCCAGCGATAGGCAACCGAACGCTAAAACTGCGGAAACGCAGAAGACCCTCATTCCTCACATCCTCCTCATGCAGCGGCGCGAGAAGGCGCAGCGCATTCCTCCGTTTCCCTATCAGAATCCGCCAGGGCCGTATGAATATGCCGGGTTTTGTCGCTGTTCCATTCGAAAAGACTCAGCCGCGCCGACCGACAGTTGTGGATCGGGCCTAAAATCGCTTCGCCCGAAGGAACTCCCTGGCTCCAAACGTTCCGACCAGCTTGAGTACCCGGTCGATTGAAACTGCGAGTAGGCGGTCGATGCGTAAGCGGAATTGAAATCGAGATTCCAGCGCTCGACTGATGCTGCGCCGAACGAATCGCGATATTCGAACGCCCCGACTGCGACAAGCAATCCCGCTCGATCGAACGTCGGTGTTTCTCGGTCGATCCGGGCATGGAGCCATGCGGCTGCAGGATTCGTGCCCGCAATTTCGCGAAGGGTGGAAGGCTGCAACACGACCAAGTCCGACCAAGCTGACACCGGCGCCAGCGATGGTCCCCGATTGGGCAGATTCGCAGCTTGGATAGCTCCCGAAACGGCAGATGTGAGCGCAAAGGAGTTCCCAGCAAGGGCGAGTCCTCCTGCGAGGGCAACGAGAGCTGTCTTCGACGCCATACCTCTGTTATTATCGGTTCCCATGCCTCTTCTATTGACGCGCTCCGACGTTGAAGCGCTCCTCACAATGGAGCTTGCGGTCGAAGCGACGCGCTCTGCATTTTGCTCGCTGCATCGAGAACAAGTCGAGCTTCCGGAGAGGCTGATAGTCGACGCAGGTGGAGAAGGCACCCACTTGTCGATGCCTTGCTTTGTCACACCTGACTCGCTCGCTATCAAGATCGTCACCGTGTTTCCAAAGGCATCGCCGGCGATACGAGGATTGGCGATCTTGCATTCGAGCGAGGATGGATCGGTCTTAGCGATCATGGACGCCGAGCATTTGACGGCAATGCGGACCGCCGCGGCCAGCGCACTCGCGACTTCGCTGCTCGCAAGAAGCGACTCTCGAACGCTCGCAGTGTTCGGAGCGGGTGCTCAAGCGCGTTCACATATCGCTGCGATGAAAATTGTGCGGTCGATCGAAAGGGTGTTGATCGTCAACAGGACGCGATCGCATGCAGAGACTCTCGCAAACGAAATCGGTGCAGAAGTCGCCGATGCGGAATCGGCGCTTTCGATTGCGGACATCGTTTGCACCACAACTGATGCACCTGCTCCGCTTTTCGATGGCGATCTCATTCGACCCGGAACTCACATCAACGCAGTTGGCAGCTATCGCCCGAATCGGCGAGAGTTAGATGAGAAGCTGATTGAAAGAGCGCGAGTCTTCGTCGATCACATTCCTGCATCGAAGGCCGCAGGGGAGTTCGCACTCGCAAGCAATTGGTCGTGGGACAAACTGGCAGGAACGCTCGGCAGCCTGATCGAAGGCGACTCGAGCGGGCGATCGACGCCCGAAGAAATCACCGTTTTCAAAAGCGTCGGAATCGCCGTCCAAGACGCCGCCTGCGCAAAATTAGTTTATGAACGAGCGATTCAGCAAAGCTTGGGCGCACACTTCGACTTCGAACGGTAACGTTCGTTCGTGCTTGCGTTGTTTCCGATGGTCGATGCTTGCATTCATGAGAGTTCCGCTAACAAAGAAAGACATAATGGGCCATTCGAATCCTAAAGCTGGGCGCTTCGTCATCAATGGATCGATTTCCCAATTTGAAGACTGCCATTGGATCAACGAAGCAGAAACCCTTCTCGAAAAGGATCGTCGTCCGCAACGTTGAACTCCGACTTGCCGACGATGTATGCGCTTCCAGTAACTTCCGGAACGATGCCAGGCATTTCCTCTGCGAACTCTTCGCGAGTCGCCCTCACGCGAAATGTCGATCCAACGATGCTCTCGATCACAATCTCTTCACTCAAAGCAAGTTCTCCCCGAACGTAATGCAATGCCGCCCGCGCAGAAACGCCGGTGCCAGTTGGCGAGCGATCGACTTCGCCATTTGCGAATACACAGACATTCCGGCTGTGATGCGACGGATCATGAGCCGGCCCAACAAAAATAACGCCATATAACAAGCCGAGGTCTTCGCCATCCGGATGCCGAATGTCCTGCTGTTCCGAAATCGTCGATTTGATCGCGGTCGCTGCCTCAATGATGCGGCGATACTCTTCGGGAACAAGGCTCATTCGCAGCGGTTCTGCATCGACGATCGCATAGAAAGCCCCGCCGAATGCGATGTCGTAGAGAACCGTGCCGACGTGAGGAACGAAAACCTCTAACCCGGTCGCATAAGCATAAGAAACGACGTTCTCGAACGAAACTTGCGTGACACGCGAACCTACGACCACCGCACTTGCAGTGACTCGACCAATCGGAGTGTCGAATCGAATCGTCTCCCCTGGAAACATCCCCTCCTCGATGAGGATCGTCGTCAGCGCGATGATCCCATGCCCGCACATCGTGCTGTAGCCTTCGTTATGCAAAAACAGCACGCCGTAATCTCCGTCCTCAGTGACCGGCTCGGTGAGAATCGCACCATACATATCGGCATGGCCACGAGGTTCGAGAATGAGCGCCTTCCGAATGGGGTCGATGTTCTCCTTTGCCCATCGCCTCTTTTCTGGAATGGTCCCACCCGGAATCTTGGGCACGCCGTCCAGCACAAGCCGAAGCGGTTCACCGGCGGCATGCGCGTCGATGCATCGAAACTTCACGTTGGGAGTTTAGTCCCGCCAGTTGATAAGAAATCTGAGCAAAGGTATAATTCGCGCAATTCGGCGCCGGTGACCGGCCCACCCTTAGTAGGCGTCGACCTCGTCTCCCGCCGTTTCCGCGGCCCCACTAAACCCGATTTCGCGCTCTTGCGCTTCGTTGCGTTCGATTGCCTCGGACAATGGCGTCTCGAAGGCCCCCGACACACATTCACGCGTCCTGCCGCCTATTGGAGAGGTGTCATCTTGAAACAGCTTGAAGAGGCAGAAGAGCCTCAATTACCGATGCCGGAGCAAGCCTCCGGTGAAATAGTTAGAGTCCTGATCAGTTTGGAAGCAGACTTCGCTTCGGACGGCAAATTCGGCCGCCGCACGCTGGAAGTCACGCCAGACTTCGTCAGGGTCCTCGAACCCGATGGCCATGCATCCATCGAAGTGCGGCTCGCCGACATCAAGTCGGCAAGAAACGAGCCGTTGGTCGGCGGCGGTCGATTGGAACTGACTGCGAAGTCGGGCGAAATCATTCCGCTGATCACTTACTCACTGACACTCGCAGCGAAATTCTCAGAAGCTGCACGAGGCATCGAGCAACTCGCCAAAGGCGAGCCATTGATGATCAACTTGAAGCAGGAGCGGCTTCGCTGCGACAAGTGCAATCGGCTGCTCCCAGAAAAAGACGGAGTCTGCCCAGCGTGCGTCAATCGTGGCAAAACACTGCTTCGCGTCGCGAAGTACCTCATCCCCTACAAAAAGCAAGCCGTATTGCTTGCGCTGCTTTCAATCGTCACAACAGCCCTCAACCTTGCTCCACCTCTCATTCAAGGTGAGCTTGTCGACGCAGTCTTCACAACCAAGCAGAACCTTTCGTTGTTGTTCTGGCTGATTGGCGGTTGGGTCGGAGTGTTGGCGCTCGCCGCGTTCATTCAAATCTTAACGGGCAGACTGATCGCGAAGCTCGCAGGCAGTATCGCATCGGACTTGCGCGCCGCAGTCTATCGTGCGATCGAGTTCTTGCAACTCTACTTCTTCGACAAAAAGCAGGTCGGCGCCATCGCCAGCAGAGTGACCAGCGATACAGATCGAGTTTGGGGCTTCCTCGTGGAGGGAGTTCCCTACTTCTTGATCAACGGACTCCTGCTGCTCGGAATCGTTATCTTCTTGTTCATGACGAATACACTCCTTGCGGCTTGCATTCTCGCGCCTATTCCGATTGTCGTCGGTATCAGCGTCGTATTTTGGCGGCCGATGTCGCAGATGTTTCACAAAGTCGGACAAAAGTGGGCGCGATTCCACACGCAGCTCAACGAATCTCTTTCAGGAATCCGCGTCATCAAGGCGTTCGCAAAGGAAGACTTGGAATTCAATCGATTCCAGCAGAGAAACAAGGAGCTTCGCGAAAGCGGAATCGCCGCAGACTCGAAGTGGTACACGATTTTTGGATACCTCACGTTCTTCACCGGGCTTGGCGTTCTGATCAACTGGGCAGTCGGTGGTTACATGGTGTATTCCGACGTCATCACGCTCGGCGAGTTCTGGAAGGTAAACGCGCTGCTCGGCTTAGTCTATGGCCCGCTGCAATGGTTCGCGATGGTGAACAACTGGTTCAGCCGCGCAATGGCAGGTGCAGACCGCATCTTCGAAGTGATGGACACCGAACGCGAGGCATACGGCCATTCGCTGCCGAAGCACGACATTCGTGGAGAAGTCGCGTTCGAGAACGTGCGCTTCGGATACGACAAATCGAATCCCGTTCTAAAAGGCCTGAACTTCGTCGCTAAGCCCGGCGAGATGATCGGACTTGTCGGAAAGTCCGGAGCAGGGAAGTCCACGACGATCAACCTGATTTGTCGGTTCTACGAACCCGACGCGGGATCGATCAAGATCGATGGAAAGGACTACCGCGAGATTGCGCTGCAAGACCTGCGCGAACAAATCGGAATCGTCCTGCAAGAACCGTTCTTGTTCAACGGAACGATCGCAGAGAACATTGCATATGGCAAGCAGTCGGCGTCGATGCAAGAGATCATGGATGCGGCGAAGGCGGCGAACGCCCACAACTTCATCCTTTCCAAACCGGACGGATACGACACGCTCGTTGGCGAAAAGGGAGCGAAGCTATCTGGCGGCGAAAGACAGCGAGTTTCCATCGCACGAGCGATTCTCCACAACCCTCGAATATTGATTCTCGATGAAGCGACCTCTTCCGTAGACGTCGAAACTGAGAAGCAGATTCAAGAGGCGATTGGGCGACTCGTCGAAGGCCGCACGACCTTCGCGATCGCACACCGACTGTCGACACTTCGCAACGCGGATCGACTAATCGTCCTCGATAAAGGCGAGATAGTCGAAATCGGCACGCACGCAGAGCTCATGGAAAAGCAAGGCGTGTTCTACAACCTCGTCCAAACGCAAAGCGCCATCAACGAAATCATTGGAGTGAATCTGTGAGCAGTCTAAGCAGCATTACCGTACGCGATGCGAACCCAGAAACCGACGCGGTTCGAATTGCAGAACTGATGTCGGAGTATGAAGGCGAACCCACCACCGCCGAGAATATCGTCGACACTTTCTCCAGGTTCGAAGGAAAAGGACACTTCGGGCGCTTCGTCGCCCTCGATCAGTCGGGAAGAGTGATCGCTTACGCAAAATCGACACGAATGCATTCGGACAAACCTGGCCGTTTCATCCTGACGACGATTGTCGACGCCGCTGAACGCAGGAAAGGACTCGGAACGAAATTGATGGACCTTTGCGAATCTTACGCGATTGAACGTGGCGGAGTGGAGCTGATCGTCGATGTGCGCGAAGACGACGCTGCATCGATTGCGTTCTCGAAGAACCGAGGATACATTCAGACTCATCACTTTTTCGAATCGACCCTCGATGTGGAGGCATTCGATTCGAAGAAGCACGTTGAGGATCGACAATTCGACGAAATCGAATTCACTTCTCCAGGAGCAGACGGCAACGATGAAGTGTCTCTACGAAAGCTCTTCGAGATCATCAAGATCGCTGACAACGATGCTCCCGGCGACTTTGAAACGGATATGTCATTGGATGAATTCGTTGCAGTCTATGTCAATGCGAAGTGGTTCGATCCGTTTGGTCACATTGTCGCAAAGCACAACGGCGATTACGTTGGCCTTTCTGCTGTCGGAGAAATGTCTCCCGGTCGGTTCTACACGCTAAACACTGGAGTCCGTAGTGATTTTCGAGGACGCGGGCTCGCCACCGCCCTCAAAGCGAAGGCGATCGACTATGCGAAGTCTCTCGGCGCAAAAGTCATTCGAACCCACAACCATAGTGACAACGCGCCGATGCTCACTATCAACCGCAATCTCGGTTTCGTTTCAGAACTGGGTTGGTACTTCATGACAAAGAGGATCGAACAATGAGTGAACAAATCCGTCCGAATGAACTGAAGCTCTTCTACTGCCCGAAGGACCGTTTGCGGCTGACCGTTTCCGATCGCAGTTATCTGACAGTCAAGCCGGCTTGGGCTTCGCCGCTGTCGCATCCCAATCGATATCTCGCTCTGCTGAACGGCAAAGGCGAGGAGATCGTCATGATCGATGACCTCTCGCAATTGGCGGCCGAAAGCAGAGCGGCCATTGAGCATGAGTTGCATCGAAGATACTTGACTGCGACCGTGACACGCATCGAAAGCGCGAAAGTCGAATTCGGCGCAACGTACTGGCACGTCGACACAGACAGAGGCGAAAGAGATTTCGTTACGCAAAGTCTCCAAGAAAATGTCCAATGGCTCGGCGACCGGCACCTCTTGCTCATCGATGTCGACGGTAATCGCTTCGACATACCGGACGTCTCTTCGCTCGACGAGAAGAGCCGAAAGATCGTCGAACGCATTCTTTAGGCTGCGCCGATCCGTATCTCGGCCGCGTCCTCAGTTTCGATGAGCCGATTTGCTACGCGCGGAATCTGGTGCGGATCTGTCGAAGCCGGTCGCACGAAAGAAGAAGTCTCCGCATTCATAGGAAGAATTCACGATGCGGGTTTCAACGCAGTTTTTATGCATCTAAAGGGCGGCGACGGATTGCTCTATTGGCCGAGTGATGCGTTTCCTCAAGCGACTGCTCCCGGTTACGAATCGTTCGACCTTCCGGCGGTCGCGCTCGAAGAGTGCCGAAAACGAGGAATGCAATTCCATGCATGGCTGATCGATTTCTTCGAAGGCGAAAACGGAGCCGCCTATCAAGCGCACCCCGAATGGGCCATGACGAACGCGAAAGGCCAACCGACGAACACAGAGATTCTGCGCGGATCGCGCTTCACCGGACTGTGGATGTGCCCGGCCCGCAGGCCTGGTTACACAGACCAATGGCTTGTCCCAATTTTGCAAGAGTTCGCGGATCGATACAAAGTCGATTCCATTCACCATGACTACATTCGCTATCCTGGCGATGTCGCGCCGGATCAATACTGCTTTTGCGACGATTGTCTCGTGAACATCCCAAAGTGGGCGACCTATTGCAGCGAATCGTTCCCAAATGAACCGTTCTATCACGAGCTATACGACCGCGGCTATCTCGAATCGCATTGGGAGCAAAGCCCAAGAGTGCTACCGCAGAACTGGGACTCCATCGGCCGCGAATCGCAGAGTCGATTTCTGCTCGAAGGCTCGTTCTTTCACGGCGGGCGATACGATCTCGACTACTTCTTCTATCTCTACAGAACACATTGGATTACCGAGTTCGCGCGCCTGGCGAGAGAAGCGATTGATCCCAGCATAGCGATTAGCGCGGCGATTTTCAAGAATCCAGTTCACAGCGGACGATTCATCGGTCAAGATTGGCGTCAGTTCTCGCCATATGTCGATATCGCGATTCCCATGGACTATCGCGACCACTTTCCAGGTTCTTTCGACACTTACCTCGCTTTGCTTTCAGAAACGATCTCAAAACAGAAAACGTGGGCGCGCGACTTCAAGTCGCTGCTGATAGGAGTCGCAATCAACTTTCTCTTTTTCGAAGAGGATCGATCAGCTTCTTCTCCTGATCCAGGCAAGCTCCATGCAGTCGCAGAAGTCGTTGCAAATTCACAAACAGACGGAATCGTGTTCTTCTGCGAAGGGCATCTGCATCAATATAGTCTGTGGAACGAGATGCAGAAAGTGCTGACGGCTTGATTAGAAAGGCCAGACTCGAAGAATCATGGGAAGTGCGACGATGAATATCGCAATCTGTAAAGGAAGTCCAACCCTCCAGTAGTCGCTGAATCGATAGCCGCCAGGACCCATGACCAGCGTGTTCGACTGGTGGCCTATCGGGGTGAGAAATGCGCAAGATGCGCCCAAAGCAATCGCAATGAGAAAGGGATCGGACGACACTCCAAGGCTCTCCGCAACGCTGATGCCGATGGGTGCGAGCAACACCGCGGCAGCGGCATTGTTGATAACGTCGCTTAATGTCATGGCGCCGACCATCACGACCGCCAACGCCACAATTGGCCCTGAATTGCCGGCGACGCTCGTGACTAAATTGGCAAGGGTCTGTGCACCGCCGGTGGATTCAAGGGCATATCCAACGGGCATCATGCATGCGAGCAGCATAATCACAGGCCAGTCGACCGTATCGTAAGCTTGCTTCAAGGACAGCAAGCCGAATGTCAACATGACGACAGCGGCCGCAGCAAACGCAAGCTGAACGGGCAGTACGCCGACTGTCACCAATACAACTGCTGCCGCGAAAGTGGCAACACCGAGGGCGAGACGTGGGGGGGCGCCGAAACGAAGCTTGCGTGTGGCGAGTGGCAGCAAAGCGAGCGATTGCATGACTTCCGAAAGCGCGCCCTCGCTCCCTTGAAGCAGCAAGACATCGCCTTGACGCAGTCCTGTGCTGTCGAGTCTCCGACGCACGGACTGGCCCTGCCTTGCAATGGCAAGCAAGTTGACTCCGTATACCGAACGCAGCCTGATGTTTTTTACGGTTTTGCCGATCACCGGCGAGCGCGCGGTTACGACGGCTTCTTCGACCTCGATGTTGTCTGAGGAAAGCGACTCTTCGGAAGGGTGCTTGCCTTCGGCGAGCTGGTAACCTGTCCTCTCGACGAATGCCTGAATGTCTTCTGCTGATGCTTCGACAATGAGCGTATCGCCAGGAAGTATTCGTTCGTTCGAGCGCGGAGCGGCAATTCTTCTTTCGCCACGAACAAGCGCGACAATCTGCACATCCTCACCGTTCTCGCTGGCAAGCTCAGAAATGGAAATCGCTGAATGCTCGCTGTCTTCAGGAACCATGACCTCCGTCAAGTACTCACCAATCTCATAGAGTCCCTCGCGCGAAGTGCCCCTTTGTCGAATCGGAATCAAACGCCAACCGAGAAGAACCAAATAGATCGCGCCAAAGGCTGCGACGACGCCACCAACCGGAAGGAAATCGAACATTCCGAACGCGCCGGAGCCGTTCTCCGCGCGAAACGTCGCGATGATCAGGTTCGGCGGTGTGCCCAACATCGTCATGAGGCCGCCGAGCAATGAACCGAACGCGAGCGGCATCAGAAACTTGCCGACCGGCTGCTCATGGTCTCGCGCGTACTTGATCGCGACAGGCATCATCAGCGCGAGCGCTCCGACATTGTTCATGAATGCGGACGCGACGATCACCGCCCCAACCATTGCAGCCAGTGCCAAAGTCGGATTCTTTCCTATGCTGGCCAATGGCGCGACGAGTAAACGCGTCACACCGCAATTGCTTAACCCTTGGCTGACGACAAGGATGGCACCCACCGAATTAACTGCCGGATGGCTGAATCCGCTAAACGCTTCTTTTGGAGAAACGATGCCCGTGAGCGCGACTGCCATGAGCGCCATGGCCGCGACCAGATCGTAGCGCCACTTGCCCCAAAAGAACAGCGCCATGCATACACCCAAGACAGCGAAAACAAATGTCTGTTGCCACATCGCAATGATTCAAAGTTAGTCCATTCAAATCGCTTTCGATCAAGAACAGCCTATTCGTAGCCCGGCTTCGTCACGAACCTCTCCGAATAGAGTGTGGCGAGACCATCTGCAGAAAGCGATTCGATCGACTCAAGTTTGTCGATGAACGCTTCTGCCCTCGTGGCATCATCGAAGGCTATTTCGCCAAGCATTTTCCATTTGTGAAGCAAAATGTCCTGCAAATTCGCCGTCGTGTTTCGCGCATGCCCCGCCGGATACATCACAAGTCCAGAGTCATAGTCGCTCCCTCCAACATCTCTCACGACCACAGAAGTCGGTATTCCGTCTGGGTATTTCGCATCGTATTCCGGGCCGCCATGCCGAAAGTCGATCCGATCCATGAGCGAACGGGTGAGCGGATGAAAGATCGCAGAATCGTCGACTTTGTAATCGTATGGCGACAGCATCAGCCCTTTCCAAATCTCGTCATTGCCTCCTGATGGCACACCGCTCTCGATCGCCTTGCGTAGCAATGTTGCAACGATGTAAGCCATCGAGTGGTCTGCACTTTGTCTCGTCTTCGGATCCTTCTTCATGGGGTTTCCGATGATTCCGAATGCTGGCTCGTAAGCGAGTATCGTGATTCGCTCAATGTTGCCCCCCCCGTTCTCAATCAGGTAAGGGTTGGCGGAAACGAGATCAATAATCGCTTGCAGTGCGCCAGCCGATTGGTGTTCATAGAGACCAAGCTTGAAATGCATTCCCATAACAGCGAAGTCATCTCCCGAATGCGAGAGAACTAAGTCGAACGGCGAATCGCCCAGCTCTCTCCAACGTTCAGCTCCCTCCGTCGTCGGTTCGAAGAATCGAAAGATCGCTTCGGGATTGCGAAAAATGTCTTGTGGACCGCGAAATCCTGCCATCGACCTCTTGACACACAAAACTGCCGCCTCCGTGCTGATCGCCGCACTCGCGCCCTTGCTGTCACTCAACTGTTTGCCGGCACGAATCGCTCGCCACGGAATGTAATGCGCCACGAACATCCCAATCGCGCTCTCGATCTGTTCGGCGGTCGCACCCATCAGCGCACCGTATGTCGCCGCAGATCCAATCGCACCATGGACGACGTGATCGATTTTATAAGACTTCAAACTGAAAACTTCGGCTAACCGGCCTCGAATCTCATCCAGCAATAGCATCGCTCGCAATGCCGTTGCGCCATCCAAACCCCGTTGCTGGCACGCCGCGATGACGACCGGATAGAAATCGTTGTGGCCGAACTCCCCTGCGATGTGACCAAGCTCCGGACGGTATCCGAAATTTGTCCCATTGCTGTCCCACTCGCGCACCGCCGCGCAGTTCGCGACAATCGCCTTCTCCGGGAAGACTTGCTCATTGCTGCCAAACACCGTCGCGCCGGATGCAGACCGGTATCCCAACGCCTCGTCTCTCAAAACGATCGGGGCGTTCGTCTGTAGGGCTAACGCGCTGATTCCGCACAGGACGGAGTCGGTATGAAACTGCCGAACGCGCTCCAATGGCAGGGTGCCAGGCCCCACGCCTAATTTGCCGCCAAGAAACTCGATGGCGAATGCTCCAACTCCGTAAGCCTGATTGGTGTTGCGAGAAAGTGTCGTGCTTGTGGACATCGCGCGCAGTTTATCCCCGTTCGCTGCAACCCATGTGCTATCGTGTGCCGGTGCCAGTCGTGCCGTTCGTTCCAAGACTCGTGCTTCCAGAAGCCGATCCGGTCAAACGACTCCTAATTCGGTGTCTTTGGATTTTCGGACTGTTGGCACTTTCCTGCTTGCTGTTATGGTTTCAGCGTGACGGACTCTCGGACAATCGCGGCACCGAACTCTCCTTGCTCGATGTCATGTATTTCACAATTGTCACCGTAACGACGGTGGGTTATGGAGACATCGTCCCGGTTACGGATGAAGCGCGCGCGATGATTACATTCGGAATCAACCCGATGAGGATCGCAATCTGGCTCATCTTGCTGAGCACGGCATACGAACTGGTCATACGGCGATCCGTCGAAAGATTTGCATTGGAAAGGATCAAACGAGTGATGAAAGAGCACACGATTGTTTGTGGTTTCGGTGTCAAAGGCCGCGCGGCGGCAAACGAACTGATCGAGCGCGGCGTCAGTCCGAACAAGATCATTGTCATCGACACCGATTCGACTATCCTCGATTCAGCGGCGTCTCTGGGAGTCATCGGACTCCGAGGAGACGCAAGCAGCGAATCCACATTGCGAGCGGCCTCCATTGAAACGGCATCGCACATCATTGTCGTTCCCAACTCGGACCAAGCCTGCGTCTTGATCTGTCTCACCGCGCGCGACCTTGCGCCGAAAGCCCATATCGTCGCAGCCGCAAGAGAAGATGAGAACGTCCGACTGATCTATCGAAGCGGAGCCGACACAGTGCTTGCTCCCGCGGCGGCGGGCGGACGCTTGCTTGCGGCCGTAACTCGATCTCCTTCCTCCGCACGAATCTTGTCCGAGCTGTTCGAACACGGAAAAGGTGCCGACATTTACGACTATCCGGTTCTTCCCGAAGACGTCGGCAAGACGATCGACCAAGTCGAGGACCTGTTCGGAAAGCTCATTTTGGCGATCATTTCTGGCGAACAGAGGCTGTCTACGGTGGAATTGAAATCACACAAGCTTAAAGAAGGCGACGTCGCGATCGTATATGAGCCTGCCGCCATCCGATTGGACGAAGACCCAACGGGCTGACTGTAATACCTCGTTCAAAGAGTGACATCGAGGCCCCTTCGGAACGAAACAGTCGCAGCATGAGTTAACATAGGGGAGCGAATGCGAAGAAAAGGCGCAGCAATTCTGATGGCGTTGGTCGCCGGTCTGTTCCAGGCTGGCCCACTGATCGCCTGCGCCGTCGCTTGCGGCCCAGCTACTTGCCCAATGCAAGTCGAGGAGACGAAATGCTGCGAGTCTCAAGCAAAAGAACCGCACAACCCAGCCGATTGCAAGTGCGTGGTTTCGGCACCAGAGATCACCGCTCCCACAACCGTAGCCGTACCCCAGCCCGAGTTCGCATTCGACCGCCCGGCACCGGTTGCCATAGAGCAAGCTCAGGAATGTTTCATTCCATCGGCGCGAATCAGTTGTGCAGAGAACACCGGTCCACCGGGACTGCACACCGCCTCCGCCACCCAAAATCGCGCTCCTCCGGTCGCGTGAGATAGTCCGTAGCGCCATTCGGCGCGCTCGTCACCTTTCTCACATTCAATAAACTGGAGGTAATTCCATTGCTAAGCACAATTCTGTTTGCGCTTGTGGCGCAATCATCGCAAGTCGTCTGCCCGATCATGGGTTCTGACATCGCAAAAGACTCGCCGGTCGTCGAATACGCCGGTGCACAGTTCAAGTTCTGCTGTCCTGGCTGCGATTCCGCATTTTCGAAGGAACCTGCCAAAGCCCTCGCTGAAGCGGCCAAAAACAAAGAAACCGTCGGCGTCTTCCTTTTCGACCCGGTGTCACGCA
The DNA here is from genome assembly GCA_026129745.1 of Fimbriimonadales bacterium. Classification (GTDB taxonomy): domain Bacteria; phylum Armatimonadota; class Fimbriimonadia; order Fimbriimonadales; family ATM1; genus JAHCHL01. The sequence goes on along the minus strand of JAHCHL010000002.1, from coordinate 177,012 downwards.
ACCGCTTGGAAATCGCGAAGGCAAAGGCCACGCTCGACCACAACGGAATACGCTATCCGTTCGAATCGACTGCGAATCGAGATAAGTTCCGGTCATCGCCTGCGACATACACGGCAGTTCCGCAAAGAGAGTCGCTCTTCTGTCCGGTCATGCAGTCGAAGGTCGCGTCCATCTCAAAAGCCGCCGGCTACGTCGATCACAATGGCGTTCGATACTACACCTGTTGCGCTGGATGCAACGATCCACTATCCAAAGAACCCGCGCGATTCGTTCGAAACGCGTCTCAACACGTAAAAGCCATCGGCGCCCACTCGGTCGCCGGTGGCAAATCGGAAGCTGCGCCGCACTCGGACTTTGAAGAGATAACGACGGCGACCCACGGCAAATACAAGATCCAGTTGCTGGTTCCTGAAGAAGGCGTGTTCGCAGGCGAAGAAATCGACATCGAGTTCTCGATTGTCGATACGACGAAAGAGGACCCTGATCTCGGTTATCTTGGCGTCGCCAACCTTCGAGCGACTGCCGTCGTAACCATGCCGAGCATGCCGGGAATGCCAGAAGCAAGGCCTAACATCCATCGAGAAGGAATTCCTGGGTACTACGGAGTCGAACTGTTCTTTCCGCATGGCGGCGATTACCGCATCGACCTCACGCTGACCCCCCCGAACGAAGAACCATTCAACATCTTCTTCTTGATCGACGTCAAAGACGCTGAAGCAAGAACTGGTGCGCCAAGGCCGAAGCCATTCGCTCTCGAAGTCGTCGAACACGCAAAGCCACAAGCAGGATCGCCTTTCGACTTGAAACTGAAAGTTCGTGAAACGAAATCGACTGAAGTTGTGACGAGATTCGAAATCGTGCACGAAGAGCGCTTTCACCTCCTCATCGCATCTGAAGATTTCGGCTGGTTTCTTCATGAGCATCCAACGATGAACGAAAACGGCGAGTGGACCCAGAACCTCACGTTTCCCGCTGGCGGCAAATTCTTCATCTATGGCGATGTCGCACCAGTTGGCAAAGGGTCGCAAATCCTGATCACCGAAATCGAAGTCGACGGCAATCCGTTTCCGTATACCGCGGCGTGGAATCCCAATCTCGGACCAAGTGCCGATGGCACCGTTGTAGGTGTCCTTGGATTCGTGAATGGCGAACCGCCAATCGGGAGAATGACGACGCTCTCCGTCACGCTGACCGACAAGGAGACCGGAAAACCGGTGACCGATCTTCAGCAATGGCTTGGCGCATGGGGTCACCTGATGATTTTCTCGAAAGATGGAATGACCGTCGTACACAGCCATCCTGCTGAAAACGAAGATACGGAAAAGCGGTTGAAAGAAGGCGTGATCCACTTCACAGGCAGATTTCCGAAACCCGGCCTCTATCGCGCGTTCTCGCAATTCAAGCGAGGCGGCGAAATCAAAACGCTAAGCTACACCTTGGAGATAAAGCAATGATGACGATGTTCGCACTCATACTCTCTGTCAATCTTGCCATGCCGGCAGTAATGCACGAAGTGCCGTGCCAGTACTGCAAGCTGATGGTCGTTCAGAACACGGAAACGCAAGATAACGAAGTCGTGTTGCAATTCGGAAACAAGCGCATCGAATACCGTTGCGTCTATTGCGCCATCGCCGACTCGCCGAGATACAGCATGGACATCATCATCTACGCTCCGAGCGAGAAAGTTGGCGAGCCAGTCATCATTCTGCGCAAGGATGGAAAGTGGTCGACCCGCTCCGAAAAAGCCGTATTCATCAACAAGTTCAAGGAACATGCCCATTGCGCCGAGCTTTCCAGGGCTTTTCACACCAAAGAAGCGTTCGACGCTTATGTTGAGAAGCACAAAGTCGAAGAACCCAAAGCACTCAAACTCGATGAACTGGTAGCTGCGATCCTAAAGCCCAAGGACAAGCAGTAATGCTCGCAGCGGTTCTTGTCGCAGCACAGTTTCCAGCGTGGATGACAAGTCCGCGTCCCATGGAAGTGTTTCGATTGCGCGCTTCCCACAACGACGCGGTCTACAGCATTCCTCGACTCGCGCGTGACCTCAATGCCGTCGACGTCGGCCACGCGACAGCCTATGAAGCGCTCGTTACAGGCAGAGAAGGAGTGTTGGAATCGCAAGTCTGGAATCAGATCGTTCGAACTCTCAAAAACCCTCCTCGATTCAAGCCTGACGAAAAGGCGATCGCCCCTACTTTTGCCAGACTCTATGGCGAATTGGAGCTCGTGTTCGATTGGGCGCACGTGCTACACGCGCAAACGATAGACGTGCTCGCATCGAATCTGAGCGACGCACAAAAGGAAGCCGAAATTGAAAGGCTCTGGCACTTCTATCGCAGTCGTGCCCCTTATTCGATCAGCGGACTTCCACTCAACATGGAATTCCTCGACAGTCGACCCTATAGCGGTAACTTCCGAATCAAATATCCCAAAGTCAATGCGCTGTTTTGGGGCTATCACTGGCTTCAAGCCGCAATGTACGACATGCTATATCGCGTTCCACGCGATATGTGGGAACTCTCGTACGATGTCGTGCGCGAGCAGTACTTCGAGCGAGAATTATGGGACACGAACCGCGACTTTATGCCGATGTTCGCAGAGCAAAGCCCCAGATTCGCGGCGAGATTTCCGGAACTCGCTAATGCATTCGACAACTTGCACATGCTCCATGACATGGTTAACGACATCTTGGCGGACAATTCACTCGATGCCAATCAGAAACGCCATGAAATTCGAATGGCGATCTGGATGGTCCTCGATTCGACGCACGCAAACTGCGAATCAGGCGAAGGCGAAGAAAAAACGTTACACGATCATCGACACATGAACGGAATGGCAGGGATGGGAATGATGGTCGGAAGCACACCGGAACTCATGTACATGCCGCGAATGGGTTGGATGAGCATGGAAGAATGCCACCACTGCAGCATGTTCATGCCGGACAACGACATGCGATGGCGGCGCTCCACGGTCTCGATTGACGGATGGACGATGGAAGTGCGCTGCCCGCTGTGCGCACGCGACATGGCTGCACAGTATCTCGGCCGCGCGATACTGCGATTGCCGACAGAAGACCCGAACAAACTGCTTGTCCTCGTCGGAGACGAATTGGGCAATTACACGTCAACGATGAAGGGCGTCGTGTTTCTCGAGATGGAAGGTGAACATCCAGAGTGCAACCGCTGGTCCTACGCATTCACATCGATCGAAGCGTTTCGAAAGTACGTTTCGGAGAATCCACAATATAAAGATGCAAGACCTTACACACTCGAACAGTGGTCCGCGCTTGCGGGAAAGAAGCCGGCGACCTATGAACGCAAACAGGGCCCAGTCGACAATCCGTATAAAAACTGGCACAAGGGTCCTGCCAGATGAGGCGCGTCATAGTTGCGCTGCTGATGATTCCCGCTGTCGGAATTGCTATCGACCATTCGAAACTCGACTACGGAAGGCCGCTTCAAATTGACGACGCAGACCCGCTTGCGTTTGGAGAAATGGCAATCGAGTTCGGCGCTTCGATCTCGGTGAATCGGAGTAGGAAGCCCGATTACCGATTCGAAGCAGCTTATCTCTACGGATTCGCACCGGCGATGCATTTGGAATTGTCGGCAGAGCCATCGCTTACCAATTCGAAATCAGAGTTCGGAGTTGGGCTTTTCATCGGCATCAAACGAGAGACAGACAAGCTCCCAGCGACGGCGATCAAGCTTGGCTATCACAATAGTGATGGAGAAAATGAACTTTCGGCCCGTGCCATTCTCACAGGGCAGATTGGCGCGATAGGCAAATGGCACTTGAACGGTGAAGCGATTTTTGCATTGAATGCACCAACCGATCAGCGCAAGACTCGATTCGCCGGAGCCATCGGATACAGCACACCGATCGGTTTGCCAAACGACTTTTCGCAGACTTTCATTGTTGCTTTCAATATCGCCCAAAACACGCACGTTGGTGAAAGTGCAATGGGTTTGTTGGGCATCGGTTTGCGAAAGCAGATTGGAGTGCGGGAGGTCATAGCGTTAGGAATCGAATCAGACCTGTTCGGTGTCGTCGGCTTGTCGAGACCATCCCTGCGGCTTACCCTCGGTTTGACGTCCTCGTTCTGACCATTCTCCGGGCGGTATCATTCGCTCCCAATCAATCTGCGAGCAAGTGAACCGCATGAACAGCCGAGAGTACATTGCCTCATATCCCGCCAAGATCGAACGGCTCGCCGAACGCTTAAGCGTCGCTTGCGCCAAGCTGAGCGACGAGCAATTCAACGCTGTTCCACCGAACTGGCACTGGAGCCCGGCGCAAATCATTCAGCACATGCTCATAACGAATCGTGGTTATTTGCCCGTCGTCGAGCAGGCCATCGAAGACGGAATCGAAGGCAATGGACAGGTAAAGCACACTTGGATCGCCAAAATGATTCTCAAGATGTCAGGCCCGGGGGGCAATGCGAAAGCCCCGAAGTTCTTGCATCCGCCAAAGAAATCGTACACTCGCGAAATTATCGATGAGTGGACAGATCAGCACCGAGAAATAGCCAAGATGGCTCGCGACGCCAACGACATCGACTTATCAAGAACGAAGTTTCGCAACCCTTACTTCAAAGCGTTCCGAATGAACCTTTATGATGCTTTCGAAGCGGTTAGACTCCACGCAGAACGCCACGTCGGACAAATCGAAGCGATCGCAGCTAAGGTTTCCTAATCCACATGCGTGCGGTGTGGGCCTCGCCGCGCCAATCTTCTGAATAATGAACCACATCGAAGTCTCCCCGGAATCGCAACAGTTCGCCAGGCGTCAATACGAAATCGTCTGATTGGGGCTTGTTGTGCTTTGCGCGGTGCAGAGTGGTGAAGGTTTCAATGATGAGGCTGCCGCCAGGTTTCAACGCATCCCTCATCTTTGGGATCAACGGTCGGTGCAAAAAGCGAAAGGTCGTAATGAGATCGGCAGTCGGCACTTCGAACTCATCTGCTTCGACATTGCGCTCTTGCCATAAGATCTCATCCGCGACTTCAGGTGAATATCGCTTCGCCAAATCCCTTCCCCTAAGCAGCGCCTCTTCATCCCAGTCGAACGCGCGAACGCTCCAACCAAAGGCCGCCATGGTAACTGCCTCGCGACCGGCACCGCAGCCGATGTCGACACCGATCCCAGCATCTAACTGCTCCAGCGCGACCAGCAAAAACTCATTCGGTTGCCAAAGACGAAGAATTTCTTGTTGCTCGCCATACTCCCATTTCTCAGCCTTCTCAACAGAGCGGCCACCGGCCCTCAAGAAGCTCAGCGCCCCATCGACCTCCTCTCCTTCACCGACGACATAGACCGTCTTCGTGCGGTCGGGCAACTCATGCAGTCGATCCGGCAACTCGGCCAAAGGAATAGGGACCGCCCCGAGAATCGGTCGATCGGCGCTCATTGGGTTGAGCAACGACGTCCGATTCGGTAATCCGCGCGCCAGCACCCCGACAGTACACCCCATCAAATTCGAAAGGTGCGACCCTGCACGCTCAAATGGGCGTCAGAATACTTAGCGCGGAAATCGCTCCGCGTACGCTGATATACTGGAAAAAGCTGTCCAGGAGGGCAATTGTCGATCATGCGAATGAGCCGCTTTCTCGCCGTAGCCTGCGCTGTAATGGCCGCAGGTTCATCTATCGCCATTTCCGGTCCCGTTCCTCTCGCGTGGAGGTTCTGGGCGCGAACGTCCACTGCTCCGATCGCGACTCCCGCGTTGTCGGGTGACACCCTGATCGTGCCCATCGGCAGGCGGGTCTATGCGCTAAATGCGTCGACCGGCCAAATGAACTGGATGTTTCCACCCGGAGACGAGCCGGATGGCGAGTTCACAGCCAGCCCCGGAATTGCAGGCGATATCGCCATTCTCCCAAACGGGAACCGCTTCGTTTACGCGGTCAAAGTGAGCGACGGAACCCGCGCTTGGTCCTATAGCGATGCGAGCACCGTGCGCCACGTCTTGACAGCCGACGGAATCGCCTACCTGTTCACGACCGATGACCGAATCGTCGCAATCAACACGAACAATGGCACTCGCGCATGGTCCTCCGACCTCGAAGTGAGAGATGGGATCAGCGGCATTCCCATTCTCGCTGACGGGCACCTCATTTTCTTTACATCGCGCGGTACGTTGACTTCCTTCAACGTGACGACCCAGCGGCAAGCTTGGTCGGTCGGCCCAATGAGCACCAATTTCGATGGAGGACCCGTGCTCTACGGCGGATTCCTCTACATCGTGACCGGACAGCAGGTGGCACGAATCAACCCGCGCAATGGCCAGCCCATGGGGCGCCCGCTGATGGCACCCGAAAGGCTCGACGCAGGAGCGGCCGTCACATCGAAAGGCGGAGTTGTGCTCACGTCGAACAACAAGATGTTTCTCTTTGACCACGACCTGAGGCAGTGGCGAGGCCAGCCGGTCGAGTTGAAGGGATACCTTCGGGGGACGCCTCAAGTCGTTGGCGACAACGTAGTCGTTCGAGCAACCAACGGCGCGATCTACTTGATTGACCCGTCGCGGACCGAGCAGCCGGTGGTTTGGGAATACACGACGTTGCCCATTCCTGGAACGACCCGCGCAGCTTCGACGTCGGGTGGTTCGGGCGGCGGAGCTGGCCTGTCAGGCGGCGGTGGAGGCGCGCTCGGCGGTGGCGGCGGATTGCAGGGCGGAGGCGGACGCACTGGCGGTGGAGCCCAAGGTGGAGGAAGCGGTGCGACTCAGACAGTTCTGGTCGACTACTTGACAATCCTCGGCGGCGTCGTCGGAACACAGAACGCGCTCTACGCGCTTGCCGAAGACGGAAGCGTGTTCGCCTGGAGCAAAGATGTTGGCGTCGATCAGGTCGGCCCCAAAATCGTTCTCATGAGTCCGCCCGCAGGTACCTCCATGAACGGCCAGCCCGACATCGACTTCCTGTTCAGGCTCGAAGACGAAGGCACCGGCGTCATGGCGCGAAGCATTCGAGTAACGATGAACGGCCAACCGATGAACTTCGAATACGAACCGGGCGGCGGCTTCCTTCGCGTAAAGATCCGGCTGCCTGGCTCAACGGTCGAAGGTGCAAACCCGCCTCTCAACGACGGAAGAAAAGTGTTCGTCGTCCGGGCAACGGACTGGATGGGCAACACTTCCGAACATTCCTTCATCATCAACATCGACAACGCGTTGCCAAAAACGACAGAGCGAACGGTCGATGATCGAAGAAGCTCCGGAGGCGGAGGCACGACAGGCGGACCAGGAATCGGATAAGTCCCATGCGGGACTTAGGGTTCTGGCAGGCGTTTCTTAGCCTGGACCTCCCGCCAAGAAAGGCCCGAGACGTTCTTGAACGCCTCGGGCCTCAGTGCGTTTCATACGAAGATCTTCAAACCTCACCCGCCCTTGACAGGGAACTCAAATCGAAACTGCCGCCTGCAACAAAACTGCCGGTTGGGATTCAAGTTGCAGAACTCGACGACGATCGATTTCCGGAGTGCCTAAAGCTCGTTCGTGATCCCGTTCCTGCTTTTATGTTTCGAGGAACATTGCCCCCCCCTGAAGCGTCGTGCGTTGCCATCGTCGGCACAAGAAAGGCATCGACGTACGGCCGAGCAGTCGCCCGAAAACTTGCATCCCAACTCGCCGAATCGGGCGTGACGATCGTATCCGGTGGAGCGCACGGCATCGACGCAGAAGCGCACGAAGGAGCCTTGAGTGTCGGAGGAAAGACGATAGCGGTGCTCGGATCGGGGCTTGATAAACTCTATCCCGCAGCGAATCGAAGCCTCTTTTCACGAATCGCAGAATCAGGCGCGATCGTCAGCCAATTCGCTCTGGGAACGAAACCGCACTACTGGCGGTTTCCGATTCGCAACTTCGTGATCGCCGGAATGTGCCACGCAGTTATTGTCGTCGAAGCCCCGGAAGGATCCGGTTCGCTGCAAACGGCGCACATCGCAGCCGACGAAGGTCGTCACGTGTTCGCGACCCCTGCCGCATTCGACAACGACTCGCACCGTGGCTCATTCCGACTCATCAACGACGGTGCGACCTTGCTGTACGATGCCAACCAACTATTGACAGCCCTTGGGCTCGAACGCAAAGAAACTAAGCAAAAAGAAATCCTCTTGAGCGAAATTCAAGAGCGCATCCTCGCAAGATTGACGAAAGAGCCGGAACTTGCCGATAACTTGAGCGAAGAGATGGGAGTCTCGCCTGGCATCATGCTATCCGAACTCACAAACCTCGAACTCGAAGGCCTCATCGCCCGCGCTGCAGGCGGTTACGTCCGATTATGAAAGTCGTTTTTCTTCGCGATAACACCCAACTGAATGCAGAATTCGATCCTGACCGACGAACGCTACAAATCGATCGATCCGAACATGCAGAAATAACCACCAATTCGAACTGCTTAGTGCCCGGTCTCATCGATTCGCACTGCCACGGTGTAGATGGCATGGACGTGATGGAGGGTAAAGCAAAGCAAATCGGCGCAAACCTAAGATCGAGAGGAATCGAATACTACTGCCCGACGACTGTTACAGCGAAGTGGAGTGAAATCAGACACGCACTCGAGCCGTGCAAAGATAGATTTCCAGGCTTTGCAGGAGTGCATCTCGAAGGACCTTTCATCAATCCGAATCGATCGGGTGCGCAGCCCAGCGATCAAATCGAACAGCCTGACTACCAAAAGTTGGCTAACGAACTCGGCGAACTGCTCGATCTCGTCAAGATCGTAACGCTTGCGCCTGAACTCAATGGATCACGACAGCTCATCTCCGAACTCAGAAACAGACGCATCGCGGTCAGCGCAGGGCATACCGACGCGACAAGTAAACAGTTGCACGAGCATAAGATCGATCGCATCACGCACTTTTACAATGCGATGCGGCCGTTTCATCACCGCGACCCAGGCCCAATTGGGTACGGGCTAACCGAAAACGTCACACTCGAAATCATTTACGACCGAATTCATGTTTCTGCCGAAGCACTGCAAATCGCACTTCGCTGCCAACAAGAAAACGGATGCGTCATTGCAGTCTCGGATGGAACGGCGCTGTCTGGACAGCCGGACGGAACCGCCTGCGAGATGTGGGGCCACCGTGTCTCCATGCGACAGGGTGCAGTTCGCCTCGAGAACGGCACGCTCGCCGGCAGCGCCGCTACCTTGGCCGATGTCTTTCGGAACATCTGGCAAGACGAAGGCCCCTCGGCCGCGGTTGAGGCATGCAGCGAGGCGCCCCGCAAGGCGCTCGGCTTGCCCGAACCCAGACTTTGGCTGCTTGTCGATGCGGAAGGGAATATAATCAAGGTCTTCGAGATGGATCTCGCAATTTCGTAGGACGCGCAAATGCCAATTTTCACAGCTATCAAGCGCCTGCTTATCGGTGCGCCGATCGCAACGGCTGCTGCGCATCACCAAAGGATCGGAGTCTTTTTCGGGCTCGCCCTCCTTGCAAGCGACAACATCTCAGTAGTCGCCTATGCTTCAGAAGAAATCCTGCACATGCTGGCGCTCGGCGGCCACGACAAAATCCCCTACGCAATCGGCATCTCGTTCGCGATTGTCGCCCTGATCGTTATCATCTTGTTCAGCTACTCCCGAACGATCATGGCGTACCCACAAGGCGGGGGGGACTATCGAGTCGCGAGTGACAACATTAGCTCGGTCGCAGGAAGGACCGCCGGCGCGGCATTGCTGCTTGACTATACGCTCACCGTCGCAGTTAGCGTCAGTGCAGGCGTGCTCGCCATTGTCTCCGCCTTTCCGCAGACTCAGCCGTACATCATGCACATGAACGTAGCCGCGATCGCCCTATTGACAATCGTCAACCTGCGTGGAACAAAAGAAAGCGGAGTCGTGTTCGCAATACCGACTTACACATTCGTCGCTCTTATGTTTCTGCTGATCGCAATGGGAATGCCGAAACTCGGCATCGTTGAGCCCGAAGTGGTGATCGACATCAAGGAGAAAGCTGTCGAACCAGTCGCATGGTTTCTCATCTTGCGGGCGTTCGCCGCAGGGTGCGCAGCATTGACCGGAATCGAAGCGATAGCTAACGGCACAATGATCTTTCGCGCACCCGAAGTCAAGAATGCGCTTCGTGCGCTCGTGTTTCTCGGCATCATCGTCTCTACGATCTTCATCGGCGTGAGCTGGCTTGCGACGCACTATCCGATCACCATCATGTCGGCAAGCGAGCCAGGATACAAAACCGTACTCTCGCAAGTCGCGCAAACTGCATTCGGCGGAGAGAATTTCCTCTTTTATGCCGTGCAGTTAGCGACGATGGCCATCCTCATTCTTGCCGCGAACACCGCCTACGCGGACTTTCCAAGACTAACGAGTTTCATCGCAAAAGACGGATATCTTCCGCGTCAGCTCGCAAACCTCGGCGATCGCCTCGTCTTTCAAAACGGAATCATCCTTTTGGCTTTCGTCGCCGTCTTCCTCATCTTCTTTTCAGGCGGAGACACACATCGGCTCATTCCTTTGTATGCGCTTGGAGTATTCACAGCGTTCACATTGGGTCAGGCCGGAATGGTCGTAAGGCAATGGAAACAACGAGCGTTCCTGGGTGCGTCGATCAGCACAATCGGAATGACCGCGACTGGAACGGTTTGGTTCGTCATTCTCATAACAAAATTCCTCGATGGCGCATGGATGATCGTCATCGCACTGGGAACGCTTCTGACAGTTTTCTGGGCGGTAAGAAGGCACTACAACTCGCTGGCGAGGCAATTGACGATAACACCAGGAGAGACCGCACCGAAAATCGACTCGACTGTTCTTCTTCTTCTGCCGCCGCGAGTGCACAAAGGAATCCTCCAGGCCATTGGATACGCACGAACGCTTTCGAAAGACCTGAGGGCGGTTACGACAGTCGCAGATGTTTCGCTCGCGAAAGAATTGAAAGTCGAATGGGAGCGCATCGCTCCAGATATCCCATTGGTCATCCTTGAATCTCCCTATCGTTCGATCGTAGAGCCGGTAGTCGAATACATCGACGCTGCTATTGGAGAAGATCAGGATAGAATGCTGACAGTGATTGTCCCCGAAGCAATCGCAGCCCACTGGTGGCAACGAATTCTCCACAACAACTCTGCGCTGCCGCTCAAACTTGCGCTCGCATCGAGAAAGAACGTTGTGATAACAAATGTGAGGTATTTCCTTAACGAATGATTGTCGAATCGATTGACGATATCATCTACCTATCCGGAGAACTTTCTACCAATCAATGGGAAGCGATTCGCACTGCTGCCGGATTGGTGCTTAAACGCCACCCTCAAGGAGTCATTGTCGATTGCGGCGGACTCAATTCCGTCACAAGAAAAGGCGCAGAGACATTCTATTACATGATGCGTCACATCCAAGACAAGAATGCCCGCATCATTGTCGCAAACGTTCCAGATCATGTTAGAGAGGTCCTCATGGACGTCGAAGACGTTCGCTCAGGACTTGCCATTGCGAATAGCGTCGAAGATGCAAGACAGTCGCTCGAATTGCTCGACACGCTTGGAGCCGCGAATGGAAAGAAGGCACATGCGACCGGCACACTTCTGCTGTGCATCTCTGGCGGACCGGCAGATTCGAACGCAGTCTCTTTGGCTACCGTTATCGCGGAGCGTCGCCAGTTGTCCGTCGTGGTCGTATTTCCGATCGTCGTTCCTCGCTCCTTGCCGATGTCGCAAGTGATGCCGGAAGAAGAAGATGCCGCCGCAGCGGCGTTGCAGTCCGCGAAGTCCATAATGGAATCTCAACGCCTGACGGTCGAACCGGCCATCGAAAGAGTTCGATCGACGTCGAATGCAGTCGAAAAGCTAGTCGAATTGAAATCACCCAGAACGATTGTGGTCGCAGTGCCAAAGACTGACGTGCAAACGGGCGAACCCATGAAGACGATCAGCGAAATGCTTGAGAAAGTCAGCGGTGAAATCGTCTTTGTGCGTCAAGCGAACAAGTAACTATTCGACTTGCGCGAAACGCTCTTCGTTTGCAGTTCCGGGAAACAGCACAAGCTGAGCGCCGCGCGTTTCATAAGGAGCCTTAAGCACCGCATCGACTTCTGATTCGTCCCTTCCCATGAATCCCTCGAACTTTGGACGAAACTCGATATAGCGCGCCTCCACTTTATAGGCGCCGGCAGTTCGCCATTCGTATCCGCCGAAAACTCGCGAACGATAATACGAACCGTCTTTCCTAAAAACAAGCTTGACCGGATAGTCGCTGGAATCGACGGTTTGCCACGTCCCAGTAAAGTCTGGCGGAGCCGGCAACTCGCAACCGAAAGTCGCAAGCAGCGCGATCAAGACAAGCCAGCGGGCCATACGCCCGCAATTATCGCCGATTTTCCATGTTTTCGGTGTTAGAATGGCCGCGTGCCCCAAAACCTCTGGAACGACGACGAGGCAAACGGTCTTGCTGGCTTAGATCTGCTGGCATACCGGTCGCGATTGCTCGCTGCCGACCGCACCGTGGTGAACATCTTCGGAGGAAACACTTCGACGAAAGTCACGGAAAAGGATCACATCGGCAGGCCGACTCGCGTGCTTTGGGTCAAAGGCAGTGGCTCGGACATGGCCGACTGCGCTGCCACATCGTTCGCTGGCCTCAAGCTCGATGAAATCTTGCCGCTGCTCGCTCGCGATTCGATGTCTGACGAAGAAATGGTCGAATACCTTTTACGCTGCACTTTCGAACCCGGCAGGCCGCGACAATCCATCGAGACATTGCTGCATGCATTCCTTCCTTACCCAGAAGTCGATCACACGCATCCGGATGCGATCATCTCAATCGCATGCACGAAACGTGGCCGAGACGCCGCACGCGAAGTATTTGGCGAGCGCATGGCATGGGTCGACTACACGAGGCCTGGATTCCATCTGTCGAAGCAGATCATAGAATCGCTGAAGCTGAACCCAAAAGCAGAGTGCGTCGTGATGGGCAAACATGGTCTCGTTACTTGGGGTGAAACATCGAAACAGTCGTATGAAAGAGCGATTTCAGTTATTCAAGAAGCAGAGTCAGCAATCTCGGAATCGAACAAGAAGTTATGGACCGGTTCGGAAGCGGCCGCAGGATTCGATGACTACGATGTTCTCCCCGTTCTCCGTGGTGCCGTTTCCACGCACAAAAGGAATGTTGTCATCAAAGACTCGTCGAAACGCGTGTTGCAGATGGTCGGCACTCCCCATGCCATGGAGCCTTCGCAAATTGGGGCCGCCTGCCCAGACCACCTCGTGCATGTCAAGCGAAAACCGCTCTTCATCGATCTCGAACAAAGAGTGTCGATGCCGAAGTCACCAAAAACGGAGCAAGACGCAGATCGGTTCGTTCGACTCGCGGTCGAATCTTATCGGGAAGACTACGAGCAGTATTTCCATCGGCACGCGAAAGTTGGAGACTCGATGTTCGACTCCGCTCCAAGAGTGGTGCTCATTCGTGGCGTCGGAATGGTCGCGGTCGGCCGAAGCGCACAATTGGCAGCAGTTAGCAAAGAACTCTACCATCGTGCGATCGAAGTCATAGAAGGCGCAGAAGCGATGGGTGGCTTCGACAGCCTGACCGAAGCCGAAGCGTTCGACATAGAGTATTGGCCGCTCGAACTCTACAAGCTCAAACAACGCCCCCCCGAGCGCGAGCTTGAAGGACACATTGCGGTTGTGACGGGCGGAGCAAGCGGAATTGGCCGCGCTGCCGCGAAGCGATTGGCATCGGAAGGAGCGCATGTCGCTGTGCTCGATATCAACATCGACGGCGCAATCGACACGACAAAAGAAATCGAAAGTGGTAAAGCGATCGCAATAAAGTGCGACACAACCGACGAAGAAGATGTCGAACAGGCGTTCCGAAGAACAATTTCAGAATGGGGCGGGCTAGACATTCTTGTGTGCAGTGCGGGAATCGCGTCCAGCGCGCCGATTGATTCAACCTCGCTCGAAGATTGGGAACGCACATTTGCCGTTCTGTCGCGTGGCTACTTCTTGCCTTCGCGCGAAGCATTTCGAATTTGGAAACGACAAGCGATCGGCGGTTCGCTGATCTTTGTGACGAGCAAGAACGCGGTTGCAGCCGGAAAGAACGCGGCTGCCTACAGCGCAGCCAAAGCCGCGGAGCAGCATCTCGCAAGGTGCCTCGCCGAAGAGGGAGGCCCGCTCGGCGTGCGCGTAAACTGCGTAATGCCGGATGCCGTCTTGCATGGGTCTTCGATCTGGGACAGCGAATGGCGCAAAGAGCGCGCAGAAGCATACGGAATCCAGCCTGAACAGCTCGAAGACTTCTATCGAAACCGAACGACGTTGAAGGTGAGTGTCTATCCCGAAGATATCGCGGAAGCGATTCTGTTTCTTGCAGGGCCGAGGGCACAGAAAACGACCGGCGCGTCGCTCACAGTCGACGGAGGGGTGCCGGCGGCTTATGTTCGATGAGGTGGGTAGACTCCCATCGACTCAGAGGATGAGCATGAAGAAAACTGCCAATAGACCTTCCAAACAATCGAAGCCGATCGTAAACCAGCCGACGAACGGAGCATCGAAGAAAGCAATCGGTGCGATCGACGCATCGCGACTGCAATCGTTTCAAAGCGATTTCGAGTCTCGACCTGAAAACAGAATGGCTTTGAATGCCGTTGCGAAGACGTCGCTTCCGAATGTGTCGTTGAATCGACAGCGAGTCGTCGAAAACAATCACGTCTTTTCGATTCAACTTAAATCGGGAGACGCAACAAGCCAAAACGCGAGCGGACGATGCTGGCTATTTGCTGGACTGAACCCAATGCGTGCGGCAATGATCGAGAAGTACAAACTCGATTCGAAGTTCGAACTGTCTCAGAACTACCTGATGTTTTGGGACAAGCTCGAAAGAGCCAATTACTTTTTGGAAAGCATTCTCAAAACTGTCGATGAACCCGTCGGAAGCAGACTGCTTGACTATTTGCTGAGGGATCCGATACAGGACGGAGGTCAATGGGATATGTTTGTGAACTTAATCCGAAAGTACGGCGTCGTTCCGAAGTCGATCATGCCGGAAACTGAGAGCAGCAGCGCGACGCGATGGATGAATCACACGATCACACACAAGCTGCGAGAATTTGCGGCAGAACTCCGCGAGGCAGCTAATCGAGGCGAATCGAAGGCAAAACTTCGTGCGAGAAAAGACGAAATGTTAAGCATCGTGTATCGCATGCTCGCGATCCATCTTGGAGAACCGCCGAAGAGATTCGACTGGCAGTATCGCGACAAGGAAGACAAATTCCACCGTATAGCGGACATTTCGCCGCAGGAGTTCTTCAAAAAGTATGTTCCATATGACATAGACAGCAAGGTCTGCTTGATCCACTGTCCGCAAAGCTCGAAACAGTTCGGTACCGTATACACGCTCGATTATCTGGGCAATGTCATAGATGGTGAAATCATCCGATACCTCAATGTCGAACTGCAGGTGCTCAAGAACGCAACAGTAGAAATGCTCAAGTCCGGCGAGACGGTGTGGTTTGGCGCGGACGTCGGCAAAATGATGGATCGCGATCTTGGAATGCTCGACATGGACATCTACGACTTTAGCTCCATTTACGGAATTGCGTTCGGTTTGGACAAAGCGTCGCGCCTCGACTACGGACACAGCGCCATGAATCACGCGATGGTTTTTACTGGCGTCGATCTCGATGCAAAAGGCAATCCGAAAAAGTGGAGAGTGGAAAATTCCTGGGGCGAGCAGGTCGGCGACAAGGGCTACTTTGCAATGTCCGACAATTGGTTCGATGAATACGTATACGAAGTCGCGGTCGACAAGAAGTTCGTTCCAAAGAATCTGATCAAAGCATTCGAAACGGAACCTGTTCATCTCCCACCTTGGGATCCGATGGGAGCGCTCGCGACGAAGCGGTGAACGTCAAACCGACACTCGACGAGTTCCTGGGTTTCGCCGAAAACGGCGCGCGCGTGCCGCTCTTTGCTGAACTATTAGCCGACCTCGAAACTCCAACGTCAGCTTACTGGAAGATCGCGCACGATGCGGAACATTCGTTTTTGCTCGAATCGGTAACCGGCGGCGAAAGTCTCGCTCGCTACAGCTTTCTCGGCGCAAACCCGACGAAGATCATTCGCGAGAAATGCCAGCCAGACCCGCTGAAAACGATCAAAGGCGAAGTCCTCGGCAAACCGGTTGCGAAAGTCGAGGGCTTGCCAAGATTCACAGGCGGCGCCGTAGGATGCATCGCGTACGACGCCGTTCGGCAATTCGAAAGACTCCCAGAAGACACCATCGACGACCTCGGTTGTGATGACGTTTGCATGTTGCTGGTGGAAGATCTCGTCGCGTTCGACCATGCGAGAAACCGAATGCTGATCATCGCCCATGCGTCGGGTGGCGAAGCAGAATACAAGGCAGCATGCGACCGAATCGAATCTCTTGCCGCAAAACTCAAAGGTCCGCTGCCTCCATTGCCAAAAACTCGTGCCCGCAAACCGGCGTTCATTGCGAACATGAGCCGCGACGCATATGAATCCGCTGTGCGCAAAACGGTCGAATACATCGAGGCGGGAGACGGAGTGCAAATGGTGATCAGTCAGAGGTTCACCGCTGAAGTCGAGTCGCATCCGCTGACCATCTACAGAAGCCTGCGTTCGATCAATCCATCACCGTACATGTACCTCCTGCGTGTTGGTGCATGCGATGTCATCGGAGCGTCGCCGGAGATTCTCGTAACTTGCGAAAAGGGCGTCGCGCGCGTAAGGCCGATCGCAGGAACGCGCCCGAGAGGAAAGACCGAGAGCGAAGATGCAAGACTGGAGAAAGAGCTGCTCGCGGATGAAAAAGAGCGCGCAGAACACGTCATGCTCGTCGACCTCGGAAGAAACGACATTGGCAGGATCGCAAAGCCAGGAACGGTGACGGTCAACGCGCTGATGACGATAGAGAAATACTCGCACGTCATCCACATAGTCAGCGACGTAACAGGCGAAATCAATAACGACCTCGATTGCTTCGATGTATTTCGCGCGTGCTTCCCTGCCGGAACGGTGAGCGGCGCGCCCAAGGTGCGGGCGATGGAAATCATCGAAGAACTGGAGCCGACGCGAAGAGGAGTGTATGCCGGAGCCGTCGGTTATTTCGGCTTCAATGGCGATATGGACATGGCAATAGCCATTCGAACGATTCTTCTCAAAGATGGAAAGGCACACATTCAGGCCGGCGCCGGCATCGTGTTCGATAGCGTTCCTGAAAAGGAATGGGAAGAGTGCAAGAACAAGGCCGCCGCCGTCATAAAGGCGGTGGAAATGGCAGAGTCCGGAGAACTGCAATGATCCTGCTGATCGACAATTACGATTCCTTTACATTCAACATTGCACAATATGTCTTGCAAATCACCCCTGATCTCGTCGTAAGGAGAAATGACGAAATCTCAATCGACCAAGTTCGCGAAATGAATCCGAATGCAATCCTGATTTCACCTGGCCCTTGCACCCCAGACAAAGCCGGAATTGCAGAAGACGTTATTCGAGAATTCGCCGATTCGACTCCGATTTTCGGCGTGTGTCTCGGTATGCAAGCGATCGGAGAAGTCTACGGTGGCGAAATCGTTCAAGCAGAACGCATCATGCACGGTAAAGAGTCGCTGGTTTCGCACGATGAGCAAGGCGTGTTCGAAAGTGTGCCGAACCCGTTTCGAGCCATCCGGTATCATAGCCTCGCCGTCGATCGAGAATCTTTGCCGGATGAACTCGTCGTTACAGCTTCGTCCGAAGACGGAGAGATCATGGGCTTGCGCCACCGAACGCTCGACGTCGAAGGCGTCCAATTCCATCCTGAGAGCATTCTGACGCAGCATGGCAACCTAATCATCGAAAACTGGGTAAACAAAGTGATTGGCAAAAGTTTGAAAAGATAAAAGGAAGGAAGTACATGAACAATAGAAGTCTTTACATCGTTACAATGGCAGTTCTTGCGACCGCAGCGTTCGCAATCACGCCAGAAGAAAGCATCAAGTGGACGCCCAAAAAGGGCGAAAAAGCTACCTACAAAATGATACTCGACGTCGATGGTGCGACAGTAACCGTCATCAGCTCGTCGGAAGTGCTCGACATCAAGCCAGATGGCAACGTTGTGTCGCGCGAAAGCGTCGATGCGATTCGACTCACCATGGGCACCTTCGACAGCGACCTGGGTCCGCAAGGATCGGCGACAATGACGTTTGCACGCAATGGAGAATTGGTGGATCGAAAGTCGGACACCCCAGTTACACAAGAAAATGCGCGCTTCGCAGAAACGATGATGATCATTTATCCTGATGATCCAGTTAAAGTCGGCGACACCTGGAAACGGACAATAAAGGCAGACACAACGGCAGGGAAAATCCCTTGCGAAACGGTCTTCAAGTTCGCGGGTGTCGAAGAAATTGATGGCAAGAAATGCTGGAAAATCACTTACGACTTCAAAGAAACGAGTGGACCGACACCCATTACAGCAAAGGTAACTGTTTGGCTGGACATAAGTGACGGCTCCATTGTTCTCGGTGAATATGACCTAAAGAACGTCGAGTTCCAGCCTGGCACGATCGTCGACGCCACAGGAAAGCTGACTCGAATCAACTGACCGACAAGGTATGACGTTTCGTCTTTCGCCTGAACTGCTGTTTTCGCGTGGCGAACCCGAAGACCCTCGACTCGGGGACGTCGCGCGCATGGTCTCTCCACAAGAGTTCACGCGCGAGTCGTGGGACCTGACCATCATTGGGTTGCCAGATGATCGGGGCGTCACGCTCAATAAAGGCAGACCCGGCGCAAAAGAAGGACCGAATGCAATTCGAAAATGGTTCTATCGGCTTGTCTCGCCGAACGCAACCGTAAGAATCGCAGACCTCGGCGATCTCGAAATGACCGACAATCTCAATGTCGATCACGAGGAAGCGACGCAAGCGATCGCGTTCGCATTGGGCTGTTCGAAGCGCGTCGCCATTCTTGGCGGTGGACACGATTGGGGCTACGCCCCGATCGCCGCTTGCATGAAGATCGGCAAGTGCGGCTTCATCAACATCGACGCTCACCTCGACGTTCGCCCAAACGATGTCCACCATTCAGGCACTTCGTATTGGCGCGCGCTTGAAACCGGAGTGAGCGCAGACAACGCCGCATGGTACGGAGTCCAAAGAGCCGCAACTTCGAGGATCCATGAAGGCTACGTGATCGCCAAAGGCGGTCGCATACTGTTTGCTGATGATGAGGACACGACGCCTGGAAAAATTGTGCAAATTGGCAAGGAGATCGCCGCAAGGTGCGATTCGCTCGACATCAGTCTCGACATGGACGCTTTCGAAATGGCTGTCGCGCCGGGCGTGAGCGCGCCCCAACCATCTGGACTGACGGCTCGAAGAGTTCTCGACGCCCTATCATCGCTGGTCGCCTTGCCAAAGGTTCGAACGTTCGGAATCTACGAACTCTCACCGCCGAACGACCCGAATGAATCGACTGCGCGATTGGCTGCTCGCTGCCTTTGGGAGGCAGTAAACGCATCATGAGTGCTCAGCGAACCGTTCGACTGCGCGAATCCATCGCTTCCAAGTTTCAGATCGCATCACCTTCTGCTTGAGTTCACCCGGCAAGTTCGGCACCGTATAGTCGAAGTGCGTTTGCATCCGCAACCTCTCCGTTCTGCGCAAATCGACAGGCTTCAGCTTAACCCAGCTCAGCACCGTATACCAAACGAGAAGCGATGCGATGTTCTGGCTCGGATACATTCGTGAAACCTCTCGCTTCAATCGCTGCTCCTCGGCATCGAGTTCCAAAACCTCTTCGCCCGCTGGATCCGCAAACCGATTGAGGATAGGAATGCGCGTCAAATAGGTGTGATACCAAGGAATCTCTACCATAGGAACGGCACTCTTTCCAATCGTATCCAAAGCATGGCGAACTGCAAAATTCGTCGAGTCATGGTCGATATGCCCACACTCGAACGCACCGATTGCAATCACGTCTGGCTTTGCACACTCGATGATCGTCACCCAATTTGAAGTCAATTCAATTAGGTGATCGCACGCGCCTTTGTCTGGATGCTCCAAGAAAGTCAAATTCTGTTGCACAACTCCAAGCCGCTCCATGACCTTGCGAGACTCCGCTTCGCGCACACGGTTAGAAACGCTCCATCCACAGTGCACGCTTGCACCGGAGTTCACAAGCCGCCGCATCCATGCGCAAATCGATATCTCGTCGTCCGGATGAGTGAAGCAAAAGAGCCAACGCCTATTCGGGTCCGGATCGAACAGCTTCATAGGTCTTCATATATCGAACTTGCTTCAAGAAACAGCTGCACGAAAGCCAACTGAGTGGCAAGATACTCATCCTGGTTCTCACGAAATCTCTCGTTGTATTCAGCCTGAGATGCAATCCAAATCGCGACCGATGCAGAACGAATCGCAATCGCTGCCTTGAGCAAGGAAAGTCCTTCCTCAGGAAACCTTCGTATGCGCTGATACCCTTCGATCAGCGCAAAGAGAAAGCTTCTGAAATGCGGCGAAGCGGAATGAAAGTGAACGGCTGCCGCTGCGTCGTAGATGTGTGAGCCGAATCCGGAGTCGTCAAAGTCGATCGGGCACGCCTTCCCAGATTGAAACAGAATGTTTCCAAGGTGCAAGTCTGCATGAATAAGTCCCCATGCGTCCTTGATGTCGCGCAGCTCGAGGAATACCTGCTCGGCTTTCTCTTTGGCTCTCGATATCATGTCCGCTTGGGAGCGGTTCATCGCATCGAGCGCCCTTTCCAAAGCGCCGCCGCCCTGAGTGCGTTCCCAATAAACACCGCCGACATCCCACACTGGGCGGTTGAAATCGGCGGGTGGCGACCAAACGGAAGCGTGTTCGTGCAGGCGCGCCATCGTCTCGCCGAGAGCCCGAAAGTGCGCAGGCTCCGGATTTGCGCGTCGTTGAATTCCCTCGATCCAGTCCGACAAAGTGCAGTGTCGCGCTTCGCCGGTCGCGGGTGACTCCACGGTTGCAACCCAATCGCCGTCGCGCGTCCGGTGCGGGGTAGGAACAATCACATCGGCCTCATCTGCAAGCGCATTCAGCCAAATTCGCTCGCTCCGTAAGGCGTCGAGATTGTGATAGGCCGGATTGTGAACGCGAAGCGAATAGGACCGGCCGCCGGACTCGAAGCGAAAAGTCTCATTGACACCCTTCGAAACGAATTCGCATGTCCCGACAATCCCGAACAAGGCGGCACCCATCCGCGCAATGGCTGCCGCCTCGCCCTTTGCAATCTCGCCCGAACGCATTGCAGCCAGTCTACCGGGCGATGGTTCGTGTCATGCTTAGCATCGACCCATGATTGCGGAAATTGTCGCCACCGGAACCGAAATCATCCTCGGCGAAATCGCCGACACAAACTCACAGACGTTGGGAAAGCTTTTCGCAAAGTATGGAATTGAACACCACCGACGAACGACTGTCGACGACGATCTTGATGCGATTGTCGAAGCGATTCGATCCGCGCTCGAACGCGCAGATCTCGTCGTCACCATCGGCGGATTAGGACCAACCTACGATGACTTGACGATCGACGCCGTTTCAGAAGTCCTTGGTGAAGTTCCGATCGTCGACCCAGTCTTGATGCGAAGGCTGCATATCCGAATGGCGCGCATGAAGCGGTCCTGGAACCCGCTGCTTGAAAGAATGGCGAGAAGACCTGCGAGCTCTTCGCCAATTGCAAATCCGGAAGGTTCCGCAGTCGGCTTGATAACCGAATTCAACGGCAAAACAGTGGTCAATCTTCCAGGTCCGAAAAATGAATTCGCGGCCGTGCTTCTGAACTTTGAGAAGCGATGGCTGTCGAAACATTCAGACGGTGTGCTCGCAACGAAAACGATGAGAATCGTCGGAATTCCGGAATCGGTCGTCGAACTCAAAGTCAAAGATCTCCTCGATTCGAAAAACCCGACGATTGCTCCCTATGTCAAGCTGATGGAAGTTCATTTGCGCATTGCCGCACGAGCTAAGTCGGAAGTCGAAGCGATGCATCTAATCGAGCCGATGGCGGAAGCGATTCGAGAACGCTTCGGAAAGAACCTGTTCAGCGAATCCGACGAAGACCTGGCAGAAGTCGTTGTCAAATTGCTCATCACAAAAAACAAAACACTTGCGACTGCAGAATCATGCACAGGCGGCATGCTCGGCCAGAGAATCACGTCCATTCCAGGATCGAGCGAAGCGTACATCGGCGGTTACATCACTTACACCAATGAACTCAAAGCGCGCGAAGTGTCTGTGGCACGCTACGACCTCGCAAAGTACGGCGCAGTTAGCGAACCGGTCGCAAGGCAAATGGCGGAAGGCGCTGCAAGGGTCGCGCAAGCTGACTTCGGAATCGGCATCACGGGCATCGCTGGACCAGGTGGAGCGACCAAAGACAAGCCGGTCGGCCGCGTCTACATCGCAGTCTCAGGCCCCCGAGGGACGGAAGTCCGCGAAGAGACCTTTAGCGGCGATCGTGAGACCGTTCGATTCAGATCGACCCAAGTCGCGCTTCAAATGCTCCGTGAAGAGCTGCTCGCCACAGATTGAACTTTCACAAAATACTGAAAGTTCATAACCTACGCAGGTAGAATCCCATCGGAAGGATGAGCGAACACGCCACTCGAGAGCACTGGAGTTCGGCGGGCGAAGACAAAAGTTCGGCCGTAAAGCGGATGTTCGCCGAGATTTCGCCCACTTATGATCTCATGAACTCGGCGATGTCTCTGCGTCTCCACCATCGCTGGCGGCGCGAAGCGGTTCGGATGCTCCGACTCTCGCCAGGCGAATCCGCTCTGGACGTTTGCTGTGGCACCGGCGACTTCGCCGCGCCGCTAAGAGCGGCAATTGGCACATCGGGCAGGGTCGTCGGGGTGGACTTCTGTCTCCCCATGCTCGAAAAGGGCGTCGCCAAGCGAGTCCCGATGACGCTGCTGACGGGGGACGCCGGTCACCTTCCGATCAGAAGCTCCGCCTTCGACGCCGTAACGGTCGGTTGGGGACTTCGCAACGTGGCCGAACTGCGTCCCGCTCTTGCCGAGATCTATCGAGTGTTGGCTCCGGGGGGCCGATTCGTTAGCATCGACATGGCGGTCCCGCCATCGAAAGCCGCTCGCTGGATTTCGGGTGTTGCGTTTCGCAAAGGTGTGCCAATGCTCGGAGCACTTTTTGGCAAGCGAGACGCATACACTTATTTGCCGGAATCCACGCTGCAATTTGCGTCCCGTGAAGAACAAGCTGATTTGATGAAAGTTATTGGATTCAAAAACGTGACTTGGAAGAACCTCTTCCTTGGAAACATTTGCATTCACTTTGGAGTGAAATGACGACATACCTGGAAGCCGCAAAAGAAATCGCTGGCGAAGAGTTGGTGCAATCGCTTGTGAACGAAGTCATGGAATGCGAACGCATTCTTGCGGACAAACTTCAGTCCAACGTATTGACAGTCGAGCAAATCGGAAACCATGTCGCCCAAAGCGGCGGCAAGCGATTGAGACCGCTTCTCGTTAGCCTCGGCGCGCGCTGCATTTCAAACGATTACGATCCAAAGAGAATTCACAACATCGGCGCATGCGTCGAAATGATTCACATGGCAACGTTGATCCATGACGACGTGATCGACGGCGCGCCAACAAGAAGAGGCAGACCCACGCCTCACCAGGTCTGGGGCACGACCGAGGCGATTCTGACTGGCGACGTTCTGCTGGCTAAAGCAATGGAGATACTCGCAGCAGATGGCGACCTCGACATCATTCGATCCATTAGCTCGGCCGTTGTCGACCTGGCCGAGGGAGAGGTTCGCGAACTCGAAACGCGTGGAAACTTTGACCTGCCGGAAACCGAGCATCTGAACATACTTCAGCGCAAAACTGCTACTTTTATGGCCTGCTGCTGCATGGCCGGAGCGACCGTAGCTGGGGCAAAGCCAGAACTCCGCCATGCCCTCTGGTCGTATGGCAACTCGCTCGGCATGGCTTTTCAGATTGCGGACGACTTGCTTGACTTCTTAGGGGACGGCGCAAAAACAGGCAAAGTGCGCGCCACCGACTTTCGCGACGGCTGCGCGACACTTCCGCTCATTCTTCTGAGGAACGAACTTGCCGAAGACGAATCGACGTTTGTGCGAAACAAATTCGGAAACGGAGTGCATGACAGCGACATTGATACAATAAGCAAATGGATGGAAGAAAAGGGCGCATTCGCAAAATCTCGTTCTGCCGCTGCAGCCTATGCGCAATCATCGCTCGATGCACTCGATGAGGTTCCTGATTCGCAGGCGAAGAGACTGCTCGCATCGCTCGCCGAATTCGTGGTGCAGCGCGAAGCGTGAAGCAATACGGCCTTTACATCTTCGACTTAGATGGTGTGCTATATCGCGGCGACGAGGTGATTCATGAAACTCCCGAAGCGATCGCACGGCTCAAAGAGCGCGGTGCTCTCATCAGATTTCTGACGAACAACTCTTCGAAAACTCGACGACAGTACGCAGACAAACTCAAGGCGCTTGGATTTTCATCGACTGAGAACGATGTTTACTCCAGTGCAAGCGCGACGGCGACGTTTCTGCAGCAAGCAAATGCAAGGAGCGTATTCATCGTTGGCGAAGAAGGACTCCGCGAAGAGATCGAAACCAAAGGGGTTCGCATCGACCATGAGTCTGCCGATTGGGTCGTTGTCGGAATCTGCAGGTCCCTGACCTATGAGCTGATCGACCAGGCGCAAGACCGAATTCGCGCCGGGGCGAGGTTCCTTGCGACCAACCTGGACGCGACCTTCCCGGATTCCGGCGGCCGAATTCGCCCAGGAGCCGGATCGATGGTCGCCGCGGTTTCAGCCGCGGCCGACAAGCCGCCGGATCTCCTCATCGGCAAGCCGGAGCCGACGATAGTCAAACAGATCTGGGCAGATACGGGCGTTACACCAGAACGAACCCTCCTCGTCGGCGACCGACTCGATACCGACATCCAGTGCGCGATCAACGCAGGCTGCGACTCGGCTCTCGTTTTGACAGGCGTCCAGAGCGATCCTGAACACCTCAATCCGAAGCCGACATACATTCTCGGCTCCGCCGCGGAGGTGGTCTAAACCGAACGGCTCGCTGTGCCGTATCCTTATGAGCGATGTCTGACGACTTTGGCATCCGTGCATTCTTCGAGCGCATTTTCTACAAAGAGCCTGCGCTGCCGTACTTCTACGCGTACCTTGAAATGCAAATCATAAGAATGCAGGACACGCGCGGCGTCGCTGCCGGATTAGGTGCGACGTTCACAGGCATTGTCGGCGGAATCGCTTCGATACTCGCGCTCGCAGTCACGCGTACATGGCAAGTTCCCGGTTTGCTCTTGCTCCTCACCGGAATCGGAATTGCAGGATTCGTATCCTGGTATGCGAGCGGCAAAAAGCGAGACAAAGACGAGCTGACTGATCTCGAAGTGCATGCGAGGCCACTCCTAAAACAGCTTTACGATCTCAAAGTCAGAAGGCAGTTGCATCGAGTTTTCGGTGGAGGCGTGGGTGAACTTCTGAATCAAGGAGCAAAGTATTGGCTTGAATGCCGACAAGCGCTCGATGCGGCCGTTTGGGTGACAGCAGGATCAGACTCCGTTTGGATGTCGACGAGGCAAAAGGCTCTGAAAGCGATGGACTCCGCGATGCTCAGACTCATTCTTGCAACCCAAAACACAAGAGTCGCAGGCGTCGATTTCTTGTCACCGGCACTCGATCCGGCGGTGACTCTCGTCGAAGAAATGAAAGAGATGGCGCGCACAGTTCAAAGAATGACTGAAAAGCTCATTCACCAAGGAAATGCCGACACCGGCGTCGCTCCAGAAATTCATGATGCACTTGCGGAAATGAAGAGGCTCGAACAAGCGCAAGACGAAGTCCAAAGACTGTCGCAGAGCGATTGATTCTCGATGGCTCCAATGATCGGCATGATGCAAAGTTCCAACTGTCGAATAAAGAATCAATGGATGGCTAAGTATCACACTACGGTGCTCACAGGCGCACCCAATGAAAAGAAGCGAGCAAGCTTCCGATCGCAGCAATCCGCCAAATCAACTAAAGAGACACGAGGACCCTCATCCACTTGCTCAGGCTGACTTCCGTCAAGTCAGGATTATCGAGAATCTCTCTCGCTGGGCGATGATCCCACTCGATCTCTTTGTCCGGAAACTGGCGCGCGAAAGCGGCAAGTTCACCATAGCCGGGATGAGTATCGAATGGATGCAACGGTGCCTGACCCACGAATCGCTCAATGATGGCAAACTGATCTTGTTCCTTCGCACTGTCTATGTACGTGCGCAACGCCTCAAAGTAATTCTCTGAG
Source organism: Fimbriimonadales bacterium (assembly GCA_026129745.1). Lineage (GTDB taxonomy): Bacteria > Armatimonadota > Fimbriimonadia > Fimbriimonadales > ATM1 > JAHCHL01. The sequence goes on along the minus strand of JAHCHL010000002.1, from coordinate 150,689 downwards.
TCTCGCAGCGCGTTCATGCCACCCTGTTCCCAGAACTTCCTCTGCAAATGCCAACAAATCGAAATGCTTCGATGGCTCTGCAAAAACAGTGTTCGGCCCAAGTGCTTTATCGAAACCTCATTGGCTGCGTATTCGGCCATTCTTGAAATGGAAGCCTTCAATCGATACGTCAGGAGCATGTAGATCAGATTGAATCGCCCCATACAGCCGGAAGTTTCATCGACTCCTCCAGTTCTTTTGATACGCTGCGCTGTTCGTGCCACCCAGCCAGACAGCCTCGTGTCGCCATGAGCGTAGTGGCCGTACTCATGTGCCATGACACATTTGAGTTCGCTGACCGTACATACGCTCATCAAGCCTAATCCAATAATCAGGTCCCTCTTTCTGCCAAACCCGAAGAATCCGCCCTGCTCGATGACCGATGCGTTCACTTCGTGATCCAGAAAAATCCGGTCTGCTGGCTTTGTCCCAAGCAAATCCGCAATTTCGTTCGACATTCTCCACAGTTCGCGGTGTTGGCCTGGATTAATCTGAAGACCGAAGGGGCGCACTTTTGGTATCACGACGATCAGGCCGGGAAGCAGAGAAACGGAAACACTTAGCAAGATCGCAATGACGTAGATGTTCCGAAATGACCAATGGAAGAGCATCATATAGACAAGCAACCAGCAAGTCAAAATGATTGCGAGCAAAATGACAACGTAGCTAATTTCGACGGTAATCCCCAAAATCGCCCTGCCGCGAAAACTGGTCTTGCCAGGCTTTGGAATCGGCCGAAAATCCGACATGCCCAATGAGCTGCTTCGACGCCGAAACCAAACCTCCTTCTAAATGTTGAGGTTCAGGGCAAAGGCGAGCGGTTATTCCACGTCGCTGCCGAACGCGGGGCTTGTGTAGTTCGGCGGTTCCTTGGTAATCCAAACGTCGTGCGGATGCGATTCGCGCAAACCCGCATTCGTAATCTTGATAAACTCAGCGCGTTCGCGAAGTGCCGAAAGCGACTCCGCCCCGACATAACCCATTCCCGAACGCAAACCACCCGCCAGTTGCGCGATGATCTCATGCAACGGACCCTTATAAGGCACGCGACCTTCGACTCCCTCTGGAACCATCGCCCCCCCGCTCTTGATCGCAAAGTATCGATCGCTGCTACCAAGCCGCATCGCACCGATGGAACCCATCCCGCGATACACTTTGTATGCGCGGTTTCGATACATCTCGATCTCACCCGGACTCTCGTCGCAGCCTGCAAACATATTCCCCATCATCACCGCACTCGATCCCGCCGCAAGCGACTTCACGATGTCGCCGCTCGTTCTAATGCCGCCGTCCGCGATCGTTGGAATACCAATTTCTCCTGCCGCATCCGCGCACTCCATCACTGCGGACAGTTGCGGAACCCCCACACCGGCAACGACGCGAGTCGTGCAAATCGATCCGGCTCCGATTCCCACGCGCAAACAGTCTGCACCAAGCGATGCTAACTCGCAAACGCCGTTCCGATCCACAACGTTGCCCGCGACGACGCGAAGATCGGGAAGCTTCTCTTTCAGCATCTTGACGCAGCTCATAACGCCCTTGCTGTGGCCGTGCGCCGCATCGATCACAACGAAATCGACTCCCGCATCGAGCAAAGCCTTCGCTCGTTCATACGGTTCACGAAGCGCGCCGATCGCCGCACCGACGCAGAGTCTCCCCTTCGCGTCTTTGGTCGCATTCGGAAACTGCTTGATTTTCAAAATGTCCTTGATCGTGATGAGTCCGCGCAAATTCCCATCGTCGTCGACCAGAGGCAGCTTCTCGATGCGGTGCTCTTGAAGTTTTTTCTCTGCCAATTCGAGCGTCGTTCCAACGGGGCCGGTAACGAGATTTTGCGACGTCATTCGCTCCCGAATGGGCTTGTTGAATTCCGTCTCGAATCGAATGTCTCTGTTCGTGAGTATTCCGACGAGCTTTCCGCCTTCGTCCGTGATCGGTACGCCGCTGATGTGATACCGCTCCATCACCGCCAACGCTTCTTGTATCGTTTGGTCAGGTTTCAAACTGACCGGGTTCGTAATGACACCATGCTCACTTCGCTTGACACGATCGACCATGTCGGCCTGATCGTCGATGCTGAGATTCCTATGAAGAACGCCGACCCCACCTTCCCGCGCCATCGCAATCGCCATGCGCGCTTCGGTCACCGTATCCATTGGGCTGGAAACGAACGGAATGCTCAGTCGCACGCCAGGAAGGAGTTCCGTAGAGGTGTCGACCTCGTGGGGCATCACCTCCGTGCGTTTGGGTAAGAGGAGAACGTCGTCGAAGCTAAGTCGCTCTTGAAGCACGGCCATGGGTAATGTTACCCGGAGATCAGCGCTCCCCTAATTCGACTGCATGACGCTAAAGCTCAATAACGGACCAACTACCCAGACCGCGCCGACAAGTGCGACCGCGAAATATGCAGCCAGCGTTCCCGCGCCCGCGTAATCTTTCGCAAATCGCTGACCAGCGAACAAACAGAGCATCGTGCCAAGTATTAGCGCCAGCGTCACCGTGATCGCATCGGGCCCCTTTGCAAAGAACACTAAGAATATCGAAACGAACGACATCACGCAAGTCGCCAACTCCAAGAGTGTTAGCACGGTCAGCAGAGCAGGCACTTTCCCTCGGAATGGACTCTTCTCGAAATGCGGCTCCATCCACTCAAGGTTCCCTTTGCGGTCGAGAAGCTTATCGAATCCCGATTGCAAGAACAAAACACCGAAGAACCCAAAATAGCCCGCCGCGACGATGTCGTGCGCGTAAGTACTGATCATGTTGAAAGGACGGACAGCGCTTCGCTATGGTCGCTCGGCGACCATTAGCACCTCGTCTTCCCACTTTCCGCGCTTCCACCAATAGCGTGGGATACGCCCGACTTCGATATACCCCGCACGCTTCAGCATTGCAATGGAGCGCTCATTGGATCCATACACTCCGCTGACGAGCAGTCGAAGCCCCACTACTTCGAAAGCGTACTTAGTTCTGATGCGCGCCGAATCCGTGCCGAATCCTTTGTTCCAAAAGTCTTTGTCGCCGATGAAAGTTCCAGTGGTCCCCCGGCCGTGACGAAATGAGATTTGATGAATTCCGCTCATGCCGATGTGCTTTCCGTTGAGCGTTTCAATGGCAAAAACGATGTCCGTTTCACTTGCTTTCTCCATCCGGTCGAAAAACTCCGTCTCTGCCAATCGGGACAGTGGAAAATCTCCGATCGCCAAATACTCCGTCACGGCCGGATCGTTCAGCCAGCGGTAACAATTTTCGAGATGCCTTTCGCGATCGATTGGCACTAAACGCGCCTTCTCGCCTTCCCAGCCAAAGCTCATCGCACGAGTCTACTCGCCAAGCGAAGGAGGCCGCCGCAGATCGCGCGCGTGCTGAAAGTGCCCGACCGACAAACAGGCCGTGGCGATCACGCTTGCAATCCCAAGCGGAACGGCAGGCCACAACTCGCCATCCTTCACGATGTATCTGACAACACAAAACGCAAGCACAAGACCAATCGTAAGTGCAGCGATTCCAAATCCGACACGCATGTTTCGTTGCGCGACATAAACTCCGATCAAAACAAGAAGCGCAGCAACGCTCGTCGAAACGATCCAAGCGATGCTCGGCGGATCGATCGCAAAATAACTGTAAAGGCCCGCTCCATACAAAAGCACGGCATAAAGAAAAATGACGACGCTCAACCAGCGCATCGCGTCACCACGTGTCATCCGCAACCCAAGTCAACGGCTCATCGGTGTCTTCGCCCTTTTTAGGCTTGTAGTTCGCGGGTTGGATCTGACCATACAAAGCATAGTCGTGACCGCCGCGATATGCCCATCCTTGATCGCCGAAACTCCAATGCCAATATTCGCTCGGGTAGTTCGTAATTCCTGCGCTCTCCATTGCTTCTTTTAGAATCATGCGATGCTTGCGCGCGATTTCGCTGATCCCCTTCGCGTCGAATGGAAACATACGCTTGTCCAACGAATCGAACGGTGACCGCATGTCGAGCGGACGCCCTTTTGCGTCGGCGAGTCGCAAGTCGATCGCGCCTCCCGTTGTGTGTGGCGGCGGAACCCTTTCGTCGAGCGGAGCCGTGAATCGATTCGTCAATCGCTTCAAAGCGGTTTCCGACCAATCAGGGTGCTTCTCTTTCCACCTGCGATAAGCGCCAAGCCACATACGCCGCTGAATGTGAACAGGACGCCAACCCTCGAGCACAAGAAGGCGGTAGCCCTTCGGAAGCGCGAGCGCGGCTGCGCAAAGTCTCTCCGCAACCGACTGCCTAAGCAGAGTCTCCCGTGTGTAATCCCAAACAGGGTCGTCAAGGAGCAGCTCCTGACACAGATCGTGATAGTTCACGAGCGGTTCGTCACACTCGACGATCTTCACCCGCCGCAGTTGCGAAACGGGTTCATGAGTCGAGACCTTCTGCTTTGGCGGCACAGTTGCGCTATTATCCGCTATTCATCGAAGCCAGGCAGTTTGGTGTGAGTGGCGACAAAAGGCCAACAGTAAAATCCTCGGACAGGGGTCTTGCAGCCCAGCAGATGATGCCGTCCATCCTTGTCCTCGGGAGGTTTCGTCAATGCAATGCTGCCGCACCGGGTTTACTCTAATCGTGATTGAGCGAGTTGCCGCATTCATCGAAGCGAACAGACTCCTCCAGCCCGGACAGGTTGTCGGCGTTGGGTTTTCCGGAGGCGCCGACTCCACCGCCTTGCTTCACCTCCTTCAAGAACTCGGCTACGATGTTTTTGCAGCCCACGTCAACCATCGCCAACGTCCAGAAGCCGACGAGCATGAAGAGCAATGCCGCAGAGTCGCTGAGGGTTTCGGCACAGGATGGATGAGCGCGAAATACGATGTGCCCGCCATCGCAAAAGATCGGCGAATCGGCATTGAAGAAGCAGGACGCATCGCGCGCTACGACTTCTTCAAGAAAATCAACGAAGAATTCGGACACACCATCGCCACAGCGCACACTCTCGACGACAGCGTCGAAACGATGCTCCTCAATCTCGCACGTGGAACCGGATTGAAAGGACTTGCAGGAATCCCAATAAGACGCGACGGTTACATCGTTCGTCCGCTCTTACCCATTCGCCGCTCGGAAACGATCGCGTACTGCAAAGCCATTGGTATCGAACCCTTGCACGATCCATCCAACGACGACAACCGTTTCGCTCGTGTCCGACTGCGCGAATTCATGCCCGCATTCGATGGTCTCCATCCTGGAGCCATCGCGAACGCCGCACGCGCGGCGAATATCTTCGCAGAAGAAGATCAGTTCCTCGATGCACTCGCCGCAAATGCGATGCTTGAATGCGAAATCGTGTCCGACGACCCGCTCCAATTCTTGACTAAACACCTCGAAGTCAATCTCGATGCAGACAGGCTTCGACACCTCTATCCGGTCATTCTCAAAAGGGGACTTCGTCTGATCGCTGACGCGCTCGGTGCGAACATCACATTCGAGCAAACGGAAACGGTCTGCGAAGCAATTCACGCGAACGAGAAAGCTTCAGTGACCCTCGAAGGCGGAGCGTTCGCAATCGAAGCGGATCACTACAAAGTGGCCATTCGAAGAAGAGAAAAATCCGCCGGATACCGCCAACCGCTCGCGGTGCCAGGAGAGACCGTTTCCGATGCGCTTGGATTCCGATTCACCGTCCGCCAGACCGAATCAGAACCGGAACGTCCCTACCGCTCGCTGGATGTCGTGATCGACGCTCATGCGGTCAAGGGCAGTCTGTACATTCGGCCATTCGCGCCGGGAGACCGAATCCGCCCCCTTAAGTCTGGTCACGAAAAGAAGATCCAAGACCTTCTGACCGATAGAAAGGTGGGCGCACTCGCGAAATCGCGACTGCCGATCGTCTGCGATCTGATCGGTCCCATTTGGATTCCAACCGTCTGCATCGCCGACAGGGTCAAGGTTACCGACCAAACGAGTCAGCGGCTCGAGCTACATTTCGGGGCATCGGTATAATCCTCGTCCCTTTGACCCCGCCGGGAAACGCCCCGGTAGGCTCGAACGTAAGATTCAGCAGGGCAGATCGCCCGGAGGTTTAGTGAACCGTAGCAAGTTGATGATTTTTGTCGTCCTGGCCGTCGTGCTGGGAATTTGGATGCTGTCCAGCGTGAACGGCGTCGGCTTTTCGGCAGGGCCGGAACAGGTCACAATTTCCGAACTCGAAAACGACATAGCTGGAGCCAAAGTCGAAAGGATCAGTTGGCAAGACGACCGCATCAACGCTACTTATAAAGCAGCCGGAGTCGCAAAGTACGCAGTCGGTCCACGCTACGACACACAGGCTGGCGTAAGACTGCAAGAACTGATGAAGTCGAACAACGTCCAGTTCGAACTCAAGAAATCGTTCTTTAGCGACGGATTCTGGGGCCTCATGCTCCCAATGCTGCTTCCGCTCGGCGTCATTCTTTTCATCTGGTATCTCATCGCTCGACAGGCGCAACAGCAGGGCAGCCAGGCGATGAACTTCGGCAGAAGCAAAGCAAAGCGCGTGAGCGAAAACATTCCAAAGGTGACGTTCGAAGACGTAGCCGGAATCGATGAAGCGAAAGCGGAGCTTGCAGAAGTCGTCGACTTCCTTAAGAATACGAAGAAATACGTCGCTCTCGGCGCCAAAATACCAAAAGGCGTCCTGCTGACAGGACCACCTGGATGCGGAAAGACTCACCTCGCGCGCGCAGTTGCAGGCGAAGCCGGCGTGCCGTTCTTCCATATCAGCGGGTCGGACTTCGTCGAAATGTTCGTCGGTGTCGGCGCATCGCGCGTCCGCGACCTGTTCGAGACTGCCAAAGCGCACAGACCGAGCCTCATTTTTGTCGACGAAATCGACGCGGTCGGACGGCAGCGCGGAGCAGGACTCGGCGGTGGCCACGACGAGCGCGAACAAACGCTCAACCAGTTGCTCGTCGAAATGGACGGCTTCGACCCGAACAGCGGAGTCATCATGATCGCCGCAACGAACCGCCCCGACGTCTTGGACCCCGCGTTGCTGAGACCAGGTCGATTCGACCGACAAGTGGTCGTTGACGCTCCCGACGTCAAAGGCAGAGAAGAGATCCTAAAGATTCACGCGAAGGGCAAACCGCTCGCAGAGGATGCTGACTTAGCAAAAATCGCAAAGCGGACGGTCGGATTCACAGGCGCCGACCTTGCAAACGCGCTCAATGAAGCGGCGCTGCTTGCAGCCAGAAGAAACCTCAGCGTCATTTCAATGAGCGAAGTTGACGAGGCGCTCGACAGAGTGATCGCAGGTCCGCAACGCAAGAGCAGAGTCGTTGAATCCAAAGAGCGCGAAGTGATCGCATACCACGAAGCGGGTCACGCTGTGGTAGGGGAGCTGCTCGAACACACCGACCCGGTTCACAAAATCACGATTCTTCCGCGAGGAATGAGTTTGGGTAGCACTTGGCAGCTGCCCGAAACTGACAAGTATCTCGTCACCAAAAACGAACTGCTCGACGATATAACCGCTTTGCTCGGCGGACGAGTCGCCGAAGAAATCGTGTACGGCGAAGTAACGACTGGAGCGAGCAACGACCTCGAAAGAGTGACCGCAATCGCGCGAAGCATGGTCTGCAAGTTCGGCATGAGCGAAAAACTGGGAACGCTCGCACTCGGACGTCGATCCGACAACCCGTTCCTTGGCCGCGACTACATGGAAGACCGCAACTACAGCGAAGAAGTCGCGAAGATGATCGACGAAGAGGTGCGAGGAATTGTCGACACCTGCCATCGAAGGTGCACCGAGATCCTTCTCGCAAACCGAGAAAAGCTGGACGCAGTCGTCGCGGCGCTTCTCGAACAGGAAACGATCGAAAGGGAAGAATTCCTCAGGATCATGCAGGGTGCGGTCAATCCGACTCTCCCCGAAGACCGTCCGGCGCTCAAAGAGCCCGAAGGCCCCACAGAGTCCGACCAGCCCGCCAAAAAGCAAGAGGGATTCGCACCGAAGCTCAAACCCGGCACCGCAGAAACTTAAAAATCTCCCTTGGCAATCGGCCCGACTCGTGATATACTGATCTCAGCCACGGTTCCGGAGAATTTGAACTTGGCAACTGTGCAGTCGAGCGGGCAGAGACCATTGAGCGTCCAAGAGCTATACGAGTCCGGTTTTGAGTTGCGATGCGCCGGCGAGTACGGACGCGCGCGAGAACTTTTCTCACAAGTGCTTGAACAAGAGCCTCAGCACATAAACGCCCGGTGGCAAATCGCCCTGATCGACGGCTTCGAAGGCGAGTTCGAACAGTCCCTTGAAGGCCTCAGAGGACTGGCGCAAGAAGCGCCGAACAATCTCGACCTCCGCTACGACTTCGCCATGACTTTGATGATGCTTGGCTTCATGGAAGAGTCGTGCGCCGAGTTTCGAGCGATCCTCGAAGTCGATCCCGATCACGACAAAGCAAAACAACAGATCATCTACTGCGATTGAGTTGAGTCAGTCTATTCGTACTGACGTTCCCAAAGGCAGTCAACGAGCCTCTTTCATTCGTGCGACACGTTCACTTTGTTGAACCACTCTTTCAACAGTCGCAACACTTCAGGATTAAATTCGCTTCCAGGTTGCCCCCACTTTCGATGGCTGTCCGCCGCCGAAGTTGTCTTGAAAAAACCGTGGTCGGACTCTTTGACGATCACGAACTCTGCAGTCCCTGGGCGTTTTGAATTGACGATCTCTGCAATCATGCCGTGATCTTCCTTGGTAGAAATGAACTCGTTTTCCCCCCACATGGCAAGCACATGCGCATCGACTCGCTCCCAATAAGATGCGAAATTCTTGGAATCGAGTTGGCGCCAAAACTCCACCGTTCGTGTCGACATATGCTTACCGTCAGGTACGTTCTGATTGACAGTTGACTGCAAGTCAGGATGCCGTTCCTTAATGGTTTCTGCGCTCAAACGCTCTTTAAGAAGATAGTGCATGAAACGGCTAATGTTCTGTAAATTGTCATGCACCTGTGTAAAGTTCGCTCCTCCCAGAAGCTGCTGCCTCCTGACATTCTCTAACCAATACTCGGTCCATGTTTTTAGAACGGTTCCATAAACGGCGATTCCGGCGACTTTTTCTTCGCTTGCAACGATTGGCCCAAAGCATCCGCCCATGCTGTGGCCAAATATGAAAATTCGGTCTGGATCGACAAAGTCGTATTGTTTGATTGCCTTCAACGCCTGTCTATAACAATCCAGCTCTGCGTCGAAGTCTTCATCTGCCGTTGGCCCCCCCTCGCTGTCGCCCTGACCTGGCTTGTCGACGCGCACCGTTACCCAGCCTTCGTCGACGAATGGCTTGATGATGTCCGCATATGCGCCCGTTCCGATCGGATTGTCCAAACTGAAGTTGCCAAGCCCCTGAATCAAGAAGAAAACGGGGTGCTTGCCAGGCTTGGTCGGCTTTGAAACCATCGTTCGGATCCGCCTGCCATTGCTCACGACATGATCGTAGATCACTTCATAGTTTGCCCCCTTGTCACGAGGCTTCTCGAGCATGGTCATGGAGAGTGTTTGTCGTTGCCGGCTTCTGACAAGCCTGACTTCGAATCGAGAACCGACCGGAATTCCGCTCACGGTCGCCACCGCTTCCTGCGGGGACCCGACTTCCTTTCCGTCGATGGAATAGACGATGTCGCCTTGAGCGAGCCCACCGACGGAGGCCGTCGTATTGGGCGTGACCGCCCCGATCAAGACACCTGAGTCAATCCCAGCCGCCGACCTCACTTCGTCTGTCGCGACCAAAAGCTGTGCTCCGAGCATCGCTTTTCGGGGCAGGGCGTCCGATTGGGAGAAGGCTGAGCAAACAAGAAGGAAGGCCGATGCGAGCAATGCCGATCTCATATCCAATTGCTACCTAATCCACGCAACCGTTTGCTCCCACTTGGGACCAATGCCCAATGATCGCCACACCCGCAAGTTGACATTGTGTTAATAGTTCAGCCTCAATATCGCACCATGAGAATCCTATTCCTTTGCACAGGCAACTCAGCCAGGAGCCAAATGGCGGAAGGCTTCGCAAAGGCCTACGGAGATGAGGGCGTCGACGTGTGGAGCGCAGGAACGTTCCCGTCGAAGGAAGTCCATCCGCTCGCCGTGCACGTGATGATGGAGAAGATGATCGACATAAGCGACGCGATTCCGAAAGCGTTTACGTCGGTCCCGAAGCCCATCGATGCCGTCATCGCCGTGTGCGGACAAGCCGCCGAACAGTGCCCCCGGCCTCCGGGCGCTGAAGTCGAAGCTTGGAACCTCGATGACCCGGCAAAAGCAGAAGGAACAGATGAGGACAAGCTCGCCGTCTTTCGTAAAATCCGAGACCAGGTGGAGGCCAAAGTCATCGACTTTCTAACGAGAACCGGCCATATGTCGAGAGCTAACCGTGGCTCTTAACACATTAACAAATCCATAGCCCTCCATTAACATTTCCTTGACACCCCTCCGCTGAACTATTGGCTGTGCCCCGGGATACGGGGCCAATCTAACGGAGGGACAACAAGTGCAAAGCACCATGACACGTCTCGCGATGGCGAGCCTTGTCTCGGCAGGCATATTTGTGGTTGCAGACGCGACGACCGTTTCGATCCCAGTCGATGCCATTGGACAGGGAATAGAGGCCGCAAAAGCAGCAGCAAAGGAGCGCAGGCCGAGCGACGAAGGAATCGCAAAGACCATTAAGGGCGATATCGAACAGGCCAAGCAGCTCCAAGCTAAAGCCGCTAACATCACCAAGTCTATCGGCGAATTGGCATCAAGCGGCAAGCTGCCGACCAACGATGAAACCGTAGCGCTGCTGAAGATTCTTGTAACCGAACTTCAAGACGTAAACGAGCAGCTCAAGAAAATCGACGAACGGCTGAAGGATGTCGAAAGCTGGATCGAAGACCAGTCGATGGAAAACATCCCCATCATGCAAAACGACATTGCTATGCTCAAGAGACCGGGCATCGGAAATTACATGCAAGTCCAATATTCCGACACCCAGGAGGGCAGCGGAACCACGAACGACGGATTTCAACTTCGCCGGATGCGATTCGGTCAGACCAACAGAATCGACGACCGCACCAGCATGAGAATGTCGTTTGACGTCTCGACCGGAAGCCAACGAATCGCAGCCGAAATGCGTGATGCACAGCTCATTTATGAACCCGTACCATCGATCACGCAAGTCGGAGTCAGAATCGTCGCCGGCCAGCAACCGCTTCCACTCGGATATGAACTCGAAAGATCTTCTGGCGAGCGCGAGTTTCCGGAGAGAACCCTCTACAACAACACGGTATTCGCGGGCGAACGAGATCGAGGCGTCCGAATGGACTACGGCCTCGGGCCCAACTCGCACGCAACGTTCGGAATCTGGAATGGACTCACAGTTGGCGACCGCCAGCTCGTCTCCGCGAACACGTTCCGCAATCTGAACAGCGAGTTCGGATACAGCGCAGGCATCAGATCTTACGGAGTCAACTACGAAGTCGGGCTTTCAGGATTCTATGCAAAGCGACCGGCAGGCTCGAATGGATCCCCCCCGAACAACGCATACCCAGCAGTCAATCGGCAGTTCATCTATCTCGACGGAATGTACTTGCTCGAACAGTTCGCATTTCGCGCCGAACTGATGTTCGGACGAGATCGAATTCCAACGCTCGGAAGCGACGGAAGGCCGATCTATCTCGCTGCAACCAACATCCTCGGCTATCAAGGCCAAGTGACCTACAACATCGACTCTCGTAATCAAATCCACTTCCGATACCAATACTTCGATCCGAACCGCGGAGCCGGTGGCGACTCGACGAAAGGGTTTGGATTTGGATACACCTACTGGATCAACCCAGGAGCAAAGATTACGACGACCTACGAGATCTTCGACGAAGAAGGACCTGAAATCAAAAACAACACCTGGACGATTCGATATCAGTTCAGGCTGTAACGGGCATTGCGCAGCAAATAAGAAAAAAGGAGCAAAGAAATGACATCGACACTCATCGCAACCATTGCATTGGCTGGGTTATCGCCCGCTCCAGCATTCGGAACCGTGGCTGTGAAAGGCTCGGACACGATGCTGATTCTCAATCAGCGATTTGCCGAAGCGTTTGGAAAGAAGCACCCTGGAATCGCGATCGAAGTCACAGGAGGCGGATCCAGCATCGGCATCAACGCGTTCATCAACGGTGTCGCCGACATCTGCGCGTCTTCAAGGCCGATGAGAAAGAGCGAAATCGACCGTGCCAGAAGCCGTGGCGCGACAGCGACCGAAACACCCATCGCGCTCGACGGACTGGCAGTCATCGTGAACATCAACAATCCGGTCACTTCGCTGACCATGGATCAGTTGCGCCGCATCTACATCGGCCAAATCAACAACTGGTCGCAAGTCGGCGGGCCAAATCAAGCGATTGTCGTGCTTAGCCGTGACAGTAACTCCGGAACCTATGGCTTCTTCCAAGAAAAGGTTCTCAAGAATCAAAACTGGGGACGTGGCGTGCGTTTCATGCCTTCGACTGCAGAAGAAGCGCGCGAAACCGCAAGAACTCCAGGTGCGATCGCATATGGTGGAGTCGCTTACTTCAAAGGGCGTGACGGCATCAAGATCATCGGCGTCGCACCCGCAGAAGGCAAACCACCGGTCTTGCCGACAGAAGCCAACGTTCGCAACAAGAGCTATCCAATTTGGCGATATCTCTATTACTACACGAACGGACGCCCGCGAGGCGAAGTCAAGACGTTCATCGATTGGTGCTTGTCCCCAGAAGGACAGTCGGTTGTTGAGCAAGTCGGCTACTACAGCTTGAAATAAGCATCCCAACTCTTCCGCCCCGGCCACTGGGCCGGGGCGGTTCTTTGCAATGAAAAGACTCAAGTTGAGGGACCTGCCGGCGGTCGCTCTGGTTTACCTATCTGGCGCGCTAGTCGTTCTGGTGATCGTCGCAATCTTCTACTATCTCGCGCACGAAGCGAGGTACGCATTCGATCGCCCGTTTCCCTATGGCTACCGTTTTTCGTTGCAGTCTCCGATACTCGAGCCGGATCCATATACAGGCCAGGTCTTAGATGACCTAACCGTCGATCCGAACGCCACATTGCTAGCAGCGAATTTCGAAGGAGATGACGGCATCGACGAAAAAGAAGAGGGTGCGCCAATGGCGACACTCGAAGAGCTCGAAGGTTATCATCCATTCGGAACCGGCTCTGCAGTCATAGACTCACTTGACGACCTTAATCCTCAAGAACTTTTCCGCGACAATTGGAAGCAAGCGAAAGACGCGACAAAGGGAGATCGTTTCATTCTATTTGCGTTTGCGACGCAAGAATACACCCAGCCAACAATGAAACTCGCGTTTCAGCCGGATGCCGCGTTCAGCCCCAAAGACTGCCCATTCGACATCAAGCTGCGTGTCATTCGAACCCCAAACGGAATCGAAGTCGAACCGGTCGAAATCGATCTGATACAAAACCCAAGCGGAAAAATCGAACTCCCAACATGGATCGCAAAATCGGATGAAGAGCGAACGAATGGATATGTATTCGAAATGGTGGTCACGCCGAAGAAAAGCAACTTCACAGCCACGATTGCAGGCTTCTTCAAAACAGATTGGGCGCCGACTTTGCAATACCCGCGCTACGGATTCGTTCCGTTACTGCTAAGCACGATGCTCATGGCGCTTCTCGCACTGGCAATTGCAGTCCCTATCGGCCTTGCTTGCTCGACGTACCTTGCCGAAATCGCGCCAGCGCGAATTCGTGAATGGCTCAAACCGATCATCGAAATGCTCGCGAGCATCCCCACCGTTGTTCTCGGTTACTTCGGGCTGATGATCGTTGCGCCATCGGTCGTCAAAGTGTTCTCGCAAGCAATCGGCATGACCAGCGGAAGATCGTTCCTCACGGCGAGTCTCGTCCTTGCATTTTTACTCCTGCCAACTGTGATCTCGATCGGTGAAGACGCGCTCCGCGCAGTTCCATCTTCGTTCAGAGACGGTGCATCTGCACTCGGATTCACAGCCAAAGAAACGATCAAGAAAGTTGTTCTGCCCGCAGCGCGAGCCGGCGTCGTTGCAACGGTACTGCTTGGGTTCGCTCGTGCAATCGGCGAAACGATGATTATTTGGATTCTCAGCGGCGGCACCGCAGTCATGCCCAGCATCGATCCGGTGAAAACGCTCGCAGGCCCGACGAGAGGAATGACGGACACCATCGCGATCGAAATGGGCAACGTGGAATTCGAAGGCCCGCACTACGGCCATCTCTTCATGATAGGCCTAACGCTGTTCTTGATCACGCTTGCAATCAATCTCATCGGCTACGCATACGGAAGGAAACGTAAATGGCTAGCGTCATAGGCGACAGAATCCCGTCGAGGGCAAAGCTGGCAGCGAGAGACGCAAGGCGCAAGCTCAACAGCCGCCTGTTCGAAGTCTGGCTTTGGTCGATGGGTGTGCTGATTACGCTCGCAATTCTCGCGGTGATCGTCACCATCGTCATCAAAGGCCTGCCAGCCATGAACTGGGAGTTCCTGTCCACCGGACCGAAAGAAGGCATGAAGGAGGGTGGCATTTGGCCAATGCTGCGAGGCTCGATTCTGCTCATGATCGGAACACTCCTGATCGTCTTGCCTGTGGGCGTGTTCGGGGGGGTCTTCTTGGCAGAGTACGCAGGAACTTCGCGTCTCGTAACTCTCGTGCGAGCATGTGTCGTCGCGCTCGCTGGAACGCCGTCAGTCATCTACGGTTTGTTCGGACTCGCAGTTTTCGTGTTGCTGATCACAAAGCACACAAGCCTAATCGCAGGATGCTTGACTCTTGCGATGTTTGCTCTTCCCGTCATTGTCTTGACGACTGAGTCCGCAATCAAAGCGGTGCCCGAATCTTTCGTCGAAGCCGGCGTGTCGCTTGGCATGTCCAAATGGCAAGTCATCCGCAAAGTGATTCTGCCTGCCGCATTGCCAGGAATAGTTACGGGTTTGGTGCTCTCGACAGGAAGAGCCGCAGGTGAGGCTCCGCCAATCCTCTTCACCGCTGGCATTTACTATTCCACTGCAAAGCTCACATTCGATCTTGAAATGTTCAAAAAACCCGTCGCAAACCTGCCATACCACCTTGCAGAGGGTTATCGGCAGGGAAGCGTCATACCGGAGAAAATCATATGGGGAACTTGTTTAACGTTGATGTTGTTGGTGCTGCTGATCAACTTAGCGGCAATCATCGTCCGAGCACGAGCCAGGAAACGCCAAGTGTGGTAAGCGAAATCGCTTCTCGTGAGAACATTGTCGTCGAAGCAAAGGACGTCGACTTCTATTATGGGAAGAACCAAGCGCTCAAGGGCGTCACTATACAGATTATTCGAAACAAAGTCACGTGCCTGATCGGACCGAGCGGATGCGGAAAGAGCACGTTCCTCCGATCACTCAATCGCATGAACGACAGAATTGCCGGAGCAAGGCATACTGGACTGATCGAGATCGACGGCGAAAACATCTACTCTCGAAAAACCGACCTCATGCAACTGAGACGTAAAGTCGGCATGGTGTTCCAAAAGCCGAATCCATTTCCGACGACGGTTTACGAGAACATCGCGATGGCGCCGCGAATTCATTACGGTTTCGGCGAAAGAGAACTGAATGAGATCGTCGAAACCGCGCTGCAAAAGGCCGCTTTGTGGGATGAAGTGAAGGACGACTATAAGCGCAAGCACGCGCTCGCACTATCAGGTGGACAGCAGCAACGCCTTTGCATAGCTCGAACGCTTGCGATCAACCCGGAAATCATTCTCATGGACGAACCGTGCAGCGCGCTTGACCCGATCAGCACCTACAAGATCGAAGAACTCATCAAAGAACTCTCCGGCGATTACACCTTGATTGTGGTGACGCACAACATGCACCAGGCAGGAAGAATCAGTTCTCACACCGCTTTCTTCAACTTGGGTGAACTCGTCGAATACGGAACGACAGAAAGTATTTTCCAACGACCCGCAAAGCGAGAAACCGAAGATTATGTGAGCGGTCGATTCGGCTAATCGCGCGTGAATCCGATGCGATCCAAAATCCCAGACAGGGTTTCGTCGTCGAAAAAGTCGATCTCGATCTTGCCGCGCTTCCCCTGTCGTATTAGCCGGGCTGGAGAGCCGAAAAACTCGCTCAGTTGAGTGTCGAATTCGCTCTCCCTTTTTGCAACTTTGGCCTTCGTACCAGTTGCTTGTGCCTCTGCCTCGCCGCGAGCAAGCTTCTCGACGTCCCTGACATTCAAGCCCTTCTCGATAATCTGTTGGTGAGCGAGCATCATCTCAGTTTCGGTATCGAACTGTAGCAGCGCGCGCGCATGGCCTTCACTGATCGAACCGGATGCCAACGCTTCGCGTATCTCGACTGGAAGCTTCAAAAGTCGAAGCGCATTGGCAATGGATGGCCTCGACTTGCCAACTCGCTGTGCGATCTCTTCTTGCGTCAATCCAAAGTCGTGAACAAGCCGTGCATAAGCCTCAGCAGCCTCCAAAACGGAAATGTCTTCGCGCTGCACATTCTCGATGAGCGCGATCTGAAGCGACGCGCTGCGATCCGCGCCGCGAATCAGAATCGGAACACTTGTCAAACCTGCCAGTTTCGCCGCGCGCAATCGACGCTCACCAGCGATCAGCTCATACCTTCCTTCATCGAGCGGCCGAACGACAAGCGGCTGCAGAACGCCAATCTCTTTGATCGAATCAGCCAATTCTTGCAGCGATTCGTCCGAAAATCGCTTTCGAGGCTGCTGCGGGTTTGGAACGATCGAATCGATCGAAACCTCTTGCGTGCCTTCGGACTGACTCTCGCCGATCAATTGCGCAAGTCCCTTTCCGAGCGCTCTACGCATCCAAGACCTCTGAGACGAACTCTTCATAAGCCTTCGCTCCAATTGATGTTGGGTATCGAACGACAGCGGGCTCGCCAAATCCCGGAGCCTCGCTTAAACGGACGTTGCGCGGAATCGTCGTGCGAGCGACCTTGTCGCCAAAGTAACCCCGCAGCTCTTCCTCCACTTGCAAACTCAATCGATTACGCTTGTCGTACATCGTCAGCAACACTTTCGCGATTTGCAAATCAGGATTGATTCGCTTCTTGATCAGATCAAAAGTCTTAACCAATTGTGACAGCCCTTCCAGGGCATAGAACTCGCACTGCATCGGAATCAGCACCGAATCTGCAGCAGCCAACGCATTGATCGTCAGGATGCCTAAGGATGGCGGCGCGTCGATGATGATCCAATCAAATCGGTCGCGGATCTCCGCCAGTGATTCGCGCAAGATCGTCTCCCTTCCAACTGTCGATAGAAGCGATGGCTCTGCACCGGCCAAGTCCAAGGTCGAAGGAAGCAGTTGCAGTCCGGAATAAGGAGTGTCGATGATCGCCTTCTCAGACGGCAGGCACTCCGTCAAGACCTCGTAAAGAGTCGCGCTGAGAGCCGTCTTGTCCGCTCCGACTCCAGTCGTTGCATTTCCCTGGGGGTCCGCATCGATCAGCAAAACTCGTTGCCCACGGCTGGCAAGTGCGGCTGCGAAATTGACGGCGGTCGTGGTCTTCCCAACGCCTCCTTTCTGATTGACCACGGCCCAAATCGGCATGATCGCCATTCTACTTCGTGCCGAAGGCTTGGAGCGAAAACCGCGAGCTAAACGCCCTTGGCCCCGACTGCTTCAACTCGCGAGTCGATATTCAACTCATCGTAACACCGAGCCGCAGCTTCCTCCGACCCATCGTCGTCGATGAAGATTCGGTGCCAGATCTCGATGGCCAAAAGAACCCATAGCCCCTGTTCTCGATCGACCTTGCGATTCAAGTGATCTTGCACGACGCGCTTGACAATCTCAGGTCGGAAGTATCCGCGAGACAAAGAGCGGTCAGAAACTAAAACATCGCAAACAAACGAAGCCCACGGCCCAACGAACCACCGTGTCAGCGGAACGGTGAATCCGACTTTTCGTCGATAAATTGCTTCGTGAGGGACATATCTCTCTGCCAATTTCTTAAGCAATCGCTTCGTTTCGATTCCTTTCACATGATAGCTCGCCGGCAATGCCGCCGCAAACTCGACCACGCGATGGTCCATAAGCGGAACTCGAGCCTCCACCGACGCTCCCATGCTCATGCGGTCACCCTTCACGAGCAAATCGTCCACAAGCCTTGTTTGAATGTCGCAATACTGGAACCGCTTTAATGCCGACTTGCTGTCGCACTCGGCGATAATCGGTTGAATGCTTCTCTTCAAAAATTCTTCGCCCACCATTGCGCGGAGATCCTTGTCGAGGATCGCGGCCTGCGACCAAGAATCGAACGCGCCATACCAAGACGTGTACCGCTTCGCAGGATCGTGCAGAGCGAGGATCTCAAAAATCGCTCGCAAGCGCCTGGCCCTGAAAGGCATCAGTGCGCCGCTCGTCTTGAGGAGAACGCGACGCATGATCGATGGCATCCAATCGATGTACTTCGAATAAGAGTCGAACGCATACTTTCCGTAACCGCCAAACTGTTCGTCTGCACCTTCACCGCAAAGCATGACCGTTACGTCTGACTTTGCCGCCTTGCACATTAAGTAGGTCGGAACGGCGGGCGGCTCGCCAATTGGCTCGTCATAAATCCAGGCAAGCTGAGTCAGCTCTCGCAAGTAATCCGCCCAACCGACCGTGATCTCGTTGTGAATCGTTCCATAACGTTCGGCGACCATGTTTGCGTACTTCAATTCGCTGAAGCCCGGCTCATCGAATCCAACGGAGTAAGTGTGAATCGGCCCGCTTTCACCCCTCGCTTCTCTCGCCATCTGCATATAGGCGACCACCAAACTGCTGTCCACTCCGCCCGAAAGTTGCGCGCCGACAGGAACATCCGCCATAAGTTGCATGCGGACTGTCTCGCGAAGCATCGCATCGAGCCTTTCGAGTGCTTCGTCGAACGAAGGCGGACTGTCAGCGACAGCAAACGATGGCTTCCAATACCTCTTGGGTTCGCCGATTTCATGATCGTCTAAACCGAACGATATCCAACACGCTTCGTGCAGTTTTCGAACGCCTTCAAACATCGTGTAAGGACGTGAAACGTAGCGGCAAGTCAGAAACTGCGCAAGCCCCGCCTTCTCGACAGACCGATCGTCGAAACCAGGAAATCTCAAGATCGCCTTGATCTCGCTTGAAAAAACAAGCGTCCTCCCCTTCACACGATAGAAAAGAGGCTTGACTCCCATTTGGTCTCTCGCAAGAAAGATTCGGTTCTTTCGTGCGTCATGGATCGCGAACGCGAATATGCCGCGAAGCCGCTGGAGCAAACCCTCGATCCCCCACTCTTCATAGCCATGCACGAGTACTTCGCTGTCCGCATGAGACTTGAAAACGTGCCCTGCGGCCTTGAGCTCGTCGGTCAATTGAACAAAGTTGTAGATCTCGCCATTGAAGACGAGATGAACCGTGCCGTCCTCATTCGACATCGGCTGATCGCCTGTAATCAGATCGATAATCGCGAGTCGTCGAAATCCTAACCAGCAACGACCGTCAGCAGACTCCCAGTCGCCTTCGGCATCAGGTCCCCTGTGTCGTATGGAGTCTAAGATTGCTCTTCGATGGTCGATAGAAACGAACGGCTCCGGGCTTCGATCAGCCCGAAAGAAACCGGCGATTCCGCACATAGTTATCCCTCAAGGAATGCTCGCACTGCAAAGAGTCCAGGGTCGGAGTCGAACGTTCCTCCTCGCAACTTGTAATTGGCCATACTCTCCCGCATGGGTGCCCGGGCTATTTGGCCGTTCGCCGTTCTCGCCGTTGTTGCGTTCCTACCTACCTGGCAGTTTTTGTTTGGCGACCGTGTGCCCGCTCCAGTCGATCACATCACCGCGTTGCCGCCGTGGAACAATGCACCTTCGGATTCGCCGACAGATATTTTACAGCTTGATGGAGCCATTCAGTTCTTGCAATGGCGAGAATATATGCTGGTTTCTTATAAAAAGGGCGAAGTACCCATATGGAACGACCTCGTTTTGGGAGGCATCCCCTTTCTTGCGAACTCTCAGTCCGCTCCACTGTATCCGCTGCACATGCTATGGAGCTTGGCAGGCCTATCCGCAGAAGCGCTTCTGTCGTTCTCTGCTTGGCTCCATCTTTGGATCGCTGGCTGCGGGCTGTTCCTCTTGAGCAGAAGACTTGGAGGCAACGAAATTGGCGGGTTGATTGGAGCATCGGCCCTGATCCTGTCTTCGTTCTTGATCGCCTGGATTCAATTGCCAAGCGTCGTCATGACTGCGTCGTGGATTCCATGGGTGTTGCTCGGGGTCCTGAGGCTATTTGAAGAACGAAATGCAAAGTCAGTCGCAAAACTTGGCTTAGCCGTCGGACTCATGCTGCTTTCCGGCCATCTACAAATTGCTATGTATGGACTTATAGCGGCGTTGCTCTATGTCCTGTGGCTCGGGCTAGGTGAAAAGAACGGCAAGGCGATTCTTTTGAGCGGAGTATCGCTTCTACTTGGAATTCTAATCGCAACGCCGCAGTTGTTGCCGGTTCTTGAAAACGGCAGAAACGGGCACCGTGCGCAGCCTCCGACATCGGAAGGCTACAAAGGCTATTCTGCTCTCGCCCTTAAACCACACCATCTGTCGATCATCGCTGCGCCGACGATGTTCGGAATGCCCGGTGAATGGGTCGACCTCGAAGATGGAAAGGCCCCTTCCTATTGGCTTTCGCTCGAAGAGCAGGGAAGAAACTACGCCGAGCTTGCGCTTTACATGGGCCCCGTCGTGCTACCCTTGTTCTTGTTAGGCTTCTTCGCAAACTGGCGAAACGCTCGATCCAATTTCTTCGGATTCTTAGCGTTGTTTTCGGTTCTCGCAGCCTTGGGAACCCTTGTCACGCAGGCGATGTATTGGCTCATTCCGGGCTGGGCGGCGACTGGATCGCCAGGTCGCATCGCAGTGCTGCTCACAATTTCAGTTTGCGCCTTGGCGGGTTCTGCCATCGGCGATCGAATTCAAAAACCGAAGCTCGCGCTTTCTGCGTTCGCAGCGATTGCCGTCGCTTCGCTTGCACTGCTGGCGTTCATTCAGATTGCAGAAAGCGCAAAGCATCCGATGCAAGCGGCATCACAGGCGAACTCCGTCCCATGGATCGTACTGTTCTTAATTGGAGCTGCGATCGCTTTCGGCGCGGTGTTGCTCAAAACGGAGCGTGCTAGGCCGCTTGCCATCGTGTGCCTTTTGCTTGCGATTGGTGTCCCTGCAGCGTCCCAGTGGAACGTGAATCCCGGCTCGAATAGAGGCCTTTACAAGCAACCCTTCGAAGGTCTCGAAGATCTTCAGGGCAAATTCATCGCAGTCGTCAATGATCAATGGTCGCTGCTTGGACCTGGTCCGAAAACAATGGCCCCCCCCAACTCGTTGATGGCCTATGGCATAAAGACGATCGATGGTTACGACTCGCTGATTCCGCGAGAAACCAAAGCGATGCTTGACGAAATCAACGGACAAGACTCAGCGCCGCTCGCAAACGGCAACATGATGTTCATCAAGCCTGGCTTCGACGTTGAAAAACTCTGCGAAACAGGGGTGACGCACGTCGCTTCGACCTACGAACTCGATCTCGAACTCGAAAAGCAGTTCCCAGGCTGGAAGCTCTACAAGATCGCCGAGCCTCACGACCTGCCGAAAAGCACACCCCCACCTCCGACCAGCTACAACCTCGGAATTCTGCTGGCAATGCTTGGCGTTTTCGCCCTTTTTGCGATATCCTATACAAGGAATGTCGACGCAGACCCTTCCTGAGATATTCGACGCCAACACCGGTTACGGCGGACGCTTCATGACCTTGATCTACAACAACGACACCAACACGTTCGACGAGGTCATCGAGGCGCTGATGCGCGCCACCGGCTGCACCGTCGAAGAAGCGTACATGGAGGCCTGGGAGGCCCACACCTTCGGAAAGGCGCCGGTTCATTTCAGCTCACAAGAAGCGTGCTGCGCCGTAGCGACCATCGTCGGCAGAATAGGGGTTAGAACTGAGGTCCGGCCGGAGTGGGACGACTGAGTATCCGCGCATCGAGCGTCGTAATCCCAGAGAAGCAGGAAGAGCTGTCCACAGGATCCGGTGGCGGCCGCGGCTGGATCGTTACGGTCTTCGATAACGACTACAACACCTGGGAAGAAGTCATGACGGTCCTCCAGGTAGCGACCGGGTGCGGCGTCGAGGAAGCGTACATGGAGACTTGGGAGATCCACCATCAAGGCCAAAGCGTCGTGCACTGCGCCGACAAAGAAGAGTGCGAAAATGTCGCGTCAATCATCGCACGAATCGGAATCAAAGTGACCGTCTCGGAGTCTTAGCCCGCACCAATTCTCGTCCCAACTCAAGGCCGAGTCGGCGCTTCTTGGCCGGCGAATCGGCTAAACTTGCCCCTCAGCCGCAATGTCCAAAATTACGTTCCTCCCCTTCAACGTGGCCGAACCGGTTCGCCCCGCCCTCGGTCGCCAACTCGCGCATTTTCTACACGAGACCATCAAAAACCAACCGGAAACCGAAACCCATTACCTAACGGCGATGGCTCAAATCGGAGAGGGCGATCAGCGCGAAGCGGCGTTCGTCAATTTCAGCGACAAGCTCAACGAAAAGGAGTTTCTGAAGCAGCTCATCGGACAGACTGGAGCGGAGTACATCGTCGATGGACTCTTGGTCGACAAAGAGCCCGGATACGTACTGACCTTGCGGATTTACACAGGTAAAGACGAAGACGAACCCAAACCTTTCGAACGGGAGTTTCGAGTCGAAGACATTTTCGACACAGTCAAATGGATGATTGCTAACGTCGTGCAATCGACCAACACGAAAACGCCACCAGACTTCGTCGAGTCGATGCAATTCGGAACAAACCATCCGGAAGCGTTCAGAGACTTTCTTGTAGGATTCGACGCGATCGCCTACTTGCAGCAAGCTGGTGACCAAGCAGCAAAAGCATTCGACATCGGAATCGCATTCGACAGCCTGATCGCATCGATCGAAGCGGACAAGGACTTTTTGGGTCCCTATGAAGCCGCCCTTCAGTTAGCGCGACTGAGTGCTCAGTACAACGTCGGCAATTTTGCTCTTGTCGAAGAGAAAGTCAAGAAGATCATCGACATCCAACCAGATGACTGGCGCGGTCATTTCGTTCTCGGCGAACTTTACATGGCTGCAAACCGCATGAACGACGCTAACTCGAAGCTCGAAAAGGCCGTGTTCCTCATGGAACAGGATTACAGGCAGGCGCAAAAGCAAATCGACGAAGGCAAAGCGATCGAATTACCCCACCTCGAACCTTCGGTCTATGCGAGATTAGGAATGTCGCAAATGGCGCTTGGGATGGCAGTCAATGCCGAAAGAACGCTCCGAAAAGCTGCAGACCTTGACGGCGAACAAAACGTCGCACGAGATCTTCTCAGCAGCTTACTGGCTCAGCTTGGCCGCGAACACGAAATTCCGACCCTGTGGAAAACGGTCATCGACAAGAATCCGAAGAATGCAGAAGCCTGGGCGAAGTACGCAATCTCCCTTTCCCAAAACGGCAAGCACGTCGAAGCTGGAGAAGCGTTCGAAGAAGGTCTCAAAGCCACGGATGGAGCGCTGATCGTCAAGCGATACTACGCTCCCTATTTGGTCGGTAAAGAAGAATACAACCGTGCAATGGATCTTTACGAAGACTGCATCGAAGCCGCACCAAAGGACGTTCCGCTACTCGTCGAGTACGCGCAAACGCTGGACAGAGCAGGACGACAACACGAGATTCCAGATGTTCTCAACGCAGTCCTTGCTGCCGAACCGGACCAAAACACAAAAGCGCAAACGCTCGCGTGGCTCTATGAGCTCGAACAGCCAAAACGGACCGAAGTTCTGCAACGCGCGCAAGAAAAGATCGACAAAGAGGACTTCGCTGGCGCAGTCGCCGACCTCGAACCGCTCGTGCAGTGGATGCAAGACTATTGGAAGCCCTGGCTCCTCCTCGCACAGCTATACAACCGACTCGGCAGATGGACCGATGCTGAGAGAGCTGCTGTCCAACTGATCAATCTCTTTCCGGGCTGCGAACCCGCGTATGGCGAACTCGGACAAGCGCTTTCTCAACAAGAACGACACGAGGACGCCTATCGAATGCTCTCTTTCGCTTTGCGGTCGATGCCAGGATCGCTCGCAGTGGCCATCAACCTTGCGCTCGCTGCGAAGAGGGCCGGACACAAAGACGAAGCGCGCAGGCTCGCGAAGCAGATCCGAGAGGCGGTTGGCGACGAGAACATCGAGGTAAGCCGAGCGCTGGCGGAAGCCGAGGCGCCGTGACACCCATACGCGCCCGTACAAGTCAACAATAACCGGAATGCTTCAAATTGGATGGCTGGTTGCTGCGATGGCGGCGCAGACTGGGCCTGCTCCAGAGCCCATCTACGCCATGCCTGCAGCCTTCAACGCCTCCCCGGGAGAGCGAATGAGGCTCGGCGCGCTCGTGCCGCCCGCTCTTGACGTCCAAGACCTCGTCAATTCAGGCATCACCTTCTTTTCCGGACGCACAAGCGAATGGAGCGCACCGAATGGAGCGAACGGCGAGAGAGACATCGCAGGACTGATTGAGCAGCGAAAGGCATTCGCAGAAGCGGGCGCAGGGTTCGCACTGTCCATCTTTACAACCTTTCCTGACTTCGATGACAGCCTCATCGTCGGTGAAGGAATGGTGAATCTGATCGACGGACAACGAATCCCAACATTTTCGCCTTGGGACATGGAACGGATTAGATTCTCCGCTACCGGATACGGCATAGTGAACCGAAGACTCCCTAAACTCGATTTCGTGACGCTCAAAGTGTTGAACGAGTTTGGAGATGCGAGTTTCTTCACCGGATTGTCAGCGAGGTCGCCAGAACAAGTCGCAATCTGGGAAAGTGTTCTTCGATCTGCCCCCCCCAAAGCCGGATTCTGGGCTGGAGACCCGAAAGCGCTCGCTTCTTGGACGCGGCGTGTCCAAAATCTGCATGGCTCGATAGAACAGGCTTACATCGATTGGGGAATGAACCCGGAAGACCCGACCAAGCTTCCACTTCCTATCACGCCGGACTATCCATACAGCGCGAGGCTCGAATGGATGGCTTGGTATCGAGAAGCCATTCCAAGTCTCGTCTCCCAACTTTGCAACGTCGCGGATGAGATTTTTCTCGAATCGCCGCTTTTGATTCCGATTGGACCGCCGAATGATCTTCCATACCTCGGTCTCGACATCTACGGAGTTGCGAAAGCAGCGCAAAAAGCCGATGGATTGAAAATCACGAACGTTGGCTTCTATGACTTCGCCGAAGACTGGGCAATGTCGCTCGGAAGAATCCGCGGCGCGGCAAAGGCTGCCAACACACCAATATGGACGGAAGCACCCACTATTGGATCGCCCGCGAAATTCAATCAAAGACTGTTTGCGGCTCTGTCGCTCGGATCAAGAGGACACATCGATTGGCCACAAGCCTATCGCTCGTCGAAAGATGCATGGAGCGCACTGATGCCTCACTTGACGTACTCGGAACCAATCACAGACGTCGCTGTCATTTATCCGAGTTCGTCTCACGTTTTGCGGCCAGCGCAAACAGTGCCGGCATTGCTGTATCGAAGCGCCGTCGAGATGCGCGACTATCTCGATTTCGACATCCTTGACGAATCCGCCGTCATTGCGGGCGCACTTTCGAAATACCGAGTCGCAGTCCTGCTCGAAGGAAGCATCTGGGACCTCCGCGAGCTGAACGTAATGCGAGAATGGGTGCGGGGGGGCGGAGTGATCGCCGCCTACGACTTCGGAAGAATGACAGATCCATCAGGTGGCATATCGGTATGGACAGAGCTGTTCGGATGGTCGACGCAATTGCCGCGAGCGCGGCCCGATGAAAGATGGCAAGGCACAATTCCCAACGCCTATCGAGTGACGCTCGGAGGTGAAGGCGACGAGGAGTTCGTGCAAGGCCGTTGGGGCGTTGGCGGCGCGTCCGGACGCTATGCATTCAATGGCGCTTTGCTCCGACTGCCCGCGAGAACCGGGAGAGAGCTGCTGGTTACCGTCGTATTCAGCGGAGACGGCGCGAGGCAAGGCCAAATCGATATCCTCGTTAGCGGAAGAAAGCAAGCCGGAATAACTCTCGACGGCGGTATTTCGCGATTCCAGTTTGTTGTTTCCCCAGACGATGCTTCGACCGGGACGATCCGAATCGGATTCGACGGCATGGATCAAGATGCATCGACGAGAATCGCCGCAATCGAAGTCGCAGAATCGGGCGCTACATCCGAACCCGTCGAACTCAAAGGTTTCTTTGAAGCGCCTGTCGATCCCGCAACGATCGCAACCCAATGGTCGCGGCCGTTCGGTAGG
This sequence comes from Fimbriimonadales bacterium, assembly GCA_026129745.1. Lineage (GTDB taxonomy): Bacteria > Armatimonadota > Fimbriimonadia > Fimbriimonadales > ATM1 > JAHCHL01. The sequence continues at coordinate 124,290 of JAHCHL010000002.1, read as the reverse complement.
GGACTGGCTGTCTTCATGCCAGGTCAGCGTGCGCTTTGGAAAACGTACATCGCCGTTGTCCGGGCATTGACCTACCGCCTCGCCGAAATCGTTCCGGGCGCCGCAGAAGCCCCTGCCATCGACGACCGCCGCGACGGCGTTTACGTCACCAACCTCGGCGAAAGGATCGCCATTTTCAACGGGAACGCCTCACCGGTTGCAAAGCAAATCGCCACGAAAGAAGGCCGGCGAGAAGTCCGCCTCGCCGCAAACCAAACGACCGTCCTCTCGCTGGCACCGCAACCTGCCACCATCGTCGTCGATTGCTCCATTGCGCCGGGGGCCACCAAGTCCGCTGATGGCAAATCGGCGCTCGTCTCCGATCCGGCTGGGCTGACTGTCATCGCAAGAGTCCCGTCCGCAGGCACCTACCGAGTCTTCGCACGAACGACACGCGACGGCCGGCCTGCCCCCGTCCGCTTCACAATCGGAACACAAGACTTCGCACCGGTTTCCGCGACCTCGACCGGCGATCTCTACCTCGTCGGATCGATCAGGCTCGATCCCGGAGAAACCAGGATCGTCATCGGCGCGGATCGGCCCTTCGAAGCGTCCGTCATCATCCTAACCCAGGACCCCCTGGTAGCCGGTTACAGGTTGCCGCAATAATCTGCAGAACGCTGAACGCTAACCACTTTCTGCAACGTCTCTTGCGTATAGGTGCGGGTATCATCGCGCCTGCTTCGGCTCTTTCTGTGAAAACGGAGTGGCTCGCCTTCCGGAAAGGGTCGTATTGGAGGGCTAAACTAATGGCAACTCGGAGAGGCACATCGCTGAAAGCCGCGCTTTCAGCAGCCGCGATCCTTGCAGGTGGCGCCGCAATGGCAGCCACGAATCAACCCCTTGTCCCTGGCGTCTACTATGACGGCGACGTCAAAATCACTCGCGCCGTCGGAAGCCCGGCCATCACGGTCACTTATTCTGGAGTCCGTGCGGCCAGAATGCAAATCAGGCTCAACGGAGTCACCATCGCCTACCGTGACCTCGACAAGTCGAGATCGACAGGCGAAGCGGGATTCAACCTCAGCCTCGAACGGCTTCAAGAAGGCGACAACGTCATCGAAGCGCTGATCTTCGACGAGGCTGGCAAGAGAGTCGGCTCCCAAAGACTAGTCGTCTCGGTTGAGCAAAGAACCGACCAGCCGATCTACATCCGGATACCCAAAGCTGGCGACTCGCTCCAAGGAACCGTCGTCGTCGACGTCGGCCTGGGGGTCCAAGCCAGAAACGCTTTCGTGTCCTTCTTTGTGAACAAAGAGTTCAAGGGAATGAAAAACTTCCCGCCCTACACGTTTACGTGGGACACCACCCGAGAAAACAACGGTTGGCACGAGATCGAAGTGTGGCTTTACGACGAAACGCAAACCACGATCAAGTCGCCGGTCGCACGTGTCTTCGTGGAGAATCCAGGCGGCCGCACCGAGCGTGTAGAACCCGCCACCATCCCGATTCTCGCCGACCCGACTATCAATCCTCCAGCAGGCGGCGCGAAGGGAATCAAAAACGCAGAGGGAGTCGCAGAACCGGCAAAAGCTGTCGCAACCCCGATCGCTCCAGTCGCCGCGCCAACGCTCCCAAGCCCAGGCATAAACGCACCGATCAGCGGCGATCGAACCGCAAAGTCGATCGGCGACTTGAGCGTACAGTCGACCGGAGCGAAGATCTCGACTCCGAACCCGAGTCAAGTGCCGAAAGCCGAAGCCGTGAACGTGGGAACGACCGCGCCCGCCAAGCGAACGCTGCCCATCGACTTCGGGTCACGAATCACAACCGAAATGCCGATCTCAATCTGGTTCAACGGCTCGCCCATCGACTTCGATGTCCAGCCGAGAATTCAGGACGGCATTCCGCTGACGCCCTTCCGATTCCTGTATGAAAGAGCGGGCGGCCAAGTCGACTGGTCTCAAAAGGACTTCGTCGTCACCGCAACCGGCCTCGGATACGACGTCTGGCTGAAAATCGGCAACCCCTACGCAAGAGTCAACGGACAGTCGGTCCAACTCGAACTCGCTCCGTTCATCGACAGCAAGCGCACGATCGTCCCTATGTCGTTCGTGAAGGACGTCTTGGACGTCGACATCGACTTCGACCCAGCCACGGGGCATGTGCTGATCACTCAGGCGAAGAAGGCCGAACAGAAAAAGTAGGCCCGACTAATCCGGAGAGGGAAAGCGGCGGACTTGTCTGCCGCTTTTTCCTTTAGTTTTCGCCCTGAAAAGCCGATTCTCTATAAAGACTATGAGCGATCAGGCCAAAGGCGCGAAGCAGGCCAATAAGAAGGAGCGCAGGCAGCAGGAGCGGCATGAAGTCGTCGAATTCGGCATGCTCTGGCGGCCGAACGGCGAAGTGCCCCATAGAATCGGGCCAGCCGTCATCACCAACGTTAGCCTCGGTGGTGTGCAATTCAAGGCAAGGCACGACCTACAGAAAGACGAAAAGCTCTTCATTGAACTTGCCACCGAAGAGGGGCCTGTCATGTTGCCCGGCGACGTTCGATACGCCACAAAAGACGAATCAGGCGCAGGCACCTTCGGATTCAGATTTCAGCCCGAATCCCGATCGGAAAGGCAAGCCGTCGCCAGATGGGTGCTCTCCCTAACCGAACGCGATTTCGTCAACGGCGCCTAAATGACGACCGCAGGATTCGTCCTGCTCAGCGCAGCCTCCACCAATCCCCTAAATAGCGGGTGAGGCCTGTTGGGCCTGCTCTTGAACTCCGGATGCGCTTGCGTTCCGATGAAAAATCGATGGCTAGGCAATTCGATCATCTCCACTAATCGATAATCCGGAGACAAACCCGAACAAACAAGCCCGCGCGCCGTCAGCGCTTCCCGATAATCGTTGTTGAATTCGTACCGATGGCGATGCCGGTCATAGATCCTGCGTTGCCCATAAAGTCGATCTGCGAGAGTGTCCTGAATTACGATGCAAGGATAGCTGCCGAGCCGCATCGTTCCACCCATGTCGTGAACATCTTTTTGTTCCGGCAAAAGATGAATGACCGGATCCTTGCAATCTGGATCCATCTCTTCGGAATTCGCCCCTGGTAACTCGCAAACGTTTCGCGCGAACTCGACGACCGCAAGCTGCATCCCCAAACAGATTCCAAGAAACGGAATGTTGTTTTCACGAACATACTTGATCGCCACAATCTTTCCTTCGATGCCGCGCTCTCCAAAACCCGGAGCGCAAACCATGCCGTCGACTCCCTCCAATAACTCTTCCGGCGAATTTCGCTCAAATTGCGAAGAATCGATCCAGCGAAGCGAAACATGAGCGCGATGCGGAATGCCGCCATGAATCAGCGACTCGGCAATCGACTTGTAAGCATCGCCATTGTCCGTGTACTTGCCCACGATGGCAATGGTCACTTCGCGTTCCGGATTCACCAAACGATCCACGATCGCTTCCCATTCCGTAAGGTCCGGTTCGTTCTCCGGCAAACCAAGACGCTTTGTAACAAACGAACCAACTCCCTGCCTTTCATACAAAAGCGGTATCTCGTAAATCGTCTCCACCGTTTGCGATTCGACGACTGCCTCACGCTCGACGTCGCAAAACAGCGAAATCTTCTCCTTGATGTCGTCACTCATCGGCGACTCGACCCGGCACAGCAGCAGATCCGGAGCAATGCCGATTTCGCGCAGCTTGATGACGCTGTGTTGGGTCGGCTTCGTTTTAATCTCACCCCACGGACCGACCGACGGAACGAACGTGACATGCACATACATGCAGTTCTGCGCGCCGACGTCCTTGCGAAACTGTCGAATCGCCTCCAAAAAGGGAAGTCCCTCGATATCGCCGACCGTTCCGCCGATCTCCGCAATGACGATGTCCACATCATCGACGTCGCCGGCTGCCTTGACTCTCGACTTAATCTCATTCGTGATGTGCGGAATCACTTGCACCGTCGCGCCGAGATAGTCGCCGTGTCTTTCCTTGTCGATGACCGTGCGATAAACCGACCCCGTCGTCACGCTGCTCGCAAACGAACAAGGAGTGTCGATAAACCGCTCGTAATGCCCCAAATCTAAATCCGTCTCCGCGCCGTCTTCGGTGACGAATACCTCACCATGCTGAAACGGGTTCATCGTACCGGCGTCCACGTTGATGTAAGGGTCGAGCTTAATGGGAGCGACCGAAAAGCCTCGGTTTCTAAGGAGCCGTCCCAGGCTGGCGGTGGCAATCCCCTTGCCGATGCCGCTCACGACCCCGCCGGTGACGAAGATGTACTTTCGCTGCTTCAACCTGGGGTGGGATTATGGCGCGAATCGTCCCTCAGAAGTACAGCCGGGTAAGCATCACCCATCCGAGGAACACGACGAGGCAATAACAAAACCCAGAAATCCTCCCGGCTCGCAATCCTCACATCAGCACACTTGCCACCCGCAAGAACGCTAACCGCAATCCTCCTGACAGTAAGAGAGCGAGACTTCTTCCCAATTCGCACAATTACCAGCGATTGCTCCACCCATTGCGGAAAAAGCCTCCTGCGCGAAGACGCCAAGGAGGAAAACTCGATGATGTACACAATCATTGCGATTGCGGTAGCAGGAGCTGCGGTGGCCGGAGCGTACAGTTTGCTCAAAGACTCGCTGGCCGATCTTTGGTAGACGATTTCATATCCGCCAGAGTGTCTCCTCCGTGGGCCGTTTCCGCAGCAGGAAGCGGCCCACTCCGCTTTGTAAGACTCAATCCAGAACCCGCCTTTCGCAATCTCATAACGGAGAACCTGCGCCTTCAGGGGGTATCCTATCCGTCCGTATGCTTATGTTGCATCGCAACGCCTCGGCCACGAGATGGGCCACAGCCGCCTGGTTCTACCACTCGCACCACTTAGTGATGCGGCGTAGACGCAGCGCATACTCATCTCCTGGCCTGGCTCCGTGATGCCGGGCCTTCTTGCTTAAGGAGGTCTGAAAGCGAGAGGTAGAACGAATGCCGCAACACGATGTGCTGCTGTTGAACAACAACTATGAACCGCTGAATGTCTGTACAGTGCTTCGAGCGGTCACCTTGCTCACGCGCGGTAAAGCAGAGATCCTTCACCACAACGGCCACATGATCCGCACCGGCAGTGGTGAACTTCGAGCGCCATCGGTGCTGCGCCTCCGCTATCACGTTCGCAGACCACTCCCCGAATTGCGGCTAAGCAAACACTCAGTCCTCGCGCGCGACAACTACACTTGCCAGTACTGCGGTTCGCACGGACGCGAATTGACACTCGACCACGTCGTTCCGCGCTGGATGGGCGGACCCCACACCTGGGACAACGTCGTGGCGTGTTGCCGCAGGTGCAATCTGAAGAAGGGCGACAAAACACCCGATCAAGCGCGGATGAAACTAAGAAGGTCGCCGCGCAGACCGAAGTACGTGCCATTCATCTCGCTACCCAACTACCTACGCGCAAGAGCCAACGAAGAGTGGATGCAGTACCTGCCGGTTTTTGAGATCGGTCGCGCGGATTAGTTGGTATAGTTATTCTGGTTCGGCGTACGCGGCGTCATCCAAGTTTGGTTTGCCGATTCCGTATTTTGCTCCGAACCAGCGGGTTCGAATCCCGCATTCGATTCAGGTTCGAAAAGACTGCCGTGCGCCCAATGCCGATCGAGTGTGGCAAGGCCATGCGGGAAGCTCCTCGGAGACTTCTCCCGCTTTGTCCTACTGGCGGAGGGCGTGCGGCGCAATGAACAGGAGTTTGCAGCATGGCAACTTGGGAATTTGCGCTATATGCCGGATTGCTCACAGCATTTATCGTGGTTATCTGGCTCCTAACTGCATACAAACGACTCTGGGTGCACTACAATTCGGTCGCGGTTGTTGTTAGGGGACCTAAAGTTGTCGTCCTTCAACCCGGAAAGCACTGGCTAAAGCCAGGATCAGTCACTCACGTCGTCTGGATGTGGGAGCGCAACGTGTACCTGCCAACCCAAGAAATTCCCACTTCTGAGGGCGTTGCAGCACGTTACAACTTATTCGCAACCTATGCAGTCACCGATCCCAAGAAGTTTGCTGTCGAAACCGAAGACGCCCAAGGCGTAATCTACCGCGAACTGCAAGCGGCGATGAGAGATTGCATTTCGATGAAATCTCTTGAAGAAGCTCGAATGCAAACCGTTGATGTTGGCGCGGTGATACTTGAAAGCGTAAAGGAGAAACTTGAACGCTATGGTCTCGAGATAACTTCAGCGCGAATTCTTGACATCCAACTCCCAAACGACATGAAGCGCGCCGTTGCTGGAGCAGAACTCGAGCGACGGTTGGCTAATCAGAACTTGGAGAAAGCGCGCGCTGAAATTGCGACGCTTCGCGCATTGTCAAACGCAGCAAAGATGCTCGAGGAAAATCCACGCTTACTTGACTTGCGACGCATGCAAGCCATCGAGCAAGCGCTAAACGCTAACAAAGGCAACGTTACAATCGAATGGCGCGGGCCAAGCGATGTACCGAAATCTGGCTAACTGCCCTTGACGTCATTCAAGCAGAATGATGAAAATGCATCGAATGACTTGTTACAACCTTGGTTCAAAGTCGATTCGCCTAGTCGAATGAAAAACAAAGCTATGGCTCGCCTGGCAACCTCAACATAGTCGGAAACTCTCGCTGCAAATTACCGCATCGCAAAGAAATGATCCAGAACGTTCGCATAGCGACGCTAAAATCGTCGATTGCTCATAGGCGGGAATCGATTCCCAGAGACACTTTCACTTATCTCTCATCGCCTAATTCATCCGCCTCTTAAGCTCTTCTTCCTCAGCTTCAGCAATCTCATCTGCAGTCCTCCGCTTCGGAGACTCGGGAATCGTCGCATCGTCATAAAGCGCACCCTGAACGACCGAAGTGCCGTCGTATTCGTCGTCTTCGTCGACATCCTTCTTAGCGGTAGGTTTGGGGGCAGGCGGCCCTTTCTCTAAATCTTTCGCGCTAACCAACAAAACATAATTCGCATCGAATCGCTTCTCTTCCGGCGATAACTTTCTGCGCTGCTCTTCGCTCAACGAATCGAGAAACTTCGCACGCATTCTCTTAACTGCGACTTTGTGAACATCCGCGAGCAAGTTGTCGAAACTCTCCGGGTCGACTTTCACACCAACCGAATCGTCGAAAACGCTCGTCACTGTGCCGGAAAGACCAGCCATGTGCCCGTAATAAAGCCCCGACAAATGATCCTCCGCCTTGACTTCGCGATTCACAATCCTAACGCGGTCCCCCGCTTTCCACTTGGCCATGTTGTGATTTTACTTGACCCAACGCTACGCCTGCAGAATCTGCTCCTGCTTAGGGTCTAATCGTGTCGAAAATGGCAGATCACGCTCGCGAATCACACCGATCAATTCCGTTCCCGCAATCTCGACGCCCTCGCCCGCAATCCAATCGAAAATCTCATCGAACCGCGTCTCATCGGGTCGAGTCATGTTCATTGAAACTTGGCTGAGTCCCTTCGACGGCAACGGCAATCCCAAAGCCCGAACACCCGTAAATCTCGAATCACTCTCGCGCAGCTCGCGCATCCGCTTCGCGATGTCTTTTGCGCGCACCGGATCGGAATCACTAAGATTCACGTTCACGGCGAGCAGCCAATCGCGCACGCCCATCACCGTCGCGCCCAGCCACGGGTTCACGTTCGTCGTTCCAAAATCAGGATCGAGTGTCCTGCCGATCAGTCCCTCGTATTGACCTTTCCGAAGTGATGGCAAATCTCTTGCGTGCTTACCCGTTTCGCTCTTCTCATAAAGAAAAATCGGCAGCTTATACTTCAACGCGATCGCCTCAGCAATCCTCGCCGCCCAATCAAGAACGTAATCCAAATCCTCCGATTCGTTCAAAACGATGAACGGACAAACGTCCAACGCGCCAATGCGAGGATGCACCCCCTCGTGCTTTCGCATGTCAATGGCATCGAACGCGACATTCACAAGCGCGAGAAGCGTCTTTCGCACATCTTCAGCATCGCCTGAAAACGCCGTCACGATGCGATTGTGATCGAAGTCGGAACCATCGAAATGAACGTTGCAATTGCCGCCATGCAATGCCCAGCGAAGATCTCCGAGTGTGACCTCGTTGCGACCCTCAGACCAATTGGCAACGCAAAGTATTGCCATCGAACTGCTGGGCTACAACCCCATAACCGAATATCCTGAGTCGACGTAAATCGTCTGCCCAGAAACGCCTTTGCTCAAGTCGCTCAGCAGCCACACCGACGTCGTCGCAACTTCGCTCTGTTCTGCAGGCCGCTTGAGCGGCGCGCGCTCGCTCACGACATCGAGAATCTGAGTAAAACCTTTGACCCCCCTCGCGGCAACCGTATTGATTGGACCGGGTGAAACAGCATTGACACGAATGCCGCGATCGCCCAAATCGTACGCCATATATCGCGTGCACGCTTCGAGCGCAGCCTTCGCGACGCCCATCACGTTGTAGCCAGGTAGCACGCGCAGGCTCCCAAGATAAGTCATCGTGATCAAACTCGCATCATCCGCAAGCACTGACTCCAAACCCTTCGCCATCGCGACAAAAGTGAACGCCGATGTTTCAAGCGCGACTTTGAATCCCTCGCGGCTCGTATCGACGAACCTGCCGGCCAAGTCCTCGCGCAACGCATAAGCGACAGAATGAACGGCAAAGTCGATCGTCCCATGAGACTTCTCGATCTCCGCGCGAACGGCATCGATCTGTGCATCGTCATTGAGATCGCATTGAACAAGCGAGAAACCGCTCTTTCCGTCGATCAGCTTCTGCGCGGATTCCATCATCCGCTCGTTTTGTGCGCCAACCATCACGGTCGCCCCCGCATCGACAGCGGCTTCAGCGACCGCCCATGCGATGCTGCGCTGATTCGCAACGCCGAAGACGATTCCTTTCTTTCCTTCGAGTAGATTCATGATTCGTTACACAATGTTCGCGCCGCGTGCGCCTTTCGTTATCTCGCCGATGATCCATGCCCGCTCTCCCGCCTCGATCAAGTGATCGACGATCGCTTGCGCATCCTCGCTTGCTGTCACGGCGACCATTCCAATTCCCATGTTGAATGCGGTGAACATCTCTTCGTCTGCGATATAGCCGTCCGACTGGATCAATCGAAACAGCTCCGGAACCGGCCAGCTGTTGCGTTCGATCACCGCGCGCGCTTCAGCGCCGAGAATTCTCGGGACGTTCTCGACAAAGCCCCCCCCTGTAATGTGAGCAAGCCCCTTCACGCGAGGCAAAACAGGCCATAGTGGAGCAAGATAACTGCGATGCGGAACGAGCAACGCGTCCGCCAATGTTGATTGAGTTCCCGGCACAGGGTCGTTTAGGTTGCGCCCGCCCACCTCGAAAAGCGCCTTCCTTGCAAGCGAAAACCCGTTCGTGTGCAATCCATCACTCGCAATTCCGACGATCAAATCGCCATTTCCAATATCGCTTCGAGGTAGCAAAGAGTCCTTCTCGACGACTCCTACGATCGAGCCGACCAAATCGAGCTCCTTGTCTGCATAAACGCCTGGCATCTCCGCAGTCTCCCCCCCGATCAGCGCGCAGTCCACAGCGCGGCAAGCTTCCGCGCAACCTTCCACGATGTCAGCGACAATCTCAGCAGAAATCTTCGATGACGCGATGTAGTCGAGAAAAAACAACGGACGCGCGCCCTGAACGAGAATGTCATTAACGCAATGGTTGACGATATCGTGCCCCAATCCACGGAACCGCCCAACCATCGCGGCAACCTTCGTCTTCGTGCCGACTCCGTCGATGCTCGAAACCAGAACAGGCTCACGTATTCCTGGAAAGCTCGCCGAGAAAAGCCCGCCAAACGCGCCGACATCGCTAAGCACGGAGGGTGTGAAAGTCGAGCGAACAGCGTCTTTGAATGCACGAATCGCTCGGCTCGATTCGCCGATATCGACGCCGGCAGTTTGATACGAAAGCCCTTGGTCGGACATACCCCGGCAGAGTACCCGCTGAACACATCCGAAGGCCCATCCAACGATCTGCAGGTGAGCCGAGCGACAATCCGACCCTCCAAAACGTCGGTATCGTGAAGACGAGCTTATGAACGCAACCGGCTTCTATATCGTTATGTTCGCTTTGCCGCTCGCGATTATCGCGACTGCGTTCATGCTCTACTGGCTCACCGGAAGGAAACGAACATGAATTGGAACGATCCGCATTGGATCGCGTTCGGTGCCTATCTAATCTTGGTGCTCGTCATCGGCGTGATGTCGGCAAAGTTTTCATCCGGCGGAGTCGGAGAGTTCTTCGTCGGTGGACGCACGATGTCCCGATTCGTCGTCGCATTGTCAGCCGTCGTCAGTGCGCGCAGCGCATGGGTCTTTCTCGGACTCGTGGGCCTTGCGTATACACAGGGAGCGAGCGCAGTCTGGTACGTCGTTGGCTTCATCGTCGCCGAAATGCTCCTGTTCTTCTTCTTTGCGCCAAGAATACGAAACTTTAGCGGCAAGTACGATTGCATCACCGTTCCAGATTTCTTGGCGGCGCGCTTCGGCGATCGCGCAGGCTTGCTGCGATTGGTTTGCGTCGCGGTCATCTTGTTGTTTGTTCTGCCATACATCGCATCGCAATTCATCGGCGGCGGAAAGAGCCTCGTCGTCGCGTTCAAGATGGATGCGAACACGGGCCTGATGATAACTGCAGGCGTCGTCATGGCTTATACGCTGCTCGGCGGTTTCTTGGCGGTCAGCCTGACCGACACGATTCAAGCGTGCTTTATGATTTTCGGCCTCGTCGCACTGCCGATCATCATCATCTCCCAAGAAGGCGGATTCGCCGCAATGCTTTCTGCGCTCGATCCGGGATTCATCGATCCGACCAAAATCGCGATCGGCGCATTGGCGGGCGCGCTCGGCCTCGGCCTCGGATCGGCAGGAAACCCGCACATCACCGCTCGATACATGTCGATCAAAGACCCGTCAGGATTGCGCTTTGCAGGTGTTCTCGGAACCGTTTGGTGCGTCGTCATGTGCTGGGGCGCGATCTTCGTTGGAATCAGCGGAAAAGCCATGGTGCCAGACGTCTCCGCATTGCCCGACGCGAAAGCGGACAACCTTTTCCCCTATCTCACCGAACTGCTTCTGCACCCCGTCCTCGCCGGGGTCGTCCTCGCAGCGATCTTCGCCGCGATCATGTCGACCGCCGATTCGCAGCTCCTTGTCGCCGCTTCCGCCATCGTCCGCGACATCTATCAAAAAGTTCTCCGAAAGGGAGCTGACATTTCGCAAAGAGCGCTCGTGCTGATCAGCAGAATCGTCGTCCTGCTGTTGGTCGTGTTCGCCGTCATCTTCGGCATTAGGTTCGGCGGCGGATTGCACGATCTGATCGTCTTCGCCTGGTCAGGACCTGGCGCATCCCTCGGCCCCGTCCTGTTGCTCGCGGTCTTCTGGAAGCGAACGACATGGCTGGGCGCGCTCGGCGGAATACTCGCGGGAGCGACGACGGTCATCCTTTGGGTGAACGCGAAGTTCATGGTCGACGGAACCGAACAGAGTCTGAAGACCATGTATGTCGACGAAATCGTGCCTGGATTTTTCGCTTCGCTGATCACCTGCATCGTGCTCAGCCTCCTAACGAAGCCACCCGACGACGCCGAAGCGGCGGTCGGAGCGATGAACCCCAAGCCGGTTCCGACACTCGAAGAGAGAGAAGAGATCGCCGCCTAAATTCCGACTTGAGCGATTCGCGCTACAATTAACGGAGTGTCACGGCTCCGCGTCCTGAACCCAGATGCCGACCGGCTTAAAGAAGAGTGCGGCATCTTTGCCGTACACGCCCCTGGACACGACGCCGCCAGAATCACCTTTTTCGGACTTTTCGCCCTGCAGCATAGAGGCCAAGAGTCCTGCGGCATCGCCGTCAGCGATGGCGAAAGAATCCGAATGCACAAAGACATGGGACTCGTTTCTCAAGTCTTCACTGAGGAAATTCTCGCGACCCTTCCCGGACACATGGCGATCGGGCACACGCGATACAGCACGACCGGAGCGAGCGTCAAGCGCAATGCGCAGCCCGTAAGCTGCACGACAATGACCGGCGATATCACCGTCGCGCACAACGGCAACCTAATCAATGCGCACGAACTCCGCAAGGAAATGGAAGCCGAAGGCGAAATCTTCGACACGACGAACGACAGCGAAGTGATTGCAAAGCTTCTCGCCCGCGAAACAACGCACGATCTCGTCGAAGCGATTCGAAACGTGATGCAAAAGCTTCGCGGCGCTTATTCTGTGGCCGTGCTGACACCGAAACACATCGCCGCGTTCCGAGATCCGAACGGAGTGCGTCCGCTCGTGATCGGACAAATCGACGGTGGTTGGGTCGTCAGCAGCGAAACGTGCGCGTTCAATCCGGTCAGCGCAAGCTTCTGGGGCGAAGTGCATCCAGGATGCATTGCCGTCGTCGACGAAAAGAGCGCACGAATAGAACAAGGCGTAGAACCTGAACGCCCTGCGATGTGTATGTTCGAATTTATCTATTTCGCACGCCCGGACAGCGTGATGTATGGAACGCGCTTATACAACGCGCGCGAAAGAATGGGAGAGCACCTTGCGCGAGAGCATCCAGTCGATGCGGACATCGTCGTTCCAGTGCCAGACACGGGTATCCCCGGAGCGCTCGGCTACAGCCGTGTCAGCGGCATTCCATTTGCTGAAGGCTTGATAAAAAGCCGATACATCCACCGCACATTCATACAGCCGGATCAAAGAATGCGCGAAATGGGCGTCAGAATGAAGCTCACCCCGCTCGAAGAGAACATCCGAGGCAAACGGCTTATTCTCGTCGACGACTCGATCGTCCGTGCGACGACGACGAAACAGATCGTTCGGCTGCTTTTTGAATGCGGCGCAAAAGAAGTGCACGTGCGAATAACCGCCCCCCCGATCACCCATCCATGTTTTTATGGAATCGATATGGCATCGCGTGGTGAACTCGCTGCAGCGAAATGGTCAATCGAATCGATTCGCGAACATATCGGCGCAACGACGCTTGGCTACCTTTCCATCCCCGGAGCCGTCGATGCTGTCGGAAGACCTAAAAATGAGTTTTGCCTCGCCTGTTTCAACGGCGACTATCCTATCGCAGTGCCAGAAGACGTTCGAAAGGACGTATTCGAAAGCCCAAAAACCGGCGCATTCGCAACGGTAACTTCCGGCCAAGCGCGATTGGAATTCGAAGAGTAGCGCTCAAGTAAAATAGCCCAATATGGCCGGGCACAGCAAATGGGCGAATATCCGAATTCGCAAGGGCAAACAAGACGCCTTGCGTGGCAACCTCTTCACGAAACTTTCGCGCGAGATCATCGTCGCAGCAAAACTCGGAGGCCCTGATCCCGAAGGAAACTCACGACTTCGAGCGGCCATCGCAAAAGCCAAACTGAACCGAATGCCCAACGATACGATCAAAAAAGCGATCGAAAAAGCCACGGGCGGAGGAGAAGGCTCGAATCTCGAAGAAGTGACTTACGAAGGCTACGGCCCGGGCGGAACCGCGATCATGGTCAAATGCCTCACCGACAACAGAAACCGAACCGTGCCCGAACTGCGTCACGCGTTTAGCAAACACGGCGGCAACCTCGCAGAAAACGGCTCCGTCAGTTGGCAATTCAAACAGCAAGGCGAAATCATGATTCCAACGGAAGGCGTGGATGAAGAATCGCTCACGCTCGCAGCGCTCGATGCCGGAGCCAAAGACGTCTCACAAGACAACGGCTATTTCACCGTCGTAACGGCTGTCGAATCGTTCCACAAAGTGCGCGATGCGCTCGAGTCGTCAGGCTTCACAATCGAAGAGGCCGATCTCGCGATGAATCCGACCAACAAAGTCGACATCTCGCAATCGGACTCCGAATCGCTTATCAAACTGCTCGAAAAACTCGACGAACTGGACGACGTGCAAGAAACGTACTTCAACGCAGATTTGCCCGAAGAAAACTGATCGTCGCAGGACAACATGAAAGCTCGTATTCCATACGCGACACTCGCGATCATCATTGCGAATCTCGTTGTCGCGTGCTTCACGATCGGTGTCGACCGAGCCGAGTGGTCATGGGGCTTCATCCCCAGCAGTCCCGACTGGACGAAGCTTTTCGCTTCGATGTTCGCGCACACGAACCCGCTACACCTTCTTGGGAACATGGTCTTCCTCGCTGCAGTCGGTCCCGCGGTCGAATTCGCAGCAGGCTCGTTGCGAATGGTCATCGTGTATCTCGCGGGCGGCATCATCGGAGGTTTAGTTCACTACGCGATGACAACCGCCACGCAGCCATCCGTAGCAGCAGTTCCAATGATCGGCGCGAGCGCAGCGATTGCAGGATTGATCGGATACTATTGGCTTCGATTCTATCGCAAGAAAGTTCCCCTCGCCCCAAAGTTCCACGTACCGGTTTATGTCGTCGTTATCGTTTGGCTCGTGCTGCAGCTCGCAGGAGCGCTGATGTCGCAAATCCAATTCTATGGCCCAGTCGCCTATTGGGCACACCTCGGAGGCTTTGCTGGTGGTTTCGCACTCGCGCTTGTCTTCAAAGCTGGAAAAGAAGCAGAAAACGAAGCATGGCAATCGCACTTGGAAACGGCATCCGAAATCGGGCCCGCCGCGCAGGCAGAAGCTGCTCGCGCCTATCTGAAACGTAATCCGAACGATCTCCCGACGCTCCGCAACTTGTCAGCAGCACTGCAGATCTTAGGAGATAAACACGAAGAAGAAAGAGTCGTCATGCGTGTTTTCGAAATCGATCCAAGCTTTGACAAAGCCTTCGCTATAGATCGGCTCGCAGTATTGAACGCGCTGAGAAAGATCCCACAGCGAAAGAGACTAAAGGCCGCCCAAGAGCTCGCTGATTCGAACAGTAGATCCGCAGAAGTGCTGCTGAATTCGCTGGGCAATCATCCCGACGCGCTCGCAATGCTCGTCGATCTCTTCGCAGTTGGCGATCCCGAAAGGGCAAAACAATACTTCAAGCAGCTCGAAATCGATCATGCACTCAGTCCGCAACTTGAAGCAGCAAAAAGCCGATGGCCGCAGCTTAGCAACTAACATAGATGTGATTCCAATGCTCACTCCATGCCGGCTATCAGCATGCGCTCGAAGCGCCAAATAGGGCTTAACGGACCCTGAGACCTTCAATTTCAATCGCCACGTCGCCAATGGCCAATTAACCAAAAAATACTGCAAATAGGTCTAAAGTCCCAATTTTTTTTTCGTCCCAAGGGCCTGAAATTTGAGTGATAATGGGAACTGTGATCAAAGGCACGCTGCACTTAGTACTTGCTTGGGTCGCCCTCGTAGCGCTGGCCGGCAGTGGTGCCTATCTTTTCTCGCAGTTCCATTCTTCACCGCCTCTTGCAGTACCACAAAGTTACCGATCGATCCAGTACCTCCACGACCCTGCAATGGATCCCCAAATCGGGGGAACGGTCGACTTGCCCAAAACCGACATTTTTGGCCGGAAGATCGCTGGATTCGAAAGTGACGTGCTATTAGTCTATGCGGGTTCTTGTCAATCCTGCGCGTTGCGCTCAATAACACCCGACTCGTTGGATCTAAGTGCCTATTCAGCCGTCGTCGTTGTCTTCAACGACGACGAATCAACGATTGTCAACTTCTACAAAGAGCCAGTGGATTCGTTTCTCGTTGCAAGCGATCAATCGACAATGTTGCGCAAGTACCTAAATCCATCCTGGGAACCGAGATTTTATTTGCTGTCCAAAGACCTCGCACTCAAGAACATTCAAAAGTCTAAGTGGGTGGTTCCTGAATTCGTGAGATTGATATGAAGAAGCGTTCAAATCGTAACCGCGCAGTAACCATGGTGGAGGTTTTGGTGGTTCTTGCTGTCATTGCAGTGCTGGCGGCTATTACACACGCTGTGCTGTCCAGAGCGCGTGCATCCACAGAAGAAGTGACTTGTTTGACGAGGATTAGCTCCATTTCAAATGCAATTGGCCTGTACCGAGCAGATTGGGGCAATGAGTCCGCGGACGTTGGTACGGCTGTGTTTCTCGGACTTCCGCACTCCCCGTGGAAAATGCTCTACACCCTTTCAGCAAACGAAGACCAAAGATATGACATGCTGTCTTGCCCACTATATTCCAGACAGTCTGGAATTCAAACCGGATACAATTGGACGGCAAAGGGATGGGTTGATGTTGGGCTTGGAAACATTACATTTCTACAAGCGACCGAAGCTCTTAGAGGAGAGACTCCACTATTAATTTGCAACTACCACAACCCAGCAAACATTCCTTACGAGGACCGTGGCCTCACCCGAAAGTTCATATACTTGATGCTCAATTCAAATGCAAAAACAGAAAATCTGAAAGGAATCAAGGTTTCACCGCCACCCAGCGCGATCGACTTGAGAGACTGGGTTCTTGTCAAGTCCAAACAATGACAGGAGGTAATACCAAATCATGAATGCATTGCATCGAATAATGATCGTAGTGTTCGCCATCATGCTAAGCGCAGGATAGGGAATGTTGTCTTTTTCTCAAGGAACACATCCTGCAGGATGCACCCTGCTGGACATACCATGCAATGCCGCATCCTGGAACTACTGCTGCAACATAACAAAAGTGCTGGTGTACTGCAAAACCGCGACAGGAACCAAGTGTCCCAATGAAGTAACGTATCTTAGCAGTTGCAATTCACAGGGCTTGCAACATTGGACGTGTGCGCAAACTTCATGCGATTGTGAGTGGATGTGACGAAAAGGAAAACAAACCGTATCCTCATAGTCCTTGCGGCAATCTTAATTGCAACCATAGCGGTTGTAGCCTACTTAGTATGGATGTCAAAACAACCGATGTCAGTCAGGATCGCCGCCGAAAACTTTGCAGGAGCAATGGTTAGCTGTGATGGAAATGCGCTGTTCAATCTCGCCTCGCCCGAAGAACAGTCAAAGTACGATGCGAACAGACTCGCTGAAGTATGCAGGGCTATGCGCGACGATATGCTCGGTGGCCTTGAGCTGATCTCAGCCAATTCACAGAGCGAGGACGCTGCACAAAGCGGATCGGCGGATGCAAGGTTCCGGGCTGGTGATGGGACCGAATTCGATTGTGGTGTAGACGTCAGTCGCCATGAGGGAAGACCCGTAGGATCCGTGGTGTTGCAAATGCGATTTATGGTGATGAGATACATCATGGCGAAGCATGGTGGGGACGTTCAATCTGCAAGAGAGATCTTCACCAAAGACTATCTGAACAAATTCAAGGAAGCCGGTGCGGTCGAGATCTATTTGCTGCCAAAAAATGAGTGGGCTGAAATGAGGTAACGACGGCAATTCACATCGTAAATACATTGGGCTCCCACTTCAACCGCTCAAGTGCATCCAAATAGTCATTCTCACCTAATTCTTCAGGACGCTTTCCCAGTGCCGAAACCAACACGCCTTCCATAACGTTCGTCCCAAATGATTCTCCGTCGATCTGTGGAGTCGATGTGATCGCCCTCGCAACTCCTGCATCTCGCAAAAATGCCAAATCGTCCTTGCGAAGCGTGTTCGTGATAACGGATTTGCCATCCATCCTTTCAGGGCAATACCGCCTAATAAAAGGCCAATCGCCGCAAACGATAGTCGCTTCCTCAAAAGCCCATCTAAACTTCGGTGTCCGCTTCTCCTGCTTCTCGCCCGTCGGATAAAACCACTTAAACGGCAATCGAGTGATGATCGGCAAAACCATCCGACCCAATACGCGCACAGAACGCAAGGACCGCAAACGAATTGGCAATCCAACCGCGAACATCAAATCTCCATAAACCACACGCGGACAAACTTCCGAAAGCGCTCGCGCCATCCCAAATCGATCCACAGCCGAAGTCAATAGCGCAGAACCATTCGCAAAATCCACTGCGCCGCACTGCGCCAAAGTGTGAATCAGCTTCCTCTCCAAGGTGTGCTTCAATCCGCTGCCATCGACGACCGGAGTCTTTTTGGCGCCAGAAATCAACCGAGCGATCTGCCTGAACGTGTATCGTCTGTCGTCGATCCAAAGATAGATGTCGGCGCCGCCGACCCCGATCGCATCGACCTCTCCGTCCAACTCCGAAAACTTTCTGGCGAATGCGTCCAAATCCCCATCGACGCCGATCCGTTCGATGACGAATTCTTCGCCCAAAATTGTCGCGCGGCTCGACTTGTTGCGTTTGCTGGAACCCAGGCTCACGGACACGACACGTTTCATGCTCTTTCGACCCGGCGATCATGGCACAGAGCAGCCGACTCCGGCGTACTAAAATGCATGGGAGCTTTACACCAAACGGAAGCGCCGACGCCGGCGCAATTGTCGACGCCGTCCATCCTTGAAAGCGAAGCAGTCGCGCATATTAGCCAGTCGCTCGCTGCCCTGACCGCAGACGTCATCGCCCTCTACGTCAAAACGAAGAACTACCACTGGCACGTCACAGGACCGCACTTTCGATCACTTCATCTGCTTTTCGACGAGCAAGCCGCAGAGCTGATCGCAATGGTCGACATCCTCGCAGAGCGCGCAAGAAAGATCGGAGGCAAGACGATCCACAGCATCTCCGAAATCTCGCGCCTTCAACGAATCGCAGACGACAACGATCCCATCGTCAGGCCCGAAGAAATGCTCAAGAGACTGCGAAACGACAACCTCGAACTCGCAAAGCGAATGAACGAGACGAAGTCGATCTGCGAACGCGCAAGCGACGCGGCAACCTCCGCTGTCCTCGATGAATTCATCGACCAAGCCGAACGAAGAGTCTGGTTTCTCGACGCGTCGATCGAATAACTAAACTAACAGTTCACACAATTCTCGACGTCGCCGGTTTCGCGGAAGACGGTGAAAATCCGCACCGTTTCTTCCGCGACCGCATCCTGCGCTTCGTCCGTACTCGCGCCGATGTGATGCGTACAATACACGCTTTCCAAGGTCTTCAACTCTCCATCGTAATCCCCTTGCGCGACCGAAGGCTCGCCATCGAACACATCCAACCCGGCGCGAACCCCCTTGTTGCGCATCGCATCGACCAAAGCGCCCTGATCGACGACCTCGCTTCGACTCGTATTCACAAATATCGTTCCCGCCTTCAAGGCATCGAAGAACGATTTGCCGATGCAAAGCTTTGTCTCGGCAGTCAGCGAGCAATGAACAGAAACCACATCGCTCTTCGAAGCAAGCTCCTCTTGCGACGCACAAAGTTCGATCCCCATCGACTTAGCTTGATCGGCAGTCGTGTGCTTGCTAAAAGCAACGACATTCATGCCAAAAGCATGAGCGACAGGAATCATCCCGCGTCCGATATAACCTAACCCGATCAATCCCAAAGTCCTGCCGCGCAAGCCGCGAGCTTTCGAATACTCTTTCTTGTTCCACTTGCCAGCGCGCAGCTCGAAAACATTATCAGGAATCCTGCGGTCGCAAGACAGAATCAATCCCCACGCGAGTTCCACGACAGCAGCAGAGTTCTTCCCAGGACAGTTCGCAACACGAATCCCTTTCGCGCGCGCCGCTTCGATGTCGATCGTGTTGTAACCTGCCCCGGCCCGCACAATCAGCTTAAGTCCATCGACCATGTGCTCAGCCTGCACCTTCGTAGAACGAACGATCAATCCTTCAGGCTTTTCGCGCTCCAACGCTTCGCGCAGCGAGTCCTCCTTTAACTCGGGATCCGAAACCACTTCGAACCCCTCGCCTCTCAATCCGTCGAGCCCGGCTTGCTCGAACTTATCCGCAACAAGAATCTTCATAGAGCAGGATTTTAGCCGACGGCGTCGAAAAGGCTTCGACATGGCGAACCCCATCATTTCGCACGTCCTCGCAGAATCGGGAAATGCACTGAACCGTGTCATCGATGGATTCCCCGAAGCCGCATGGGGAAACAATCTCACGCCTAAATCGAAAACGGCGGCAGAAATCATTGGGCATCTCACGTGGGTATACGCCGCGTACATCGCACTGCTCGAAACCGGAAAAGCCGCGTGGGATCGATATGACCCATCAGGTAAGTCGCCGGAAGAGCTAATCGCAGACTTAAGAGAGACGCGCCGATACGCGATGGAAGAAGCGAACGGATCGGAAATGCCGTTGATTCACCGTGGAGCGTTGGAATACATCGTCATGCATGAGATGTATCACCTCGGTCAACTTGTATTGATTCGGGCCGAAGCGCAGCCGGATTGGGACGCGGAATCAGTCTTCTCAGGCTGGGTCACACAGCTCTGAGCTACCGCCAGCCGTAAGCGCCGAACAATTCCGGCGCGAGCAAATCGGGTTGTGATGTCGACGCCAAAGTGAATGCGAACCCGATTGGCGAAGGCGGATCGTTACCACGATAGTTGTATTGCGTCCCTCCCCACCTGTTGCCGGCGGCTACTAATTCGAAGCGCGTGAATTTCTGTGCGTTCAAATCATAGGCCGCCCCCCCGATCAGTTTGAGTGCCATGCCGTGTGAACCAGAATCCGCGCGCGTCTCACCATCGAAGCGCACCTCGATCGTTTGCCCTTTGACTCCCGTCACGGTCGACTTCAGATAAGCCATCTTGATCTCGCTGTCTGAAAACGCACGAGACTGTCCCCGAACCGTATCGACTAAATGCGCGCGCGCCAATCTTCGAATCAGCGGGTTTGGCAGCAAACTCGTCGCACCGACTTCGAACTTCGATGGAATGAACTGCACCGCTTCTTCGCGCCTAAACCAAGCGATATCCTGATTCCAGGCCTTGCCGCGCCAATCGTTGGGCAGCGTCGCATGAGGCAAGTCGCGAACGTATTGGCGAAGCACCAATCCGCCGACAGGATAGAACCGTTCATCGCGCACAAGGTAACCCGTCCAACCGCTCGGATCCTGTGGCAGCAGCCTGCGCGCTTTTGGCAGCTTGTTCCACTCCTCCAATCCTTTCTGAAGTGTCCGCGCTACCGGCCCGGCCTCTGTCGAGTTAATCGAAGCCAGCAACACGCCGCTCGGTGCGATGCAATAGATCCCTTGCTGCGACCCGCCCTTGGCGGCATAGTGGCCCTGCCGAGCAACATACTGGAACAACTGGCACTCAGGATCGTTTCCGCTCTGCAGACGATAGACTTCGTCGGCCGCCGGCACGTAGTACTGTGCGAGCCGCCTCACTGTGCTGTCAGTCCAGACAAACTGCCTGGCTTTAACCCCGTTGTTTCACGTACAGGTCAGCGGATGCCCGTTCATCACCCACAGCAGGATCGGAGCCTCCCGCTTGTTGGCGTCGAGCACCGCCTGCCAATACGTCGGGTACCAGGGAATCGTCATGAACCTCAGCTCGGCCTCGGTCGGCATGATATAGGCGCGGAACTTCGCGAACGTCGCGTCCGTCAGTTCCTCCGCATGGGCACATGCCCCCAAGGCCAAAAAGGCCAATAGAATCCGAAGTCTCATGCTTTGGTGATCGCTTGCGCCTCCAGCCTCCCGGTTCGCCGAATGCTGGCTTCGCTCATGCCGGGAGCCCTCCCGGACGCCCTATTTTATATGATCGGCATCATCTGGCGCAGATTGAGACCACAGGTGCCGGAGGACCTATTCCGATTAACGGTCAGCAACGGCGCGGCAACCCAATCAATTATCGTTCGTCTCGTGCCCCATCAAATGCCGAACCGAAAACGCTTGCCCAGTGTGGTACGCAACGTGAAACACCATGTAGTCGGCGAACTCACCCATCGTACGGCCCGGCCCTTCGAATGGCATCGGCGCGTCCCGTTCGAGCGCAACTTCCAACATCGCCGCCTTCACAGCCTTCTGTGCCCTGTCGAACTCCTTCGCCAATTCCTCGACTCCCATGTCGAGTTTCAGCGGTTGGTCAACGGTCGTCGAGTAGTACCGAGCCTCCTCTCGCTTCAATGGCGAGTCAACGCCGGCAGCGGGGTTCAGCTTCTGTGCGTAGGTGACTTGCCAATAAGCCATGTGGCACACGATCTCGCCGACGCTGAGAAGTTTCGGATCCGCCCGCCGCCACAAATCCTCGTCACGCAAATCCTCGAAAACAAGCGAAAACTCCCAGTGCGCGGAATCCCACGCCGCCGACTGATACTCCAAAAAGTGCATGGCGCAATATACTTGACCGCGAGATCGCGGCGCAGTTGACACTTCGCGTTCAAAAGGACCAAATAGATGTGAACGCCGCTATCCCGAATCTTGCGAAATACGCCCGCTTTGCATTCAAAATCCGCGCTCCAAAATTTGCGGTGATAACGGTGACGGCGGTGACGACGGCGAAATTCAAGACAAATCGGCGACTTCAGTTACCGTTTTCGAAAGCAATCGTTCGATCAGTGAGCACTTAACTCCCTCAATGCCAAAAGTGAGGACAACCTAATAAACAAAGAACTCTCACGTCCTTTTCTGGCCAACCGATAAAGGCCGCCTACAGCGACGGCCGCATTCCAAAAAGCGACTCGCAAACCACAGCAAAGAGTCGATGACCCAAGAAGGGTTGTTTGCTGAACGAAGGATAGATGCGTTTCGGCATAATGCCCCCGAGCATGAAGCGACTCGCGATCCTCACCAGCGGAGGAGACTCCCCTGGAATGAACGCCGCCATTCGGTCTGTAGTCAGAACAGCCCTCGGCAGAGGCCTCGAAGTCCTTGGCATACGAAACGGCTACGACGGCCTCATCGACGGCGAAATTTCACCCATGAAGTCCGTCGACGTCGGAGGAATCATCGGCCGAGGGGGAACGATCCTCCGAAGTGGCAGAAGCCCAAGGTTCATGGAACCGGAAGGCAGAGCAGCCGCGGCAAGAACGCTGAAAGAAAATGCCGTCGAATGGCTCGTCGTGCTCGGCGGAGACGGTTCACTCACCGGCGCGAAGCTGCTCCACGAAGAGCAAGGCGTCGCTGTCATCGGGCTGCCAGGATCGATCGACAACGATATCCCCTGCACCGACCTCAGCATCGGATTCGACACCGCTATCAATACCGCCGTAGAAGCGATCGACAAAATCCGAGACACCGCCTACTCCCATGACCGCGTTTTCGTTATCGAAGTCATGGGCCGAAGAAACGGCTTCATCGCACTCGAAGCCGGACTCGCCGGCGGAGCCGAAGCGATTCTCATTCCCGAATTGCCATTCGATCTCCCCGGCATCTGCGATATGCTCCGCGCCGGCGTCGCGAAAGGCAAACGTTCGAGCATCATCGTCACCGCCGAAGGAGCGGCGACAGCATCCTCAGTGCAAGAGTTCTTGCAAAAAGAAACCGGATATGAAGTCCGCTGTCTCGTCCTCGGACACATGCAGCGCGGTGGTAGCCCAACCGCACTCGATCGAGTGCTCGCGACCCGAATGGGAGCAGAAGCAGTCAAAGTCGCAATGGCGGGATACGACTGTCACACGATCGGACTTGTCGGAACCAAGCTTGTCGCCGAACATCTGGGCGTCGTTCTGTCGACACAACGCAACGTCGATCCAGAACGGCTCTTGCTCGCTGAAGTGATGGCGTTATAAAATTCAAACTATGCGATTTGCTTGCTTGCTCTTTCTGATTGCTCAGGTTCCGGCTGCAGCCCAAGATTTCGATCCGCCGACATGGTCCGCTGATGTGTCCTATGGCACCTCGATCATGACGCTCGGAACGAGGGAATACCGATGGGCTTCGACGTTCGGTGTCGAACTGTCTTGGCCTGCAAGAATCGCTAAGATTCCATCGTGGGATCGAGTGCACATCGAAGAATTCGCGGGGGCGAGAGTGATGTTTACGGACATCTATGGGCAGCAAGGCGAATCATTCGATGCAGGCTGGATCAGTCTTGGCCTTAGGCTTACTTATTCGAATGGAGAGGATTACACGCCATACATCGAACTTGGCAGTGGAATCTTCTATGCGAATGAGGAGACCTTAGATCTCTCGACGCAATTCAACTTTGCATCCTTCGCAGGAGTCGGAATGTACATTCACTCGATCAAAGGCTCGCCGAGAATCGGGTTGCGTTTCATTCACATCAGCAACGCCGGTACCGGCGGGGCAAACGGCGGCGTAAATCTCTTGCAAGGAACGATCGGGGTGAAACTCTGACAAACAGAGTCTGGACCGACTTCAGGCAGTGGATGTCGAACTTGCTGCCTCTGCTCTTCGTCGCGCCAATTCCTGCCATCGCACTCTATTTCGAGCAAAACAAACAGAGCCAGGTTGCTCTCTGGGTTTGGATCTCGATACCCCTGGCGCTTTGGCTGTCCGTAAACTTCTTCGCGCCATTTCAGAATCGACAGATCAAAAAGGAAATGCTTGGCAAGCTCCTGTCTGATCGGCCAGACATAAAAGGCAAGAAGTTCTTTGTCGGATTCGCCAGACCAAAGAGGAAGGGAGCAATCCATACGCACGAAGACGTCGGTTGGTTGATTCTGCATCCGGAATCGCTTGAGTTCTTTGGTGACTCGCATAAGCATGAACTCCCAAAGAGCGCAATTCGAAGGATTCGATTTGGTGCAAACATGAACACTGCGATGCTGCTCGGTAGATGGATTCTCATCGAAGCAGAAATCGATGGAAAACCTGTTCGCCTGCAAGTCGAACCACGTGAGAAAGCGACGATGCTCGGCAATCTTCTGCTCTCCGGAAATGTCGCCTCAGAGATCCGCGCGTGGGCGAGCGCTGGGCGGTAGAATCGCCGCCGTGCTGCTGAAGAAGAAGACTATCAGAGACATCGACGTAGCGAACAAGCGCGTCTTCGTGCGAGCCGATTTCAATGTTCCACAAGATGACTCGGGACGAATTACGGACGACCGAAGAATCACAGAGTCGTTACCCACCTTACGCGCATTGCTTGATTCAGGAGCAAAGGTCATTCTCGCAAGCCACCTCGGAAGACCGAAAGGTTTCGACAAACGTTGGACTCTTCAGCCTGTAGCGGACAGGCTTTCGCAGCTTTTGGATCGCAACGTGCCTCTCGCGCCAGATTGTGTAGGAGAGCGAGTCGAACTAATGGTGAACAATCTGCAAAGTGGAGAAGCAATTTTGCTCGAAAACGTGCGATTCCACGATGAAGAAACAAGCAACGATCAAAGCTTCGCAAAAGCGCTTGCAAATCTCGCAGACATTTACGTCAACGACGCTTTCGGCACCGCGCACCGAGCACACGCAAGCACGGAAGGAATCGCACACTTCATCCCGGGAGTAGCTGGCTTGCTGATGGAGAAAGAGATTGAGTTCCTTGGGAATGCATTGGAGAATCCCAAGCGTCCATTCGTCGCAATACTGGGTGGTACGAAAGTCAAAGATAAAATCGGTGTCATTGAGAACCTGCTTCCGAAGGTTGACAAACTCCTGATCGGTGGCGGAATGATGTTCACGTTTTACAAAGCGATGGACTGCGAAATCGGAAAATCGCTACTGGATGAAGACAGTATTGACTTCGCAGAGAGAGTCCTCGCGAACGAAAAGCTCATTGTGCCGATCGATGTCGTCGTAGCGGACAAAGTCGAAGCGGGCGCAAGTACGTATACGGTCGATTGGGATTTGATACCAAGTGACGGGATCGGATTAGACATCGGCCCGAAAGCGGCAATTGAGTTTAGCCAAATAATCCAATCCGCAGAGACCATCGTTTGGAACGGGCCAATGGGTGTTTTCGAGATTCCGGAGTTCTCCCATGGTACAAAGGAGATCGCCAGGGCGATGGCTGAATCGAATGGCACCACGATTGTCGGCGGCGGCGACACGGCTGCGGCAGTCGAAAAGTTTGGATTTGCAGACAAAATGAGCCACGTCAGTACCGGTGGCGGGGCAAGCCTCGAGTTTATGGAAGGGAAGCTGCTGCCCGGGATCGCAGTGCTGCAGGATTTGGAGTAGAAACAAACAGGAAGCGCAACATGAAGAATTGGATCATTGCATTCGTCGTTAGTCTTGCTTTCACTTTGGCATGCGATCAAAAGACGGCTCCAACGGTGCCGGATGAAGACACAAAAGCCAAAGCATCACAAGATGACAGTCAAAGTGCAGACCCATCAGCTGTTTCTGAAATCACCGACACACAGGGTAATCCCGCGCTATCCGGTGGTGGAGTCGTCGAAGAAGAGCACCTCGGAGTTCCGTTCTATCCAAACTCTCGCGATATGATGGGCAGCAGACCCGTCGATCCTGCCAGCGGAGGCAACGTGATGAGCATTCGAGAAACCTCCGACTCCGTCGAAAAGGTCAATCAATTCTACATCTCCAAACTCGGCGAACCGACCGACACGTTTGCGGTCGGTGACAGCTACTATCATACGTGGATCAAAGGCAAGCGAACCACAAAAATCACAGTCTCAGGGTCGAACGGTTCAACTAACATCACCATATTCGTCTCAGGCAGCTAAGATCGAAACGAAAAGTACGCGATCGATTTCCAGCTAACGGGAAACCAATGACCCGTCCATCGACGTTGTAAACGTCTATATGTCCAACTTGAATCCGAGCAAGTTGACGCATAGGACTGGAACCGCGATAGCGAAATGAACAGAAATCAACGCAGAGTATTCGGTCGTTACATCTTCGAACTGACAGAGAGCAGTCAATGTCAGATTGGTCGAAGAGCGGTAGACAGACTACGGAGCGAGCGGAACCGCGCACGTCGATTAGCGATCATTTCAGTTAGTGTAATCGTTAGCCTTACAGCACTGAGCTGTAGCAAACCAGAGGCAAGCCCTCGGACCGATGCCACGGAAACCGCTCCTGTCGAGCGGAAAGTCGTGACGCCTTCAGACCCTCCAACCCATGAACCGCAAGCAACGGCTAAGCGCGAAGAGCAAAGCAAAGAGCCGAAGAAGCAAAAGTGGATTTTGCCCCTTTATCCTGGTGCCACAAAAATTGAAGAGTCTGTGCGAGGAGTTGTAACGACTTACACTCTAAAGTCGAAAGACTCCCCAAATAAAGTCATAGAATTCTATCGCGACAAGATCGGCGACATCATCGGTGAAGTCGCAATCGGCCCAACGGCCACCATCGAAGGGCAAAGGCTGAATGAACACTTCACGATCGTCGCGATGGAACTTGGCGATGAGACGCAAATAGAAATCCGCATCGAGCAGTCTCCATAGCGGAACGTGCCACACTAACGCGCTTGTGGCAGTCCTAATCATCTACACATTCGCCATCCTGCTCGGATCGGCTCTGCTGTTCATGGTCCAGCCAACGGTGGCGAAGATGATCTTGCCGAGCTTCGGCGGCGCGCCAGCCGTTTGGAACACTTGCCTCGTCTTCTTTCAAGCAGCGTTGCTCGGCGGCTATGCCTACGCACATTACTCGACAAAGTGGCTTGGACCGAAACGGCAGGCGGTAGTCCACGTCGCGTTGCTCGTCATTGCGGCAACCTTTGCAGTTACGATGCCGGAAAGCTACGATCCTGCACAGTCGGGACTGCATGCATCCCTTGCGCTTCTATCGTTGCTTATAGTTGTCGTCGGAGTGCCTTTCTTCGTTTGCAGCGCAGGCGCACCGCTCGTACAAAGATGGTTTGCTGCAACAGGCCATAAGCATTCGGCAGACCCATACTTTCTTTACGCTGCGAGCAATTTCGGAAGCTTTCTTGCCTTGATTTCATACCCTTTGCTAGTCGAACCAAACCTTGCCCTCGACGATCAAAGCAGATTCTGGAGATTCGGCTTCTTTGTATTGGTTGGAATTCTATTTCTGTCTGCAGTTGTTTTGTGGAGATCGTCAGGCGACTCATCTGGCGAACGAGAAGTTTCCTCCAGTGAGAAAACCAAGATTTCCACGAAACTGTGGTGGATTGTATTGGCCGCCGTTCCGAGCAGCCTTCTGCTTGGTGTAACTTCGTTCCTGACGACGAACATTGCGGCAGCGCCGCTGTTGTGGGTGATTCCGCTCTCGATTTATCTGCTCACTTATGTTTTGGCATTCAGAAAGAAGCAATTGCTGTCCGCCAAAGTGCTTGGAAGAATAACCGGCTTTCTCGCACTGGCGATGGCGCTGATCGTTTCGCTCGGCGTGTCCGATCCGATTCTTGTCACCAGCGCAGTTCACCTCTTGTTCTTTGCCTCTGCCGCGCTGTTTTGCCACACAAGGCTCGCAGATGCCAGACCACAAGCGACAAACCTCACAGAGTTCTATCTGTTCCTTTCGCTGGGTGGCGTGCTGGGCGGCGCATTCAACGCTCTCATCGCACCAGAGATTTTCTCGAATCTCGCCGAATATCCGATTGCAATCGTCGCCGTGCTCATGTTTCGAGAGGCGGCAACTGAACGGGGATCGTTCAAATCGATCGACTTATTGTTTGCCTGTGGAATCGCAGCGGTGGCATTGCTTGCCTATTTCGCTACCTCGCGCATTGGCATAGAGCCAGGTCCAGCAAGAAACGCGATCATGCTCGGAATACCGATCGTCCTTGCATTCCTCTTCTTCGAGCGTCCATTTCGATACGCACTATCCATCGGAGCGATTCTGCTGGTTTCATTGACACTAAACACGTCGATCGTTGGAAGAGTTGTTGCAGTCGAACGCAGTTTCTTCGGTGTTCACCGAGTCGTCGAGAGCGACTCTATGCACCGATCCCTACTTCATGGCAACACGATTCATGGCCGCCAAAGCCTGATTCCGGAAAAGCGCAACATTCCCTTGACTTACTACCACCCGACAGGCCCGATGGGCAGCCTGTTTGACGCGTACGACGTTCGCGACGTGGGTCTTGTCGGTCTCGGTGTCGGAGCGTTGGCCGCCTATGGCGAACCGGGAGATCGCTACACGTTCTTCGAAATCGATCCAACCGTTGTGAGAATCGCGCAGAACACGCGATTGTTCACGTTCCTATCGGACTCGAAAGCAGACATTAGAATCGTGATCGGAGACGCGAGGCTGACGCTCAATCGAGAACCGAACGGAAGTTTCGACATGCTCGTTCTCGACGCATTCAGCTCCGACGCGATTCCGACGCACCTCTTGACCATCGAAGCGCTTGAGATGTACTTAGCAAAGCTCAAAACGGGAGGCATCTTGGCGTATCACATTTCTAATCGATATTTGGACCTAAGCGATGTGCTGGCCCGTGCAGCCGAAAAGCTTAAACTTCAAGCGAGGATATTCGAAGATTCCGATGTGACAGACGAACTGCGAATCGAAGGCAAGACTCCATCGACCTGGATCGTCTTCGCGCGAAACGCTGATGACCTCGCACCGATTGCACGCAATGTTTCGTGGTCGCACCTCCAAGAAAAGCGTCCTGGTCGACTCTGGACCGACGACTACTCGAACGTCCTTGGCGCATTCGCTCGCGACGAATAGTTGCCGCTAAGAAAGACTCATCGCTTTCAGATTCGGCGAAACCTCGAAGTCGCAGCCTGTCGCTTTGCGAATGTCATCAACAGTCACGCCTGGCGCATGCTCAATAAGCAGAAGCCCACCTTCAGGCTTTACGTCGAAAACGGCCATCTCCGTGATGATCCTGTTTACAACTCGCTTGCCGGTGATAGGCAAGTCGCATTGATCCAGAATCTTTGGTGAACCGTCTTTGGCAGTGTGGGTTTGGATGACGACCACGAACTTTGCACTCGCGACCAAGTCCATCGCGCCGCCCATCCCTTTGACCATCTTGCCGGGAATCATGTAGTTCGCCAAATCGCCGTCCTTACTGACTTCCATCCCGCCAAGAATGCTCAAGTCGATATGTCCGCCCCTGATCATTGCGAACGAATCCGCGCTGCTGAAAAAACTCGCACCAGGCACAGCGGTCACGGTCTGCTTCCCAGCATTGATCAAGTCCGCGTCGACTTCCTCTTCTGTCGGAAATGGGCCGATACCGAGCAAGCCGTTCTCTGACTGTAAGATAACTTCCATGCCTTCCGGAATGTGATTGGCGACGAGCGTCGGCATGCCAATGCCCAAATTGACATACATTCCGTCCCTTAGCTCTTGCGCGGCACGCCTAACGATGATTTCCCTTGCATCCATCGATTGACGAGGATACCGGAGCCACGGGGTACGATTCTCCGTTAACTCCGGAGGATAAGAGGATTTATATGGTGGAATTTGACGTCGCGATCATCGGCGGCGGTCCGGCTGGCAGCTGCTGCGGCTCGTTGCTGAAAAAGTACATGCCCGATCTCAAAGTCGCAATCTTTGAGAGGGAGAAATTTCCAAGAGATCATATTGGCGAAAGCTTGTTGCCGATAGTTCCACAAGTCATCCACGAAATGGGGGCGTGGGACAAAGTCGAGGCCGCAGAGTTCCCAATCAAGATTGGCGCAACCTACAAATGGGGCAACAAGCCAGACCTCTGGGACTTCGAGTTCCTGCCCCCATCGATCTTCACAGAAGACCAAAGGCCAGGCAAGTTCGAAGGCCAGCGAGTGCATACGACATGGCAAGTCTTCCGCCCAATATTCGATGAAATACTGCTCGACCACGCGGCATCGATGGGTTGCGACGTACGCGAAGAAACCAAGGTGCTCAAGATCGAGAGCACGGGCGACCGAGTCGATGCGCTGGTGCTCGAATCGGGAGAACGCATCGTCGCCAAACACTATGTCGACGCTTCCGGTGTCTCCAGCATCCTTCGAAAAGCCATGGGGGTGGAGGCGGACTTTCCGACATCACTCAGAAACATTGCTATTTGGGACTACTGGGACAATGCGGAGTGGGCGGTCAAGATCGGCTCCGGTGGAACCCGAATCATCGTCATGTCACTGGGCTGGGGTTGGCTGTGGTTTATCCCCATCGCACAGACGAAAACGAGCTTGGGCCTCGTCGTACCGCTCCAATTCTTCAAGGATTCAGGAAAGAGCACGGAGGAACTGTACATAAAGGCGGTAAGAGAGGAACCGCTGATCTCCCAACTGGTCACCAACGCGACGCGGGAAGGCATCATCCGAACGACCAACGATTGGTCCTATATCGCGGATCGACTTGCTGGAGAAAACTGGTACCTCGCAGGAGACAGTTGCGGATTCGCCGACCCAATCCTTTCCGCAGGTCTAACGCTCGCCATGTTCGGCGCAAGGCAAGTTGCCTATTCGATCATTGCAGAAGAACAAGGGACCCACGATGGAAAGTGGCTCCGTGACTACTATTCGGACAAGCAGCGTCGCCAAATCGGCCAACACATCAAGTTCGCAGACTATTGGTATAGCGCGAATGGCGCATTCACCGACTTGGTGGATCACTGTAAGGAAATTGCGAAACAGTCGGGTCACGACATGAGCCCCAACGCCGCGTTCGGCTGGCTCGCGACCGGCGGATTCACCAACGACGATCCGGTCATCCCGATGCTCGGTGGCTTCGCCGCCCAAGCGGTCAAGATCCAGATGGCTCGAATCAGTCAAGCCAGGGCGACTTGGAAAGTCTCCGAGTACAACGTTTTCAAGCTGAATCTCGACGGGGCGATCGAAGACACCTTCCCGGTCTTTTCCGAAGGCAAAGTGTGGACGACACCCTGCTATCGGCGAGGCGACAAACTCCTCCCGAATTACGGAATGTTCGGCGTCGTGATCGAGATGCTGAAAGCAGAATCGACCGTCGAAGGCTGCCTCGACTGGCTCCAGTGGTACTTCCACAATAACCCGAAGTACCCTGCGATCGAAATGGCCTACGACTACACCATGACCACGCTCGAAGCGATGATCGACGAGGGCTGGGTCACCTGCGAAGTCGACAAAAAAGGGATGTTCTTTGACTACCAGACCCCCGCTGAATCGGCGTCATTCCACACCAACAAGGACATCGCCAAGACATTCGGTCTGTGACCCGATCCCGCTCGGAAAGACCCAAGCCGGCTTGAAATCTCATATTTAACGAAAAACCCGGTAATTCACGGTCAAATGGGGAGAACCTGGGCCGCACATTTCCCGTTAAGTACTGTGGGTGGAGAGACCTCAAAGCCCGCAATTCTTGATTTTCATTGCCACTTGGCACGAAAACTGGTGTAGAATGGAGGTACCCGACGAGTGGGTACTTCTGAATCGTAGTCTAAACTGAACTAAAAAGGAGAACGGGGAGAGCAAAATGAAAAGCCTGTCCAAACTTGGAATTCTCGCGGGGCTGGCCCTAATCGGGACATTCGCCCACGCTAATTTTGTCTACAACGTCATCACCTCGAACGTTGCCTTCGCACCCACGAACACGAGCTTCGCGATTCCCTGGTTCATCAGCGGTCCGATGAACAGCAAGATTGACTTCGACGCGGGAGCAGTCCCGGTCATCGTCGGTGACGGAACCCAGAACTCAGCCGCAGTCGTCACGATCCTCTATGAAGTCGACTCTTCCAACGCCTTCCCAGTCAATGAGATCGGCCTCGTCGTGACGGGTTCCGTGTTCGACAAGGGTCGCATCACCTGGAGCGAAGTCGTTGAAGACATGGGCAACAACGTCCTCGGTTCCGCTACCGGACAGTTCCTTGGCGGCGGTTATGTAGGCGGACAAGACGGAGCTTTCGCTTTCGCAACGACGGTCACCCTGTCTCAGTCGGTGACTCAATACAAAGTCAAGAAGAGCTTCTTCCTCGACATCGACGGTCAGACGCTGCCATCGAACAGCATCGCTGCACTCGGAATCATCGAGCAGAACGCCGTTCCTGAGCCGGCGACTCTCGCCGTCATCGGAGTTGGCCTGGCCGCTTTGGCTGCGCGTCGACGCAAGTAGCTCGGGTCTCGACCCGTTCTCAACAAGTGTTTGGGCTGCCTGTTCAGGCAGCCCTTTCTTATTCGTCGTCCGAAGGTCCTTGGCTCATCATCTTCCGAAACACTAGCCACAGCAGCCACGCTCCAACAAAGAACGCGATCCCGGCGATAACTGGCACCCAGACCCAAGCCATGTCATCGCTCGGAACGGAGGCCAAGCCATCACTGAAAGTCGAGTGCCAGCTCGTCATGGCCACATTATGCCGAGACTTGCTCCAGCCATAATGAATCGATCTCGATGACTTCTCCGGCCGCTGTTGATAACCGACGATCGTCGATCCGCAACTACCTTGAAATGATCAAGATCGAGCATTCGGTCTTTGCGCTGCCATTTGCGATGATCGGAATGATCTACGCGGCCTCCGGCTGGCCGGGTTGGCGCACGTTCCTATTGATCGTTCTCGCCATGGTCAGCGCAAGAAGCGCCGCGATGGCATTCAATCGAATCGTCGATAGGGACATCGACGCCAAGAACCCTCGGACAGCCACGCGCCATCTTCCTTCCGGAAAACTCACCCTTGCCAGTGCATGGATGTTCTTCTTATCGTCCGTCGGCTTCTTCCTGCTCGCTGCGGCCTTGCTCAATGCCCTTGCGCTGATGCTCGCTCCGATAGCCCTTGCCGTAATGCTCGGATACTCGTACACGAAGCGCTTCACTTGGCTAAGCCACATTGTCCTCGGACTCTCTCTCGGAATTGCCCCCGCGGCGGCGTGGGTCGCCGTTACTGGCACGTTCTCGTGGACACCGGCACTCTGGATTCTTAGTGTCGCTTGTTGGACGGCAGGGTTCGATATCCTCTACGCCCTTCAAGACGACGAATTCGATAGACAGCACGGACTCAAAAGCATCCCGGCCAGGTTTGGAAAAAGGGCAGCGATTGCGATCAGCAGGTCGCTGCACATGCTCGCAGTGGTATTCCTGGTCTCGGCAGGAATCGCCGTGGGAGCGGGAGCCCTTTACTTTGTGGGATGCGGCTTTGCAGCGGCACTCTTGATTTACGAGCAGTCGCTCGTCAAAGCAGACGATTTGAGTCGAATCGACATGGCATTCTTCACTCTGAACGGCTATGTCTCGATCGGAGTCTTTGTGTTCGCTCTCTGCGACGTGATTTTTCGACTTTAGTCGTCGGATTCAATCACTTTCATCGACTCGATTCTGTCGCCACGCTCGATCGCATCGATGACTTCCATGCCTTTGATCACCCTGCCAAACGCACAATAGTCGCCCTGAAGCCAGTCGCCATCCTTTTTCAGCACGAACATTTGCGAATCGCCGCCAACTTTCGCGCCCGTCGATGCCATCGCCAGCACGCCACGCGTCATCGGAACGTCGTTCGCTTCGAAAGGCAGCTTCTTGCCGCTTCCGCCGGTGCCCCATTCTCGTCGCAACGCTTCGTTCTTCGTCTTTGGGTCGCCCCACTGAATGACCCAATTCTCCACGCGGTGAATGATCTGGCCGTCAAAGAAGCCCTCTTTGGCAAGTCCGGCGATTTGCTCGACCGTCTTTGGGGCCTTGTCGGGATACAGTTCGAGTACGATCTTGCCGCGTTCAGCGACGTTCATTTCAATCTGCAATTTTTTGATCTCTCCTTCTTGTGCTTGCGGCAATGTGCCGCCGATTCCGAGCGCAAGCGTCAGTGCGATGATCACTTTCATTCGACCACCTTCATCGTAATCTTGTCTTTTCGCGCAATCTTGTCGACGATGTCCATTCCCTCTAAAACGAAACCGAACGCCGCGTAATCTCCCTGCAAGAACAACGAATCGTTCTTAAGAATGAAAATCTGGGAGTCTCCGCCGACTTTTTGTCCCGTCGACGCCATCGCCAACACGCCGCGCTTCATAGGTAAGTCGTTAGCCTCGAACGGCAGCTGCTTGCCGCTTCCGCCGGTGCCCCACATCGCTTCCTTGCCCGGATCCTTCGAATTCGGATCGCCCCATTGAATCACCCAGTTCTCGACCCGATGAACGACTTGGCCATCGAAAAAGCCCTTCTTGGTCAGATCAGTGATTTGCTTGACCGTCTGCGGCGCTAAAGTTGGCGTCAGCGCAATGACAATCGTTCCCTTTCCATCGACTTCAAGATGAATCTTGGGCAAAGATTCGACATTGAGGTTTTGCGCTTCGATGGCCTTCAAAAACTCTGTAGGCGCCCATGCGACAGGGGGTTCAGGTTCTGGTGCAGGCTTTTGCTCAGGCGCCTCCGCGTTTGGCTTCGAATCGGTGTCTTCAGCGGATGATTCTTCTCCGGATGAACAGGACAGGCCAAACAGCGCAAGTGCAACGATCAAAATCGGGTAACGGCTCATGCACCTAATCATACCGCGACGCCGTGCCATACTCCCTTGGGCTTTGATCGATCCCTTACCTGTCCGCAAGCGCATTCGCCTGCCCGATGCTTTGGGCGCGCTGCGCCACCGAGACTTCCGATTGTTTTGGTTTGGCGCGATGTTCTCATTCATCGGCTCATGGGTGCAAATGACAGGTCAGCAATGGCTCGTTCTCGAAATCACCAACAGCAAGCAAGCACTCGGATTGGTGACATTCTTGGGTTCGCTGCCGCTCTTCTTCTTTAGCCCGCTCGGAGGTTGGTTTGCGGACCGATGCAACAAGCGAGTGGTGCTCGTTGTATGCAGTTCGATCTTTGCGCTTTCAGCGTTCATCCTTAGCGCCGCTGTATTTACTGGACAAGTGACATTCAATCTTATCGCTGCGCTCGCGTTTGTCAACGGCATCGCCGCCGTGATCGAAATACCGACGCGCCAAGCGATGATCAGCAACATCGTTGCTGAAGAAGACATCGGCAACGCGATTCCACTGAATGCGGCCACGTTCAATTTAGCGAGAGTGATCGGCCCTGCAATCGGCGGTGTGCTGCTCGCAAACTTCGGCGCAGGAATGTGCTACCTCGTAAACGGCATATCCTTCGCAGCGATCATTCTCGCAGTGCTCGCCATCCATGCAGACCTTAGCAGCAACTCCGACCGTTCCGCATCGCTCCGCGAAACACTATTCGAAGGCATTTATCATGTCGCAAGGTCTCCTGCGATGCGAACGCTTGTCATGATGATGGCGACGACTGCGCTATTTGGAATCTTCTACATCTCATTTATTTCTGCGCTTGCTACGAACGTTCTCAACTTGAATCCAAAGGGATACTCCATGCTGCTCACATCGACGGGAATTGGAGCAATTGTCGGCGTCTTGACGCTCGCTTCGCTCGGAAAGCGGCCTTGGAAAGGACTGATCCCAAACATTTCAATGGTCGCGCTTGGCGCAAGCCTCATCTTGCTCGCGTTTGTTCAAACCCAATGGCAGGCGATGATCGTTCTTGCCATGGTCGGGGCATTTGGAATCGGACAGATGGTCGGCACAAACACTGCGCTTCAATACTTCGCACCGCCAGAATTGCGCGGAAGAATTGTGGCAGTCCACATGTGGTCGCTTGCGGGACTCAACCCGCTGAGCGCGCTGATGTTCGGCTGGATAAGCGAGCGAATTGGATTGCCCAAGTCCTTCCTAATGGGTGGCGTGATTGTCCTTCTCGTCGGTCTGGTGGTGCTGCTGTTCGGTCGAAGTGTGCGTGGCCTTCGCTAATCTCACTTCACGCTGACGAGCCGTTCGAATTCGCCGCGATCTTTCGCCTTTGCCGCAGCGTCGTCGTACAGCACGACCTTGCTTCGAACCAAATTCGCCAAGCTTTGATCGAGAGTCTGCATGCCCATTCTCGCCCCTGTCTGCACGATCGAAGTGATTTGATAAGTCTTGTTCTCACGAATCAAATTCCGGACCGCTCCTACCGCGTTTAGAATCTCATACGCCGCAATTCTGCTGTTGCCCTCTGCGCGTCGTACAAGCGTCTGAGAAATCACTCCGACAAGGTTTACCGAAAGCTGCATCCGAATCTGTTGTTGCTGGTGAATGGGGAACACGTCGATGATGCGATCGACCGTTTGAACGGCATCGACCGTATGCAAAGTTCCAAACACCAAGTGGCCAGTTTCAGCAGCAGTAATGGCAAGTTGAATGGTCTCAAGGTCGCGCATCTCACCAATCAAAATAACATCGGGATCCTGGCGCAAAACATACTTCAATGCATTCGCAAAACTCAGCGTGTCGACATCCAGTTCGCGTTGTCGGATGACAGCTTGATCGTCCTCATGGATAAACTCGATCGGATCCTCGACGGTCACGATGTGGCACGGATTCTTGTGGTTGATGAAATCGATGCACGCCGCTTGGGTCGTCGACTTTCCGCTGCCCGCAGGGCCGGTCATCAGCACGAGTCCTCTTGGCCTTTCACAAAACGAATGAACGATCTTGGGCAGCCCAAGTTCATCGAGCGTTTGAATGTGAAGCGGAATGACACGAAACGCTGCCTGAACCAATCCTCGTTGCTGATAGACGTTTCCGCGGAACCTCGCAACCTCCGGAATCGAATACGCGAAGTCCAACTCTAACTCTTTCTCGAATCGCTTCCTTTGTTGATCTGTGATCACCGCATAAATGGCTTCTTTTGCATCTTGCGGAGAGAACTCTGCTTCGTCTTCGAATTGGATCAGTTCTCCGTGAATTCGAACATAAGGCTTAGCCCCAGCCTTGATGTGCAGGTCAGAACCGTCCATGGAAACTACCCGCTTCAGAAGCTCAGGAATCCTATGCACTGGCTTCGCCCTCTAACAATCCCAAATTGATCGCGCGCCGCTGAAACTCGGTCGGAGCTTGACTCTTCGCAATCGCGTTCTCGTAATCGATAATTCCATCTTTGAGCAACCCGAGCAAATGTCCATCCAACGTCTGCATGCCATGCTCTGCACCAGTCTGAATGTCGAGATACAGTTGGTGAGTCTTTCCTTCGCGAATCAGCGTTCTAACGGAAGGCGTCGCATAGAGAACCTCGAATGCCGCGACTCTGCCTTTGCCATCTTTGGTTGGCAGCAGCGTTTGGCTGATGACCGCCTGCAACGTGACGGAAAGCTGCGTGCGGATTTGCGCCTGCTGATCCGGCTGAAACACGTCGACGATTCGGTCGATCGTTTGAGCCGCGTCAACGGTATGAAGCGTCGACATCACGAGGTGCCCCGTCTCTGCGGCGGTTATCGCCAACTGAATCGTCTCCAAATCTCTCATCTCACCGACAAGTATCACGTCGGGGTTTTGCCTCATGACGTGCCGAAGTGCATCTGCAAAACTGTGCGTGTCGACGCCGAGCTCGCGCTGATTGATGACGCTGACGTTGTCCGTGTGCATGTACTCGATCGGATCTTCGACCGTCATGATGTGCTGCTTGCGGTGAGTGTTAACATGATTCACCATCGCAGCGAGCGTCGTGCTCTTTCCGGAACCGGTCGGACCGGTCACCAAGATCAACCCGCGAGGCAACAACGCAAGCGACTTCGTAATGGGCGGAATGCCTAACTCGTCGATCGTCTTGATCTTGAATGGAATCACACGAAAAACCGCGCCAAGCTCGCCTCGACTCCAGAACATGTTCACTCTGAATCGACTGAGACCTTCAACCTGATATGAAAGATCGAGTTCCTTGAAACTCTCTAACCTTGCGAATCGCTCCTCATTGAGGATGCTCTTTAGTAACGCTTCCGTTTGCTCGGGCGAAAGTGCAGGATAGTTCGTGCGCACCAACGTTCCGTGAATGCGCATGACAGGAGGCAGGCCAGCTTTGATGTGCAGGTCGCTTGCATCCTTGCTGACCAACTCCCGCAGCAAATCGTCGATTGACGGTTGCATCGGTTAGCGTCGCAGCAATTGTCTGAGTTCCGAAACGATGCCTGCGTATTGAAGCGCCGTTTCCTCGGTGATGACCCCTGCCTTCACATACTTGAGAAGGCTTTGGTTCATGGTTTGCATACCCCAGAAGTGGCCTTCGGAGATCGCGTGGTAAAGTTCGCCAAAGTGTCCATCTTCAATTAGCTTGCTGACAGTTGGCGTACAAATCATGACTTCGCAAGCGCAAACTCTTCCAGCGCCGTCAGCGCGTGGCACGAGTTTCTGCGCGATGACGGCGCGCAGAGATCCCGACAGTCGCATACAAAGGTGGTTCTTTTCGTGTGGCGGGAACATGTTGACGACACGGTCGAGCGTCTCGGATGCGCTCGGCGTGTGAACGGTCGAAAAGACCAAGTGTCCCGTTTCGCCGGCTTGGAGCGCGACGTTCATCGTTTCGGGGTCTCTCATCTCACCGACGAGAATGACGTCTGGCGCCTCGCGGAGCACGGCTCTCATCGCAATGAAGAAGTCGAGCGTGTCGATATGCACCTCGCGCTGGCTGATGTACGCCTGCTTGTCCATATGCACGAATTCGAGCGGGTCCTCGATCGTGACAATGTGGCAAGGCCGGTTTCGATTGATGAGATCGAGAACGGCAGCGAGCGAGGTCGTCTTCCCACAACCCGTCGGCCCGGTAAAGAGGACAAGGCCTTGCCGGTGCTTCGTAAGTTCTCCCAAAACCGGAGGAAGACCAAGTTGCTCGATGCTGAGGATTTCGATCGGGATCAACCGGAACACTCCGGCCATCGAACCGCGCTGGAAATAAAGGTTCGCGCGAATCCGCATCAAATCTCCGACCGGAAACGCAAGGTCCATCTCCAATTTCTCTTCGAACTGGGCGAGCTGCTTGCTCGTCATGGTGCTCGTCACAAGACGCCGTGCTTCGTCTTCGTCGATGACTTCCCAGTCGCCCGGCAGAGGCTTAACAAGGGCGTGCTGTCGTATTTTGGGTACCGACCCAGCCTTGATGAATAAGTCGGATGCCTTCTCGTGATAGGCGATTTCAAGAAGTTCGTGCAAGGTCGCGTTCGCGATTTTCTGGCTCAAGATCAACTACCTCGGGCGTTCTTTGGGTTTGGCGGGAGGTTTCTTCCCGACCGGACGGAGGGCGAAGTATACCAGCAGGCCTGCCAGGACGGCCCCTCCGGCGATCCAAGGGATCAACCGCCATGCCGACCCGTTAGACGGGGCTACTTTGCGAATCGTTTGCTCGGCTAACGAATCAGGAACGACGATTTTCTCAGGGTCTTGGGTAAGCAGATAGATTCGGTAATCGACGATGCGCCTCGAAGCATCGAACTCGCCCTCGATCCTGACGCTGTCGTTCTGGACGTTGCCGATGGTGTTCTTGCCCGGCGATTCTTCCGCAAAGCTGATAGCGATGCACTCGATGGTGAACGGCTCCTTGTTCCCCGCGAAAGCCTTTGCAAAGGGCGCAAGCCTCAGGATCCCCAGGGATCGATCGATCAG
Source organism: Fimbriimonadales bacterium (assembly GCA_026129745.1). Classification (GTDB taxonomy): domain Bacteria; phylum Armatimonadota; class Fimbriimonadia; order Fimbriimonadales; family ATM1; genus JAHCHL01. The sequence continues at coordinate 84,418 of JAHCHL010000002.1, read as the reverse complement.
ATTATCTGCCGCGAACGACGCACTGAGATACATCGTCGGCACCCCGTCTGGAGCCGTACCGGTTGGAACGGACGTGACTTCGATGCCCCGCGACGAGCCGCCAGCCAACTCCCCGATCCGCACGCACTGCTGTCGCAAAAGCTCCGGGGGGTAGTTCTCGGCGACCACTTGGATCGTCACGTAGTCAGCTCCGACAGGCGACTTCTGAACCCGAATGATGAGGTCTGGCCTCGACATGAGCCGGGGATCTTCGTCGAGTTGCCCCCATGCCGGGGACACTAAGAAGCCGAAAACTAAGAGCAGCAAGGACAGAGTGGGCCGGTACACCAGCCTGATCGTACCCATTCCTGACCCGAGTCGGACGGTGCCAAGCCAAGGCGCGGTGGCCAAGCAACACGCTGCGACAGTTACTGTGTTTTAAGCCCAAAGTGACCTGATTTCCACCTATTCTTGGTAGAATGGAAGCATCCTTTCGTTTGGGAGAGCCGTAATGCGACGTAGATTTTCGCTTTTCTTGATTCTTTTGGCGATGGCGGTTAGTGCAGTCGCCCAATCCTCGGTTAGTGAACGCTTGCGTGTTGTGATCGATCAGTTCAAGGGAGGAGACCTTGCAGGCGCCGTGGCCGCGGTCAAAACTTTGGCTGAAGATGCCGGAAACGACTCGGACGTGCTGCAGTGGGCGGGTTACCTTCATTTGCAGGCCGGCGAGGGTCGCGCCGCAGTCGGCTACCTGGAACGTGCGGTCACGCTGTCTCCATCGAACTTAGAGGCATGGAACAACCTTGGCGGTGCTTACGTGTCTGTTGGCGACGCTTCGGGCGCCGTTCGCGCGTACACCCGCTGTCTCGAATTGGACGCACGGTTCTTCGACGCACTTTACAACTTAGGCAATCTGCGATTGGATGCCGGCGATGCCCGGGGCGCCATTGCTTACTACGATCGCGCGCTTGCTGTGCGCGGCGACGATGCGTTTTGTCTGAACAATGCTGGCGCGGCGCATACGGCATTGGGCGATCACGCGAAGGCAGCAGGACTCTTTTCTCGTGCAGCCGCATTGCGGCCCGACCGCGCCGTTTTCTTGAAGAACGCCGGTGTTTCTCAATTGCGCTTGAAGTCGTATGGCGATGCTGTCCGGTACTTGGAACGCGCTCGCAGCGCGGGCGATACGAGCTCAGAAACCGCGCTGGCGCTCTGTGAGGCATATCGAGGCGCTGGCGACGACGCTAAGGCTTTAGGTTTGCTCCGTGAGCTTTGCAGGGGGGGGAGCGAAGATGCCGCTCTTTGGTACAACCTCGGCGTGATGGAGGCGGACGCCGGTAACACATCGGAGTCGATTGCAGCGTATGAGCGCGCGCTCGTGTTGGCGCCTACCGATCAGGACTCATTGACAAACCTCGGGTTGATCCAGCTTCGCGCCGGACGTTATGCGGATGCAGAACTGACGTTCATGCGATTGTCCGGCCTGGCCCCTGGGAGCATCGATGCGCGCTTGAACCTGGCCGCAGCGAAGTATGGTTTGGGCAAAGTTGGCGAAGCCGTCGAGCTTTGGAAAGAAGTGATTCGTGCGCAACCGTCTCGTCATGACGTTCGCTTGTCGTTGGCACATGGATTGTATGTCACCGGCGATGATGCCGGTGCGAAATACCACTACAGCCAGATTCTGCTTGGCCAGCCCCGAAACGCTGAGGCGCTAAACGGCTTAGGCTTGGTCGCCTACCGAGCCGGGGACATGACCGAAGCCGAAAAGCAGTTTCGCGCTGCTGTTGCAGCAGACGGTCGGAATGCGGGCTACTTGAACAACTTGGCCGTTACGCTGGAGCGATTGAACAAGAAGGCTGAGGCGATTCAGCTCTTGCGACGCGCACTGGAGATTCGACCGGATTACACAGAAGCGCGGCGGAATCTGGATCGTTTGGAGGGTCGTTGATCAATCAATCTAATCGGACATAACTGGGTTTTATGGCCCGGTTGAATTTCGTTGTCAATGCCGCGCGCGAAGACGCTGTAGCTTGCGCGCTCGATACTGCCGCCTGGCTGGATGGATTGGGCGTGGAGGTGGTGTTCGATCACGAAAGCGGCCCTGCCCTCGAGCAGCGCTGGGTTCCCATGACCGAGATCGGAGATTGCGATTGCGTCGTCACGTTTGGAGGCGACGGAACGTTGATACGAGCAAGCGGATCTGCGAGCGAACACTCAACGCCAATCCTCGGTGTCTACTTCGGACGGTTCGGCTTTGTGACGCAATGCGATCCCCATGAAGTGCGAAGCGCGATTCGCCAGTTCTTGGATGGTAACGCAGAGTTCGATGATCGAATGATGTTGCAGGGCGAACTGGTTAGGGGGGGGCAAACGGTCGCTATTCTGCACGCCTTGAACGAAGTCGCGGTTCAGCGATCGATCGCCACTCGAATGATGTCCTTTGGCGTCCGAATCGATTGGGAGTTCCTGACTTCTTACCCTGCGGACGGACTTCTGGTCGCGACGCCAACAGGCTCGACGGCATACAGTCTTTCTGCAGGCGGACCCATCGTTCACCCGCGAGTGCAGGCGATGCTCCTTACTCCGATTACGCCGCACTCCCTCGGAGCCAGGCCGCTGGTTTTGTCCCCGGACACCAGAGTCGAACTCATGGTCGACGTTCAAGGAGACGCCGTCTTCTCGGCGGACGGTCAGCACAGGCTCAACATGGTCACCGGTGACGAGATTGTCGTCACAAAGTCCGACCGAGTCACGCGCCTCGTGATGGTGGATCGGTCCGACTTTCTCATCAAGCTTCGTACCCGACTTCTCTGGGGGGCCAGAAGCTAAGCATCTGCCATAATCGGCCCCGTTCTGGAGCGGTGTCCGAGTGGTCGAAGGAGCGCGACTGGAAATCGCGTACTCGTCGTTGAGACGGGTCGTGGGTTCGAATCCCACCCGCTCCGCCATTGAGTTCACTAAGGAGAAAATGATGTCGCGAATTGAAGAGCTTCGAGAAATAATCGATCGATACGACTTGAACAAGCATCCGTTCTATCAAGACTGGCGGATGGGAACGCTCCCGGTCGAAAAACTGAAGCGATATGCAAACGATTATGGTCACTTCGTGGCGACCATTCCCGCAGGTTGGGAAACGATCGGAGAGTCCGAAATAGCCGCCGAAGAAAGGGTTCACCACGACCTTTGGTGCGTCTTCCAAAAAGCAATCGAGAGCGACAGCACCGAATTGCTGCCGCAATCGAAGAACCTTCGCGACGCATCGGCAACGCTCTACTCCACGGCGCCGGAAGCGCTCGGCGCGTTGTATGCGTTCGAGTTTCAGCAGCCCAAGACTGCGACAAGCAAATTCGATGGACTTCGCGAGCACTACACGGTCAGCGATGAAGGTCAAGAGTATTTCAAAGTGCACATGGACGACTGGAGCGAACCGGAACTGCTCGAAAAGCGCATCGAAAAACTCTCCGAAAGCGACTTCGCACGTGCAAAGACTGCTTGCGCCGTCGCTGCATCTTCGATGTGGCTTGCACTCGACGGCATCTACTACGAAAACTAAGACTGAAATGCGGCAGGCAGTTCGCGCTGCCTGCCGCATCCGCTTTTAACATGCAAGGAAAGATCGTCCATGGAGACAACTTGCCCATACTTGAATCGATGGCGAGCGAATCCATCGACCTGATCTACATCGATCCGCCATTCAACACTGGACAGAAGAGAAAGAGAGTGTCGAGCAAAGCAGTGCGCGACGAATCCTCGGACCGACTTGGCTTCGGTGGAAAGAAATACCGAACGGTTCGATTGGCCCAATCGGAGTACCGCGATTCGTTCGATGATTACATCGCATTCTTGCGCCCGCGTATGGTGGAAGCGCATCGCATCCTCAAGATGACTGGTTCACTGTATTTTCACGTCGACTTCCGCGAAGTTCATTACTGCAAAGTGATGCTCGACGAAATGTTTGGGAGGCACTGCTTTCTAAACGAAATCATCTGGGCCTATGACTATGGTGGCAAAACGACCAAACGCTGGCCGCCGAAACACGACAACATCCTCGTCTATGTCAAGGACATCGAACGCTACTACTTCGACGCGGAATCCGTCGACAGAATCCCATACATGGCGCCGAAAATGGCCGGAGAAGAAAAGGCAAGATCCGGCAAACTCCCCACCGACACTTGGTGGCACACGATCGTTTCGCCCACAGGAAAAGAAAAGACCGGATACCCGACGCAGAAGCCAATCGGCATACTAAAACGAATCGTGCAAGCGTCATGCCCGAAGGACGGAATCGTGCTCGACTTCTTCGCTGGAAGCGGAACCACGGGCGCAGCCGCCGCAGAGCTCGGCAGGAAGTTCATCCTTATCGACTCGAACGAAGATGCCATTTCCGTTATGAAGCGAAGATTCAAGGAGAGCGCGGACGTTGTCTTCGAGCCATGCTAAACTGATCAAGACGCAAGCCCAAGGAGAAGGAAATGCCGCCCACGTCATCTACGATGTTGCCGCTTGGAAGTCCAATTCCATCGTTCAGTTTGCCTAACTACGACGGTGTGGTCGTGAGCCTCGACAGCCTTGACGGAATGAAAGCGATTCTTGTCGTGTTCGCTTGCAACCACTGCCCGTTCGTCCATCATGTCAAAGACGAATTGCGCCGAATCCACGAAGACTATGCCGATCTTGGACTTGCTGTCATAGCAATCAATCCGAACGACGCTGATGAGTATCCAGAAGACTCGGCTCCGAACATGGCTGAAAAGGCAGCAGAATGGGGTTGGAAATTCCCCTATCTCGTCGATGAATCTCAAGAGATCGCAAAGGCTTTTCGCGCATCATGCACGCCAGATTTCTATCTGTTTGACGAAAGCCACTCGCTCGTGTATCGAGGGCAAATGGACGACAGCAGACCCAATAGCGGTTCACCTGCGACTGGCGCAGACCTTCGAAGAGCGATCGAAGCCGTGCTCGCTGGAGAAATGCCGAACGACGACCAAAAACCAAGCGTCGGCTGCAGCATAAAGTGGAAGCCGGGCAACGCACCGAACTACGCTCTCTCGCTGATGTGACTCGTCGTATCCTCCACATTGTCGGTCGCCTCGAAATAGGCGGAATCGAAACATACTTGCTCGACTTCGTCCGCGAATCTCGGAATCGAGGCATCGAAAGCCATGTTCTCTCATTATTCGAGAAGGAACCAGGCTCGCTGACTGAAGCCTTTCGTTCATTGGGCTGCAACACATACTCTGCACACGCGCTGCGTGCACGCACCCAGCTTGTGCAAACGTTCGAAAGAGCAGTGCGTGAAGCGAATCCGGATGTCGTTCACTCTCATGTCGGAGAAATGTCCGGCGACGCAGTTCGCACTCTGAAGAAACTCGGACACCATAAGGTGGTCGTTCAAACTCATGACCTCGGCGGATTGGCCCCCTGGACACAAACTCCGTACCGACTGATGTCAAAGAACTGGACCATCAAGCAAGCAGACAGAATCATCGCCGTTACCAAAAAGTCGGGCAACAAACTCACAAAAGGCACCACGCGCGGCTTCGAAGTCGTCCCCCCCGGTATCGACGTAAGTGATTGGCAGAGGGACACGCAGAGCAAGGCTGCCATTCAACAAGAACTTGGAGTCCAATCGGAGATGTTGCTCCTCCATGTCGGCAGATTCCATCCCGCAAAAAATCAATCGTTTCTCCTGCACGTCGCAAAGGGCTTGCTCGATACCGGCGTCAGTGTCATGTTGGCGTTCGTAGGTGACGGCGAAACCAAGTCGCAGGTTCAATTGCAAGCGAAAACCTTAGGCATTGCGCGCTCGGTGAAATTTCTGGGCACACGTTCCGATGTGGCCGACATCATGCGAGCGGCAGACGTCCTGCTACTACCCTCGAAGAGCGAAGGTCTTCCACGCGTTTTGCTCGAGGCCGCGTCAATTGGACTCCCTTTCATCTCATCGCGTGCGGCAGACCTGAGCGACGTTTTCGAAGATCCGACAACGCTCGATATCAGTCGGCCGGAATTGTGGATCGACAAGATTCGGAACGTCGTCGCCCCCCCTAAACCAAAACTCGATATTTCGATCGCACGAGCCGTCGACCAAACCCTTGCGGTCTATGATTCCTGAGTGCTTTCCCGCATGCTGTCGATGGTTAGCTTCAGGCCGACCTGCCATGTGATCCTTGGCTCATAGCCGAGTACGCGCTTGGCGTCCGAAATGTCCGCGCTGCTGTAGCGTACGTCTCCTGCACGAGGTGGCCCATGGACGACTTTCGCTTCCTTCCCAAGCAGTTTCGACATTTCTGCAACGAGCCGGTTCACGCTGATCGATTCGCCCCCCGCCACATTGACCGCTTGACCTTTCAGCATTGCCGCATCGGCAGCAAGCAGATTGGCTTCGACGACATTGCTCACATAGGTGAAGTCGCGTGTCTGCTCGCCGTCTCCGTGAATCGTTATCGGCTGTCCAGCCAACATTCGTGACGCAAATATCGGAATCACCGCCGCATAGGGTGAGTCTGGTCTCTGCCGAGGCCCAAACACATTGAAGTAAACAAGCGAGATCGCTTCCATATCATAGGAATGCGAATAGGCTTCGACAAGTTCTTCGCCCGCCAGCTTGCCCGCGGCATAGACGGATAGCGCTTGCGGTGCGATATGCTCACTCTTCGGAGAGTCTGGCCGGTCGCCATATCGCGCAGACGATGCGCTGTAAACGAATCTCCGGACACCAGCTAACCTTGCCGCTTCGAGCACATTGAGCGTTCCGTTCGCGTTCGTTCGAAAACTCGGCTCAGGATGATCCACGCTGAACGGCACGCTGACGCTCGCGGCCAAGTGAAAGACCGTGTCCACGCCCGACATCGCTTCGGACACCTTCGCCGGATTCAGAACCGAACCCTCGAAGAATCGGATCGCAGCGCTCTTTGGAAGGTTTGCGTATCGGCCTGTGCTCAAGTCGTCCAGGATAGAAACTTTCCAGCCCCGATCCAACAGCGCATCGACGAGGTGCGAACCAATGAAACCAGCGCCTCCGGTGACGAGTGCGCGGCGTTCATCGGTCATAGGCCGAGATTACCCGCGCCTTCCATTGCGCGCCCGAAGTCTTAATGAACGGAATGCAAAAGCTGCTGGTCGTGCTTCTAACTTTCGTGGCCGCCATGGCCCTGCACGGAGAGTCCTATCGACTCAAAGCCGGAGACACAATCAAGATTCGATATGTTCTCGGCGCAGAAGGGATCGTGCCGGTCGGGCCTACTGAAATGGAACTCGAAATCCCGCCAGGCGGAACAGTGACGGTCCCTTACGCCGGCGAGACCGTCGCCGCCGGCAAAACGGTCGATCGAATTCAATCAGAAATACAAACTTCTCTACGCAAGAGATTTCCCCGTGCAGAGTGCTTCGTGCTGTTGACCAAGATTCGACCTGCGTTTTTCTCAGTGATTGGTGAAGTAGCCAAAGGCGGACAGTTTCCGTTGACTGACAATCTGTCGCTTCGTGAAGCGATCTCACTCGCTGGCGGCCCAGTGCAAAGGCCAGAGTTGTTGCAGGCACTGCTCTTTCGAGACGGCAAACTCATCGAAACGTTCGATCTTTACAACGTCGCGGCAACCGAAGACCCCACGGGTGCGAAAATTGTGCAACCTGGTGACGTGATCAGCATTCAAACGCTTCGACAGTTGCGCGTCTGGTCGAGCGGTCTGACACGCAGACCCGGAATGGCCACCGTCGAAAACGGAACGACGCTGAGGCAGTTCATCGCATGGTCCGCAAATCCGGGCGAAACGGAACTTCGCGAGCAAATCGTGGTCAGCGTGTTGAGAGACGGCCATGAAATATTGCAAGCCGCGCTTTACGACGTCGAAGCGGGAAAAACAGCGGAGCTTGAAATTCAAGATGGAGACTTCGTTTCGATTGCAATGCCGGAAACGCACCGCGTGTGGGTGTTAGGAGCAGTGGTAGAACCAGGACAAAAGGACCTGCCCGTCGGAAGTCCGGTCGCTCGCGCGATTGCAGCATCCGGAGGAACTGCTGACGGAGCGTCAATGAGAAACATCCGCGTCATTCGTGGCAACGAAGAGATCGAAGTCGATCTGCGAAAAGAACCGCAAGGCATTGCGACCGAACAAGGCGACCTCATCATCGTCAGTTCGAACACGAGACGAGTCGCCGTGATGGGCGAAGTGAACTCGCCGGGCCTCTACACAATGCGAGACGACGACGAAATGCACTTATCAGACGCGATTGGGCTCGCAGGGGGATTGACGCCTCGCGGTCCTGCGAACAGGCTGATGATCGTGCGAATTCAGCCAAATGGCGAAGTCGCGAAAATTCCTGTCGACTTTTCAAAGTACTTGAGAGGCGAAGATGGATCGCTCAATCCGATACTGCAAAGCGGCGACATCGTGTTCGCGGGCGAGACACCTCGCATAGACTTCGACAAAGTCATAAGTGCTCTGGTGACAGCGGTCGGCATCGGCAATATCCTGCGGCGGTAACTGTTGACGATCCTATACAACGCAGTCGGATGGAAGCCCGCATACAAGCTCGGTGGACCCATCCTTGCTGTAGCCCCACTCGCAGAACGGCTCGCAAAGCGCGGACACACCGTCATGGTCGCTGCGACCAATTCGAATCTAACAGAACAACTCGATATAGACACCGAGAAATGGCACGATGTCGAAGGAGTGCATGTCCGCTACTTCCAGGTGAAAGATTCGTGGACGAAGAACATTCCCATCGACTACTTTCGTAAGAGCAACGCCGACTATCGAACACCAGACCTTGAGCCTTGGATTCAATCGTGCGGAATCCCATTCGACATAATTCACTCGCAGCTGCCGTTCATTCACAGCAATCGCGTGTGTTCAAAGTTCGCCGCAAAGAATCAAATACCTTACGTTTACAGTCAGCACGGCGTATTTGACCCAGTAAGGCTCTCTCGCAGGTCGCTCAAAAAGCAGATTTACATGCGCCTGTATGAACTGCCGATTTGCAAACATGCCCAAGCGTTGATCGCGCTTACGGAATACGAAAAGGAAACCTATCGAAAGCTCGGCCTGACAAATCGAATCGAGGTAATCCCAAACGGCATCGATCTCCCTGAAGTTGCACACCGAACCGAAGAGACAGCTCCACGGGTGCTCTTCATGGCGCGACTCCATCCAATCAAAGGCGCGGACATAGCGATTCAATCGTTCTTGAGAGTATCAGAGCGATTTCCAAACGCACGCTTTGTTGTGGCTGGCCCAGATGAATTCGGCATGGCCGCTTCGCTGAAAGGCCAGATCGGATCGAACCAGAACATTGATCTCTGCGGCCCGGTCACAGGTGCTGAAAAAGAGAGGCTGCTGCAGCAATCCGACTTATTTGTTTTGCCAACGGAATCCGAAGGCTTCTCAATCGCACTGCTCGAAGCGATGGCTTATGGTTGCGCGATACTGACGACGAGCGGCGCACACTTCGATGCAATCGAATCGAACGGTGCAGGCAGAATAATCCCGCGCACAGTAAACGAGTTCGCAGCATCGCTCATCGAATTGCTTTCCGATCTTGAATCGACCCACAAAATGGGCAACAATGCACGGAAGCTCGTCGAACGCGATTACACGTGGGACAAGATAGTCGATCGATACGAAAAGCTGTATCTCGATCTCATCCGCTGAGAACGTCAAAAGCCTCAACGCAGCCCATATCGGCGATAGCGACACCGAGCCGCCGCGCGAATCCTTCACCGACCAAGTCATCGATCTGTTCAAGAACGTCAGCGACATCGCGCGGCTCCCTCCATGATGGAATCCCAGCCTCGTCGCAAACCGATGCCAATAGCGCACCTCGTCGATCGCAAACGGGGGGGCAGCCGTTTAGAACCGCTTCGATGAACTTTCCAGGAATGCACATCTCGCCAAGATATCCGCCCAACTGCAGCACTCCCGCAGCGCGCATGCGCGAATAGACCGCCGGCGCTTCCGATTGCGGAGTCTCCTGCTCCACCGAAAATCCACCTTGCAATCGGTACTTCACCAATTGAGTCGCCATGCCTTTGGGCATCGGGCCAAATTGAATGACTCGCCAGGGAGCATCCTGTTGCCTTGCCAAAGCGACGCCCTTGACGAATCCGGGCAAGTCTCGTGCATTCCTGCCAACCCAACCGAAGTGGCAAATGTCCCACTTCTCTCGGCGATCGATCTCCGGAATCTCATGACCGTCGAGCAAGGGAGTGCAGCAAACGACAGACTCGGCGCCCAGGCTTTTAAGCAAATCGCGGTGCGGCTTAGTTGGGCAAAGGTGCCGCTTCGCCGCTTGCGCGGCCTTCTGCTCGAGCTGCCGGTGTTCCGACATGAGCGGATCATGCCAACTGATGACGACCTTGTCCCGATACTTCTCCGCGATCCGAACCGCAAACTCCACGACTTCGGGCGGGCCCGCTCCCACCACGATTGAGTCGGCCGCCTCCGCCGCCTCACCGAGGTCGGGAACCCGCCTATCGTCCCCTAAGCACTGAATCAGCCGCTGTTTGGAAGGCGCATCTGGCTCGATCCCGTTGAAGGCGCTGAGCAAGTGCCGATACCGCGCCGCCATGCTGGCTGCGCCGCCGCTCCAAACACGGGGATAAACGAACAAACTGCTTGAGGTTTTTGCCATTTGAGCCGAAGATCAAGGTTACCGGCTGATTAGCCGCTGAGAAGAGAGTATGCAGTTTAGGAAAGTAGTCGTCGTGGGCGCAGGATACGTGGGTTTGCCGACAGCGGCCCTCTTGGCGAAATCCGGACTCGAGACAGTCGCATTCGACATCAACAAAGACCACGTCGATGCGATCAACGAAGGCACGCTTCGAGTCGAAGAGGATTCGATCAACGCATTGCTCACAGACAAGACGGTGAGGCAGAACTTGCGTGCGGCCATCGAGATCGAGCCTGCCGACGTGTTCTTCATATGCGTGCCAACGCCAATCGATCCAAAGAGGAAGATCGCCGACTTGTCGCACGTCGTCAGCGCATGTGAAACGATCGCGTCGGTCCTGCAAAAAGGAAACCTCGTCATCGTCGAGAGCACGATACCGGTTCTCTGCACAAGAGAAACGGTCAAGCCAATCCTCGAGCGGTCAGGTTTGAAAATCGACGCCGATGTTTGCTTGGCGCACTGCCCCGAACGCGTCTTGCCAGGCAACGCGATCCACGAAATTACGAATAATTCGAGAGTGATCGGTGGAATCTCAGAAAAGTCTTCGAATGCCGCAGTGCGAATCTACCGCCACTTCGTGAACGGAGAACTCCATATAGCGACTGACGTCGAAGCTGAAATCTGCAAGCTCTCTGAGAACGCGTACAGAGATGTCAATATCGCATTCGCCAATGAACTCGCAGCGCTCTGCGAACAGATCAACGTCGATCCAATGCGAGTAATCGAAATGGCCAACCACCATCCAAGAGTGAACATCCTGAATCCAGGAATTGGAGTGGGAGGCCATTGTATTCCCGTCGATCCTTGGTTCATTTCCGAAATCGATCGCGAAAACTCCACGCTCATTCAATGCGCGAGACGAATCAATGATGCGAGGCCGGAAAAAATTGCCGCACGAATCAGACAGGCCGTTGCTGACATTCCGAACCCGAAGATCGTCGCAGTCGGAACCGCCTTCAAAACCAACTGCAAAGATCAGCGCGAATCCCCCGCAATGCGAGTAATCGAGCTCCTAACATGCGACGGATACGACGTCCATCCAATCGACCCTGAAGTGCAAGGTGACAGCTATCCAGGACTGGAACAGGCAGCGCAAAACGCAGACCTCATTGTCGTTCTGGTGGAACATGACTCGGTCATCGATGAGCTGTCAGAACGCGAAGAAAGAATTCTCGACGCGATGCGAAACCCGCGCATCCTTCGGCTCTATCGACCGGCTTTGACAACGTCTCTATCAACCATCGCTCTCGCCAGCGTCGCCGCCTAACGCACGACCGAGCGCGCGAATGTAAAAGAATAATCCGATCAAGAGACCAAGGCCAATACCACCGGCCGTAAACAAACCTCGTTTCGGAAACGCGGGTCGATCGGAAGCGAATACAGGATCGAGAATCACAAACGGCTTGTATCGTTTTTGCTCCGCAATACGCGCCATAGCCAATTGGCTGACCGCCAAATCCAACTGCGATTCGGCCCTTTCGAGATCCCGCGTAAGCAAACGATGCTCGATCTCTAAATCCGCCAGCTCCAAAGCTTCCGCACGAAGCCGCGAAACTTGCGATCGCATCTTCCTTACCTGCGCGATGGCTTCAGCCCGTCTCGTCTCGCTGCTCAATGTCAACGACAGCGAACCCTTTTCCGCAGCTTCGACCATCGCGTCCAGTTCGTCGGTATAAGTCTTTGAGATGGCGCGCAATTCATCGCGAAGTCTCCGCATTTCTGGCGAAGTTTCGGAGAGTTCGGAAGACGCGCGATTGAGCCGATTCTTGATGTCGGTGACTCGCACCTTAAGGTCCGCCATCAATTCGCTGTAAGCGTCCCCTTCCGCACCTGCATCGCGCGCCTTCCGTAACGCACCAATCGCCGTCGAAATGGCTGCGTTCGCACCCTCCAAATTGACTTCCAAATTCCGAATCGTCGCATTCGCCTGCACGAGTGCGTTCGCCAGCTGATCCTTCGCCCCTGTGAGCGCACCTAAAGGAGAACGATACAATGCGGAAGACAGCGCCTCGGTCCTCTCCCCAACTTCGCTTTGCCTCCTCGCCACTTCTTCATTGAGAAAGTCCAGGCTTTCGGCTGCAAACTCCTTCGTCAACTCACGAACGCGCAGATCGCAGTACTCCAACAAATCGGTGACCACTTTCGATGCGACGGCCCGGCTCGAATGCGAAAAAAAGACTTTGAGATTCCCATTTTCTGTCACTTCGAAACGAATCGCTTCCTGAAGTTCCTCGATCTGCCGGTCTGTCGGCGGCCCCCCGAAAAGTTCTTGCGAATTCTTGTTCGCGACGATTTCCGAAGCCGACCTGCTCGTCAAAAGGTCGATCAACGAATTGGGCGAAGTGCCGATTGTCGGCAAGAAAATCTGCCCACCCATTAACGACGCGCCCTCGCGATCCCTCTGAAATGGACTCAGAATAGCCCTACCCGTGTTCGTGTCCGCCTGGCTTGTCTGAGGGAACATCAGCGCCGTTTGCGCCTCGAACTTCTTGGGCAGAACCGTCGCCAAAAGAAAACCCGCGATGCCCAAAATCGCCATCCAGCCCAAGACAAGCCACGGGGATCCGGAAGACAGAAATCGGGAATTCATACGGCTACGCGCTTAAAGACGGAGCACGGTTCGTCTCCGCACCTCTGAACGCGAACCCAGGAAGCCTGGACAGCGCAAACCACACCCCAACCAAGACCAGAGTCCCCCGATCCGATGTGATGGGCAAAGCCAACATGATGACGAAGAGCGAGGCGATCATCGTTGCAAGAATAGGGGCAGCTCCGATCTTCGAGCCCGTTATCAAGTCAAGGATCGGCGTTGCGATAAGAGCGTAGAGCAGCAGCGCGATGGGCAAGCCGAGGAACAGCATTGCTGCCAAAGGACTGAAGTGAGGCGTGTGCGGTGCGCTGTGCAGAACGTATTCGGGCAAGTTCTGCCCCACAAGTGGAATCGAATCGAAGAAAGGAGCGGCATCGCGAAACGATTTCGGTCTTCCCGTATCTTCAATGGCGGCAGTTCCGGCAAGTCTCTCCACGCCGCCCGGCAGTGCGCCCGTAACAACGATGTAAGCGATGCCGGCCAGCAGCGCCACAGAAACGACTGATAGCGACATTGCCCGAATCGACGGCCAAGACACGAATCCGCTGCTCGAACTGCGCCCAGAGCGCGCAACGGATGCGATGATTGCGATGGCAAGCGCAACGACTGCGAACGCCAACGCCGTGCGCGAACCCGTCAAATTGGTTCCGTAAAGCAAGGCGACGCTGAACGCCGAATAAGCAGCCAGTTGGGCGAATCCGCGAAAACGGTACAAGCACAAGCCAACCGCGAATGCCGCGGCCAAATACGCGCCAACCGAATTCGGCTCGACGAATGCCACGCTGAATCGTCCAATTGCAAAATAGCCGATATGCCTGTCTTGCCAGAACGGCGAATAGACGACAGCCACAGAGTTCGTCAGTAAGGGAATCAAGAGAGCGACTGAAACGCTCGCTAATACATCGCGCAGCACAGTCCGGCAATCCATTTGCCATTTCCGAACCAGATAGCAGGCAATCACCGCAGCAAGCATCGAAAAACCGAGCAACTGCAAATCGATGGCCTTATGGATCGGATAAGTGACGAAGATCAAACAACCGATCGAAAGAACCAGAAGCACGAATGCCTGCGGAAGCAGTGAAACGGCTCTCCTAAAGTCGAACAGCAAAATTGGAAAGAGCGCAAAGACGGCGAGATAGCCTTGCACAGCCGGAACTCCCCACAGAAACGGCAAGAATCCCGAAGCGAACAAAAAGATCAGAGCCAATCGCCCGTTTGCATACGACAGACAGACTGCCGCCACAAAGAGTGCAATCCCTATTGGCGTGCTCGCCAACGACGACGCAAGCGCCAGCAACAACGCGTACATCGTCAACAGAGCCGTGCGCGTCTTCGTCCAATCGATGAACTTCCCGAGTGCTTGAACCAACTAATGTCAGGACGTTTCGGAACCCCGCATCGAACTCCCGCTTACCGAAAGCGATTCGACAAATCGCACGATACGCCGTTCGTATTCGCTCGGATCCAGCCACCTCGCCTCGGAATGCGATGCACCGGGAATCATGACAAGCTCCTTAGGCTCGTTCGCGGCGGCGAAGTTCCGCTTCGCGTGATCGGGCAAAACCAAATCGTCTTCCTCGCCATGAATGATCATGACTGGCTTTTTGACAGTTGCCAAAGCGCGGCTGACGCTCACCTTGAACGGGTTGAAACCCACAATCGGCCACGACACCAATACGACCGGCGCGAGCATCGCGACAGCCGCCTTGCCACCGATGAAGTTCCACCAACCTAAAGTCGCAGAAGCGAGCGAACTGTAGCTGCTGTCAAGTACCAATCCGTCAGCGCAATCCGGTGCCTCCGCAACAGCGAACACCGCCGCTGCCGATCCCATGCTCGATCCAATCAGCAAGACCGGTAAGTTGGGATAGCGCTCTCGCGCAAAGCGGCAAGCCGCAATGACATCCGCACTCTCGAACCACCCGATCCCAGTCAGCTTTCCGCCGCTCTTACCATGCGCTCGAAAATCGAACAGAAGCGATGCGATTCCGTTTCGATGCAATTGAACGGCAAGCGCTGCGTTTTCAGCGCGGCTCATCACATATCCGTGTAACAAAACGGCGACGGCACTCGGCGACTCTGGAGCAGTCCACCAGCCTTTGAGCGGTATCCCCTCCGAATCGAACTCGACTTCCTCGGCATCGACGCCGAGCGCCGTGGGCGAAAGAAACAGTGGAGACCTCGGTGGATGCGTCGCAGACCAAGCGACGACGATAAGAATGGAAAGATAAACTCCGACTGCGATGCAGATTCCTATCAGCATCAATCTCGAAGCAAGCGGCCATAGCCGTCGTACTTGACCGTTCCCGCCAAAATCAAAATCCCATCGATGAACGGCCAAAGCCAAAGCATCCCAAAAGTGCAAAGCGTCAAAACCAATTGAAGAACGCCGATCGCCGTGTACCCAAGATACATTCTCCCAACGCCTGGCAAGAAGATCTGCAAAATTCCCGCAAGCACGCGGCTGCTTGGGCTAACGAGTCCATGATGGCCCAGCGATCCCTGAGAATAATAAGACTGCATCGCATACTTGCTCACTGGATCCATCTGCGGAATGCTCGACTGCGATCCTGCCACGCCGCTGCTTGGCGCAGGCGGCGGAGTCGGAATATGGGGAACGAGCCGAGAACGGAACGATGCGATCGAGTCTGCACGCACCCAGTCATGCATCCCGCGTTTCCAAACATAAGTTTCAGGAACAACAACGCCGGACTCTATCAGCTCAATCATTTGCTCTTCGCTGAGCGGACCGAGCTGTCCATATTGGCCTACGTAATACCAGTCGAACACAGGGAATCCTCGTCCTTGATACCCGTTCTTCTGGAATGAGGTTTAGAATCCGCCCCGAATCAAGGCGCGATCGGTGCTTTCCTGGTCGAAAGTCCTACCGTCTGTCTTGCTGTTGGCGCAAGAAAGTAGGAATGTCCAGCGCTTGAACGCCTGCTGGCACCGCCTCTTGAGTCTCCTTATCGACGAACAGATCCGGAATCTCCGTTGGCTCCTGCTCCGGACGCCGGGTCGGGGCCTGGCCAGCCCACTCTCTGGGCAACGGAGCATTCATTCCCGCCGCCAACAACGTGACGTAAACATCGTCGTAGAGGTCCTGACGCAAAACGTGCCCGACCGTGACCTCGGAGTCGTCCGGATGCGTGAACTGCAACAAGTAGTCCATCGCATCGTGAACCTCTCCAATGGTGAAATCAGGCCCGGTCGTCAGATTGACGAGCAACCGCCTGGCTCCTTCGATGTTCGTTTCGAGAAGCGGGCTTGTGGCCGCCATTTCCGCAGCGGACTTAGCGCGATTGTCGCCGCGCCCGACACCAAATCCCATCAGCGCGACCCCAGCCTTCGACATCACATTGCGAACATCCGCAAAGTCGACGTTGATCAGTCCAGGGCGAAGAATGATCTCCGAAATGCCTTGCACACCGGCGCGAAGCACGTCGTCCGCCATCGAGAACGCTTCCGTCATGGTTGTCTTGCGATCGGCGATTTGCGTCAGTCGCTCGTTCGGTATCGTGATCAACGTGTCGACGTGTTCTTGAAGTCTTGCCGAAGCTTGCTCGGCCTGCTCCGCACGGCGCCTGCCTTCGAAAGCGAACGGCTTCGTCACCACGCCAATCGTGAGAATGCCCTTTTCCTTCGCCCGCTCAGCGACAAGTGGAGCGGCCCCGGATCCGGTGCCTCCACCCATCCCTGCCGTCACAAAAACCATGTCCGCGCCTTCGAGCGCTGCGTCGATCTGCGACATGCTCTCCCTCGCTGCCGCTTCGCCGACGCCGGGATCGCCGCCGGATCCAAGTCCCGACGTCAATCGCTCGCCGAGCTGAATCCGGTACGCCGCTTTTGAAACCGAAAGCGCCTGCGCATCCGTGTTCGCGGCAATGAATGTTACGCCCATAACGCGAGATGCGATCATGCGATCGACAGCGTTGCAGCCCCCGCCGCCGACACCGAATACTTTGATGGTTGCGCGAGTTTCGAAAAGGTTCTCAGATATCATCCAAATGCTCTCCCGTCCGGAAAGTGAGCGTCCCTGCAAAAAACGCTTGCAATTAGGGACGTCGTCCGAGCCGGTTAAGCCGCTAACACCGACCTGAATTCCGCTGAAGTGACCCAATTTTATCCCGACTTTCATCAAGGCCATTCAAGACACTTGACAATCAGTCGACAGGCCATGTAGGATTCGCTGATTGAACGTTCAATGAGTGAACAGAAAACGCCGACAAAGCGAGAAATCCAAGCCGAAGAAAGGAGGGAGCAGCTCCTCCAAGCGGCACTGGACCTCTTCTCCAAAAGAGGTTGGGACGGCACAAGCATCAAGGAACTCGCCGACACCGTCGGAGTGGCCCCAGGGCTGATCTATCACTACTTTGAGAGCAAAGAGGACCTCCTAACCAAAGTCATCGAGCGATACGGCTTCATTCCCGAGCTTCGAAGGGTGCTGATACCGTCCTCGGAGAAACCAACCCAAGAAGTGCTTCCAGAAATCGCTCGCGCGTTCTACGACCTCTTGGAAGAAAAGGGAAGAGTCATCTGCATCTTCGTTCGTGAAGGCCTCGTCAAAGAAGAACTTCATCACCGTTGGGTCGCAATGACCAACGAAGCATGCAAGCTGCTCGCTAACTATCTCGATGCAAGGGTCGAAGCGGGAGAACTGCGACCCCACAACACGGAGGTTACGGCTCGAATGATTCTGCACACGGTCGTCATGTTGCATTTAGTCAACGCACCGCCAGATAGGCTGAAGGACCTCGTCGAAATCGTAATGAATGGAATCGCGCAACGCGAAACGGAGAACTGCCGGTGAATAGGAGAAAGAAGTCTGAAATGCCAAGTAATAAAGAGGAACGAAGGAAGCTGATCGTTGCGACGGCGCTTGCCCTCATCTCTGCAATGGGCGCTAATGCCCAAGAACCAATGACAATGGACGAAGCGGTTGCGGTCGCACGCAGAAACGCTTTTGGCGTCATTGCAGCGCAGGCGGATGTCAAAGGCACGGAAGCGCTCATTCGACAAGCGCAAAGTGCGACATTGCCGAGGCTGACGTTCGATGCCAGCTATACGCGCTTTGATCGTGAGATCGCGATTACATTCGACCCGATGAGCCCCCCTGTGGTCGTCAGGCCGATCGACAGCAAGTCGCTGCAACTTAATCTCACTCAATCGATCGATCTTTTCGGCTCCTATCGACTTGCCGTGTCCGGCGCCCGCTCGCTCCGTAGCGCAAGCCTCCAGCAGTTGGATGCCGCGATGAACGATGCCGCTGCAGAAGCAAAGTCTGCATTTCTCCAAGTTCTCCAAGCCCAAGAGTTTGTGGCAGTGGCAGAAGAGCAACTCGCCTCGACAAAAGAGCAGCTTCGCGTCGCAGAAGAACAGTTTGCAGCCGGAAGAGTCGCAAAGTTCGACACGATTCGATTCCAAGCCGAAGTCGCTGCGGCAGAACAATCGCTCATCCAAGCGCAAAACGGCGTCTCGATTGCGCACGCTGCCTTTAACTTCGCGCTTTCGAGACCCACGAGCACACCGGTCATGCTGGTCGCGCCCGAATCTCTCCCAACCATAACGACGTCACTCGAAGTCATGATCGAACTCGCGCGCGAATCGAGGCCGGAAGTCGTCGCGGCGGCAAACCTCGTCGATTATCAATCGAAAGTTCGCCAAGCAAGACAGAGAGAAGGCCTTCCGACGCTGAATGTTTCGGCAAACTACACGCGAGACCCCGATGCATCAGGATTCGGATCGACAAAGGACACAACGACTGCGTCGGCATTCTTCAGCTTCCCAATCTTTGAAGGTGGACTAACCCAAGCGAGAGTCGCACAGGCAAGGCAGGACGAAGCGAAGGCTCTCAACACGTTGAATCAAGTGACGTTGGCAGTCGAACTCGAAGTGCGACAAGCGTATCTGACCGTCGAATCGACGAAAAAAGTGATCGACTCGACAGAAAAAAATCTAACGGTCGCCGCCGAAGCATTGCGGCTCGCAAATCTTCGTTACAAAGAGGGCATCGGAACACCGCTTGAAGTGGCAGATGCGACTGCAACATACACACGCGCAAGAACCGCGCACGTCAACGCAATCTACGACTACTGGAACGCAATCGCAAAACTGCAGCGAGCCGTCGGAAAGGAGAACATTTAACTTGAGGATTGGAACATCGATAATACTGATAGCAGCGGCAATCTTGATTGCCGGATGCCCCGACCGACAAGCGCAAAAGGAAGCGGCGATTCAAAAGCAGCTGCTTTCCGACACGATCGTCCCTGTGACGTTCGTCGAGCCACGAATCGATTCGGTCGACAGCGGAATCGACATCAACGGACCGCTGAAAACGCTCGACGAAGTCGTCGTCGGAGCGCGAGCATCCGGGAAACTGACATTCGTTTCCGTGCAAGACGGATCTCCGGTTCGAGCCGGACAAACGATCGCGCAAGTGGATTCATCTCAACTCTATGCCCAGCTCCAACAAGCGCAAGCAGGAGTCGCAGCAGCGGAAAGCGCGCTTTCGCAAGCGCGCATCCAAGCAAGAGTGACCCCGGAACAAAGCGCCGCCGCAGTCAGACAAGCGGAAGCCGCGCTCGCGCAAGCCAAAAGTCAACTGCAGCTCGTTCGAAAAGGCGCGAGAGATCAAGAGCGTGCCCAAGCCAAAGAAAGAGTTAACAGCGCAGAGTCAGCGATGAAAAAAGCAAAAACCGATTTGGATCGTGCCAAGCGGCTCTATCAAGAAAACGCCATCGCTCTGATCGAAGTCGAATCTGCACAGCTTCAATATGACACCGCGCTTGCGAACTACCGATCCGCTGTCGAAGCCTACGACATGATCGTAGAAGGCGCAAGACCTGAAGAAATCCGCGTTGCAGAAGACGCAGTCAGAGCCGCAGAAGAGCAACTTCGCTCGGCAAAAGCAAACGCGCTGCTCGACGCCGTCGCACAAGAGCGTGTCCTGCAAGCGCAAGCAAGCGTGCGACAAGCGGAAGCGCAAGTGAGGCTCATAAGACAGCAAATCGCAGACACATCGGTTGTCTCGCCAATCGACGGCTATGTCAGCGGTATTCCTGCAAAAACTGGACAAGTGGTCGCACCAGGCACTCCGATCGCGCGAGTCGTCGGTTTGAACAGCGTTTACTTCGAAGGAATGATCCCTGAAAAGGAAATCAAACGCGTCAATGTGGGTCAACCCGCTATCGTGCGCGTCGATGCGATCCCCGATCGCGAATTCGTTGGTACGGTGATTGCGATCAGACCCGAAGCCGACGATCTCGGGAGGCTGTTCGCCGCGAGAATCGCAGTCCAAAGCGGCAATGGCAATCTGCTGCCTGGAATGTATGCGCGAGCGAAAATCACGCTGGCTACCGAATCGAATGCCATCCTCATTCCGCGCGATGCGGTCAAATCGGTCGAAGACAAACACTTCGTCTTCGTTGCATCGGGAGACAAAGCGAAGCGAGTCGAAGTGACGCTTGGAATCGCAAAAGACGGTTGGATTCAAGTGTTCGGACTGTCCCCATCGGAGAAAGTCATTCTCGCCGGAAAAGAAACGCTCAACGATGGCGATACGATCCGAGAGGATCGCACATCGAAAGGTGAAGCCTAAATGTGGCTGACTCTCGCCGCAATACGAAGGCCTGTCTGGGTCTTCATGCTGATGATTGCAGCGATGGTGCTGGGATTCCTCGCTTTGCGCAGCCTTCCCGTTGAGCAAAACCCGGAAATCGAATTCCCGTTCATCACAATTCAAACGCCTTATCCGGGCGCAAGCCCGCAAGAAATCGAGACGCTCGTCTCGAAACCGATTGAAGATGCGGTCACAACCGTAAACGGAATTCGAAGCATCCAATCGACTTCGCTCGAAGGTCTGTCCATCGTTGCAATCGAATTCGAGTTGGGAGTCGATCAAGATGCCGCGCTCAATGACGTCAAATCGAAAACCGATGAGATCGTCGGAACACTCCCAGTCGACGCGGAAAAGCCCGTCGTATCGAAACTCAACATCGCCGGCGAACCGATCCTATACATCGCAGTTGAGAGCGACAAGCTGACCGCGCTCGAACTGCGCGACACAATCGACGAAAGAATCAAAGACAGACTTGCGCGCGTTCCAGGCGTCGCAGAAGTGCGCGTTTCAGGAGGACAAACAAGGGAGATTCGCGTCGCCGTCGACAGAGACCGGTTGCTCAGCTACGGAATCGGAATCACCGACACGCTCAACACCATCGCAGGCGCATCCGTGAACATTCCAGGCGGAAGAATAACGGAGGGTCAAAGCGAAACGTCCGTTCGCGTTCAAGGTGAATTCGAATCGGTCGATGAGTTGCGCGAACTCAACATTCCCGTATCCGACCGAATGAACCCAAGCGTCCCGCCGGCAATCGTTCGACTTAGCGACATTGCGACGATCACCGATGGCCCAGCCGAACGCACGGAAATAAGCCGGGTAAACGGCCGCGATGCGGTCATCATAACCATCCAAAAAACGCGTGAAGGAAATACAGTCGCCATCACAAACGCCGTCAAAGCGGAGCTCGACCAACTCTCCAAAGACTTTCCAATAACGTTCACGATCACAAGAGAAGCCGCAAAATACGTCAAGGAATCGCTGCACGAACTGAACATTGCGCTCTTCGTTGGAATCTTCGGCGTCATCGGAATCGTTTATCTGTTCCTTCATAACTTCCGCGGAACGCTGATCGTCGCGCTCGCGATTCCAACCTGCCTGTTCGCGGCGTTCGCCGCGATTGGTGCTTTTGGATTCACCCTGAACATCATGACGATGCTCGGGCTGTCGCTCGCGGTTGGAATTTTGGTCGATGACGCCATCGTCGTTCTCGAAAACACGTACCGCCACTTGCAAATGGGCGAAGACCCAGAAACCGCTGCAATCAACGGGCGAATGGAGATCGGTCTCGCGGCAGTCTCGATTACGATGGTCGACGTCGTCATCTTCTTGCCGGTTGCGCTGATGGGTGGCATCACGGGGCAGTTCTTCAGACCCTTTGCGCTAACAGTCGCAACCGCGACGCTCTTTTCGCTCTTCGTTTCGTTCACATTGACGCCGATGCTCGCTTCGCGCTGGTATCGCAAAGGGGAGAACCTCGAAGACAAACGCGGGTTTGCGAAGTGGTTCGACAACGGCTTCCACCGATTCGCAGACGGTTACCGAAACTTACTAAACAAAGCGCTGAATCGACGCTGGCTCGTGTTCATGGGCGGATGGGCGTTCTTGTTCGGCGTGTTCATGATGATCGGCGGAAGCTTCGCCCCGAATCTGGGAAGCGCGATTGGTATGGGTTTCGGTTTAGCGCAGACAGCGGTCATCGTCGCCGTCGTCATCTTCATCCTCAGCGTACTGTTCAAGAAGAGAAACGGAAGAATCCTCGTCGGCGGAGCGTTGTTCGGCGCAGCGATGATCGCATTCACCGCTCTCGGTTACACACTAACTCAATTCAAAGGCGGACCGATCTTCAACTTCAGTTTCGCACCGGCGACGGATTCAGGATTGGTCTCGGTGAACGTCACGATGCCGCCTGGTTCATCGCTCGACAAAACACTCGCAGTTGTCGAAAGAATCGAAGGCATTGCGCGGCAGATCCCAGATGTCGAATACGTAACAAGCACCGTCGGATCGCAAACGAGCGGCATCGGCACGCGCAGTTCAGGATCGCAGTACGCACAGCTACAAGTTACGCTCAAAGACAAACAGTCGCTTGAGGACACCATCAAGTTCTGGTCGAAAACGGAAGACCTCCGAAAGAGACATCAAACTTCAGTCCTCACAGACCTTCAACAGCGAGTCGGCAAGATCCCAGACGCGCAAATCGTGATGAGCGCTCAGAGCGGATTCGGATTCGGTGCGCCGGTGCAAGTTGGCATCAAGAGCGCGAACCCAGACCTCGTCGCGCCGGCCGCTGAAAAGGCTTTGGAAGCGCTGTCGAAAGTCGAAGGAATCGTTAATCTCGAACTCTCTTCTAAACCTGGAAAGCCCGAACTGATCGTGCGCCCAGATCGAATCAAGCTCGCCGACAACGACTTATCGGTCGGAACGCTCGGATCGGTGACAAGAGTTTTCTACGAAGGAAACACCGATGCGAAGTACCGAGAACTCGGCAGGGAATACAACATTCGAGTAAACCTCGCCGACGATGTTAGGCAAAACATCGATGCGCTTGCATCCGTCCCAATCGCCTTTCGACAAGGTAATCCGGTCTTCTTAGGTCAAATCGCCGACATCGTCGAAAGCGTTTCAACAGACAAAGTCGAACGTAAGGATCGCCAAAGACAGATTGTCGTCAGCGCAAACCTGCTGCCCGGATTCATCGTTGGAACGATGGGTCCGCAAATCGAAAAAGCGCTCGATGAAGCGGATCTCGGCGAAAACGTAACCTTCGCTCAGTTGGGAGAAAACGAAACGCAGCAAAGAGAGCAGCCATACATCGGAATGGCATTCGGGCTTGGCCTCATCCTCGTCTTCCTGGTACTTGCATCGCTCTTCAACAACGTTCTCTATCCATTTGTCATTCAGCTTGCGCAGCCGCAAGCGCTCGTCGGCGCATTTCTTGCACTGATGTTAGTGGGTAAAGCGTTCGATATCGTCGCAGTCATCGGCGTCATCATGCTGATCGGCCTCGTCGGCAAAAACGCAATCTTGCTCGTCGACTACGCGAACACGCTCAGAGCGCGAGGCGAGGACAGACACCGCGCGCTGCTCGACTCCGGCTACGCGAGGCTCAGGCCAATCATGATGACGACGCTCGCACTCATCCTTGCGATGGTGCCGATTGCATTGGCCTTCGGCCGTGGATCCGAATTCCGCCAGTCCCTCGGAATCGTCATCATCGGCGGCCTTAGCCTTTCGACCCTGCTGACGCTGTTCGTCATTCCATGCAGTTACACGATCTTCGACGATCTCTCCCAATCGATCACCAAGTTCAGGGATAGACGACTGAGCCGCACACCGATTCAAGAAACAGCAGAAGTCTCGCCTGCCGAAGACCGATAATCGAACTGTGACGTTAGCTTCGATCGCGTTGGCGGCAGTTGCCCTCCATGACGCCGGAAGAGCGCTCGATTTCCCCGAGCAGGCTCCGGCGCAATGGGTCGCTATGGGACGCGAGTGGGGCGAGTCTCCCACAGCCTCTTGGCGCTGCGCCGAGCCATTTCAGGTCACCTTCGGTTGGAGAACGGCTGGACCCTTCAAACAGAAAATGGAGTTCGCTTGGTGGTTCTCGCCAGGATTCGTGGCCTCCCGTCTCGGCTATTTGCAGCGAAGAGAGTACTTCTCGGATGAGGAGTTGGCAAACCGTTGGACCGAAGTCGTTCAAGAGGTCGATGGGCGCCTGATTTTCTTGGTTCAGCTCGCGGCATCGCCGAGAAACGACTGGATCAATGGCGAAGAATACGGCACAGCCAACTTGGAAGATTTGAACAATGTGCGTTTCGTGTTACTGTTCGACGAAGAAGTGATAACTCCGCAAAAACAAACGCTCGTCTGGAAGCAAAGATCAGAAAAGTTCAGCGACTACACGGGCTTTCCCTGGTACCAGTTTGCACCGGGAGTGTCTGCGATCATTGGCGAATTCGAAAGCACGCTGGCTCCGAAGAACGTCTCATTCGGTCAGCACCACCTGTACCTTTATCGAGTCGAGTTCCGACTCGATAATCGCAATCCTGAAACAGAATCCATGTCGCTGCGCGCAATCAGCAAGAACAAAGAACGGGTGGCAGATTTCAATCGGTAGCGTCCTGTTTCGCAGATTCCCAAAGCTCATCCCATTCTCTTGCCGATAGCTCCTTCAGCGGTTTCTTAGCGTTCGATTCCATCGACTCGAAACGCGTCGCGAACCGAAGCACCATCTTCCGAAGCGCCTCTTCTGGCTCAACGCCTTTCCAACGAGCGACGTTCACAAGCGCAAACAGCAAATCCCCAAACTCCGCCTCGATTGCAGCATGATCGCCGGATAACAGAGCCTCTCGAAGCTCCGTCAATTCCTCACCCACCTTTTCCATGACCGAATCGGCGTCGGGCCACTCGAAACCGACGCGCGCAGCTCGCTTGCTCACTTCATAAGCGCGAAGCAACGCCGGCAAACTGCTTGGCACTCCCGCGAGGATGGATCGCTTCTCACTTGCACTCTCCGCTTGCTTAATCGAATCCCAGTTGCTCAGAACTTCTTGCGAAGACTCGACTTCCACATCGCCGAAAACATGCGGATGTCTGCGCACAAGCTTCGAGCTGATTGCCTCGATGACATCGTCTATGTCGTAAAGCCCTTCGATCGCATCCATTTGCGAATGCATCAAAGGTTGAAGCAGCAAGTCACCCAACTCCTCGCAAAGTTTGTCCGGATCGTTCGAATCGATCGCCTCGATGGTCTCATAAGCTTCCTCGATCAAATGCTTCTTAAGCGTTTCGTGCGTCTGCTCGCGATCCCACGGACATCCATCCGGGCCGAGCAACGTATCGACGATATCGACAAGTCCATAAAACCCATGCGGCCTCTCCAACGGCAATCCTTCGATGAAAGCACTTGTTAAAGGGTCGAAATCAAAGTGATCGAGTTCTGCAAGCGGTGTGTCGACCTTCCTCTCGTTGATTCCCGACCGCCAGCCCTGAATCAAACTGACAGAATGCTCCGGCGGATAGAACCGCATTAGCCATAACTTCGATTCGGATGCGACCTCTTTTGAGTCCAAATTGAATATGATCTGCGAACTTCGTGGATCGACAAAGTGAGATCTCGGATCATACGCGTTCCAAACCTGCAGTGCGCCTGAGATCGGCTTCCCAACAGCGTCCAAAACGACGTCGACGAAACTCGGCGCGCCAAGAATCTCCGTTTGACCCCGCGATTGTAAGATGCGAACGCTCTCCTCTCCGAACAGCGGATGCCCCGGCACCGCATAAACACATTCGGCCGCAGAAAGGACTCGATCCGCTATTGCTTCATATAGCTCGTCGAACGACTCCACGGTTTCATACAAGTCATCGCAAGTTTCAAAGGAAAGGCCCAGCTCTTCGAGATGCGAAACGCTTGGATGCACCTTCGTCCGAAGAATGACTCGCTTGCCGGATCGGAGCGATTCGATGTTGCGCCTGGGAATGAGTTCGGGGTCGCCGGGACCGAGTCCGACGATCGTGATCATTGCCGGTTGATCGTCTGATAGTCCTTGATGTACGAGTCCCAGATCTTCTGAAGAGCAGGTGAGTCGATCACGACTTTGACAGTCTTCAGCATTTCGTCCATCATCGCCTTGATGTCGTTCCTCGCGCGGCCCATATCGAGCATCATCTTCTTCCTGATCTGTCTTCTTAGTTTGTCATCCAAAGGAAGCTGCTGCTCAGGCGTCTTTTTCTCAATGTGATAGATCAAATGAGCGTCGCTGCTTTCGATCCAAGGCGTGTTCTTGCCTGCATCGAGAACCTCGACCCAACTCCGCACGTTCTGAGGCAACCGGTCGATCGGAATCTCTCCTAACATTCCGCCACCATCTGCAAACTTCGACAGATCGACCGAATGTTCTCGTGCGACTTCGCCGAAACTCCTTGAACGCAGCGCCGCATCTACACGAGCCTTGTCCGCTTCAGTCTTGACGACGATGACTCGCAACGTAGCTTTTGCCGGAATGCTGTAGAAGAAACGATTGTTGTTGTAGTGATCGCTGATCTGTTGGTCTGTAACCGTAATGCCCTTCGTCAACAAATTGAACTGCGCCATCTCGACGGCGATCTGTCCCTTGATCTCCTCTTCTGTCACGCCAAATTCCAACAGGCTCCGAATCTGTTCCGGAAAGTCCTGCCTTCTAAAGTTGAATTCGTTTTCGACTTCGCCCGGAGTCGGCGCAACGCCATGCCTCTTCGCAAGCTGCAAAATGATCTTCTCATTCACTAAGCGCTCGATCGTGAGAAATGCAGGAGTGCGCTCGACGAATCGGTCGTTCACGACCTTGCCAACATCAGGAAGAAACTCCATCCTGCGGTAGTACTCGCCGCGCGAAATCGATTCTCCATTCACCGTCAACATGGCACGACTCATGTCCTGGCCATAACCGATGCAGAAGGCGAAACTTGCCACTGCAAATGCTGAAATCCTCTGTCTCATCGTTCTACGTTCAGTATAGACGCTCATGGGCCGTCGGGCGTTTGCATGCAAAAGTGCGCAGGGCGTCGCTCCGTGCTCAGAGCGACGCCCCACTGTCAGGAGGTGTCTAGCCTGGTGGCCAATGTTTGGGACTAACGCCCCATCGGCCATCGGCGACGGTTCTTTCTCGTTGACCGTGCCTGACTCAACAGAGAAACCTGTTCCGATTCTCCCAAAATCAAAAAGCCATGCTTCGTTTGACGAGAGCACAGCCTTTCTGCGGGTGACGGCGACTTCGCCGTCTCGGTTGTAAGGCTCTCGCTTCGTCTACGGGGTTAGCTGTCGGGCTCGAGCCAAGAGTTACTCTAACTGCTTGCACAGTATTCGCCCCAAAGGACTGGTTCCCCCGCTTTCCCGGTCAAGGGAAATTAGACGTCGCCGGCGATTTCTCCACCGGCTCACACAATACTACCCCTCCAGGTTCAGAAATGTTCCATTCAACCAAAGTTCGACCGCCAAAATGCCCAAAACTTAACGTCACGAAAATCAGTCCTTGGCGTCTGTATCGTCACGCCAAGACCGCTCGAAAAGCTCCTTCAGCCTGCGGCGTTCATCTTCGGCCTGCCGCCGCTTCTCCCAATCGACCCCACCATAGTCCCCTTCACGCCCCCGCGTCCGAGCTGTCGGCATCGAAGGCAAGCGAAGACGTCCGGACGCATACGCCCAAGAAGAAACGAGCGGGACCGCCAAGAACGGCGCCATCCCTGGGATCGCATAGGTGAACGAAACCAAGGCCAAAATGAACGTGATCCACCCAATCCAAACAGCCTTGATCGGCAAAACCATCCAAAGCAGAACCGTCGCCGACGGATTCATCGAAGCCCAGGCGATGATCGCACAAGAGATCGGCATGCCCATTGTGCTCATGACGTAAGGTGTTCCGAGTACCACTGAACCAATCAGGGAAACCAAGGCCGTTAAAGCCGTTATCGAAGCGAAAAAGCCAATGAACCGCCGTGTCCCCCAGCTTCTCTCAAGAGCGGCACCAAAGAAGAACAGGCCGATACCAACAAAAAGGATGGCCAATGGAGCCGGATTTGCAAAGATGTACGTCAACGCAGTCCATGGCCGCTGAATCCAGCCTTCTGTCTGGAAAACCAAGCCTTCGAGAAGCCGCGCAGCGCCCGTTCCGCCTGACAGTAGCCAAATGGCGAGCCAAAAGACGAACGCGACTCCCAGCAGAGTGAACGCCGCCGGAGCGCGGCTTTCTCTTAGCTGCCGAATAAGCCGGTCGAACGGGTTGCCTCGGTTCATACGTCCTTATACATACTCGGGTATACGCTTCATGAGTCGGAGGAGAAAGCTTACTTGGAATTGAAGCTTGCATCGAACTCTTTTGGCCGGAATGCTCGCTGAATTACTTTTCGCAAGATGCCGCTGTCATGAAACATGGAACCTGATTGCTTCGCAAACGTTTGGAGATGAGGGAAGACCAATCTTCGTCCCTGCAGCATCTCGATGATGCTGAACTGGTGCAAAGAGCTCAAAGCGGACAAAGGGCTGCCTTTGAGAGCCTTTTCCATCGGCACCAAGACAGAGTCTACACGGTCGCCCTCGCCATCGTCGGCAATGCGACCGACGCGAAAGACGTAGTGCAGGAAACGTTTGTACGAGCATACAAAAGGCTCGGCAGTCTAAGAACAGACGGCGGAGTCGTCGCCTATTTGTGCAAGACTGCAACAAATGTCGCTATCGATTTGGTCCGGGCGAGAAAAACAGGTAAACAGGTGTCGCTGGATGCGATGAAGTCGAGCGGAATCGACATTCCCGACTTTAGCAACAGCCCCCAAGCGCACGCCGAACTTCAAGTGACCAACGAAGAACTCATGAACGCGCTTCTGAGCATTCCAGATGATCAGCGAATCGTTCTCGTGCTCCACCATCTCGAAGGCGTACGTGTCGACGAAATCGCGGACATGCTGGGCATACCCATGGGAACAGTCAAAAGCAGACTCGGAAGAGGCAGAGAGTGGCTGCGAAGACGTCTTTACGGCAAGGTGATCGACTGAATGAGTTCGCCAGGAAGATCGATGAAATGTGAGACGGTTCGGCAACTGCTTGCCGAATCGGACGCGAACGCATTGAGTGCAGGTGTATCACCCGAGGTCGCCCAACACCTCGGTACGTGTGAAAGCTGCGCCGAGTACCACAAAGAATTGCAAACAGTTTCAGCAGGACTTGGAGGACTAACCATTGTCGCGCCTTCAGAACTCTATCCTCAAGTGATGCAAGCGCTGCCCGCTAAGCCAGGAGTTCTCAGCAGAAAAATGGCCCTGTTGCTGAGCATGCTCGTCGTCGCACTATGCGCTCTGATTATCGAGTACTACTACTTTTATGGTCAGTACCGCCAACAAGAACACGTGATCAGCACATCATGCGTCGAGTCGATGCCGGGCGTCATTCCAACGCCTAATACGGAAGAGTACTCACAGACTTCGCAATTAACGCTAGAGCAATTGACACCATCGCAATGAGGCCGCTTCCACAACTGAAGCCGGCAAGCAAGACCGGCGCATAAGCCGCCCACCTCTCTTCTCCGTATCGCCTCGCAAAGTAATACCGTCCTGCGAATGCTCCAAGCAGCTGCGGAATCGTGTTCATAGGCCACAAACCGACCCCCCCCGCAAATCCATAGAACGTTAGAATCGGCAGCTTCAAGAAGCTGAATACTCCGAACATCGCCAGCCCTCCACCTGTGCCGATCGCAATCAAGTGCGGCTTCAATGCTTGAAAGCTCGTACCGGTTTCTTCAGCTGTCGGAAGGTTGACCTGCTTCCACACCGCTTCCGTGTTCGCAAAGAAAGGCCATGCCATTTGTGCATAGGGATATTGACCGCTCTCGATGGGACTCGCCTTCCAAAAGAACGACCAGAAAAAGAAGCTCGCAAGGATGATGAGAGGGAACATAACGATCTCCGCTTTGATCAAGCTCGTGATCTTCGTTCCAGTCAGTTCGAGTTCGCGGAACCGCTGAACCGTCCCGCCATGGTCATGCAACGGAACGGGCGCATACCAAATGTCCACTTTCTTGTAACCGGATGCGACGACCACTGCTTCCTTCAAATAAGGGAATCCGACGCCGCGCCCCGTCAGTCCAATCATCCTCGCGCTGATGTAACTGTTGAATGGACTCCATACCAAGCCAAAGAAAAGCAACAACCCAATCGGGAAGTCCGGCACGAGCCACCTGCAAAGCAATATCAATCCAAATGTCGCGATCGCATAAGCGATGATCCCATACCAAACCGGAAAATCGCCGCGTCCAGGAGGCGGTGCGAGCGACACCCGCGATGCGGCAACTTCGCGTCGGTTCTTCAAAAGCATCGATCCCACATACCAAATGCCGATGATCGCAACCGCAAGGTTAATCCCAATTCCGACACTCAGCCAAAAGTCCATGTCGACTGCGAGCTTGGTCGCCCACGCGCCCCCGCTCGTGTAGCTCGGAAGCAAACCGTATTGGTATAAGATCGGATTCAGCATCACCTGACAAACGACCGAGCCGATCGCAGCTCCCAAAACGATGTGAAACGGCAAGACGAAGCCCGCAAGCACATTCGCAAGCGAAAAACTCAAGCCGATGATCGCTGCCGGTGCAACGGCTTCAAATGCCTTTGTGTAATCCGCGAACGGAATCGGAAAGATCTCGACCGTGCTGCCAAAAACCGTCCCAGTGAATATCGGAATCGCCAAGTAAAAGAAACCGAATATCAGTCCGACGACCGCGCCGGTGCTGAACACGTTCCATCGCCATGACTCCGATTTCGAACCCGCCTCCGCAAGCGCAGTCGCGCCGCCTGCTGCCACCGGTGCCATCGGAAACGGCAAACGCTCCACATCGCTCGTCAGCCGAAAAAGCGTGTAGCCCATTCCGATCCATGACATCCGAATGAGTCCCTCGGTCAAAACTAAGAGAAGTATCGGAAGCGTCCACGCCGGATCGAAAAAGCTCCGATCGATAATCGCAATCGAATCAGGCGCAGGAACCGCCCACTGAGGAACCTGTTCGGCAAAACCGGAAAACGCAGGCGACTGAATCGTGAATGCGTTCCAAATCAGATTTCCGAATGGACCGCCCGCAAGCCCCCTTTCTGCGGCAATAACCGTTGTTAGACTCGTCGCAATGTAAAACAGGATGTAGATCTCTTGCTTTCGAAGAGGTTGAAAACTGCGACGCGCTACTTCCGCAAACAGAACGATCGTGACCCACTCCGCGGCGTCGCCGATGCCCTGCCCGGCGACCAATCCCAAAAACAATCCGCCCGGCAACATGACAAAGGCAACGAACAACGCACCCAAAAATGAGCGAATCGTAAAACCTTCGCGAAACTCGATCGCGCCCTCGTGGCCTTGGCGAAACGCACGCTCGCGCGCAGCTTCAATTTCATTAACCGAGGGCATTGCGCTCCATTTCTCCGCCTACAGGAATGTTTCCTGCATTGGCTAACCTGGGGGCCAAGTCATCACACGCCCGCCTAATACGTGTACGTGCAAGTGAAACACCGTTTGCCCTCCATGCTGCCCATCGTTGATGACAAGCCTGAAACCAGTATGCTCAAGGCCCTCGAGCTTGGCGACTTCCACAGCGGCGGCCATAAGCGCTTGAAGATTATCGCCTTCGCCGGTTTTCGAAATCGAGTCCACATGCTTCTTCGGAATGACCAGAACATGCGTCGGCGCCTGAGGGTTCAAATCGCGAAACGCGATTGCCTCGTCGTTTTCATAGACGATGTCTGAAGGAATCTCCTTCGATGCGATTTTGCAAAATAGACAATCCATAGTTTCCTATTGCAAGACGGTTAACTGCTTGCTCATGGTCGGAACTTTCGCAGCAAGTTCGCCGGTGGCGACTCCATCGCACTCCGAAACGATCTCCACATTCGTAATCTCACCGACCAAAGACTGAGGGCCGGCGAACTCCACCTCGATGTAGTTCCCGGTGTGGCCCCGTAACAGTCCGTCGCGCGGCGATTTGCTTTCGACGAGCACGCTCAACCTCCGACCAACGAACCTCTGAACAAATTCACATCGAGTGCGGCCGGTGATTTCATTCAAAACCGTGCTCCTCCTTTGTTTCTCTTGTGCTGACACGGCATCGCCCCATTTGTCTGCCGGCGTCCCAAATCGCGGACTGAACCGGAACAAGTGCGCTTTCGCGAACCGCACGGTTTCACACACATGAACCGTCTCCTGAAAGTCCGCTTCGCTCTCAGTGGGAAACCCAACCATAATGTCGGTCGTTATTGCAACGTCCGGCAGCTCAGCATAAAGAGATTCGCAAAGGCGAATGTAATCGCTCTGTGAATACGGCCGATTCATTTCGCTCAGCACCTTTGTGCTTCCAGCCTGCAATGGGATGTGCAAGTGCGCCGCAATCTTCGAATCTTGTCTCTTCATCATGTCGATGAGGCGTTCGGAAACCTGTCGCATCTCGATGCTGGAAATGCGAATGCGGTCGATCTCCGAAACGTCTTCGATCATGGCAATCAGTTCCTCGAATCCCGGCCCTCCGCTCCCACTGTCCGGACCGTATGCGCCAATCAAAACACCGGTAAGGACAATCTCCCGATACCCGCGCCTTCCAAGTTTGCGAATCTCATCGATCACTTCTTTATGATCTCTGCTCGTCAAACCGGGCCTCGTAAACGGAATGCTGCAATACGAACACATCACGCTGCACCCGTCCTGAATCTTCACCGTCGCGCGAGTTCGTCCACCGAAGTGCTGATCACTCCTCACAACACTTGCAGCCGAAGCGATCGATCTGTATTCTGGAAACACCTCAAGAAAATAATTGAGTGTATCGAGTTTGTTCGGATTTGGTACCACTAAATGCGCCGCATCGAACGTCTCGCCACGATTGATCGACATTTGCCCAGCACAACCGGTGACGATGACTTTTGCATTCGGATTCTGTCTCGAAGCTCGCCGAACCGTTTGCCGACTCTTGCTCTCGGCGTTGCCCGTAACACTGCAAGTGTTGATTACATACACGTCGGCAATGTCATTGAATGCGACGATCTCGAACCCCGCGCCCTCGAAAGACTCTAAGATCCGTTGCGTTTCGTACTGGTTGACTTTGCAGCCCAAAGTTGTGAAAGCGACCCTGGCCATCGAATGTCGAAGAGTACCGCAACCATTCGATTCTCTGAACCGTACTCTCGAATGTGCCGGATCGTAGGATCATCCTCGAGGGCATAAGCCCCGACGCATTCACAACGGAAGCGGACCGAAAGGCTCTCGCAGCCCTCGAAAGAGTGCCGTTGCTCCCAGCCGTCTTGCGGAAATTCAGCGAACTTGGCCTCGACCGATGGTTCTATTGCCTGAACATGGCGATGTCGGTTCGGTGCGGACCCAAGCAATACCACACGATCTACGGCATCTTTCAAGAGTGCTGCGAAGTCCTCGATGTCCCGGAACCGGAGCTTTATCTGACAAGCAACCCGTTCCCGAACGCTTTCGCAGGCGGAGTCGAAAGGCCGTTCGTGACGCTTAGAAATTCGATGGTCGACACGCTGACCGACGAAGAACTCTATCATCTCATCGGACACGAACTCGGGCACATCAAATCCGGGCACATGCTCTATCACATGGTCGGCCGGCTGCTTGTGCCGCTCTTGCAAGCGCTCGGACGAAGGCTGCCGATTCTCGGAGACGCCGCTGCGATTGGTCTGATCTTCGCGTTCTACGAATGGATGAGACAATCAGAAATCAGTTGCGACCGCGCAGGCCTTCTTGTGTCACAAAGCTTGGACACTTCGCTCCACGCGAATCTCCGCCTCACCAGCGGTCCAAATCGTTTCTCAAGCGAAGAGAACATCGAAGCGTTCATGGATCAAGCGCGAGCTTATCAAGAAGCGTCACCACTCGACCAACTCGGGAAAGTGATTCTCTACTTCACTTCGACTTGGGCGTTTACGCACCCAATGCCCGTTTACCGTGCACAGCAACTTGAAAAGTGGGCTGAAACCGGCGACTATCGAAAGATCTTGCACGGGATCTATCCGCGAATCGAACAGAGCGCCGCGGTCTAACTCTCGCCGCCGTTCGCTCGCATCGGGAGCAGAATCACAAACTTCGCTCCTTGTCCTGCAACACCGTTCTCAAAAATGTAGCCTTCATGCGCATCGACGATGCCTTTCACAATGCTCAGCCCAAGGCCCATCCCTTTCGCACGAGATGAATAGTAAGCGTCGAAAATCTTCTGCTTGAACTCTGAAGGGACGCCAGGGCCTTGATCCTCCACTTCGATCTTCGCATACTTAAGTCCGCGTGGTTTGATGTTCGCCGCCGCAAGATCATCTTCCGTCGACAATCCGACGCGAGTTGTGACGACACCCGATGACATATAGTGTGTCGCGTTCTCGACCAATTCGCTCACCGCACGTTCGACTTTTTGTGTGTCAAATCGAAACTCGGGCAGCTCATCCAGCTCTTCGAACACGGCTTTGATTGGCCCGCCTTCGGGCAAAACGCTCGTTGCCGCTTCTCGCACAACCGTTGCGAGATTGTTCGTCGCAAAGTGCAGCTTTGTCGCCGTGACGAAATCCCGATAGTCCTGCAGAATGCTTTCGAGCTTTCGAATGCTGTCTTGCATATGATCCAAAAGCTCTAAAGCTTTTTCCTTTGGAAATGGCTCTTCGTTGAGCATGTACTTCAGTTCGTTCGCGTCCCCTGCAATGGCGAAAACCCGGTTCCCAATCATGTGTGAACTGCGCGCACTTAACTCGCCCCAAGCCGCCATGCGCTCGCTCGTAATCAACTTCTTCAACGACCGAATCTTCTCGAGGCCAGTTCCAAGCTGTTCCGCGATTGCGCTGAGCAACCGCAACTCTCGCTCTGTAAACCGAACGTCGATATAAGGATTTTTTCCCTTCTTGCGAATCGCCCGCATGGCGCCCAGAATGCGCCCCCCCGACTTGATTGGAACGCAAATGTATGAGTGAATGCTCTCGGCAGCGATCTCGAGATGCTTTCCCTTCCACCTTGGATCAGTCTGCGGATCGTCCAATAGAATCGGCTCGCCGTGCTGGCAAACCCAACCGGTGCATCCTTCGCCGGGCTTGTAGCGCGCATCCCTCGACAGCGCGGACTTGCCAACGGTGTCCCGCAATACGAACGCCTGTTCCTGATCATCCCACAAGAAAATGGAATACGCCGTGACGCGCATAACCGCGTCCGTCACTTCCTCGACGCTCTTAAGAAGCTCCTCTTCCGTCTGCGCGACGTCGAGCGCCGTTCCCACCTTCAAGAGCGCGTCTTCGCGCAACTCGGAATCCTCGATCTCCAGCGCGATCGATGCGACCTGCGCGAGCAGCTCCGCCCATCGAATCTGATCCTCCGAAAAGTGATTCAAATCAGGCGATTCCAAATTCAGCACACCGCGAACGCGGTTGTAGCGATCGAAAATCGGCGAAGCAAGCTCGCTTCTGCTTCCTTCAATCAACAATCGATAGCGAGGCTCGTTCGTCACATCGCCGCTGACAAAGCTCTCGCCGGTCGCCGCGACATAGGCTGAGATCCCTTCCTCGACATCGACCCCAACGTTGATCCGCTCGCCGAGCATTTCGGGTCGCCAGTCCGCACCGATCCCCGCACGCAAAGTCATGTACCCCTTCGACTCGCTGTAGTGAGCGATCATCGTATTGCGCGCCCCAGTGGAAAGCGACGCCAACTCGCAAACCTTGTAAAGCGACGAAACCACGTCCCTCGCCAAAAGGACATTGTGAAGAAGTTCGTCGAGCTCGGCAAGATGCCGCACGGTACCGATTATAAACGGTAGCGAGTGATAAAATGATGGAAATGGACCTGGCCAACCTCAAAGCGGCAGTCGAACGAGACGGATTCGTGCTCGTCAAGAGCCTCTTCTCGAAAGCCGAAATCGACCGGATCAAAGAGCGATTCGAACAGATTTGGAGCGAAGGCGTACCCGGTTACTTCAGTCGCGACGAACAAGGCGTCGTGAACTCATGCGAAAGGTATCCCCGCATCATCCACCCCCACCGATTCGACGAACTCAGCCGAAACTATCTCCTCGATCCTCGCATCGCGGCAGTCGTCGGTGCGGTCCTCGACGACGAACCCATCGCGGCGCAGACGATGTATTACTGGAAACCTCCAGGAACGCCCGGACAAGCCCCGCACCAAGACAACCTCTACCTCCAAGCGAACGATGCTCTCGGTTGCATGGCAGCCTGGATCGCGATCGATCCATGCGACGAAGAAAACGGTTGCCTCATTTGCGTGCCAGGTTCCCACAAACTTGAATTGCAATGCCCAGGAGAAGCCGATCACACGAAGTCGTTCACTGGGCACCACGTCGCGACGCCCGATGGTTACACCGAAGTCCCAATGGTTATGGAGCCGGGTGACTGTTTGTTCTTTCTCGGCACCACGATTCATGGCAGTGGCCCAAACACGACGCAAGATCGTTCGAGAAGGTCATTCATCTGTCATTACATCGGCGCGCGTTCGACAGAGTCAGCATCTTTTTACAATCCGCTTATTCGCATGAGCGGTGAAGAATTCGAAAACGCAGCGTCCCAAATGGGCAGCCCCTGCGGGGTCGCCTTCGAAGGTCCGCATTAGTGCCGAAAGTCGGCGAAAGAAGAGCTGTCATCGATGTCGGCTCAAACTCGCTGCTTCTCGTCGTAGCGGAATGGAACGGATCCGAGTGGATCGAAATCGCAGACACCAGCGAAGTGACCGCGCTCGGCAAAAACACGAAACGAACGGGCAATCTAAGCGAAAGTTCGATGCAGCGATGCCTCGTCGCAATGCGAAATGCATGGCAGCGCGCAGAAAGACTCAACGCGACACCGCGCGCATTTGCGACAATGGCGGCAAGATTAGCAAGCAATGCCGAAGAATTCAAAGAGCGTGCGAATCGCCAAGGCACTCCGGTGGAAGTTCTTTCTGCGGACGACGAAGCTCGTTTGGGCTTACTCAGCGTTTGCACCGATCCCACATTCGCGACATACAATCCGATTACGATCATCGATATCGGCGGGCACAGCACCGAAATCTCGACGATGCATAACGACACGCCGGTTTTTCAGCAAAGCTTCGCAGTCGGAACGCTTGGCCTCGCATCACTTCCAGCAGACCAACACGTCTGCGACGGCCCCGACCTTTTGAGAGCTTCGAAAGAGATCGACGACAAACTCGGATTTCAATATCTGAAGGATCGCGTCGGAACAGTCGTCGCATTGGGCGCATCCGCGACCAATCTGATTTCGATACGAGATGAAATCACTCCATGGAATCCAAAACGAGTTCATGGCGCCTATCTCGACTTCGAAGAGATCAGCAAATTCGCTGCCGCACTCGCACGAATGACGGTCGAAGAACGAGCAAAATTGCCAGGAATCGAACCCGGACGCGAGTTTACGATTCACATCGGAGCACTCATTCTTGAACGATCGTTGCAGGCCGTCCACTCTCTTGGCTGTTATGTCAGCACGAAAGGATGGCGGCACGCGATGCTGGACTTCGATTAATGAAGGAAGGCTCCCGCGTAAGCGAGAGCCTGGATGGTTGCTACTTGGACAACGATGTCCTCGCCGTTCGCCCCCTGGCTGCATCGCCCGAAAAACGAACGTACGTATTCCGAATCTTCGACGGGTTTCTCTCGCGTTTTGTTCGGTCGATGTCTCGGCGCAATTGGCGCTCTCTGCTTCCGCGCCCAGCCTCTCCCTTGTAACCGACCACGCCGAACGCCTCAGGATGGCGAATCACCTTGCGAAATCCCGCCTCGTGCATCCTCCGAATCACGCCACGCGTTGTGCTTGCGCCCAATCCACTTTCAGGGTCTCCCGTGTAATGAAACATCTTTCCTCGCCGACCGAGCACACGCACAGCTTTCGTGTAAAACTCCAAAGAATAAAGCTCGCCAGCAAGCGACATCGTCGGTGGATCATGAATCACCAAATCGAATTCGCCATCGCGAAACTCATCGATAACGTCGAATGCGCTTCCGATGACAATCTTGATGCGTTCGTTCTCAAACAGCGCATTCGACCAAGGGTTGTGCTTGGCGATTTCAATCGATGCAGGATCTAACTCCACCGTAACGACGCTCTTCGCGCTTCTTGCCGCCTCAATGGCCGTATAGCCCAGCCCTGTGGCAGTATCGAGAACGCGGCCACGAATGGGCGAAACCGCTGCGATCTTCCGTTTCGTGTCCTCCATCGGATCGATGTCCTTGATGCGATGCATCGGCTTTCCGGACACGAGCATCGTGGGCGCGCCATGCGTCGCAGCCAACTGTCGAAGCCATTTCGTCGAGTCCGAAAAAATCATGATCTCCCAAGCGCCCTCGTCGGAAAACTCGAAGCACTTTCTTCCTGCATCCTTGATCTCATCGATCGCTTTCCAATCAATGAAGAACCCATTTGAAAACCTGACACCCTCCTCAATCAATTCGACTTTAGCGCGAGAGTAGTTCAGATCGGCTGTAGACGTGCAATGGCGCAGTCCATCCGAACGAGCCTTCAACAGTGCGCGCGCTTGATAGCTCGAAAGCGTTACGATTCTTTCTCGTGAACGC
The DNA here is from genome assembly GCA_026129745.1 of Fimbriimonadales bacterium. Taxonomy (GTDB): domain Bacteria; phylum Armatimonadota; class Fimbriimonadia; order Fimbriimonadales; family ATM1; genus JAHCHL01. The sequence continues at coordinate 45,492 of JAHCHL010000002.1, read as the reverse complement.
AATGTCTTCTTATCGCCGGTTGCTGTTCGCCTTGCCGGTAAGTCCCAGTGCTCCTGCAAGTGACTCCCCGAACTCCGGATGATGCGAAATAATGCTCAAGAGTTCTCGCAGCGCATTCATCACAGCGCGTTTGCTTTCCTGCAGACTCGTTCCTGAATTGCGAGCCGAAAAGTAGTCGCTTGCGGCGTCTTCCAGCATATTGATCTTCTCTTGAGGCAAATTGAGAACTCGGTCTGCAACAGGCAGTTCCAGTAGAAACTCCCTCAGCCATGGCTCGAACTCATCATCCTTGTCCGGATAATGAACGGGATAGGCCCGTTCGTCAGGAACAGGGTCATCCGGTGTCAGTTCTTTCAATGGCACGGCGTCTCCCAATGCGTAGTGTTCGACCCCCAAAAAGTCATGCGACGTGAAATCAGATGGGGAAAGTCTTTCTAATACCCATGCCACTTGGCCATCGTATTCTAACGCCTGCTGCAAGCTTTCCTCGTCCACAAGGATCCGTCCGATGCCGCGCAATTCGATCCAGCCCGGCATGTCTGGGCGTCCGAGGCTCTGATAACTGATTCGCATATAGGCCATTTTACAGCCAATGGATCTTCTTGACCCTATCTCAAAGGTAAAATCGCGCCCCCCATGGACCTTAGGTCGACCCTTAACTTGCCTGACCCCGACTTCACAATTCCGATGAAGGCCGATCTTGCGCGCAGAGAACCCGAAATGCAGGCCCATTGGAACAAGATCGGCATTGATGATTTAATTCAATCTGCAAGGCGTAGCAAACCGAAGTTTATTCTCCACGATGGGCCACCCTACACAAACAGCCCGATTCATATTGGCACCGCGCTGAACAAATCGCTCAAAGACTTTGTTGTCAAATACAAAACGATGCGAGGCTTTCATGCGCCATACGTTCCTGGCTACGACAATCACGGTCTGCCAATCGAAATGGCAGTTCAAGCGAAGCTTGGCAAAAACATCTCTCCGGAAGAAATGAGAGACGCTTGTCGAGCGCACGCGGAAGAGTTCATTGAAATCCAAACCTCACAATTCCAACGCCTTGGCGTTTTCGGTGATTGGAGACACCGCTACGCCACGATGGATTTCGGCTTCGAAGCAACGATCGTTAGAGCATTCGCAAAGCTCGCTGAAAAGGGATTCGTCTATCGAGACTTGCGCCCGACGCACTGGTCGACGCACAGCCGAACCGCGCTCGCAGACACCGAACTCGAATACCGAGAACACACGTCGAAAGCGATCTTTGTAAGGTTCCCTCTCAAGCACGACCCGAAAGGAGTCTTGACGAACCGTGCGAAAGGGAACATTTACACGATCATTTGGACCACGACGCCATGGACGATTCCGGCGAATCTCGCAGTCGCATTTCATCCGGAACTCGACTACGCGCTCGTCGAATGCGAAAACGATTTCTACTTGCTCTATGACGGTCTCGTTCCGAATGTGATGAACGCAATCGGCAAAGAGAACTGGGCGAAAGTCGCGCACGTCAAGGGTGCAGGACTCGAAGGCACCGCATTTTCACATCCCATTTTCGATCGCGACTCCGTTGCCGTACTCGCAGACTACGTTACGACCGAAGACGGAACGGGCGTGGTGCACACGGCCCCCGGACACGGCGCAGACGACTTCTACACCGGAAAGAAGTATGGACTTCCGATTTTGTGCCCAGTCGATGCGGCAGGCTTCTTCACGGAAGAAGCAGGCGAATTCGCAGGACAGCACATCAAGGATGCCGACCGAACCGTTGTGCAGCGCCTTGCCGAAACTGGTCACCTGCTTAAAGCGTACGACTATGAACACAGCTACCCGTACGCAGAACGCGACGGACATCCAGTCATCTTTCGAACGACGGAACAATGGTTCCTGAACGTCGACCATGACAATCTTCGAGCGAAAGCCCTCGAAGAAATCGACAAAGTCAGTTGGTTTCCCAAAGCGGGCAAAGCGCGCATCAGCGCGATGGTCAGCGGTCGCCCAGATTGGTGTCTGTCGAGGCAACGAACATGGGGGGTCGGCATCCCAATCGTCTATGGAGCGAAATCAGGAGAGCCTGTCCTCGACCCTGAACTAATGGAACGCGTCGCGAAACTCGTCGAACAGAAGGGAAGCGCGGCTTGGTTCTCGGAACCGCTCGAAAACGTCCTGCCCGAAAACTACAAACACCCGAAAACCGGTGAAACCGAGTTCCGAAAAGAAACGGATGTTCTCGATGTTTGGTTCGATTCGGGAATCACGCATTACGCCGTTCTCGATCAAAAATATCGCAGCGAATGGCAAGATCTCGAATGGCCTGCACAAATGTATCTCGAAGGCAGCGACCAGCATCGAGGGTGGTTCAACAGCAGTCTAATGACCGCAACCGCAATCTGCGGCCACGCGCCCTATTCCGAAGTGCTGACACACGGATTTGTCGTCGATGAAAAGGGCGAAAAAATGTCAAAGCGAAAGGGAAACGTGATCGAACCGATCCAAGCGGCGAATCAATACGGCGCAGACATCCTGCGCCTTTGGGCAGCATCCGTCGATTACAGCAACGATGTTCCTTGCGGCGACAGCCTGCTCAAGCAAATCGGCGAAAGCTATCGCAGAATCCGAAACACGCTTCGATTCCTGCTTTCGAATCTTTACGACTATGATCCCAAGTCGGACGCGCCTATCACGATGGACATAGACCAGTGGGCTATGAATGCAGTAAAGCTCCTGGAAAAGCACGTGTGCGAGCAATACGATGAATACGACTTTAGCGCAGCGACGCAACTGATTCATAACTTCTGCGCCAAAGAGCTGAGTTCGTTCTATCTCGATGCGATCAAAGACAGGATGTACTGCGACGGAGCGGACTGGCCGCAGCGAAGAAGCGGGCAGCGCGCTTGCTCGGAATTACTGCACACGCTGACAAAGCTGATCGCACCGATCCTTCCGCATACTGCTGAAGAGACTTATGCCAAGCTTCCGCTCACCCACAAACACCCGACAGTCTTCATCGAAGAGATCGATCCGATCAATGAAACGATGGCGAATGAGATCCGGTCGAGCGCGTTGCATCGAAGGTTCGAGACGTTCTTCGCATTCAGAGACTCCCTTAACGTAGAACTAGAAAGCTGGAAGAGCGCATCGGGAGTCAAAGACTCGCAAGATGTTTTTGTGAAAGCTTCCATCGACGCAGAAACCGCCGCGACATTGAGTTCATTTGGAGCCGAACTTCCCACAATGCTGCGCATCAGTTGGATCGAACTTGCCGATGGAGAACGCAGCTTCGCTTTCTCAGAATCGGAGTACCTCAAGTGCGAACGCTCCCGAATCCGAAGACCGGATGTCGAACTGATCGACGACATTCCACTCTGCGCACGTTGTCGGAGAGTGCTGGGCAAGTGAGGCTCCTCAAATACGTGTCATGGGTGACCTTGATCTTAGTCATCGATCAACTCACGAAGTGGATCGCCCGGTCCTCGCTCGTCGAAGCGCAACAAGTCGACGTCATCCCCGGCGTCCTCCAATTCACACTCGTCTACAACACCGGCGTCGCCTTCGGCCTATTCCAGGACTTCGGTGTTTGGCTCGCGCCGATCGCGTTCATCGTGGCGGTCGTCGCGGCGATCGCGTATTCCAAAGTGGAAACCGGAGAAAGACTCTACAGAGTCGCACTCATCCTCGTCGGTGCCGGAGCGATCGGCAACTTCATCGACAGAATCTTTAACGCAGGAAAAGTAACCGATTTCATAAACATACACATCATCCATGTTTTCAATGTGGCTGATATGTGCATTACAATTGCCGTCGTGCTCCTGATGATCAAGTTCATCATGGATGCGAAGCAAGAAGCCGCAAAAGACAAAGCAGCCTAATCTAAACGGGCTCCAAATTGGCGAACTTGTTCATAAGCTTCTTAACTCCGGTGACCCCCGGAAAGGCCACAGTGACTTCGCAATCCTCCCTCGTCGGAACACAAGCCACAACGACGCCGATCCCGAACTTGCTGTGCCTGACTTGCTGCCCAACTTCGAACGGAGCCTTCCAATCTGGACCCCGCAGCGGCTTCGTCGAAACGGCAGCAGTCGCATAGTTGCTTCTCCGATCAGTGAGAGTTGGTGCGACGGACTCGCGAAGCGCAGTTACAAACTCTTGTGGAATCGCATTCAAAAATCGGCTCGGCGAGTTAAAGTTCGCTTGCCCGAAAGTCGACCTTCGAGTCGAATGCAGCAAATGCAGCTCTTCCATGGCGCGCGTCATGCCTACATAGCAAAGCCTTCGCTCTTCTTCGATTTGCTTGTCGGAATTCATAGACCGTGCATGCGGAAAAATTCCCTCTTCCATGCCGACCATGAATACAACCGGAAACTCAAGTCCCTTTGCAGTATGAGCGGTCATAAGCGTGACGGCGTCCGCAGATTCCTTCAATTCATCCGCATCCGACAGCAAGGCGATCTCCTGCAAAAATCCGAAAAGGCCAGGCTCGTCGCTGGTCGCATCGTGCAATGCCGCAACGTTCACAAGCTCTTGCAAGTTATCCAACCTTGAGTTCGATTCCTCGCTCCGATCCGCGCGCAGCTCGTCCATGTAGCCGCTGTTTTGCAGAACGTACCGAAGAACCGGCTCGCTATTTCCAGCCTCGATCAACTCCGCTGCACCGCGAACCATTTCGACGAATCGAACCACCGCGTTGCGAGTCTTCGAGACAAGCAAGCCCTGAAATCTCCAGTCCGCAAAAGCATCGAAGAGCGGTCCGCCATTTGCGAATTCCTGCGCTTTCTCCATCGTCACATCCCCGATCCCTCGGCCAGGAACATTGATGATTCGCCTCAAACTGACATCGTCGCTCGGATTCGCAACGACACGAAGGTAAGCGATCATGTCCTTGACTTCCTTTCGCTCATAAAACCGCTGACCGCCGATAAGCAAATGAGGAATCCGCATCATCAAAAAAGTCTCTTCTAAAACGCGGCTTTGAGCGTTCGTACGATACAGAACGGCGAAGTCCCCGAACTTCCGCCTGCCAGGCCTAACAGCCTGCAAGATCGTATCCGCGACAAGTGCCGCCTCTTCTTGCTCCGTACCGACTTCGGTGACCGTGATCGGCGGTCCATCGGGATTGTCTGTCCAAAGCTGCTTCTGTGCTCTGCCGCGATTCTGCCGAATCACTTCGTTCGCCGCACCAAGAATGCGTTTCGTCGAGCGGTAGTTTCGCTCCAATTTGATCGTTCGTGCACCTTCGAATTCGCCGCCGAATTTCAAAATGTGCGTGACATCGGCCCCCCTCCAGCCGTAAATCGACTGGTCGTCATCGCCCACGATCGTAATGTTTTTGTGCTTCGCCCCCAATATCTTGATAAGCTCATACTGCACAAAGTTAACATCTTGAAACTCATCCACAAGCACATGCTCGAATCGACTCTGATACATCTGTCGCGCCTCTTCCCGCTCTTTGAGCAGCTTCACAGTCAAACCGATCATGTCGTCGAAGTCCAGTGCATGGTTCTTGGTGAGCTGCGACTGATACTCAGGATAAATCTCGGAAGCGATTCGCTCGAAGAACCCAGCCGCGCCCCTCGCATACTTCTCAGGCGATATGAGCTTCTCCTTTGCCCGGCTTATTTCACTCAAAATGGCGCGCGGTGTGATCGCTTTATCGTCGATGTTCTTTGCACGAAGGATGGAGCGCATCAAAGAAAGCTGGTCGGAATCGTCGTAAATCACAAAGTTGCGATTCAGGCCGATCATGTGTCCGCTCTCACGCAAAATCCGTCCGCAAATGCGATGAAACGTTCCCATCCAAAGCGAATTGGCACGCTCGCCGATCAATCCCTCGATGCGCTCCCTCATCTCCTTCGCGGCTTTGTTCGTAAACGTGACAGCCAATATCCTGTTCGGACTGACTCCACTTAGAACCAGCTTCGCAATCCGATAGGTGATAACCCTGGTTTTGCCGCTCCCCGCGCCCGCAAAGACGAGCAATGGGCCGCCAGGATGTTCGACGGCTTCGCGCTGCTGCTCGTTGAGGGTGTCGAGGGTCAAAACCATGAAAAGGTAAACGACAGTCTACCCTTTCGACTTAGCTCCAAGCGGTCGGCAGAAACAGCTCTTCGTAAACGGAAATCGCATAACGATCCGTCATCCCGCTGATGTAATCGACCGCTCCCTGCACGCCCGAAAACCCACCAGGCATCTGCTCTGGATTTTCCATGTAGTGATTGAACAGCGACCGCACGACCCCCTTTGCTTTATCGATGTCGGGAAATCGCTTCGGATATTCGAGATACAAATGGTCGAAGAGATACTCTTTCATCGTGTTGAGCGCAGACAGCATTCCCGAACTGAAACGAACGCTCGGCGTATTGAAACTGTTCTCGATCAAATCGAAAACCATCGCGCCGATCCGCTTGCCGTGGCTCTCGCCAAGTCGCGCGATCTCAACGGGCAAGTCCTCAAGGCGTAGCCAATCTGCGCGAACCGCATCGTCAAGATCATGATTCAGATAAGCGACGCGATCCGCAACGCGAACGACCGCAGCTTCCAAAGAAGGACAGTTGTTACCGTCGTAATCGCTGAGATCGGATCTCCCTTTGCTGTGCCCGCCGATCCCATCGAGCGTCTCGAAAGTCAGATTCAATCCTGAACCTTCATTCTCCAAAACCGTCAGCACACGCAAACTCTGCTCGTAGTGCCGAAACTTCGCAGAGGGATCCAATTTCTTTAGGCACTCGTCCATCGCTGCCTCGCCAGCATGCCCAAAGGGAGTGTGCCCAACGTCGTGGCCCAACGCGATTGCCTCGGTCAGGTCCTCGTTCAGACGCAACGCGCGCGAAATCGTTCGCGCAATTTGCGCGACTTCGAGTGTGTGAGTCAATCTCGTCCGGTAATGGTCGCCAGATGGGTCGATGAATACCTGCGTCTTGCGCTTGAGCCTTCGAAATGATTTGCTATGCAAGATTCGGTCACGATCCCGTTGAAAACAAGTCCTGATTGGATCAGGCTCTTCCTCCCGATTCCTTCCTCGGCTTTCGCAAGCCTTCGTCGCGTACTCGGAAAGGATCGCGAGTTCGGTCTCTTCAATGCGCTGCCGTATATGCGTCGGCATGGCTCACCTCTTTCACACCATAACTTCCAATCGCTTGCTCATAAACACCGAGAATGGAATCGCACATATCGCTCATCGTCCACCGCTTCACGGACTTTCGCGCGCTCTCCGACAATCTGCCAAGCAATGCCGGATTGCCGAGAATCCGCAGCACCACCTCGCCGAACTGAGTCGGATTGTTGGAAACGATATAGCCGTTCTGATCCTCGATGATAAAGTCCGCAGCGCCGCCGCCATGAACCGCGACCGCAGGCACACCGTGTGTCATGGCCTCTCCGATTACGAGCCCCTGCGTCTCCGTCATGCTGGCGAACACGAAAACATCCGCAGCGCAATAGTAAACGTCGACCATTTCCCTCGGAATCGCGCCGACGAACTTGACGCGGTCGCCGATCCCCAACTCCCTTGCAAGCTTCCGACACTCGGCTCGATACGGCCCATCGCCAACCAGCCAAAAACGAACATCGTCGCGCTCGAGCATCACGTTTCTCGCCATTTCGAGCAGCGTGCTCATATTCTTCTCTTTCGCAATTCGCCCAACGTACAGCAAGATTCGCTCGTCGGGCCGCGCACCGATTCGCTTCCTCGCTTCAGTTTTAGGGATTGAAACCGGAGTCGGATTCCCACTGGGTATGACGCTGATTGGAGCCGTTACCAAATGCCGCTGCAGCGATTTCATCGCTGCTTCGCTCGGCGCAATGACGTGCGCGCAACGGTTGTAATAGTAATTCGTGTGCTTCGCAAGCTTGTAGCGCAAATACCGCTTAGGCAAAATCGGTATGTAGTGCATGTACTTCTCATACAGCGTGTGATAAGTGCTCACAAGCGGCAAATAGTGCGACTCGGCCCAACGCAATCCAACAAATCCCAACGTAAACGGCGTGTGGGTGTGAATGATGTCGAACGTGTTCTTTCGAAAACTTCGAAGCATCGGATAGAACGGCGGTATCGCCAGCGGATAGTCCTTTGCAAACGGAGTCTTGAGCGCAAAGAACCGATATACGTTCGGATCATAATCGCGATATCGCCACGCAGCCGACGTAAAAACGTGAACGGAATGCTTTCTCGCGCGTAGCTCCTCAACCAACCCCTCAATGCTCACCGATACTCCATTGAGGATCGGCGTGTAGCTGTCCGAGAAGATCGCAATTCTCATTCAGGGTTCCGGCCGTGCGATTCGACGAATGCAACGATACCGGATAACCGAAACCGACGCTGATTGCCCTTCGTCCGATGATGCTCCAGCCAGCCGCGATTCGTGTATCGCCGCACAGTCGCCGGGCAGACCCCAAGCAGGCGCGCGGTATCTTCCAAGCTTAGCTCCGGGTCGACCAAACGCCGAATCAACTCCTCGCGCGGCTCGCGAAACTGCGTCGAATAATACTTCTGAGTCACGTCGTCGTCGTACACCGTGCTCAAAAACTTTAGGTTTTTCGGCACAAGCTGCATCACCTGCTCGAGATCGCTTGAGATTGGCGCAGACTTCGATGGCGAACGCCGCTTTCTCGGCCTCGGCGCGCTCATCTCCGTCTTCTTCAGTCGAACCTTGATCGGTTCACCGACAGGCTTTGGCGCAGGCTTCGCTTTCGTCTTCGTGGCTGTTGTCGCCGACACCTTCGCTTTTGGTTTGGGTTTCGGAGGTATTGGCTCTTTAGTTTGTTCAGGCATGCCCACTGCGGCCTTCGATGCGTTGCGAATCGCATCGACTAAAGATCGAGTCGGCTCATTGGGTTGTGGAGCATCCATAGCCGATTCAGATTTCTTCGGTGTCTCAATCTCTTCCGCTTCCTCGACAGGCGCTTCCAGAAATGCACTTTCAATATAGGCAAACGGATCGGTGTCTTCTTTTCTCATTCGTGGCTCCTTGGTAGTATCAGCATTGCATCGCCGAAACTCAAAAAACGATAATCGCTCTCAAGCGCGATCTTGTACGCATTGCGCAAAGGGTCGATGCCGCACAGCGCAGCGACCAACAACAGCATCGTCGTGCGCGGCATATGAAAATTCGTGATCATTCCGTCGATTGCTTTGAACTCGAACCCCGGAGTAATGAAAATGTCCGTGACTGATTCACCACACCGGACGCGCCGATAGCCGATCGCCGCACTCTCCAGCGCGCGAACCGTTGTTGTACCGACGGCTATCACCCTCCCTTTGCACCGCGAAATGGCGGTTGCCGTCCGCTCAGGAATCGAGTATCTCTCCCCATGCATCTTGTGGTCGGCAGGGTCGTCCGCCTGAACTGGACGAAACGTGTCGATGCTCACATCCAACCTGACACTCGCAATCTCGATTCCGCTCGCATTCAGCAAATCCAAAAGGCCTGCCGTAAAATGAAGCCCCGCAGTCGGAGCGGCTGCGCTGCCGGGCGCGTCAGAAAATACAGTCTGATAGCGGTCGTCGCTTTCGAGTGCAGCATGAATGTAAGGCGGCAATGGAACGCTCCCTGCACCAGAGACCTTCTCCGGATTGTCGAATTTCAAGGTTCGTCCACCAAAAGCGGTTTCGCCGACGACTGTCGCCGTCAATCCATCCCCGAAATGCAACTCAGTGCCCGGTTTGACTCGCTTGCCTGGCCGAACCAGCGCCTCCCAGGTGCCAAGGCTCACTTCACGCAAGAGAAGCGCCTCGACGCTCCCGCCGGTCGCCTTCTGCCCAAGCAATCGCCTCGCGGTAACCCTCGTGTCGTTGACGACCAACAAGTCCCCAGCCTCCAGCAGCGCAGGGAGCTCATGAAAACGATGGTGCTCGGTTTCTCCGCTGCTTGAATCCAAAACGAGCAGTCTGCTCGAATCCCTCGGCTCAGCCGGAACCTGAGCGATCCGATCCGCCGGAAGCACGTAGTCGAAGTCCGATAGCCTCATCGTAGCGCCTCCGCGACCGCCTCGGTCAGCGTTCGGATCGGACCATCGTCCCGCCGAAGGTGGACGGACCTCCAGCCCGCCCCTTGCGCCCCCATAACGTCGTCCCCGAAGTCGTCCCCGATGTGGCTGCAATGCGTTGAATCGGCGCAAGCCCTGCGCTCGGCTTCGCGAAAGATTTCGACACTCGGCTTTTCGTGTCCAAACTCCAGGGATGCAATCACAAAATCGAATCGATCAGCAATCCCCAAATTCGAAAGAACGATATGGAGCGAACGATCCCAGTTGCTGATCACACCGATCGACACACCCGCGTCTGAAGCCATATCCAATGCCGGAATAACGTCTGGATACAACCTCCACATAGTTCCATTCGGATTGAATACGGCGCGCTCCGAATACTCATGTATCTTGCGTGAATGAATAGGATCTTCTCCAAGCTCGGTAAGCCATTCCGACAACCCGCGCCGCCAATGCGTGCGTATCTCGCTCGGATCGCCGCGCAACTCAACCTCTGCACGCTCAGCAGCAGAGCGAGCAAGTATCGCTTCATACTTCTCGCGCGCACTTTCAGCAGGCAAATTCAGTCCCGCATGTTGTGCAGCTTCGATCGCAAGTCCCGCAGGATCCCAAGAATGATCGATCAACGTTCCAGCCGCATCGAAAGTGATGACGCGCTTCACTTTCGCAACCACCCAAACAGAATGAAAACCAAAGTGGCGATCGCGCTGATCACAAGCATCGAAACGATCGGAAAATAAATCGACATGCCGTCGCGCTCGATGTGAATGTCGCCAGGCAATCGAAAAAGCCTCAGTCCCGGCACCCTCTCCGCAAGCAACATAAGACCGCCAACCGCCGCCAGGCAAGCTCCGGCGAAGATCAAAAGCTTTCCAGCGGATCCCAGGTCGGCCATCGCTTCAAGTTATGGCACATTCGGCAGGGCTTAGTACAGTTTTTTGCGCAAATCTGCGTCAAAACATTCTTCCGGTATCCTGGCAAAGTGAACCTCGATCCTGTCCACTGGCATAACGGCAGCCTCATGATCCTCGACCAGCGCCTCCTCCCAGATGAAGAGCGATGGATCGAAGCGTCCGACTGGAAGCAAGTCGCCGAAGCGATCTCCTCCATGGCGGTTCGCGGCGCGCCGCTCATCGGTGTCGCCGCTGCATATGGACTTGCCCTTGCTGATAATGACCCTGTTGCAAAACAAGGACTTGCTTCGACGCGCCCGACGGCAGTCAATCTATTTCATGCGCTCGATCGTGTCGCAAACTCGAAGGACCCGCTGCAAGAAGCGCATCGAATCTCTGAAGAAGAACGCGCAGCGAACGAGGCGATCGGCAATTTCGGTGCATCGTTGATCGAAGGAAACGCAACGGTTATAACAATCTGCAATACAGGATCATTGGCGACGCCAGGCATTGGAACCGCGCTTGGCATAATCAGAGTCTTGCATCGCCAAGGCAAGTTGCGCGAAGCGATTCTTTGTGAAACGCGCCCACGACAGCAGGGCCTAAAACTCTCAGCGTGGGAATGCATCCAAGACAGCATTCCGTTTCGCGTCATACCTGACGGCGCAGCAGCGGCATTCATGAAAACGCATGGAGCACAGTTTGTCGTCGCTGGCGCCGATCGAATCGCGAGAAACGGAGACACCGCAAACAAAATTGGCACGTACTCACTCGCCCTTGCTGCAAACGCGCACAAAGTTCCATTCGCAATCGCCGCCCCGACTTCGACCATCGATCCAAACACACCAACAGGCGAAGAAATCCCAATCGAAGAGCGGGACCCCGCCGAGCTGCTCGAAGTTGCGGGACACCGCGTTGCCCCCAAAGGGACTCCCGCGTGGAACCCGGCATTCGACGTGACCCCAGCGACCCTAATCGACCACATCGTCACCGAACAAGGGGCCTTCTCGAAACCCTACGATTTCGGCGTGTGAGTCTTGATCCAATCCAGGATCGTCGGCAACCGCAACGGCGAGATCGTGTGCGCTACAGGATCCCAAATGACCTCCTTCGGCTCCTTCGCGGCGTTGATCAAAGCCTCCGCAGAAGCCTTCGGAATGATCGTGTCCTTCGTGCCGTTGACGAATAGAACTGGACGCGGAGAAATCCGCCCAACCCACTCGACCGGATCGATATCCTTCATGTGCCTGTCGACAAGTGCTTCGACTGCTGCCGGGTCTTGACCATCCAAAACGCGAATACTGTCATGCTCGCTCTCACGAAATAGCGCCTTCCAATCCCCCCCGGCGATGAGCAACGCGGCCGCATCGACGCGTTCGTCGGTGCCTGCGAGCAGAGAACCCATCATGCCTCCCATGCTCGCTCCCAGCAAAACGATTCGATTCGAATCGACGTCGGTTCGTGTCTCTAAGAAATCAATCGTCCGCCTCCAGTCGACGATCGCCTGCACCCAATGTTTCCGCGTCACGATAGGATCGGGATCGAGAATCGCTTTCCCAGAAACCGCTCGCTCGCCGTGCATCGGCGCGTCGATCGCGACTGTCGCATAACCGGCAGCCGCCGCCATCGCCGCCACCGCGGTCAAGTCCTCCTTCTTTCCGCCCATTCCGTGCAGCAACAAAATCACCGGAGGCTTCTCGTTTATATCCCTTGGCACGGTCAAAACGCCCGGAACGCGGCCATCCGCTCCCAGAATGCTGAACTTATATTCTAAGTAGCCAGACTTCCTTGCCGGTTCGCCGACGATTGGCTCGAGCGCCGCGCGACCGTCATAGGCAAAAGGGTTTGGTTTCGACTCCGGTTTTGGCTCAGCGCCCTTTGTAACCTGAGCGCAACCGGAGCAAGTGATCACCGCAATCGCAAGAATCAGCCTAATCGTTGACACAACAATATATAGACGTCCGCTCTGCTAAACTCGCGCCATGCGAGCCTGGTGGCGAGGCGTTCGACCTAAATTCTTCGCCGCTGCCATTTACTCACTCGCACGTCTCATCGGCTTCACGCTCAGAGTCAAAGTAAAGGGCTGGGAGCACATCGAAAACTGCGAAGGAGGGCGAATTGTCGCTGGCTGGCACGGAAGAACGTTTCTCGCTGCGCTCATGTTTAGAAATCGAAACTGGTGGGCGCTCATCAGCCACTCGCGCGATGGCGAAATGCAAAACGGAATCTTTCGCCGCTTCGGTTTCCGAACAGTGCGAGGAAGCACAGGAAGAGGCGGAGCCAGAGCGGCCGTCGAATGCGCGAGAATCCTCAGAAACGGCGACACGTTCGTATTCACTCCCGACGGCCCGCGCGGACCGTCGCAAAAAGTGCAGCGCGGAATCCTTTGGCTCGCACAAAAAGGCCATGCAGCGATCATCCCAGCAGGGGCAAGCGCGAGGCCGCGCAAACTCTTCAACAGTTGGGACCGATACATGATCCCGCTGCCGTTCGCGAAAGGGTTGATCGTCATTGGAGAACCGATACGTGTGCCAAAGGATTCCACCGAAGAGCAGTTGGAACAAATCGCTTCCCGACTTGAAACCGTCTTGACCGAACTACAAAACGAAGCAGAGCGCGAGTTGGGATTTGCATGACACGAATCATCTACAACGTCTTTATCTTCCTGCTTGCGCCGATCTGGATTCCGTGGATGATCTCCAGAGCACGAAAACGCCAAAGCCCGCCAAATTGGGAAGAAAGGCTCGGCCACTACACTATTCCACCGAAAAGTGATCGGCCACGAGTTTGGGTGCATGCAGTCAGCGTTGGCGAAGTAGTCGCAGCGAGGCCGATTCTCGCGGCTTTGAAAGAGACCGATCCGACGATTGAAGTCGTTCTCACCACAACGACCAGCACAGGACACGAGATGGCGCAATCGCTTGTTGGCAACACAGTCGATAATCTGCACTACTTCCCAATCGATTTGTCCTTTGCATGCAAGAGAGCGATCGCGTCCGTCAAACCGGATGTCGTCGCAATCATGGAAACCGAGCTTTGGCTCAACTTCTTGCATTTCGCAAAGCGGTACGGTGCAAAGACCATGATTGTCAACGGACGAGTCTCAGAACGCAGTTTCAGCAGTTCGCAGAAGATCAAATTCTTTTACAAGGCAGTGCTTCGCAATGTCGACCGTTGCTTGATGCAAACTGAACACGACCGAGATCGCATCCTCATGCTCGGAGCGCGAAGCGCTGAAGTGATCGGAAACAGCAAATACGATGAAGCAGGAACAACGCCCTCCAAATCGCTGCGCGAAGAACTGAACATGAATCCGAACGAGTCACTCATCGTCGTCGGCAGCGCGCGCGGCGATTTCGAAGAAGACTTCATTCTCGATGCACTCAGAAATATAGACTCACGCATCATTTTTGCCCCTCGACACATCGAACGATCTGCATCGATCATCCAAAAAGCCAGGGACCGAGGATTCCAACCAGGTCTCAGGTCGAAAGCCGAGAACGACGCCAAACTGCTCATTCTCGACACCTATGGCGAGCTCTCATCAGCTTACAGCGGGGCGACTCTCGCCATCGTCGGAGGCGGATTCGACAAATTGGGTGGACAGAACATCATCCAACCACTGGCGGCCGGCTGCCCAGTGATCTGCGGCCCGAACATGGCCAATTTCCAAGAGCCGTTCCAGGACGCCATCCAAGCCGGAGCGCTCTCGGTCGCCAAGACCCCCGCCGAACTCGAAAACTACGTTCAAAAGCTTCTGAACGAACCAGAATTGCGAAATTCCATGGCGGAGAAGGCGAAAGCCCTCATACAAACCCGCAGAGGAGCGTCCTTACTTTATGCCAAGGCCATCGCCGAAGGCGTACAATAGGAGAACTTCAATGAGCGGCGAGTCTCGCTACCCCATCCTTAGCCAAATCCAATCGCCTGCCCAACTCCATGACTTGGACCGGCAGCAGCTCAAGCAGCTCGCGGGCGAGGTTCGCCAAGCGATACTCGACAACGTCAGCAAGACCGGCGGGCACTTCGCGAGCAACCTCGGAACCGTCGAGCTGACCGTCGCGCTCTATGCGACTTATAAAATCCCACCAGACAAAGTCTGTTGGGACACTGGACACCAGGCTTATCCTCACAAGCTCCTAACCGGCAGGCTCGATAAGTTCGATGGCCTCAGAAAGTACGGCGGCATCAGCGGCTTCTTAAGGATGTGCGAAAGCGAACACGATCATTGGGGGGCCGGCCACGCCTGCACCGCAATCTCTGGAGCGCTCGGATATGCCGTGGCGAGAGATAGGCTAAAGACTACTGAGCGCGTCGTCGCAATTAGCGGCGATGCCGCGATGACGGGAGGCATGGCCTGGGAAGCGCTCAACAACGCTGCGCAACTTAACACAGATATCACGGTCGTCCTAAACGACAACAAAATGTCGATTGCAGAAAATGTCGGCGCATTGACTCACCACTTCGCAAAACTGAGAAGCCGCCCGTGGTTCGCATCGGCAGAAGAAACCGCGAAAAAATTCGTCGAAAGATTTCCCAAAGCGATTCAAAAGGCCGCGTCCGGAATGAAACATTCCGTCACACATTATTTTGCACCGGAAGACACAGGCGCAATTTTCGAAGAGCTTGGTTTCCAATACATCGGACCGATTGACGGCCACAACCTCGACGTGTTGCTCGATGTCTTCGCGAACGTCCGCGATTTGAAAGGCCCGGTCTTTGTCCATTGCATCACGGTCAAAGGAAAAGGCTACGAAGTTGCCGAAGAAGACGCGCGCAAATGGCACGGTGTCGTCCCATTCGACCCAGACCTGTGCGAAATGCCGAAGTCGGCTGGCCCGGTCAGCTACACGCAAGTCTTTGGCGATACGATCCTTGCACTCGCGAAAGAAGACCCGGAGATTGTCGCGATTACGGCGGCGATGCCGGATGGAACCGGACTAACAAAGTTCAGCAAAGAATTGCCAAACCAATATTTCGACGTCGGCATCGCAGAGCAGCATGCAGTCACGTTTTGTGCCGGCCTCGCAGCGGGCGGACTCAAGCCTGCATGCGCAATATACAGCACGTTCCTGCAGCGCGGATACGACCAAGTGTTGCACGACGTCGCGATCCAAAACCTACCGGTGCGTTTCTTTATGGATCGAGGTGGATTGGTTGGCGCAGACGGAGCGACGCATCACGGAGCATTCGACATCAGTTACTTGATGTTCATTCCGAACATGGTCATCGCAGCGCCACGCGACACGACGGAACTGGCAGAAATGATTCGGTTTGCAATGGACTATTCCGAAGCTCCAATCGCCGTGCGCTATCCGAGAGGTGCCGCAGATGACACGCTCCCCGAATCGAGAACTCCGATCCGCTTAGGCAAAGGAGAGCTGATCAAAGAAGGCTCCGACATCGCCCTAATCGGATACGGCAGCACCGTGGCAATGGGTCATAAAGCAGCCCTCGAACTGAGCAAACAAGGCGTCGATGCCGCCGTCTTCAACGCTCGATTCGCAAAACCCCTCGACGCAGACGCGATTATCGAGCTCGCACGGAAAACCGGACGAATGATTGTCGCTGAAGAAAACGCCAAACCGGGAGGAATAGGGGAAGCCATCGCAGCGCTCCTTCGAGAAAACGGCCTCTCGCAAGTTCATATCGACACGCTTGCCTTGCCCGACCGATTCATCGAACACGGATCGCAAAACGAACTCTTGGAGGAAATTGGACTCACGCCGGCGAAAATCGTCGAACGGGCCGCGTCGCTCTGCAACCAGCGATCCATGAGATGAGCGTGTACCCGGCAGGCAAACGCGCAAATGGATAAGGACGTCATACCCCTCCTCAGGTGCCCCGACACAGGCTCCGAACTCGATCTTGCGATTCGCGACGATCACGACAATCAAATTGTCGAAGGAACGTTGACCAGCAAGACCGGCGGAAGACAGTTTCCGATTCGTGAATACATCGCGGAACTCATGCCGTCGCAACCATCGAAAGGCGTTCCAGATCCAAATCCATGGAAAGCGCGATCGCTCGAACTGGAAACGGGGTTTTTGACCAAACTCTTTTCGCCCTTCGAAATCTCAGCGTTCAGAAACGCAGTCGAATTGTCGGGAGAAGATTGGCTGCTCGAAGTCGGATGCGGAAGAGGTCGCCTTTCCATGCACTTCACACAGATTCCGCAACGCCATGTTTGCGCAGACATCTCTTTCGAGAATTTGCAAATCTGTCGGGATAGAATTCGCAACGCTGGCTATCGATACACGTCGTGGGTGCGATGCGATCCGCTTAAGCTTCCATTTGCGGCAGACTCGTTTTCAAAAGTCTTCAGCGCGCAGCTCATCGCGCATCTCGAACAGCAAACGGCAGCTCATGAGATGCTCGCAGAAATGGCCAGAGTGTGCAAGGCGACGGGAGGAATTGCACTTTCCGGCTACTCATACGATTTGTTCGCTGCCATGCGGAAAGACAAGAGTGGAGTGCACAAAGGCGGTCTGCACTACACACGGTTCACACGCGAAGAGTTTACAGACCTACTTAGATCGCATTTGTTAGTAGAAGAAGTCTCGCAAAAGCTGCAATACATTTGGGTGGGACATGGTGTGCCCATGAAAGAACACAGCGTGAGAATCACTTAGGTGGAAACAACTTCGCAGCGATTGCCGCAAACACTAAAGCCGGCAAGAAGTCTGCGGAAGGCAAGTCGGTAACCTGAATCAGTTTTAATCCGATCGTAACCAAAATCAGTGCGCCGGTTGCGGACATCTCGTCAATGATGTGGCGAGCTTCCAAAAGCGGTCGAAGCTTTTTCGCAAGCAAGGTCAGCGAGCCTTGGACAATCAACACCGTTCCAGCTGAAAGCATAACGCCAACTCCCAGCGATGCCGCGACGAACAAAGAAGTGATCCCATCCAACATCGACTTGAGGGAAAGCAGCCGGATCTTTCCTTCGAGTCCATCCTCCAAACACCCTAGCAGCGTAAGAGGACCAACGCAAAACAAAATGCTGGTCGAAACAAACGCCTCCTGAAACGTGTCCGACGAGCTTCCGAACGCCTCTTTCGCCCACGCCCCCAACGCATCGACGCCGGCCTGAATTCCGATTAGGTGACCCAACAGAACCCCGAAAATCAGCGAACCAATCGGAATGAGGATGTTCTTCGTCTCGAGCAGCATCTTGATCGACATCGCCAATGTGCCGATGCCGATGGCCGCTTGAGCCAAATGACGATAGTCTTCGGGTAACCCCGAACCGACCGCCAGCCCAATCAGACTGCCGGCGACCACCGTCGTCACGTTGAGGATAGTCCCGCGAATTCCGCGGAGTTTACACGCTCGGTTTTGGGGTACACACCAAAAATGCTCACCCTGATTGCCGCCGCCATGGCCGCACTGCCCAGCGAAGTGAAAGCGGACTATGACGTTTTTGTTGGCGACCGCATGGCAGGTAATGCGACAATCGTGAGAAAAGCGAGCGAAACGAAAGGATACATCGCAATTCAGCGTATCGAATTGTCCGCACCGGACGGACGCAAAGCGATTGTCAACCAAGAAAACGAATACTCCTCTGACGGTACGCCGATTCGAAAAGTCCTAACCCAAGGTGCAAAGACCATCAGCGTCGTCTTCATTGGAAGAACCGCCAGACTGAAAGTCGAAGACGAGAACGGCAGCCGTGAAACGACGATTGGCGCGCCGATCGAAGCCGAAATCCGTTCGACGAGCGATCTATGGTTCGTTTCGATCACTCCGAATCGAGGCGCCATACACGAATACCACCGATTCGACTTGAGCGCACTGAAATGGGTGAAAACGACCGCAAGATACGTCGGAGAAGAACAACTTTCTACTTCGATCGGAACGATTGCCGCGCACTTGGTCGAAATCGATCAAAACAAAACTTGGTTCGCAGCAGATGGACTTCCCGTGCGAATGGCTATGGACAACGTAAGAATGGAGAGAAAAGCGCAATGATGCGAGTAGGAGTGGTCGGCGCAGCAGGACGAATGGGAAGGGAAGTCTGCAAGGCTGTCGCCAACGCAAACGACATGGAACTCTCTTTCGCAGTCGACAAGAGTGGCGCAGGAGAAAGTGTCTCGCAGTGGGCTGGCGCTGCGAACGCGGACCTCGTTGTCACAGCCAACCTGCAGTCTGCACTTGCAGACAAGAACGTCGACGCCATCGTTGACTTTACACACCCAAACGCGGCAGAAGCGAACGCGACAGTTGCGCTCAACAGCGGAGCGATCCCAATCATCGGCACGAGCGGCCTCTCAGACGAATCTCTGAATGCAATTCGTCGCGCCAGCGTAGAATCCAATCTCCCGGCACTCTACGTTCCCAACTTCGCAATCGGCGCGGTCCTGATGATGAAGTTTTCGAAAGAAGCCGCGAGGTACTTCCCAGACGCCGAGGTGATCGAACTCCACCACAACAAAAAGGCGGACGCGCCATCCGGAACGGCCATGCGAACCGCGGAGTTGATCGCAGAATCAAGAACGGACGACCCATCGAAAGACCCGACCGAAGTGCAAAAGGCTGAGGGTGCGCGGGGGGGAAATGTGAAAGGGGTTCAGGTTCACTCCGTCCGCCTTCCAGGACTCCTCGCACACCAACAGGTCATCTTCGGTGGTCCCGGTGAAGTGCTGACGATTCGACATGACAGCATGGATCGTGCTTCGTTTATGCAGGGAGTGCTTCTCGCGATTCGCAAATGCAAGGCGCTGAATGGCCTCGTAGTCGGCCTTGAATCGGTAATGGAATGAAAGCGCGCCGCTCGAACGACAACTTCAACTCCGCTCCGCAGCCAAAACGAAGGAGAGCATTTCAATGAGCAAGTACTCGATCGGACTCGACTTCGGAACGAACAGCGTTCGCGCGCTCATCGTCGATGCTGAATCGGGCGAAGAAATCGGCACCGCAGTCGTCGATTACGCGTCCGGTGAGCACGGCGTCATCATCGACCCCAAAGACCCGCATCTCGCCAGACAGCATCCAGGAGATTACATCGAAGGACTTGAAAAGTCCATTCACCAAGCGCTCGAATCCTCGCCTCAGGTCTCGCCACAAGAAATTGTCGGCATCGGCGTCGACACAACAGGCTCAACACCCATGCCCGTCGACTCGAATTGCATGCCTTTGGCGTTGCAGAGCGAGTGGCGAGACAACCCATCAGCACAAGCCTGGCTTTGGAAAGACCACACCTCGATCGAAGAAGCGAACGAAATAACCGAAAAGGCAAAAGCAGAACCGTATCTCGCCAAATGCGGAGGAGCCTATTCGAGCGAATGGTTCTGGGCGAAGATGCTCAAGTGCGAGCGAACCGATCCGCGTGTGCTTCAAGCAGCAGACTCCTGGATGGAGCTTTGCGATTACATCCCTGCTTACCTAACTGGAGCGAAATCGCCGAAGGAAGTCAAAAGAAGCGCGTGTGCTGCAGGGCACAAAGCGATGTACCATTCATCCTGGAACGGCCTGCCATCCAAAGAGTTTCTCAGCATGCTCTCACCAACGCTTGCAAGCATGAGAGACAAGCTCTACGAACGTGTCTACAGCGCAGACAAATGCGCTGGTACGTTATCGGAAGTAGTCGCAAACAAACTGAATCTGAAAGCAGGAACGCCGGTTTCTGTTGGAGCATTCGATGCGCACCTCGGCGCGGTCGGATCCGGAATCGAGCAAGGAATGCTCGTCAAAATTATGGGCACGAGCACGTGCGACATCATGGTCGCGCCGAACGACGGAACGATCCCAGACATTCCAGGCCTATGCGGCATCGCGGAGGAATCGGTGCTCCCAAACATGCTCGGACTCGAAGCCGGCCAATCTGCAGTCGGCGATCTCTTCAACTGGGGCGCGACAAAGCTCGCAGATGGTGATCACGAACGCTTGCAAGCAGAAGCGTCGAAACTGAAACCTGGCGAAACGGGGCTGCTCGCACTCGATTGGAACAACGGCAATCGAACGATTCTCGTCGACCAGGCGCTCACAGGACTCATCCTTGGGCAAACGCTCCACACGACTGCCGCAGAAATCTACCGCGCGCTCGTAGAAGCGACCGCGTTTGGTGCGCTCAGAATCATTGAAAGACTCGAAGAGTATGGAGTTCCAATTGAACGAATCGTTTGCTGCGGCGGCATCGCAGACAAAAGCGCATTCGTCATGCAGATCTATGCGGACATCCTCAATCGCCCGATTCACATCAGCAAGTCCGCGCAAACGTGCGCCCTCGGCGCTGCGATCTGCGGGGCAGTCGCAGGAGGAACGCACAAAGACGTCGCATCGGCGCAAAAGTCGATGACCGCTTTCAAAGAAACGGTTTACAAACCAAACTCAGAAGCAAACAGAACCTACCTTCAAATCTATGCCCTGTATCGAGACCTTCACGACGCATTCGGTGTCCACGGAACTCAAAGCGATCTGTCCGGATTGATGAAACAGCTGATCTCGATCAGAAAGTCCGTAATCAACGCATAAGTGATGAGACTGCAAGAACTTCGTGAACAAGTCTGGAAAGCGAACGTCCAGTTGCCGAAACTCGGCTTGGTGACAATGCACTCCGGCAACGCGAGCGGTTACGACCCAGAATCAAAAACCGTCCTCATCAAACCGAGTGGAATGGACTATGATGCCCTCACCCCACAAGACCTCGTCGCAGTCGACATCGACACCGGCGAACCGCAAGGCAGCGAACGCAAACCCAGCGTCGACCTCCCGCACCACCTTTACCTCTACCGCAATTTGCATGGTGTTTGCGGAATCGTCCACACACACTCGAATTATGCGACGGCATTCGCCGCATGCCACAAGCCGATCCCGCTGGTGCTTACATCGATCGCGGACGAATTCGGCGACGCCATCCCGTGTGCGCCCTACGCCGACAATGAAGGCAACCATATCGGCCGATCGATCATCGAAAACAAAAGCAAAGGGCCGGCGATCCTCCTCGCGAACCACGGCGTCTTCGCATGGGGCGACTCACCGGCATCCGCGCTGAAAGCCGCCGCAATGGTCGAAGATGCAGCTAAAACAATCTTCCTCGCATTGCTAATCGGACATCCGATCGAAATCCCACCAACCGAAGCGCAAAAATGGTGGAACCGCTACCAAAACCACTACGGCCAACGCAAAGAGTGACCAAACTCGTAAAGAAAGTAAGCACTCAAATCGTGCGCAAAGAAAAACCTCGGATTACCTCCAATTCCCAGCTAAGATAAACGGTGCCCAATAGTAAGGATGCGAAAACGGCGCGTTCTTCGGTGCAACGAAAACCGGCAACTCAAGGCCCTCAGGTGGCTTTCCCGCTGGCTCCATTCTCTTGACTTCCGCACCTTCGACTTCAAGTCTTCCCAACAGCAAACCCATCTGCGCCTCGTGCAAAGCCTGCAGCTTCGTCCAAGTCGGATTCGAAATCTTTAGCCGATAGAACTCCGACATCACGGCAGCAGTCGTCGGATCCGCAACCGGCCACAGCGTCGCAAGCACAGACTCCGCACCTTTCTTCTGCATCCAAGCCGCAAAGCCCTCGACCTCTGATCCGTCAGCGCCGAGACCCAGCGCCGTATCGCACGCAGAGAGCGCCAATACTGCGACGCTTTCTAATGCGCCAGTCGGCAAAGACCGCACCTCCGCAACCGTCCACGCTTTGCCGTCGCCTGTTACAAGAAACGACCGAGTCTCATCCCCGGGGTTGAACGAAAAGTGGCTCGCGATGTGCAATACACGCGGATTCATCGTTAGCCGCCTTTTCAATTCGTCAATAGTGAACTTGTCATCGAGCAACGCATCGGTCCCAGGCATCGAGCCTTTGACTGAACTGAGTTCGAATTCAACTCCCGGAAGTGCAACGAATCGAATCTTTCGTCCAGGAATCACCGGATCTTCGACATCGACCTCTTTGGTGAGTCCAAGAGCCACACCAGTCCAACTCTGCAACGGATCGCGTTCGAGGCGCGACATCGCCGCCGCTGTGAAGATCACGTTGCCATACTTCTCGATCATGTATCGCTCTCCGTCCCAAAGCGCGGCGATGGGAATATAGCGAAGCGACCCGTCGAGCGACCACATGATCGTCTTTGCATTCGCTCCGATCAGATCCTCCTGGATCGGCTTCACCAGCAGATCGTAAATTTCCTTTCCAATCGGTCTTGGATCGAATCGATCGCTCGAGAGCGCTTGGCGAAACGCGAGCAGCTTTTTCTGAAACTCGGCGATGTCGATTTCAACCCGCCTACCCACCGAAGCGTTCGGTGTGACAACGATGAGCGTGAGGCTCTTTTCTGAAATCGCGGTCCATACCGCAACCGTGCCTTCCGGCATGCGCGCGAGCGTTGATGCGAGCGCTTCTGCTTCCCTCACTTTTTCGAGCCGATTGGTCTTCGAGTCGAGGTTCGATGATTCTGCGACGACACGATCCAAGAACTCTTGGAACTTCGCGTTCGCGGCTTCTAGTTTCGCATTGAGCTCATCGAGTTTGCTTTGTTGCTCCGGCGATCGTTCCTTGATTTGCAAGAGCTCTCTCGCTTCTTTTCCGATTGCCGTGATTCCCTTTGAAATCTCCTCGTATTCGGCTGACCACTTTTCTTCAGCGGGTGTGTAATCCACCCTCTTTTCACGAAGCGACTCTTCGGTGCGGCGGATGTATTGGTAGAGCTCGTCGTCCTTGAGTAGGTTGAGCACCTGTTGGGCTTCGAGGATCCTGCCTTCTTCGGTAAGAATATCCGCAAGGATTTGGTACGTGTGTTTAACCGATTCGGTGAAAGACTGCTGGAGCGATGGATCGAGTCCGTGCGTCTGTGCCCGCAAAGATTGCAATAAGTTGACCGACTGCTTAAGCCGCCAGATTGCTTGCTGATGAATCCCAAGGTAGGAATAGACCAATCCGATGTTGTTTAAGGTCGTAGCCTCGCCTCGGATGTCCTCTGCCCCCCTCCGGAGCGGGAGCGCCTGCTCGTAGTATTCCAGCGCCTTGCGCTTCTCCCCGAGGCTGGAGTAGGCCAAACCGATACCGTTCAATGTGGCCGCCTCGCCTCGGATGTACTCCGCCTTCCTCATAAGTGGGAGCGCCTGCTCGTAGTACTCCAGCGCCTTGCGCACTTCACCGAGGTAGTAATAGACTGATCCGATGTTGTACAAGGTCCCCGACTCACCACGGATGTTCTCTGCCTTCCTCCAAAGCAGGAGGGCCAGCTCAAAGTATTCCAGCGCCTCGCGCTTTTCGCCGAGGCCATAGTAGGCCGCTCCTATGTTGTTCAAGGTCGTCGCCGCTCCCCAGATGTCTTCTCTCGTGTCAAGTAGAAACGCTTGCTCGTAGTATTCCAATGCCTTGCGCAAATCGCCGAGATAGGAGTAGACCGATCCAATATTGCTTAGAGTCGTCGCCTCGCCTCGGATGTCCTGCGCCTTTCTCCTAACCGGGAGTGCAAGGTTGTAGTACTCAAGCGCCTTGTGCGCTTCGCCGAGATCGAAATAGATCGATCCAATATTGTTCAAGGTCGTCGCCTCGCGATGGGTGTCCTCCGCGTTCCTCAAAAGAGGGAGTGCCCGCTCGTAGTATTCCAGCGCCTTGCGATTCTCGCCGAGGCCATCCAGCGATCTTCCGACCCAAAGCAGAGACAGGGCTTGCCCTGGGACGTCCCCTATCTCTATTGCCTTAGCGAACGCATGAAGCGCGAGTTCAAGTGTTTCTTTCCAGGTGTTCTCGCGAGCAATCGCCCGATCCAAGAGCGCCTGCACCTCCGGGTGCGGCTTCTGCGGCTCTTTCTTTTGCTGCTCCTGCACAGGCGGGCTTTGTACATAAGCGGCAAACCCCAAACTCAAACTCGGCGCTTCCAACAGCGTCAAAGATAAAGCGATCGTGGCTAACATCATGGTCGTGCCTACCTCCAATTCCCAGCCAAAATAAACGGTGCCCAATAGTAAGGATGCGAAAACGGCGCGTTCTTCGGTGCAACGAAAACCGGCAACTCAAGGCCCTCAGGTGGCTTTCCCGCTGGCTCCATTCTCTTGACTTCCGCACCTTCGACTTCAAGTCTTCCCAACAGCAAACCCATCTGCGCCTCGTGCAAAGCCTGCAGCTTCGTCCAAGTCGGATTCGAAATCTTTAGCCGATAGAACTCCGACATCACGGCAGCAGTCGTCGGATCCGCAACCGGCCACAGCGTCGCAAGCACAGACTCCGCGCCTTTCTTCTGCATCCAAGCCGCAAAGCCCTCGACCTCTGATCCGTCAGCGCCGAGACCCAGCGCCGTATCGCACGCAGAGAGCGCCAATACTGCGACGCTTTCTAATGCGCCAGTCGGCAAAGACCGCACCTCAGCAACCGTCCACGCTTTGCCGTCGCCTGTTACAAGAAACGACCGAGTCTCATCCCCGGGGTTGAACGAAAAGTGGCTCGCGATGTGCAATACACGCGGATTCATCGTTAGCCGCCTTTTCAATTCGTCAATCGTGAACTTGTCATCGAGCAACGCATCGGTCCCAGGCATCGAGCCTTTGACTGAACTGAGTTCGAATTCAACTCCCGGAAGCGCAACGAATCGAATCTTTCGCCCAGGAATGACCGGATCTTCGACATCGACCTCTTTGGTGAGTCCAAGAGCCACACCAGTCCAACTCTGCAACGGATCGCGTTCGAGGCGCGACATCGCCGCCGCTGTGAAGATCACGTTGCCATACTTCTCGATCATGTATCGCTCTCCGTCCCAAAGCGCGGCGATGGGAATATAGCGAAGCGACCCGTCGAGCGACCACATGATCGTCTTTGCATTCGCTCCGATCAGATCCTCCTGGATCGGCTTCACCAGCAGATCGTAAATTTCCTTTCCAATCGGTCTTGGATCGAATCGATCGCTCGAGAGCGCTTGGCGAAACGCGAGCAGCTTTTTCTGAAACTCGGCGATGTCGATTTCAACCCGCCTACCCACCGAAGCGTTCGGTGTGACAACGATGAGCGTGAGGCTCTTTTCTGAAATCGCGGTCCATACCGCAACCGTGCCTTCCGGCATGCGCGCGAGCGTTGATGCGAGCGCTTCTGCTTCCCTCACTTTTTCGAGCCGATTGGTCTTCGAGTCGAGGTTCGATGATTCTGCGACGACACGATCCAAGAACTCTTGGAACTTCGCGTTCGCGGCTTCTAGTTTCGCATTGAGCTCATCGAGTTTGCTTTGTTGCTCCGGCGATCGTTCCTTGATTTGCAAGAGCTCTCTCGCTTCTTTTCCGATTGCCGTGATTCCCTTTGAAATCTCCTCGTATTCGGCTGACCACTTTTCTTCAGCGGGTGTGTAATCCACTCTCTTTTCACGAAGTGACTCTTCGGTGCGGCGGATGTATTGGTAGAGCTCGTCGTCCTTGAGTAGGTTGAGCACCTGTTGGGCTTCGAGGATCCTGCCTTCTTCGGTTAGCAGCATTGCTAGAAGTTGGTACCTGCTTTGGTATTTTTCGGCGAACTTCTGTGTCAGCATCGAGTCGAGCCCCACGCTCTTTTCGCGTAACGATTGTAGAGCGTTCACAGCTTGCTTTAGTTGCCAGATTGCTTGTTGTTGATTGCCGAGGTCGGCATAGATAAGACCAATTGCGGTCAAGATGTCGGCCTCTGCTGCGACGTCCTCTGCATCACGAAGGAGCGGGAGGGCCATCTCGAAGTACTCCAGGGCTTTGCCTTCGTCTGAGCGTTCCCAATGGAGCAAGCCGATAAACCCGAGGGCATTCGCTTCTCCTTCGACGTCATTGATTAACCGATACATCCTTAGTGCATCTTCGAAAAGTGACATTCCGTCGACTTGGTTATCTAGCAACAGTGCAAGATTGCCAAACATCATCAGAACATAGGCTTGGCCTGGAAGGTCACCCAATTCTATTGCCTTGCGGTATGCCGCCAGAAGCAGCCTAGACTTTTCATCCGATGGCGTTGAATCTGCGCGCATCTTGTCCAGCAACGCCTGCACTTCCGGGTGGGGCTTTTGAGGCTCTTTCTTCTGCTGCTCCTGCGCAGGCGGATTCTGAGTCCACTCGTGAAGGCCCAGAGTGAAACTCGGCGCTTCCAACAGCGCCATTGACAACGCGATCGTGGCTAACATCATGGTTTCACCTCATGGCTTACTCACCGGACCAACTGGCGATTACCCTGAAACATTCTATCAGGATTTGTTCTGAGATGGAACCTCGCTCGGCAGCTACGCCTCTGTCCGCGGCCGAGGAACCTCACCTATCAGTATCTACGACCAGGGCGCAAAAGAGTTACACCAAACCGAAAAACCGCTTACAGCCCAACGATCGAGCGGTAAACCTCTCGCACGAGCGGCGAAGGCGATTCCGCCCCCCCGAGCCCCGAGAGAACGAACAGCGCGTCGTCTCGATAGCCCTCTTCCGCGAGAAGGACTGCCTTCGACAGCGGGTCATTCGAACCCAGCAGCTCTCGAATCAACCTCATTGCGGCAACTGAGTCGGTCACACGAAACCGACCAATATGCGACTGCGTCGAACCATCCGACATCGCGACGCGCAGCTCCCACTCGTATTCGCCCGGGGCCTGCGCTACAAGGTTCCACGCGCCAACTTCGATGCCCGAATCCTCAGCAACAACTCTTCCGCTTCGTCGAACGACGACTGCATACTCCTTCGCGCCTTCGATCTCTCGCCAACGAAACCGAAGTGGCGTAGAGTCGAGAATGAACGTCCGATCGAGCGTTTCGAGAACTTCAGAACGATCGCTGAAAGTTTCAAGAAACTTGGAGTAGGACTCATTGTACTCAGGGCTTCCGCGCAAGACAAATCGACGCAGTCTCTCAGATACCGGGCTTCCAAAAACCGTAATTCCATCGAGGCTCGCATAGAACGAATTGCCTGGGAATGCACCAAGGATCGTTGCTCGAATTTCGTCACCGTTCTGCAGCGTCGGCGCACCGACAGCGATTCCACCGCTTAGAATGGATTCATAGACAGCGGAAGGCGTAGAGGGCAGAACCGGAGCACCGATGTCCTTGATTCTTTGTTCCAGCCTCTCAACTTCCTGCGTCAGTTCGCTTCGCTCATCAGTGAGCTTCGGCAATGCGACGAACATGAAAACGGCGGACGCGCCTGCGAGTGCCCACCCCCCCGACATCGTAAAGAAACCTAACCACGAACGCTTGGGCTTAGGTGTAGCTTCGGACTTGGCCGGCGACATCGAAAGGCTTGCAGCAACTTCGCGCTGCGCTGATTCGAACGCACGGATCGCATCGTCCGTGTCTGGGTCGAGCGCACGTACCTCGTCAACGTACTTAGCCTCTTCCGAATCAAGTTCGCCGAGTACATAAGCCCGGATCATCTCGTAAGGTACAGGCTCCTCTTCGATTGCGAAGCGCGACGCAATGCCACTTGCTTCCTTCGCTGGATCCGAGGTCCCAAACTCGGCAAGGCGACGACTGAATTCCCGAAGCTCGTCTGGCCCCATTTGCTTCGATAGATATCGATCCATCTCTTGCTTGCTGATTGGTCCGCTCATTTCTGACCTCCTTTGGCCGGGCACAGACTCCAGGCCTCGGATGCTAAAGAGGAGCGAAATGACGATATCCGAGCGGCCAGCATATGAATTGGTAATTTTACTGGGCGAATCATTAGTTGTCTTCGCTCCTTTTGCTTATCCTACGAGCCAGCAGCTCGAGAACTCCCTTGCGGATTCCATCAGCCTGCTTTTGTGATATGCCGTACTGGTCCGCCAAGTCTTGAAACGTAACTCGCTCCCGTTGTGATAGTCGATGGTAGTCTTCCCATGAAAGGCCGCAGACACTGGCTATTTCCTCCAGACTTGCAATCTGGTTCATGGCGAGCAAATCAACCAGTGACTGCTGTTCCTGCCCAGGAGGCTCAAACAAAAGAAAAATTCCTGCACGCTGCGCTGAAAGCCCCTTCAGAGTTTCCCAAATCCAAGATAGCAAGTCCTTAGACTCAGCAGCTTCACTTGGGTCACCTCCAATGGCGCCTGATGGTTCGTCGCTTTCGTAATCAGGCTCAGGTTCCACCTCAATAATGACGACGTTGGTCGCCACCATCGTAAACTTGACAAGAACGTTGAATTCGAGCGGACCTTTGGTCCAAGTGAACGTCGCTAAAAAGAGGTCCGGGAGCAGCAGAGATCCCGAATCCTGGCCCCCAAAGCACTCTGAGACCGCAGCAGTCGGGTCGGTCGATGCAAGCCCGCTTTCACGATTCTTGATGGCGGGTTGCCCACTCCACTCAGAGTTTCCCGATGTGCCCATATTGCCATGTTTCCAGTACGCAAGTCTTGGATCGACATCGAGCGTTGCTCTGTACTTGGTCGCAAGACTGTATCGTTGAGGATGCTTCCGCTTGAGGTACGCAAGAAAGGCCTTCTCGGCGACGCTCGCAGAATACGATTGGACGTCGGCAATTGGCTCCCGCTTTCCGTTGCTACACTCGAGAAGGTTTCTATGAACCGCTATCGTGGCGTCGCTGACTGCATCCCAATAGGCTGCTTCTTCAACACTCTCCTCTTGCCGATTGAAGTAGCAGCCAAACTTTTTCTTTAGCACGGCTTCGATAACAGGCCGCGCAGTTCTTTCGCAAACATCATTGAGGCAATCAAGCCTCTCCTCCTCATTGAGGCGCAGGCATTTCTCAATTCTAGGGTCGATATCTCGCGCCATGTCCTCTTTGTGCCCAATAACGCCGAAAACCGGGAGCAGAATACCCCGGTCGACTTTCGGCGCTTTTTCTGTGTTTGAGACCGACTCATGCGATGAACCGGTCCCAAGCGTCTTCGAGTGCGAGCCACTTTCCAGGAACGGTACCGGAAGTCGCCCGCTTGACTACTCTGCGCTGTGCGTCCATCACGAGCGCCTCGCGCGGTCCGGCGATTGCGAAGCCTAACGAGCGCCCTTCGGCATCGCGATACTCGACCATTGAGTCTCGATCGCTGCCGCGCGCCTCGCCGAGCAAATTGCCGGCCGGGTCGAAGTAGGCAACAACGTCACCTTTTCGATTGCGATCTGACATCGCATAGGTCGCGCCTGCGCTTCCGATCAGAAGGAGCGCGCCATCGGGCCGCATCCAGACCTTCGATTCCAGCTCGCCATTGCGGTTCGTCTTGACGAGAATCGTGTTCTTGCCAGACAATACGTGTGCGAACGAACTGACATGCATATTTGGGTCGTAATAGACGATTCCTCGATCGCCTTCAGGCGCCTCGAGCAGCTTTGCAGGCTTGATGGGCCTTCGAATCTCGATGTCGCCACCGAAGAGTGAGCGAAGCGTCTTTTCCTTGCTGAGTCGATCGATAATCGCTCGGCGTGATCTGATGATTGGTGTCATTATCTCTTCTCCTTGTTCGCGACTGTTGCCGCGTCTGGTAGGAGAAGAGGGGAAGTTGCAACCGATCCGAGCAGTCCGCCAAGAAAAGTTTAGATTCTTTTGCTGAGTTCCTGGATGATTCTCTCAACAAGCGATGGTAGGTCTCTTGCAGAGCCCTCGACCTTAAAGGATAGGAATGGCTCTCGAAGCAAACCGGTGTCTGTCTTCTTAAACCTCAGAACCCGGACATCTACGACAACGACATCACCCGACCGTGTATAGGTGCCCGATACGGCGAGAGCGTTGGGGTGCTCTCTGACCTCGCGCCAAAAAACGAAGCTTCCGCTCCTTGCGTTCATTTGCACGAACTTGTCCCTGATGGCACTCTCGAGAAATAGCGGATCCGAGTCCTCTGTGTCTGCAAAGGTCCGAAGCAAAACAATCGGTTTCGGCGAAGCAAGCGGCACCCGCCCTACATCTTCCGGCGCTAATGCGCCGATCGGAAACGTTCTTGCTCCGGCCCTCGCCTTAAACTGCGGATGTTGCACTCCGCCAAGCTGCAGTTCCCGAATGAGCTCACCGACTCGCCGCTCTGCGCTCTCGAACCACCTGACGATCCCGATCCTCAGATTCCCATCCTCAGTTCGTTCAAGAACCTCTGGGTCGAGCTTGTTTAGAGGCTCGAGCAAACTGTACGTCAAGATGCCCTGAGCAATGTTGGACGCTTCGTAGCTCACTTGATCGGCTGCACAGCCAGCCAGGATGAAGACTCCGGAGCGATCCTTCATTGTCTCCCATGCCCGGCGCATCTCCGAAGTAACCGATCTTCTGCGAGTTGCATCATCGGCGAATTGACCGGATCCGCAGGTGTCCAAAATGAGTGCGCGTTTGGCGGCAGCCACTTCGCCCAACAATCGAGCAAGCTCGCTTCCTTTGATCGTCGCAACTTCGCGAGATGCTGCATCCGAAAGGTCGATCGTTCCTGCTTCGTCTGTTAGGAAGTAATACTCTTCTTCGTTGCCCAAACCCGCACGGCCATGGCCCGCGAAATAGATGATGACGACATCGGTGCTCTTCGCTTCTTCGGCGATTCGCTTGATTGCATTCACAATGTTGCGCTTTGAAGCGCGAAAGTCGTCCGGATTCTCCGTTTCGAGATCGGTGACAAGTGTCTTGACATCCACCCGGTCCGGACCAAACAACCGGCTCGCCGATAGCGACAAGGCTGCCGATACGTCTTTTGCATCCTTGGCCGCGAAGAGCAAGTCCTGCTTGTCTCCTTGGTAGTCGCTGACTCCCACAGAAAGGATGAAGACCTTTGGAGGCTCAGCGACAGATTCGCTTGGTGGTGGAAGTCCGACCGGTTCGCCGCGTCCCTTTAGTGATCCCGCTGCGTTTCCAGCGATCACTTCGAGGATGTTTCGCTCATTCTCAAGCAGATGCTCAGCCGGTACAAGTCTCCTTGCATGTGATGCCAGATCGATACTGAGTTCATGCTCCGTCGCTCCAGGCGGTGCACTGCCTTCATAAATGACGGCGCCGTTTAGAACGACTTCAAACTTGCCGATCCCTCCGCCTCGATCTTCGATCGTGATGTTTGCGCGTTTGGCGTCAGCGCTCAAATTGATCTTCGACTTCGGCGCAAACTTGATCTCTGAAAGCGGTGGAACCGTTCTCGGCTTTTCGTTGCTGTAGCCGAGCTTCTTCGCGAGCAAGCCCGGATCGTAGTACTTGTCTTTGAATGCATGAAGGTCGACGGGCGTCATGTCCATAACCCAGTGAATGCCCTTGACGTCATCGGAACTAACGTCGTATCTTCCTTCTGGGTCAACGACCGCCCAGCTGTCGTCAGAAAGTGCGATGAGAGTGCAATGCTCTTTGTCCGAGAGCGCATCCCACAGCCGAATTGTGCCGTCAGTGGACGCAGTAGCCACCAATAGCTCGTCAGGGGAAATCGCGCCTCGATAAACTGGCCCAGAGTGACCTTCATAACGGCGTATCAACTCGCGTGTCTGAGCATTCCAAAGTGCGGCTGTACCGTCCGCGTGCGTGGATAGGACCCATTTACCCGACGGTGAATAGGTACCAAATAGGGTCTCGGAACCATCGTCGCCGAAGCTATGTGCTCGGTTACCCGACTCTAAGTCCCAGAGTTCAAGGCCATCCTCGGAAGTGGCGACGAGTAAGTGCTTGTCATCTGGTGAGAACTCTATTGTGTTCACCGCACGCCTGAAGTCGGCCAATCTTTGTACTTCAGCTCCAGTTGCCACTTCAATGACGTATACGAGGGGATCGTTTGTGTCTTCATCAAGCAGGGCAACCCTTTTGCGATCATGTGACAGGGAAAGCCAGCTTATCGGTCTCTGAGCATTGATTTCGTTCACCTTCTCGCCATCAAGCGGATTCCAAAAGATAACTGCTCCTTCCAAAGTTCCGCTGACTAGTATTGTAGAATCCGCGGAGAATCTCGTTGAAAACAGTCTACCGCGAGCGTCCAGAGTCTGCAGATTCTGTCCAAGTGAATCATAGACAAACACATGCCCGCCGTCTGAACCGGCGGCCGTCAGCTTTTCGTCGGGAGAGTGGTCAACGGACACAATTGGCGTTCCGTCCCCCTTAGCTAATCGTGGCCCCGCTTTTGACCCGAAATCCCATGTGAGTGACGCTCCAGATCCGAGGCCGACCATAAGTTCTAATCCTTTAGGCGCGAACGAAACCCCATATGCTGCAGACGACTTTCCTCCAAGTGATCGAACTTCTTGTCCCCCGTTCGGATTCCAGACTAGGATCTCGGCCTCAAAATTACGAAGATCAACCACGGACGTTGCCACCAAGTTTCCACCGGGCTGCGTTGCAGACGACGTGGCGTAGAATGATTCATTGCCCTCTGCAGATCGAATCAACGCGCCGGACTCAGCACAATACACACTTAACCCAGCGATAACTTGAGTATCGTCACCAGAAAATGAAACACTAGACATAATGGCTCGACTACTACTTAAGGGTATCTTCAATTTTTCGGCACCATGAACAAGATCATAGATTCTGATCGTGTCATCTCGCGAAACTGAGACTATCTTTGTTCCGTCGGAAGAAAAACGTGCCGAAAAGACTTCGTCAGAGTGGCCCTTTATCACGCGCAGTTCGCGGCCAGTTGACAGCTCCCAAATGCGCACTGTGCCGTCGTCTGCGCTTGATGCGATGACGGTCCCATCCGGTGAGAACTGGACAAATGTCACTCCACTTCCATGATCAAGCCGAAGCACTTCATTGCCGGTCACGGTGCTGTACAGCCTGGATGTCCGATCATCACTTGCCGTCGCCAACAATGTCCCGTCCGGCGAAAACGCCGCGTGCCGGATGTAATCACGATGTCCGCTAAGTACATGGACACGCTGCAGAGTGCTCAGATTCCAAAGAACTGCGCTTGATGCATCATATCTCGAAGATGTTCCTGGTACCGTAGCCATAAGCTCGGAGTTAGGGGAAATCACTGCGTACTCAGCTCCTTCTGGATGGAAGTCTCGAAGCAGCTCGAGGCCACTCTCGACATCATATATCCTCGCTGCTCGATCGCCTCCAGTTGAGACCAGGTACCTCCCGTCTGGGAACCACTCGACAGATGTCGTGTAAACTTTTCCTGACTGCACAACCATCCGCAAGGACTGCGTGTCTGCACGTGCCGGAACTGAACCCGACTGCAACGAGAGAATGCCGACAGCAAAGATTGCGCTTAGCACAACGTGCCCCCTTACCTCATCCTAAAGTCAAGCACCAGATTCTCTTGCCGCGAAGTCGGTGCCTGTTTTCCATCGCTGAGTTCGAGAACGCGTCGGTACACATACTCTCGAATCTGGCTGATTCTTAGCTCGTCTCCGCTTGCGCCAGTCGATGCAAGCTGTGGATTCTGCAACACGTCCAGGAGCGACTTGGTAAACAGCCCGTGCCCCTCTCGCTCGTAAGACCAGTACAATCCTCCGCTCGCTGCGATCACGTGGGCACCGATCCCACGATTTAAATCAGAGAACAACTGTTGCATCAAATCGAAAGAGTTCCTTAGCCCCACCGTCGCTTTCGGCGCGCTGCCGACCGGCTCGCCTCGAATGCCGCTCCCGTCTGGCCTGACAACGGGTTTGCTGAGAGATTGGTCATCGATCTCACCTGCATGACAGGTATCCAAGAGCAGAACGCGCATGCGGGCAGCCGTCTTGGAAAGCAGTTCAAACAGTTCGTCAATCCGAACGCCTCTTCCTTTCGGATCCTGGAAGTCGATGTCGTGAGTCGCAAAGTAGTACTCGTAAGTGCTTGGGTCCAGAAGGCCATGACCTGCGAAGAAAATCAATACACCATCGTCAACTGATGCGCCGCTTATGGCTTCCTGAGCGGCAAGTATCTTTTCACGAGTGGCATTAGCGTCGGTGATGACGTCGATCACCACGACTTCGTCAAATGCGCGTGTGGCCGATGTCCGAAGGACCGAAGCGACAGAGTTCGCATCGTTTACGGCGTACTTCAGATTCTTCCTTTCGTCCGCGTAAGTGTTTACTCCCACGGATAAGACAAACAGTTTCTTCCTCGGCGGAGCGATTTCGCACCGAACGTAGTGTGTGTCGAAGAGTGACTCGACTCCCGAATTGTCGGTAACAGAGACTTGCAACTTGTTTGGCCCCGCCGACAAGATGACACTCAATTGCACGCTGGCTGACTGTTTGCCTGACACTGAACCAGAGGCCTCACCAAGGTCAACCGGCACATCGTTGATCCAGCACCGCAAGTTGCTTAGAGTTCGACCGGCAGGTGCGCTCGCTGAAACCGAGAACTTCAATTCTCTTTGTTGAGTCAGATACGGCAACTGATTTCGGTCTTGAATCTCGATGGCGCTTCGGTCAAGTGTCTGACTCGCAGCAGCGCTTGGAATGCCAAGTCGACGCAATCTCCGTTCGTATGCTGCCCGATAGGCAGCGACCAGTTCGTTTGTTGGCGATGTTATCTGCGATAACACAAGATCCGGGCGATTGTAGAGTGCATCGAATTGCTCTACTGGATAGCTGACTCCTTGGTAGCGAAATGCAAGCCCTGCTCCTGAGCGCGCCGACATATACTTGCCGTCGGGCGTGATCGCCACCCAATCGGTCAACCCGAGCGGCACGTATCGAACTTTCTCGGAACGAGTGGCGACGTCCCAAACACGAACTGTTCCGTCATGACTGCCAGAATACAGCTGATTGCCACTGCTGCTTATTGCCACGGCAGTGACTGCCAATTCGTGCCCGCTGAGAGTAAAAAGCGTTCTCTTCGAAGCAACATCGAAGAGCGAAACTTTCGAGTCTCCGTGACCTATTGCTATTTGGCTCCCGCTTGCGTTTACGGCAAAACAATTCACCTCGCCAAGTTCTGCCGGTAAATCAGCGACCAATTTGTCGGCTTCAAAGTCATGGATTGCGTAGCGTTCATTCCGGCGAATGAGGCCATAGACGCCTCGGCTTTCCCATCCAACCAGTGTGAGCCTAAAATCCTTGACGAACCGGCCTTGGGCCAAATCGAACTTGCGAACCCTTGCAGGATCTGAAAACGGCGCTAAGATTGCACTGCCGTCCTTAGTGAACGTCAAACTCAGATGAATTCCATCGAAGGAAGCTCGAGCAGCATCGAACTTGGCGATCTGCCCCCCATTCTTATCGATGACTGTAAGCTCTTTGGGCTTAGGCAGACCTTCCTTTGTAAATTCAAAGCTTACCAATAGTCTTCTGCTACCGTCGTGCGAAACGGCCATCACAGTGGACTGAGCTGGGAGACTCTCCGGGATTGAATAGCCGCCTTCTCTCGTCCACCTTGTTCCACCGATGCCGATGGGTGCATCACGCTTGATCCCCACCGAGTAAATTGTGGTTTCGTCACTCTCACAGAGTTGGTGGATCAACATCGAATGGCTTTGGTTGACGCCGACTTGTCGGCCAGTGCTCATGTCAAATGCACGAATTGGAGCAACAAAATCTGGCAATTCCCCAAATGACTTGGCATGCAATTCTTGATCGCTCTCCGGTATGCCTGCAACCCGCAACGAAGCGTCCCACTCTCGGGGTTCATTCGGATCTGATCTCTCGGTTCGCAAGAAGTCGATCCAATTGACATTGCCTGTAGTGCCCGACATCATTGCTGCGTCTTGCATCATGAGAGCAAGTCGCGACATGAGATAGACCATGTCGATGCCGCCTACCCCCGCATACAACATGTTTCCTGCCCCGACCCACAGTTTCTGAACAGGGGACCCTAAACCCCTGACATCGAATATTGGGATTCCTGTTGCACGATCTATGAGAGCGACAGAGCCTTCATTCGATGCGAATGCGACAAGCTTTCCGTTCGGCGAGACTGCAATAGAATTTGGACGATTGAGACTCAGCGTCGGAGGAAGGTCGATCTCTTCGCTGACCCCTTCGCCAAACGAAACAGCGCGAGGAGCAACTCCAACCTGCGAATAGAGGGGAATGCGATAACTGCGGTAGACAAGATACTTGCCGTCTTGAGTGATTCGGCTGCCGCTTAGTGATATGCCGGCAGCCCTGAAGCTCACAGTCTTGTCAGCGACGTTGTATCCGACGACCATCGGACCATAGCCGAAGAACCTTCCAACCCCCGGAGGCTGCGCGCTCCGGCTGTAGTTGCTTATGTAGATTTTGTCGCCGGACGGCGAAAGGAGCCCGATGGTCGGTGCATTCTTGTTGACAAGAGTGCCCTTTGGAGCATCGAGCCTGAAAATCTCCTTCATGGTCGCTGCTTCGCAAACTTTGACCATCCCGTCCTTGTTGATTGCGAAAAGGCGTTCCCCATTGTCGGAGAACCCAATGCTCGGCACATCTTCCAGATATAGCCGGTCAGTCGCAATGCGTTCTCCAGTCATAGGATTGAAAACGTCGACTCTTCCTGTGTAGAGCGATACGGCGGCCTTCGTCCCATCCCGGCTGACCACGATCCTTCGAACAAAGCCCGCATTTCCCTGATTTCGTGGCTTGTATGTGTTCAGCACACGAAAGTCAGGCAGCGAGAGAGTCTGGACGCCTTGGTCGTTTCCGACAACGATGAACTCGAGCGAGTCAGGCACCGCGAACAGCAGCATGTCTTCTATGCCGAGGGGCCGAGTTGCCGGATCGGATAGTGCACTTGCAATCTGTTGCCCGATGTGGGGCAACTGGGCCGCTATCGTCGAGAGTGCCTGGCGAAGCAGAGCACTTTCCATAAGCCCTTCATCAGTTATTCGCTGTGTAAGCGGACCCACTCCAACCTTATGCTCACGCGGTATCGCAGGCATCCAAACGGTAACTCCTCCAGTCTCGCTGCCCGTCTGAATGTCCCACGCCTTTATCTTTAGGTCCCGATGGGCAGTAATTACCGTTTGGGTGCCAGATAGAACTCCGATCGGCATTACACCCCGGACTCCCAAATATGAAGCCCAGCCTTGCGCATCGTCTGCGCGAGCCGGCTTCTTCATCCCAGAACCAAGATCAGATCTGCGAATTCGCTGGACCTGGTAGCCAGTTCGAGTGTCCCATACGATCGCGGATTCATCGGTCGATCCTGTGACCAGATATCGATTGTCCGCTGAAAAGAGCATGTAAAGAGCTGGATGGCGGTGCCCCATCATTACGGAAATTTCGGGTCCTTGCCCAAATGCAGACGAAGCCACACAAGCCAGCAAGAGCAGTGGGGAAGTCTTCATACAAGTCGTTACTTTTGACAGTCGAATGAGTTTCTCCTTCTGCCAAATGCGGCAATGGCCCGGGCCACCAAGGAAGCCCGGGCCTGTTGGATCCCTCCTTACCGTATGATGCCGGTGTAAGAGGCGGCGTAGTTCCAACTCGCGTTCTCGACAACGACTCTCATCGTCTGCCCGCTCGGCAAGTAGAACCGAACGTACGGCTCGTTGTCGAGCATGTCGTCCTTGACGATGAGCCTTCCGCGATTGTCATAGACGTAAATGTCGAGGTCTCCGAAGCCCTGGCCTAAGACATCCACTTCGTGCATGCCGGCTCCAAGCCAGACATCGTAATAGTGGAAGGTCTGCGGAGCGAGTCCTCCACGAATGGTCCAAGCGGTCTGGGCGAGGGCGAACGCGGTCAGCGTCAGCGCGAGGGCGATTCCAACGATCTTCTTCATTTTGTTCATCATTCTTCTCCTTGTTTGCGCGGCTTCTTGCCGCGTCTGAATGGAGAAGAGTCGGACAAACTCGAGATCCGAGTGTGGCCCTAAGAAAAACGAGAAATCAGCAAAGGGGCTGAGCGTCGGATGTACAATGAGGGGTCGCTGGACTTGGCGATCTTGCAAGAATGAGGTGATTTGAATGGGGAAGCGAATGCTTAGGCTGTGGTTGGTTCCGGCAATAGTGTTCTTTGCCGGTCCAAGCTTGTGCGCTCCAACTTACAGAGTTCTTACTGTTGGTTACACAAAATCTCTTACTTCGGAAGAAGACCATTATGGGGGCGCAAACCCATTGATCGGAGACTACGACGTAACGCGTTTTACTGAAATGCTAAGAGTCCGATTCAATGTTCCAGAATCTTCGATTAGGACGCTCGTCGGGCCAGATCAAGTTAAGAAAGAGCTGATTGTAAACGAGTTCCGCCGGTTCCTCATTGATGAAGCCGCGAAAGACGATGTGATCATTTTCTACTTTTCGGGTCATGGAACTCGTTACCCAGACCTCTCGACGGGCCTAAAGGGTGAGGCGTTTTTGATGAGCGACTCTCGAATCAATCTCGTAGATGACCCAGCATCGGGAAAGAAGTTAATGCAGCTACGCACCTCTACATTGCTTACAGACAGAGAACTCAACGAGTTGCTGGATGAACTAAGTGCAAAAGGATGCGAGAACGTTACTGTCATTGTTGACAGTTGTCATGCTGGGGGCATGGTGCGGGGCGATGCGATCTCAAAAGGTCTTTCGATAGAAGGCTCACCGGTTTCCTCAGGACAGTTGTTTGCGCTTGCGCAGGAATCAGGCAGTTCGATGGCAGGACAGTCGAGGCGGCGTGGGCATGTAGGCTTGCTCGCTACGGATGCGGCGACAGAAGCTTATCAAGTTAAAGATGGCGGTGTCTTCACAACAGCCTTGATCAAGGCATTTGAACAAGAGAATCGTTCCTACGATGACTTGATAAGGCGAGTCGCGTTCCATATGAGCTCTAACCCACTTGAGTCTCGGCCACTACAAAGACCGATGTTGACCGGAGACAAGGGCCGGGTCGTCTTTGGCGGAAACTACGTTCCAATCCCGACCACATTTGGTTTGGGTATCGATGCGAGAACAAATCAAACGCTGTTATTGGCCGGTGAGGTTCTCGGCATTCGGAAGGGATACGTAATTGGTTTGTATCCGTCGACTGAAGAGAGATTCTCAGGACCGCCAGCGTTTCGGGCGAAAGTGACCAGCACCTCCTCCGCGAGGTCGACCCTAGAGTTTGTTGGTGACAAGCAGCCTGATCGGCCGTTTTTGGAATCAGCAAAAGCGATTGTTATCGAAGCGCTTGGCGAAGTCAAGCTTCAAGTTCGACTTGATAACGCAATTTCCGAATCCGCAAAGGCGCTTTTGCGTGAGGCAATTGCAAAATCGCCGTACTTGGCCGAGACCGCAAACGCCAATGGCTATGACATAGAAGTCAAGCAGACTCCGAGTGGTTACGACTTCCTTGATGGACTTGCGAGGAGACTGCACTCTGGCGTGCCACTGGACGACGTGCCGAAGACACTAAGAAAGCTTGCCCTTGGAAAAGCACTCTTGCTCCTAAGCAGAGAAGGCCAACCCACTTTCAGTGTCGATGTCGAAGTCGTGAAGGTTAGAGTGGACGCTAACGAAGCCTGCATTGAGATCCTTGGCGACATGACAGCACTTGGCGCAGTCAAAGCAGGTAGTGAATACTACACCTACCGAATACGATTGTCGCCAACCACAACTAGCAGCAGAGTTGAGAATGTGTACGTAACAGGCTTGTTCGTGAGACCCGATGGGACTCCGGGACAGTTTTGGCCGAATCCCGTATGGACGGCCGCGCGTCAATACGCGATTCCCGTCGATGGAACTTGGCGATACATTGGCAAGCTGGGTAACGCCATTAGTGCGAATGAAGCAAACCCACAAGCACTAAATGATATTCAAGTGCACAGGACAAGCCAATCTGCAGTTGACGACGCGGTGTGGGTTATCAAGTTCATTGCAACCACAGCGCCGGAAAACTTCTCCGGATTGGTAGATTTCAATCAGGCCGCTGGCGCTCGAAGCGGATCGACGAGCCTCGGTACATTGTTTGAGGCGTTCAATAAAGATCGACAACTGGGTGCCCGCAATTCTTACGGTGTGTCTGACTGGGCCCAGGCTGAAATTCGGATGCGCGTAATAAACGGTTAGATGGCTGCCGTCGAGACGATTTCGACGGCAGCCGACTGGCTTCACCTCTTTACAAGTGGATCACTCTCTCTAGACTTCGGTGTTCCAAGGAGATTCGGCGTTTGCGATAACTTGCTTTCTCGAAGTGCTGCCCGGATTGCTTGAATCACAGAGTCCATTCGTTGGTTGGCATTCCTGTTTAGCGCGATGAGCAACTCAAAGGTGAATGCCCCGTGTTTCGATCCATCAAGATACTCAGCGTCAATTGAGAGCTCATCGGCAGTACTTGAGAAGACAAATAGCACTTCTCCTCGAGCTTGTCTCGGAGTGACGCGCGGGGTGCCAATTGCGATCGGCGAAGTACCAACGACGTCAGAAGCCTTTGGCACATGCCGTCCAGTGATGCTCTTAGCTCGCGCACTCTTGACACTCGGTGTTCCCATGGACATGCCACCAGCGTGACATGAGTCGAAAATGAACACACCGTTCATTCCATTCTCGACAAGTGCAACGGAAAGCTCACGGAAGAAGTCGTCGGCAACAATCCCAAGGTCGGAAAGAACGATGAATTCCATCTTCCCAGAAGCCTTGCTCGGCGCATCGGTCTGTATCCCATGTCCGGAGAATGAGAACACAAGCGTATCGCCAGGAACCATCTTTCCTATCAACTCTCTCATCGCCTTGACGAACTCTTGTCCATTCGCTTGCGCGTCGAGAAGTAGCTTTGTGTTAGCTGACGGAACCGAAAATTTGCCAACAAGCAAGTTCCGAATTTCACGCGCGTCGTTTACCGCGCCCACAAGCGAAAGATCAATGGGTTTGCCATTCTCATCGAGCATGTCTTTTCCATTTGCATCTTTCGGGGTTGCGTACTTGTTAATCCCAATACAAACCGCATAAGTAGCGGCTTGACTGGCGGAAACGATCAGAACCGCGATGACGGCAATTCCGATCCTATGGATGAACTTCATGATTACCTCCAATGTTCGTTTGTCGAAATCCCGCCCCAGCTACGCCATCCGAGCGCAGGTTACTCCTTCGGACGTGCATCGACCCTTACCGTTTCGACGAGAGTCGCCGAGCATCCTCCGACAAAAGGTCGCTAACCTCATGACCTTCTCCTGGCCTCTTCCACGATCCGCTTCGCCAGGTCCTCCAACTCTCCACGAGTCCCCTCGATCGCAAACCGAGCCACTGTCCTCCGCTCGATCCGGCCATCCGCCAACTCGAACCGTTGCAAAATCGCTTCCACGAAGACCCTGTCCTCCGCAGCTCGGTAGCTCCCGACAAGCCCCAATGCTGACGGATGCTCTCGGACCGACGGCCAATAGGCGACCGATCCTCCTCTGGCTGAGAACCCTCGCAATGCGGAGTCCAACGCCTGCGTCAACCCGATCCGATCCTCACGGTTCTCATCTTCAAACTCACGAAGCAAAATGATCGGCTTTGGCTGCTCGATTGGGATTCGGCCGACGTCGCTCTTCTCCAATCGACCCACAGGAAAGCTCCGCGAGCGAGATCTGGTTTTGAACTCTGGCTGTTGAATGCCGCCGAGCTGCAACTCTCTAACAAGCTCGCCGACTCTTCGCTCCGTGCTTTCGAACCACCGCACGATACCGATGTAAAGCGATCCATCTTCTGCGCCCTCCAGAATCGCGGGATCAACTTTGTTCAATGGC
This sequence comes from Fimbriimonadales bacterium, assembly GCA_026129745.1. Taxonomy (GTDB): domain Bacteria; phylum Armatimonadota; class Fimbriimonadia; order Fimbriimonadales; family ATM1; genus JAHCHL01. The sequence goes on along the minus strand of JAHCHL010000002.1, from coordinate 3,283 downwards.
TCGAGCAAACTATACGTCAGCAGTCCCTGAGAAAAGTTCGATGCCTCATAGCTGACGTTGTCGGCGGATGATCCTGCGAGAATGTAAACGCCTGACCGATCCTGCATCCTCTCCCACGCCCTTCTCACGTCGCTGCTCACTTGCCGTCGCTTAGTCAGGTCGTCGGCAACCGCACCCGAAGCGCAAGTGTCGAGAATCAGCACCTTGCGATTCGCTGCGATCGCGTTGAGACGCTGCGCGATCTCGAGCCCCGACAACGTCGCTACGCGTCGCGATTCGGCCGCCTCCAAGTCTATTGTTCCTGCATCAGCAGTGAGGAAAAAGTAGTCTGCATCACCGCCTAAAGGCGACCTGCCGTGGCCCGAAAGGTAAACGATCACGGTGTCGGATACCGTCGCTTTTGCGGCAATCTCTTTCAGCGCTTTCTCGATGTTCGCTTTCGTCGCGCCTTCGTGCCCGTTCGCCTCTTTGTCCGAAGCGAGGATGGTGACGTGAACTCTGTCTTCCGGAATCAACTTGCCGCCAACATATTGCATCGCCTTTCCAAAATCGATCGCGTCTTTCGCGGCGAACAAAAGGTCTTGCGACGTTCCTTGATAGTCCGACACTCCAGCAGTGAGGATGAATAGGCTCGGCGGTTGAATGGGCGTCTCGGAAGGGGGCAAGCCAGCCGGTTCACCTTTCTTTAGAGATCTCGCCTCGTTGGTCGCGAAAACTTCCAATGTGTTCTCCTTTCCCGCGTCCAACATCTCTTTGGGAAGAAGCCGACTGGCGTGCGGCCGAAGGTCCAAGGTGAATCGGTGGGTTTCGGCTCCTGGAGGCGCCGCGCCTTCTTGAATGATCGCACCGTTGAGAAGGACTTCGTAAGTTCCAATTCCGCCCCCCCCTCTACTTTCGATGAGCACTTGTGCTGAAGTGCCATCCTCGCTTACGGTTATCGTGGATTTAGGTGGAAGTTTGATTTCTGAAAGCGGAGGTACCGTTCTCGGTTGTTCGTTGCTGAATCCGAGTTTCTTTGCGAGCAGTCCGGGATCGTAATACTTGTCTTTGAATTCGTCGAGCGCAATGGGAGTCATGTCCATGACCCAATGAACGCCTTTGACATCGGGACTGCTTACGTCGTACCGTCCCTCAGGGTCCACCACTGCCCACCCGCCGTCGATGAACGAGATAAGTGTACAAAGTTCTGTGCCTGTGTCTACCTCCCAAATCGTGGCATCTCCGCTTAACGTCACTGTGGAAATCCATTTGCCGTTCTCTGACACTGAAGCAACGAGTGCTCCCGGATGTCTAATCCCAAACTACTACCTCTGCAGCCGTGACTGTGACCAAGCGCTTACCCTCACGCGTAAACGCAATAGCTCTAACTGCCGTTGAATGAGGCTGCAGCACCGAGACCTGACTTCCGGTACCCGCCGTAATCATACGTACTCGACCGCTACTTGTCCCAATCGCGATCGTGCGACCATTGGGCTCAAAAGAAGCACAGGTTGCGTTTTCTTCGTCAGACAGTCCATCAATGCCAAAGAGAACACGACCGGATTGAGTGTCATACATCTTCGATGACCCGTCGCCGTAGATTATGAGTAGCGACCGTCCATCTGGGGCAAGAATCGCCGAAGCATTCATCCCCAGATCGTCCGGAAACGACCGAAGCGCGCTTTGCGAGCTTGTGTCCCATAGGTTCGAGTTAGTCGATTGCGCAGTAACCATCAATCGACTGTTCGATGAAAAGCTTGACGAATATGTTCGGTCGAACTCGATCAGTTTTCGGACTTCGCGACCAGATCTGGCGTCCCAAAGTCTTGTCGAACCCTCCCACCCACAGGTTACGACCAGCTGCCCATCCGGAGAGAACTCGCCGGATGTTATGGGACCCTCGTGGCCAACTAGGCGGATCACCTCTCGTGCCTGAGCTAAATCCCAAATGTGCCCAAGTCCGCCGAGTTCGCCAACTTGGTTCGGCTGAAGGGCGGAAATGGGCTCCCGCGGTAGATGCCACGACGTTGTCAATAGGCGGTCGCATTGCCGCGAGAACGTCGCCGACGAGACTTGAAACGAATGTCCTTCGTACCTTGCCAGCTCCTGCCTTGTGTTCGCGTCGAAGACTCGCGCTGTCTCGTCCTCGCATGAGACCAGTATCTTGCCACCATCTGGAGAAAAAGTAGCGGTGTAAACATCTGCAGGTACTGAAAATTGATGCGGGGGATTAGCAGCAATATAGTCCCAGACGAACACCGATCCATTCGCTACCGCGACGATACGGTCTCCAGCCGGTGAGAATTGTGCGGCCGTCACGTCCCCTGCGAAGCCCAGGCGATGCAGTTCTCGACCAGTCTCGGTGCTCCAAAGACGTATTGACTGATCGGAACACAAGGTAAGAAACAGCTTGTCCGACGGATGAAACGATCCTTGCCATGTTCGCTCGGCTCCATCATCTACCATAAGTTGATGCAGCTTCTTTCCGGTTGTCGCATCAATGATGACGACACTTTCGCTTGCACCGAACTCAATCGCGGCCTTTGACCCATCCTTTGAGTAGCAGGCTCCAGTAACAATATCGTCTTCCAAGGCGACTTTCTGAAGCCGTTGGCCTGTCCGAGCGTCCCAGATTTCCGCATGGCCACTTTCTGACCCCGTCAGTATTCGACTTCCGTCCGGGGAGTAGACTGCAAACGACGGATTTGCATCGGCCGTGTTCCCGACGAGCCGCAGAACTTCCTTTTTGGTTTTCAGATCCCATACCCTGGGTCGCTCGTCCAATGCGGCAGTCACTACTCTGGAGTCCCCAGGCGAGAAAGAAGCTGAAAGCGGACCCTTACCGTCCTCATAGAGTTGCAGTTGCTCGCCGCGAAAGGCGCTCCACATTTTGACGGTGAAGTCTGGGCCATCCTCATTCTCAATTGTCGCAACAATCCACTGGCCACCTGGGCTGTACCTTACATGCGACGCGTACCCAGCTTCATCCGCGAACCCGACCACCCTAAGTAGTTGAGCGCCTGTTGATGCTTCCCACACACGGGGCGGGCTGTAGCCTTCAGCTGTAACGACGTGTCTGCCGTCCGGCGACCAAGTTGCATCCACGATTTGGCTCCTCCCAGATTGCACGACCATTCGCAACGTTTGGCCTCCATCAACCCGCGAAACTAACTCTTCTCGCGAGTTTACAGTCGCAGGCAGCACGGCCAAAATCGAAAGCGCCGCCATCAAGATGTTCATCTTTGTAGCCTCCTAAGACTGAAAACGAGCGTACCCAGAATTCGCTAAATAATTTAAGAACCGA
>JAHCHL010000019.1 GCA_026129745.1 Fimbriimonadales bacterium | reverse complement strand
AGCTTGTTGATGATCGCGCTGTATCCCACAATCGTCTCGACGCCGCTTAGCAAGTCGGTAACGGACTCTCGCAAGTCATTCAGATTTGCATTGTCATCATGTGCCAGTTCGTCCACCGACATTTCCATTAGGTGAACCGCGCCCTTAAGGGCAGCAGCCAAGTTGTAGATGTCGTGACCCACTGCGCCCATGCCGATCATGCTTGCAGCACGGTTCGATTGCTCCATCAGAACGGAGTTCAAATAGGCCATCGCGCTAACGGCCGAAACGGTCTCGATGATCTGAAGATCTTTGTCGTCGAATTCACCGCCGTCTTTGTTCACAAGCTGAACAACCCCAATGGGATCCATGCCCTCAACCATCAAGGGTGCGGAAAGCATCGACGTCACCTTAACTCCCGTAGCCAATTCAATGGGCGTCGGCGAGGACTCAGCAAGCCTTGTTATTGCTGGCTTGCCTGATTGAAATGCTTCACCCGCCGCGCCAAAGTTGTCAGGAATTTCTGTCGGCAACTGATTTCTAACGCTTTCAGGCAATACGTGCCGAAAGACAAGAGCATTGGCCGAGGGATCATGAATGTAAATGGTGCCACCGTAGGCCCCGACAGCCTCGACACAAATCTGAAGTACTTCGCGGAGTGTTTCCTCGATGCTTGAAGTGGCCGAAAGCTTCTTGGTGGCGAGGTGGACGGCAGAGATGAGCTGTCGGTCGCGCTGGGGCATTCGGTTGCCGATTTTACCGGAGTGCTTACTTTCGCTTCGCAGCAAGGAGTTGCATTGCGTGCTCGGCCGTCACATTTCCAGGATTGTCTTTGTCCTCAGGCGGCAGAGATGCGTTCGTTTTGCCGTCTGTCACATAAGGGCCATAACGCCCGCTGAGGATTCGGACAGGGCCCACTGCGCCCTCCAGTTCACCGAAATCCTTGAGAACGGTCGCTGTCGGTCTTCCGCCCTTCCCTCCGCGGCCTGGCTTTGGCTGAGCAAGCAGTTTGACCGCTTCCTCAACGCCGATATCACAAGCTTTCTCCCAGTTCGGCAGACTCCGATACTCTGCGCCATGCTTGACAAAAGGGCCGAAGCGCCCAAGTCCGGCGATGATGTCCTCACCGTCTTCGGGATGTTTTCCGACAGTACGAGGCAAGGAAGCCAACTTGGCTGCAATCTCTGCGGTAACGTCTTCAGGTGCCAGCCCCTTGGGCAAGCTGACCCTCTTCGGCTTGACGCCGGCAGCCTTCTCTTCGTCCGTTTGCGCGATCTCGATATAGGCGCCATATCTTCCATTCAACACTTTGATTTCTCGACCGCTCTCCCGATCGACACCGACTGCTTCTCCGCCCATTGCTTTTCTCTCGATTAGTTTCAGCGCCACCTCTGGCGTTAGTTCATCAGGCGGGAAGTTGTTTGGCAGGCTTGCAATGTTGTCCGTTCCTCCTTCGCCCAGTTGCACATACGGTCCATATCTGCCTACCTTCACGACGATGCCTTCGCCAATTGGCACCGAAGGATAGGAACCGGTCACTTCATTGATGCGCTCTGCGAGTCCCCGTCTGTCGTCATCGCCAAAATAGAACTCACTTAGAACTTCCACCATTTGCGCCTTGCCTTCTGCAATTTCATCCAGCTCGTTTTCCAACCTCGCCGTAAAGGCGATATCGACCAGGTCAGGGAAGTTCTCTTCCAAAAACTGCGTCACACAGAAGGCAGTGAATGTCGGCACCAACTCGTTGCCTTTCTTGAAAACGTATCCCCGGTCTTGGATCGTCGAAATGATCGTCGCATAGGTGCTAGGCCTGCCAATGCCTTCTTCTTCGAGCCGTTTCACCAGGCTTGCTTCTGTGTATCGGAGGGGGGGCTTGGTAGAGTGGCCTTCAGCTCGAATTGCGCCTAAATCCAAGGGTTCTCCAACTTGGAGGGCGGGAAGAATAGTTTCCTTGTCCCCCAATTCTGCTTCGGGATCGTCCGATCCTTCGACGTACGCTCGCAAAAATCCTGGGAATACGATTCTCCTACCGCTTGCGGAGAAAGTCAAAACTTCTTCCTGTGCCTTCGTCTCAACCTCGACCGAAGTTCTTTCAAAGTTTGCTGGCAGCATTTGGCAAGCTACCATTCGCTTCCAGATCAGCTCATACAGTTTGAGTTGATCATCCGTTAGATGCTTCTTAATGTCTTGTGGAAGCCTCCTGACGTCGGTTGGTCTGATTGCCTCATGGGCTTCTTGCGCCCCCTTTGACTTTGTTTTGTAATGAATCGGCGCCTTTGGCAGAAACTCCTTGCCATACATCCGTTCGATCATTTCACGAGCTTCTGCCACTGCGCGGGATGCGAGTGAAACGCTGTCGGTGCGCATATAGGTAATCAAGCCGACTCGCTCGCCATCGAGGTCGACTCCTTCGTAAAGCTGTTGCGCGATCTGCATCGTTTTGCGCGATGGGAACTTCAGCTTGCGGTTCGCTTCTTGCTGCAAAGTCGAAGTCGTGAATGGGGGTGCTGGTTTTCTCGTTTCAGGGTCGGTCTCCAGGCTTGAGACCTTCCAATTTCCGCTGCCTTTGGCTGCGTCCGCCAGGGCATTGGCCTGAATTTCGTCGATAAGTACTTTGGACTTGTCCTTGAGTTTTCCAGTGAGCGGATCGAAACTCTTTCCGTCGGCAATGCGCTTGCCGCCGACTTTGGTGAGCTTTACTGTGAAGTCCCCACCCTTTGCCTTGAGATCGGCCTCGATGTCCCAATACGTGCTTGAAACGAATGCGATGCGATCTCGCTCCCTCTCAACACAAAGTCTGACGGCGACCGACTGGACGCGCCCCGCACTGAGGCCCTTTGACACTCGTTTCCAAAGCAGCTCCGAGAGCTTGTAGCCGTAGAGCCTGTCGAGGATCCTTCGCGCCTCCTGTGCTCGTACGAGCGATAGATCCAAGTCTCTTGGAGACTTCAATGCTTCTTGGATAGCCTCCCGTGTGACCTCGTGGAAGACGATTCTGCGAATGGGAAGCCCCGATTTAGGCTTGAGCACCTCAAGGACGTGCCAGCCGATGCTCTCTCCTTCTCGATCCTCGTCCGTTGCGAGCAGCAGCTCTTCCGCTCCGTCAATCGCCGACTTCAGCGTTTTGATGTGGCGCTCCTTATTCTTAGGTACCACGTAAATGGGCTCAAATCCGTTGTCTACGTCCACTCCGAGCCTCGCCCATTCGGACTTTTTGAGCTTAGCGGGAATCTCCTTTGCGCTTTCAGGCAGGTCTCTCACGTGCCCGAAGCTTGCCTCGACTCGGTATTCGTTACCGAGGAAGCGGCTGATCGTTTTCGCTTTCGAAGGCGATTCGACGACGACGAGATGCTTGCCTTTAGCTGACGACATAAGACTCCCGGGATCTGGAGAGGGGCAAGACTACCGACCCAGCGAGGGCGGAGTCAAGGAGCGCCTCTCCAAAAGTATTAGGACTCTTCGGCCCACGTAGTTCCATCTCAGCGAATTGCCTCGCTCAATGCAAAGATTGATGAAGGGAAGCGAACTCACCCGGTTTGGAGTCAAAATAGCCTATGGAGGCGTAGGCACTGCGACACTGAGAGATCTGATTTGAAATTCTTCAAAGTAGCATTCGTAGTGGCCTTTATGCTGGCCGGAGCGGTTATCGCAGAGATAACCATCCCGACCGGAATGCAGCGCATTTACCTCTTGCTCGATAAGGCCCCATTGGAGCCTGGCAGCCCGTTGCCCAGCTACGCGAGTCCTTTGCAAATTGTCGCCATTGCGGTTTTCGGAGCGGTGACGATGGGCATGGTGGGGCTGCTGCTGCTCACGTGGGTCACACGGATCGTGACGAGATGGAGCGTGATGTCCCAGGCGGAGCGGACGACATTCTTTGTATCGATTATCGTTGGCGTAGGCCTCAGCATTCCCTTTCACATGCTCACCTTCAGCTTCGGCCCATATGCGGTCATGGGAAGCATCTTGTTGATGATTGCTCTTATTGGAATTGGCTACTCAGCGCTTAAGAGCATGGAAGAATCGATGCCATGGTCGCGTATTCCGGGTAAGGGAAGAAGCAACATTAAGGTATTTGATACGAGCGTCATCATAGATGGCAGAATTTACGATGTAGCCAAGAGTGGGTTTCTTGAAGGCAAGCTCTATATTCCAGATTTCGTACTAAAGGAATTGCAGTCCATCGCTGACAGCTATGACGCGACGAAAAGGCAGCGAGGAAGACGCGGCCTGGACATGTTGCGCAATCTGCAGCACGACTTCGAGATCGAAATCGGCACGCAGGACCGACATGCAGGTGACGAGAGCGAACCGGTGGATTCGAGGCTAGTCAAGCTCGCCAAGGCGCTCGGAGCGAGTCTGGTTACCAACGACTTCAACCTGAACAAAGTCGCGCAAGTTCACGGCGTCAAAGTGCTAAACGTCAACGATCTTGCTGTTTCGATAAGGCCGCAGTACGTCCCGAACGACGTTTTGCACGTCTTGGTTGAAAGGGAAGGGAGTCAACCTGGACAAGGTGTGGGATTCCTCGACGACGGAACGATGGTTGTTATTGAAGACGGAAACTATTACATCGGTGAGAGGATTGATGCCAAGGTAACCCAAGTTCATCAAAGCACCGCAGGTAGGATGATATTTGCCACTGTGAACGGCGAAGACGAACACTCGGAACCAAAGAGGAAGAAATCGAGCTGAAATGGCAACTGCAGTAATCCTGGCTGCCGGCTCTTCTGTTCGTTTTAGTGAGTCATGTCCGTCGTGGTGGCAAGGAGATAGGCGCAAAGTCCACTTGGAAGTGGCACCAGGAGTCCCACTTTGGCGACTTTCGTTCGACGTGTTTCGTCAACATCCCGAAATCGATTCCATCGGAGTCGTCTGTACGCCAGGCGAGGAAGCGGAGTTCAGTGTCGCTGACTTTGTCGTCCCTGGCGGAGAATCTCGGAGAGACAGCTCACTGGCTGGAGTTAAAGCTGCGGGGCACGCTAAATGCGTCTTGGTTCACGATGCCGCGAGGCCACTTGTGTCGAGCGAGCTTGTCTCGCGAGTTGTGATCGCGACCCGAGAACATGGGGCTGCAATCCCCGCTGTTGCCGTATCAGATACAGTCAAACGTGGCACTGAGTTCGTCGAGGAAACAATCGATAGGACAGGTCTCAACGTTGCGCAAACTCCACAGGGATCGAGGCGAGATTGGCTGATTGACGCGCTGGAAAAGCATCCCAACGTTACGGACGAGGCGGCAGCGCTCGAAGCAGCCGGGCACAGGGTACATATCGTGCCAGGCGATCGATCGAACTCGAAAATCACGCACTTCTCGGATTTCCAAGCAATGCTGGATGCGGTAATGCCCATGAGGCCGGTCACTGGATTTGGCTACGACATTCACCAATTTTCGACCGAGCCAGCGAGAAGACTAATGCTTGGCGGAATACACTTCGAGGGTGAAAACGGACTTGAAGGACACTCGGATGCAGACGTCGTATTGCATGCTATCACGGACGCAATTTTGGGTGCGATCGGAGAAGGAGACATCGGGCAGTTGTTTCCTGACACAGACCCGATTTGGAAGGATGCTGATAGTGCTGTGTTCTTGCGCGAAGCCGGCAACTTGGTCCAGACGAAAGGCGGGATAATTGCCAGTATCGATTCGACTGTGGTGGCCGAAAAACCAAAGATAAGCGGGAAGCGTAAGGAAATGAGGCAACGAATTGCCCAAATCCTTGGTATCGACCAAGACTGCGTCAATGTGAAGGCGACTACGAACGAAAAGCTTGGCTCGATCGGGCAAGAACAAGGCATTGCAGTGTTCGCAGTTGCAACCATCTATGTCCGGCAACGCAACTTGAAGGGGGTCTAAACGATATGGAACTGCAAGTAAGAAACGCGCAAGGAAACGTACCAGAAAGGCACCGAGAGTACGCTGCGAAGAAGCTCGGCAAACTTGACAAATACTTCAACAAGGCCTCTCGTGTTGAAATGGTTCACCAAGAACAAAAGGGTAAGCACAAGCTGGAAGTGACCGTCTTCGCCGATCAATTCACAATCCGCAGCGAAGAGAACGACGCTTCACTCCGGGCATGCATCGATCGAGTTGCCGAAAAACTTGAGAAGAGACTGAGTTCGCTCAAGGGCCGGTTAGTAGATGCTCATCGAAGAAAAGGCGCGAAGAAGATTCCTGCTGCGTTGATGGAAGCGCCACCAAAGCGTGAAACAGGCCCGAAAATCGTGGAGAGAAAGCAGTTTGTGGTGAAACCCATGTCACCTGAAGAAGCTTCGCTTCAAATGGAATTGATCGGCCACCCATTCTTTGTGTTTCAAAACTCGGAGACAGGCCAGATTGCCGTCCTCTATAAGAGAAAGCGAGGCACATACGGGCTAATCGAACCCGAGGTCTAAGTGTGAAACTGAGTCTTGGCGAAAGCAACACCGCCGATCCAAGACGCCCCTGCGGACTTCAGTGCAGAAGCGCATGCTTCCATCGTGCTCCCGGATGTCACGACATCATCGACAACCAAAACGCGAAATCCGCGCGCTTCACTTCGACTGCGAAATGCTTGTTCGAGATTAACAAGCCTTTCACGTCCGCTGATCTGCGTCTGCGGTCTGGTCGGCTTGACGCGTACAAGCAAGGGAAGTGGAGCGAGACCCATTGCGCGCGCTAGAAGGGCGGCCTGATTGAAGCCGCGAACGGAAAGGCGCGCCCAATGAATTGGAACAGGAATAACAGCGTCGAACTCAGGAACGTCGGCGAGAAGTGGTTTCATCATCTTGCCGATTGGACTCGCAAGTTCCAAATGCCGCTGAAACTTCAAGTTGCGTACAGCGCGACCGGCTGCGCCTTCGTATCTTGCAGCTACCCGCAGCCAATCGAGCGAGCCCATCCAATCGCATTCGGTGCATGAACGGATATCGCCAATTCCACATTTGGGGCAAGTTCCTTCAGGGACAGGAACGATCGACTCCATGCAATCGTTACAAATTTCCTCTTGACCAATTGACCCGCACACTAAGCACCTCGGTGGCAAAAGAATTTGCTCAAGTGCGTGGAGCATGGTTCAAAATAGATTCTCGAAAAGAGTTTGGCTTCGAGAGTCGAGAGAGTCGAAGTCGCGAATTTCGTATCGTTGTCCGTCCATGCCAAGAATTTGCCATCTGCGCGGTGCGATTTCATGGATGGAGTCCCTGACTCCCCGGACATAGAAGTCGGCGCGCCCGCGCTGAGTGTCGACTTCCCAGCGCCACATCGAAGCTTCTTGCTTGAGCGACACAATGCGTCGGATGATCGGTGTGAAATACCGCTTATCGAGCTCTGCGTCGAGAACCCTTCGCGAATCCGCATCCAGGCCATCGAGCGTTGCCAGCATGCCGACCTCCTTTGCCGCTCCGTCCTGAATGCTGACGAATGCGTCTGGCGCAGAGAATGGAAAACACCGGTGGACTCGTGCTTCGATCAAACATCGATCCCCAGAAATCTCGCAGCGGGGTCTTGAACCCGGCGAAGGCAGCCAGAATCGAACTGTAGAAGGATCGAGAAAAGCCATACGACACTGGATAGATGGTGCTATGAACCGAAGAAGGGTTTTACCTCGTCATTTCAATAGGCGGAGGCGCAAGCCTCGCACTGCCTTGGACAATCACGCCGCAAAGACACTTGCCTGATGCAGTTTGACTCTTCAATACACTCCGACCGACCGGTACCGGCACTTGTGGGAAATGGGGTCTTGTCGACGACTGTCGGAAGGAGCGGGTACCACGAGCCAAACGAGTGGAATGAGGCGAGTGCGGCCACCCAGGAATTCGTACTCGCGGGACGTAGACTGCCGGGCCCCCATCATCGGTTGATCCCTTTCGGCACGATCGAGCGGACACTCTGGATCGCAGGCGAGATGCCAAGGCCGATTGAGTCGGCACAATCCATTCACACTGACACCGCTGAAATCAGGACCAGAATTCTCTATCCGAGTCTTCTCGAATCGACGAGGACACTTGTTTTGGCGCACAAAAATGTCTTCATCGCCGAAACGAGAATCAGCAACCACAGCCCAGGTGATCTCGAAGTGTTTGCGCTCTTGCGGTTCAACTTTGGCTGCCGTGGAGGAGTGAGAGAACCGCAACTCAAAGTCAAGCCTTCCAGTTCGAACGGTGCAGTCCACTTCGAATGGGAAACTGCAGATGGCCTGGGAGTTGTGACGATTGCCACTGAAGACATGGCCTGGAAAACCGAAGGCGATGTCGCCGTTTTGGAAGCAAAGCAGTTGCTCGCTCCAGGTGATGAAATTTTGCTTCGAACAGCCATAACATTCAGCGATCGCATCGAACATCAGCCGGCCTTTTCGATGCGTGAAATGCCACGGGAATTCAATTTGCATGCAGACAGATGGCGCGCAGCATGGGAAGAGAGCGAGATCATTACAGGCGACGATCGAGTTGACCAGTTTCGGCGGATGGCGCTGTACACAATACTGAGTCAAGCGACACCGTGGTCGATTCCACCAACCTTATCGGAAAAGCACTGGGGTGCGGGCGCATTCCATGACGAATACTATCCCTTCATCGGCTTGCTGTCGTCCGGCCATGTTGATCGAGCAAGAAATGTTCCTTATTTCAGATTGGCAACACTGCCAGCCGCGATAATGCGGGCAAGAGCACAAGGAGCGCTCTATCCCTGGAGTTCTACGGAAGAAGGCCATGAGCGGGACCCTCATGGTCATTGGTACACAGAAAGGTTTCATCTCGGGCTGTTTGTCGCCTGTGCTTGGACTTACTGGCTGTACAAACGCAAAATCGAAGTCCTCGAAGATCTCTATCCGGTGATGCGCGAATGCGCGAGATACTTCGAAACGCAAATGATTGAGCGTGACGAGCGGGGAAGCCTCAGAACCAAAGCTTGCACAGACTTCGACGAAAGCGTCGGGGAGGTTGCAGGTGGTCCCTTCACGATGGGGGCTGCTGCTTTTTGTCTCGATCGTGCAGCAGAAGCCGCGAGAAGATTGGGAGTCGACCGCGAGCGACGAGCAAACTGGGATGCCCTGTCGAAAGCGCTAAAGCAAAATCTTCCAATCGATCTCGAACATCGTCGCTATCGTGTGCCAGGAGACAAATCGACACACTCCTCGATTGCTGGATACGTGGTTCCATTCTTCTGTGACGAAGGAAGCGAGTTTGCGAAGAACAGCCTTGCGATGTTGCATGCAGAAGCGAAAACCGAATTTGGCTGGAAGCCTGGCTTTAGCGAAGTCTTCGATGGCACTGCCTGGATGTGGACTGCAGGACATTTGGGAATGTGCCACTCGGTTCTATCAGATGGCGAATCGGCATGGGAGACAGTCCGAAGAGGAACACTCTCGGCTGGACAGTTCTTGAGTCCGAACGAGCACGTGAGTTCCGACGGCGAACCGGTAGTGCCATGGTTTACCACCGGATGCGGAGCATGGCTCTCTGCGCTTCACTGGATGTTCGCTCGCGTCGATGATAGTGGTGATTACTTGTTGCCAGCGGTTCCCGAATCCATGTCGGACTTTAGCTTTAGGGGGCTGCGACTCAGTCGAGGCGTGGTTGCTGCAGCAAGGGTCAACGGTGGCATGCTGACGTATCTGTCGCTGCAGACAGAATCAGCGATGGGATTCACTTTCGACTTGCCTGCGCGATTTGCCCGTGAAAGCTGGCCCAATGGTGTTGGCCGAATTGACGACTTGGACTCTTCCTGGCGAATCCAAGTGGACTTGACTCCTGGGACTAACACCTTCATCGAAATGAGAGAGGCGGCACCGAGGTCCTCGTCCGAACGATAGGCCGGTATCATCGGTGACTATGGACATCGTTGCGGTGATTCCGGCACGAATGGCAAGTGCGCGCTTTCCTGGAAAACCGCTGGTCGACCTGGCAGGAAAGCCCATGTTGCAATGGGTCTATGAGGCAACTTGCCGCTCAGAATGTCCATCTGCAGTTGTTATCGCTACACCTGACCAAGAAATAGCCGATGCTGCCGGCGAGTTCGGCGCGGAGGCGATTTTGACGCACGATCGCCATCCATCGGGCACGGACCGCATCGCTGAGGTCGCGCAGAAGCTCGGTGCGGATGCATACGTCAATGTCCAAGGCGACGAGCCTCTCTTGCCACCTGAGGCGGTCGACGCCTGCTGCAAGTTGCTAATGGAAGGGGCCCAAATGGCGAGCCTTTACAACTGGGCTGAAGAATCGGAGATTGACAGCCCTGCCGTAGTCAAAGTGGTGACCGACTTAAGAGATTGCGCCCTATACTTTTCGCGCTCTCGCATACCGTTTGAGCGATCGCACGGCCACACACGCGTTAAGAAACATGTCGGAATCTACGGCTACACAGCCGAATTGCTCGCTCAATTCGCGAGTTGGGAACCGACCCCTTTGGAACAGACTGAAATGTTGGAACAACTTCGATTCTTGGAACATGGCGTTGAGATAAGAATGGCATTCGGATGCGGATCGGAAGTTGCGGTCGACACTCCAGAGCAAGCCGCTATGGCTTCAATGATCCTTCAACAGGAAGTAACAAGATGATTACATTGATGATTGCAATCGTTCAACTGACAACGCCCCATCCACCCCACTTTGGGTTTGCGGTCGACTTCGATGGATCGGTGCTTGCGACCAAGGTCGTCGGACAGTCCGTCAAAGTGGCAAGGTATAGAGTCGACGGTTCCAATTTGCGTGAAACGAAAGTTTTCGAGCCTGAATTCAAAGGCGCACTTGAAATCATGCCAAAGAGGGACGGATTTGTAGTCCTCGATTATGAAGGCGGTGCCGTCGTTGAACTGTCAAAGGATGGAACAGTGCGTTGGCAGACCAACGTGAGATATCCAACGATTGCAAGAATGGATCCTTCAGGAAATGTTTGGGCCGTCTTCAACAGTGGATACCTGATGCGCAAAACACCGGACAGCAGCGTTTTTGAGCACGTCCTCTATCCGAGTGGACTGGAAGTCGCCCAAGATTTCGCCATTGATATCGTTCCGTTGGTAGATGGAACCTTCTACACGGCTCAACAAGATGGCGAGATCCACTTCTTCGGCCCCGACAAGAAATTCACATCGATTGCAAAGGTCCCTACGGATCGAATGATTGCAAGTACATTAGGGGGCGTTCTTTGTTATAAAGATGGTGTCATTCGACATGTTAGTCGCAGGGGCGCGGTCCGAGAATTGACCCGGCTGCCTGCAACGATATCCGAGGGAGTTCGATTCTTCGCTCGCACGGCGGATGGCAGGCTCATGGTTGGCCGTCAAACCGGCAGTTCAACAGGAAGCATCACATTTCTAGATCCGAACATAGAGAAGTAAGTTGATCGCAACGCAGCTCGAAATACCGACAGGCTGGGAAGAACCGGAAGGTCTTACCGAACTGCTGCAGCGGATTCGAGAGTATGCGCCCAAGTCGGACGTTTCGAGAATCCGCCTCGGATACTACGTAGCCGAAACCGCTCACGCTGGACAGGTCCGGCAAAGCGGCGAACCCTATATCACACATCCATTGGCAGTCGCGATAATCCTGGCGGATATGCAGATGGATGAGGATGTGATCATCGCAGCGCTCTTGCATGATGTTTTGGAAGACACTCAAGTCAAGCCGGAGCAAGTCAAAGTCACCTTCGGCGAACAAGTCTTCGACTTAGTCGAAGGCGTGACCAAACTTAAATTTCAGCCACTCGAGCAAATTGAAGAAAGAAAGAAAGCTGCGGAGCAACGCGCTAGATTCGCAGAAACCATGCGGAAGATGCTAATGGCTATGGCTGCCGATATTCGGGTCATGGTCATCAAGCTTGCAGACAGACTGCACAACATGCAAACGCTCGATGCTCTACATGAGGACAAGCGGCGCAGAATGGCGCATGAGACCCTTGATGTTTACGCTCCCCTTGCCGCAAGACTCGGTATTTGGCAGATGAAGTGGCAGTTGGAAGACTTGGCCTTCAAACACCTTCATCCTAAGGAGTTTGAAGAAGTCTCCGAAATGGTCGCTAAGACTCGCAAAAAGCGTGAAGAGGAGTTAGACCAAGCAATCGTTCTGCTGAAGGAACGGTTGGAGTCCGCTGGATTCCAACATGCTGAGGTGCAAGGCAGGCCTAAGCATCTCTATAGCGTGTACCAAAAGATGGCAGTCTTCGGCTTCGATTTCGAAGAGATCTACGACCTGTTAGGTATTCGAATCATCTTAGATACTGAAAGTGACTGTTACAAAGTTTTAGGCATCGTGCATGAGCTTTGGAAGCCGATTCCTGGCCTCTTCTATGATTACATTGCGAAGCCAAAGTCAAACGGATATCAATCGTTGCACACGAAAGTCGTCGGACCGAATGGTGAGCCTCTCGAAGTGCAGATTCGAACATTCGAGATGCATCGAACGGCAGAGTTTGGAATTGCTGCGCACTGGCATTACAAACGGAATCAGCCTGGAGGAAAGATCTCCGTTGAAGAGCAAGCCAAGATAAATAGCCTGAGGCAGCAAATAGTCGATTGGTCAAATGAAGCCTCGACTGGCAGCGAGTTCCTTCGGTCGGTCAGTACTGATCTATTCAGCGAACAGGTCTTTTGCTTCACTCCAAAGGGCGATGTCGTTGACTTGCCGAGAGGAGCCACCGCGATTGACTTCGCGTTCAGAATTCATACCGAAGTTGGTTTGAAGACGGTCGGCGCAAAAGTAAATGGCCGAATTGTCAAACTCGAACATGAGCTCGAGAATGGCGACATCGTAGAAGTCATGACTCGAAACAATGCGCAACCGAGCGTCGACTGGCTGAGAATTGTCAAGACTGTTGGGGCGCGGCAAAAGATCCGAGGGTGGCTCAGACAGCAGAACAAAGAGTCGAATGCTCAGAGAGGCAAGGAAGCAATTGAGCGAGAGCTGAAGTCACTTGGATATGAAGCAAAATCCTTCATGACAGAAGAAAGGCTGTCAGTTGCTGCGGCAGCGCTGAAACGTGCTGACAGCCGTGCGCTTCTTGCAAGTGTTGGTGAAGGACTGCTTAGTGTCGAGCGAGTTGTCAACGTTCTGACAAACGAAGAGAGAAAGCAAAAGAGGAAGGGAAAGGGTCCAACGATACAGCCGCCAATGCAAGGAATTACAATTGCACCGACAGGAATTGACGACGTCAGTTATAAAAGGTCGAAATGCTGCTTGCCGGTCCCAGGCGATGAAACGGTCGGATACGTATCGAAAGGACGCGGAGTGATCCTCCACCGAAAGCTGTGTCCCAACGCCGCCAGACTCATGGAGACCGATCCAGCCCGAATTCTCCCGGTGAACTGGCCACCGAACGCCAAGGGCGCGTTTTCTGTGATGCTTCGAATTCAGACCCTCAACAGGCAGGGTCTCCTCGCTGACATCAGTGCTGTGTTTAGTGAAACTAAGACGAGCGTCATCAGCGCCAATATCAAGACGCTGCCTAACCAAACAGCCCTGCTCGACATGATGGTCGAGGTCCAGGATTTGAGCCATCTTCAGAACGTAATCGGCCGAATAAGCTCCATGCAAGACGTGATCAGCATCCAGCGCACATTTGGGGGCAAGAGCATCACCTGAAGGTCGATTTGGCCTGAAATCGGCCATTTCGTGCTATAATTGCGCCATAACTTGTGGGCAAACCAAAGGATGGCCCTCCGCCATCCTTTTTTGTTCCGGGTAGGTCGAAAATGGACAGAGAATTTGTATCTATGCTCGAGCAGATCGCCCAGGAGCGGGACCTTCCCGTTCGGGAACTGATCGAAGAAATTGAAATAGCTCTCGCCGCCGCATACAAGAAGCACGTGGGGGCGACGGGCGATGTTACCGTCCATATCGACACGCAAAAGGCGCATATGACCGCTATATGTGAGAAAGAGGTCGTAGGGCACGTCACAAATCACTTCTTCCAAATCGGAATCGAAGAGGCACGCCGCAGAAAGCCGGATGCTGAAATCGGTGATTTCATTCCTATGGAGATTGCGCCGGAACTATTTGGGCGAATTGCCGCGCAAACATTCAAACAAGTTCTTCAGCAAAAGCTTCGGGAAGCAGAGCGAAGGCGCACCGTTGAAGAGTTCGGCGATAAGCAAGGCGAGATCGTCAGCGCGATCGTCGTTCGTCGTGAAGGTCCAGACGTCGTGTTGCAGGCTGGTCGCAGTGAGTGTGTGCTCAAGAAAGAGGATCAGGTTCGCACAGAGCCGTATCGAATCAACGACAGACTTAAGGTGTTTGTACGTGGAGTCGAAGAAACAAAGCGTGGTCCCAGGGTACGTGTTTCCCGACGGGCAGACGAACTCGTAACAAAGCTTTTTGAAATCGAAGTGCCGGAAATTGCAGCCGGTACTGTCGAAATTCGCGGAGTTGCAAGAGAACCCGGAGTCAGAAGCAAGATTACGGTCATTTCACACGACGAGCGAGTTGACGCTGTGGGTGCTTGCGTCGGGCAGCGAGGCGCGCGTGTGCAGGCGATTGTCAACGAGCTTTATGACGAGAAGATCGACATTATTCCGTGGAGTGAAGACCCCAAAGTCTTCATTGCCAATGCGCTCAGCCCAGCCAAAGTCTCGTCCGTGAAGATAGACGAAGAGGAACACAGAGCGCTCGTTCAGGTTCCGGACAGCCAGTTGAGTCTGGCAATCGGTAAGAGCGGCTTAAACGCAAAGCTCGCCCATAAGCTTACGACTTGGAACATTGACATCAAGAGCGAGAGTGAAGCCGCCGAAATGCAGCAAGCGCCGTCAGCAAGCGGAGGTTAGGCTTCGGAGTGTCGCCTCTCACGAAAAGGAGAACGTGCGTAGCGTGTCGGCGTGTTGGAGCGAAGGAAACTATGATCAGAGTGGCGCGCGGCGCTGACGGTGCTGTGGGCCTCGGAAGGGAAGGAAGGGGAGCGTACGTTTGCCGGGCAGAAACATGCATTAGTAAGGCTATACAGGGGAAGGCTTTCGGGCGAGCCTTGAGAGTGGAGGCGAGTTCGGTAGACTGGGCAGAATTGGAGACGGAACTGCTCCGGACAATAACAGATTCGAATGTCGAAAGTTGAGATAGAAACCCTGGCTGCAGACCTGGAAGCTTTGCCTTCTCAAGTCAGCTTCGTGCTGGCTGAGTTGGGCGTTTTCTCTGACAACGGCAGCGTCGACCTCGACTCAGACACACTCGAACTGCTTCGAGAAGCGGTAGGGGAGATGGTATCCGCCAAGCTGATAGCCTTGCCTCCAGGAGCCACGCCTCGCGACATTGCAAGCGCTCTCAATGTGGGACATGTTGAAGTCCAAAAAGCTCTGATGAAGTCCGGAACCTTGGCCGCGCTTACAACATCACTTGCGCAAGACGTGGCCGAAAGAATTGTCGATGAGTTTGGTTACACAGTCAAATGGGCGGAACCCCCTAAGCCGAAAGCAAAAGAGGAAGACAAGCCGCGTAAACGCGCCATCGGAAGCCAGCCACGTGCGCCGATTGTGACGATCATGGGACATGTCGACCATGGCAAGACGAGCCTTCTTGACTATATTCGCAAGGCGAAAGTGGCAGAAAAAGAATTTGGAGGCATCACTCAGCACATCGGAGCATATCAGGTAAATGTCGATGGCAAGAAGGTCACATTCCTCGACACACCTGGTCACGAAGCATTTACAGCAATGAGAGCAAGAGGAGCATCTGTGACGGACATCGCAATCCTTGTCGTTGCGGCAGACGACGGAGTGATGCCTCAAACCATAGAAGCCATCAATCACGCCAAGAACGCGGAAGTTCCTATCATTGTTGCGATAAACAAGATTGACAGGCCTGAAGCAAACGTTCAAAAGGTAAAGCAGCAACTCCTGGAACATGAACTGGTCCCAACCGACTTCGGCGGTCAAGTGGAGGTCGTGCCGGTGTCTGCAATGACCGGCGAAGGAGTCGACAACTTGCTTGAGACAATCGTGTTGCAGGCAGAGCTGATGGAACTGCGCGCCGATGCAGGTGGGGAAGTCGAAGGCGTAGTGATTGAAGCCAGGCTGGACAAGGGCCGAGGACCAGTTGCGACGATCTTAGTGGAGAGTGGCACCCTAAAACTGGGTGATTACGTCCTGGCAGGCGAAGCAGTTGGGAAAATCAAAGCGATGTTTGACTTCCAGGGCAAACCGCTCAAAGATGCAGGGCCGAGCACACCCGCTGAAATCCTTGGCCTCGACCAAGTACCCAATGCTGGAGAAACAATAAAGGTCTTTCTCGACGAAAGAGAGGCGAAGGCCGAAGCAGAAAGACTCCGCGAGGAATCAAGGCTTGCATCCATGGGCGAAGGCTCCACAAAAGTCTCTCTCGAAACGCTAAAGCAAAGGTTAGAAGAAGGCGAGTCGAAAGAACTTAGAATCATCATCAAGGGTGATGTGCAGGGCTCTGTAGAAGCGGTGAAGGGTCTAATCGAGAAAATTGAAAACCCGGAAGTCGAGGTTAGAGTGTTGCACTCAGGTGTTGGGTCGGTCACGGAAACCGACATCTTGCTTGCATCGGCATCGAAAGCGATTGTCGTTGGATTCAATACCAAAGTCGAGCCTTCTGCAAAGGCCGAAGCCGAGAGACAGCGTGTCCAAATTCGTCTTTACCGAGTTATATACGAACTCATCGAAGATATCGAACGTGCAGTTAAGGGCATGCTCGAACCCAAGTTTGAGGAGAGATATTTGGGTTCAGTCGAAATTCGGGTCGCATTCAAACTTACGAAGCAAGGACATGTCGCCGGATGCTATGTCACGGATGGCAAGGTGCTTCGGGGTGCGAGATGTCGCGTGAAGCGAGATGGCGAGATTGTCTACGAGGGCAAGATCGAATCGCTCAAACACATCAAAGAGGACGTGCGCGAAATGGCCGCTGGCTTTGAATGCGGAATTCAGTTCGAAAACTGGACCAGCTTTAAGGAAGGCGATGTAATCGAAGCGTACGAAGTTGTGCAGGTCTCTTAACGAATGTATTCAGTACGCGGCCCGGACGGCAAAATGTATGGCCCTGTGCCTATGGAAGTGCTTCGGCAATGGGTGCGTGAAGGGCGTATCTTGCCGTCAACGATGGTTATCGAAAAGGACTCCGGTTTTGAAGTGATGGCGAACACGATTCCGGGATTGTTTTCGCCCGGCCCAAGCGATTGGTCGCAACCGCCATCACCTTATCCCCGATCACAAAACACCTACCAGCCTGGCGCCGGTTACACCGCCCCACTAACCCAGCAGGATTTGAACACAGGTTGGACTTACTTTGGCATTGGCACATTCGGATGTGTCTGTTGCACGATCCTTGCTCTTATTTTCTATCCGATGGCGATTATGAATGCGAACAAAGTGCTCGCCGCAGGTGATCAGCGAGGCCAAACACTGAAAGTACTTAGCATTATCTTTTTGATACTTGCAATCGTTGCGCTTATCTTCTCGATTGCCTTCAATTTGATCCCATTCATGAGCACGTTCTAATCGACCCCTATTAGGAGACTTCCAAGGGGTCGATTAGAACGCTGTACGGTTGAAGCTAAACGCCCGCCTGCTTTGCCGCAAAGTCACCGATTAGTGGCAATTTGAACCACTTGCCGGTAGCAGCCTGGATAATGCAGACAATCCAAAGAATTACATAGGCAAGCCATAGGATCCAAAACAAGCAACCGACAACTACCACGATCGCACCTGCACCAGCAGCAGCCGACGAACTCGCTGCCGCACCGCCGATGACTACGAACATTAATAGGTAGAAGATCATGATGAGAACGGTAAACGCTACGCTTAGCATGATTGACTGCATGGCATGAAAGCGCACGAACTTGTTCGTTTTTTCTGACAAAAAGAAAATCAGTCCTGTGATCCAGCCGAACACATAGCTGAGAGCGCCGGCCACATGAGGAGCCATGCCCATCGACGTAGGCCCAAGGCCGTGTGGGTCAGGATTGGCAGCGGCACCCGGCGGTTGCTGCCAACTTGGCGGAGGCGTTCCGGGTTGTTGCGATGGCTGCTCAGGTTGGCTTGGCGGCGTTTCTGGTTGTTCAGGCTGTTGGCCTTGTGTTTCGTCAGACATTGTTCCCTCCGGAGATAGTGATGATTCTCGCTATCAGTATGACGGAAACGACCTGCGAAGTGATGCGAGGTTCACGACAAACGGACAAAGAGCCCCGACTTTCGTCTGGGGCTCCCGTCACCTCGCCGTGGGACCGGCGCTCACGCAGCCTTTGAAAGGCGCGCGAAGCTTTCTTGATCGATCGCTCGCATGAGCGCTTCGTCGAATGAAACGTAGCCGTTCTTGTACAGCTCCTGCAGCGAGCGGTCCATCGTCTGCATGCCTTGTTGACTGCTGGTTTCGAGAACGCTGTACATTTGGTGCGTCTTGCCTTCGCGGATGAGGTTGCGAATCGCCGGTGTCGCAAGCATCACTTCGATCGCAGCGATTCGGCCGCCTCCGAGCTTGGGAAGAAGCTGCTGAGCAACGACTCCTTCCAGTACGTTGCCGAGAAGAACACGAATCTGTTCCTGTTGGTCAGGAGGGAACACGTCAACAACACGGTCGATCGTTTGAGGAGCGTTTCGTGTGTGAAGCGTACCGAAAACAAGGTGCCCGGTTTCTGCGAGTGTCAATGCAGCCGTAATCGTTTCGAGGTCTCGCATTTCGCCGACGAGAATTACGTCGGGGTCTTCGCGCAGCACCGCCCGAAGGGCGTTGTTGAAGTTCATCGTGTCATGATGCACTTCGCGCTGATTGACCATCGCGACCTTGTGCTGATGCAGATACTCGATCGGGTCTTCGATGGTCATGATGTGGCACCGACGACTGTTATTGATGTCGTCGATCATCGAAGCAATTGTCGTCGACTTACCTGAACCCGTAGGGCCAGTCACCAAGATGAGTCCGCTCGATCGCTTCGCCATCTCTCGAATGATCGGAGGCAATCGAAGCGTCTCGAACGACGGAATCTCGGTCGGAATGGCTCGGAATGCTGCAGCAATCGAGTCCCGTTGCATGTATACGTTCACACGAAAGCGGCCAACCCCCTTGATGCTGTGTGAGAAGTCGAGTTCTCGCGTCTCTTCGAATTTTTGAACGTGCGAGTCCGAGAGGATGTCATAAACCAAACGTTGGGTCTGTCTCGATTCCAAAGGCTGATAGGAGAAACAGACAAGCTCGCCGTCGATTCTCGCCGTCGGTGGCAAGTTTGCAGTGATGTGCAAGTCCGAGCCTTTTCGCTCCACACATTCGATAAGGAGTTCGTCTATATGAACGTCCTCAACTGACTTTACTTCTTCGCCGTTGGGCGAAATCTGTGTCGGCTGTTGCATGACAATGGGCTCCCCATTGCGGGGGTCGATTCCGATAGGCTCCGGCGGCGGTTGAAGTTCAGTCGCTTCTGGCCCTGCATCCTGAATTACTTTGTTCCAATCGAAGTTTCCTGACATGAGATCCTCCTACATTGCCATTCCTGTTCTTTGCGTTATGGCGGTCTTACACTCACGATAAATCTGTTCGAGTTTTTCGTTGCTGAAGCCAAGTATCGACATAGCCCACTCGCTTGCCCATACCCTTTGTGCTGACTCCTCCGCAGCACTTTCGTCGACGGCTTTGCGGCCCTCAACAATCTGATGAGCGAATTCGCTCGCGATGCACGTAACTGCGACATGATAAGAAAAATCACCGCTCGCATTTCCGTGATGCATCGCGATACTGTCAATAATCATCTGAGGCAAATTCCATCGCGCGGCAGAAGCTGCACCCAGTTCCATGTGTGTGCATCCAAAGACCTGCTTCTCCGCGTCGACTGCGTTCATCCCCGACGCGATCAACTCTTCGACTTGCACGTACTCACCCTGCGTCGCGCGGTCTAACAGCGACTTACCTACGTCGTGAAGAAGGGCGCAGGAGTAGGCATCTTCCGGGTCAACGTGAGCAGAGTTCTTAGCAAGCACCTTTGCGCACACTGCTGCGTCTACGCTGTGCCGCCACCATGTGCGCCTTCTCAGGCTTCCTGAATCGTTCTTGCCGACAAACATGTCAAATACACCAACTGTCATCGCAAGTTGGCGAATGGTCTTGTATCCCATGAACGTTGCCGCTTCTCGAATCGACGTAACCCGTCGTGGAAGTGCGTAGAACGCGCTGTTTGCAAGAATCAGCACTTTGCTGCTGAATCCTGGATCGAGAGATATTGCATCTTCGATCGCTTGTGCTGACGTTGCTGTCGTTCCAGTTAGCTCAATGATCTTATAGACAACTTGAGGCATTGCCGCAATCTCGCCAACTTTGGCAAGAATCGCTGCAAGCGAGTTGTTAGGTTCTGGTCTTGCTTCAGCGTACATATTCTCCTACCCCGCGTAAATAACCCTCAACACTTCGTCGATGGTTGTTTGTCCCAACAGTATCTTTTGAACTGCGTCCGACTGTAAGGTCCTCATGCCTTGCGATACGGCGATCTGTCGAATGGCATGACTGGGTGACTTCTTGAGCACCTCGTCGCGAATCTCATCCGAAAAGACCATCAGTTCATGAACACCGGTCCTGCCCTTGTAGCCAGTTGACGAGCACCGCTCGCAGCCAGCTCCTTTGAACAGGTTCAATTTTCCGTCTGTCTCGACTCCGACCTCGTCTGGGAGTGGGAATCCATACCTAAGGAGCGCCTCGCGTGGAACGACGAATGGCTCCTTGCACTTTTGGCAAATAGTTCTAACAAGTCTTTGAGCTTGCACTGCAACGATTGAGCTTGCGATTAAGAACGGCTCGACCTCCATGTCGATAAGTCGAGTGGCCGCACCTGCCGCGTCGTTAGTGTGCAGCGTGCTGAGTACTAAGTGGCCGGTGAGCGCAGCTTCCATCGCAATAGTCGCAGTCTCTTTATCGCGCATTTCTCCAACCATGATCACATCCGGGTCTTGACGAAGCATGGCTCTCAGTCCCATTGCAAATGTCATGCCTGCGCGAACGTTGACGTTGCACTGACTGATCCCATCGATCTCGTACTCGACGGGGTCCTCGATGGTAATGATGTTGTTTTCGCCGTTGTTGATCTTGTTGAGTATCGAGTAGAGAGTCGTCGACTTTCCAGAGCCAGTTGGGCCGGTCACCAGAATAATGCCGTAAGAGCGGGAACATGCATCTTCCAGCTGCTGCAGCGTGTCCGGAAGAAACCCGAGTTTTGTCAGTCCGATATTGACGTTAGCGCGATCGAGAACGCGCATAACAATCTTTTCGCCATAGACTGTCGGTAGTGTGCTGACACGAAAGTCATATTCACGGCCTCCGATCACTGCTCCAATTCGGTTGTCTTGGGGTACGCGCTTCTCAGCGATGTCCATGTTTGACATGATCTTGAATCGACTCGTGAGAGGCGCCTGAACTTTTTTCGGCACAGCCATGGAGTCACGAAGCACGCCATCTACACGATATCGAACTTTCACCTTTTCCTTGCCAGGCTCAATGTGAATGTCGCTAGCACCCTCTGAAATAGCTTGATTGATGATGAGGTTTGCGAGTCGTATGACCGGTGCATCCTCACCCATTTCACGGAGTTCGTCCGCGGATACATCGTCATCGTCTCCGGTCGATGAGAACAAAACGTCGCTGTTGAAGTCGTCCATGACGCCCTTCAACTGATCTGTTAGGGCTCCGTCCTTTGTGTACGATCCGTTGATCGCAGACATCAGCTCGTCTTCGACGGCAATCAGAGGTTCGATCTCTTTGCCAGCGAGCATACGCAGTTCGTCGATGACAAATATGTCGAGCGGATTTGCCATCGCAACGTAAAGCTTTTCGTCGCCATCTCGCACGGGCAAGCATTTGAACTTGCGAGCGAAAGTTGATGAAATCAGCAGCGGAACGCCGGGGTCAGGCTGTGACTCGGCAAGATCGATAAATTCAACTCCCCAGAGAATGCCAAGTCGCCGGACACGGTCTTTTTCGGAGATGAAGCCCATCGAAACGAGCACATTGGCAATTGGCTCGTTGCCACCAAGCTCCAGTTGCTTCTCCTTTGCGAGCCGCAACTGTTCCTCGGTTATCAGTCCGTCCTGAAGGAATACTTCGCCCGTGAGCATTCTTTGCTCGGTCCCACTCCGACCAGGTCATTCCACGGTGATGCAGGAAAAAACCAGGTAGTTGGGGCAGGGCAGTGACAAAAGTGCGGGCCGGAGGCACGAGAGGCGTATTTGGCTGCAGGGCGCCTCGTAGGAGGGGAGAGCGTGCTCCGACCCGCTTTGCTTGCAGGACAGGTTGTGGACGTGGGGTTAGTTCTGGTTAGCGGCGATCCGTGGCGTTGCCGGAGCGGTCTCCACCCGCGCATTGCTGGGCGCGAGTAGGTAAACGTGCTCTCCGAGCTCCTCCCATGTTCCCTCTTGGGCGTAATTAACGCCAGCCAGAAAGTCTTTGATCTTCTCCCGCAACTGGCTGTCCGCCGAGCAGAGATTCAGAATCTGTTGCTCACTCCGCTTGAGGCCGTCAGCGGCCGCAACGGCATCGGCAAACGTAACCACCTGCCTTCGAACTGTGATGTGGTAAATCCGACCAGGATTCGCAGCTACAACTGCGTCAGCTTCCTCTTCGTCGATATCGTTGCTTCGAAATCGATCGAACAGCTTTTCAAATAGGCCCGGGCGCTGGGCTACTTCCAACTCTTCCATGAGTCAATTACTCCTTCCTTAGTTTTCTCGGTGTCCGAACAGCGCCGTGCCTATCCTGACGTGGGTGGCTCCTTCCTGGATCGCCACGTCAAAGTCATGGGACATCCCCATGCTGAGGCAGTTTGCGCCTTCAATGCTCAGCCCCTCCAGGAGCCTTCGCATAGCTTGGAAGTACGGACGTACTTCCTCTGCATTTCGATTCGCCGGGCCCATGGTCATGAGGCCCCGCAATCGGACACCTGGTAAATGGTACACCAATTCAGCCAGATTTGCAACCTCTTCTGGTAGAACGCCAGCCTTCTGGGGCTCCCTCGCAATGTTGACTTCAATGAGCACCTCGGCACTCCGCCCCGACTTTGAGGCTCCGACTCCCACTTTTACGGCTTTGTCGACGGAGTCCACAGTATGAACCCAGCCGAAATCTTCGCCAATCCGTCGGGCTTTGTTCCCTTGGATTCTTCCAATGAAGTGCCAAGTCGCTGCTGCCGGGCAAAAGGGCCGTTTCCTGACTGCTTCTTGTAGGTAATTCTCTCCAAAGTGCTTGATGCCCAACTCAGCTGCTTCGATGATCGACTCTGGGGGCACGGATTTCGTCGCCGCAATGAGAGTGACTGTGCCCGGATCCCTACCAGTGACTGAGCACGCATGTTCGATTCGCTCTTGTAGCATTCGGAAGTTTGAAGCGATGCTCAATTCTCTCGGCTCTTGAGCTTTGCAACCAAGTCATCGATTCGACCGGTTTCCATAAAGTAAACGCGCTCAGCGATATTTGTTGCGTGATCCGCGACGCGCTCCAAGTGAATAATGGCCTGCAACAGCCAGCTTGCTTCAACAACCCGATTGGGTTGAGAAATCATGATCTCGTGCAACTGTTCCCGTAACTCACGAAAAATAGAGTCGACATCGTCGTCTTTCTGAATGACCTGGCTCACACTCTCAAGATCGCGCTTGACAAATGACTCGATGCTTTCTCGGAGCATGGCTTTGACGGGAGCAGCGATCCTCAAAATGTCGATCGATTTGGAGTCGCCCATAAGCGCATTCAACTTGATTGTAATCTTGGCTATGTCGACGGCAAGGTCGCCAATGCGCTCAATGTCCGTTACCATCTTCATAATGGTTCCAACCGTGCGCAAGTCTTTTGCCATTGGCTGTTGCAGTGCAAGTATTCGAAGACAGTGCTGTTCGATCTCGATGTCTAAGTCGTCGACTTCGTCATCTCCCTCTATGACTTCACGGGCCAATTCGATGTCTAAGCGACTTAGGGCGTCAACAGCCTGCGACAGTCTCTTTTCAACCAAGCTCGCCATCTCAATCAGATCCTGCTCAAGGGCTCTGAGGTCTTCGTGAAAGGAGTGGCGGGAGAGTGACATGGTGGCTTATTAATGACGCTTGACCTGGGTTCTTAGCACCATCAGTGGCCGGCTGCCGCCGCACGAACGCCTGGGTCTGGATCGTCCAGAAACTCCTTCAAGACCTCCAGTCGGCCGATCCGGTACAGCCCGGCGGCGGCGGCTGCCCTCAATCGTGGAGGTGCAGTCTGATCAGATACCGTTTCTTCGAAGATGTTTGCTGCCTCAACTGAACCGAACGCCGCAAGGATTGGAATGAGCTTGTCTTGTTGCAATCTCTCAGGAGTTTGAAGAAAGAGCCTCCAAAGTGCTTGGCCGATGGCAGGGTCGGAGCCACGGGATCCAATCCGAGCCAATGTGTCAGCAGCATCGAGAGCTATTGAGTGATCTGAATGTCCCAGCATCGAAGTCAAAAAGGCCAACGAAGTTTCGCCAAACCGAATGAGTGCCGCAGAAGCGTTCATTCTGGACCCCGGACTCAAAAACGCAGATTCAGCGATTCTGCGTCCGCTTTCTCTAGCTTCGACAAGCGCTTCGATCAAAATCGCTCGAGATGGAGCGTCTGTCACTTCCATCACGGTGGTGAAGTCCGCTCCAGGTTTCTGAGCCTGTTGTGTCAAGGCGACTCGAAGCGCCTCTCGGACTGTGCGATTTGGGTCTCTGGATAGCCCCAGCAAGGCTCCCGGCGCCTTGGCAGATTCCCAGTTGCCAAGCGCTTGCACCAGCCGCAATCGCGCCGGGACTTCCATCGAAATGAAAAGGTTGTACGCGTCTGCTCGATCCGCAAATTCTGAGAAGGCCGTAACATCTGCACGCGCGAGGCGGGCCTCAAATCGTGCGTTGCTGATGGTATTGGTGACCGCAATTCCAGCCACGAGGACCAGCAGCGCACCGAAAATGATCCAGCGAAGCGCCTTCCGGCTCACGTCCAATTAGCCCATTCGGGCATGCAAGATGTCGAGTAACAGGGCCAGCGCCATGAACGAGACTCCAAGGTACAGCGTGAGCTTTGACATATGGTCATCGAACCCCGCTTTGCCCTTGAATGTGGTCCGTATCTGGCTGCTACCGCCCGACATGGCGTCCGACTTGCTCCCAAAGATGACCGTGATGCCCACGAACACAGCGCAAAGGATCAGAAGGACTATATTCAGAATCGAAATGAGGGTTGCCAAGATGGGACTCCAAGGCCAATTATACCAAGCCGCCCCGGATATAATCCCAATGTCGTGAAGCGTAAGGAGCAAGACGAGGTCTGGTTTTGGCAGATTGGAAGCGAGCTGCAGCGGCTGAGCGACCAGATGATGCAAATGCTGGGAACCACCGCCGCAGTAACCCAGCGCTCGTGGAAGCCAAAAGTCGACCTCAGTGAGACGGACGACAGTCTTGAGATCAGTGTCGAAATTGCTGGAGTGGATCCGGAGGCGATATCGGTGCAGTTCTCCCCGGAGAGACATGCAGTCGTCGTTCGAGGCAAACGGGAACCTCAAGAATCTCATTGCTCGGTTCGGTGCTATCAACTGGAAATTCTCTACGGTGAGTTCGAACGAGTGGTAAACCTGCCGGACGTGGCGGTCGATCGCAATGCGATCAAAGCGAGATTTGTGAACGGGATGCTGTATATAAGCGTTCCAAAGAAGGAAGAGACGCCAGGACGCCGAACAGTTCCCATAACGCAGGAATAAATGTCAGAAGTAGATCTAAAGGTCCGGGACGAAGTACAGGAAGATAGCGATGACCTTCGGCCAGAAATACCGGACGAACTCAACATTCTTCCTTTGCGCGACTCAGTCATCTATCCGATGCTGATCGCGCCGCTTTCCGTTGCACGCCCTTCTAGCGTACAGCTTATCGATGAGAGTGTTAGTGGTAACAACCGAATCATTGGGGTCATAGCTCAGAGAGATCCGAACACGGAAAGTCCGTCCTTCGAGGAGGTTTATGGGTATGGCTGTGCAGTTATTATTCGGACACTTGTTAAGTTGCCTGATGCTATCCGATTGATCGTACAAGGAATTGTTCGATTTCGAATCATAAACGCGATTCAAGAAGAGCCATTTCTGCGGGCCAAAATCGAAGTGATTCAGGAGCCTGAGATTCTGAAAGAGGAAGAAGACGAGATCGAAGCGCTCCGAAGGACAGTCGCCGCGCTCTTCGATAGAGCAGTTTCACTGGCTCCGCACCTTCCGGATGAACTGAGGACGTTGACTCAGGCCGTGCAGGAACCGAATGTAATGGCCGACTTGATTGCTGCGCATATGCCGTTCGCGATCGAAGACAAGCAGCAGATCCTAGAAACAATCGACATCAAAGAACGCCTTCGACTCGTAGTCGAAATGCTTTCGAAAGAGGTTCGAGTGCTTGAACTAACGTCGAAAGTTCAAAGTGAAGTCAATACTGAACTGAGCAAATCGCAGCGCGATTACTATCTTCGGGAACAACTGAAAGCGATCCAACGAGAGCTTGGAGAAACCGATGACCGCGAAGCTGAGCTCGATGAACTGAGGCTGAGAATCGATTCTGCGGGGCTTTCAGAAGAAGCCCTTAAGGAAGCCAACAGGGAGTTTGATCGCCTACGAAGAATGTCACCAGGCGCGCCAGAGTACACAGTCGCCCGAACATACATCGAGTGGATGATCTCGCTGCCTTGGAGCACCTCGACAGAAGACAACCTTGATCTTGCCCAGGTCAAGAAAGTCTTGGACGCAGATCACAGCGGCCTCGATAAAATCAAAGAAAGAATCATCGAGTTTCTCGCGGTTAGAAAGTTCAAAAAGTCGGGTGTAGTCAGGCAGCCGATACTGTGCTTCGTTGGGCCACCAGGAGTAGGGAAGACGTCACTTGGGCGATCGATCGCACATGCAATGGGGCGAAACTTTGTAAGGATCGCACTCGGTGGTATGCGCGACGAAGCCGAAGTAAGAGGTCACCGAAGAACCTATATTGGGGCCATGCCAGGACAGATTATTCAAGGAATTAGGCGTGCTGAAAGCAATAACCCGGTATTCATGCTCGACGAAGTCGATAAACTTGGAAGCGACTTTCGCGGTGACCCATCGTCCGCCTTGCTGGAAGTGTTGGACCCGGAGCAGAACTATAGCTTCCGCGATCACTACATCGACGCACCGTTCGATTTGAGCAAAGTCTTCTTCATCACGACGGCGAACATACTAGACACGATCCCTCCGCCACTACGTGATCGAATGGAAGTCATCGA
>JAHCHL010000018.1 GCA_026129745.1 Fimbriimonadales bacterium | reverse complement strand
AGGGAAACCGAGTCTGAATAGGGCGTCTAGTCGGTGCGAGCAGACCCGAAACTGCGTGATCTAGCCATGGCCAGGCTGAAGTGAAGGTAACACTTCATGGAGGGCCGAACCAGTTGACGTTGAAAAGTCTTTGGATGAGTTGTGGTTAGTCCGGTGAAATGCCAATCGAACGCAGAGATAGCTGGTTCTCCCCGAAATGCATTTGGGTGCAGCGTTACGTGTTGTCCTATGGAGGTAGAGCACTGAATGGGCTAGGGGCCCTACCAGGTTACCGAACCCAATCAAACTCCGAATGCCATAGGATTAGCGTAGCAGTGAGACGGCGAGTGCTAAGATCCGTCGTCAAAAGGAAAACAATCCAGATCAGCAGCTAAGGGCCCTAAAACACGGCTAAGTGTAAAACGATGTGAGAACGCGTAAACAGCCAGGAGGTTGGCTTGGAGGCAGCCACCCTTTAAAAAGTGCGTAACAGCTTACTGGCCGAATGTGATCTTGCGCGGACAATGTAAGGGGGCTCAAGCCGTGTCCCGAAGCTCTGGGATCCACGCAAGTGGATCGGTAGGGGAGCGTCGTGCGTGCAGCGAAGGTAGAGCGTAAGCACTGCTGGAGCGCGTACGAGTGAGAATGTAGGCATGAGTAGCGATCACAGGGGTGAGAATCCCCTGCGCCGAAAACCTAAGGTTTCCGCCGCCATGTTCGTCAGCGGCGGGTCAGGCGAACCCTAAGGCGAGGCCGGAAGGCGTAGCCGATGGATAGACGGTTGATATTCCGTCCCCGGGCATGTGTTGCCAAGGAGGACGCTTCCAAACGCTCCATCCCACACCGTTGGTTGTTGTGGGCCCGAAACAGGCGTGGCGCGGCGAAAACGCGCGGAATCGCTTGTTAGGGGGAAGTGGATCCTTCGGGTGAAGCGAACTGGGGCAGATGGGGGCCGAGAAAAGCCCTATAGGCGTTAACACATGTTCGTTCGTACCGTAAACCGACACAGGTAGGTGAGTCGAGAAGACTAAGGCGTTCGAGAGAACTCTCGCTAAGGAACTAGGCAAATGGGCCCCGTAACTTCGGAATAAGGGGCGCCCCGGTGATGAGCCGGGGCCGCAGCGAAGCAGCCCAGGCGACTGTTTACCAAAAACACAGGTCTCTGCTAAGGTGAAAACCGACGTATAGGGGCTGACGCCTGCCCAATGCTCGTAGGTTAACAGGAGGTGTTCGACCGCAAGGTCAAAGCACTGAATCGAAGCCCGAGTGAATGGCGGCCGTAACTCTAACGGTCCTAAGGTAGCGAAATTCCTTGTCGGCTAAATACCGACCCGCATGAAAGGCGTAACGACTTGGGCACTGTCTCAGCGAGAAGCTCGGTGAAATTGTAGCACCCGCGAAGATGCGGGTTCCGCGCAGTAGGACGGAAAGACCCCGTGGAGCTTTACTACACCTTATCATTGTGTTTTGGGATGTAATGTAGAGCGTAGGTGGGAGCTTCGGCATCAATGGAACACCACCCTTTGCATTCTGGAATACTAACCTGGACCGTAAGCCGGTTCGGAGACAGTGGTAGGCGGGTAGTTTGACTGGGGCGGTCGCCTCCAAAAAGGTAACGGAGGCGTCTAAAGGTGCACTCAGGCTGGTCGGAAATCAGCCGGTGAGCGTAATGGTATAGAGTGCGCTTGACTGTGAGACTGACAAGTCGAGCAGGGACGAAAGTCGAGCATAGTGACCCTCTGGTTGTGCGTGGGCACGCCAGGGTTCATCGGATAAAAGCTACCCCGGGGATAACAGGCTGATCTTGCCTGAGCGCTCACAGCGACGGCATGGTTTGGCACCTCGATGTCGGCTCGTCACATCCTGGGGCTGAATTCGGTCCCAAGGGTTCCGGAGTTCACGGATTAAAGTGGCACGCGAGCTGGGTTCAGAACGGCGTAAGCCAGTTCGGTCCCTATCCACTGCGCGCGCAGGAGATTTGAGAGGAGTCGCTCCTAGTACGAGAGGACCGGAGTGAACTGACCTCTGGTGTACCAGTTGTCCCGCCAGGGGCATACGCTGGGTAGCTACGTCGGGAAGGGATAAGCGCTGAAAGCATCTAAGCGCCAAGCCCACCTCAAGATGAGATCTCCCACTGGGTCAACCAGGTAAGACCCCCGGAAGAGAACCGGGTCGATAGGTCGCATTTGTAAGCACGGTAACGTGTTCAGATGAGCGATACTAATAGGTCGAGGGCTTCATAACCAATACATCGTCGGGATTCGACGATGCGGAGTTCCAAAACGCGTGTAACTGTCACCGCAAGGCGGCTAAAAACTCAATACGATTTCCCGATTTCAATTCGGGTGGCCATGGCGAGGGGGAAACACCCGTTCCCATCCCGAACACGGCAGTTAAGCCCCTCAGCGGCGAAAGTAGTTGGCTGGCAACGGCCTGCAAGGCTAGCACGCTGCCCGGATTGATCTTTTTGAGAACGACGCCCCAACAGGGGCGTTCGTTTTTTGTTGCATCGATCTATGTGAGTTCTGGTCGCAGGATTCGTGTCCAAATCTGAGCAATGCAAAGGAGACGAGGGAACATGCGTATCGCAGCTCAAACTGGATCACTCTTGCCTTAGCCGCCCAGTTGCTGCAGCCGGTCCGCTGCAGCGGTGCGAGATTGGAGCAAAGCAGGGCTGACGGTGCCCGAAGTAATCTCCAGAAACTGCCGATAGCATTCCTTCGCGTCTGAGATCCTTCCGTATTGACGATAGACGTCTCCGAGCAAAATCAGACCACGAAGCGCTTCAGGCGAAGAGTCTCGGCTAAGTGAAGGGCGTACCTCCTCCAGGGTCTTGAGCGCAGACGCAGTGTCTCCCGATCTCCCATAGACGACTGCTAGATTCACGAGATGAACAGCCGCGCGCTTTGGCTCGACTTCTGCAGCCCTCTTCAAAACACTTACCGCTTCTTGCCAGCGGCTTTGAACTGAGAGAATGATCGCCAGACGTCCAGCGGCCAGCCCCCCCACCTCGCGATCTTCAAGAACTCCCCGATAAGCAGCCTCGGCACCGGAAAAGTCCCTCGCGTCATCGAGCGACATGCCAAGCGCGAGATGCGCTCGACCCTGATCGGGTCCAAATTCCACCGCTTTTTTCGCGGCCTCAATCGCCGAAGTTCGCTCGCCGGCGTGCCTATATGCATCCGAAAGGTGAACCCAAGCAAAAGAAGCTGTTGGATTGGCCGCTACGCCGCGTTCCCAAAGCAAAATACTGCTTCCCCACACAGGGTTATAACTCAACGTGAGCGCTACGCACGCCAGAGTCAAAAGACCGAGCGACGCAGACTGCCAAATGAAAACGCGTTTCTGATGCTCGCGAAAAAGAATCCGACCCAGAAACGAGACAAAAAGTGCAAACAGCAAAAACGCACCTGCAAGTGGCAAATACAAATAACGATCGCGTGCAATGTCTTCGGGTGGAAAAAGTCGAATATCAAAAGCCGGCATCAAAGGAAACACAAACAATGCGAAGCCAACCCACACAAGGCGATTAGTCTTGGCGAGCCACACGACCATTGCAATCGCAAAGGAGATAGCCAACAGAGGCAACCAAAAATTCGTGGCGGAGATGTTGTCAAGCGTGACCATCCTCAGACTGTGCGTGGGTGCAAGGTTTATCGGAAGGAACGTCTGCTTCAGATAAAACACAAGTGCGCTTGGAACAGTCAGAAACACATCAAGAATTGTGCCGCCGTGCGCGGTCTTAACGCCTGCCGACCCTAGCACATAACCGCGAAATGCAAAGAATGCAATCGCAATTAACAGCAGCGGCAACGAGCGGAGTGCGGCGGCCTTTATAGCTTCAAGCTTTGAAAGTCCGGAATTTCTGCTCAGCACAATCTCGGTCACGAAAAGTATTGGAACAAGTGAAACCGCAATCTCTTTGCTTCCAAGAGCAAGCAGGAATAAGGCGAGAACTGCCCCCCAAAGCGCAATCGTCATGCGAGCACGATAGGTCACATAGATTAGCAACGATCCAAGCAAAAACGCCGTCATCAAAGGATCCGGCATGCCCGAAACCCATGTCACCGACTCGACATGAACTGGATGCGCAGCAAAGATGCAAGCGACCATGAGCGCAACGATGAACTCAAGATCGAGTCGGATCAACAACAAAAACAACAGCGCGCTCGCGGCCAAATGAATGACGATATTCACGATGTGCCAGCCGATCGGAGCATCGCCAAACAAGTAGTAGTTCACGATCAGCGCAGCGACGAACGTTGGGCGATAGTAGTTTGAAACTCCGCCGCCTTCCTGTTTGAATGACCAAACGTCGGAGGTCAATGCCTTCAATGCAAGCGAAGGAGACTGAATCAGATGATTCTCGACGATCTGCCGTTGGTCGTCATAAACGAATTCGCCCTGGGTCGCGTTCCAATAAGACGCCGTAACGACCAAAGTGATGATAGCCAAAGCCCATTTCAACGCGATGTTAGTAGGCGGCGTCATGGCCATTGACTGAATAGTGATGAGCGCTAAACGCCGACGCCCACACTCGCATTCAAAAACGACTTCAAGTCGTCTTCGTTCACTTCGGGTTCACCAGGTGATAGATTGTTCAGCTTTCCGTCCTTGATCCATTCTTCCAAACGGTGGACTTCTGAAAAAAGATGATCGAATGAGTCCACGATGAATAGGAGTGGCTGGTAGTGGTCAATCTCGAAATACTGATTGATCACCCATTCCAACTGGAACGGATACCGCTGCACTTCCGGCGACTCGATACAATGCGCGATTTCACCATATGACGAAAGCAAACCGCTTCCATAAACGCACAAGCCGCCAGTAGGCCGCTTCATCAATCCAAACTCGATGGTAAACCAGAAAAACCGGGCCATTCCCTTGATAATGCTCTCGATGATTCGAACTCGTTCATCTTCGTTTGGAATCTCTTGAGCGTGTTGCGCAGCGAAGCGTGCGACTTCACCAAATCGAACCAAAACGTCCGCGAATTGTCGATCCGTGTGCATCGGCACATGTCCCGCGACGTCGTGAAAAATGTCGGGCTCAGGCAGATAGTCCAGTGTGCTGATGTCGCGAATTGTGATCGTCGTCGGGAATTCGCGATTGCGCAGACTGTCGAAAAACACATACGCCGGCACGTAACCGCTGACGGCTTTCGCTTTGAATCCGGATAGCGGTTCGAGAAACTTGTTGATATCTACAAGATGCGGAATCGCATGCGGATCGAGCGCGAGATTGTTGATCCCTTCCATAAACTTCGGATTGGCGTACTGCTCCCACCTCGGCCGAATCCGAGCATACAGCCTCCGCCAGGTTTCTTGATTCTCCTCACTATAAAGTTCGTAGGGTTGGCGGATGTATAGCTCGCCATTGGCTTTGGCTTCTTCGATGAACGGCGCTTTGGTTGTCGTGAGTCCTGCCATGTTTCGGCTCCTTGTCTCTTATTATGACGGGATTGGCACCTGGTACTGCCCATTCGAGCCCGTGGAGCGCATCGCTCCGGAGTTGGATAGGCGGCGGCCGGCCAAATCAGGCCCGCCTTAGCCTCGCCAGCCACCATACAAGGCCAGATTGACCTGCCTCCGTTTCGTCCGCACATGCGTGCGGATTGGCCGGACAGACCTTCTTTCGGGCGATGTTTTGTTCAGGGAGTTGGGGTCGATGCCGTTGGCTTCTGTCGACCACAATTGTCGGCCGGAAAAATTGTTCGCCAATATTGCCCGATGGCTTGTTAGAATAGAGTTTGCCTGTAGCCTACAGGAGAAAGGGGGAAATTTGATGAGAAAGGCACTTTTGTCTTCCGTCGCTGCGCTGGCGCCGCTCGCGGCCATCAGCGCGACAATCTCAACGGCTCCAGCGAACAACGGAAGTGGCGGCATTTTCATGGACCTCACGGCTCTAGCAAATCCATTGTATGTGACCTCGTTCGCGACGCCTTTCAGCGGAACGACCGGTACCGAGGCGCATGTTCAGGTTTGGACGCGAGCGGGGACCTATGTTGGGTTTACTGCCAGTAGCGACGGCTGGACCTTGCTGGAAACCGTGACGACGACTCGCCAGGGCACAACCGTGAACGCACCGATTGTGCTGGCAAATCCGATTGCGTTGCAGGTTTCGCAAGTGCGGGCCGTGTACCTGCAGTGTGTGTTTCCTGAGACCACAGGAACTGGTATTCGGTATACGGGCACGGCTGCTGCACCGCCACAGACCCTCTGGGAAAACAGCGACATTCGATTGTTCAGCGACACAGCTCGAACCGGATTCGTTCCGTTCGGCGGGACCTCGTTCACTCCACGCTGTTTTTCCGGCGATGTGAACTACGAGGTCGTCCCCGAACCAGCGACATTGGCTGTTCTCGCTGCCGCTTTGGGCGGTCTGGCAATTCGAAGACGCAATCGCTGAGTCTGTTGATTGGTAGTTGAGATGCCTGCCCGGTGGAGTCGCATCCACATGGCGGGCATCGCACTCTTTGGTTGCTGCGAGAGCTGGTGCATCGGTCGCCATCCGGTATCCTTTGACCATGCTCGAAACACAAGATAAGCACGGTCTCGGTTTGCCTTACGGCCGCATCTACAACTTCTCCGCCGGCCCCGGTGCGCTTCCTGTCGAGGTGCTCGAAGAAGCGAAAGACGACCTTCTGAACTACAAAGGCACCGGGATGAGCGTGATGGAGATGAGCCATCGCGGCAAGACTTACGACGACATTCACATGACTGCGCTTGCGAATTTGCGCAAGCTGCTCGGCGCGCCGGATGATTGGGGAGTGTTGATGCTACAAGGCGGTGCGAGTTTGCAAAACGCGATGGTGCCGATGAACCTTAAGATGGAAGGGAAGCGGCCGAATTACATCGACACCGGGCATTGGGGGCATCTGTCTCTTGGCGATGCAAAGTTAATGACGGATGTTCATGTCGCGTATTCGAGTGAAGGGACAGGTTTCGATCGCGCGCCGAGTGACGACGAACCGCAATTCACACCGGACGTATCATATGTCTATTACACCAGCAACGAAACGGTAGGCGGCGTCGACTATTTGCGCGATGCGACTTTCAACACCGATGCGCTCGTGGTTTGCGACGCGAGCTCCAATATTTTGAGCAGAAAGTTCGATCTCACAAAATACGATGTCATTTTCGCAGGTGCGCAGAAGACGCAAGGCCCAGCAGGTGTAACGACGGTCATCCTATCGCCGCGCGCGTTGGAAGTCGCTGCGCAGCAGAAGCTTCCGCTGATGCTGAGTTGGACGAAGGCGCATAAGGCACATTCGATTCACAACACGCCGCCGTGTTTTGCGATCTACATGTGTGGTCTCTATTATCAGTGGCTTCTGAAGAACGGCGGGGTGGACTGGATCGCGCCGATCAACGAGCGAAAGGCCGCGAAAGTGTACGAAGTGATCGACGAAGGATTCTATAAGGGCCATGCTGTCAAAGAGAACCGCAGCCGGATGAATATCACTTTCAAGTGCCCCACCGAAGAGCTCGACAAGAAGTTCGCGGACGAGGCTGAAGCGAACGGATTTTCGACGCTCGCCGGCCACCGAAGCGTTGGCGGAATCCGCGTGTCGATGTACAACGCGTTCCCTGAAAGCGGCGCGGATGCGATCGCTCAGTTCATGCGCGAGTTCGCCCGCAAGAATGGCTGATGCTGCCTAAAAGAGCGAAGGCGGACCCCTAAGGATCCGCCCCGCTCGTGCAGTGCAGGTGTGAGGAAGAAAATCGTTTTCCGGCGCGTATAGACAGCCTTGGCTGCCCGTAAAGTTCGGGTGATTTTTTACTTTGGGCCGCCTTCTGTGAACTCGATGCGATGCCAACCGAGCGACTCATCCCGCTCCCATCCGACTTCGGGCCGCTCAACGTTTTCAAAACACGACTCATACATGACCCTGAGCACGGCGTCGCTCGGATTGTCCCGCTTGAGTTCGGTCGCAATTTCGAGCGCCTCTTCCCAGGCATGCCGATCCATGAGCAATCTGAGGAGCAAGCGTTTGATTTCATCCTGGTCGGGGATGATCGCGAGGGACTGCTTGAAGTACTTCTCGGCCTCCCACGGCTCACTGTTGTTGTAGTGGGCGACGCCAATCATGGCCAAGGCCTCGGCATCGGCAGGCGCTTTGGCTAGGTATTCCTCGAGGATCTCGACGGCTGTTTCTGGTTTTGCGGCGTCGATCAGGTCGCTGGCTTTACTGAGAATCTGGTCGCGGGTAGGCATTCGTCTTGGATTTTGACGGCTCGGCGAGGTCTTTGTGACAGCCCATGGCCGTATAATGAGTACGGAATCGCCTGCCGGTAGATTCCGGTCGAAGAGTCTGTACGTGACTGGTGTCGACATTTTGTGGTGACTCTAACTTTATCGATATCATGCACAGTCTCTACGGTTTGGGAACGTCCGGCCAATTCACGGCGGCGGGTAGATTGATGCAACCCTTTTGGCCCGCCAAGCGACCTATATACTGAAGTAGGTGAAAATCTAATGATCGTTACAGCCCTTGCAGGACTTGCCCTTGCGGCTCCTTTCCAACTCTCGTCCGATCCTCTCCTCGACAAGAGGGTCACCTACAGTACTTCCACGGCGCCAATCCGGGAGGTCCTCGAGGAATTGAGCGCGGCTACCGGGGCGAAGCTCCGCGTTGTAGGCGCGTTCTCCGACGACTTGGTCGTGTTGTACGTCAAGGATCGTCCCGCGCATGAGGTGCTTTCGAAAATTGCCACCCACTTCGATTGGCAGTGGACAAAGGACGAGGCTGGCTACATCCTCGGCGGCAAGCCGGGATGGGAGACTCGGTATGCGCGGGGAATCGATGACTCTATCTACAGTCTGATGAAAGATGCAGTTCAGCAAGCACAGAAATGGTGTGACGAAGTTCGGCAGATGGATCTTGGTGCGATCAAGGAGAAGTCCAAGCATGTGTCTGCAGCCATTGAAGAGCTTTACTCCAAGCTAACAGACGACGAGCGAGCCAACGAAGCAATTTATGCTCAGTTAGAAGTCATGGAGGCCGAACTTGAAAAGTTGCAATCACTCACAGATCCAGCGGCAATGATTACGAACCAGCTCGTTTCGTCACTCAATCAAACGACTCTGCTCGAACTTGCGAGACGTTCAAGGCTCGTTTTCTCGGTTGTTCCGACCGCGTCCCAAAAGTTATTGCCGCCGAACGCAACGAGCGCCGCGCACAGCTTGGTCGCAACGATCATCGAGCGGAATCAAATGTATGAAAGTCAAGCTGATGAATATGACAGCGAGTACGTGCCTGAAAAATTCACAGCATCCGATGTCTACACGGTGCGAGTTGAGTTGACTGCTTCGTTACCGCAGCTGATCAGTGGAGGCACTTGGAATCCGGGTGCGAATATTGCGATTGTCGGAAAGTCAGGAAAGGTCTTGTGGCGCGGCTCGCACAGCTACACGAGTTATGGCAATGCACAGCATTTGGAAGATCTGCTGACACCAATTCATGAAATGGAAGATTACGAACAGTCTGAGAGTGAAAGACTGCCCCGAGGTCCTGTCGATTCACTATCTGCCGCTTTCGAATTGGATCGAGAGTTCAATGCGGCGATCGCGTCGAGCCGGATGGGAAGCAATGAGCCGCCGAAAGAGCTCTTGGAAAGCATGGCAAAGGGTTCGAAAGTGGACTTCTTGGCGTCGATCATGAGGATAGGACCGATGATTGCTGAGCGAGCTGGAGTGAGCTTCATCGCAGACGCCTACGACTACGCAGGCAGCATGTGGGAAGCCTTCCTGCCCGCGAACACGGTCGGCAAGATGTTTGATAGTTTTGCGCATAGAGTTGACGGAAATTGGACTTACGAAAACAAGTGGGTGGCGATTCGTTCTAACAATCCTGAATTGCGTCGAGCAGGGACGATTCCGCGCAGCACGCTCAGGAAGTATCGCGATCTTACGGCTGAGCAGATCGGTCTAACGATCGATCAGGTCGCTCAGCTTGCTGCCGAACTAACCGACTTCCAATTGAGTTCTCCTGCCTTGATGACGTTTGCGAGTTTCGAGTTTTTTGGCGGACTTTCAGAAACGGCTTCAAGCTATGGACTGCGAGCGATCGCAGCGATGAATCCAATGGAGCGCCAGGCGATCAGATCCGGTGGCGCAAGGTTCGGCAGTCTGTCACCGGGTGTTCGGAACCACATTGCCGAGTTCCTTTACAGAAGTGGAGACGAATGGTCTGAGATTGCGACACTGTCAGAGTTCGACTTCATGAGTGAAAT
This sequence comes from Fimbriimonadales bacterium, assembly GCA_026129745.1. Classification (GTDB taxonomy): domain Bacteria; phylum Armatimonadota; class Fimbriimonadia; order Fimbriimonadales; family ATM1; genus JAHCHL01. The sequence continues at coordinate 61,555 of JAHCHL010000018.1, read as the reverse complement.
TGATTTAGATTTGTCAGATGAGGAAATTGAAAAAAGATTTCGCGATCGATATGGCTCGCTTTGGGATTCTGTTGAGTCCGGAGATGATCGTGAAATCACGCAGATTCTTCCAAATGGACCCACTGCAGAAACGCTGATTCATGCTGACGAGAACCATGTCGAAGCAATCGCGGCAAACTTCATGTTTGCGGGAATCACGATGCCAGTTTCGATGCCAGCTGAAATGTACGCGATGATGAAAACGATGATGGATGGCGCAGCGGGTCAAGTGGATTTCCTGCCAGCAATCGCGATTCCAACAGTCAGGCCGGCGATAGGAACAAGGTTGACTGTCAAAGTCACGTTCCTGCCTGAGAAGAGTGCAGCGTTTGGAACGGTCGGCATGGTTGCGAAGCCTGGTACATCGTTTGGACCCTATGATGAGCTTCCGGACAGCACGAAAAAGCGGGTCAGCAAGATGATGGAAATCCAAAAGAGAATGTTCGATAGGGGAGGTGACGGCGGAGGCGGTCACATCCCTCCGCCACAACAAATGCCGTAAAGGCTTGGGTATAGTGAGTCCCCGTGGTTCTCAAAGACTCCACGGGACTTAGATTTTCGGACAAGGCGCCGGCGACCCCGGCGCCTTTGTCTCTTATTGGGGTCCAAGTGGGGATTTGGAACTACGGCTGCAATCAGGAGGACCCTTTCAAGAAATGACACCCAAAGAGGCAATAACTTTTGCTCAAGAGCACGACGCACAGATGGTCGACTTCAGATTCACGGACGTGCCAGGCACTTGGCAACACTTCTCCATGCCGATCGGAGAGCTTAGCGAGGAGCTTTTCGAAGACGGGCTTGGCTTCGACGGATCGAGCGTTCGAGGATTCCAGGCAATTGACCAATCTGACATGCTTCTTGTCCCAGACCCGGCGACCATCTTCATGGACCCTTTTACGGAAGTGCCGACAGCGGTTCTTTTCTGTAACGTGGAAGACCCGCTGACTCGCGAGCCATACAGTCGCGATCCGAGATACACCGCTCTCAAAGCGGAACAGTATCTCAGGCAGGCTGGCGTCGCAGATGCGGCATTCTTTGGGCCGGAAGCGGAGTTCTTTCTGTTCGATGACCTTCGCTACCAAAACGAAATGCACACAGCGAGTTACACGATCGATAGCAGCGAAGGACCGTGGAACAGCAATCGCGACGAACAGCCCAACTTGGCCTACAAGATGCGACCCAAGGGCGGTTACTTCCCGTGCCCACCGAACGACAAGCTGCAAAACGTTCGCACAGACATGGTTCAGAAGATGCTCGACGCTGGCATCCAAGTCGAGATTCATCACCACGAAGTCGGTGCAGCCGGGCAGTGCGAAATCGATATGAGGTTCGACACCTTGGTGTCGATGGCGGACAAGCTGCAAAAGTACAAGTACATCGTGAAGAACACGGCGTATGAGTACGGTCTGACAGCGACGTTCATGCCAAAGCCGATCTACGGAGACAACGGAAGTGGCATGCACGTCCACGTTTCACTGTGGAAGAACGGCGACACACTGATGTATGACGAGGGAGGATATGCAGGACTGAGCGACACAGCGCGCCACATGATCGGGGGAATTCTTCGACACGCCGCGGCATTGCTCGCTTTCACAAATCCGACGACTAACTCCTATCGAAGGCTTGTGCCGGGTTATGAGGCGCCGATCAATTTGGTCTACAGCCAACGCAACCGGAGCGCTTGCATCCGAGTTCCGATGTACAGCAAGAGTAGAAAGGCGAAGCGCATCGAGTTTCGCGCGCCCGATCCTTCATGCAATGGATATCTTGCGTTCGCCGCAATTCTGATGGCTGCGCTTGATGGAATCGAGAATAGGATCGAACCGCCTACCCCGCTCGATAAAGACCTTTATGATCTTCCACCGGAAGAGAAGGCTGCCATTCCGCAGACTCCTGGAACGCTCGCTGAAGTCCTCGATGCACTTGAAGCAGATCATCAATGGCTGCTGAAAGGCGATGTCTTCACTCAAGACCTCATTGACACTTACATCGCTTACAAGAGGAAGCACGAAGTGGAGGCAGTTGCTTTGCGGCCGCATCCGTATGAGTTCTTCCTGTACTCGGACATCTAAGAAACTGGATGGATGCTGCTCATTCGCACAACGGCGTGCGAATGAGCAAAGCGTCTGCTCTGCTCGCTGACAACGAAACCGTTATCGTGCAGTATATCCGCCGTCGATGACCATCTCTTCGCCAGTGAAGAACTTTGCTTCATCGGAAGCGAGAAAAACGATGGCCCACCCGATGTCATCCGGTTCGCCAATGCGGCCAAGCGGATGTAACGCATCGAGAGCTTTTCTTCCTTCGGCCACATCGACTCCACTGCGTTTCAAGTGGTTTTCGACCATAGGAGTCCAAATGTATCCCGGATGAATGGAGTTGACGCGTATGTTGTCGGGTGCATAGATCATTGCGTCGGTCTTCGTCATTTGTCGGACTGCGCCTTTCGAGGCATGATAAGGTGGTACGTCCGGTGCGCCGATAATGCCGTAGATCGAAGAAAGGTTGATGATGCTTCCTCCACCACGTTTCTTGAGATGAGGAATGGAATGTTTGGTGCAGAAGAACACGCCCTTAACATTGACCGCTTGAACCTGATCCCACTCTGCCTCGGTAAGCTCGTGAGTAGGCTTGTTCGTCCCAGATATTCCCGCGTTGTTTACTAAGACGTCGAGCCCACCAAAATCCGCGACAACGGATTCAATTACATTCTTAACACTGTCTTCATTTGCTACATCCATGTGATAGAAGCGTGCATTTTCGCCTAACTGCTTGGCAAGGGACTCGCCTTCAGCAATGAGGACATCGGTGATAGCGACCTTTGCACCTTCTTTGATGCACAATCTGCAAGCGCTTTGACCGATGCCTAATGCCCCGCCCGTCACAAGAACGACTTTGTCTTTGAGTCTTCCCATGTGAGGGCATTCTGGCCCAGAAATCGTTTACTGCGCAACCGTCGTGAACTGAATCTGATCGGTTCTCATTCTGAATAGTGTCCACGTCGTCGTCGATCGAACCATTCGGAATCGCATTTCGCCGCTGCCGGAAATGAAGTGGTTCGGATTCGTCGAACGCACAAATGTGCGAACGCCGTCAGTTGAGTTCAGGGCCATGTTTCCGAGGCTCACCCACGATGAGGAACTGAAGTTGTACAAGTAGATCTGGACCGATCCGCCCGTGGTTAGATTGCCTTTGTAACGAACTTCGACAGCCTGGAGTGTTCCGCTCCAAGTGACCTGTGCGCTTGCATACCAATCAATCAGCCGAGGTATTCCGGATGTCGTACTCTGGATTTCGTATCTGACATTGTTGTTGGTCGCCATGTCGGAGATCGATCCAGAAACTGCTGTACCAGAAGAAATGGTGGCGGAATTGGGTGAAAAGTCTTGACGGGTGCCCGCTGTCGAAAGCGATGCGTGTGCGTTGATCCGGCCAAATGCAACCCAATTGCCAACGTTCACACAGTTGTTTTCGATTTGTGCTCGGATTGCAGACGGAGGAGTGTTGATTCCCATATATGAATACAGAAGACCAGCCAATCCTGCAACCAACGGTGTGGCCATCGAAGTTCCGCTACTCGTTGCGTACGTGCTTCCGATGTAGGTGCTCAAGATGCTCGATCCCGGCGCGGCAACATCGACCCAGTCGCTACCGAAGTTGCTGAATGAAGAACGCTGATCGTTTGAGTCGGTCGAACCAACTGCAATGCAGTTGGAGTACCAGGCTGGATATTCGGGTGTCGAGCTGTTGCTGTTGCCTGCAGCAGCCACCACGACTACACCGTTGTTCCAAGCATAGTTGACCGCATTTAGCAGCGTATTCGATGGGCTAGAACCACTCAAACTGAGCGACAACACCTTCGCTCCGTTGTCGACGGCCCAGGTCATGCCCGCGGCAACATTCATATACGTACCATTTCCGGTGTGGTCGAGAACCTTAACCGGCATCAGGCTGCAGTTCCAGCCCAGTCCTGCAATTCCAGTGCTGTTGTTGGTGGCAGCTGAGGCGATGCCTGCGCAATGCGTTCCATGGCCCTCATCGTCGTCTGGAATGTTGTCGTTGTTCACAAAATCCCAGCCAGGTACGAGCTTCGACTGCAAGTCTGGATGATTGAGTTGAATTCCGGTATCGAGAATCGCAATGACGACATTGGAAGACCCGATCGACAAGTCCCAAGCCTGCGGCGCATTCACTTTGGGCAATGCCCACTGATTTCCGTAATGCGGATCGTTTGGGACGACTGCCTTCCGAGCAACAAAATTAGGCTCGGCAAACTCGACGAATGGCAATTGGCTATAGATTTGGATAGCAAGGTGGACCGGAACAAGGGCGGGCAGCCGCACCTGTTTCACGCCAATTCCAGGAATCCCTCCCGAATAAACGCCCCCAATGCTGCGCGTAATGGCTTCACCGGTTCTCTCTTGGCCTTCACGAAACTTGACAAGGACTTCTCCCTGCACAAATCCTTGACCGAATGCGCCAGCCAGCGCGGATACGAGTAGTAGGATGAAAGTGAACTTCATGATTCTTACTGCCTTTGCCTTGCTCCAAGGTAAGAGCGCAATTGCCGCTTCGCGTCTGCTGCCCCTGCCGGGCATGATTGATCGCCAAAGAGCCGCCATGCTGAGCCTTCTCGTCTGAATGGCATTGAGATCGGCCACGTCTCGCTTGTGATGTTGCCGTTGATGTTTTCAGTGACCGTAACTGTGCCTTCTAAGTGGCCTGTGCCTGTTTGATTGTTCGTCCACTCTGTGGTCACGTCGAGGTCGCTGAGGGTAAGCGTGTAGTTTGGCTCGTTGAAGATAGCTTGCCAACCGCTCTGCACATCTTGCCATGTGCTGCAGTCGTTGTAATACAACGTACTGTAATGCGACATGGTATTACTGAGATTCTTCGCGTTGACGGCAGAGATCAGTTGCAAGTACCTTGCGGTGAGCGGCGGCTGACCGCCGCCCCCTCCGCCGCCACAGGCGCCAATTGTAACTGCTGCGAGGACTGTGATCGTTCCAAAGATTCCTTTCATGGCTGGTTCCAGTCGGGTGTGGAGGAAATGATCGCCCTCCATCATTCAATTCTCGGCGTAGGCTGGCCGATTGCTCAGCGTCAGGCCAGGTCGTCCATACCTGGTATGACTCGCAGGGTCATGCGCCTGGTTCCCAAATCGATGCCCAAAACGAACTCTTTGACGGCAGGTACGAGCAACTTGCCCACTCGATAGACGTCCTGCACAGGGCCCGGATACACCTCATCCAGCGTCCCAAGCCGATTGCCATTTTCGTCAAAAACCTCGATTCCGATCAAATCGCTCACCAAGTATTCGTCTTCGCCGAGCGGTGGAAGCTCCGAAGCTGGGAACGTGACTGACGCTCCGATGAGCGCTTCTGCCTGGTCGATCTTTTTGACACCTTCGATCCAGATCCTCGCTTGGCTTTTGTGCCACTGAAGATCTGTGATTGCACATCGCTTGCCGTCGACGAAGACTGTCCGACCCGGTTCAAGCAATTCGACGAAGTCGGTAGTGACTTGCACCTTAAGCCCTCCCTTTAGGCCAAAGGTGCCGACAATTTTGCCGACGTTGATCGAATCCCCCTCGAAGCTCATACCGACAAACAGAAACCCCCGGCCCAGGCAGGTCGGGGGCATGGAAGCACCGAGCTAACGAGCGATGACTTTAACAAAGATTTTGTCGTGATCCTTTGCAGCGACCATGTTGATCAAGTGCCTCAGGGTATTGATGACTCTTCCGTTTCTGCCAATGACCTTGCCAACGTCGTTCGGCGCGACTTCGATCTCAATCTGTGTCATGTTCCTTTGTTGCTTGACATCGATTGCGACCTGGTCTGGCTCCGCAACGAGCTTCTTGACGCAGTACTCGACAATGGGGGTGTAGTCCATGATTACTCCTCAGTTGGTGCGGCTTCGGCCGCCGTCTGCTCTGAACTCTCAGTCGCGGCCTCCACTTGTACCGCTGCTTCTTCGACTGTCTCGGCTTCGGGAGCAGGATCAGCAATCGGCTTCGCCTTTTTTGGCTTCGGCGCCGGCTTTGGTGGCTTGACTCTGGCCTTTGTGGGCTTACGTCGAGGTTTTGTAGTCCCTTTTAGACCTTCCCATTCGCTCCAGGTTCCTTCCTTCTTGAGCAGCTTCTCGACCGTTTCGCTCGGACTTGCCCCAGTCTTCAGAAACTCAAGCGTCCGTTGTCGATCAAGTTTGACCTCAGCTGGTGACTTGAGCGGGTCATAAGTGCCCAGTTGCTCCACAAATCGGCCGTCTCTCGCCGCCGTCGAAGGCGTCGCTACTATCCTGTAGAAGGGCTTTCCCTTCGATCCCATCCTTTTCAGTCGAATTCTTACCATGCTGTTTTGATTCTCTTATCGTCTCTTGGCTTTTTTCCCCCGGCGCGATCTTGCGGCGTCCGCCATTCGGGTGATCAGCTTCATCTGCTGGCGCATCCCGTCTAATTGCTTCACGAGCCGGTTGATCTCTTGCACCGAAGTGCCGGACCCTGCGGCAATGCGCCTTCTTCGGGAGGCGTTAAGTATATCCGGATTCCGACGCTCTTGTGGGGTCATGCTCAGGATCATGGCCTCAATGCGGCCAAGACCTGCCTCGGAAATGTTCTCTGTCAGCTCTGGCGGTAGCTGGCTCATGCCCGGCAGCATCTTCATGACTGCCTTCAGCGATCCCATTTTGCGGACCATCTTGAAGTTGGAGAGCATCATTTCGAAGTCCATCTTCCCGGACCTCGCCTGTTGCTCCAGCTCCCTTGCCTCGGCCCGGTCGATCGCTTCAGACGCCCTTTCCACGAGCCCCATAAGATCGCCATAGCCGAGCAATCGCTGTGCAATCCGGTCGCCTTGAAACGGCTCGAGTCCATCGACCGATTCGGACACGCCAATGAAGCGAACGGGTTTACCGGTCACTGCTCGGACAGAGAGAACGGCGCCCCCTCTCGTGTCGCCGTCCAACTTGGTGAAGATCAGACCGGTTACGCCGAGTTTTTCATCGAAGGCTTGGGCAACGTTGACTGCCTCCTGGCCGGTTGTTGAGTCGGCAACGAAGAGGACCTCCGTCGGCGAGACAGCGTCGTAAACGCGTCGAACCTGATTCATCAGCTCTTCGTCGATCTGGAGCCGACCCGCTGTGTCAACAATCACGACATCGAGAAAGAGCCGCTTAGCTTCTGCTATGGCTCCGCGAGCAATCGCTACGGGGTCCTTGGATTCATGGTCAGAAAAGACTGGCACTCCGATTGACTTGCCGAGAACCTCAAGTTGCGTAATGGCAGCCGGACGCTGCGTATCGCAGGCTGCGAGCATCGCTTTTTTGCCCTGTTTTCCGAGCCAGACCGCCAGTTTTGCTGCGCTGGTGGTCTTACCAGAGCCTTGCAGCCCGCAGAGCAAGACCGCCGTAGGTGGAGAAGGGTTCCAAGTGAATCGTGGCGGCTCGTCGCCCAGCAGCGCAATGATTTCGTCGTGAACGGTCTTGACGATCATCTCGTCAGGTTGCAGGCTTTCCCAAACTTCCTGACCAACCAACTTTTCCTTGACGTGGGCAACGAACTCTTTGGCAACCTTCAGGTTTACGTCGGCTTCGAGTAGGGCAACACGGACTTCGCGCATCACGTCGTCCACATCGGGTTCAGACAGCCTGCCTTTTCGCCTCAAACGCCCGAAAATGCCGGTTAGTTTTTGTGTGAGATTGTCGAACACAGGCTCCTATTATGGCGTTGGCCCAATCTGCGGACTATAATCGGCCCCTCATGAGAGCCAGCCGCTACTTCCTGCCGACCCTTCGCGAAGTACCAGCAGACGCGACAGTTGCGAGCCACCGACTCCTATTGCGTGGTGGCTTCATTCGGCAACAGTCGGCAGGCGTCTACAACTATCTTCCGCTTGGGCTCAGGGTTATCGAAAAGATCAAGAGCATCCTGCGACAAGAGTGCGCAAAAGCTAACTGCGTCGAGCTTTTGATGCCGACCCTTGTGCCCTTCGAGCTTCTCGAAGAAACGGGACGAGACAAAGTCGAAGTGCTCTTTCCGACAACCGATCGAACAGGAAGGAGATTCGCACTCGGATTCACACACGAAGAGATCATTACTGACATCGCAAGAAACTACTTGCACTCGTATCGCGATTTGCCGATTACGCTCTATCAGATCCAGACCAAATTCAGAGACGAACCGAGGCCGCGAGCAGGGCTGATACGAGGCAAAGAGTTCATCATGCTCGACGCATACAGCTTCGACCCTGATGATGCGCATTGCGATGTAAGTTATGACCGTATGTGGCACGCGTTCGATGAAATGTTTCGTCGTCTTGGATTAGAAACGCTTGTGTGTGAAGCTGAGGCTGGTGACATTGGTGGAGGCCGAAACCACGAATTCATGGTGATTACGGAAGCAGGTGAAGACAGTGTGTTACGCGACGACAAGACAGGAATCGCTGCAAACGCTGAGCGTTGCGACATCGGCGGCAACTATTCGACAGTAGGACACGACGGAATACCAGCAGCGGAATTGGTCGCGACTCCGAATGCCCGATCAGTCAAGGAAGTTACTTCGCTGCTTGCAGTTGACTCACATCGTTTGATCAAGACGCTGCTCGTTCGAGCAGGTGATCGCAATGTCGCAGCCTTGGTTCGTGGTGATCGCGATTTGAATCCACACAAATTAGCTCGCAGACTCGGCGTTGAAAGGGTCGCAATGATGGAGTCGAGCGACGTGCAAAGGATTACGGGCGCAGACGTAGGGTTCGCAGGGCCAATCGGGCTTTCCGGCGTGGAAATTATTGCGGACAATGAATTACAAGCGCAGAACGGCTACGTCGTTGGTGGCAATGTAAACGACAAACACTTTGTCAATGCCTGTCATGGCCGAGATTTCAAAGTCGACAGGTGGGAAGACATTCGTGTAGCCTTGGACGGTGATCCTGCAGTTTCCGGTGGAGTACTTCGCGAAGTTCGGGGCATTGAGGTAGGCCACATCTTTCAGCTCGGAACCAAATACAGCGGTTCGATGAAAGCCCACTTCGATGACGGAGAAGGCAAGGAAAAACCCATTGTCATGGGCTGTTATGGACTTGGCGTCAGCCGCTCTCTTCAAGCGGTGGTGGAAGTTTACAACGATGAGGCCGGCATCATTTGGCCGATGTCGATTGCTCCGTTTGAAGTGGTCGTTATCGTTGCGAACGCCGAAGACGAATCCCAAATGAAAGCTGGCGAAAAAATTTACTTCGACTTGCTCGAACAAGGAGTTGACGTCTTGCTCGATGATCGCAGTGAGAGGGCTGGCGCTAAGTTTAAGGACGCAGATCTCATCGGGTACCCGTTGCGCGTTGTTTGTGGACGCGGCATTCCGGAAGGCAAAGCTGAAGTCAAGTGGCGCCATGAGGAAAGAGGTGAGGATATGCCGCTTGAGGAACTTGGTTCAAAAGTTACGAACTGGGTGCAAAACGAGCGGACAAAGTCAGCTTAGTTACATGCCAACGCCAGTATAGAACTTCAAACCCCAGCGCCAAAGCATTCGTGCGACGATTGTCTGGACAACAATGAACCCGATCTGCGCCACGATCAGCGGGTGCGCTTGCTCCGGAGATATTCGTCCGACGATCAACTCCGTCGGCATAGCAGTCGTGTAGTAGAACGGCATGAATTTCGCTATCGAAGCCGCCCACTCTGGCAGCAGTTGAATTGGGAATAGCTGACCGCTAAGAAACAGCATTGGAATGTAGTAAAGCCCGAAGATGCTTTGAATTTCAGTAAACAGCAATGCTAGCATCGCCATCCACAGGATAAAAGTGAAACTAACCAAATGTCCTAACGCAATGGAAATCCATGCCTCCCAACCCAGGTATGGCGTGAATCCTTGCAAGTATCCTCTGAATCCCCAAAGGAACAGGATAAAAAATGGGGCGAACAGCATGACTCGCATGATCCGCCAGGTTAGGTTGCGAATGAACGTGACCTGGAAGTAGCTGATCGGCCTAACTAAGTGTACTGTGAAAGCGCCGTCTCGAATTTCGTAAGCGAGATCCCACATGATGTGGCTGGTGATGAAGTTCGTCAAAAGCAGCATCGTCAGGTAGTAAGAAACGAAGTCTGCGGCAGAGAATCCGGAGATCTGACCCCCTGGCTCCATTGCAGAAATGAACACCAGCGGCATGATCATCGCCGGAAGAGTGTCCGTCAGTATCCAAATGACCGCGCTTGCGCGATAAGCGAGACTGTCTTGCATATAAATGCTGAAGAGCGCTCGCCATTTTCTGATTGCGACGGCCATGCTCCGAATCTACCCAGCGAGCAGTAAACCTTTCACGCCATCTGTTACACTCACTTGTATGAAATACGCTCCCATCGCGCTCCTGATCCTTGGATGTGCTGGTCAGCCAGCACCCAGTCCAGAAGCTCGGCCTGGCCCTGGGTGGTCATCGACCATGCAAACCGTCGCCCGCCAGAACGCCGAAGAGGCAGACATTGTGGCGATAGCCAATGCCGGCAATGACTTCGCCTTTCGACTGTTGCGACAACTCCGAAGCCCCAGTAGTGTATGTATTTCACCTGCCTCAATTTCGGTCGCATTGCAAATGACGATGAATGGCGCAGGTGGCGACACGCTATCAGAGATGCGCACCACACTAGGCGTTGCGGACATCCCCATCGATCGACTGAATCGTGTCAATGCAGACGTTTGGCCGCGACTTGCGGAATCGAGTGACGACTTCCAGCTCCGAGTGGCAAACGCAATCTTCATTGATAGCAGCGTCCCGTTCGAGCAAGCGTTTCTCGATATGAATGCCATGTACTATGGAGCTGAACTTCAATCTCTCGAATTCAAGAATCCTGCTGCTGTGGTCGACATCAACGACTGGGCAAACAAGGCTACGAACGGGAAGATCCCGAAAATTGTCGATGATCTCCAAGGCCAAATGCTGCTTTGCAACGCTATCTACTTCAACGCAAAGTGGGTGTCGGAGTTCGAGGAGGACGGTACTCGAGACCGTCCCTTTACATCCTTGGACGGTTCGAAGAGGACGGTGCATATGATGTACCGGATGGGTACGGTTCCGTACGTCGAGACCCCGGAAGTGCAAGCAATCCGAATGGCCTACAAGGGTGGCAAGTCGTCAATGGTCGTGGTTCTGCCAAAAGGAGAAATCGGCCCGGTGTTAGAGAGGCTTGATGCGAAGAGTTGGCAAGACCTATGCGGCTCTCTGAAGCCAGCACTCGGCCACATCAATCTACCGAAGTTCACAACTCGGTTCGAGGGCGACCTGAAACCCGCGTTGCAATCTATGGGCATGAATCGGCCGTTTGAGGTCACGGCAGACTTCAGGGCGATATACAAGCTTGATCCAATCTTCATCAATCGCGTCATCCACAAGACATTTATTGATGTCGCTGAGAAAGGCACCGAAGCCGCAGCAGTCACAGCTGTCGAAATGAAAGTCGGCTCTGCTCCGATGGAACCGGAAAGGCCGTTTCAATTCAATGCAGATCGTCCGTTTCTCTACGCGATTGTCGACGACGAGACCGGACTGATCTTGTTTTTGGGTACGTTCATGGGACCTTAGCTTCCGGTCATTGCCCCGGCTACTGCTGCCGCGGCGAAAAGGGTGTAGACAATTCCTCCCAGGATCGAAGGAACAAGCCAGCCCATGATGATGAGCCACTTGTTCGGATGTTGGAACTCAACAATCGCGAAGTAAAGCATGTAGAGTCCGCAAATTAGGCTGACGATCCCTTTCCAAACTTCGCTTTTGAATGCCTCGATCAAGATGATGATCGCGCACACTATCGATACTGCCCACAACAGAAATGCAATTGCCATCCACATAGATTTCTCCTCCAGTTGATTAGTAGACGGAGCAGCTTTGGGAGAAGCAGCGCGCTTCCGGGGTAACTTTCGCACCTCCGCCCTTATGAATGCCCGCGAACTCCGAACCAAGTTCATCGAGTTTTTCCAGTCGAAGGAGCACCTGCTTCACCCTTCGGCCCCCCTCGTTCCGATCGACGTGACCGGAAAGCTCGATGAAACGCTCCTGTTTACGGGGGCTGGAATGGTCCAATTCAAGCCTTACTTCCGAGGGCTTGCGAAGCCCCCGCATCCGCGATTGGTTGACAGCCAAAAGTGCGTCCGGGCCGTTGACATCGAGGAGGTCGGGAACCCGTCCCACCTGACATTTTTCGAAATGCTTGGCAACTTCTCATTCGGCGACTACTTCAAGCAAGAAGCCATTTCTTGGGCATGGGAGTTTTTGACTTCCGGCGATTGGCTTGGGCTCGAACCCCAAAAGCTCTGTGTGACCGTCTTCTCAGACGATGACGAGGCATACTCGATTTGGGAGTCGATATGGAGGAGCGTCGGATTCGACCCGTCGAAGCGCATTCATCGATTGGGTGAAGACAAGAACTATTGGCCCGCTGGCGCGTTCAGCAACGGCCCGCCCGGCCCCTGTGGCCCATGCAGCGAGATCTTCTACCAAATGGTGCCTGACAGCCAGCTCACTGGGGACTTCATTCGTGACGATGAGGCTGGCCGATGGCTTGAAATATGGAACCTCGTGTTCATGCAGTATGAGTGGAAGGGGGAGCTCAAGGACCAGTCCAAACCGCACTTGGGATTTGTGAAGCATGGAATGGAACCTCTGCCCGCTAAGTGCATTGACACCGGAAGCGGACTGGAAAGAACCGCCGCTGCAATCGAAGGGCTCACAGACGTTTATCAAACCGATGTCTTCCTACCAATTGTCGAGAAGATCTGTGCGATGTCAGGGGCCAAATACTACGAGGAGACTGACAAAACAAGGGCGATCCGCATCATCTCAGACCACATGAGGACTGCCTGTTTTTGCATCGCTGACGGGATCCTTCCGTCAAACACGGGCAGAGGCTATGTTCTTCGAAGGTTGATTCGACGATCGGTGCTAAAGGGCCAGAGAGTGCTTGGTTTTGAAAAGCCATTCCTCGAGAACGTATTTCCTGCCGTCGTTGAGGCGCTTGGCGATCCATATTTCGAGTTGAATGAACGTTCTGAAGTCATACGGACAACGTTGCGGAATGAAGAGGAGGCATTTCGCAGAACCTTAGCTGAAGGCATGGAACGATTTGCGATAGCACTGGAGAAGACAGGCGCATCTAATCAATTTCCAGGCGACGAAGCATTCTTTCTTTACGACACCTACGGGTTTCCACTCGAAGTCACAAAAGAACTTGCTGCGGAGCACCGCATGACAGTCGACCTCGAGAAGTATGAAGAGTGCCTGCGCGAAGCCCAAGAGCGCTCTCGTGCTGCGCAAGGGCCTCAAGACGTATTTGGCGGTGCGGATGAAGCAATCGTATTGACGGTCTCTCCGGATGCGAAAGCCTACACAGAATTCGTTGGTTATCAGACAACGCAGGAAGATGCAAAGATCGTGCAAATCAGTCCTCGCTTCGACAAGCAAGGCCTAAGTACCGGGGACTTTCAGGTTTGCCTCGATAAGACACCGTTCTATCCGGAATCAGGCGGTCAGGTTGGTGACACTGGACGCATCTTTAGCGATGAGTTCGTGTTCGAAGTAGTGGATACCTGGAAGGAGCTTGGCCTAATTTGGCATGACTGCAAACTTGTGCAGTTCGGAACGGCGCCCGCGCCCTTTATCGGGCTAACGCCCGAAAAGATTGCTCAATACCTCGATACGGGGATGCTGTCAAAGCCGGTTCGTGCCGAAGTAGATCTCCAACGTCGAAAGAACATAACACGAAATCATACAGGCACACACTTGCTTCATGCAGCGCTGAGGAACGCGCTTGGAAAGCATGTGACTCAGGCTGGATCACTCGTTGCGCCAGATCGCTTGCGATTCGACTTCACTCACGGAGAGGCGATGAAGTCGGCAGAAATTGATTTAGTCGAGCGCGCCGTCAACGAGAGAATCTCTGAAGCGATTCCAGTGGTGGCGTTTGAAGACGTACCAATAGACGAAGCTCGCAGGCGAGGCGCGATGATGCTCTTTGGTGAGAAGTATGGAGATCGCGTGCGCATGATCGAGATTGGAGACTACAGCTTGGAGCTTTGCGGCGGCATTCACGTGCGGAACAGCGCGGAGATCGGAATGTTCAAGATCGTCGGTGAGTCATCGAGCGCAAGCGGAGTCCGAAGGATTGAAGCGGTAACGGGGCTCGGCGCGTATGAGTGGGCCAAAGGTGAGGAACGCATATTGGAGGAGTCGGCCAAAAAGCTAAAGTCGAGTCCAAGTGAACTACCGCGCGCGCTCGACAGGCTTCAAGAACAATTGAGGGAACTGAAGCGGGAACGTGATCGCCTGTTGTCTGGTTCAGCAACGCAACAGTCGGCTGAAACGAAGTCCGTCGGACCATTCTCGCTCAAAACACAAGTCGTTGCGATTGGTGGGCAGGATGCGGCAAAACTGGCAGCAGATAGGCTCGTGGAAAATGACGATAACGCCGTTGCGGTGGTAGCGCTGAAGGATGACGGCAAGGTTATGTTCTTTTGCAAAGTTGGCAAGGCTGCGCTCAAGAACGGGGCTCACGCAGGAAACATCGTTCGGGAAGTGGCAAAAGTCGCGGGTGGTGGCGGTGGCGGGTCTCCTCAGTTCGCTCAGGCAGGAGCAAAAGATGCGAGCAAGATCGAAGACGCGTTGAAGGCAGCCCACGACCTGCTGCTCTCTGCACAAGCAGACAAGTTCGGATAGTTAGCTTGATACATACTCGGAACCATCTTTTCAGCGAGTGACCCAAGGTTGACTTCTCTTTCACTTAAGGACTTTTAAGCAGACTAAATGCGCTCACAATTCGATGGTTTTTGCCAGAAAACACTCGCTTGAAGCAATGGCGAAATTTGAAGTGATAACGGTGACGGCGGTGACGAGAGCAGAATTCCAGTTCAAGTCGACGATGCACCTCGTCATCGCCAAGTGCTTCGGACGAACGGGAAAAAACAATGAGCATAAAAGCCCCCGTACGAACTAGCTGCACCGTCAACCAAGGTGATTTCGAAACACTTGTGACATTTCAATCTGAGCTATAGCTTGCTCAAGTCTGGGCGTTTCTCGTGATGCTTGACTACTTTCTGGTATTGCCAGGCTGCAGCACAAATCTCAGCCTCGCCATAAAGCTGCCCGACAAACGACATTGAGCGCTGACCACCGTTATCTGTCGTTCCGTTCGGAACTAGGACCTGTGGGTGGCCGGTCAAGTTCGTTGGCAAGAGTGTCGCAAGCGCTCTTTCTGGGCCCACATAGAAGTCAACGGATTTCATCTTCTCAGCAAATGCGTCCATCATCTCTCGCCGCATCCGCATTGCCCGGAGGTAATCGACTGAAGAAATGAACCTTGACATCCGAAAAGTCTGGGGCCAAGTGCTGTTTTTGAGTTCGTCGATTTCTTCACTCAGCGTGAAGTCATCGAATGCCGAACCGCATTCGGCATAAAGAATGTTGATGGCGGAAGGAAAAGCTGCTTCGAATTGAATAGGTACGATTTCTGCTCCCAATTCTTCGAGAATTGTGACGAAGTCTTGCTGCTTCGCCCGATTCCATGCCTCGCCTGACGGATCGTCATTGGGTTGCAATAGCACTCCGACTCGCTTTCCGCGGACGGATTCCGATGAAGAGTAAACGAACGGCTTGTCGATGGTGCTTTCATCCCGGACATCTGCGCCAATGATTTGGGAGAAGACAATTGCGCAATCTTGCGCGGTCCGGCAGATCGGGCCGACTTTGTCCATCGACCAACTCAGCGTCATCGCGCCGTGTCTCGAAACTCGGCCAAACGTTGGACGTAACCCGGTAACGCGGCATTGATGGCTTGGTGAAACGATCGAGCCGAGTGTCTCAGTACCGATGGCAAACAGCACAAGCCCTGCTGCCACGGCACAAGCCGAACCGGCAGAGGATCCTGATGACCCTTGTTCGGGGTTCCAGGGATTCTTGGTTCTGCCTTTGAACCAGACATCGCCCATCGCAAGTGCGCCAAGGCTCAGCTTCGCGATGATGATCGCACCAGACTCATCGAGTCGTTCGACGACCGCCGCGTCGTAGTCGAGCACTTGATCCTTGAATGGGTCCGCGCCCCAAGTGGTCCTATAGCCCTTTGTTGCGAAGAGGTCTTTGATTCCGCACGGAATGCCGTGTAATGGGCCGCGATACCTCCCGGCCATGATCTCTTCTTCCGCCTTCTTTGCCATTGTGAGGGCGCGTTCTTCCGTAAGTGATGCAAGGCAAATGAGCTTCTCGCCGTAGTCCTTGACTCGATCGAGGAAGAATCTCGTCAATTCGACTGGCGAAATCTTCTTCTCTTTGACGAGGGTCGAGAGGTTAGCGACTGTCGCGAAGGCAAGATCATTGTTAGAGGGAACGATGGGGTAATCCCGTCTCAAACTCGAGAACGTTGCGCTTCTGTTGCGATCGATCGCTGCTCGGAAAGAAAGGAGTTGGCGGAGCAACAGAGTTGTCGAGTTTGTTGGCCCTTGACTGCTTTGCTTGCTCACTCGCTGTCTGAATCTGCCGAAGAATCTGCTGGAGTTCTGATTCGGAAAACTCAACACCCGCAACTTTTGCGGCAGCCTTGATGTCGTCGAGTGTGAGTGCATCTTCAACTTGCGGAGTCTGCCTGGACATGAGCCCCGGCGGTAGAGTAGTGGCCGCGGCTGCAACAATGGCTCTGGATAAAAACTCCTTGCGGGTCATAGCAGCGTTCATTCTATGGCATAGTTCGGATCTCCTGCAAGAAGTAGAATGGTTCTGTGACTGCTCGACGAATTCTTGTGTATGGAGTAACCGGTTCCGGCAAGACGACACTTGCATCAGAAATCAGTCGTTCAACCGAGATTCCTTGGTATTCCGTCGATGATCTAACGTACATGCCAGGCTGGGTCGCGGTTACTCTCGAAGACCAGAGAACAGCTATCGGCGAGATTTGCTCAAAAGACGAATGGATTCTGGACACAGCTTATGCTATGTGGCTTGACATTCCACTCTCTCGCGCAGAATTGATTGTTGGCCTTGACTATCCTCGGTGGGTCTCGCTTTGGCGATTGCTAAAGAGAACGTTCATGCGCATCTTGGATGGAAAAGTTGTTTGCAATGGAAACCGCGAATCAATAAAGACAGTCATGTCGCGGGACTCGATCCTCCTGTGGCACTTCAAGTCATTTGCGAAGAAACGCCGGCGCATTCGCCAGTGGGTCGCTTCTGAAATGGACGTAGTCTGGCTCCGAAATCCAGCGGCTACTGCAAAATGGTTGAAGGAGGTACAACGTTCGTCATGATTGCAGCGTTGTTGGCAGTCGCGGTCCAGGGTGCTCCGAGTGACTTGCAGGATTTGCTCGGTCAAGTTGATCCAGTTCGCCTCAGGGCGACGGTCGAAAAGCTCGCTTCCTTCCATACCCGGAACACACTAAGTCCGACTCTTACAGAAGCGGCGGAGTGGCTGGCAGAGGAGTACAGGAAGATTCCTGGCATTCAAGTCGAACTGATGCGCTACACAATTCCTGCTGGGCGGCGAGTTCCTGAAGCTAAAGAGGTAGTGCAGGTCGTTGCCAAACTGCCAGGAGAGTCTGATCGAATTGTGTTGGTTGGCGGCCACCTCGATTCACTCAACCTTCAGGTCGATGCTGAAACTGGTCGCGCACCTGGAGCAAACGACGATGCAAGTGGTACCGCGCTTGCACTGGAACTGGCGAGAGTCATGGCAGGGAGGAAATGGCAACAGACTCTGATGTTCGTTGGGTTTACAGGTGAAGAACAAGGCTTGCATGGCGCGAGGGCTTTGGCAAAGCGGGCGAAGTCGGAAGGGTGGAAGATTGATGCCGTCCTAAACAACGATACAGTTGGATCGAGCGAAAACAAGGCTGGGCAGAAAGACGATAGGCGCGTTCGCGTGTTCAGCGACGAATCGGAATCGCACAATAGCCGAGAGTTGGCGCGTTTGATAGAGTATCTCGTTCGCACGAACATGAAAGACTTTGAGATTAGGCTTGTATTCAGGCGAGATCGATTTGGACGCGGTGGAGACCACACGCCGTTCAACGAAGAAGGATTCGATGCAGTAAGGTTCATTGAAGTTCATGAGGAGTACTCAAGGCAACACACGCATGAAGATCTTCCAGAATATATGGATTGGAGTTACTTGGCAAACGTTACAAAGGCCAATCTTGTTGCTATGTATTCGCTGGGACTTGCAGGAGAACCGCCAACAAATGTGCGCATTGACATGCGTCAAGGCCACGATACCACCATCACGTGGCAAGGCAAAGAAGGGCAATCATGGGTTGTTTATTGGCGAGAGACCACGAGTCCGGTTTGGCAGGGCGCATTTGTAGTTGAAAGTGCCACAAGGTTTACGTTGCAACAAATCAACAAAGACGACCACGTATTTGCAGTTGGAGCACTGGGTGGTATTCCAGTGAATGCAAGATGAGAGTTGAAGTTTTGGGTTGCAATTGGTGCGAAGACACCGACAGAACTCGTGAGTTGCTCGAAAAGGTCGGAATTACTTATGAGTTTGTCGACTTAGATCTGAGTCAAGAAGATGAGGCGCGAGCTGCATCGTTCAACAACGGTGTTTGCAGAACGCCAACAGTCATTTTTCACGAGTATGACAAAGTACTTGTAGAGCCAAGCGATGAACAAACTTATGCATTATTGCAAGAAATCGGATTGATTGCTCAAGACTGAGGAACTACCAACTCCCGCCACCGCCTCCACCGAAACCTCCACCGGAGAATCCACCTCCGCTCGAAAAGCCACTGCTGCCACCGCTTCCGCCGGATGATCGGGGCGGCGTGCCTGCTGCCGAGGCGAGTGTCGATCCTACACGGGTCATGTCGTGTGAAAACACACTGTAATGAAAAGTACCGCTTGGATGGTGGTACCAGGTTGGCGGTTGATTGAGGAGTCCTGCGAATGCGCCAGTCCACTCCCGTGTCAAGTCAAGAGCGATGGCGTAGGGAAGATACTTTTCGAACAGAGCAGCGTTTGGATTGAGCTTTGTATGCCAATCAAGTTCCTCGCTCTCTGCTCTGCGAATAAACTCTTCGAACCCTTGCACACGCTTGAGCACTTTGGCGCCTTTGACTGTGCGTCGGGGCATGATCTTTGAGAACAGCAAGACCATTAGCCCAGAAATGATTCCGCCAACAATCGCTGGAAGCGGATTTCCAAATGGCGATGCACTCGCGATAATGATTGCAAGCACCACGATAACAACAATGCCACCGACTGCCCAGGCTGTCCTAACGGTTGCGGGCGACTTGACATAGTATCCACGCTTCACCAAACTTTCGAACAGCTTTGACGAGAGAGTCAGCAGGTCTGTTGCAACGTGTTTTCGAAGGTCATCCTCAGTCACTTTCGATCCGCCCTTCTTGATTTGACGTAAGAGCCTGTCTTCGAATGAAGACAGTTTCTCTGGACTGTCTGGCTCTTTTGGTACGAGTGTGATCGGCCTTCTCTTGACAAGCAATCCTTGTTCAGGCCCGAATTCAACGTCTAGGTACCCTTTCACAGCAAGCCCAACTATTGCTCCAGCGATATCCCTGCTGTGGACTCGTTCGTCGATCATCGCTCCTGTTTCGGCTGGCGTCATGCCATCAGGTGGCTCATACTCGACGACGACTGGTCCTCCATGCGGATCTTTCCCATGAATGAGCCACAAAAGAACCATGACACCAAGGATGACTAACGGCAGCATAAAGCCAACATTAGGAAGAATCATTAACTGAAACCACTGCCAGCCGGTAGGCTTCGATACGAGTTCTGCCGGAATATTCAACACCATCGAGATTCCGTGATAAGGCGGAAGTGGTGAGAGCCTCTTTCCCTCCAAGCGATCAAGGGTGAGATTCAAGCTTGTTTGAGTCAATCGGTCAGCGTCCACCGATCCTGTGCCTATCTGACTAATTGAATCCTTCGATCCATAAGGCCCGGCAAACACTCGCGCTCGGACACCTTCGGCTGACTCAACTTTAGGAAAGTTGACCGTGAAACTCGCTTTTTCAATAGTGGTGTCCCACTCGTCCCCTATGACATTCCAATAGAGCTCTGCATAAGGCTCCCAGTCTGTCGCGCCCTCGAACCAATTCATCATGCCAAGAACTTCGTATCGAATCACATAGGTCTTGATCGTCCCCGCAGGATGTACGATGTCCTCATCTCCGATTCGAATGTTTAGGTAGGGGCCTTCACGAGTCTCGAGGATCGTTTGCGGTCGTTCTTGCAAGTCAGTGACGCCAATGATATTGACGATCACTCGTCGCGTCATTCGGCCAGTATCATATTCAAATGGAATCTTTCGAAAGATTCCTCTTCGTGGAATCGTGAACTCAGTCGTTATTCGCTCGATAACGCCCATTGATCCATTTGCTCGAAGTTCCATGTCGACATGGTAGTCGCGTATCACATATTGCGACGATGCAATAGTCGATAGAGCAACAAGAAAAAGTGAGACAAGGATCTTTGACATTAGCCTAACCTCGCGCTCGGTGGTTCCCGCTCTTCAGAATTGTCGATAGTAAAGAATTCCTCCTTCTTGAACCCAAGCAACTTTCCGAGCAATCCAATCGGAAACGAATCCAACAATGTGTTTAGGTCTCTTGTTGCTGCATTGTAGTATCTCCGTGCATTGGCGATATTGCTTTCGGTTTCAGAAAGTTCCTGCTGGACCTTCATAAACTGCGCACTGGCTTTGAGCTCTGGATACTGTTCCGCCACGGCTACGATTGTCGCGACACGCTCAGCCAATTGACTCTCCCTTGCAGCGCGTTCACCAGGTGAAAGTGAAGTCGAAGCAATGGCTGACCTTGCGCGAACTACTGACTCAAGCGTTTCTTGCTCAAATCCTGCATACCCCTTCGTGGTTTCCACCAGATTCGGTATCAGGTCGGATCTTCGCTTGAGTTGAACATCGATGTCGCTCCAAGCACTCCTTACGATGTTCTTTGCGCGAACGATGACGTTGAATCCCCAAACGACCAGGGCTGTGACGATGGCGAATGCTATGAGTAGGTATATCACTTTTGTTTCGGTCCAGCGCAGTTGAAGCGGAAATCCAACGAAACCAAGGACGGATCAATTGCCATTGAATGACTCCGGATTTATCTGCAGTAGCTCAAATCCAGACGGCAGAATGTTGAGCAACGCATAAAGGTTTACCGCAAATAGAGCTATCAACATGGGAAGGGCGATCCACCACATCCTTCTATTTGCTTGCGATTGGCGCTCGCTGGGCATTCGGGTAGCCCAACTGAATGCACCAAAAGCGAATACACTGGCGAAGGCAAAGATCGCGGGGTAAAGGTATCTCGCTTGAGCTTGATAGTAAACCGAATTGAATCGGACAAATACGAAGACTACGCATCCGAGTAACGCCAAGTTTAGAATGTGCATCCTCTTCTCCCCAACTGAAGCATCTTGCCATTTCCGAGAAAGCAGCCCCAAGGCCGTCAATACGAACAGAATTGTAAGGGTGTCATAGATTGCGATTGGCTGGACCGTTATTTGGAAATAGCTAAAAATCCCCCACCAGGACCAAATTGCTCGGATGGCGACGGCTTCGTACCAGTAGCCCCACAGTCCGTTCGCCTCAATTAGGGTTTCTGCAGGCATCGTTTTGAATGTCTCTTGAAAGACTCGGTATGCGACCGGATCCCCATATAGCTGCTGGTTCCGGAGAAGCCAGGGAGCGGAGACAACAGCTGCGGCCAATAGCATCGCCAACACGTGCCTCCAATTTGCGCGGCTTCCGCGAAAAGCGAGCATTGCCGTCATGGCAACGGGAAGCACAACGAGTGAGCTGGTTTTGGTGAGTATCCCGATGCCAACGATAAGACCGAGTCCAATGGAGTTTCCAAATGTCCAGCCGTCCCTCAAAGCGGCACCCATACGCCACATAGCTGCGCAAGCAACGAGGTACAGGGCTACATCGTTGCTCACGGCGGTACTCAAAGCAAGGAACATTGGCAGGAGGCTGACAAATGCCGAGGCCAACGCCCCGACCCATTCATTGTCTGTGAATGCCGAAACACCTCTGTAAATGCATAAGAGGACAATGCATCCCAGTAGCAGGCTGAAGGACCTAAGGACCCACTTCTCAGTTTCAATCTTTCCTCCGGATACTGCCTGAAGCGGTGCGGCAAGCAAGTAGTACGCAGGAGGCTGGTGCGATTGGTAGTGGTCATAGAAGTCCTGCTTGGGATCATTGAAGATGGGGAAACTCCGATGCTCGACCAAGTAGCGAATGTAGTTCGTATGCTGCCATTCATCGGGCGCACCGATGTCCTTCTGCAATCCCTCCGTTTGAAAGGGAAGATAACCCGACGTTCGGTATGGGGTGACGTCGATGTAGGCCAACCCGAGGGCGACGTATACCGCCAAAATTGCAAGGAAAGCTCGAACCGGAGTCACCTCCCAATTGTGCGCTTAAAGCGCTTTTGGCCTGCCTGGGCCGCTGAATCTCTCGAAACCAACAGCCCGTCTATCGAGTATCATATGCTTGGGATATCCCAAGTAGGAGGAACCTAAAGATGAGCCTTATGATGTCGGCTGGCCTGGTAGCGACGCTCCTTGCGCAGGGTAGCGGCGCTGACCTGATTGCCAAGCACACTGCCTCTCTCCAGGAGGCAAAGCACCTGAAAGCAACTTTCACCGTCGCAAACCTTCCCGCGGCGCCTGTCGAGTACACACTCGAATTTGCTAAACCTGGCCAACTTCGAATCGAAACACCGACAATGATCTATTTGTCGGACGGAAAGACATATATCGAATACGACAAGGGTCGGAATGAGTACGTTGTCAACCAGGGTGATGCCAAGAAGATGCTGGAGTCGATCAACTCGGATGAATTTGCAGCATGGGCCGCCTTTTTCCTGCCTGAGCAGTTCAAGGGTGTCAAGGCCCCTGCCCTGGGCAAGAAGATTTCGATGAAAGGCACTTCGGTTCAGGAAGTTGTTATCACATCTGATTCAAAGCAAACGACGCTTTTCATCGACACGAAGGAGGGCGTTGCCAGAGGTGGCGAATTCAAGGTCGCCAAAGGCGGAATCACAGTCACAACACTCGTTATCGCAAACAGCCTCGAGCTTAGCGACACGACTGCAGACTTGGCCGTTTTTTCGATGGCGACTCTTCCGTCTAACGCGAAGAAAGTCGAAGTGTCGGCAAGCGACCTGTCTAAGTGGTACTACAATCTCGACGAGGGCCTAAAAGTTGCCAAGGCCACCAATCGAATGGTCTTCCTCGACTTCAATGCGAGTTGGTGCGGCCCTTGCCAAATGTACAAGCGGAACGTCTTCCCGACTTCCGAATTCCAGGCGATGGGCAAGTACTTCGTCTTCGTTGACATCGACACAGACGAGCAATCTGGATTGGCTCAACAGTGGGGAGTTCGAGGTATTCCCGATCTCCGATTCCTCAAGCCTGATGGCACCGAAGTTCACAAAGTGGTCGGCTACATGGGTATGGCGCTGATTGCGGAAATGAACAAAGCGGCGCAAATGGGCGGCCTGAAGTAAAGATAGCTTGCCAGAATCGATTTGCGGACCCGGTCGAATTTCCGGGTCCGTCAATCTTTAGGTAAGCCCGAGCCTGACGAGGTCCTTCAGCATCACAATGCCAACGACCAACCGATCTTCGACAACAGGGATCTCACCGATTTTTTGAGGCAAGCTCTCGAAGAGTTCGAGAGCTTCGACCGCGAGCATATCAGCTGTTACCGTTTTTGGATCTCGCGTCATGACACTACCTGCGACCGTTTCCAGAAATGCATTCGGGTTGCCAGAAAGGAAGCGGCGAACGTCCCCGTCTGTTATCAGCCCAACAAGTCTTCCGCTCTGATCCACAACGATCGCGGCTCCCGCTCCAGCTTTGGTTATGGCACGCAAAACCTGAGGCAGTGGATCACTCTCCAAGACCAAGGCGAGATCGTCACCCTTTCTCATCGCGTCACCGACTCGCAAAAGCAACCTTCGCCCAAGCGATCCACTTGGGTGATATAGCGCGTATGCGTCCTTGCTGAAGTTGCGTGCCTTCATTACTGCCAGTGCCAGCGCGTCGCTAAGCGCAAGCATGACCGTGGTGCTCGTCGTTGGCGCAAGGTTGTAAGGGCAAGCCTCCTTCTCGACCGAAGCGTCGAGGACCAAGTCACTGTTTCTTGCGGCGGTGCTTTCGAGGCGGCCCGTGATCAGGATGGTCTTCGCGCCGATTTGCCGCAGCGGCGGAAACAGCCTCAGAATCTCTTCGGTTTCGCCACTGTTCGTGAACATGAGCACGATGTCTCGGTTTGTTACCATGCCGAGGTCCCCGTGCAGTGCTTCCGCTGGGTGTAGAAACAGCGCAGGAGTACCGGTGCTGCTCAAAGTGCTGCTTGCCTTCTTGGCAATGTCTCCCGCCTTGCCGATACCGGTCGTAACGACACGTCCTTCGCAGTTAAGCATCCAGTTGGCTGCCGTTTCAAACCGACCGTCGAGCCGGGACGCGACACGCAGGATCTCCTCAGCTTCTTGCCTCAGCGTGTCGCGCATCGTTTGGAGCATGCTTCCGAGATTACCACCCGGGCGAGTCGTCCATTTCCAGGAATGAGCCCGTCTGTATGGAATAGGTGAAGACGAGCAGCACCATCCTTCAATTCGTATTGGCAGTGCTGGCCATGGCAGTACTCGTGGCAGGCTGTCGCTCTGGCTCACCCAAAGAACTTGACGCGGAGCAGCGAGAGCGGCTTGCCACATTGCTTAGTACGGTTCCCATTCAAGGTGAGATTCCTGACCCTGCCATTGAGTTCACCATTGAGCTCGGCAGCGCGGCAGCAGACCAAATGGTTCGGATTGTTTCTGATTCGGGGCAACCCGACGAAGTGCGAATCGGCGCTTTGAGATTGCTCGTTGAAGTTCACCCGGGGTTAGCGTTTCGTCCTGCCGCATCGGCACTTGAACGGGGCCCGGAGGGCCTGCAAGTTGTGGCAGCAACGGCTTTAGGAAAGTTGAAAGATTCGAGGTCAGTCGCGACTCTTTGCGCTGCGCTGTCAATAGAGTCCGAGGCTGTCGCTGCGGCCAGTGCTGCGGCACTTGGCCAAATTGGCGACATATCGGCTGCGCCTCATTTAGTCAGAGCCTTGAAGCGAGAGGACCCGGTTGGTTTAGCAGCCGTCGGGGCGCTCGAACAAATGAAGAGTCAAACTGCCAATGACGAGCTGGTGGCTCTCCTTGGCGATCCGAGCGACACAGTCCGCGCAAGGGCAGCAACAGTGTTGGCGGCTACGCCTGACGAAAGAGCCACACCGACACTCATCGAGCTTTCCAAGTCGCCGAATGAGTCACTACGGCTGTCCGCAGCAAAGGCACTCGGCTCCGTTTCTGATGACAAGGCTGTCGAAGCTCTCAGCCGAATGTTGCGCGACAGTTCCGTGCTTGTGAAGCGCATGGCGATATTTGCGTTGGGTAGATCTCCTATATCCAGGTCAAGCGCAATTCTTGTGTCAGGACTTAGAAGAGATCCAGACTTTAGGATCGACTATCTCCATGCTCTCAGCGGCCGAAAAGACGATGCCTCCGTAGATGCATTGATCAGCGCATTGTCGGACGCTGATAGGTCAGTTAGGGACGTTGCTTCAAGCGGGCTTGGATTGTCTGGTTCAAGCAAGGCCGTTACGCCGCTCATTGCTGGGCTCGAGCGTGCAGATCGACGCCTTGGTGAGGACGCGATTATGGCTTTGGGCAAGATAGGAGACTCTCGCGCGTTGCCCGCATTGGTGAAGTTGCTGGACAGCGATGACTACCGAATTGCGGTCAGTGCAGTTACCGCCCTGTCACTAATTGACGATCGAGCCGCCGCCGCAGCATTGCGCGCTGCAGCGAACCATGATCGAAGGGAAGTGCGAGAGGCAGCGCTTTCTGCTGCCAGCGCCGTCAAGTAGGTGGCTCAGATACAAAGCCTGACCATAGGCAACAAGCGCCAGTAAAATGAATTGGGGCTGGCGCTAGGGTCGTCGTACGAGTAGCACTCGAATTCCCGAAAGCAACTGCCGGGCCAGAGTATTGGAAGCATCGCGGGTAGACTGGAGGAAAGCCCAATCGGCCCACATCCGTGCCCCAGAGCAGAATTGGACAAGGGGGCCGAAGGATCAAAGGAGATCTCGTTTTGGCATCCACTGTTCAGCCAACATCCGCACATTTCGACCTGTCGAAGGCCAAAGTCATCTACTCGAATTTGCCCACCGCAGAACTCGTAGAACATGCGATCCGGAGAGGCGAAGGTGTGCTGGCAGACAATGGCGCCCTCGTGACCAGGACCGGCAAGTACACGGGTCGAACGCCTAAAGACAAGCATGTCGTAAGAGAGTCTTCCAGCGAGGGGAACATTTGGTGGGAGAACAACGCCGAATTTGATGAAGGCAAGTTCAATCTGCTAAAGCGAAAGATCGACGAGTACATACGTGAAAAAGAACTCTATGTCGTCGATACGTTTGGCGGGGCTGACCCCGACTATCGGATCTGCGCTCGGTTCATCGTTGAAAAAGCTTGGCATGCTCTGTTCATCAAGACTCTATTGTTAAGGCCCAAAGCAAAGGAGTTAGAATCCTACGAGCCAGACTGGACGATCATCGATGTATCCGAGTTTTGCGCAGACCCGGAAATAGATGGAACAAAAAGCGAAGCTTTCATTCTTTTGAATTTTGGGCAACGACTTGTCATGATCGGCGGTACTCAATATGCTGGCGAGATGAAGAAGTCAGTTTTCACGATCCTGAATTACTTATTGCCGTTGCAAGATGTTCTAAGCATGCATTGTTCGGCAAATATCGGAGAAGATGGCGATACCGCGCTGTTTTTTGGACTTAGTGGAACTGGCAAAACAACCCTCAGCGCAGATCCAGACCGAAGGCTGATCGGTGATGATGAACACGGATGGTCTGAGCATGGTGTCTTCAATTTTGAAGGAGGATGCTACGCCAAGTGCATCTGTTTGAGCAAAGAGGCAGAGCCGCAGATTTGGAATGCGATTCGATTCGGTTCGGTTCTTGAGAATGTCGTATTACGCGATGATAGAACCCCCGATTACGATGATGGATCGATTACTGAAAACACCCGATGCTCTTACCCCGTCGAGTTCATCGATAATTCGGTTATTCCGAGCATTGGTGGACATCCTCAAAACATCTGTTTCTTAACCGCCGACGCATTTGGAGTCTTGCCGCCCATCAGTAGGCTAACCGAGGAACAAGCGATGGAACAGTTCTTGTTGGGTTACACGGCAAAAGTTGCGGGCACGGAGGCCGGCGTAAAGGAACCTCAAGCGACGTTTAGCACTTGCTTCGGTGCGCCATTCTTGCCGCTTCGGCCGAAAGTCTATGCGGACATGTTGGGACAGAAGATTCAAAAGCATGGGGCAAGAGTCTGGTTAGTTAATACAGGATGGACGGGTGGTCCCTATGGCGTTGGCCACCGAATGAACATTCACCACACGCGTGCGATGGTAAAGGCGGCCCTTTCAGGGCAATTGGAGAACGTCGATTACGTGAATCATCCTGTCTTTGGATTTGCAGTTCCACAGTCGTGTCCAGCGGTTCCCGATGAAGTCCTAAATCCAAGAGAAACTTGGGCCGATAAGGAAGCATATGATGCTAAAGCCTCGGAACTCAAGGCGATGTTTACAGCACAATTAGAAAAGTTTCAATAGTTGCTGTCGAGGCACGCCGACGCCGGCGTGCCTCGAGTTGGCTCACTTTTCGAGTGAGTAGAAGTAGTCTTGACAAACACTCCCAATGGGACATTCTTCGGAAACGACATCGCCCAAGTTGTGTCGATCGAAGTCTGTTCCATGGAACCCGTAGCCAAACGATCCTATCCTGATTGTTGGCCTCCGCACTTTGGCGTGTCCGTCGCACCAAGCGATAGCGGCAAACTTGTTGTGCCTCCCTTGGATTCCAGGATAGTCGAATGAAGGCGGGTCGATGTATGTGTTGCCTTCAAGCGTAGGCGTTGGATACGACCAGTTGTTGATTCGAGCAGAACTTGCGAAGTTTAGAGTTTCCGACGGCGACTGCAATTGACTCATTTTTACTGCAATGGGCGCTTCTTCCCAAGTTGGCGGTAGATAGTCAGACGGACTCAAATACGAATAGTTGTAACCATATCCGGTCAATCCCAACACTGTGCGAAGTGTGTGTGGGTAGGACGGGTCGGATTGGATGCCCTTTGAACCTATGTATGGAAAGAGTGTGCCTTCTCGCTCAAGTAGAGTCGATCCATCCCAACTCCCCCACCAGTAGTAAGTTTTGCCAGGAGTTTGGATGTGCGCTCTCAGAATCGTGTCGTCATAGTCGCCGTTGTACATTTGCCAAGCAATGGATAATTGACGAATGTTCGATAGCGACGTAGTTTTCTTTGCAGCCTCCTTTGCTCTCGCGAACACCGGGAAAAGTATCGAAGCGAGAATCGCGATGATCGCGATGACGACAAGGAGTTCGATGAGCGTGAACGCTTGAGTAGCTTTCTTCATATAGTGACCTCTCATAGTTATGAGGTCAACTTCGAGTGAGGGAGAAGAGGAAAGGGCTTACGCCGTCCCGCTTCACCTATGCTCGTAGGTGACCGATGTAGATTTCGTGAAGCGGGCATTCGGGCTTTAACCGTTGCGGCACAGCGCCGGACTTTCACCGGACTTTCCCCGTATCTCATTCGCGCCACGACAGCGCAAACTTCACGATCAGCGGGATTATATCACGAAGAGTGGATGGTCGGGGCGGGCAGATTTGAACTGCCGACCTCTGCGTCCCGAACGCAGCGCTCTACCAAGCTGAGCCACGCCCCGACGGTGGGAGAGGCGAAAGTATACCGAAGGAGAAGAACTTTTGGGGTATCCACAAACTGAATGAGATGTTTGATTGTTGGGCCAAGACAGGCAGGTAAGTCGACCGTCGCCCGGAACTACTGTCGTGAAGGAGCGAGCTGGCTCAATCTGTCGCCTGCTGCGCCGCAGTTTGGGCCAATTGGTTGCGCAGACTTTATGCGAGGCCAAGAACGGCATGATGGCATTCGCTTCATCGGCAGCATGCATTTGCATAGGGCTCCGTTGCAAGCGATCGATGCCGTCATTTGGGCACAAAGACGATCCGAAGCGCTGGACTTGGTTTTAGAAATGCCTCTTAACAGCTTGTCATCAATTTCGGTGTACGTGTTGCGCTATCTTCTGCGTGTATTCGATCCCGATCACGTCATTTCAATAGGATTAGAGTCTCCAGAATCAATCTTGCAGACAAGGCCGAATTGTAAGGTCGAAACAAGGGCTCCCGATCGAGACGCCGAGCAGCGCAGCTCCAAGAGCATTGCCGCGTACCGAAGAGCGGCTATAAGAAGCTATTTGGGCCATGGTCAGGTTCACGACATTTCGCTTAGGAATGTGCGACTGTTGGGATCAAGAATTGGGTCCGGGATTGCTCTGGAGGTCGCCGAGTTGGAGGAGATGAAGAGTATGGGATTCAAGGACGCCGATTACGCCGAAGTTGACGGGAGGACGCTTTACGTGGTGACTGCGGGCGAACCACATTCTTCAGTTGTAACTTCTTGCGCGGACCGGTTTGGATGCAAGAGCGCACACCTCGTTCATCCCAAGATGTTTGAAGGATTGCTTATCGGATTCGAGAACGCGCACGGCGAACATGTTGGAGTCGGTCGCATTGTTTCTATTGACTTTCACTCGGAGTACCTCAGGATTGAGTCGCCAATTGAGCCTCCCAGCATCAACGCGACGCTCCACTTTGGCATCTGGCGGACAGATGCATTGGGCCACGAACTGGGTGAATTGCGTCCGTGGCAGGTATAACACCCAATATGCTTCGAGTTCTTGCCGTGCGCCACGGTCAGACGAATTGGAACCTCACAGGCCGCAATCAAGGTCATGCAGATATTCCGCTAGATGAGACCGGAAAGCAACAAGCGGCAGACCTTGCGAAAGCTCTGAGTCACGAACGCTTTGCAGCCATCTATTGCAGTCCTATGCAAAGAGTGTTGCAGACTGTTGAAGCAATCGCGCGAAATGCGAATTGTGAACCAATCATCGACAGTAGATTGATTGAACGAAATTATGGAAGCTGGGAAGGACTTACTCAGAGCGAAGCACACTCCAACGATCCGGAACGCTTTGACGCCTATCATGCCGATCCTACTATTCTGTCGCCGCCCAACGGCGAGACGGGAATCGATGTGTTTTGTAGGGCGGGCTACTTTGCAGCAGACATCCTCAAATCCCACCATGAGGGGACAATTCTTGTAATGTCCCACGGAGGAACCATTTCTTCTCTCATTGCAGTTGCCATTGGCGCTTCGCCTGCAACGGCGAATGCATTTAGAATACGTAATTGCTCGGTTACCGAAATCCGGTTCTTGCCAAATGGCCGCAGGAGACTAGTCCGATTCGATGATGTCTCTCACCTTGCTGAATCTCCAATCGATGCCTACTCAGGACTCCAACCGACGGGCAAGTAGCGTTCGGCAAGTCGCATTGGCTGCGAGTGGGGGCGCCATGCTTGCGCTGGTATTTGCGCCGTTCAATCTTATGCTGCTTTCGTTGGTCGCAATCGTTCCCTTGTTGTGGTCACTTGAAGAAACGAATGGGAAACAGGCATTCGTTCGCGGATACGTATTCGGATTAGTCTTTGGACTGATTAACCTAATTTGGCTTCAGCAGTTTGTTGCAAAGTGGACAAGTTCCTGGTGGATGGGAGCCATTCCTTGGATCATTGTTTGTGTTCTCTTTGCGATCTACTTTGGCCTTTTCGCTATTGGCGCATCACGAGCTTGGGCGAAGGGTTGGTATTGGGCAGTTCCTCTGATCTGGGCTGGTGTCGAATTTAGCAGGTCAATTGTTCCTTACATTTATTTTCCTTGGTCTCAGCTCGGAACATCCTTGCATAAGCTGCCAATTCTATTGCAGCCAGCCTGGTGGGGGGGCATTTATCTCTTAGGTGCCTTCATAGTGCTGTTCAATGTTTCTGTGGCATTGCTTTTTGCAAGACTGGAAGTGAAGCGATTCAGACCCTATCTACTCTGTACTTTGCTATTCATAGGTGGATCGATTGTCAGTTACAGCTACGACCCGGCCGCAGACACTAAGTGGCTAGTTGCTGGGCAGCCAGGCGTAGATCTAGCATTTGGTGATGAAACTGTCAGAAGTGTCGAACTTGCTAAGAAAGTTCCTGAAGTTATGCAGCTCGGAGCGGCAACGAAGCGCGATTTGATCGTACTTCCTGAGCATCTTGCGGAGGGTTTTGACGGTGAAGCACCTGTTGGACCGTTCGAGTGGGTTTACGATGTTCCGTTCGTCGTAGGTGTGCAAAGGAATACGAAAGATGGCGCTTATCAAAGCCTGTATGGTTGGGACGGAGAGTGGAAGTTTGCAGATAAGTTGCGGCTTGTCATTTTTGGAGAGTATGTCCCGTTTCGCGACAGGCTTGAGTGGTACGTGAAGTCGTTTGATTTGCCACCTGGCGACATGCGCTTCGCCGATAAGATAACGACTCTCGAAGTCGCGGGCCTGAAAGTTGGAGGTCTGGTGTGTTTCGAAGGATTGTTCGAGGAAGTTGCCAGGAAGCACGCATCCAATGGCGCGCATCTGCTCGCATTGTCTTCGATGGATGATTGGTATCAGGGCACCAACGCGATCGAAGCATTGAAAGCCGGCGCGGTATTGCGAGCGGTTGAAAATCGGCTACCTTTAGTCAAGAGCAGTCCGTTGGGTCCTTCCTTTGTTGTGGATTGGCGCGGCAACATCCAGTCCATCACAAGAGTAGGGAAGACCGAAATTGCCAGGGCAGAGGTCAAAATCGGGCCGTCCTTCGTCTCGCCACTTCGGCATGTGTTTCCTTGGATTTGCTTGGTGGTATGGGCTTTCTCTCTTTTCTGGTTGAAGCGCAACGGGGCGCGTCATTGATCGCGACTCCGGCGAAACGAAAGGCAACGGTGTGCGTCCAGTTTGAATAGCATGGGTGAAGTGTTGTCTGCCATATTGATGCTCGGACTGCAAGGAGTGCCGCAGGGCGCAGCTGATCCAATTTCACCGATTGGCTTGCCTGTTCGGATTCAGGTACGTCACGCAGACCCATATGCTATCGTGGCCCTTTTGCAGGGTAATCCGATACCATTTCCGGAAATAAGCACGTTGGCAATTTTTGGGTTCCAACCTCCACAGGGAGGTCGGCAAGGGCAAGGCTTCGTACCTGAGGGCAGCTTTGTTGTCGACCCTGCGACAAACGCTATTTGGTACTTACCTAGACGGTGATCCTATTCCCAGCCATCTGGATAGATGTCTTTCCGGCAAGAGAACATGGGTCGGGTTAGATTTCCGAACGGAATGCGCTTCACATGGGTGTCCGCCCATAGGACAATCGCTGCGTCCCGATGCAAAAAGTGGAAGTGGCTGCGAAGATCTTGAACGGCAGGAGCCTGGAGAAACCAGTCATAACCTTGGAGAAAGTTGCACATTGGCACTCTCGCGTCATGCTCCCAGGCCACAAGCGTCTGCGAAGGATTCTGAATGTCATGATTCGCGGCGGCAGTGCAT
Source organism: Fimbriimonadales bacterium (assembly GCA_026129745.1). Lineage (GTDB taxonomy): Bacteria > Armatimonadota > Fimbriimonadia > Fimbriimonadales > ATM1 > JAHCHL01. The sequence goes on along the minus strand of JAHCHL010000018.1, from coordinate 28,970 downwards.
GTGAAAGTTCCATCCGGCGCAATCGAGCAAGTTTTAGATCCAGGCCCGAATTCGTTTCCTTGCGCGGCCGGGTTAGTCGCATAGTAAGGTGACCCATAAAGAGGATTGAACCAATTGAGGCAGTACGCCATCTGCCATGTTCGCGGCATCATTGGGCATCGCTTAATCTGGTCGCTTTGGAGATAGGTGTCGATCGCACCTGGTCGCTTCTGGTTTCTTGCCGGCTCATTCACGCGGCCCCAAAAGCCACCAAGGATCCCCTGATTGTTGTTGTCGTAGCCGACCCAAACCTGTTGGGGTGCAAATCCTGGCTCTGGCAGCCAATTCACAGAGGGTGCCCAGGTCTCATCATGGTCGCTTGCGTAAATCTGTGACGCGACACCAATCTGGCGCATATTGCTGATACAGTTCGCTTGCTTGGCAGCGTTTCGGGCCTGGGCAAAGACAGGAAACAGAATTGCAGAGACAACTGCGATGATCCCAAGGACCACCAAGAGTTCGATCAACGTGAACCCTCTCTTCATTGCATTTTGGTCGTCTCCACAAATGACTACGACACTCATTGAGCTTTGGTCTCCCGATTTCGCGAAATTGAAGTCTGAGACCCATGTCGCGAGGAAAAGTCGTTAGGGGGTCGGCATTTTGTAGATTGAGTACGGGTCGAACGCTCGATCGAACGTGAACCTGGTGGCGCACAGCTGGCCAACGTGATACGCATCATGGAGCACCACGAAGTCGGAGCCGTGCTTCAAGACGTCCTCGCTGCCGTGGGATTTCACCAGCTCGACAGCTTTTTCTGTCAGTTCTCTGAATGTGTTGCGAAGACCGGCGAGTGAGCGGTCAGGAGCCTGGTAAGTTCCCCAATTGTGCTTGTTTCCTGCACTCTCTGCCAAAAATGCAACCCTGCATTCGCATAGATGTTCGAGTATCGAACCGATATCCATGCATTCCCCAGAGACCTTGTGCCCCATGTCTGAGTCACTCAATCCTTCAATTGCCCGTTCAACTTGACTGGCTGTGGTCTCGATCTGAAAAATGAGTAGTTCCTGTCCTGTCATCTTTTCTTCCTCTGTTGCGTTAATGAGTCTTATGGCAATCGCAAGCTAACCTAGTACTTCTCGTGCTTTGGCCAGTCCAACTTCTTTGTTCGGAATGCAAAGCAATTCGAGATTTCGAGCATAGGGCATTGGCACATTGAGTCCACCGATTCTGCCGACTGGCGCGTCAAGGTAATCGAAACAGTCCTCTTGAATTCTCGCTACGATTTCTGCACCGAACCCACCTGACCTCCAGTCCTCATACATTACGAGTGCTCGGTTCGTCTTCTTGACCGAGTTGTAGATCGTTTCGGTGTCGAGAGGAAGCAACGAGCGCACATCGATCACTTCAGCATCAATGCCATCTTTGTCAAGCTCCTCAGCAACTTCCATGCAAACATGAGCCATCCTCGAGTATCCGATCAGAGAGATATCGGTGCCTTCTTTTCGAACTGCAGCCTTACCAAACGGAACAGTGAAACTCTGATCAGTAGGAATCTCACCCTTGATTCCATAGAGGCCCGGATTTTCGGTGAAGATGACCGGATTGTCGTCCCGAATGGCAGTCTTGATCATTCCGTAGACGTCTTCCGTTGTGCTTGGGGCAACGACCTTTAGTCCTGGCACATGTGCATACCACCCTTCGAGGCTGTGACTATGTTGTGCGCTTAGCTGATTGGCCGCTCCCCCTGGGCCACGAATTACGAGGGGAACCTTGAACTGTCCTCCGCTCATGTAATGGATCTTTGCGGCATGATTGATGATTTGATCCATAGCAAGGATGCTGAACGACATCGTCATCATCTCCACTACCGGGCGGCATCCTACCATGGCTGCGCCAATTGCAATGCCAACGATGCCAGGTTCCGAAATTGGCGTATCGAGAACTCGCTTCTGCCTGAATTGCTCGAAGAGGCCCTGGGTAACTCGAAACGTTCCTTGGTATCGTCCAATGTCTTCGCCCATTAGGAAGACACTCTCATCGCGCTCGATTTCCTCGATCAGGCCTTGTCGCAGCGCTTCGCGGTACGTTAGGGTCGCCATCAGTGACCCTTCTCCGGCAACATGTCCGTGTAAACATCGGTATAGACTTCTTCTGGGTCAGGCTTTGGCGATGCTGCAGCGTCGGCGTACACTTTTTCCATTTCCTCTTCGACTTCGGCTTGAATCGCCTCCATCTTTTCGTCAGTCATGACGTTGTTTTTGCGCATATGGTTTTCGAGCAGCAAGATTGGATCGCGCTTTTTGGCCCGCTCGAGTTCTTCGGGAGTTCGATAGAGCGACTGGTCATTGTCAGCGGCACCATGTCCTGCGAACCGGTAGTTCATGATTTCGAGGAAGTATGGCCTTGAGGTTTTCCTGACTCGGTCGATGATGCGTCTTGCATGTTGGCGAACTTCGAGGACGTCCATTCCATCAATGCGCTCATGCTCCATTCCAAACCCCTCTGCGCGCTTATGAAGTTCAGTTTCTGCTGCGTGATATTCAAGTCGGGTCCCCATTGCGAATTCATTGTTTTCTATGATGAATATCACTGGTAGGTCCCAGAGAGAAGCCATGTTCATTACTTCAAAAAGCACACCAGCATTAGCAGCGCCATCGCCAAAGAAGCAGTGAGTTACGGCGTCGCTTCCCTGGTATTTGGTTCCAAATGCTAACCCGACTCCCAGAGCCGTGTGTCCTCCTACAATGCCCCAGCCCCCGTAGAAATTGTGCTCAGCACTGTACAGGTGCATCGAGCCGCCCTTTCCTCGGCTAAGGCCGCCAGATCTGCCCATGATCTCGGCCATGCAGGCTGTCGCGTCGCATCCCAAGTAAAGAGCATGCCCATGATCGCGATAGGCGGTGATTACGGGGTCATGCTTTTCGATACAGGAAAGCCATCCAATGGCAGTGGCCTCCATGCCAGAGTAAACATGAAGATAACCTCCAGCGAGGCCCGCTCGGTACGCTTGTTCGCTGAATCTCTCGAACACCCGAATCCGCAGCATTTCCCGGTAGAAGTGTTCGAGCAGCGCTGGGGACTCAGGCAGGTCCGATGAATCTGGGGCGGCTCGCTTTCCAGTGTTTGAGGAAGTTGACAATGCGTACTCCTGTGGATTGGCGCCGTGACGTCGATGGTACTGGGCCGGGATTGTGCCGTCTGCCATTGGCGTCGGCAATCGGCAGTTTACCCTTGGAAGGCGTAGTTGGCGAAGCCTGCAAGCCTCTATCGCAAGAAACTTGCGTTAGTGTCGATCCCTGCCGCCTCCGCCAAATCTATCTCCGCGACCCGGCTCCTTCGGCCTGGCCTCGTTTATGATGAGCTTTCTTCCTCCAAGCTCCTTGCCGTTGAGCGCATCGATGCATGCCTGCATCTGATCCTCAGGGATGTCTACAAATCCGAAGCCTTTGCCTTCAACGATTCTCACGCTTTGGGGGTCGAAATCGCCAAAGAAGTCAAAGACGTCTCTCTCATTGGCCGTATAGGGAAGATTCCCGACATACAAACTCTTATTGCTCACTATTGTTGGTACTCCGAAAAACTAGGCCATAGCCCGGAATGTTCCGACCCCATCCCCCTCACTCAAACTGGCTTTCTCAGACAGGGAATTGACTCGCAACGATCTCAGTATCGCACAGTTTCGGGCGAACTGTAGCGCTAATGGACGTATACTTGAGGGTGAAGCCTATCGGGTGGCCATAAAATGATCTTTGCACTCGCCATCACTTCGCTTATCCTGTCCAATCCAGGACCCCTTGATTTCAAGGCTATCGACATTGACGGAAGGCCCATCGATCTTTCCAAGTACAGGGGCAAAGTAGTCATGATCGTCAACGTTGCTAGCAAGTGCGGGCTTACTCCGCAGTACGAGCAACTGCAAGCGCTTTACGAGAGGAACAAGGAGAATGGCTTCGTAATCCTCGGGTTTCCGGCGAATGAGTTTGGGTCCCAGGAGCCAGGCTCAAACGAGGAAATCAAAGAGTTTTGTACCTCAAACTATGGCGTCACGTTTCCAATGTTTTCGAAGATCGTAGTCAAGGGCGAAGGAATTCACCCGCTTTACGAGTTTCTGACTTCAGAGAAATCATCGAAGTTTCCAGGAGAAATTCGTTGGAACTTCACGAAGTTTCTTGTAAATAGAAAGGGCGAACTCGTTGCAAGATTTGAACCGAGAGTGGCGCCAAACGCGGAAGAAGTGGTTAGCGCAATTGCTCGGGCGATTTCCGAAGATTAGCGGGTTTCAATGGCGGACTTCGCAATTGCAACCAGCTGTTCGACTGTGTGGGATGTTGACGCAATCGCGCATTGCACATCGCCTATTGTCCAAGTGACGATGGTGAGGTCTACTTCACCTTTGGCCGAATACGACTGGCCTGACGGCAAGCCTTCTAGTGAAGTCGGTTGTCCAAATACGTACTGACCGACTTGCGGAAGCGCAGCCGATCCTTTGACTTGTATGAAAACAAATGTGTGACCTGTCGCCGGGTCGACGAAGTCGCTTTTGATTACTGGCACCGTCTTGGATGTGGCATTACCTTGCGTTTGGCCAATTGCAAATCCTTCGGAGCGTTCGGATTGTCCTTGTAGAATGTTTCCTTGTGCGTCGCGGATCATAATGATTGCTTCTCCCTGGATGGGTCGCTCACTCACTTGCGCTGTTACCGCTACAACAAGGGTCCTATCTCCCGTGTCCAAGTTAGTGATGGTATGGAACATTCCGCCAGAGTTGGGATCGATGATGGAATTGCCTCGTCTGTTCTGACTGGTTTGTGGTACACCGACTGATTGTTCGCGATAGGTGGTCTGAGCATAGCGAAGGGTTTGCTGTTCACTGATCATGCTCGTCCAAGGTCTTTCGCCTTCCTTTGGCTTTGCTAGGTCCTTGATCTCAACGATAAAGTCCTGATGCGGCCGACCATCTGGAAGCTTCAGTAAAGTTTCTGGAGAGACAGGTCCTTTGATGACGAGGTCGCCTTCACTTGGTGCGAATTTAGTAGAGGAAAGATCACGATTGAATTGAATCGAAGCAAATTCGCGGCTGTAACTCAGCTTGCCTGCAAAGTAGTCTTCTTGCTTTAGCGTCAAGCCAGTTTCTATGTCGACCCAAATGCGCTGAAAGTCCGACTCGGCTGAGTCTGGCCTATCGAGGATTGTGAGCACGAGGCAGTCTCTCGCCGCAACCTTTTCTGTTCGGCCTGCCCTGACCGTCTTGCCCAACGCTTTCTGAATTCCGTTTAAGTTGAACTCAAGGTCTGCTCTTGAGAATCGTGGAGTTGCTAAGAACTCGTAGAGGTTTGGAACCGTCGATCGCTGCAACAGAAGAGTGTTATTCGGCTTGTCGGCAAGCCAAGTGAAAACTCCACTTTTGGTAATTGCTTCGAACCTCGGAATTCCCTCAAGTGCCCCAAACGCCGACCTCGAAGTGAGGACAGTAAGAGAGCCTTCCTTCTGAAAGATTTCATATGTCCGCTCAACCCCATCGTACTCGCTAATCGTGGCATGAATCGATTCGGGCTTTTTCCAACCGCTTTGTGCAAGCGAAGAAACTGCAAGGAGGAGAAGCAATGTTCCAATTGTTGATTTCATAGCCTTGGACTTCCTCATTTCACACGTGCTGCAATGTCTGCTAACTCTGACGCCGTTAGCCCCGTGGCTGCAATAGCATATCGGACTTTGCCTTTCTGCCAAGTCAGCACTAGTGCCTCATAAGGAATCTCGACGAAGAAAAGTCTTGCAGATGGAAACCTCGTATCATCAAAATTCGACGATCGAGTCAATAGGATTCCGTCCAGATAGTTTTCTGGCGCGACGCCTTGCGCCTGAACAAGTGCCAAGGTCCTTCCAGTTTTCGGGTCGACAAAATCGCTTTTGGCTACGTACATCCTTACAGAGACAGGTTCGTTGCTCTGAGTGCTCTGAGACTGACCACTCGTTGGCGGGAAAGTTAGTCCTCTTCCATCTTCACCCTGCCGAACGATGAATTCACGCCTTTCGCCATTGATTTCGGCTTGCACTTGAATCTCTCGACCACCTCCATCATCGCTCCGAGAAACAGAAACGACGAATTGCGCTGTTCCACCAGAAGGGCTACTGATCATTGTGGGTGCATCGAACAAGCTCACAGTTTCTCGACGTGACTGCTCATTTTGGTTTGAACGTGGCGATCTCTGTGCCATGACAACGGGTTCCCGATAGGAGCTGTGGACGTAACCAAACGGACTTGATATTGCTGGCGCAATGAGCCAATTCTTCTCGTCTGATTTCGTGGTTGCATTGAAGCGAGCGATTTCTTCCGCGAATTCCGACGCTGGCCGAGGTGTAGGGATGCGAAGGAGTGCGTTCGCCGAAACAGGTCCACGTACCATGATTGCTTCGGGTCTTGGAAGCATGTCGACGTTGGGTGGCTCGCTTAGAAAGTCTATCGATGTCACCCTCCGGGAATAGGTCATTTGCCCTCGAAAGAACTCCTCGATCTTCATCGCAATGCCGGTTTCTCGATCAATCCACAGCTTCTGGTAGTCCTGGTTGAGAGAGGTGGGCCTATCGAGAATCGTCAGAACTAAGCATTCGCGGCCCGCAATCGTCTCGTGGGCCCCAGCTAACACCTTCTTACCCAAGGCTCGCTCTATTCCTGCAAGGTGGAACTCCAGGTCAGCCCGACTGAATCGTGGCACTGCAAGAAACTCCATTGGTTCCCAGGCAGTTGGAGTCAGAAGCTGCATGGCAACGCCGGGCTTGTCTTCGAGCCAAGTGAAAACACCTTTCGGCGAAATCGATTCGATTCTGGGCATGCCTTCAAGCGCGCCGTTCACCCCGATCGTGGTCGAGACCCTAAGCGCTCCTGAGTGAGAATAGACTTGGAATGAGCGTGCAGAATCCTGCCGCCACTCACTGACTTCTGCGACGATCGCCTCCGGCTTCTTCCAGCCTCCTTGGGCAAGTGCCAAAGCAGAGGCGAGAACTGCGAGGGTTGAGAGCCATACTTTCAAGTGAATCCTCCGAAAAAGTCCTGCTAAAGGTTTAAGACGACCAGAAAAGGCCAGCGGTATCCATTGTCCGATACGCCCTATCTCAGAGGTAATGTTCCGCACGTGGCCAAGAGAACCATGCTTCCAGAAGACATTGTTCGAATAGCGCTTCCTGGCGACCCACAGTTCTCACCTGATGGGACTAGAGTCGTCTTTCCCGTGAAGAGTACCGGAGACAAGTGGAAGACGGTGTCGAGGCTTTATCAGTGGTCAGTTAGCGGCCTGCGACAACTCACTTTCGGGCAGGTTGCCGACGGTCCAGTCAAATGGAAGCCGGATGGATCGGGGTTTGCCTTTGCATCAGACCGCCACAAGCCTCTCAGCCAGATCTTCTTCATGCCAGCTGACGGCGGAGAACCTAGGCCGATTACCAATTTGCCTGAAGGGACGCTTGGACGATTCGAATGGGCACCAGACGGACAAAGAATTGCACTCTTGTTTCGCGAGCGGTGTTGTGAGCGGACGCACGTAGCAAAGGAGGGGCGTGAAGAAAGCGGCGAGAGCGAACCACCAGTAGAAATCGATTCCTTGATTTGGCGAATGGATGGGGATGGCGTGTTCGGGAGCGATCGCTATTCGATTTATGTCCTAGATATTGAGTCAGGCAAACACCATAAGTGTGTGTCATCAGCCACCGATGGCGAGTACTCTTTCTGTTGGACGAGGGATTCACAATCACTGGTAGTCAGTTATAACCCGTCGCCCCGTCCGACCATTGAGCCGTGGAGAGACGAACTATTCTTGGTCGATGTAATTTCGGCTGAACAAAGAAAGCTTGAAGGGATTCCACCAGGAAACATCAGCGCACTGGCGTCACAGCCAACAGGCGATTTAGTCTCAATGATGTTTCAAGATCGTTCAAGTGATCGGTTCGGAATCAAGTCCAATCTACTTGCAACTTACGATTTAGATACATCTGAGTTTCACATACTGACCGGCAATGACATTGATGTCGGTGTACACGTAATCGGTGATTGCAGGGATGCACCGGAACCAAGATTGTTATGGACACATGACGGCACACGAATTCTGCTAAGTCTCTCTGAACGTGGATCGACGCAGGTCGCTGAGTTCGACGTCCGGTCAAATACCTTGAAAAGACTTACAGCGGTCGAAGGTGAACGCATCTTTGGCAGCGTCTCAGCGACTGGTGAGCTAGCTGTTTGCTGCCTTTCGAGTACCGGTTTTCCAGAAGTCACCATTTTGGAAGATAATGGAACAGAGCGATGGCGATCGAGCTTCAACTCTGGACTCGCGTCCGAGGTTGAACTGGCGAAACCAATAGAGCATTGGATCGAGCCTGAACCAGGTGTCAGCGTTCAAGTCTGGGAGCTACGCCATCCTTCGGCGGAGCCTCAACCTATTGTCATTGAGGTTCATGGTGGTCCGCATGGTATGTATCACTGCTGCGTTTTCGTCGAAATGCAGTTGCTGGCTGCAGCAGGTTATGCCGTCGTGTTTGCAAACATTCGCGGAAGTACAGGTTATGGCGAGGAGTTTGCCAGGTGTATCTCTGGAGACTGGGGGGACAAAGATTGGAAAGATATCCAAGCAGTCACGAGGTTCGCGAAGGAACTGCCCGGGGTCGATCCAGATAGAGTTGCGATAATTGGAGGCTCATACGGAGGCTACATGGTCAATTGGGCCATATCCCATTCGACCGACTATCGTGTTGCGGTCACTGATCGATGCGTCTCAAACTTGCTCAGCAAAAGCGGGAATAGCGATTACACTTTCGTGCCAGACGGGGTTTGGCCGGGTGCCGCATTTGACCGCTGGGAGCATCTCTGGGAAAGAAGCCCGGTGAAACATTTCAAGAATGTTAAGACACCGACTTTGGTTATTCATAGCGAAGGGGACTTGAGGTGTCACATCGAGCAGGGAGAAGAGGTATTCACCTTTTTGCAATTGCTTGGCGTTCCTTCAAAATTGGTCAGATATCCCCAGACCACAAGCCACGGCATGAGTCGAAACGGCCCGGCAGATTTGCGGATTCATCGTTTGAAGCAGATACTTGAGTGGTTCAAACTCTACCTATAGCGAATTCGTTCCTTCCTGCTGGCCCGATTCTTGCGCCGGTATACTGCGGGCCTCTCCCGAAGTGAACCTATGCACATCTCAATTTTTGGCTTAGGCTATGTTGGCGCAGTGACGGGCGCATGCTTTGCGAAAGACGGGCACACGGTCATAGGTGTTGACCCTGATGACAGAAAACTTGAGTTGATCGGGTCGGGCAAGAGTCCAATAGTCGAAGAGGGACTTGACGAGCTGATTGCCGAGGGAGTCTCTAGCGGCAGGCTGCGTGTAACTAAGGATTATATGGCAGCAGTTGCAGAATCCGATATATCGCTCATTTGTGTAGGCACGCCATCAAATCCAAACGGCAGCTTGAAAACGGACTACGTGCAGAAAGTTTCGACAGAGATCGGGCAGGCAATCAAAGCGAAGGGAACCTTCCACTCAGTAGTCGTCCGATCGACAGTGCTACCAGGAACGACAGAATCGGAGGTTTTGCCGGCAATCGTAAAGCATGTTTCGCGCGAAAGCTTCGGGATCAGTATGAACCCTGAGTTTCTGCGTGAAGGAGTCTCAATCTATGACTACTACAACCCCCCATTTACTGTAATTGGAACGGACTCAAAGGAGGAATTCGAGCGAGTTCATTCAATGTACTCGGCGGTATCAGGGGAAGTGATTCATTGCAAACTCTCTACGGCAGAAGCCATTAAGTACGGTTGTAACATTTTCCATGCTTTGAAGATTACGTTTGCGAATGAGATGGGGATGCTGTGCAAAGCGCTCGGAGTGGATTCCCGGGAAGCGCTCGACATAATTTGTAAAGACACCAAGCTGAATATTTCGTCCAAGTACATGAAACCTGGTTTTGCATACGGTGGGAGTTGCTTGCCGAAGGACATGCGCGCTTATACTCACAAGGCCCGCGAGCTTGATATATATCTGCCGATGTTCGAAGGTTCTCTTGCAAGCAATCGCATACAGATTGAGAGAGCAGCCCAACGCATAATGGCGTTAGGTCCGAAGAAAGTTTCGATGCTCGGCATCAGTTTCAAGGAAGGAACAGATGACCTGCGAGAAAGTCCACTCGTTACCTTAGCTGAGATCCTTATTGGCAAAGGTTACGACTTGCGCATATATGACCCGAACGTTGAATACGCGGCACTTTACGGATCGAATAAAGTATTCATCGATCAAGAACTGCCACATCTGAAGCGCATACTGGTTTCGGCTAGCGAGGCGCTAGAACATGCGGAGATTGTCGTGTTTGGTCACGATGCGGCTCCATATCGAGAATTGATTGGACAAGTCTCTGAGAACCAACGAGTTTTCGATCTCGCAAAGATAGGCAATCCCGAGCTTTTCAAGGGCGAGTACGACGGGCTTTACTGGTGAGAAAGGGACACATTCTTATTCTCGTTGAAAACTTGCCGGTTCCATTTGACCGTCGAGTGTGGATGGAGTCGCTTGCTTTGACTGAAGGGGGATACAAAGTCAGTGTCATTTCGCCGTGCCCCCCGCAAGAGCTCAGTGAGCCAGACAAAGTTCTTGAAGGCATTCACGTTTTCCGTTACCCAATGCCAAAGCCAACTAAGAGCAAGCTGAGCTTCATCCAGGAGTTTTGGTACTGCTACAGGCAGACTAAGAGACTGGCATCGAAGGTTTGGAAGAGTGACAAGTTTGATGTTATTCATTCCTGCAATCCTCCTGACACATTTTGGAAGATTGCGCAAGGATATAAGCGAAGGGGAGTGAAGTTTGTATTCGATCATCACGACCTTTGCCCGGAGCTTTATCTGTCCAAGTTCAATCGACAGGACCTTTTGTACCGAATGCTGCTTTGGCTTGAGAGGCAACAGTTCTTGACCGCCGACGCCGTGATAGCAACCAATGAGTCTTATAAGGAGATTGCAATCAAAAGGGGAGGTAAAGACCCAAGTCAAGTTACAGTCGTGCGAAGCGGGCCTTTGCTTTCTCGCTTCGAGCGAGTGAACTCAGATGACAGCCTCAAAAGAGGTCGTAAGCACTTGGGTATCTATCTTGGAGTGATGGGTCCGCAAGATGGAGTGGACTATGCCCTACGAGCAATAAGGCATGCGATTGACCTCGGAATGCGCGACACGACATTTGCGTTTATTGGAAGCGGTGACAGCTACGAGGACTTGATTGCTCTGTCTAACAAATTGCAGCTCGATGACTTCGTTTGCTTCACGGGTCGTATATCGGATGAGGAGCTGAAGAAATACTTGTCTACAGCTGACTTCGGCATTGCACCAGATCCGAAAAATCCACTCAACGATGTCAGCACAATGAATAAGGTCGTTGAGTATATGGCGATGTCTTTGCCAGTAGTCAGCTTTGACCTCAAGGAATCGCGATTCAGTGCAGGGGAAGCTGCAGTTTACATTGCAAACGACGATGAAAAGGCCATGGGAGCAGCAATGAAGGCACTTGTTGCCGATCCAGAAGGTAGGAAGCGCATGGGCGAGATAGGTCGGAAGCGAGTCGAGTCGATGCTTGCATGGGACTTTTCTAAGAAAGTTCTTGTTGATTTCTACGATCGATTACTGGACGTGAATAGGTAGTAAGTACGGTGCCTTTTGTTCATTAGTGAGTGTTCGCCAAATAAGGAATTGCTTTCTCAACGACTGGAAGAACCTCTTGTTCAGCGTCTCCCAGTGCTCAGGATCGCCACTGACTCTTTTGATGTCAAGTGAAATTTCGTGGATGTTCGGAATGTCAGTAGGTCGAAAGCGGATCTCAAACTCCTGCTGAACGCCCAAATCGAAAGGCGCGAGCCAACACCTTGCCTTGGCATAGAAGTCATCACCTTCAGCGCCGTGCTCGACATCTGCAGTGACGAGTTCTCCAATGGCATGATCCTGAAAACTGCTGAACCACTGGCCATAGAATTGCGCAAGGCCACCAGCATGGGCTTTGGAAACTGTAAACGGAAGTGTCAGATTCCAGTTGTCGCCGTCGGGAAGCGACACATTCCAATCCTCTGATCCAGCAGGGGTGGCAATCTTCTTGGCGATGTTCGCGGGATAGATTGCGCTGAGTAAGACGATTAAGACGACGAGCAAAGTTGCCAAGACTGCCGATAAGCTTCCGTAATTGAGGCTGAGCCCAGCAAACCAGCCAGTTGCATGTGAAACCGTGGCGAAGATCTGGGCAAGCAAGTAACCAGAAAATGCTCCAATGACCGCATAGACCAACGACTCTGCAAGAAACAGTGCGGCGATTTGCCTAGGAGCGAGACCGACTGCGCTAAAGATTCCAATCTCTCGCCGCCTTTCGATGACGCTGGCAATCATCGTGTTAAGAACAATGATGGCAGCCATCGCAAGAGGGATGATAACGAGCTCGACTCCTCGACTGTGCGAAGCCGCCACCGTGCTAAAACGACGAACCTCTGGTCCAGACTTGCCGACAGCGCTTGCATACAAGTTCAGGCCCACTCTTGGCATGATGCGATCCATGGCGACCGTAGTTGTTTCCTGCGTCGGAAAGCCAACTGCAATCGATCGAATGTCTGCTCCGAGGGCAATCAGTGATTGCGCCGGCACAATAATTACTTGCGAAGCGTCCAGCCTCACAAAATTTCGAAATGCTTCGTCACCGCCTTGACCTTGCTGTCTGAGTTGTTGCGACTGCGTGAAGTTCGCTGGCAGCATGCTCTCGTCGTCCAAATCAATGATGTTGTTCAAATCGACGTCCCGAGCAATCCCAATAACAATATGGTCAGTGCCTCCAAACGTGACCGTTGCAACGCCCACATCTTCTGGTCGAATGTCGAGTCTCTCGGCAACGCTTTGCGGGAGGATTGCCACGTCGCGCTCATTATCGAAAAACCAACGGCCACCTGGAAGCAATGATTCTTGCGGTCTTAGAATGTTTGCTTCTTGAGAATCCATTCCGACAGCCGCCGTAATGTCCGCCCTTCTTTGTTCCGAGCGTACAGAAAGCACACTCTGCGCGCCAATCTCTGCTCCAAAGAACCAGACCCGTCGAGCGACAACTCCCTCTCCCAAGAATTCAGCGCTCAGCTTTCGGTATGAGGCGTCATCAAGGGGCTCGAACGTTTTGTCTCTGAGCAGTATGCCGGTATACCGAGGTACGCCAGGAGCATCGACTTGATTGAATCGCAAGTCGGAAACCACACTCGTAAAACTAAGAACAATGAAAGTGACCAGAACGAGTGTAATGCATGTCAAGGCAGTCCTCGCCTTTCGTCTCCTCATGCTGCCAAGGCCAATTGACAATGCAGTCAGAGCGACTCCAACCCGTGCGGCTTTCTCTGTGTGGATGCCATCTTGAGCTTGTTGCAGTTTGTGCAGTCCGCTCTCGAACTTTCCTGTCACAAACACCATGACAAGCAAGCTTAGAGCACCCATGGTGAATGCGACGAAGATCATAATGGTTTGGCCGGTTAGATCAAATGCAGGATGCAAAAGCCTAAGTAAGCCAAAAGATGCTAAGAAAATCAATGAGGCGTAGATGATTTGAAGGCTTAGCTTTTTCGCGTGAAACAATAGCCTCTCCACGAAGTATGCGAACGGCAAGAGTAGAGCTAAGTAGAACAACAATCCATTAAGAACGTCCTTTGTTTCAGCCAGAGCCTTCGGGTGGGCCTGAAGTGCAAACCCAGCCGCCGCAAAAGCATGCCTTTCACTCGCTGTGTAGTCCCGATTGCCAAGTGCTGCCTGCGACAATTCAATGTCCACTTTTGCTAATCTCTGCAGCCGATCTAATCCTGAATTGACAATGTTGTACTTTCTGAGACTGGTAAGTCGCCACTCATTGATCGCATAAACGTCAATAGCACTCTGCAGTGTGAGGCTGGGAAATACGGTGGGTGCACCGCGTTGGTGTAATGTCCCAGAAACGTCTGTTGGCAAGTAGCCCTTTCCAATTGGATTGTCGCTGCTGCTATTAGATAGCAAGAGTCGAACGTCGCCAGTAGGACCAAATGCCAAAAGCTTTATGCGAGTGTCAGGTAGAGAGAAGTAAACCAGTGCATCTTCTGTATAGCTTTCGAGACGCCTTTCGGACATATCGACCTCAAAAAAACCCTGCCTTGGCCACGAGTCCGATCTCGCATCGAGAACCATAAAGCTACGAAGCGGCCGTAAAGTGTGCGGATCAACGAGGCCATAAAAGTCAATTTGTTCGCACTCGAAAACAATAATAGGGGTTTCCCGGTATGCCGTCGTTACTTTGAACGAGGTAGTGAAATCGAGTTGAGAAGTGTAATCAACGGCATACTGAATGGCTCCGACTTCGTCTATCTTGTATGCCAAAACGAAGACTTCCGATCTCAGGGCCGGAATGTAGTTAGTTACCGGGGGCACGCCAAAAAAGTTGTATCGAGCAGAGTTGCTTGCAGCGTGTGTCACGGTTAGACCGCGGACTCCCATATACGACCGATATTTCGATGGCATGGTCACAAGCGATCCTGGAACAGGTGTATCTGGAAGAAATGATCGACGAGGGTCGAATGTAAGCACTCTGCCTGAGATAGTTGCAAATCCAGACATCAAAGACATCCGACGCGGATTGCTTCCCCCTCGATAGGGCGCGACAGGAACATCTCGAATCGACTCATCGCTCGGGTCATTCGCCGCGTGCAACAGAAGGCATGTGATAGTTCTCGCTTGTGTCGCTAAGTTTCCAAAGTGCACTTTGTCCCAGGTGTCGAAAGGTGTGTCTTGAATGAGCCGCGAATCTTCGGATGTGATGAAAGTCAGTGCATTGATCGAAGCTAAGTTGAAGATTTCGGCTTGCGCCGCATAGCGACCTGGAACGTGATTCTTCCAGTGCCTTCCATCCGGATTGCTGATCGCATCAGCGAACAGCTCCTCGGGCGGCAGCCTGAGTGCTGCAGCAACTCCGGGCATTCGTTCTCGCAAATATCTGGCTATTGCGCGCTCATTTTCGACATTCTCGCCTCGGTATTCAACCCACCAGCCGTAACCTTGAGCTGCAAATCCCGTATGTCTGCTGCTCAAGTCGAGTGTGAAAGCGAATTGTGGCGGTTTGCCTCCAGTTGCCTTCCAATTGTCCCGAAAGCGATATTCGATGAAGTGCCTAATGCCCTGCATCGCTTGAAAGTGTCCAGATGTCAATAGCAAGATCACGCTTCGCTTGGTGCCAAATCGCTTTAGTGCTTGTCCAACTTCGAACAATGCTGCGGCACCACACGCTTGTTCTGCTCCTGGCGCTAGTCCTGGAACTACCGATATCGCGTCCACATATGCGCAAATGAGAATGAATTCGTCACGCAACGTTGGATCCGACCCGGGGATAACTGTCCAGTAGTTCGCACCGTCCTTCGAAAGCCACTCCTGATTGGAATCGACATGAACCTCTCCACCAACAAGTGACAGAACCTTAGCTGCGCTTGCTTTTGGGACCCAAAAGCGCGGCATGTTTAGTGGCAGCATCGACCACTTCTCTTCGCCTTCTGCACGTGTGGCAGAGTCTGGTTCCAGGAAGAGTACTGCGCGGGCACCAAGCCGCGCCGCATTGCGCCAATTCTGCCCTGAAGCAAAGTCAAGTAACACAATTGCGTCCCGTACATTGAGTCCATCAAATTGTGCGAGCGCGCCATCACGAGCATAAATCAGATTTCCAGACACTTGGCAACTGCTCGTTCGCACTCCATTTGGCCACAGTGGATGAATCCGAATCGTTTCTGCGCCAGCCCGAAGCACAGCATCAGCAGAAGGATTTGGAACTGACAACGGGTACGTCTCTTTGACTACGTTGCCAATCGACCCGAGTCCATCTAGCCCAACGATGTATCGTTCGAGTGATTCACTTGGAGTTCCCAGCCTTGTCTCAGAAGAGAGTTTCCTAACATGCGCTTCCAAGCGACGGAGAGAAATTTCGCGAACAGTTTCAGAATAACTTGCAAGAGCGAAGCATGGGCAAAGGGTTGCAGTGAATGCTGCCAGTCGAGGTGCCCAAGTTGCAAGCATAGACATCCTTTAGCTTCGACATTCTCCTTAGCGATTCCTACACGATTCGCATCTCTAGCGATCTCGCGTGAGCTTCAAGCCCTTCGAGTCGGGCAAGCCGGGCAGCGTCAGCAAAGAATTCAGGATCCACATTCGTGGCCTCAACCCAAGTTCCGAAGCGCAAAAAAGTGAGTACCGAGAGACCAGAGTGATTTCGGGCGGATCCGCCAGTCGGCAGAGTGTGATTCGGGCCAATTCCGTAGTCTCCAGATGCCACGGGAGTCATTTCGCCAAGGAAGAGCGCCCCATAGTTGCGCAGCCCCTCTCGCTCGATACGAGGTGAGAACACCGATAAGTGTTCGGGAGCCATCTCGTTTGCGAAATGAATCGCGTCATCAGGGTTCGTAAAATCAACGATCAGTCCATTCTCTAACGAGAGCTTGGCAATTTCGGATACTGGTAATTCTGAGAGTTGCTTGTCGATGAATTGTGCCATGGCACGTGACAGCCGTGGAGACAAGCTGGCGAGAATGACAATAGCATCAGGATCGTGTTCTGCTTGAGCAATCAAATCCGAGGCGAGCAGTTCTGGATCAGAGTCTTCGTCGGCAATAATCAATATTTCTGAAGGCCCTGCGAGCATATCGATTGCAACTGATTGTGAAACAATTTGCTTTGCTGCGGTAACCCACCTGTTGCCCGGTCCCACTACAATGTCGCACTTTTCCAACTGCTCGAATCCAAAAGCAAGCGCGGCGATCGCCTGCGGCCCTCCAACTTTGAGGACGCGGGAGACTCCGGACAGATGCGCTGCTGCTAACGTGATTGCATTTGGCTTTGGAGACGCAAGAACAATTTCATTGACTCCTGCCACTTCAGCAGGGATTGCTGTCATTAGAACGCTCGAGGGCAACGGATAACGGCCTCCAGGGGCATAGCAACCTGCACGTTGGTAAGCCTGTATGCAGTGGCCCGCTCGGCCTCCTGGCACGTCAATCTCTAATTCGGACACAGCATTCCTCTGCGCAACCGCAAAACGCCGTATTCGTTCTCCAGTTCTTTCGAGTACTCCGCGATCTTCAGGGTCAATAGATTCGAGAGCACTTTGCAACTCATCGGGTTCTACAAAGAGCGCATCATTTTTTGAGATGTCACCAAGCCGCTCAGCATGTTCGCGTATCGCGACTTCGCCCCTGTTGCGTACGTCTTCGACAATAGCTGAAGCTTCTGTCATTGCCTGTGGGTCGACTGCCACTCGACGCAATGCCAATGCCTCTTCTGCGGTCACCGTTTTCACAGTTTTTTATTGCCTCCGCGCCGAATCACTTTGAGAGACCGCCTATCGAGAATATCTTCGATCATTGACAGGTCGACACCATTAGCCCTCGATTTAATAAGCAAGAAATACAGCAGATCCGCGGCTTCCTCTGCAGTATCTTCGATGGTCTTTGCATTTACTAGCTCTGCTGCCTCTTCCAATACTTTGGCTCCCAAAAGGGAGCGGTCCTCGAAGAGTCTCCGTGTATAGGAACCGGCTGGAGCATCAAGAAGGCGAAGTTCAATTGTCTTTGCAAGTCTGGCAATGCCTCTGTCTTCGCCCCAGCAAGTTCTTGTGCCGAGATGACAAAAACCCGATCCGCTTTGATTGACGGTGAAACGCAAACTGTCTCGGTCGCAATCGACGTCGATCCGGATCAGTTCTTGTGTAGCCCCACTAGTCGAACCTTTGGTCCAAAGGCCCCGCGTGCGCGACTGATAAACGCCCTTACGATTCACGACTGCTTCTCGGAGGGAGTCCACACTGGAATAAGCTAGACCAAGCGCGATCCCTCTTTCATCAACGACGACCGTAGGCCATAGCCCATCTGGGCGATCGCTCTTTAGGACTGATGCGATCGCTTCCTCTAGCTTAAGCTCGCCGGTATAGAGCGCCATGCCAACTTGAGCGTCGGCTCCGATGGAATCAAGTTCTGCAATGTCGTTTGGTGTCGTAACTCCGCCTGCGATTGTGACTCGTGTGCCTTTCGCTGCTGCTACGGCTGCTTCGGCCATATCTCTGTCGTATCCTTCCATGCGGCCTTCGCGATCAATGGAAGTTACAAGGAATCCGGATACGAAAGGTGAAAGTGATGCGATGCGATCGATGACAGATGAACCAGTTTGCTTGGTCCATCCCTCGACAGCGACATCGCCGTGCCTGGCATCGACGGCGGCAATGACTCGATCACGAGGCAGTTGGCTCAGAAACTCTGGAGTCGCCCTTGTGCCAATGATGATCTTTTGCGCTCCCATGTCTAACCAGCGAAGTGCGGATTCGATATCGCGGATGCCGCCTCCTACTCGACATGGAAACCTCATTACTATCTTTTCAATCAGTTGCGCATTGGACCCAGTTGACAACGCTGCATCTAAGTCGATAACAGCGATTTCACCAGCGACCGAAAATCGCTCTGCCACAGCAAAAGGATCGCCTGCATCGATCGCAAGGCGCTCTCCGCCGATGAGCTGCACTGCACGACCGGACATGACGTCGACAGAAGGAACTATCACAGTCTCACCTCATAGCCGGCGGTTTTCAAAGCATTCTTGATTTCGGAAATCGTGAACAACTTATCATGCAGGATCGAAGCCGCCAGAACCGCACTGGCACCAGCGCGTAGGGCGAGCACCATGTCATTTGGATGGGAGGCCCCTCCAGAAGCGATAACAGGAACTTGGACAGATTCAGCGATTTCCTTGATCAGTAGCAAGTCGTATCCGCTTTGGGTTCCGTCTCGGTCCCAGCTAGTGAGTAAGACTTCGCCGGCTCCAAATGTTGTAGCTTGCATCGCCCAATCACTTGCGCGAAGCAATGTCTGTTGTGTGCCAGAGTTCGTAACAACGACGAAGTCGTCGTGATATTTCCTGGCATCGATGGCGATGACGATGCACTGCTTGCCGAACCGATCTGAAGCTTCGCAAATGAGCATTGGGTTCGCAACAGCGGCCGTATTGATCGACACCTTGTCAGCACCTGATTCAAGCAGCGCTTGGACATCATCTACGGACCTAACCCCCCCGCCTACGGTGAGTGGTATTGAGATTCGCTTTCGAACATCTGCGACGGTCGACGACGCACTCGATCGGCTTTCCGCAGTAGCAGAGACATCAAGCATGATGATTTCATCTGCGCCCTGGTCCTCATATTGCAGCGCTAATGAAGCAGGATCGCCCGTATCTCGAAGGTCCTGGAATTGCACCCCCTTGACCACTCGTCCTGCGACAAAGTCGAGACAAGGTATGACTCGCGCAGTTAGCATCGCAGCCACCGGCTTATCATGTTGAGGCCCCATTCTCCTGAGAGTTCGGGATGAAACTGACAAGCAACCAACGGCCCTTTCTCGATGCCTGCAATCCATTTGCCGCCATATTCAACTATCGCTGTGCTCCAGTCTTTTGATACAGATTCAACTCGATAGGAATTGGCAAAGTATGCGTATCCAGATTGAAGTACAAACCCAGAGGAACTGATGTGATTCCATCCCATGTGAGGAACTCGGATTGCGCCCGTCAATCGCGCAGCATGACCCTTTATGATGCCTAGGCCCTTTGCTGTAGGCGACTCTTCGCTTCCTTCGAACAAAAGCTGCATGCCAAGGCAAATTGCGAGCACAGGTAATTGCTCGTCGAATCGCCTACACAAAGAATCGAAAAGCGAGTGAGTCTTGATTGCTTCCATTGCGGCACCGAATGAGCCAACACCAGGCAGCACAACGTGATTTGCTTGGTCAATGTCTGTTGCGCCTGTTGCGATGCGTGTTGGTGTATTCAGCCTTGCAAAGGCGGCTTCTATCGATGCGAGGTTCGCGGTGCCAGTTGGAACAATCAGTACTTCGCTCATAGGACCCCTTTCGTGCTCGGAATTCCTCCGTGATCGCGCTCAATTGCCATCCGCAAGGCCAGTGCAAGCGCTTTGAAAGCAGATTCTGCTTTGTGATGATCGTTTTCGCCTCGAAGGAGATCGACGTGGATAGCGGCCCGCAATGAAGATGCAAGCGAGCTGATGAAGTGCGAAACGTTCTCGCAGGACAATTGCCCAAGCTTGTCTCTAACCAGCGCTAGGGACACAGTCGAGTGCGCTCGCCCAGATAAGTCAACTACGGCCCTCGAAAGCGCTTCATCGAGCGGTGCGTATGCATAGCCAAATCGCTTGATACCAGTCCTCTCTCCGAGAGCGGAGTCAATTGCCTTACCCAGTGCGATGGCACAGTCTTCAGCAGTGTGGTGGTCATCCACATGAATGTCCCCAGCGCAGGTGAGACGGATGTCCATCTTCGAGTGTTTTACAAGGGTCGCCAACATGTGATCCAGAAAACCGACTCCGGATGAAATGGAAGCCTCGCCTTGTCCGTCGAGATTCACTTCAACCTTAACATCCGTTTCTGTGGTTCTTCGTTCTGTACTTGCGCTTCGTGTGTTCATGATGTTACGGTACGATCTGTGCAATCTCGCTAACGACAATGTCGGTTCCGCCAGCGGCCTTTATTTGAGGAATGAGGTTCGGCAATTCGGCTCTGGGCACTGCCGCTTTTACTGCAAATCCAGACTCTCCATGAAGGGGCGATATAGTTGGCTCGCGCATGCATGGCAGGATCGAAACCAATTGCTCGATGCAATCAGAACTTGCATTGGCTTCCAGCATCACACGCTTTCGTGCATCCAGAACAGACCTAAGCAGAAGAACAAAGCGGTCGATAGCGCTGCGCTTATCAGTGAATTCAAGGGCGGCAGGATTCGCGTAAAGTCGCGTTGAAGACTCCATCAGAATGTCGACCACTTCGAGTCCGTTTTCTCGAAGCGTACTGCCGGTAGCCGTGTTGTCGACGACGATGTCTGCGTCTTCTGGGGGAAAGACTTCCGTTGCGCCGTAGGATCGAACGAATGTCGCCTCAAAAGGTTGCGACGCAATCCACGACCGCGCAAGGTTCTCATACTCGCTTGCGACGACAAGTGGCTGGCCACACGAGGCAGCGCGTTCAATTGCCTTGGTTGGAGCCGCAGCAACGAGCCTAACCGGATCCAAGCCGGTGTCAAGAAGTTCGACCACGTTTGCGGAAAGCTCCTCGACCCAATCCTTGCCTGCGAAGCCTATGTCTCGCGACCCCAAATGCAACATCTCAACAACGTTTTGGGGCTTGAGGACCTTTGCTTCAATCCCGGAGAGCGACACGGTCGGCCGGTAGCTTCTGCTGCCTGCGGTTAGGGATACACCAGCGTCGGCAAGGAGCCGATTGACCCCAGTCTCCATTCGGCCTTTTGGCAGAGCGAGTCTTATGATTGAGTTAGTCATTATGAGCACCAAAAGCAAGACCGCCGGTCGTTTTCTTGACCGGCGGTCGCTGCGTTAGAATTTCTTAGGCGAAGCGAGACATCACACCGGCCGTAGGTCGGAATGATGATGGTGAACAAAGCCAACCATGCTTCGCATTGACGCCATGATACCCGAAGTCGACCAGATTCGCAAACGGGCAGGAATGCTGGATTTATGCATAGAACACTACTGCATCTCCATGATTGCTATGAGAATCAGCATCGCCGGCATCGTTGTGTTCCTTTTGATGGTCTGCTCAGGGCTGGGCCAGTCGACTCGGACACTAAAAGAAGAAGACGTAGCGAAATGGGAGTCGTTGGGGGGAGCCAGACTGTCGAGCGATGGATCCTGGTTTGCTTGCACAATCGGTCGAGTCGAGGGAGACGGATGGATGGTGATCCGGGAGACATGGGGGGAGCGCTCGTGGATTACAGACAACGCCAATCTCCCAGTATTCAGCGAGGACTCTAAGTTCGCGGTCTATTCGATTGGATACGGAGAAGCCGAAATCGAGCGAATGCGAAAAGAGAACAAGCCAGTCGAGAACAAGCTCGGAGTGAGGAACTTGGAGGATGGAGGCGTTCGAATCATTGATTCTGTTCAAGCTTATTCGATCACGAAGAGCAATTATCTTTTGGCGCACCGCCATCGTGGCAGGTCTAAGCAGTCTGGTGGCAGCGACTTGCTTATCAGCACTTTGTCCGGATCCACGGAGATTACGATTGGCAATGTTAGGGCTTATGCACCAAATGCCGATGGCAGATTTGTGCTGGTCGCAATCGAATCAGACAGCGGAAGCAATGGAATTCAACTCGTTAACCTTGAGGAGTCGAGAATTGTAACAATCGATTGGAGCAAGGATAACTATCGTGGCATCACATGGAATCGTGCAGGAACAGGGTTCGCTTTTCTTAGAGGAAGACCTGATCACAAAAAGGATGGCGATTGGCATGAAATGATACTTGTGAGGGACGTTTCGAACACCTCAGCCAAAACTGTTCTTGATCCCAAAGAGTTAAGCGAGGTGCCAGAAGGCATGAGGATTGTTGAGCATAGACCCTTAGTCCTTTCTGATGATGGCAGAACGTTGCTTTTTGGCATGCAGGTTTGGAATGACCGAAGACCCGAGGATAACAAAGATCAAAGTCCAGACGTCGACGTGTGGCATTGGCTCGACATCTTTGTCCAGCCTCGACAGCGTGTCACCGCGACAGCTGATAAGAATCGCAATATGTTGTTTGCTTGGAGGGAAGGCAAAGTATTGCAAATCAGCGACGACAAAGCAAGAGATGTGTCGATCAGCCGAGATATGTCTCGAGTTATGTTGCGCGATGAGACGCCGTATCGAGTTCCACATACAACAGGCACGGTTCATGCTGATTTCTATGTCGTTGACGTGGCTACTGGATTTCGCAGGAAAATTCTGGAGAAAGTCCAGTTTACTCCCACTTTCTCGCATGTCGGAAATTATGTTACGCACTTCGATCAACGACATTGGTGGATTGTCGATCTAAACTCAATGACAAGGCGAAACATAACCGGTGCCACGAAAACTGCATTTCACAATATTGATTGGGACTATACGGCACCTCAGCCAAATCCTGCTGCGCAGCCGGTGTGGTTCGCGGATGACAGCGCAGTTATGTTCTTTGACAACTATGACGCCTGGATTTACAGACCAGGCTCCGGCTCGTTCGTCAAAGTCACTTCAGGGTCAAATGCAAAAAATGTTCATCGCTACGTCCCAGTAGGAGTCAATCCAGAAGTACAGGCCCCTCGGCTTGGAAACGATATCTGGTTTAGCGTTAGGGACTGGCATTCCAAAGCGACAGGCTATACCAGATGGCGCGGAGGGGACAACATAGATGTGCCCATTGGGCAGGAGCATATTTCAAATTTGCAGCAGGCGGCAAATGCCCAAGTCTTTACTTACACATTTCAGACTGCGGTGCAATCTCCGAACTTCTTTGCCTTCGATATGCAAAGCGGCAAGACAGCTCAGTTAACGGATACCAATCCACAGCAGCGCGATTTCGCATGGACTAAGTCGGAACTGATTCCATTTCGAAGCAAATGGGGAAAGGAATTGCACGGAGTCTTGCTCTATCCGGCAAACTACGATCCTCGGCTTCAGTACCCTATGATCGTTTACATATACGAAAGACTCTCAAATGGACTAAACAGCTATCCGATGCCTTCGAATCGAAGTGCATACAACCAAAACTGGTTTACGCAGAATGGGTACTTCGTGTATATGCCGGATTTAACTTATCGGGATGGCAACCCCGGGATTTCTGCTAAAGAGTGCATTGAGCCAGCATTGGACGCGGTCTTCGCAAAGGGCATCGTAGACAGAAAGCGAGTCGGTCTTATGGGTCACAGTTGGGGCGGGTATCAAACCGCATTCCTTGTTGGTGCAAGCAAGTACTTTGCTGCTGGTGTTGCAGGCGCACCTTTGACAAATCTAATTTCGATGTATGGTTCGATTTACTGGAACAGCGGCACACCTGATCAGGAGTTATTGGAGACGGGGCAGGGAAGACTTATCGGACCCTATTGGGAAGACTTGGAAAGATACATGGCAAACTCGCCGATCTTTCAGGCGCAGAACATCGATGTGCCCCTGTTGATTGCATTTGGCGACAATGATGGCGCAGTCGATTGGAATCAGGGCGTTGAGATGTACATAACGATGAGAAGGCTTGCAAAGGAAGTTATCATGCTCGTTTATCCTGGTGAGAACCACGGATTGGCTCGAAGGCCAAATCAAATCGATTATGCGAAACGAGTTAGGCACTTCTTCGACGTGTACTTGAAAGGAGCGAGGCCGGATGAATGGTTGAAAGAGGGTGTTCCGTTCGTTCGGAGAGGTGAGGGGATCCGATGACGCTTGTAGTTGACTTCGCAGAATTCGCCGAAGCTGTAAGGAGATTTGGTCGTGACGATGACTGTTGCATCATGCACAGGCGGATGGGGGATTCGACACAGTTCACGTACGTGAACCCGAACAATGGAGTGCAAATTGTTGCGCTCCATGTTGGATCAGAGTCAGATGGTATCAAGGAGCTAAAAAGTCAAGGCTTTGAAACAATGAGAGGAACTTGGGTTACTGAATCGTCACTGGAACACCTTGCCCAGCTGGCAGGCGAAACGTATGTGGCTGCCGTCGCTTATGAAACAAAGAAGGGACCCGGACTTTGGCTCGATGCATACCCTTATGCTCCAACCGAGGGAACGATATTGCGGGCTGTTTTCGAGGAGTTCGTTAGCGAAGGGCTGTTAGGGGAAGGAGACTTTGAGGTCTTCATCCATGAAGCAAAGCCGATCGTCAGAATTTTAAGTCCTCAGGAAGCTGAACGGTTTCTTCGAATGAAGCAGGCGAAATAACAAAAAGGGGGCCTGCGGTGAAAGGAGAGCAAAGGCCGCAAGCCCCAAGGAAGGTGAACTCGATCCACCATTGGGTATCGGACTTGTTCCACATTTCATTAGGGACGGGATGACTTTCTGTCTAAAAACCCGTAAAGATGCTGGTGGGTCTGGAGACGCTGGCGTATCGTAGAATACCAGCCTCCTTCCATGCGATTTATCATTTCCATAGCAGTCAGGTCAATCAAAGAGAACCTCACGCGATCAGCGCTGAGTGCCGTTGGCATCATGGTAGGGACCCTTGCTGTCATGCTCCTCATATCGATTGCGCAAGGCGTTCGGGAAGACGTTAGGACTCAGGTGGACAGCCTCGGCGGAAACATCGTCATCGTCGTTCCCGGCGTGATCGATACTTCGTCACCGTTCGGAAATAGCGGAAACATTGGGCTTAGCCCATTTACGGAACGGGATGAGCAGTCCGTAAGCCGAGCAAAGGGAGTGCTGAACACTGCGAAGTGGACCTTTGTGGGCGGGACCGTTACTACAGGGGATTCACCTCCGGGACAAGCGTTCACATTAGCCGTTGACTTGTCATGGTTTGATATTCGAAAGCATGAATTCTCAGAGGGGGGCGGGTTCACAAGTCCAGTAGCAAGGGAAGCTGTCATCGGGGAGATGGCAAAGGAGAGCCTGTTCGGGGAGCAGTCGGCCGTTGGAGAAGTGGTCAAAATCAATGGCGTTGAGTTTGTAATCGTTGGAGTGACGCGCGAGTCGGGGTCAGCGGGAGTGCTTGGAGGCAACCCATTTGCCAGAATCCTTTACGTGCCATTTCAGTCGGCAGCTGACTCGTTGGCTGGAGGAAAGAAGCAGATCGATAGGATCTTCGCTCAGACCGACCCCAACCTGAAGCCCGGGGAAGTTAAGTCCTCGATCGAAGCGGCCGTTCTTGAGAGTCAAGGTGGCGAGCGGACCTTTAGTGTTCTGACTCAGGATGATCTCCTCGAGGCGATCTACAAGGTCCTAAACATTCTCACCTACCTCGTCGTTGGGATCAGTGCCATCGCTCTCTTTGTGGGAGGTGTCGGAATCATGACGGTAATGCTAATGAACGTCAACGAGCGGCGTAGGGAGATTGGGATTCGGAAGACGGTTGGAGCAAGGAGAAGCGACATCTTTAGCCAATTCCTCCTCGAATCCGTTGCCTTGACGACGGCCGGAGGAGCATTGGGATTGATAGCTACTTGGCTTTCGATCTTGATCATTGAAGCGAGCACCCCAATTCGCGCGTCGCTAACGCTCCCTGTCATAGCCCTCGGTTTCGGCCTCAGCATCGGAGTAGGCTGCATTTTCGGGATGATTCCGGCCATGCGGGCAGCAGCTAAGGATCCGGTCGACGCCATGCGGTTTGAATAGGGTTTGTGCCATAATTTCGCCCTTGCGCCGGATCGATCCGGTCGCAATTTGACTGAGGTCCATCCAAGCTTTGGCTACCGCTTCCAAAAAATCCGACCGAAATGAGGTCGCGCGCGCATACGCCGACCAAATCGTCCTATCTGGCTTTGCTCGCGTTTCTTCGACGCTTCGATTAGGTGACTTGGCCCAGCAGGTGTCGTCCAAAGGTGTCAGCCTGACGGACCTGCGCCGTCTGCTGGCATCGAATCCGGACAGGTTTGTTTATCATGACCGTCGATGGCAGCCAGCTTCACGGGTCTCTGCTGCGAATGGTCCCCTAATGGAATTGGTCAGGCGTACCCTTGAAAACTTTGGCGGGCCTATGGCGGCTGATGAGCTGGCAATAGAAATCGCGACTGCAAAAAGAGTGGAGTCTGTTAGGCTGGCCGAGCGACTGCCGCAGATGCTAGCAGCCGACAGAAACACTTTCGTGACGGAGTCTGGGCTTTGCGGATTGAATGCGTGGCTTTTCATGGCGACCGACGAGCCAGAAGAAGTCGCACTCTACATGAATGGATTGAGCGAAGCGGATGCGCAGCAGGCAAAAGCAGCTTTTGGAAACATCGACTTTTCGGACCTTCAGAAGGCGGCTAAGTCGGCACTTGCAAGTGTGCCGTTTTGTTTCAAGTGGCTTGGATACTGCGCCTGGAAGCAATTGAACAGCTCAGACCCGTACGCACCAAGGCTTTACGATCCGGTCGCATTGTTTGATGCAGTTGTGAATCAGCCAGGTTTTGTCTTTGCAGCAAATGGATACATATATGCAGAGACAGAGGCCCAGAAGTGGCTCAAAGAAGCACTGAAAGAAGCTGAAAAGGCAGTTCCAGTAATTGAGACGGAAGAAGCCGCTCCGCTTGAGTTTTCTGCTGAAGACGTTGACCTTATGGTTGAGCGAATTCTTCGGTCGGATACGACATTCAGCGTTTCGAGGATGCTGGAAGAGAAATACGAGATTACTCCGGCCGACAGGACTTATGCCGAAGACCTAGCAAACGCAATGAATGCTTTACATTCAGATGGAAGGCTATGGTTTGTTGGAGGCGATAGGTTTAGGAGACCGGATTCTGCGCCGGAGTTCATTTACACCGTGCCCGAGTTCTTTAATTTTCCGGTTAGTGAATTTACAGACGACGACGGCGAGCCAATCGATGTCGAGTTAACTGATGACGGTTTCAGCAGCGCCGTCCGCAAAGAAATGGGTAACCCGTTGGCGATGGATGTCCTTGACGAAGAACTGTTGCCGAAGCCGAAGAAGTTGCCAGAGCAAACGAAGTTAGTGTTGAAATCCCTTCACCGCGAGATTGGAACTTTCCCGCTTTGCCAGTTTCCTACAGGATGGTTGAGTGAAGAGCCTCAAATTCAGGAAGTGCTGTTTGTCGATCCGCAGGGTCGGGAACTAAGTGTGTGGGTGAACCACGAAGCACGACTCATGTTTAACTTAATCGATTGGTGGTTTGAGCAGCCAGTCGAAAGTGGCGCAGTGTTCACACTGACGAAGACGCAACGACCAAACGTGTTCGAGTTTTCATGGCTTGACGAAACAGATCCCTTGCTGTTCATTTCTTCCGAGCGAATGGAAGAGTTGCGTGACCTTGCTGCGAGGTCATCTGAGCTATCGAATTACGAGATTCTTATGGAAGTGCTAGGTCACTATTCCAAGGGAGCAGACTACCTGACCATTCTTGCCGAGGCCAACGTGGTCAGACGGATGTCAAGGCGAATGGTGGCTTCAATTCTCACCGGATACCACTGCTTCTTCCAGAGAAGTGGATCGCCCGTTTGGCACTTCGATGCCAAGAAGGTCGACCAGGGCTTCGACAAGGCCAAGCGAAAATTTGTTAAGAAGTAAGCAATATTGAATTCGATGACCTAAACCTGTCACAATCTTGGGCCCAACCGAAAGGTGGCCGCAGAAAGCAAAAAAGCAATGTCGCAAAAGAAAATTCCGAAAAAGGACCTTCGCCGAAGCAAGTGGCGAAGCGCGCTCGCTCGTAACGAGAGACTCAGGCTCCGAAATCAAAGCGCGAAAAGCGCCCTGAAGACCTTCGTCAAGAAGGCAAAAGGGACAGGGGATGTAGAGGCCGTAAAGTCCGCGGCTAAGGCATTGGACAAGGCGGCCGAACGAGGAATCATCCATCGAAATCAAGCAGCCAGGCGAAAGAGCCGGTTAATGAAAGCAGCAAATCGAGTCGCTACAGGGGCCTGATAGCAGAAATTTTGCGATGCCCTGCCAGGATTGGCAGGGCATTTTCGTTTGCTTTTCAATGCAATTCTCCGAACCGGAGAGGAGCTTTGGGCGTCCGAATTGCCAGAGCAAACAGTTCCGCACAAAGAAGGAGAGATTCAAGTGAAGCGCTGGATAATTGTTGGACTTCTTTTCACGTTCGCATTCCTGCTTGGAAGCTGTAACACATTTGTCACACCGACGAAGGTCGTGTTTGCTTCAAACAGGACCGGCATTAGTCACATATATATCATGACCATCGGCGGTACTGGAGTCCAGCAGTTGACATTTGGCTCGTTCGAAGACTTGGATCCTGCTTTCAGCCCAACGGGAGATCGAATTGCCTTTGTGTCGAATCGAGGAGGTACGGGCAATCTTGAGCTGTTCACTATGAACGCAGACGGCACAAACCTGATTCAGCGAACAAGCGACAATGGAGACGAAACAGACCCATCATGGAGCTACGACGGGAGAAGAATTGCGTTTTGCTTCTCTGTAGGCGGAGGCAATCGCCAAATCTGGGTATATGACACGCTCACCAGCAATTTTAC
>JAHCHL010000017.1 GCA_026129745.1 Fimbriimonadales bacterium | reverse complement strand
AGCCTAATGGAGCGTCCCTACGGCTATCGGAACCGTCCATTCGGCCTATTTTTGGCCTCAGCCGACCCCAGCGCGGCCGAATTTGAACTTGGGGCGGGGCCATTGGGGCGAACCGTCGATGAAAAGCGCCGCCGGACGATTCGCCCTTGACGGCGCGGGGCAGTAGGGGGCATAATGAGCGACCGCGATTCCCTCGGGAGCCAACTTATGAAAGCGGAAACCCATCCGAACTACGTAGCCTGTGAAGTCTGGTGTGCTTGCACCCCGGATCGCCCTGTCACGACCATTCTGTCGAATGTGCCGAAGCTGACCGTCGATATCTGCTCGAACTGCCATCCGTTCTTTACGGGGCAGCAAAAGCTGGTGGACTCGGCGGGCCGCGTCGAAAAGTTTCTTCGCAAATATGGCAAGCAGGAGGGTAAGTAGGGATGGCTAAGAAGGCAGAGCATCGCGAAATCATCCGATTGGTTTGTACGGAAGACCCACGGAGCATTTACACGACGACCAAGAACAAGCAGAAGACGAAGGATCGCGTGGAGCTGATGAAGTACAACCCGTTCCTCCGCAAGCACACGCTGCATCGGGAGAAGAAGTAAATGCCGAATCCAAAACGCAAGCACTCGCACGCCCGCAGCGCGAAGCGGCGGACGACCTGGAAGACCGAGATGCCGGAGGTAACGCCGAACAAGATGGTCGGCGGCGAGCCTTTCATCAAGCCGCATTGCGCGACTCCGGATGGCTATTACAAGGGCCGCAGGCTCCCCGGTTTCAAGGACAAGGAATAGTCCCAGTTTTCCACCGCTTATTCACAAAATCGTCGAGTTTCGTCTACGGTTTGGCTTGACAGCGCCCCATTGGGTGGTATGATGGGCCAGCCGCAAAGGAGGGGACCCAATGCGTTCCATTTCGATAGCCGCGTGCCTGCTCGGACTCATTCTCGCAGGCGCAACCACAACCGCAGCACCTGAGCAGAAAGCCTCCGGCCAGAAGGCCACGGCCCAGGCTGGAAAGGTCGTCAAGACCGTATCGACGATCAAGGAAGTTCCATTCAAGACGGAGTACCGCTTCGACCGCACGGTCACAGCAGGTCGGCATAAGGTCGGTCAAAAGGGAGTTCCTGGGAAGGTTCAGCAGGTCATCGAGGTCACCTATGTCAACGGCAAGGAGACCGGCCGCAAGGTGATCCACGAGCGAGAAGTGCATCCTCCTGTCAATGAAGTCATTCTGATGGCGCGGCCGGCCAACGAGCAAAGCCGCGGTTCGTTTACTCGGGCGAAAACGATGGAAGTCGTCGCGACTGCCTATTCGCCTTTGGAGCCGGGTTTGGACTGGAACACGCGATCCGGCATGCGCGCTCGGCATGGGATTATCGCGGTGGACCCGAAGGTGATTCCGCTCGGCACGAAAGTTTACGTCGAAGGCTACGGGTTTGCGATCGCTGCGGACACGGGCAGCGCGATTAAGGGCAACAAGATCGACGTCTGCATCATCGATTTGGATGAAATGCGCAAGTGGGGGCGGCGAACGGTCAAGATCCACATTCTTGAGTAACCCGGACCTCACCGACCCCGGAACCCTCAAGCGATTTATCACCCGTCATGGCCTCGCCACCAAAAAGGGGCTGGGCCAGCATTGGCTCTTCTCCTCCAAGGCGGTGGATGCGATCGCCCGAGAGTTGGCCGGGGCGCGAGGAATCTTGGAAATCGGCCCTGGGCCTGGGGTTCTTACGCAGCGGGCTGTGGCCGTTGCCGAAACGATTGCGCTCGACATCGATCCGAGAGTGGAGGGTGCGCTTGGGGAATCTGCACCGGAGGCTCGATTTGTTCGGGAGGACGTCCTGGCTGCGGATGTCGGGGCATTGCTTGGCGAGCTTCCGTCTCCGCGCGTTGTTTTGTCCAATCTTCCCTATTACATCTCGACGGCCGTCGTGTCCAGGCTGCTGGAGGCGGCCGATCAGTTCGATTGGGCGGTCTTGATGATGCAACGGGAAGTCGGTGAGCGGCTGATGGCGAAAGCCGGTGATCGAAGGCGCGGCGCGATCAGCGTGGAGGTGCAAGCAACTTTCCAGATTCGTCAAGTGTGTGTCGTGCCACCGGGCGCTTTTCTTCCGGCGCCGAAAGTCCAATCAGTGGTCCTTCGATTGGACCGGCAGAGGCGAGCCAATGTCGACATGGAGCTTGTTCGTTCCGGATTCAAGCAGCCGCGAAAGACGCTGGTCAACAATTTGGTTGAAGCAGGGTTCGACCGGGGGAGCGTGATCGGCGCGCTTACGGCTGTTGGGATGCGGTCCGACCTTCGGGCTCATCATCTGACTGTCGATCAATGGATTGCTCTGGCAAATCGAGTCCGCATCCCCAAGAATTGAACACAAGCTCGCCGACGTAGGCACCAGCGAGGGTGCCTGCGATAACGAGTAAGGGCGGCTGCCACCACGGGAGAATGCCGAGAATCATCACGACGACGAAGATGGGGGTGCAGATGATCGTGCAGCAGCCTGCGATCACTGTGGCGTGGTTGATGCGGTCCTTTAGCCGAGTTGGCGCCATCAGGCGGACGAGTTTTCTCCCAGTTTTTGGTGGGAACCTCTCGACTGCACTCAAGATTTCCTGCTTTCTCGACAAACTTCGCCGATGCATTCCATTGACAAGTGACCAGCCGAGCGAAAGCAGCGCGGCGAACAGAAACAGGATCCAGTCAGGCGAGAGCACGGGACTTGCTTCCCAATTATGGTGCAGTTCTCGTGCCAGGAACTGAGTTCGGCTGAGCTGGTCTCATCTGGGGTCTGTCAAACGATCGCATGAATCGGGGGCTCATTTGCATTTGAACTTCACAGAAACGGCTGCACAAAAAGCAAAAAAATTCCAGCAAAATTGCTGGAAGGAATCGCAGAGTTAGCGGCGAATTTTGCAGTTGTAGCGGACGCTATGGCGCAATTGCTAGGTCACCGCTTTGAGGAGTTGGACGGGGAGAAATCCCTTCCAATCTAACATTGCAATTGGCTCGGGGCAATTAGCAAGGAATGCCACGGGGCGAGTCCCTGCGGAAAAGGAGCAAAAGAGTGAGGACAAAGAGAGAGATCGCGAGGGTGTTTGTTTATGCCTTCGCACTGACAGCACTGTCGACGGCGCATGCTGCCATCATCAATGTGCCGGGAGACCATTCAGACTTGAAGGATGCGGTCGCTGCGGCGAATGCGAATGCAGATCCCAGCAACACCATCATCGTTGCGCCCGGGTCGCATCCGGCAACCTATCAAGTGCACGTCACTAAGAATCTAACCATCATCGGTTCGGGCGCTTCGACGACTTCGATTGTCGCAGTTGGCAACACGGTCGGTACGAACGAAGTCACCCAGTCATGGATCTGGGTAGATGGAGGCGCCAATTTCACGATGAAGGACCTTACGCTCGACGGAGCTGGGTTTGTCATTCATCGCGGATTGCGCAGCACAGCTCGCACCGTCGTTCAGCGATGCGTAATCAAGAACATTACGGCGCAGGCAACTGGTTCGCCGTACATGGGCATGGGTGTGCAAGTTGTTGACAACAACGCTTTCATTAACGACAACGTGTTCGTCAATTTCGGGCGAATTGGAATGCATCTCTACGGCCCAGCAAGCACCGAGTCGGTAATCAGCGGCAACACGTTCTATGGAAAAGGGAACGGCGATCACCTCGATTACGCGATCGAAGTTGAGGGAGACGCGACTGCGGAGATTTCGCACAACAGCATATTCAACTGTCGCGGAATTGCATCTTCTGATAGTTCGATTAGCAGTGCGATTCTCGCAACGAGGTTCTTTCCTGAACCAGGACCAGAGAATACAACGGTTCACATCCATCACAACCGATTCGTCGGGAATACGTATGGCGTGATCGTGATGGACTTTGGCAATCCGGGTGCCGTGCTGACCGCGAACTACAACAACTTTACAGGCAACTTTGGGGCACTTTACTCCGGCACCTCGGTAATGGCGGATACGCGCTTCAACTGGTTCTCTCACAAGTCGGGTCCTGAAGGGTATGTGCCGAATGGAACGGGCGAGTGGGCAGGCGGCAACATCGATGCATCGGGTTGGTTAGTCGCATGTGTGAATCAGTTCGGAATGCCTGTCGACCTCAATGGCGGATACATCATGCCAAACGGCGATCTCGCGGAAGCAATGACGATGCCGGTTGGCGGCAATCAAGTCAATGAGTCGAGTGGAACGATTGCCGCTGTGGATGGAACGTTCACTCCGTTCTCCGATGCAACGAAACCACCATCTATGTTCTCCGCTTCACTATTGGGGCAGAGTTTCGAGTTCATTGTGGAACTCAGCGGAAGTCTTCCAGAAAACGATGGCGAGTGGCGCATTGGCGCGACTGAAGATTATCTGGCGACCACGGGCGGTGCGTACGTTCGCATCCTTCGAGATTCCGGAGCTTATGCGTTCCAATTGAGAAGATGGGATGGAGGCGATTCAGGCCCGTTGCAGGTTGACACGACCAATTCTTCGAGATTCCGGGTCGTTGTCCATGTCGATGGGACTGGAGCGACGAGCGCTTCTGTAACTGCGTTCGACACCCTTCCTGTTGAGCCCTACTCAACTAACCCGACTTACTCGCTCGGAACTGTCAACTCAGTCATCGACGACCCTGCGTTCTTTATCGTGCAAAGCCTTGGAAGCGGGTCGCCAACCAAGCAAACTGCAAGGATGGATGTGAGTTGCTTTGCGACAAGCGCTGCGCCGAACGCGATGTACCTGTTTGCGGATGACGCTTATGTGAAGAGTACAGAGTCCATTTCGTATCGGTTAGGAATTGCCAACGTGCCGGGACACATTGCTGGATACCAGGCATTTTTGACCAATCCGACTCCGGGAATCCAAGGAGCGCTCGATGCCAGGACTTATGCCGGTGCGCCGATGGAGCTTCACATTCTTCCGGTTGGGCTACAAGCAGACGGCAGCGTTGACTTCTTCTCTTGGAGCGGAGTTCACTTTCAGGGAACCGATGCTCGATTCTGGTTCGATGCGCCATTAGCAGATGGAGTCGCACGGCTTATGATTGCTGCAGACAATGGCAATCCGCTCGTGCCGACGCGAATATCTGCCGAAGGCGGTGGAGCGATCGTTCCGACGCGATATCATTCGAACTTCGTTGTCGTGGATTCGGTTGCGCCCGTGTTGTCCGGTGCGACTGCAACACAATCGCATGGAAACGTGCTCAATGGAGCGAATCCGACGATTCAGGGTCCCGTCAAGATCACGATTGATGCGACAGATGTTGCAGGCGGAAGCGGACTCGAAGGGCACCCGACAATCGATATCGACTTCGCTCCAGCAGGGCCTGGGCCAGAAGATGTGGTCGGTGCGAGGATGTCCGCACTCGAAGGAAACACCTTCTGCATTGAAGTTGAAGTGCTACCGACGACTCCTTGTGGCACCGCTACATTCACGATCAACGTGAGCGACGATGCCAACAATGCGGCAACTCCAATTGTTGGAACGCTGAACATCAACACGACCCAAATCGACATAACTGTTCAACTGGATGGGTTCTTCATTGGAACATCGTTCACACGCGGCGTTCACTTCTGGATCGGAAATGCCGGGCTCGGCACATTCGTTGGCAAGAACGTGAACTTTGTCGATGGCACTGGTGTGGTTTCGATCAACGCCTTGGACGACAGTAACCTTCCTTGCGGGCCAGGTCTTGGACCGAACATTGCTGCGAAGGATCCGTTGCATACGATTACAAGGTCGATTGCACTGACCCACGCTGGCAATGGGCAATACATCGCGTCATTCATCGGGTCCGATGCGCTCATTGGAGGAGATTGCTGGGGACCTGGCGGAATGCCCGATGATGTCATCGATATTCTGGACTTCGGCAAGTTCGCTTCGATGTTCGGAATGACACTCGGACCCAACACGCCGCTCGGAACGCTGCCCGCACACCCAGACTTCTCAGGTGATGCGTTGGGCTTGGTGGGAACAGCGGACTACACGTTCATTCAGATCAACTTCTTGAAAGTCGGCGATCCATTGCCCGGCGGTTTCTTGCAAGACAGAAAGCGTCCACTAAGAAGGGCGACTGTCAAGGAAATGGTCAACGCGAAGATTGAGTTCGCAATGGAGATGGACCTGAACGGAGACGGTTGGGTCACCTACGAAGAGATCGCAGATTGGCTGGCCAAAAGGATGGGCCGCTAACGACACTTTGACCGGGATCGTAGGGATGCGGTCCCGGTCAACTGACACCGCAATAAGCGGAGATATTCGAGGGCATTGCTATGCACAAATACATGAAAGGAGCGGTGGTCGCCGCTATCGGCATGATAGCGAGCACATCGCTTGCCTACAACAACTACTTCTGGGAAAAGTTCGATACGAATCCGTTACTCGGTCCAGGTCAAAACACAGAAACGAATGTGATTTGGGGTTGGGATCGGTACTTGCCGGCTCACTTTGACAGCGTATTCTTCAATGGCGACAACCGCTTGCGAATTGGGATACGCGACTCTGGACGTTGGCCAAACAGACCGCCAGGTTTCCAGAGCGAGTTTTATAACACCCACGGCCGAAAACTCGATCTCGGTGTTGGTCTCTACAGCGGAATCAAAGGCAAGCTGTACTTGGGTTCTGATTGGGCAGCTGAACGGAGACGAAGCGACATCTGGGGAGTTGCGGTCAATTCGTCGAATGTGATTTCGGCTTATCCGATCTTTGGGATAGTAACCAACGATCCTGCCTCGCCTTACGATCCCAATCCCGCAAACCTTGTAACAAGGATTCGCGTTTGGGACGGAGCTGCGTGGAATGATCTTCCCAACTCAGGAGCTACTACGATAACGTTCGGTAAGTGGTACGACCTTGAGATAAGAGTCGTTCCAGGAGCATTCGAGTTCTATGTCGATGGCACACTTGTATTCGTCGACAACTCGACAGGTGGCTCAGTCGCATTTGACGAAATGATCCTTCAAGCGTTCAGCTTCGAGAATCCACTCGTTAATCCAACTTGGGTCGCTGATGAGTACGATGCGTACTGGGATGATGTCGCAGTCATGCCTTACATGACCGACGCGAGTGTTCCTGTTGATCTGATTGGACGGTACTTCTCGGCGAGTGCGGAAACGTTTCCGGGGCTTGCGTTCGCAATGACTGCCGCCGATCCACTATACGGCCAGGTTGTCGAGCGAAGCAGAAATGGCTCTCCCAATGCTTGGGATCCAAATGCAGTCGAAGGAACCTACACTCCTTTCAGCGATGCCACGAAGCCACCGTCCACATTCATCGTTCCTAGCGGAGGACTCGGATTTCAAGGCACGGTCACTATGTCAGGAACTTGGGCAGCATTCGACGAGGGATTCGGCATTGCGGCACTCGATTCAGTTCTATCTCTCGGTGCTCGGATCTTCTGGGATGGGGATTCTTACAACGTTTCGCTTGGTGCAAGGTTGGTCGGCCCGCCGTTCACCATGGAACTTGGCGGAACTCTATATGACATGCCAGTTGGCACAACGCAAGTGAGAATCGACCTTGCAATCGACAACGCCGGGCGCATAACTGGATCCGTAACACCACTCAATGGCCCCGATGCATTTGTTACGACCGGACTCGGCGTGTTCACGCCGACGATTGGGACTATCTCTGCGAACGTTGCATTCAGTGCAGGGTTCACATCTGACAACGTCCTGAACGCGCGGGCAAACGCTTCGCTGACCACATTCACGACAAACGCGCTATCGAATGTGCTCTACGCCTACTCCTACTGGCCTTACGCGATGCCAGGCAGCAACGTAACGCATACAATAGGAATGGCAAACCTGCTGCAGCCGGTTGTTGGATTCCAAGCCTTTTTGAATCCGCTCGGCGCTCAGACACTCGTCAATCTCGGCGGAATCTCGCCGTACTATACGACGACTCCATTCAGCAATCACCTTGGAGATCCACGAGGAATCTTGACGCCTGCGAGCTTGGCATCGGGCGTTCCGTTGCCGGGGTCCGGAGTGACATCCCATTGGTTCCTCGCCGGTGTCCCCTATACTCAAGGCCCCGAAGGACTGACGATGCTGGGCATTTCCGCTACCAATGGTGGAGGTATTCCTACTCGTTTCAGCGATGAGGGCGGCAGCCCTGTGATCCCGCTCAGGCTGGACTCGAACATCGTCGTTGTGGATGGAACCGATCCCACAGTGACCTTGATCAGCGCGATGCAAGGGGCCAACAACATTCTCGTCAACCCTGCGATTCTCGGAAATGCAGTCATCGAAGTCGATGCTGCTGATCTCGGATCATTCCCTTCGGGTCTCTCCAGTCGACCGAGAATCATCCTCAACTTTGCACCGACGGGCAACAGTGGGACTGGTCCTGAAGACGTAGAACTCGACGTCTACTCCTGGACGGCGAATCGTTTCAAGGGTGAACACCTGTTCACGCCAACGACGCCATGCGGCGCTGCTGAGATCATCGTGATTGCAGAAGACGATGCTGGCAACTCGACAACATTAGTCACTCCGATCAACGTGAACATATCGACTGTAACAGTCGACGTGACTCTCGAAGGCATCAGTGCTAACGTCAATCGCTGGGTGCAGTTTGTTGTCGGCGGCTCTGGAGGAAGCAATCCGCCAATCACTATTGACCGCGTCGTTTCGTTCACCGCAGGCAACGCAACTGTCGTTCTGGATGCTCTGGACGGAATCCCATGCGATCCGGGCCTGACGCTGATCAGTGCAAAGGACCCGTTGCATACGGTGCGAAAGACTGTTGCTCTAACAAATGGCGGCAACAATCAGTACACAGGACTGCCCATGCTACTGAAAGGCGGCGACGCAAACAACGATAACCTGGTCGACATTCTCGACTTTGGATTGTTGGTTGCAAACTTTGGGACGTCTCCTGGAGCCAACACGTTCATCGGTCAACTCGGTCCGCACCTCGACTTCAGTGGTGACGGTGTCGTGGGTACTGCGGACTACACGTACATTCAGATCAACTTCTTGTTGGTCGGCGACTCACCTCCGGGCAACTACCTCAATATGCCCGGACAACCAAAGAAGGCTGCGACCGTTAAGGAAATGATCCGCGCAGGAGTTCCTCATGCGGAGAAGTACGACCTCAACGGAGACGGCTGGATCACGTACGACGAACTGCAACGAGTTCTGTTCGGCGGACGCTGATCAATCATTGTGCGGGCGGTTTTATACCGCCCGCACACTTCAAGAGTGTTTGTGAAAGGAGAGATCGATGCATTGCTTTCGGGTCGGTGTAGCTCTTGTTGCGATTAGCTTGATAGCAGGTCGCGCGGAATCCGCTGTCACCAATTGGGAAGGGGTCGACTGGCAAAACATACTTGCCACATCGCCGAGCTTCGTCAATGGCAGCAACCAATTGGTTGTGCCAATCAACGAGACAAACCTTGGTATCGCTTGGTCGGAAAAGCTTACGCCCCTGTTTCCTGCGTCGGGGGTTGGAAGCTTTCGATCAGGAGCGGCACCCTTTATCGAAACCACCTTCATCGACAGTCTCACTGCCAGTCCGATGGTTTTCACGGAGCATTCATCTCCTATACCTGGCGACGGCTTTGCAATCAGTTGCGGCGCAAGCGGCCCTTTCTACGCAGTAGCATGGCAGAACTACAAGACAGGACAGCAAGCAAGCTTTCCTTTTGCGTTGCGATCTGCGGGCTTAAAGTCCGTTAAGATAGTTCGAGTCGACTTGGGAATTGTTTTTCGAATCGATGTCTATTTCAATGGGGTTCAAGTACTTTCATCGCTCCAAGTCACTAACACGGTGGCCGACCCTTACATCGGGGATGTGTACTTAGCGGGAGTTGGCACTTCGGGGCAGCAAGTTGTTTACACTTCATTCACTGCAGGCTTAGTCGATCCGTCTCCGGACGAAACTGTTCCCGTCGATCTGGGCGGGGGCTATCTTGAGCCGAGTGCTGGTGCCGCCTTTGCGACTACGGCAGAATGGTCGCCATTTGGGGCGGG
Organism: Fimbriimonadales bacterium; assembly: GCA_026129745.1. Taxonomy (GTDB): domain Bacteria; phylum Armatimonadota; class Fimbriimonadia; order Fimbriimonadales; family ATM1; genus JAHCHL01. Next base: position 61,939 of record JAHCHL010000017.1, on the reverse strand, counting down.
ACAGCGAGTCTTCGAACACTCGCTCTTCACTACTCTTCCCGATGTGCTTGAGGCTACGTATACACCCTTCTCCGATGCGTTAAAACCGCCTTCTGCGTTTTTGACAAACCTATTAGGCAACAATTTTTCTTTTGAGATCCAATTGGGTGGAACATGGTCAGAAGGCATTGAAGGCGAATCAGAGTTTGCTGTCTACGTTTTTGAATCGCCAAGTGGTGCGGGCAATGCAAGTGTTCGTGTCTCATACGATTCCGGTACGTACGAATTTTCGCTTTGGGACAGTTCACCTTCAAAGCTTGCCTGGATGACAGATGGGACGTTCGCAACCAAGTTTCAAGTTGCAGTCTCGATTGGCGTGACAGGCAACATGGAAGCGACGATCACGCGAATGAATGGAGCGGCAATAGGAACTTCGTTTACGCTCGGTCCGATTGCAAGCGGCCTAACGACCTCGAATCCTCATGGATTCCGCACCGGTTTCGAAGGAACTCCAATTCGTGGCAGGGCGACCGCTCATATGAGCAACTTCGTCGTGGATGCACCTGCCAATGCACTCTATGCGTTTTCAGATCAGCCTTACCGCCAAGTCGGCGACAACATTCTGTATCGCATTGGCATGGCTAATCTCGCTCAGAGCGTCTTCGGCTTCCAGGCGTTCCTGACGAATGTTGCGCCAGTCGTCCAAATCTTTTCAGCCGGTGGGTACACGACGCTTCCTTTCACCAACTGGATCATCAATCCCATTACGGCGATGCTATCTATTGCATCGGGGGTGGATTTATTTGGACCTGGTGTTTCTTCTAACGCAACGCTGACCGGCCTGCTCTTCTCTGCGGCATCCCAAGGCGCATCTTGGATTTCCATAGATCCTGCAAATGGACAAGGAATCCCAACTCGATTCTCAGACACCCTCGGCCAGCCCGTGATTCCAAACAGATTGCATTCAAATGTGGTCGTAGTCGATTCCACGCCGCCAGTGTTGAGTTCGCTGAGTGCGTCACAAGGCGGACCGAACCTAATACCTGGTGGCACAGCGGTCCAGGGCAATTTGGACTTTTCTGTTGTGGTGACCGATCCGTCGACCGGCTCCGGACTTGCGAAGTACCCGGTGATTCATGTCGACTTTTCGCCCATCGGAATCAACAACGGTGAAGACATCCAGATGTCGATGCATGCTGGAGATGGAAACGAGTTTAGGGCTCACATTGTCCTTGACTCCAATACCCCTTGCGGTCCCGTCGCAGTCCTCGTCTCGGCAGAAGACGATTCCGGAAACGTAGGCCAGGTGATCGGAAGCTTTGAGGTGAACACTGCGCAAGCTGTCGTCGATGTTACGCTTGCCAATGTCCAACTGCCTATCAACACGACCGTAACCCGATGGGTGCAGATTACGCTCGGCAGCAATGGCGGCAGCAATCCTCCAATTGTTGTCGACATCCTTGTCGACTTTACGGATCCTGACGGCATCGGAATAAGCAACCCACTGCCTGCGAACGGCACAGCGATCGTCACAATGCTGCCATGTGGAGTTGGCGGGTCGTTGAGCGTGATTTCGGTTAAGGACCCACTTCACACACTTTGGAGAACGAACACTCTCACGTATCTTGGGAATAACCAATACTCTGGATCTGCCTCATTGCTTGGCGGCGACGCCAACGACGACAACGTGATCGATGTCCTTGACTTTGGCGTTTTCGCATCGCAGATAGGTCAGAACGTCGGTGCGAACACATTCATCGGTCAAGTCGGGCCGCATTCTGATTTCAGCGCCAACGGAATTGTCGACACGCCCGACTACACGTTCATATCGACTCAATTTCTTTTCGTTGGCGATGCGCCACCTGGAAACTGGCTGCTCGCTCCTCCAAGACCAAAGAAGGCAGCGACAGTTCGAGAAATGATCGCAGCTGGCGCGTGGCGTGCAAGGGAGTTCGATCTAAATCGCGATGGCTGGGTGGAATACCAGGAAATTGTCGACTGGCTTTCCAATAGGTGAAACCATGAGAAGTCAAGCTATAATGACGCATACAAACAAGGGAATGAGAGGAATGCAACGAATAACGAGAGGGATGCTGATTCTCATCTGCGCAACCCCTATTGCGGGGCACGCGCTGATCGACTTGGACTTCCGTCCAGATTACCAGCACGTCCCAAAAGGGTCGATTGTTTCGATCAAGCTATTTGCAGTTTCCGACAACGCGTCGAATCAACTCTTATCCGCTATGGATGTCGTGATTCGCTGGGATCCCAACTATCTCAATCCGATAAGTTTCACGAACGCCGGAAATGGCTACAATTGGCAGAGCAGCGGATTCTTTCCTGGTTCGATAAACAACTCGCTGTCGGATGGAGACGCCATGTGGACTGCCTGGGCGCGCCCTGGCGATCCGGCGGCTGCAACACCAGCGGGACTTCATGTTACGACCTTTCGCTTCACAGCGCTTGCGAACACGCTTTCGACAATTGTCGAGATTGTGCCAAGCTTTAATGGATTTCAGACGGTTGTGTTTGACGGCACGGTTCCCAACACGCCAGTGACCGGCCAATTGGATTCAACATCGATCACGATCACACCGTGGGTTCCGCCGCCGAGCGGACCTTTTGGGACACATTCCGAATCTGTCCCAGAGCCGACGACTTTGGGTGTCCTCGGAGCTGCGCTACTCGCCTTTCGAATTTCTCGCCGAGCAAGGAAATAGCTTCTACCGCGAGAATTGAGGGCTGATCCAAGTCAGTGAACTTGGAAGCCATAATAGGAGCGTGTCACGGAAGAGACTGCTCAGCGGCATGCAGCCGACGCAAGGAAAGCTACACCTCGGCAACCTAGAAGGAGCACTAAGAAATTGGGTGAAGCTCCAAGAAGAGTACGATATGTTCGCTTGCATTGTCGATTGGCATGCCCTTACGACGATGATCGAACGGCCCGAGGAGATAACTGAGAACTCTTTTGGAGTTGCTGTCGACTATCTTGCGGCTGGCCTGGATCCAGAGAAGACGGTCATTTTCATCCAATCACAAGTTAAAGAGCATGCAGAATTGTATTTGCTCTTCAGCATGGTAACTCCCCTTGGCTGGCTTGAGCGAGTGCCTACATTTAAAGAGAAACGAGACAGCCTTACTGCCGGTGCTGAGGCGAGCCACGGGTTACTCGGTTATCCAGTATTGCAAGCGGCCGATATATTGCTTTACAGACCTTACGGGGTGCCCGTTGGCAAAGACCAAGTGCCGCATTTAGAATTGACACGCGAAATTGCAAGACGATTCAATTATTTGTATGGAGACACGCTGCCTGAGATTGCGAATGTGCTTAGCGATATTCCCGTCATGATCGGACTGGATGGACGAAAAATGAGCAAGAGTTACGACAACGCAATCTATATCGCGGACTCAGATGACGAAACTGCTAAGAAAATCATGTCCGCCTATACGGACCCGAAGAAGATACGAAAGGATGATCCCGGCCACCCTGAAGGCTGCGCTGTATTCAGCTTGCACTCTGTTTACAACAGAGAAAATGCCGATAATGTAGAGAAAGAGTGTCGTGCCGGAGCGAGAGGGTGCGTATCCTGTAAGAGGGAATGCATTGAATCCGTGATAACGAACTTGGCTCCCATGCGAGAGAGACGTGCCGAATTGGTAAAGGATCCTGGTCAGGTCTTTCGCGTCCTGGAGCAAGGGGCCGACCGTGCTCGTGCGGTTGCAGGTGAAACAATGGCAGACGTAAGAAAGTCTATGGGACTGCTATGAAGAAGGATATCCGGGCAGTTTTCTTCGATCTCGACGATACGCTGTGCGCGTATTGGGATGCGAGCCGTAAGGGCTTGCGGCAGGCCATCGATGAGGCCGATTTGCCGATCGAGACTGGAAAAGTTCTGGAAGCCTGGCGAGAGGTATTTGCGACCTTCTCAAAGGAGATTAAGACAGACGCGTGGTACAGGCACTATCTCGAAAGCGGGGAGCCAACTCGAACCGAACACATCAGACGCACGCTTGCGATACTCGGCATTCCGAGCGAGGAAGTTGCCGTGAAAATATCTCAGGAGTATGCCCGGTTGCGCGACAAGTACTTGGTTTTGTTTCCTGAAGCGTTGCCGCTTCTGCGCCACTTGAAAGGACGATATGGCCTTGGCCTCATCACAAATGGTCCAGCGGACATTCAAAGACAGGAAATCAACACTTTAGGGATCAGCGAATACTTCGACCATATCTTTATTGAAGGCGAATTCAAAATTGGAAAGCCCCATAAAGACATCTTTGATGCAGCCCGCAACGTCACAGGGAACGAGCCACACCAAATGCTGTTTGTAGGGAATGCTTTCGAACATGATGTCCAGGGGGCTAAGAATGCCGGATGGTGGGCGATTTGGGTCAACCGAGGAGAGGAAGTTGATCCTGGAACGGAGCCGAGACCGGACGCGGAGATCGTTCATCTCTTTGAAGTTTGCGATTGGCTGGGAATCGAGGCCCCGGAGTTAGAATTCGAGTCGAATACCATTGAATCCCGGGCGAGGCGTTAGCAACTAGGATACAATCGTGCCGTGAAGCAGATTATCGCAGCTCTCTTGGCAACGGGGTTCGTATCGGCGCAAACACCAATAGGGGCACCCAAAGTCGGCAACGCAATTGAGACTATCCAGGCTCAACGCACCGGTGAGGCCACTATCTCGGCGCCGTTCTCAACAGGCGAACACTGCAGTACGAGCATTCTTGCGCCTAAATCGCCTATCGCTTTGCACTTTCACGAAAGGCACGAAGAGACCCTGCTCATCGTCAGCGGTATGGCTGAAATGAAAATTGGTGAGGACACAGTAACGGTAAAGCCGGGAGACATTGTCTTTCTACCAAAGCGAACGGTTCATTCATTCAAGCCGCTTTCAGACGACTGCGTGGTTGTTTCGACCTTCTCGCCGAAGTTTGATGGCGTCGACAGGGTGTGGGTCGAATGAGACTATTAGTGCCACTTGTTCCAGTACTTGCCGTTGTTGTAATTGGATGCGGCGGCGAAAAAGCTGATTCTTCAACCGCTGAGACCCGATCTACGAGCAGCACACGGTCTATCGACAAAACGATTGATGCACTTGGCAAGGCAGACAATCGTGTAATCGAAGAAAAGGTTGGATTCAAGTTGTTTCCAGACTGCGAAGTGCCAGCAGGTTTTGAATCGATCGATCTGAGTCCTAGTGATGGCAAGATGCGCCAGTTTACTGCGCTGACTCCCAAGATGGCAAAGGAAGTGATCGCCTTTTACAAGGGAATGTTCGATGGCGAAAAAATCGTTGTAGACGAGGAGATGCTTGGTCAGATCCGGGGCAAGACTAAAGCGGGGCATGAAGTTATCGTGCAAGCCCAGTCCCACAACGGAATGACGACGATCAATTACATGATTACGCCTAAGTGATCAGCGCTTGCGATTGATAAGCCCAATCTAATCCCCATGACTCGATGCTGGCTCAACAACCTCGTACTCAGATGCGGCATCGTCGTCCTCAGGGCGAATCTCCGGAAACTTGGTCTGCACCACACGACTCGTCATAGCGTCGCCTGTGATGTTTACGATCGTTCGCATCATGTCGAGGGGCCGATCAATGGCAAAGATCGTCGCAATCTTGGTTGCCGGCAATCCGACTGCGCTTAGCACGATTACCATGGTGACTAAGCCGGCACTTGGAATGCCCGCCGCACCCATTGCCGCAACGACCGATAGAATAGCGACCAAAAGCTGCTGACTAAAGCTTAGATCGAATCCAAACGCTTGCGCAAAGAAGATTACCGTCACTGCTTCAAAGAGAGCGGTGCCATCCATATTGAGGGTTGCGCCAACCGGCACTACGAAATTGCGTATGCGCTTTGATACACCCATGTCTTCCACACATCGCATCGTGACCGGTAATGTAGCCGTCGAACTGTTCGTTCCAAATGCTACCGCCATTGCTGGTCCAAGCTTTCTAACGAACTCAATAGGATTGTACTTTCCGATGAACGTTACGATGAGCAGCAAAATAATGAAGTGCGTTACTAATGCCAGTGTGACAGTGAGCGCGAACAACCCAAGCCCTTTTAGCAACGTGCTCAAGAAGTCCACGTCTTGCGTTCCAATCGTGTGCGCGATCAGCAAGCCGACGCCGAAAGGCGCCAATGCCATGACCCATCCGATTAAGACAAACATCAGGTCGTTGAGCGCTTCGAAGAAATTGAAGACTGGAGCGGATCGGCGCTTTCCGAGGCTGAGAATTGCGAACGCAAGCAGGATGGTGAAGAAGAGTATTCCAATGATGTCGAGTTTGACGATCGCTTCGACTGGATTGGTCGGAATGACTCGCAAGATCAGCTCGGAAGGAGTCTGGTCTGCAATCGCTATGTCGGTCGCTTCACTCGACCACGCTTCGCGGAGCGGCATACCTGGCTTGATCGTATCGACGTAGGCGACACCAACTCCTGCTGCAACGAGCATCGTTGCAATGTAAATTGTAGCAGTCATAGCACCCAGTCGGCCGAGTTGTCTAACGTTGCCAAGGCTTGCGATTCCTACGAGCACAGTCGCAATGATCAACGGCACGACAAGCATCCGCAACAATCGCAGAAAGATCTCGCCTCCGACGTATATCACTTCGGTAACCGCTGGGCGAACTGTAACCCCCTTCCGTTCTTTTAGTTCAACGGAGCGGACTTGGATTCCGGTCGCCTCAGTTATCGCTGCTGGCAATGCGGTGATAGGAATTCCTGACCATTGTCTTGCATCCCCGACCTCGTCATCGCCTATTTTCAGTTTCGCTGGCTTGATTCCTTCGGGAATAACGGCAGTGATCGCCTCACTTGTGTCCGTTACAACGGTGAACTTGTCGCCTGGCTGTGCCCCTACCGGAGCAACTTTGAGAAGCAACAAGCCGAGAAGAATGCCAACTACAATGCCGACAAGAACTCGAAGCCCAATTCCCTTCCTACTCATAGCACGTCCTTGCGGGTCATGCTACCCGCAGTCAGGGAGATCAACGAACGCCTGCTGGGGCCATCGGCAGCTTTCGGATACGCTTTCCGGTCGCCGCAAATATCGCATTTCCGATAGCTGGCGCGATCCCGATGATCGGTGTCTCGCCTCCACCTGCTGACGGGAGGTCCTTTCTGTCCAGAAGAATGGTCTCCATCACCGGCACATCCTCGAAACGAGGAACTCTGTACCTTGAGAACCGATTCGTGAGAATTTTTCCCTGCTCAAACTCGATTTGTTCGAACAGGGCGCCGCCGATCCCCATGATCACGCAGCCTTCGACCTGACCTTTCAAATGATCGGGATTGACAATTGCACCGCACTCGAATGCAGTGACTGCTCTAACAACATGGACGTCTCCAAGGCGATCAATCTCGATCTCGACTGCGTTTGCGACATAACTTCCCTTTTCTGTGCCGCATGCCATGCCAAAACCTCTTCTGCTCGAGCTACTTTCCTTGCCCCACTCAAATTGGTTGGCAACAGATTCCAAGACTGCGCGCAGTCTCGGGTTCGACAAGTTTCTCAATCGAAACTCAAGCGGATCGAGTCCTGCAGATTGCGCCAAGTCATCGATGTGCGATTCGCGTGCAAAGTTGTTTGCCGTAGCGGCAAGTGTGCGATAGGATCCCTGTCTCAGTGGCGATCGAGCCTGATGGAACTGTGTTCGCGGATTTGGCACGGAGTAGGGCATGCCGATGCCTGACCCTCCAGAATTATAGTTGTCGTGTTCCCAATGCACGATTCTGCCGTCCTCGCCGACTGCCCCTCTCACTTCTATAACGCCGGCCGGCCTGAAATATGCGAATGTGAATTCTTCTTCTCGTGTCCAAACCAAGCTGACGGGTCGACCTATCGCATGAGCAACTCTTGCGGCTTCGACAGCGGCGTCACCGGTGTGCTTGCCGCCGTACCCAGAGCCAGTATCAGGAACGATGACTCGAACACGATCTTCCGGAAGTCTTAGCGCAGCAACGATTTCAGCTTTGACCCCAAACGGCCGTTGAGTTCCGGTATAGACAGTAAGATTGCCATCCACTGTCTCCGCAAACGCGGCACGGGGTTCGAGCGGCGCATGAGCTATATACGCGATGTCGTAACCTGCATCCAAAATTCGAAGCCCGGGAGGTGGTTCGCGGCGAGGAGAGTTTCCCCGCAAGAGATTGTAGAGATCGCGATGAGAAGGTTGAGTTGCTTCCTTCCACTCAGCTTTGATTGCGAGAAGCGCCTTTTCTGCGAGCCTCGCTGTCGGTGCAGCAACTGCCACGAAGTCACCTTGCTTGACGACATGAACATCTGGAATCGACTCAGCTGCGCTGGTGTCAACCGAGATCAGCGTTGATCCAAGGGCTGCCGGACGAAGAACTTTAGCGTACAGAGTTCGCGGTTTGCGAATGTCCGAACTGTAGCGATGCGATCCAGTAACAATGTCTCGCGCATTCAGCTTTCGTTGGGACTTGCCCATCACTTTCCATTCAGAGGCGCTCGCAACCGGAACGTTATCGTCTATGACTCTATCCAACGTCATATCAGAGACAAGATCAGCAAACGAGACGCTTTCCGAACCATTGACTCGTAGCACTTTGCCACCTTCCACGTAAAGGGACTCCTTGTCGATGCGCAACTTTTCTGATGCGATCGAAAGAAGCAGCTCTCTTGTCGACGCAGCGGCCCGGCGAAGCTGTGGAGACATGATTGGGGTCGAACGGCTTCCAAACGTCCCTTGATCGTAGGGCACAAGATCGGTGTCTGCCATGACCATTGAGATGCTTTCTGCTGATACGCTCAGTTCCTCCGCGACAGCCTGGGCTAAGGATGTTCGAATATCTTGCCCAACTTCCGTCTTGCCGGTATAGGCGAGGATCTTTCCATCCTTTCCAATGTGAATCCATGCGGCGATTCTTTGGGGAACTTGCTGTTGCCCGCCAGAGCGTTGTCCACTTGCAGGAACCACAAGGTGTGTACCGACAGACACCACCAACAGCCCCCCTCCAAGGAGCTTTAGCATTTCGCGCCTTGTTAGCTCAGTCGGCTCACGGAACGAACTAAGAAGCTCGTATCGCTCGGCTTCGATCGGATAAGGATTCTGATTCATGCATTCTTCCTCATCGCATCTGCGGCACGTTTCACTGCATCGACGATTTGTGGGTATGCACAGCACCGACAGATGTTGCCCTGCAGAGCCTGTACAATTTGACGTTCCGTTGGATTTGGATTCGTTCTAAGCAGATGCACAGCCGACATAATCATGCCCGGTGTGCAATAACCGCATTGCATAGCTCCAGAGTCGATAAAAGCCTGCTGCACGGGATGAAGATTGCCATTCATTGCAAGCGATTCGATCGTCTGAATCGGTTTCTCCCCAACCGATGAAAGTGCGGTAATGCAAGATTTCACGGGATGGCCATCGACGAACACCGTGCAGGCGCCGCACTGCGACTCCCCACAACCATATTTCGTTCCCGTCAAGCCAAGGTCATCTCTGAGCACTTCGAGAAGATTGGTTTCGCCATCTGCCAGGACTTCCTTGGGTTCACCATTGACATTTAGTGTCATGCGAATGTCCATCCTTCGTAGAGTTACGAAAGCAAGATTCCTCGAGGTTCCGCCCTCGCCCAACCAGGGTTGTGGTAGTCTGAATGGAGCGCGCTTTTGCGCCATAGGGAACTACATTCAGGAGTGGAATAGGAGTAGAAAAGTGTTAGTTGCAGGAATAGCCGTAGCTCTGGTCATGCCTTCGGCGGCAGTCGACGACGAGATTCTCTTTCCTGGTACTGGAGATCACAAGCGCCAGGTCATAACCAATTCTGCGAAAGCAAGGGAGTTCTTCGACCAAGGGCTTAACTGGCTTTACGCGTTCAACCACGAAGAGGCACAGCGCTCTTTCGAAGCAGCAACGAGGCATGACCCAAGCTTCGCAATGGCGTGGTGGGGTGTGGCCATGTCACACGGTCCCCATATCAACTATCCGCTGTTGGAACCGGAAAGAGCGAAGGTTGCTACGGAAGCCATACAGAAAGCGAGATCGCTGATGTCCGGCGAATCTGCTGCAAATCGTGCACTTATCGAAGCGACAACAAATCGGTACAAGTATCCGCAGCCGGAAGACAGATCAGGATTGGATCGCGCATTTGCAAATGCAATGCGTGCCACATGGCGAAATCATCCCAATGATGATGACATCGGCGCAATGTTCGCTGAATCGATGATGAATCTGCGGCCATGGGACCTGTGGAAACCAAACGGCACACCGCAGCCTGGTACTAACGAGATTGTTCGCACGCTTGAACAGGTGATGCGAGTCAATCCCAACAATCCGTTAGCGAACCACCTCTACATCCACGCAGTTGAGGCATCACCCAATCCCGAGAGAGCGCTTGAAGCAGCCGACAGGCTGCTGAACTTGCAGCCAGGACTTGGCCACAACGTCCACATGCCGTCGCACATCTATGTGCGTGTTGGCCAATGGCAAAAAGCAATCGACTCAAACGCAAGAGCGATGGTCGTCGATCGGGAGTTTCGGGCCAAGCGACAGCAAGTGGGCATTTATCGCATTTACATGGCACACAACAACCACATGCTGACGTTCGCTGCGATGATGAACGGACAAAGCGCACTCGCTATGGAAGCGATCGATCAGATGGTAGCAGACATTCCGGAGGACGCCAAGGTTGAGATGGCGCCGTTCATCGACGGCTTCATGGCGATGCCGATGGAAGTTAGGAAACGCTTCGGTCGATGGCAAGAAATTCTCGATATGCCGAACTATCCGGAACATTTCCCACTATCGCGAGCGATGCGTCATGCCGCCCGCTCTGTCGCGCATGCAGCCATGCACAACTCTTCAAAGGCCAGGCAGGAGCAGTACTTGTTCTATGAAGCGAAGAAGAGCATTCCCGCAGATCAGACGTTCGGCAACAATATGGCGACTGATTTAGTCGCTGTCGCAGAGCATCTGATGAATGGCGAAATCCTGGTCGCCGAGAACAAGTCCGATCGAGCGATCGCCGAACTCCAGAGGGCAATCACCGCTGAGGATAGACTTCGATACTCGGAGCCACCCGATTGGATTCAGCCAGCAAGGCACACGCTTGGCGCGTACTTAGTGAAGCTCGGCAGATATCGCGAAGCTGAACGAGTGTATCGCGACGACCTAAAGAAGCTCCCCAACAACGGGTGGGCGCTGTATGGATTGGCTGTTGCCTTAGAGAACACCGGCCGGGCTTCTGAGGCGGCACAGATCCGAGCGAAGTTCGGCGACACTTGGGCCAAGGCTGACGTGAATATCACCTCGTCATGCATGTGCATTCCAGGCAAGTAGATGGATAAAGATGTCCCTGCAGGCTCGCTGCGACGAGCGAGCTTGCAGGGGTGCATCATTCAGTTCACCAACCTCGAACAGCCAACTGCTCACTTTCGTCGAGCGAAGACACGTTGATTCCGACCATTGGCTCGCCGAGGTCGCGCGAGACACGTGCGAGGAGCACGGCGTCATTGTAATGTGCTGTCGCTTCGACAATCGCGGAGGCGCGCCGTGCTGGATCGCCCGACTTGAAGATTCCGCTTCCGACGAAAACGGCTTCTGCACCAAGCTTCATCATCAAAGCTGCGTCTGCTGGAGTCGCTATACCGCCTGCTGAGAAGTTCGGGACTGGCAACTTGCCGGTGCGATGGACTTCCTGAATCAGCTCGAATGGGGCGTTTAGCTCTTTTGCAATTGCCATCAAGTCGTCTTCTCTGGACGAATGTACACGTTTGATCTCTGATGTGATTGCGCGCATATGTCGAACCGCTTCGATGACATCGCCTGTACCGGCTTCGCCTTTCGTTCGAATCATTGCGGCACCTTCGCCGCATCTTCTTAATGCCTCACCAAGATTGCGCGCACCGCAAACAAATGGCACTTTGAAACCGTGTTTCCAAACATGCCGTTCGGGATCCGCTGGAGTCAGTACTTCCGACTCGTCGATGTAATCGACTTCTAACGCCTGCAGAATCTCCGCCTCGACAAAGTGGCCGATGCGGCACTTGGCCATCACCGGGATTGTAACTGCGTTTTGGATGCCCTTGATCATCTCCGGGTCACTCATCCGGGCGACGCCGCCGTGAAGTCGAATGTCCGCCGGTACCCTTTCCAGTGCCATCACAGCTACAGCGCCAGCCTTCTCAGCAATTCGGGCATGTTCGGGTGTGACGACGTCCATGATCACGCCACCCTTGAGCATCTCCGCGAGGCCAACCTTCAGCCGCCAATCTTCGGAAATGCTGCGTTGAGTTACATTTGCTTGACCGTTCGTTTCCATATACGTAGACTGGATTGTACCGGTTGGATGAGTCCTCTTGCCTAAGTTGTGCTAGTCTTGCCCACTGGAGTGTGTGTCGAACATTCATGAAACGAATTCAAAGATTCATTGGCATTATCGTCGTTTCTGCCAGCACCTGCCTTGCTTCGTGCGGAGACATCGGTCCAACGCAGATTTGGTTCTTTTCATATCGCAACTTTCAATACGACATTTATCGCATGAACGCTAATGGCACAGAAGTGTTTCAGCTAACAGATTCCGAGGGAGCCAGCGCCGATCCTGCAGTACGCCGTGATGGAAGCAAGATAGTATTCTCTCAGCAGTTCTTCACCGACGGCGATGGCGGCAATGTCGACATCGTGATCATGAATCCGAACGGATCCAACCAAATTCGCTTGACAACTGGTTCTGGCGACGACAGACATCCTTCGTTCACTCCCGACGGCAATCGCATCGTTTGGGAAACCGGAGGAAACATTTGGATCATGAACGCTGATGGATCAAGTAAGACTCAACTTACATTTGGTGGAGCTGACAGAGAGCCTTCAGTAAGCCCTAACGGACAACAGGTGATGTTTACACGCTTGATCTCAGGCGTCAGAAAGGTGCACGTAATGAGCATCAATGGATCGAGCGTCACGCAAGTTCTCTTTGTATCTGGTCAACAGTTTTGGCCACGGTGGTCGCCGAGCGGAGAAATGATCGTCTATTCTCAAAGGGATGCCAATAACAATGAGCGCCTTCGTCTCTGCAATGCAGATGGATCCGGGGATTCAGAACTGACGAGTGGCTTTCGTGACAAGCAAGCTGTGTTTTCAGGCGATGGAACCCAAATTTTCTTTACACGTGAACCGCCAATTATGGACGGCGGAAACGTCGGAAAGATCTATCGAATTAATATTGACGGTTCTGGACTGACATTGATTAGCGCAGGTGCAGAAGACGATGGCGGACCTGCCTTGCGTGGTCGACCTTAAGACACGAGGCTTGTTGCACATCGAAAATGCAACAAGCCTCAAGCCAAGCTACTCTTCGTAGTACCAGAAGTTGACTCCCATTGGAGACTTTCCCTTTGACGGATCGAAAGAAGCGGGCACGAGAACTTTATCAATTACGTGCAGAACTTGACCACTGCCTTCCATGTCAGCCGCTACGACTTTCGCTCCTCCGATGGTCAGCGTGTCGCCGTCCATCTTGATGGGATATTTGTCGCGACCTTGAGCAAACGTCTCGACCTCGGTTTTGGTTTTTAGCAACTCGCTCTTGTATGTTCCCATGATCATATGACCAGCAAGAGCGTTTCTCAGTAGCTTCTTGTCGCTCTTCAGCTTGTCGAGCGTTGCCGCATCGAGGGCCGCGAACGCCGCATTGTTTGGAGCGAAGGTTGTGAAACCCATACCTTTGCGCATTTCATCGAGGACCCCGACGCTGTCAGCAAGTTGGGCGAAAGTCGACAGGTCAGGGTTGGCCAAGATCTTTCCGACGATGCTGTCTGGGGCGTCTTTGGACTCGGGAGCCTTCTCTTCGGCCTTGGGCTGTTCTTGGTTAGCCGCAGGCTCCGGCTTTGGTTCGTCTGCGGAAGATTCGGTTTTGTCGCCGCAGGCTGCGGCGAGGATGACAAGTGAGAACAAGAAAGGGATCACTCTCCTCATAGTTGCTGATTATGCCAATCCTCGCACAGAATTTCTACCAGACGTTTGAACAGATTGGGCAGATCTGGCGTCTTATGGTCGAACCGGCATGAGGGCGCTGGTTCAACGGCAGAAAGGAGACACGCTCCTGGTGGTAACGGACGATGCCGCGGACCTAGGCCGCGGAGAAGTCAGGCGAAGGACAAACCGCCGCCAACGCATTCAGCGAACTTAACGAGAACGTTTTCGCGCGTCTGGCGGCGGGACTTCGGCTGTCGAAGGTGGATTTCAGTAGGTGTTCGGCGCAACATTGTTCAGACAAACTGGGGCTTGAGCTACTCCAGTTCAATGGTTGCCGGAGGTTTACTGGTCAAGTCATAGAAGACCCGATTGACTCCATCTACTTCGTTTACGATTCTTGTCGCAGCGCGTTCCAAAACGTCGAACGGTATTGCGACGGCATGTGCTGTCATAGCGTCCTCGCTTGCGACTGCGCGAAGAACAATTGGATGCGCGTAAGTTCGTTCGTCGCCCATGACTCCAACGCTGCGTACATCGAGGAGTGCGGCGTATGATTGCCAAATCGGTTCGACATTAGAATTCTGCTCACCTATCGAAGCCCTCGACCCGAATGGGGGTAACGATACAAGACCAGCACGAAACAGTTCTTCGCGAAAAATATAGTCAGAATCCTGAACCATCTTGACACGTTCCTTTGTGACTTCTCCGACAATTCTCACAGCAAGTCCAGGACCAGGGAACGGCTCACGATCGATCATTTCAGGTGGAAGTCCAAGCTCGCGTCCAACGGCACGAACTTCATCCTTGAATAGCAACCGCAAGGGTTCCACGAGCTGCAATCGCATCCACTCAGGCAGACCACCTACATTGTGATGGGTTTTGATGGTTGCAGCAGTTTGACTGCCGCTTTCAACCACATCTGGATAGAGTGTGCCTTGCGCGAGATAATCGCAACCCTGAAGCTCATTGGCATGCGATTCGAATACTCGAACGAACTCAGCTCCGATGATCTTGCGCTTGTTCTCTGGATCGCTCACTCCGGCAAGTGCCGAGAAAAACTGCTCACTTGCATCGTAGTGCACGAAAGTCGCCGGCACATAGCGCTGAAACATTTCGATCACTGCATCGGCCTCATATTTTCGCATCAGCCCGTGATCGACAAAGACACAGAGTAAACGATCACCAATGGCGCGCGCTATCAATGCGGCAGCCACTGAGCTAT
Organism: Fimbriimonadales bacterium; assembly: GCA_026129745.1. Lineage (GTDB taxonomy): Bacteria > Armatimonadota > Fimbriimonadia > Fimbriimonadales > ATM1 > JAHCHL01. Next base: position 46,777 of record JAHCHL010000017.1, on the reverse strand, counting down.
CGACACCCCCTGACACTCCGCACAGAACTCTCCCCTCTCCTACTTGTTCACGAATTGACTCTATCGACTCATCAATAAAGTTTCTCGCAGTCCAATCGCGGCTGAAGTTAGCTTGTTCGATAAGAAACCTTCTCAGGATCTCGCGGCCGTTGCTCGTGTGAGTGACTTCTGGGTGGAACTGTACTCCGAACAGCTTTTGACTCGGCGACTGCATCGCTGCAACATGGCAAGTCTCGGTGCTGGCGGCCAATTCGAATCCTGGAGGCAATCTTCTAACGGAATCGCCGTGGCTCATCCAAACCTGGCCTGGCTCCCCGGTAAGCAAAGCATTGGGAGCCGGGTGGAGGACTTGTTTGCCGTATTCCCGCTTGTCGGAGCGCTCTACCTGGCCGCCCATCAAGTGAGCGATTAGCTGCTGGCCGTAGCAAATCCCAAGTACCGGCTTGCCCGAGGCAAGGAGCGAGGGATCGATGGTCGGAGAGTCGGAGTCGAGTACCGACCGAGGACCGCCGCTGAGGATCACTGCCCTGGCCTCATTCCACCGACATCCGAGCTGTGGATCGTCCCATGGGACGATCGCTGAATAGATGCTGTGCTCGCGAACCTTTCGAGCGATGAGTTGCGTGTATTGACCGCCAAAGTCGACAACAAGGAGCAGTTCGTGGGAGGCCACGTCGGAGTTTTGCATATCGCGCGGGAGCAAGGTCAAGTAGACTTCACTCCAATGCCTGAGTTTCTGAAGGCAATCGGATTTCTAGATGCCGATGATGAAAAGTCTCTGCAATCGACACTTGCGGATCTTGCCGCCAAGTCTCGAAAGTCAAGCGACGGCTCGTTGATTTCTCGGCCACTCGACATGTGCCAAGTACGGATGCATGTCGATCAGAACGACCACATTGACTGGGTATCAATCGAGTTGGATGGCCCCGAGCAAACGCTTGCCATTTATCGTTCAGACGAGGTCCAGCCTCACGGCTGGCTCATCAGGGCGTTTACGTGCATCGAGTGCCGACCGGTTGCGCCGATAACCGCGATTGCAGGAGTCCTTCCGCTGGAATTTTCTCTGCCAAAGACGTACTTCACGCGACTTACGGGCATCGTTTACACCATTGAGCCAACCCATGCTCATCCCGGTGACATGGCCCTCGGACCGCCAAGCACTGAGGGGACGATGGATTTCATTGGAATCTTGCTGTCGCAGGAGGCAACCGTAAACCGGCACACAGGTCATCAGGTAACTGTGGCGACCCTTGCCTTGCCCGCTTTGATTCTCTCAGCGGTCATACCCCCGAACTCAATCGAACCGGGCAGCGTCGTTCAGTGCAACGGTCGGATTCTTGCGTCAATTTGCGACCCAGTGCCGTAGAAGCCCGTACTTTGCATAATAGGCGACCAATTTGATCGACCCCAACACTTATTCGAGCAGGATCCCCAAGAGGGGTTATCGGCGTTGGGAAAAGGCCGGAATTCGCAGCCTCAAGGGTTCCGAGCTTTTCGACAGCGCTTTTGGGCTGTATCGTCAGAACGGACTGGAGCTACTTCGGTTGCTTGCAGTGCCGGCTACGGTGGCTTTCGGGCTCTTCTTGCTTGCTTGGGAGTTCGTTGGCAAACGACTGTTTTTCGTTGGTGGCGAAAGCGCAACGCCGATTCAAGAAGCGGGGGAGATGGTAGGTCTGCTGTTCTTCGGCACAGCTTGCGCCGCGCCTCTGATTCTTCTCGCCTATTCGTATATGAGCGGGGCTGCGACGCTTTATATGTCCGATGTTTACCTTGGGCGGCGCCCGAACATCTCAGCGATTCATCGACAAGTCATGAGGAGGTTGCTGTCTTTAGCTGCGCTGAACTTTGTCCTAATGGTTGCGGCGCTGGCGACTCTGCTTATCGGATTCGCATTTCTATTTGGATCAGCGTTGATCGATTCTTCGACCAGCAACAACGAGGCATTTGCTGGGGTTGTGTCTTTGCTCGGCGTGATTGGAATACTTGCTGGAATCGTCTTATTTCCAGTCATATTCATCCGTTTGTCACTTGCACCCGTAGCTTTGCTGGCAGAAGGGCTTGGACCAATCGCGGCGATAAAGCGGTCGACACAATTGATGTCCGGCAAGTCTGCATACAATCCGCAAATGATAGGGTCCGCATCTCCTGGCCCCACAGTTCTCATGTTGCTCCTGACGACTCTTCTGCTTCAACTCTTGCTTTGGGGTTCCCTTCAAATCCCCGCTTCGCTTTTAGAACAGTATCTGTTGTCTCAAGGGGTCGCAGCAGGAAGTGCTTTCCTGAAAACGCTTTATGCCGCGCTGAGTTTGTTCGGAGGATTCGCTTCATTCATTTTGACTCATCCATTCTTTGTTGCAGGAATTGCTCTGGTCTACTTCAATCGGCGGATCTACTCAGAGGCGTTCGACATCGATTTGCTTGCTCAATCCATTTGGAAACATGATCGTTCGGTTGATTTCGACTTGTAGTTCGCTGCTTCTGGCGACGCTGTCCTTCGCGCAAAATGACGCGGAGTGGCTTGAGCGTGCGAGAAATGTGGATTCAAATGACCGATCTTCGGTACGGCGCTTTCTCGAAGAAATGTCGATCGAATACGAAAGCTCCAACGACGCAGCGCTGCAAGAGGACATTGCCAACCAGTTGCAGCGTGCGCAATCGCGGCGCAACGCCGACATATCCAGCATCATTGAAAGGCTCGAATTGCGATCAAGGATCGATGCGAAAGCTTCGGCCGGTGGAAGAGCAAATCAAACAGCGAGAGAGATTCTCAAGGATCCAACCTTCAGGGATTCTGAGTTACAAGGCGATCAATCATGGCTCGGCCGAGCCTTAAGCCGAATTGGTGAGTTGTTCAATCGAGAAACGGAGCAGCCTGAAGCGCGGAGAATTGAACCGCCGAGCCTCAATATGCAGCCACTTGCCTATCTCGTCCTCATTGTGTTGATTGGCGCGGTCATCGCGCTTGCTGTGTTCGCGTTGCGGGGCGCTAAGTTCGGCAAGAAATCCAGAATCGGCAATATTAAGCGGTCGATATTGGATGAAGACGAACCGGATCGAACGCTCGATGAATGGTTGCAACTTGCCGACAAGCTTCAATCAGAAGGAAAACTTCGAGAAGTCGTTCGCTGTTTATATATCGCAATCCTTTTGCGCCTCGATGCAAGTCGCATCATTCGCTTTGAGAGATCGGAAACGAATTGGGAACACCTTGCCAAGATAGACTCGGCAAGTGCACCAGAAGGCGTCGACTATCGAGGACTCACCAAGTTGTTCGACATGGTTTGGTATGGTGAACATCATGCGACCGCCGAAGACTGTGCGACAATCCGCTCAGAGTACGAGACGCTAAACAAGATGCTGAGAGAACCAGCATGAAATCTCAAAAGCTCTTTTTCGCACTTGCAGGCGTCGCCACGGTATTCGCAATCGTGTCTTTCGTCTTGGTTTCGTTCGGGACAACGAACAACAACATCTTTCCAACGAGCCTAAATTCTGACCCTGGCGGAACGCTTGCACTTTACCGGCTTCTGCAGCGGGAAGGGTTCTCGGTCGAACGTGAGTTTACTAGACCGAGGGAACGAAAGAAGGACGTTGGTGCTGTCCTTTATTTTGAAAGGCCGCTCTCGATCTTCGCCTCTGACCCGAGCGAACAGTTCGACGCAAGCAGCTACTCTGACGACGTCGTGATCATTCGAGCATTGACATCCTATGCGTTGCCCAAAAGAACCGAGTACTCAGCTGTTAGCGTCTCGTCTCCATTCGAGTCCTTTGCGTGGGTCAAAAAGGTTGGGCAACCAGACACTTTTAGTAAGTCTGGCACTCAGCCGATCTTGGAAGCTGAAGGTTACTACGTGATCAGCTCACTAATCGAGGACGGCAGAGTCCAGGTCTATGTGCACAACGGCACAATGCTGCTCAATCGTTTCTTGGCTCGAGACGACAACGCCGAAATGATCGTTGCCACTATTCGATCGATGGTTCCCGAAGGCAAAAAGATCATCTTTCCTGAGTACGCCTACGGCGTAGGCGCACCAGACAACCTATTTACAAGATTAGGGCCGACCTACAGCTCGACATTGATTCAACTCCTGGTCATGCTGCTGTTTGCAATCTATACGCTTGGCAAACGATTTGGATATCCCGATCATGAGACTCCCACTAAACCAGGGACCGGCGACTTTGTCAAAGCGCTCGCCGATGCCTTTCGACGCGGAAGATGCACAGACATTGTTTTGGACACCGAGTTGCGACGCGCGCTGCGAATAGTCAGTCGCAAGCTAAACCTACCTGCAGAACTGACTGAGGACGAGAAGCTCGCGAGAGTTCCTGGGCAACTAGGCACCATTATGCGCGCTCTCGCTTCGACAAAATCTGCAAAGCCTTCCGATAAAGACATGAGAGCACATTTGGAGCTGCTCAACGTTTCGCTCGCAGAATTCGAAGCCGGAAGAGTTCTATAATGCTGGTATGAAAATAGGACGAACCTTTCTGCTTCTAATAGTGCTCGCTTTCCTTGTCTCCTGCGACAGTTGGCAAGATGCCGCGCCTGGTAAAATCGACACTCCAGGAAAGGCTCATACGGAGGCAACTGCGACCAACGAAACTCAAAGACCCAGTTTGGACGTTGCAACATTAGAGAAAGTCTATATTGAAAAGAAGCAGAAGTTTGAGGCTGATGCAAATGCTCGAGCAGAGTTCGTCGATGCAGCGATCGCTTATGCGGATGCACTCAATTTTGGACCCGGAGTCCCGTCCGAAAAGTATCCGAAAGCTCTAACTGTTTACGAAGAGGTCTTAGCCGTAGACGCGAGCAATCGGCAAGCGTTGCAAGGGAGGCGGATCATTATAGAAGTGTATGAGAGCATGGGCAAGGAAATTCCTAAGACTGGGTAGCGACTTATCATGGATGATCCATCAATACGGCCGCGTTGGTTTTGGCCGTTCGTTGCAGTCGTTCTCATTCTGTCTTCGCTTCCAGCAGCATTTGGGCATCTAAACACGCCTTCCGGTTCGCAGTATCTTGGTGTCCAATGGAACATCGATGACCACGCTGTTTATGCGGCATGGATGAAGCAAGCGCAAGAAGGACGACTGCTTTTCGAGAATCGCTTTACGGCAGACGAGCAACCTGGCCTTACTGTCCATCTATACTTCCTTCTAACGGGATGGTTATCGAAGCTAACAGGTATTTCGCTCGCCATGCACCTTGGACGAATCGTGTTCTCAGTATTGGCGCTGATGGCACTGTTTAGGCTCATCTCACGCGTCGCGAAACCGGGAATGGAGCAGTTGCTTTCGATGTCGCTTGCTGTCTTTGCAGGGGGAGTTGGTTGGGCGGTTTGGAAGCGTTATGGTCAAGACTCTCCGATCGATGTTTGGCAAGCGGAAGCATTTGTGTTCCCTTCTCTTCTCACCAATGGACTGTTTGCAGTTGCTCTGTGGCTGATGCTTGTCGTTTTCAATAAAATGGCTGATGCTAAAGACTCATGGAAGCCGGTACTGCCAGCTGCTTTCGCACTTTTCGCCCTTACAAACATTCACACCTACGATACGCTGCTCATCGCACTTGTCTCTGCCGGATGGCTTGCTTCATGCGTTGCTTCAAAGACAGCGGTGCTTGCTTGGATAGGCAGGTGCTGCCTGATAGCGTGTGGTGCGTTGCCGGCAGTCGCCTGGTTCGTTTACGTTCGATCTGTCGACCCGGTTTTTCTGGAGCGCGCAAACACCCCAACCCCAGCAGCTCCACCGCTGAACATGGTCCTTGGCGTTTTGCCGATCCTAGCCCTCGCTTTCATTGGTGTCATCGTAAAGAGGGATTCTAGTGGCGGAGCACAACTTTGGAAAGCGTTGACGATATTCATTCTGATGATTTTCGCTGTGTTAGTCCTTTGTAGTCAATGGCGCTCTACCAACCCTTATGCCATAGTGCCGTTTGCTGTTTGTTTCGCTTTGTCGATTGCTGCGTGTTCCTTCTTCGTAACTAGAAACGTGGTGATGAGCTTGCTCTTCGCGTGGATCGCTATTGTGCTCGTCGCACCATACTATCCTGGGCTGTTTCAGCGAAAGCTCGGAATGATGATCGCGCTACCCTTCGGCATCCTAGCTGCACCTGCAGTATCTGCGATGTTGACAAAGATATCAAGCTCGGCCATAAGAAACATGGCGGCATTGGGAATGACCGTCTTGCTGTCACTATCGTCGGTCAAATGGATTCAGCGTGAGCTTGAGATGATTCGTGACGATATCAGCAACACAACGATGCATCGAGTTTATCTTGACAAGGACGCTGCCGAAATTCTTCGCATTGTCCGAGAAATCAACGCTGAAAGCAAAGTAGTCCTCGCTCAACCAGGCGCGGCAATAAAGATCAGTGACGATACATTTCAGGTCATTCTGCCCGACCTCAATCCGATTTTGACAGGATGGGGTGGAGCTAAGTCCTATGCTGGCCACTGGAGCGAGACTCCTCACTATTCAGATCGACGCAATGAACTCTTGCAAAATGTCTTCAATCCAGCAACCGCGACGTCGGAGACTATTCGAAGCATGGTCATGAAGACGTCAGCGACGCTCATCGTACTTCCGACTAGCGTACAGCTTGCAGAGTTTATAGTCCCCTATTCGCTGTTTCAAACGATTCCACATCGAGTTCTCTATCGGGGCGACGAACTGATGTTGCTCGAACTCCGGTGATCGATGATGCCTGAATTACCAGATATTTGCGCTTACATCCGTGCACTTCGTTCGAGACTGATCGGAGAATCATTAGACCGAATCCGCATCTGTTCACCGTTTCTATTGCGGACAGTTGAACCGCCGACGACATCCTTCGAGACAAAGATCGTGAGGGACATAATTCGACTTGGCAAGCGAATCGTGATCGAGTTTGATGACGAGTTGTATCTTGTGCTTCACCTCATGATCTCGGGCAGACTCGTTTGGAGTGAGCAACCGGTTTTGGGTAGGCCGGGAGGCAAGAACTGCTTGGCGGTGCTTTCTTTCAGCTCTGGTGCCTTAGTTTTCATAGAATCAGGAACAAAGAAGCGTGCCGCACTCCATTGTGTCATTGGCCGCAATGAATTGGCCAAACACGATGCCGGAGGGCTTGATCCGCTTCACGCTTCAAAAGAGGAGTTTGAGAGCGCTCTCATTCTGGAGAATCGAACTCTGAAACGGGCATTAACAAATCCGAGAACATTGAGTGGAATTGGGAATGCTTATTCGGACGAAATCCTTCATGCTGCGAGATTGTCACCGATAAGGCTGACTAGTTCGCTTTCAGAAATCGAGATGATACGGCTGTACTCGGCAACAGTTACTACGCTGACCTTTTGGAGGGAAAAACTAAGACATTACTTCGGCGGTCGCTTTCCCAAGCCGACTGAGATCACAGCATTCCGCCCTGAGTTTGCCGTGCACGGAAAATTTGGCATTCCTTGCCCTGTCTGTCAGATGCCGGTTCAGCGTATTCGATATGCCGAGAACGAGACGAACTATTGTGCCAAGTGCCAAAATGAAGGACGACTCTTGGCCGATAGGGCACTTTCTCGCATTCTCAAGAACGACTGGCCGAAAACAGTCGAAGAGATGGTCGGTGACTAGTTCGCATTCGACCAATGCACATAGGGATCAATAGGGGCAAACAGAACTCGCAACCAATCAACGAGTCGCCTCCTGCATTTCGAGACCATGCCGAGAGACATGATGGTCAAAACGATCCATACTGATGATCTCATCATTGCTCCCATTCGATTCAGCATAAGGCACATGACATATGCCAAAGAGCCTTTGTGAATCTTGAAATAAAGCTCTTTTCCGCGATTGTAATAGCCAATTGCTTTCCATCTTTGCCCTGTCGAGGATGACCCAAGATAGTGAATGAACTTAGCTTCCGGGACATACCACAATTCGCCGATAGAAGAGAGTCTCTTACATAGCTCCGTGTCTTCACAGTACAAGAAGAATCTTTCATCGAACAGCGGAAACTCTCCATCTACTCTTCGCAACATCAGACATGCGCCCATAACCTGAGCGACTTTGCAACTGCTTCTGCACCGCCATGACACCCAATATGGAGAAAAGAGCAACGACCTCTTGAATAGCTTCTCAAGGTAGGTTTGTTCACAGAATACTGCCCATAGTGTGAGCTCATTGCATGCAGAGTCCTGCAAGGATCCATCTTCGAACCAAAGCGACCCGCCACACGCAATGACATTATCTCGATTGGATATGAAATCGCTCAGAAGCGCAATTGCTCCTTGATTGGCATATGCATCTGGATTGAGCAACAGAGCAAACTCTCCGGTCGCACTCTTCAGGCCCTGATTATTAGCGGCACCGAATCCAATGTTCTTTTGATTCCGTATCAGAACGACATTAGTGAATTCACTTTCAATGATGTCGCCAGACCCGTCGGTCGATGCGTTGTCAACGACAATGACTTCACAGTTCTCGATGGAAGACAAGCACTGCCTCAAATGTTCTGCGCTGTTATATGAGACGATGATCACGCTTGTCATTCTGGATTGATGTTGTTTGGATACAGAAACGGGTTGTCCGGCAGATATGTCGATGCGCTTTCGCCACCGAGTACCGCATCGAGCTGGAGGAGCGTAAGGCCAATTCCCGATGCGCCTTGCATCAGACCCGATTGCGCGACGATCTCGCTCGGTTTGACTCGATGCTCAGCGTGTGGCCAACATAATTCTCCGTCACTGGATACCGCCCCTCTTACAAGTTCGTCACCCAATCTTTTGGCAACAACCAACCAGTTTTGCGATCCGCTTGCTGCGAACAAGTCCAGAAAGAAGGCCAACTTCCCGGCAAGACCGCAGCAAAGTCCGAAATTGTTCCAATCCTCGAATCCCACCCCCTTCCGGACCGCCTTGGCACATTTGACGACCCAGTCGGCCCAACGCCCTCCTTCAGCAACATTGAGCGCATGAAAGGCCCGAGCCGTTCCAACAGGCCCGTGGCACCAGCCGGAGTAGAAAATGCGTTCAGTCGGCTTTCTGGGAATCATACAGTCGTCTCCTTCTGACAGTGCAATCAAGTGACGTCCGCCTGCAGAAGCCGCTGAAAGAAATCGCTCTGACCCAGTTGCTTGGTACAAGGTCGCCAAGTAGGCGACAACCCCGGCGGTTCCGTGCGAGAATCCTGGCATTTCAACTTCGTCGCCCGAACGCATAAGCCATCGAACACCACCATCATCAGTTTCCTGTGCCCGATCAAGAAGTCGTTCGCCGCACGTGACTGCCCCATCGAGCAAAGCAGAGTCACCGACGCTTTCAGACATCCTGAGCAACATATAGCCAACTCCAGCAAGGCCAAAGACAACGTCGGTTTCGTTGGGCAACGATTCAAGCGCGGTTCTTGCCGCTAGTCTTGCATGATCGCGATAAACAGCAACTCGGCTCTGCTGATAAACTCTTTCCAACGTCCATGAAATTCCGGCAATGCCGACATAGAGACCGCTCTTCGTTTCTCCGCTCGCAATGTGCTCAATCAGAGTGTTCGCGCCCGCCATCGCGCGAGTCAACGCATCTCTTGACCCGGCTTTGCTAAGAGCCAGTTGAAAGAGCACGACACCCGGTATTCCAGAGTAGAGGTCGAAGGACACGCTTGCGCCAGGGCTGATCGGCCAAATCGTGTTGACCCCTCGGTGTATCTCAAGAGAGTCGATCCACCTTGCAGCTCGGAATGCGGCCTCCTTGTACGGCCTGCCTGTGCCGAAAACGCCGGCAGCCCAGGGAGGAGCCGTGGCCCTTGCGCCAGCCCCAAGGAAGCTCCGCCGAGACAATATCGACTCTTCGTCTTTCACGGTCGGATGTTACCGCTGCTCCAGCCCAAGTCATTTGTGTGATTCGGTTTTTGGTATCTGGTACACCAGTTAGGGATACAATCAAGTCCTAAATTGCGCCCGGAGACAAAAATGGGAGTATTTCAAGGATCAAGAGACTGGGGGCCACTGCTGACAGCGATGGTTACTCCGTTCAATGCAGATGGCGGCGTCGACTTTGCCGAGGCAGAGCGCTTGGCAAACTTTCTCGTCGACAACCAGAATAACAGTGGGATCGTCGTTGCCGGCACGACAGGTGAATCTCCAACGCTTTCCGACAGCGAGAAGTTGGAGCTGCTCCGAGTCGTACTCTCGGCTGTGGGTAACAAAGCAGCAGTCGTGTTTGGCGCAGGCACCTATGACACCAACCACAGCAGTCACCTTTGCAAACTTGCGACTGATGCTGGTGCCCACGGGATTATGCTTGTTTCTCCATACTACAGCAAGCCGAGCCAAGAAGGTCTGTATCAGCACTTTAAGGAAGTTTCTAGCCAGACGGACTTACCAGTACTGATTTATAACATTCAAGGACGCACGGCGGTCAATGTCGAGACATCTACGTTGAAGCGACTTTCCGATGATGTGCCCAACATCTGCGCTGTGAAGGAGGCCAGCGGCAACTTGGCGCAGATTTCGGAAGTATGTACGACTATGCCTGAGGGCTTTCGGGTCTATTCGGGAGATGACATCCTTACGCTCCCTGTATTGTCCGTCGGCGGTATCGGGGTTGTTTCAGTTGCGGGTCACATCATCGGGAAGGACATTCGCAAGTTGATCGAACTATTCTGTAGCGACGGCGAAGTAGGCAGTGCGATTGCATTGAACAAAAAGATGATTCCGCTGATCCAAGCACTCTTCTGCACGACTAATCCGACTCCCATCAAGTATGCGACCGCGCTAATGGGATTCCGAACTTCCGAGTACCGATTGCCGATCATCCCACCGAATGACGCACAAAAGAAGCAGATTGAGAACGCGATGCGAGCATATGGCTTGTTGAACACTGCAGCGATAGCACAGTAGATTGCGAAGCGACATACTGGCTCGCCACGACAAGGGCATTCGGCACCCGACGCTGGATGCAATTCGAAGGGCATTCGTAGATCTCCATGAATCCCAATGGACGCCAGTTGACGACCTGAGAGCCCGCCAACTAAGCCTGGTCTCGCATCTCGTTTCCTTTGCTTCAGCAAACGTTCCGCTGTACGCGGAATTGTATGGCGGGCCTAAGAGCATTACAACTTGGGATGACTTTCGTGAGCTGCCGACGCTTGAAAGATCTTGTGCTGCCGATGCACCGCTTTCCCGAAGGGTGCCGGCCAGGACGATAGGTCTTGCAGCACCGATCTCCGAGACAACCACATCGGGAACAACTGGGAAGAAGGTTGTGACTGCTCGGTCGCTCAAGTTTGAGATTTGGCGCGCAGCGTGTCGACTCATCGAGTATGACTGGGCTCGCATCGATCCGTCAGGAAGCTGTTTGGTTGTTAGGTCTGACACAAACATTCTCAACACGAGGGTCAGGATAGAATCGAAGGGCGACTTTCTGGCTTCTTGGGAGGAAGGGCTACTTGGAGGACTACTGGCATTCGGAAAGGGGATTCAATTTCAAATCGGGTCTCGTGAAGAAGCCATCGCAGCGGCATTGCAAGAGCATTCCATTGATTACATTGTGACTACGCCCACTACGATGGAGACCCTGATTCCTTACATGCGCGGTTACAAGGCAAAGAAGTTGTTCACGATAGGAGAGATGCTTTATGAAGAGACGCGAGCAAAGCTTGAGCAAGCGTATTGCACCAAAGTCTTTGATGTCTACGGAACTCGCGAGGTGGGCCGTGTCGCAGCTCAGTGCCCTGACTCGAACGGCTATCACGTTCACGATCTCAATGTCATTCTCGAAATCGTGGATGATGATGGCATGCCTTGCCCACCTGGCCAACCCGGTCACGTGCTGCTAACCTCACTCCACAATTTCGCAATGCCGATGATTCGATATCGGGTCGGTGACATCGCAGTATATGGAAGCAGTTGTCCCTGTAATCGAAGCCTTTCTTTCGTGGAACGATTCGAGGGTCGAGAGGTAAATAGAATCCTATTGCCAGGTGGTCGCAAGAGAATTGCTCGAACCATTTCGAAATATCTTCAACTTTGCCCAACAGTCGAGAATTATCAGATTAAGCAATGGGGATACACAGACTTCGAGATACTAATCGATGGTCTAAGCGTTTTGAACGAGAATGACCTCGGCACTTTGAAATCTCTACTCGATGAATTAGTGGAGCAAGAGGCCTCGCTTCGAGTCACTCATGTGGACACCATTCCACCTTTGCCGTCCGGGAAGAGAAGCCAAACGCAAATTCTCTTTACGCCTGACGAATAGGTTCTAATTGATCGAGTTGGGTTTCGTTCGCCGTGACTCTATCAACGATTGATGCTACGGCCATGAAACCAGTTACATTAACAATAGTCTTGAATACATCAGGTATTGGATCCAGACTCTTGAAGAAAATGTAACCTTCTACGGGAATTCCGATTGCGACGTATGCTCCCATTGTCGTATAGCCTGCGCCACTAGGGATTCCTGGTGTACCAACGCTAAGGATCGCCACTGTTGCAAAGAATACAAGAATTGTGCCTGGATCGAGCGCAACTCCAAACAGCGCTGCAACGAAGATCAGCTTGGCAACACTCGTCAGTGTTCGATTTGGCTTAAAGATCGAGGCCGCAAGCGGCAACACGAATGACACAGTCGCCGGTGACATTCCGATTGATCTTTCCGCCCCATCCATAACGGTAGGCAAAGTGGCAAGTGACGACCTTGTCGAGGCTGCCACTGTTTGAGATGGGGCCACTCCAACTGCGAACCTGCGGAATCCCAACTTTCCGACTATGGCTGCAATCGGATACATCAGAAGAACAAACAGAACACACATTGCACTAATGAATGCGATGAAGTAAGCAGCGACTCCCGCAATGGCTGCACCATGTTGCATCCCGAACCCGAAGGCCAGAGCGAAGACTCCGATTGGCATCACAATGATTGCCCATGAGATCAGCTTCATCATGGCTTCGCCCACAGCAATGAAGAGACTTACGATAATGTCTCTGCTTGGCTCCGATATGCATCGAACCGAGAGCGCAAACAAAAGAGTTACAACCAGTAAAGGAAGTAGTTCACCGGATGCGGCGGCAGCGAAGGCATTCGTCGGCACAAGTTTCACAAGCCAATCTCCGAATGTGCCGCCTGCCTGGTCGGCTTGAGTTTCATCTTCAGCTGCAGGCAACGCCATTCCATCGATTGCCGGAGGCATCCATCGCATCAATGGAATACCAACAGCGAGCGCAATCACCCCTCCGAGAATCAAGAAGGCAGCAAAGGTTGCGAGCGACACACCGCCAATCTTTCCGAGCGCACCACCACGCTGCATTCTTGCAACAGTCGCGATCAACAGACAAATGATAAGCGGAATCGCGACGAGTCGAAGATAGTTCGTCCAGACTTCGCCTAAAGGTGCAACCCAAGAACCGATGGTCTTGAGCACGTCCGAACCTGTCGAGTGGGCCGCAATGCCGATGATGAGACCAAGGCATAAGGCTGGGATCGAGATCACCGCGATTCGCGCTTGTGAAGCCACTCGCCTTTCTTCCACGGAGCGCGTTATACCGTGCCAGGCTTATCACCTTCGGGCGGCAAGACGATTTCCCTGAAAGATTGCTTAGAGTTTGGATAGGATATCGAGCCAGCGCTTCCAGGCTGCATCTCTGGCTTCCTTGTTCGCTGGTTGGGCGTCCGGTTGCTCGCCCGCCCGCATGAATCCGTGCCCTGCGCCGTCATAGATTACCGGCACGAATGTCTTCCGCTTGCCTATCATGACCTTTTCGGTTTCCGGAATGGTCGCATTGACTCGTGCGTCATTTCCGCCGTAGAACCCGTACACGGTGCAATCGATTTCTGCTACTGCTTCTTCGGTCGTTGGTCCGGTCCCATAGAACACGAATGCCGCCGCGAGTCCCTTTCGCATCGATGCAAAGTTGAAGGTCTGCGTTCCGCCCCAGCAGAACCCTGCAACAGCCACTTTGCCATTGGCAGCCGGTATCTTGGCTGCGTAATCACAAACCGCATTCAGATCCGCTGTGATCTGTGATGGCGATAATCCTGATATCGCTTCCCTAATCTTTCCTAAATCTTCAAAATCTGTAGTTCGACCACCATTGGGAGCCATGCCCGAGAGAAAGTCCGGCGCAATTGCGATATAACCGTGTTCCGCGAGTTGATCTGCGACAGACATGACCCAATCGGTTAATCCCATGATTTCGTGTATGAGCACAACCACCGTTGCTTTTTGTGAAACCTCTGGATAAACCACAAAGCTCTTGACTATTCGATCGCCGTACTTTATGTCAACCCACTCCTGGTGACGAGGCGAGCCATCAAGCCGCTTCTTTGCCCAGTCTTGAGCGGCGCCACCTGACAACATCGCAACTAGGGCAAACGCAAAGACAAGTCTTAGCATCATTCTTGCACACCATCCTAATAGCAGAATACGGAGGTTTATCAGTAAAGATTCCAGGAACTCAATAACGCCATCCGCCCATGATGGCTGGCCTATCTCCACTAATCAGATAGAAGCCAATGACATAAGGTTCTACTGAATATGTTGCAAAGGGATGACCTTCATGCCCGTCATGCTGATAGCCCAACGTTAGCTTCCCGTCTGGAGTCCACTTTGCTCCAAGCAGACTATGCAAATGAGACTCGTTCGATCTGTAGCCAATTCCAGCAAAAGCGTTAATCTGCCCGCCATCTGAAAGACTAAAGTTTTTCTCGATTGTCGACGAGAATCCTGGATTACCAGTTCCTATGCCTTGCACTCCTGCGCTGAATGACAGGCTCGGCGAGGTTGAAGTCTCTGCGATCGCTTGCCAGCTGGCCAACGCACGAAAGGCCTGCTGCTTCCATAAGAAGGCGACTCCAAATTGCAACCGAGGGTTGGCTTGGTACCAGAGAAACGATTCAGCAACTGTCTTCGTTGTCGGAGCATAGACTGTGTTGAACAACCAAGTCGCATCTGAGGCCGAACTGGCCCCATACCCTCCAGCTACTCAAAGTGGACATCGAGCGTCGCCAGATTGAGTGTTTCCTGCTGCAACAAGAAGGGTAAACCCTATGCAGTAGATGGTTTTCATTAAGCAATAAGGACGTTGTTTGGCTTAGAAAGATTCCGTGCTCCTTTATGGTGCTGGCGATTCGGCATAATCGCAGTTTGTGGCTGCGCTGGACATTCGCGACCTTCGAGTCTCCTTTGGCAATACCGAGATACTTCGGGGTGTCAGCCTATCGGTTCAACCTGGCGAGACTCTGGGAATCGTTGGGGAATCTGGCTGTGGCAAGAGCATGACTGGGCTAGCTGCCATGAGGCTCTTGCCGCCTGGAGGCAAGATCGCTTCAGGAAGCATCTCGCTTGGAGACAAGGACTTAACTTCGCTTAGTGAGTCACAGATGCGGAAAGTCCGTGGCGGGGATATCGCGATGATTTTCCAGGATCCGTTTACGAGTTTGAATCCGATGATGCGGATAGGAAATCAAATTGCTGAAGCAATCGCTTTGCATCAGTCGTTGACGAAAGAAGCAACTCGCAAGAAAGTTCTTGAGATGCTTCGTGCTGTCGGTGTTCCCTCGCCAGAAAGCGCAGCCATGAAGTTCCCTCATCAACTGAGTGGCGGCCAGCGGCAAAGAGTTATGATTGCCATCGCGTTCAGCTGCCACCCGAAAGTTTTGATTGCGGATGAACCGACTACGGCGCTCGATGTTACGCTTCAGGCCCAGATTCTGGCGTTGCTCAAAGAACTGCAACAAAGAGAAGGAACGGCGGTTCTTCTTATTTCACACGACATCGGCGTGATCGGTTCGGTTTCCGACCGGATTTGCGTTTTTTACGCCGGCAAGGTTATCGAGGAAGGTCCCCGTGACCGTGTGCTTCAACAACCCAAACATCCCTACACCAGAGGTTTGCTCGCATCCCTTCCTGGCGATGCGGAAAGGCTTGCCAGCATTCCCGGTCAACCGCCAGACTTTGCAACACTTGGCAGCGAGTGTTCCTTTGCGGCGCGATGCGCCTATCGATTCGAGAAGTGCGACACTGAACCTGGATTGCGGCCTTTGGGTGGCGACCATCGGGCAGCTTGTTGGCTGGACGTATTGCCGGAGCGGAAGGAAGCTGGGATTATGGAGGCCGCGCCTTGAGCTTTGTTCTCGAAGTCGACAATGCAAGAATTAGCTATGCGGTGCCGGGGGGGACGATCCGAGCAGTCGATGGCGTCTCGCTTCAACTTGCGGAGCGTGAGACGCTTGCGGTCGTCGGCGAGTCCGGTTGCGGAAAGACAACTCTGGCCAAAGGCGTGTTGGGCTTGGAACCCTTGGTATCTGGCGACATCCGCGTGCACGGGCAGTCCGTATCCTCGAATCTCAAAGGGTTGGCGACTCGCGTCGGCATCGTTTGGCAGGACCCTTACGCTTCGCTCGATCCGCGATGGCGGATTGGGCGATCGATCGCCGAGCCACTGCTTGTCAATCGGAACGGCAAGATCGACGTCGATGCGCGGGTCGACGAAGTTATGCGGCATGTCGGTTTGGAGCCTGCGATGAAGCGCCGGTTTCCGCATCAGCTTTCTGGTGGCCAGCGTCAGCGTGTTGCTATTGCTCGCGCCTTGGCGCTCAACCCTCCTCTCGTCCTATGCGATGAGCCGACAGCGGCGCTGGACTTATCGATTCGAGCGCAAATCCTTAACTTGCTCAAAGACTTGCAGTCTTCTCTTTCTTGTGCCTACCTTTACATTTCGCATGACTTGACCACGGTCCGATTCATAGCAGATCGCGTTGCGGTGATGTACCTTGGCAAGATTGTCGAGATGGGACCCACGGAGCGGATCTTCACCGATCCGCGACATCCGTATACCCGCGCTTTGCTTGCGTCGGCGCCCACGTTAGAGAAGCTTGGCAAGCTCCCGGACGTGCTACCCGGTGAGATTCCTGACCCGCGCGAAGTTGTTGGTGGCTGCCGATTCAAGTCTCGCTGTCCCAACAGGCAAGAGAAGTGCGATGTCGATGAGCCAGATCCCACTTTCGAAGATGGCCGCGAGTATTGCTGTCACTTTCCTGTCGTTCGAGAATCTTAGTTTCGTTTCCATGCTGTGGTTGGTTGACCGTCGAATCTGACATCCAGTGGCGAATGCGGTTGCGCGACTTCATCTCGTCACTTCGGTTCTGATTTGCAACGTCGTATTTGAACTTGAATTGTCAACTCGTCACCGCCGTCACCGTTATCACTGCAATTATTGTGTCACTCCATTTTTGTGCTTTGGCGCCGCAGTTTTCGTGATTTCATTTAGCGGCGTGCGCATGGTTAAAGGCCTTTGAATGGGGCGATGTCAACTTTCTTGGCACCGTCGCAATATTGGTTAGAAGTGCGGTTTGTTCGCGAATCGCAATGTTTGGCCACCGCGGTGCCAATCAAGCTGGGCGTGGTCCGGATAACGGCCATCGGCTTCCGGGCGTGAGATTTCGTACCTTAGGGTCAAGGGAAAACGTCGTGATCTGCCACCGGCTAATGCCTCATGCTCCCAAGTCAAGGCATTGTTCGTTTCAGTTTTGAATAGCAATCTCCCGATATCGAATGCTGTAAATCTCCAGTTCACCCTTCCATTGAACCGTCTCGTAAAGTAGCCCCAGTCGGTTTGGTTCGGCTAATGTAAGGCAAGAATAGGCAAACGAACCAGGCACGACTATCGTAGGTTCGGACCAGGTGACACCGCCATCCCGGGAGAATCGGAGTCCACCGTTTTCACGCTTGCTCGCGTGGTTTGGGTTGGTGAAGGCGAGCAGGTCGGGAGAGAAGGACACTCGGAGTATCGATCCCATGCAGACCGGGTCAACGAGCGACGGCACGGGCACCATCATCGACCAGGTCTTGCCGCCGTCACGGCTTGTCCCTTGCAGTCGGAAACGTCCAGCCGCTTGATTGCGTGCATTCATCAGAACGCTGCCGTCGGCAAGTTCCGCGCACTGGACTTCGTTCGGCTGCGTCTCGGATTCCTTCAGAGCAGGCTCACCCCTAAACCACGTTTCTCCCTGATCGTCGCTATAGAAGCCGAAAACCGTCCAGCCGTCCGGCCCACGCTGATTGAAAGGAAAGAGCAGGCGGCCCTTATGGGGTCCGCGCTGGAGTTCGATCCCGACACCAGGACCGCTGGCCACGGATCGTACCCCTGGAATGTTGAGTATCGAACTGACATCGCGAGGCTTGCTCCAGGTCATTCCGTCATCGTCGCTGTACTGAATGAATGTTAGGCAGGAGGATTCGGGCGAGGTTCCCGGCTGAACGGAGCCCTCGTTATGGCCCGCCGGATAACGCTGGTAGACAAGCCATATTCGGCCTGAGCTTGTGGGCAAAAGACACGGGTTGTTCAGCGCATGGGGCGGATCGGCGGCCACGACTTGAAGAGGCGTCCAAGTGTTGGATTTCGGCAGCCGGCGTCGCATGACGATCGCGTTCGAGGATTGGTCGGAGACCGAAGCGCGGCCCTCAGCAAAGGCGAGAAGTGTTCCGTTCTCCGTGCGGCAGATTGCAGGGATTCGATACGTATCGAAGGGCGCGGATGTGTCCAATCGGCTACCGACGAACAATTCCAAATCGGAAACTAATGTTACGGCTAGAGTTGCGGCCAGCAGCACTTAGAAAGTCTACCTACCGACCAAGCCAACGCTGGGCATGACTTTCGTTGAAACCGCTCGATTAGCTCTGGGCGTAGCAGTTGATGTTGATGGTTGTGAGTGCGCCATGAAGCAGGAATGCTCGTTGGCTATTGTTTCCGGATCCCGGCTTGTCGGGACCGTGGACTGCGTAGTGCATCTTGAGTCCGTTGACGGTTGCGTAGCCCGTTGTTGACTTCTGCTGCGCCGACGCGGCAGTCGTAACGAGCGTCATGAATAGGAAAGCTGTCTTCCGCATTGTCGAATGTTACTTGCCAGGTTTCATCAAGTCCGTGATCGGCTTAATTGTCTCGGCAACCGAGGCAAGCACCTTGGAATCCGTCGGCCCGCGCGAGCGACGGTCGCCAAAGACTCTCTCCGTCGGCGGATCGAAGATCGTGCCAACTGCCTTCGTCAGGAACGTCGCGTATTCTGTTCGCTCTTCTGGGGTGAGCTTTTCAAGAGCCTGCTCAACAAGGCCTCGGTAAGCTGCGAGGGAAACTGAAATGGCCGCCTTGAAGGCGTATTCCTCTTCCAAGCGCCGTTCTTTCGCATATTGCCGAAGCGTGAACGTAATTGCGGCGAAGAAGGTTAACGAGAACCCCAATTTGACGTAGAACGCCGTGTCAATCTTGTCTGCGGTGAGCAGGAGCCAAACCGAGTAGGCCGCGGACACTGCGAGGACTCCGCCGCTGACATAGAGCCAAACGGGCAGGCCCTTTTTGATGTCGGCCTGCCGCTTGCCGAAGGCCTCGAAAAGCGTCACCCCGGTCGCCTTTTCAAGCTTTTGCTTAATGTCCTCTTCGACCCCGACCAGCCGGGCTACAAGCGCCTTCGTTTCCTCGTCGTTCTTCTTAACCGCCGCGGCAGCATCCGCCACCACTTTATTGAGCTTCGTTTCGTTGACTTCGACCTTCTGATAGTAAGCCTCCAGGGCTTCTTGGCTGGTCTGAGACTCGGTTAGTTTGGCCTTGGCGGAAGCGGCAGAGCTTGTCGCTTCCTCAAGCTTCGTGGCTATCGCCGCCACATGAGTGTCAAGTTCGGCCTGCTTGGCGACTGCTTCGTTAGCCTTCGCTTCAATCGCCGCAGTGTTGGCGGAAGCCTGGGAGTGGAGGTCCGCGATTTCGGCGCTAATTCGGTCGGCATCCGCTCGGATTGTCGTAAATAGATCACGTTGACCAGCTGCTTCCTCAGCCACCTTAAGCAGCCGCTCTAATTCGGCGGAAAGGCGCTTCACCTCAGCAATTTTCGCGTCGAAGCCGAGCAACTTCTTGCTCTTGTATCGAAGCCCCCAAGCCCAGAGCTCTTGGTGCAGGGATTCGGCTTGGCTAATGAACTCGGACACTTGGGGCGTGCCGTTCGCCGTGTTCTGGGCATAGCTAACCATGTTGCTCAGTCGCTCTCGCAGAGTTTGGGCGAACTGCCTAGGCATCGCGTCGATGATCCCTTCGTCATAGGCAGCGAGGATTTCCGGGCCCATAGCCCGAACCAGCGAGATCGCCTGTTCCAGCGGGATAGCGCCCTGTCCTGCCCAGCCGTTTTCGTTCGACGTCTTCAGAGCGGATTCGAGCAGTTCGTCGTTCAACCGTTCGGCAAATTCTTTTATCTCCGTCATTCGCTTCCTAACTATGCGCGATGACCGTCAGCGTCGCCGACCAGTCGGTCGTCACCGCGTCGTTGTCCATATAAGCCGCCTGATACCGCCGCTCCGCAGGAGGGCCGGCAGCAATCGGCGTCCGGTTGTCCGTCATCCTGTCACGGTCGCGCTGACGGTCTCCGAAAGAGGCCCTTTCTCCACGCGCGAGTCCTGCCAGCGTCCGATGAAGTGCACGGTCTTGTTCGCGTCCGAGCGCTCGAACTCCACCGTCTTGGGCGTTCGGTTGTCGAGCGCGACGAACTCGCATTCGGAAAGGTCCACCGGCGGGGCGTCGCCGATCTTCATCCAAATCTCGCACCTGATCACGCCAAACGGCTCGGCCTTGCTCGTCGGCGTACCCGGCACCGTCCACAACCCTTCTGCCGCGAACTGAATCGAAGACCAAGTCAGTATCTTTCCTCCTCCGCGCATTTCCTCCCCGAAATGATTCTGCGGAGGCTTTGCGCACTCTGATGCAACGATTGTACAGCTTCAAACAACTTTGCTGCTACTCGGCGCTGGGGTCAGCCAGTTTAGAGGAGCGCGGAAGCAAGTTCCGAAGGACTCCATCGTAGAGCGTTTATGGAGAACCGCCGAGCGGAACTGATCCTCGTCGCGAATGTCCTTTTCGCGGGAGACCCGGCGAAGCCGTTGCGATTTGTGAGCCTTGCACCTGCCTAAGCCTCATTGTGCCAAACCGTGCCGTCATGCGCCATTGGTGGCAATGGCGTTCAATTTGGTAGGCCGTTAGGTTTTCCTGTTTCCGGCTTTCCGAAAGTTCTAACAGGCATTGATTGGCACGGCTGTGGAAAGCCTTGCTTTGGCCAAGGCATGGAAACCCCTAACCTGCCGAGATCGGATGGCATGTTCCTTCCCCGGAACGACGTGACGAGCGCCAAGCGCACTCCGCCCAGTTTGGGCGCGCCCTTCCAAAGATTGTTAAGTTTTGCTGCCTGCGAAATCTCAAATGCCCCTAAAGGTTTTCGCAATGATGCCGAGACTCTTACCAGGATAAACCGCCCGGAGGGTAATCGATGTACGAATCCTATTGGGGACTCAGTGAACCGCCGTTCAGCCTCACGCCTGACCCGAGGTTCCTCTACCTCAGCCGCTCGCACGAGGACGCGCTGATGATGCTGCACTATGCCGTGACCAGGAACAAGGGCGCGGCGATGCTTTGCGGCGATATCGGCCTCGGCAAGACCACGATCAGCCGCAAGCTGCTCGAGCTATTGGACCCGATCAAGTATCAGGTCGTATTGATCGTCAATCCGATTTTGACTCCCGTTCAGATGCTTCAAGAGGTGATGAGCCAGCTTGGGCACGAGTCGACTTCGCGCAATCGCCAGGTGCTGGTGCAGGAGCTATACAAGATCTTGCTCGAAAACTATGAGCGCGGCAAGACGGTCGTCATGCTCGTCGACGAAGCGCATCTCATTCGTTCTTCAGCAACTTTGGAAGAGATTCGGTTGATGTTGAACTGTCAGATGAACGATCAGTTCTTGATCAATTTGATTTTGCTCGGCCAGCTTGAGTTGAAGCCAAAGATTGAAAAAGTTCCGGCGCTTCAGCAACGAATCGCAATTCGCTATTCGATTGGACCGCTCGACGTTACGGAAACGGGTGCGATGATCGAGCATCGATTGCGAACAGCGGGTTACACCGGTGAGCAAAGCCCGTTTACTCCCGACGCCGTTTTTGAGATTCACAAGTTTTCGAATGGAACTCCGCGCTTGGTCAGCCAAGCTGCGGATAACGCGCTGCTTGTTGGCGCGATGCAAAAGCTCAAGCGCATCGACGGATTCACGATGCATGCGATTCTGAACGATGTGCCCGTCGAGGAGGCAGCGTAATGAATCTCGTCGACGCAATCCGGAAAGCAAGCATGCAATCGGGTGCCGATCAAAAGCAAACGGCGCAGCCAGAGCCTGTGCCAGCGAATTCTCAAGAATCAAACGCTGCGGCGGCAGCGAGTCACAACAGCCCGATCGCTGGGGCATCCGACGTTTACGAACCGCACGAGATCAGCCCTGCCGTCATCGGTGGAGCCGGGTCCGTCGTTCGTCTCGAGTTGTTTCTCTCACCTGAGCAAATGCATCAGATGTTGAGGGGCATTCTCGCCGGCGCGCATTCGGTCATGACGCTTCGAGAAGCCGCAAGGCATTTGCGAACGAGCATTCAATCGGTCGTAACGCTTGCGGAGTCTGGCGACATACCGGCGTTCATGGTAGACGGCGATTGGAAGTTCCCACGTCAAGGCGTCGAAGAGTGGATGTCCCTGCAGTCGATCAAGACAAAGGGCGATTACCAGGAGGATCAAAAGGATGTCGCTTAACCTCTTTTCTAAAGACAAGTTCGTCGGCATCGATATCGGTCACAAGACGATCGATGTCGCTCAAGTCGAACGAACGAACAACGGGTTTCGTGTTACGGGACTCGGATATATCGAAACGCCGCCTGACAGCGTGCAAGACGGAGTCGTCACCGATCCGCACGCCGTGGGCGCTGCCATTAAGCAGTGTCTTCGCAACTCTCACATTTCTGCGTCGGCTGCCAATGTGGCGGTCGCTGGTTCGACGGTCGTCGTGCGAACGGTGAAGATGCCGAATATGCCAGAGGACGCTTTGCGAAAGTCTATTCGCTTTGAAGCCGGCCGGTACGTTCCGAGCAGCGTCGAAGAGAGCTATATCGAGTGCGAAGTGCTCGGCTTGCTCGACGATGGCCAGATGGAAGTATTGATCGCGGCGTCGCCAAAAGACATGGTTGAGAGCCGGCTCGCGGCAGTCGATGCTGCGGGATTGGATGTGGAGAATGTCGATGTCGAGGCATTTGCGGCCTATCGTTCGCTGATCGAAGCGGATCCGCTGAACAACGCATCTGACAACGCGATTGCAATCATCGACATCGGCGCAAAGACGACCGATGTGAGCGTTGTCGATATGGGTGCGTTCAGTTTGACGCGATCGATTCCAATTGGCGGCGATTCGATGACTGATGCGCTGGTCAACTATTTCAAGCTTTCGCCAGAGGAAGCAGAAGATGGCAAGCGCTCGCTGGATCTATCGCCGCTCATCAACGATGGTCCAATGGAGAACGCTCCGCTTCGTGTTATTCAGCCAATGGTCGACGAGCTCGTTCGTGAGATTCGAAGGTCGTTGAACTATTTTCACAGTCAGCAGACTGGGCAAGGGAGTCCTCGCGCGGTCACGCAAATCTATCTCATCGGTGGAGGCAGCCTGTTGAATGGCCTTCCAAAGTATCTTGGGCACAGGCTTGGAATCGAAGTGATTACGCCGGACCCGTTCGCGAATTCGCGATTCACGGTTGGCGAGTATTCGACTTCTGCCGATCCTCGAGAGTTGTCTGTCGCAGTCGGTTTGGCGATGCGGCGGTCTGGAAAGGCTGCTGCAGCCGCGTAAGGAGAAAGTCATGCCGTACATTAACCTCATTGCAGAACAACGCAAGCAGAAGCGCGACCGCGAGCGCAAGGCTCGATCATGGTTCTTCGCATTTGTTGGCGTCACGCTTATCGGCTTAGTCGGTGTTGGGTATTTGACACTGAAGGCCGAGTCAGCAGCAGCGGAGGCACGCTCGCTTGAAACGAAACTTAACGAACTGCGGCCTTACAAAGAGGAGATTGAGCAGAACGAGAAGATTCTTCGGGCGCTAAAGCCTCGACTCGAAACGCTGAGCAAAGCGCGACACGACACGGAGCGATGGTGGCGCATTCTCGATCACGCAAGTCTCGTCATTCCTCCAAACACGTTTTTCACGCGCGTAAAGGCAAGCGCGAATAACGACTTGACTAAGCCCGTCGAGTTGTCGTGGACGGGCATGAGCATCGATCAGAACTTGATCGGTGAGTTGATGCTTCGCTTGCAGCGAAGTCCTGATCTTGCAAACGTCGAGTTGCGCTATACGGATCAAAAGCGCACGTCGCAAGGGACTGGTCTTGAATTTCACATTGTCTCCTTTGTGCCCGGCACAGAGGAGTCCACCAAAACCCCAACTAAGGAGGGGTCCTAATCATGAAACAGAAGGGTCCTCAGCCAAAGGTGTTCATTGGTTTGACAGCGCTTAGCATTGTCGCCGTTGCAGCAGCAGCGTATTGGCAAAACGGCAATGTCGAGAAGAACGAGAGCCAAGTCAGAACGATGAAGCAGGAGATCGGCGGAACACCGAATCTTGTCGGGCAAGCGGAGTTGGTCAAACAGGAAGTACTGGCAAGTCAGATGGAATTGACTCACTTGGAAATGGGTGTTGCGACAGCAGCCTATGTTCCGACTCTGCTTCAGGAGTTAGAAGCAACAGGCAAGCAGTGTGGCCTTGAGATCATTGGCGTCCGTCCAATGGCAAAGGAACAAAAGAAGCAACCGACTGAAGAAAAAGAAAAGTCTCGCGAAGTTCGGAAAGCGTATGACGAGCTTGATGTCGAGGTCAAGTGCAAAGGCGAGTTCGGCGCAACGATGGTGTTCCTTCAGAAGCTTGCCGATTTTCCGAAAATTGTAGGAGTGCGGCACATGAGCCTCGATCCGAAGACCAAGACGGATGGCTTGACTTTGGAAGCAGTCGATACGACGATTGTGCTTCGCGTGTACGTTTTCTCTCAATCCCCTCAAGCTTCGTCGGCGTCCGCGTCGACTGGAACAAAGCAAGGAGCAGCTTAAATGAAAGACGATAAGCGCAAGATTGCGATTGTGATCGGCCTGGTGGTCGTTGTCTTGGGAATTGGAGCGTGGCAATTCAGTTCATCGCTCAGCCAACCAAACAACAAGAAGCAGAAAGAGGTCGCCGAGAAGGCGCCAAAGGATGAACAGGCAAACAGTGACGTTCTCGTTGCTGATCTCGATATGATCGGGCTGACACGGCGCAATCCATTTCAACCGAGCCCGCTTGCTGATATGGATCCAAGGCCGCAGGAGAATCCTCCAGCTCAACAGAATCCATCTTCGACAAATTCAAGTTCGAGCGGTCGGCGAATCACAAGCGACATCAACACAACCGTGCCACCTTGGGTGTTTAGCGGGGACCCACAGTGGCCGGCGGGCGGAGAGGCTAGCATCAGTGAATCAGCTCCGCTTCGTCCATCAAACGAATTCGCTTACACACTCATCGGTGTTGTCGACGGACCTCGGCCAGTGGCCGTGTTCCGCGGCGACGACGGCGGCCAACGGATGGTCCGCGTGAATGAGAGTGTAGGTTCGAATAGCAAGGTCGTTGGCATTCAGAACGGACAGGTCAAGGTCCAGCACAACGGCAAAACCATCACCTTATCGGTGGGAGGCAACTAAGACCATGAAGTTCGTAGGAACCCGAATAGCGGCTCTTTCATTGGGCTTGTTGGCGGCGGCTGGAGCCTACGCTCAGGGCAAGATAACGAGTGTCACCGGCGCAAAGGCCGAGGGCGGTTACGTCTTGCACGTGCGTGGCGAGAATCTTCCGAAACCGCAAGTCAGCACGATCAATGGCGGAAAGACCGCTCTCGCGTCATTCAACGCCGTCTGGGTTGGAAAGACCACGACCGTCAACGTCGGAATCAACGGCATAGACTACTATCGAATCGGCCAATTCAAGCCGACAGAAGTCCGAATCGCTATTCACATAACGACTGGGCTTGAGATCGGATATGCAAAGGCTGATGATGGTTGGGACGTTCTTGTCGCAAAGACTGCAACTAAGACGACGACCACGGGGAAGCGAGACTCTGCCGCAGAAGATGCCAAGGCAATGGCAGAAGCAATCAAGCAGCTTTCTGGCACGATCAGCCCTGCAACCTCTACGACGAAGACCGCAACCGAAGTCGTCACGAACAATCTGCCGGTCAGCGATCAGAAGCCAACGACAAGCCCAGCGGCAATCACGCCGATGCAGCCCCGAATGGTTTCTGTCGGAACCGCACAATCAAGAATTCTTCTTGAGTTTCAAGACACCGACGTTACGATCATTCTGAAGACGCTTGCAGAGCAAACAGGATCGAATATCGTCGCTTCGCCCGAAGTTCGCACAACGCTGACCGTTTCGCTAAAGAACGTCACCGTCGAGCAGGCTCTCGATCTAATCACGAAGCTGTCTGGTTTCCGCTATGCAAAGATCGGCAACACTTACGTTGTCGGAACGGCATCGTTCCTACAGAAAGTGCTGTCTCAAGAGCCTGGCGCAACTGCGCATTTGACAACGACACGAGTCGTTCCTCTCGCAAGTCGAAAGGCCGGCGAGATCAAGCGCACGATTCTCAAGGCTCTCAGTATCGATTCTATCAATGAGTCGCTTCGCGTCGTTCATCCGAGCGAGTCTGGCGATCTCAGCGACCTTCCGATCACCGCAGAAGGCGGCAAGACTGCTACCCCCCCTCCGACAGGCGGCAATCCTCCAGTTGGTGGCGGCGATCAAGGCGCAGCTCCTCCAGTTGGTGGCGGACAGGCGCAAGCACAACCACCTGCGCAAGGTGCAGGAAACGGCGGCGCAGCAGCCGGCAATCAAGCGGCCGTCGAAGGCGATGCGGATTATTTGATCCTCATCGGCGAGAAAGGCCGAGTGGAGCAAGCGGCTGCGATGATCATGCAGATCGACAACGCACTTGCAGACATGCTCGGCGTAAGCCATTCCGATATGGCGAATATGCGACCGATCACCATGACCTATCAAGTTCGCGGTGGAGACGCTGAGGATCTGCTTGCTGCAATCAAAGCATTCGCCGGTCCAGTTTCCGTCGTTGCAACGCCGAAGACAAGCACGGCAGGTCAGATGCTCGTGCTGCATGGGCGACCCGCTGAAGTTGAGCGCGTTTACGCGATGGTTACGAAGATCGACGACGTTGCCGCGCTCGGCGAGATCGTATACACCGTCTACGATGTGAAGTATGCGGATCCGCGCGCGCTTCGAGATCGATTGACGAGCACATTCAACCGACTGAAGGTCATGACTGGCGCTGAAGGCGCTTCGGGCCTCAGCTATGTGGACACGACGGGCGCTGGCGGCCAAGCCGCAACGACCGACAGCGATGGCGGAAGGATTTCCGCTGGCATTTCAGAAATCAGTGCAAAGTCAATCTACACGCCACGCGAACTCGTGTCTGTTCCGATGAAGCTCATTCTCAGCGGCGCACGCGAAACCGTCGAAGCTGCGCTCGAGATGCTCAACGCAATCGATCTGCCCATTCCACAGGTGATCATTGAAGCTCGAATCGTCGACGTTTCGAAGGAAGACATCTTGAAGGCAGGCATTCACTGGGATCTGTTTACCGGTGGGGCAGTCAAGATCATCAACTTGAACAATTCACAACCGGCAGGTTCGGATGGCTCTCCTTTCAATTCGGTTACCGGTTTCATCAACGGTAAGGGTTGGGGCGGCGATGTCATCGCAACTCTCGACAAAGTTCTCAACAAGAACGACTTCATCAGTAGACCGAACGTGGCTGCCACGGATGGTCGCGAAGCGGTTGTGTTCGTCGGCGATGTTGTGAGATACATCAAGTCGATTCAGGTCACGCCGACTGGCACGAACGTCGAAGTTGGAGAAGAAGAAGTTGGAGTCAAACTGAACGTACTGCCACGCGTTGGCGGCGACGGTTCGATCACGCTTGAGGTTCAGCCGACTGTGTCATTCATTCGCAGCTTCCTGGAAACGGGAACTGGCGGGATGATACCGATCACTGCCGTTCGCACAGCGCGAAGCACGCTTCGCATGGCAAGTGGCGAGACGATTGCGATCGGCGGACTGATCACGGAAGAGATTCGCAAGGAAGTCAGCGGTATTCCGCTGCTCATGGATCTGCCTTTGATCGGCCAGCTCTTCAAGCGAACCACCCACTCCAAGCGGAACGGCGAGATCATCATCTTCCTCACCGCGCGAGTGACCGAAGGCACTGCCATTGGCGCCGGAAACAACCCTGTCACCCTTTCGGGCGGCAAAGGCTAATCGAGTCACCTCCTAACACACTCAGCAACCGGCCCCATCGAGTTTCCGATGGGGCCGGCTTTTTTTGCAGCTATGCGAACCAATTTAGGAGCGAGGGCGTCCAATAGATAGGAAACGACTTTCGATAGCCACTCCTGCACTACTCCAGCCCCCGACGTTTTGTCGGGGGCTTTGGCTTTAACTCACCCTTCGATGCTTGCGCTATAGACAGCCCTGATTACTTCGTCTGGAGTGGTCATGCCACGGAGGATCTTGTCACGACCGTCTTCCATCATCGTCCTCATTCCCTGCCTGCGCGCAGCCGCCTGGATTTCGCCATGCTGGGAGCCGCGTGCGATTGCGGCCCTCATGTCTGGCGTGCCCAGAAACAGTTCGAATACTCCGGATCGGCCACGGAAGCCAGTTCCCCTGCATTCGGCACAGCCTTCTCCCTTCATAAATTGACCCTGGATCGGCTGTCCAGGTTCAAACCCAAGGGCAACGAGTTCGTCCTCGGTCGGTTCGTACTTCTTAGCGCATTGCTGGCAATTGACCCTGATCAGCCGTTGTGCCATGACTCCAACACAAACTGCAGCGGCGAGGTAGGGCTCTGCCCCCATGTCGAACATTCTGCCGATCGTTTCTACGGAGTTGTTTGTGTGAATCGTGGTTAAGACCAGGTGCCCCGTTAGGGCCGCTTGAATTCCGATTGCCAAGGACTCCGGGTCTCGCATTTCGCCGACCATCATGACGTCGGGGTCTTGGCGAAGGAACGTTCGCATGACCTTCGGAAACCCCATCTTGTCCGTTACTTGGACCTGAGTAACGCTGTCAGTGAACTCGTATTCGATTGGGTCCTCGACCGTTACGATGTTCCGATTCTTGCGGTCGAGCTGATTGATGCTCGCGTATAGGGTGGACGTCTTTCCGGAGCCGGTTGGCCCCGTGACAAGAATCATTCCGTATGGGCTTTGAAGGGCCTTTAGCCAACGAGTCCTCGTGTCGGGATCCATGCCAAGGGCATCGAGTTCGACCCTCATTGCGGCTGGATCGAGCAGTCGCAACACGCACTTCTCGCCGTTGAGGGCGGGAACCACCGAGCAACGCGCACTGAGCTTGCGGCCGTTATATTCCATGTCGATGCGTCCGTCCTGTGGCTCTCGGCGCTCGTCTATGTGCATTCCGGCGGCGAGCTTGATTCTGGCGATCACGTTCGCGGCGGTTTCCGGCGGCAATTGACCATTTTCGGTCAGCTGCCCATCGACCCGAAACCGAATTTTTAGTTGTTCTCGCTCCGGCTGAAGGTGGATGTCGCTAGCCCCGGCTTCGAGTGCATTCATAAAGATGTTGTCGACGATCTGAACGGCAATCGACATCTCTTCGCCGCCCATTTCACGGCTCTTGCCTTGCTCTCGCAGAATGAGCCGGAAGCGCTTCATTGCTCCCCAGTTGGTTTGCCCAAGGTTTTTCATCTTATTGTGTGTTCCCTTATCGGGATGTGCGGAATGTTACCGCCGCAGGCATAGGACGTTGGAGGCTGGTGAATTCGTTGGCTCTTGAGCGCTGGTATATTGCGGTCTCATGAAGGCGTTGCTGGGAATCGAAAGGGGATCAGGCCACGAGAATGCAATCCGCCTATTGCGCCAACTCGACTTTCCTGACCTTACCGTCGACTTGCTCCATTGCATCCCATCGTCTGCAACGGACAGCAGATTCCCCGATGGCCTGAGCGAAGAGGCTCCGCCATCATCTCACCACGCAACACTTGAAAGCGAGGGCCGAGAGTCGTTGGAGATTGCAAAGCGGTTCGCATCTGAGCACGGGATTCAAGCACAGACTTGGATGACCAGCGGAAACCCAGCCCGTGCGCTCGTCGAATTCGCTGATAAGCACGAAAGCAATCTGATCATTGTCTGCCCAAGCCCCAAAGGCAGTATTCGGACATTCCTTATGGGCAGCACCACGAGGGCGGTCGTCGCGGGTGCAAACCAAAGCATATTGGTGGTCAAAGGCAAATCGGAATCTACTAATGGATTAAAGGCAGTCATTGCGACGGATCATTCTCCCTACTTTGATCAGTGCATAGAAGAACTGATTCGACTGGCCCCTAGGGGAATCGATGCTGCGACTCTTGTTACAGCGAATGAAATCGAGCACGGAGTAGCGGCTTTGCTGGTTCGCGGCTTACCTGCACTGAGCCACGAAGCACCCAAGTGGATCGCTGAGAAGTTAGTCGAACTTTCGAATCAGACAGCAGAAAAGCTCAAATCTATCGCTCCATCAATCGAGATCAAAATTGTGGATGGGCATCCCAACGACGTGATTCACGATGTAATGATTTCGACTGGGTCCGAACTCGTCATCATGGGTGCGCAAGGCCATGGTTTCTTCCATCGCTTGAAGTTTGGGAGCAAGTCCCTCCATCAGGTCGTTTCCGAGTCGTATTCAGTGTTCATCCTTCGCGTTCCATCGAAAGACTCTTCGAAAGCATGAACTTCGGGCCTCCCAAGCCCGTCTTTTTGCTGTCGCGGAGGCTGGGGCCGGCGCAGTGCCTGTCCGAGCGCCTACCCTCAAGGGGCCCCTCCCCGCGATGACAACCTGGAGGACAAGACCGTGCAGTACAAATTCCCTGCTTCTGTTGCAATCGCATTGTTGGCCTTTTCAGCGGGATTTGGCCAATTAGCCGACCCCGGTTTCAGAAACTTTGTCGAAATTCCTGGCGAAATGGAATTCACGGGCGAGATGATCGTCCGACCGCACCAAATGGAGACGCTCATTGCGCGAACCGGCAATCACTTAGCAGCACTCCGACTGATCAATCGAGCAAGAGAAAGGGTCTATCCTATAAGCCTCCGTTACTATCCTGAGACCGACGAGTTTATTGTGCAAGTACCAATGGGAAGCAGCGAAAACACACTCAGCGCCGATCTAATGCGGACGGGTCTTTATGAGTATGTCGAACCGAATTGGCGCGTTTATCCTATCTCCGTTCCGAATGACCCGAACTATGGTCAGCAATGGCACTTGCCAAAAATCCAGGCGCCTATGGGTTGGAGCGTTCTGGTCGGCAACCCGACTCAAATCATTGCGTACACCGACACCGGTATCGATGTCAATCATCCCGATCTCGCGCCGAATCGAATACCTGGATACAACGCTGTCGATCAAATTGCCGAAGTCAATGGAGGACAAGTCACGGACCTGAACGGCCACGGCACGCATGTCGCTGGTACAGGATCGGCTGTAACGAACAACTCGATCGGAGTTGCAGGAGTTGGGTGGAACTTCCGCACGATGATGGTGCGCGTTTCAAACACATCAGGTGGAAGTTCATCCATCGAAGTTTTGACGCGGGGAGCACGCTGGGCCGTCGACAATGGTGCCAAGACTGTCAGCACGAGCTATTCGGGAGTTTCGAGCAGCGCAGTCAATACGACGGGTGCTTATATCAGAGCACGTGGATCCTCGTATCTTTGGGCGGCTGGAAATAGCAATGCGAATCTGACTGCCGATCACCCGAATGTCATCATCGTCGGGGCCACGACATCGAGCGACACTAAAGCGAGTTTTTCGAACTATGGCCCAGCGATCGATGTCGTCGCTCCAGGCGTTAATATCTACGCCACTCTGCGAAACAATTCCTATGGAAACATGAGTGGGACATCGATGGCGGCTCCTGTTGCTAATGGTGTGATTGCGATGATCTATGCGCGGTATCCATGGCTGACACCAGATGAGGCTGAAGCGCTTCTGTTCGCAACTTGCGTGGATCTTGGACCGCCTGGAAAGGACAATACTTTCGGGCACGGCCGAGTCGACCTTGGGAAGGCAATGAGCGAAACGGTCATGGTGACTCCCAATGGCTTGAATGTTCTATTTGGCACACAAATTGGCGGCAACCTCCAATCTCTCTTGCAGAGTGATGACAACAAACTTGTCGTGCGAACTGCTCCGCCAATCGGTTTAGGCAGTCACTCGACGAATGTAGTCGTAACCGGAACAAGCAGCGTTTTGAATCCGAGCAAACTCATCTTTGCCGTTGAGCAGTCCGCTTCGACTTTTCCGGTCAATCTGAAGCTTGAACTGTTCAACTATGTGACCAACAGCTATGAGCAAGTGGACTTGAGAGCTGGCACCTCTGGCGATGCGTTCGCCGTTGTGACGATCACTTCGAACCCGTCACGATTCGTCCACGGCGTATCCGGAGAGGTTAGGGCAAGCTTGAAGCTGTATGAAGATGGCGCAGTTGCGCTTGGTGGGAGCGTTCGATATGACCTGGTCCGCTGGGAGATCGCTCCTTAACTGAGTTCGCGGCTTCGGCTTGCCGTCCTCGCCGTATTCTGTGAATCTGAATAGGTACTTCCACCAATTGAGTGGTCGCCCTTCAGCGTCGATTCCATACGCATTCGGCAAGCGTGTGAACCACCAGATCATATAGTTTCGATGATAATCGGGTCCGCCCCAAGCCTCACGATTGATTCGCTCTTTTTTTCCCGTAAGATTCGGCCAATTTAGCCAATCATTCGCTGTGCTATCGACGAATCGTTCATTCGCATAGTCGTAATCTTTCTCAGCGTTGGGAGGATAATGGCATGTGCCGACTGCGGCGGTACCGCTCTGCTTTTCATTCGCTGCGAATCTTGCCCAAGGAGTCGTCAGCTCTTCGACTTTCCAGCCTCCGAAGAACCGTGACATTGTGCTTTCTGCCCGATGACACAGGTTATGCAACATTTCTGCGACGCCTCTTTCGTAATTGAATCCCATAATTGCGATGGGCCTTCGAAACGAATCATCAGGATAGACCCCCCCATTGATGAAGAACGCTCCTGGACCGATCATTGCGGATTCCCAGAAGCCGAAGTAAGGGGCGCCGAACATCCACACTTCATCTATCTTGCCCGAATTGAGCAGCGCCGCGATTCCGTTGTTCTTAGCCATCATCGGATAGTCAAGCCCATCGGGTTGATGCCATTGCCCGTTTTGAAGGCAATTCATGTATGACTCTGCCGTGTACCTAAATCCGTCGACCTTTTGTGGAAACTCGTCTATGTCGCGCCAGTCGACTATCGCATATTCGATGTATCCACGACTTCCCTTCTTGACGTCGTCCATGTAGCCTTTCGCAAGTTCGCGAGGGTCGTTCCAGCCGCCTGCAATATGAAGTCTTATCCTTTTCCCGTCGACCGTGACAAAGGGATCGAAATTCAAGACCAGAACTCGGACACTTAGCGGGGATTCTCGAATTGCTGGCACAACAACGTCTCCACGCGTTGCAGGAATGGGGACTTGAGCGGAAAGTGCGAGCATTGCGATGAAGTTCGTCATCGCTTTCAATTCTGTAACAAATTGGCTATCCTGCGCTTACGAGCGTGTTCGACAAGCCAGCAAGCCACGAATCGAAGCTGGACCTCGCTGTTCTTAACTTTACTTCTCGCCGAGCAGACTTGTCCTTGATGGTCGGCTCCGGATCTGGGAAGAGCCCCCAATTTATGTTCATCGGTGCAAAATCCGGCGTCGCATCGTTGGTTACGTGAGCGAGCAGGCTGCCATATGCTGATTGGCGCGGAGGCGCGATCCATGGCGATCCTTCCAATTTGTGGATTGCGGCTATTCCGGCAAGAATTCCGATGGCACCGCTCTCAACATATCCTTCGACACCCGTCAGCTGCCCCGCAAGGAATACCGCGGCACCGTTAGGCAGGCTGGTCCGGTCAGGATCGAGCGAAAGATTGGAGTTCAGCACTCTTGGCGAGTCTACGTAGGTGTTCCGGTGAATCACACCCAGCCTCACAAACTCTGCATTCTCTAGCCCAGGAATCATCCTTAGCACTTCTTTCTGCGCACCCCACTTCATTCTCGTCTGGCATGCGACCAATGAGTAGAGTGTCCCTTCCCGATTTTCTGGCCTGAGCTGTACAACCGCATAAGCTCTTTCGCCGGTATTCGGATTCCTTAGCCCGACCGGCTTGAAGTTTCCAAACCTTAAACTATCTCGTCCTCGCGCAGCTATTTCTTCGATCGGCATGCAGCCTTCGAAGTACTTTCCCTTTTCAAAGTCATGAAGAGGTGATTGCTCTGCGCGAAGCAATGCATCGATGAACTGCTCGTATTGCTGTTTCGTAAACGGACAATTCAAATACGCGGCGTCCCCTTTGTCATATCGACTTTGCAGCCACACGATTGAGCGGTCGATGCTTTCTGATGTAACCGTTGGACTTACTGCGTCATAGAAGTAGAGGTGCGTTC
Organism: Fimbriimonadales bacterium; assembly: GCA_026129745.1. Lineage (GTDB taxonomy): Bacteria > Armatimonadota > Fimbriimonadia > Fimbriimonadales > ATM1 > JAHCHL01. The sequence continues at coordinate 12,409 of JAHCHL010000017.1, read as the reverse complement.
GACCCGTAATTTTCGCGAGCCATGTCGAGACGACATCGCTTGTAAGCGGGCCGGTTGCAATAATGAGAGGTCCGGATGAGGGGTAGAAAGCTTCAGGGTCGAACTCTGATCGAATGACTTCGATATTGTGGTGAGATTCGATACATTCCGTCATCTCTTTAGCGAACGCATCCCGGTCTACTGCGAGCGCCTCGCCGCCAGGCACAGTGTGCTTTAGCGCAGTTGGAATCATCAGTGACCCCAAAGCCGTCATTTCTGCCTTAAGGATGCCAGCAGGCGAGTTCGGATTGGTTGACTTAAAGCTATTCGAGCAAACAAGTTCTGCTAACTTGTCAGTTTTGTGTGCAGGCGTCATCTTCGAAGGCCGCATTTCATAGAGCCTAACTTGAGCGCCGCGATTGGCAGCCGCCCATGCGGCTTCGCAGCCAGCGAATCCACCACCGACAACTGTCACTATTCGCTCGGTCATGCTGTGAACAGTACCCGAGAGTTAATTACCGGTCCAACGAAACCTTTCAATTTTTCCGCTATTTGACCGCGAAAGCTCGTTCACTATTTCGATCGAAATCGAAGCGGAATCGCCAACCGTCTCACGCATCGCATGCTCAACTTGTGGCACAGCCGCATTATTGCCAACGATTGCGACCTTGAACGCATTGATGGCAGGCTGTTCGATTTGCGCTCCAAAGAGACCTTCGATGCCTGTAAAGGCATAAAACATTGGCGAAGCAGATCGCATCGTGCCATCCGGCATTCTAACAAACCCGAATGACCTACCCAGGATTTCTTCTAGTGTGGCGAGTGACCTACCACACTTACACAAACCTCCACGCGTTGCACGATCCCCAAGATCGTATCTGATAAATGGCGTGAGATACGGGTGCAAGTGAGTAACAACGACACGCCCTTGTTCGCCCGGATCGCAAGGTGTTCCATCATCTCGGAGAATTTCGACGTGCACCCACTCGTCCATTGTATGATATCCGCCACCATCAGGGCATGAAACTGCTATTGGACCGACTTCCTGGGCGCTATAAAGGTCTTGTATCTTGCAAGCAAAAGCTTTTGTGATGGGATCTCTCCATTCGTCGTGCAATGTCTCGCCAATGGTACGAACAAATCGAACAGGCATTGGATCAACCCATTTCGCTACTTCGGCTAGCGCTGACGGAAACGCAAGAATGAAGTCAGGCTTAGCGGCAATCAAGAACTCCGCGATGTGCCTGCTCGATGCAGACACATCGATGAAGTATCCTGGCCCTGTATCTATGAATTGTGCGATGTAGCCGGTAGCCCAACTGTGTGCGCGCACACCGCTCCTCAGTGCATCCGAGTCAGGATGTCCGGGCTTTACGAGGGCGCGCAAAAGAAATGCTGAACCTGCTGGGTTGATTTCTGCCCATTCGAACTCCCGAAGCGATACCGCTGACCTAAACTGTTCTGAGACTTCTGTTGGAATGCATTCCACAACATTTCCTGTGGTGCCCGAAGTCCGTATCGCTTCGAGCGGTCTCGCCCCGGGAGGCGGCTGATCACCACGGAGCTTTTCACCAGCCCTGGAGGCATCTTCTCTCGTTAGAATCGGCAGCTGTAAGAAGTCTTGCCAGGAGTCGATTGCATCTGGTAAGTGCGAGTACGCTTTTTGGTAATAGGCCACATGCTTCTTAGCATAGGAGTACGTCTTTTTCAACCTGCTTAGTTTGTATTCTCGAATGTCTTCGGGCGCAACTCGCTGGCTTTCGTATAGGAATCGATAGGATCTGCGAATCGCGTCTAAGGCCGCACCTCTCGTTCCTTTGTCAAATGCTTCGAGAAAGTTCATGGGTCTACAAAGATTGTCTTTTCATTCGAGTAGGTCGCAGTTCCTGGCGGAGACTTTCTTGGCTTTCGAACGTACTTGGCAAGCGTAAAGTCAACCGGTACGTGCTTTGCATGCTTCTGTCCACTCGATCTCGCAGCAATCTTAGCGGCGAACTCAATATCTTCCGCGCTTGCCCTACTGGGATTGTTTCCGGTTTGGAGCAAAACGTGTGCGCTCGAGTGTCCGCGCACGTGGAACCACATGTCGTTTCCTTTCGCGATTCGTGTCGTTAGGTAGTCGTTCGCAGCAGCAGTCCCGCCCCATAGCACCTGCAATCCAGATGGTGATTCTATCATTTTGATCTTGTGACCCGAAAAGTCACGTTCATGCTTGCGCCTGGTGAGGGCTTGCTCCAAGAACCAATGTTGATTAGCTGCTAACTCCTCGACTTGTTCGAGGTTTTCGAGTTGCGCCAAGCTCTGCAGCGCAGATTCGATTTCGACGATTTCTCTTGCCATGCGCTCTCGCTTCTTGGCAATCTCCGGCGCCCTTTCTTTGGCATTCTTGGCCTTCTTAAACAGATTCTCAGCTTCTTCTACATACGTCTTATTCGAACTAATTGGAATTCTGATCGGATTGGCGCTATAGTCGATTGCGTCTATGTATTTAGCACCTTGGTCAGCTTGTGGGCCAAACGCGAGCAATAGCTCGGCTTTCATTTGCAGTTCTGTTGATCGGGTCGATGCACTCAACGAAGCGTCCATTTGCTTGACTGCTTGCTTACGTGCTTCAAGGGCCTTCCGGAGCTGGCCTTCAAGAGACGATGCGCGTTGCTTTCGGCGAACTTGTGGCAGCATTGTTCGTGCGTACTGTTCGATCGCAGCACTTAGCGAAGGCATCTCGATAGCCTCACATCCGTATGGTGCGAATGCATAGGCCCCTATGCCTCTCACAAGAACGCGTGGTCCTTGTCGGATCATGTTGATGACACGGTCCGCACCGTAAGCGTTCAACTGCTCCAAGAGGAACGGCGAGGTTCCTTTGGGCACGTCCAAAGCCTCTTGAATTGATCCGACAATTGGGGTTGGCTCTTGATAAGCCTTCCCTACTCGCTGGTGTCCTACTTTGCGCATTTGTGCCAAGACTCGATCTTCGTGCGAAACGAGAACGAGATTCGCGTGCGATCCAAAGAACTGGCCAGCCAACAAGAACTCGCCTTCTGACTTACCGATCTCGATATGAACAACTCTGTCAAATCCAATTTGATCGATTGAGAGCAACCTGCCTCCGTCTATTTTGTCTCTCAGCATCCTTGTGAAATGACCAGGCTCCATGCTCGTAGCTGCTCGAACCGCATTGAGGTGCATGCGATAAAAAACGGGATCGCAAGAGATCGTTATTTCGCCGTCGAATTGTGGGCCACTGAGTCTAAAGACAATGGTCGACTCGTCTGTCTGGATCACTTTACTAATATTCGAGCCTACAGCGACCTGAGATTCGGCGCAGACAATTGACAGTGAAAGACTGTCGAATGGAATCCTGGCCGTCACACCTTGCGCTCCAAGTCCAATCTCACCCTCTCAATCAAGTGACTGCGCAAAGCTTCTCGCCACTCACTCGTATCTCCTTGCCGATTCTCTTGTGCAAATTTGCCGGTCTGAATCTTGACCAATAGATCGCGCATGCTAAGTCTAACGGCCTCGTTTACAATTCTTGGACCTGCTTGCATCGCGCCGAACTGGGCCGTATCGCTTATTCGGTCTACCATGCCTGCTATTCCGTATTCAAACATCATGTCGGCGATCAGCTTGATCTCGAATAGGCATTCAAAATAAGCAGCCTCCGGACTGTAGCCGGCGTCGACGAGAGTTTCGAAAGCGGCAATCGCAAGAGACGGAATGCCGCCACATAGGACTGCCTGTTCTCCAAAAAGATCCGTTTCGGTCTCTTCTCTAAAGCTGGATTCGATAACCGCTCTTCGACCGCATCCCAAGGCTTTGGCATAGGCCTTTGCAAGTTCGATGTCGCCCGGATCAGCGGCGATCAGGGCGGCAGCGCCAGATCCAACTTCGTAGAGCTTTCTTAGTTGAGGCCCGATAGCCTTTGGCGCGACGAGAATTCTTTGGAGATCGGGGCGCGGCTTCCTGTCACCAAAGACAACGGTGTATCCATGGGCGAAGACAACCGCTACGCCCTCCTTTGCATGTGGATCGATCACTTGTTCGATCACCTCGGCGTGCGCTTTCTCTGGCAGGAGCAATGCAATCAAGTCAGCTTCGGAAACAGCGCGAGCGAGTTCGAAGACTTCAAATCGATGCTTTCGTGCTGACAACTCGCTGGGGCCACCCATTCGCACCCCAACAATCACATCGATGCCGCTGTCACGTAGGTTCATTGCTTGTGCGCTGCCTTGGGACCCGAAGCCAAGGACAGCCACGGTTTTTCCTCGAATGGGATCAATTGTGAGATCTTCGTCTCGCAGGACAACGCCCATAGCTATTAGAGAAGTATGACCGGGAACTCAATGCCGTAGTACAATCGAGATTCAGTGGACTCGCTCTCGCCAAGAAAGGAACGGATTCTGAAAGCGGTCGTTCTCGAATACGTTGAGACGGCCGAGCCCGTCGGTAGTGGTCTGATCGTCGAGCGATACGACCTCGGGGTTGGGCCGGCAACCGTTCGGAACGAATTGGCTGACATTGCCGAGAGGGGCTACTTGGAGCAGCCGCACACCTCATCGGGTCGCATCCCCAGCGACAGCGGGTACCGATATTACGTTGATCGACTGACAGATGCTGACTACGTCGAAACGTCCAGCACGGTGCGAGACATAAACAATGTCGAAGAGTTGCTTGCAGATACTTGTCGTCTTTTAGCTCGTGTGACTCAACACGTCTCTGTCGCCGCCACGCTACGCGAAAGATCAGTCACGGTTCGGCAGGTATCGCTGACCAGCATAACCCCACAGCGTGCGCTGATGGTGGTGGTTTTCAGCAATGCATCTGTGGAAGATAGATTGATCGAATCATCGCAAGACCTTACTGCCGAAGATCTCGCACGTGTGGCACACGTCATGACACAAGCGAGCGAAGGTGTCAAGCTGAAGCCGCTTTCGCGGCGTTCAACCCCAAGCAACGATGATCTCAAGCCGTCTTCCCAAAACTTGCTCTCGCGTGCGTGGCGCGAACTGCGCAGTCTTGCGAAATCGAAGTCTGAGGGCAAAGTCATTTCTGAAGGCACCGCATACTTAGTCAATCAACCGGAGTTCCAGCGCGACTATCAAGCACTCACGGAAATTGTGCAGGCTCTCGAGGACGCCAACGTACTTCAAGAAGCGATCGAAGGACCCGCGTCGTCTGAATCAGGTGTTGCGATTGGCCGCGAGAACACTGCTGATGCGCTCAAGAGGTTGGCTGTGATCGCAGCGAGGTTCTACATTGATGGTGAAGACGCAGGAGCTATCGCAGTTATCGGGCCAACGCGCATGCACTACGAGTCCACGGTCCCGCTCGTCCGTCAAACCGCTCGGGCACTAACTGATGCACTGACAAGGCTTTCCAAATAGTGCGCAGCTACTGGCGAATCTACAAGAATTTCGTGCGTACGAGCTTCAACCGAGAGTTGGAGTTCCGTGGAAACTTTCTTGCAAAGGTTGGCGAAAACATCGTATGGATGGTCTTCTTCATTCTGATCATCCAAGTCGTTTATATGAATGCTGACTCCGTCGCTGGATGGTCGAAAGGTGACGGATACATCTTGGCGGCGACTTGCTTTCTTCTCCTGGCGATTGTCAATGCAATCTTCACCTTTGGATTGGTGGAACTGCCTGACAAAGTTCGCAAAGGAACATTGGACTTCGACTTAGTCAAGCCAATCGATATTCAGTTTCTCCTAAGCCTTCGAAAGTTCAACTTCAGTGAGATTGGCACTTTGCTTGTTGGCATCGTTATCGTCTTCGTGGGTGCTTCGATGGCCGGGCACAATCCCAGTATTAAGGACACCGTTCTCTATCTTCTGATGCTCGGATGTTCCATTTGTATTTTCTACTCATTCAATCTGACCATGATGACAACGAGCATCTGGCTTGTTCGTGTCGACAATCTATGGGTGCTCGGTCATACCGTTTTCGACATCGCGCGCTTTCCGCTCGACATCTTCGGCGCAAGGCTGCGGGTCTTGCTCACTTACTACCTCCCTCTCGCATTCATCGCAACGATGCCCGCAAAGGCCTTGCTCGGCACACTCGACGCAAAACATGCCATCATCGGCGTTCTTTGGGCTTGCGGATTCTTCGTGTTTTCTCGCAAGTTCTTGAAGTTTGCCCTTCGCCACTACACGAGCGCAAGTTCGTAGCCGCAACCATTACCGCATAGTGCCGGTAAACTGCAATTCAGTATGAGCGATCGAATCGAAATTGAAATCGACCCTCGCGCCAAGAAGCGCCTCATACGATGGGGCATCGTATTCGGGATACTATTGCTCTTCTTGACCTTCGGGTCAGCGTTCGTAAATACATTCGCGGACTATCTTTGGTACCGTTTCGACGCTGAAGCCCCGGTTGTATTCTCGACTCAGCTCAAGACGCGCCTTCTATTGCTTGCGATCGGACTGGTCGTCTCGACTCCAATTCTCCTCATTAACGCTCGGGCTGCCTTAACGGCAGCCGAAGTTGCCGGTCGAGCACCTAGGACTGCAGTCGACGCAGCGGTTGAGCAATTGCTCGGTGCAATCGATCGCGCACGAAGCGGACTGAAGAAGGGAGTTCTCTATGTCGCTCCAGTACTTGGCCTAATCTACGGAATCTCACTCGCAGCAAGGTGGGAAGACTGGCTGCTGTATCAGAATGCCGTTTTGTTTGGGAAGGCAGATCCGGTTTTTGGAAACGACATTTCATTTTATGTCTTCAAGCTTTCACTATTGCAAGGAATTCAGGGATGGCTTTGGGCGCTATGGTTGTTGTGCGCCATTGTCGCAGTCGCTGTGTTTTTTGGCGTCGGCAGCATTGTCGCTACTGGGAGACAAGCGTTAGGCGCGAAAGTCATGCGAACGCAACTTGCGATTCTCGCGTCCAGTGGCTTTGCGATCCTCGGCTGGGGCGCCTGGCTTTCGCGATACGATTCCCTATTCGCCGTACATGAACGATTTGCAGGGCCTGGACATGCCGATTTAGTTGGCGTTGGCGCCATGGGCTTCCTTGCGTACATTCTTTGGTTCTTTGCGATTGCCAGTATGTTCACGCTCAGAGTTTCGACTCCAATCGTAGTTGCAGGCGCAGGTGCGGCCGTGTCAGCTTTGACATTCATTTTTGGCGTCGTCATTGCACCAGGCTTCACGCAGACTTATCGAGTCAATCCGAATGAACTTCGACTCCAAACGCCTTACTTGGCAAGAGGCATCGAAGCAACCCGATGGGCTTATGCACTCGACAAGATATCGGTTGTTCCCTTCGAAGCCCAGGTCGCCCCGGACCGACAAGCACTTGAATCGGCAGAGGCGACATTTGTGAATCTTCGCTTGTGGGATCCGACGCTCTTGCAGAAGAACGTGAATGTTCGGCAAGCATTGCGAGACTACTTTGTGTTTCCTGATATCGATGTGGATCGTTACGTGATCGATGGCGAACAGAGGCTCGTCATGGTCGGTGCGCGAGAGATCGATGTCGAAGGACTTGATCCTTCAAGGCGCGGATGGCAAAACATACATATGCAGTACACGCATGGGAGCGGGATTGTCGCTGTCGCTGTCAATGAAGCGACCCCTGATGGCATGCCGGTTTATCTGCTGAAAGACGTGCCTCCCGTTGGACGACCCGAACTAAGGGTCGATGAGCCGCGCATCTACTTTGGCGACTCGTTTCGGTCTGATGGCGATTACATATTCGTTGGCACACGGCTTGCGGAGTTCGATTATCTTGGTGGAGCGGAGGTCGAACATCGGTGGCAAGGCAAACGCGGCGTACCCATTAGCGGAGGACTTTCGAAGATCGTGTTTGCTTGGGTGTTAGGTGACAGGGACCTGCTGTTTACCCAGGACATAACGAGCGATTCGAGGCTCCTTTGGCGGAGAAACATCCGGACCCGTGCCGCCAAGCTTGTTCCATTCGTTCGATGGGACCGTGACCCGTACATTACTATCGTCGATGGACGACTTCTCTGGATCATGGATGGCTACACCATGACCGACAAGATTCCTTACAGTCAGCCCACGGCGATCGAAAGGGGTCGATTCAATTACATGCGCAACAGCGTCAAGCTTACAATCGATGCCTATACGGGCGATTGGAATGCGTACATTACTGAGCCAAATGACCCAATCATCCGTGCATACGATCGCATCTATCCAGGAATTCTCCAATCTGCCGACAACGCACCTAATGGAGTGCGGGCGCATTTTCGATATCCTGAAGACCTATTCTCCGTTCAGTCGATGCAGCTGTCACGCTATCACGTTACCGATGTGACGCGATTCTTCAGAGGCGAGGACGCGTGGCAAATCCCAAGGGTGTCTGGCCAGGAGCGGCAGCTGCCGCCTTACTATGTCCAGATGAAGCTGCCGGATGATGAGATAGCAAGGTTCATGCTGATTCTTCCATTTACGCCTATTGGAAGACCGAACATGATTGGGTGGCTCGCAGCGCACTGCGATCCCGATCGATATGGCGAACTTACGCTTTATTCATTCCAGGGCAACCAAAACGTCATCGGACCAGAGCAACAAGAAGCGCAGTTGCAAACGGAGCCAGATTTGAGTGCAAGATTGACACTACTTGGGCAATTTGGAAGCCGCGTTCTTCCTGGAAATATGCTCGTCATTCCGGTAGGAAACAGTGTCGTTTACTCGAAGACTATGTTTTTGGAGGCTGCACGTGCAGAAGGAGCGATCACACCTCAACTTCGAATCGTCGTTATGGCAGCAGGCGACAACGTCGTGTTCGCCGACACGTATCAGCAAGCACTCGACAAGCTGCTGGCGGTCCTGGGGGCAGCAGCCCCGACCATTCCAAAGGAAGAAGCTCCGACCCAGCCACAAGAAACTGCGCCGCCTACCGAGCAAAGGTTGCCTGCTGAATCCATGGCAATAGAAAAGTTGAGACAGGCACTTCGAGCGCTCGATGAAGCGGATGTGGCATTGCGAAACGGAGACTGGTCAGCCTATGGTGAAGCCCAGAAACGCGCACGCGCCCTTTTAGAAGAAGCTGCGAGAAGCAACAACTGATGGAAAAAGTTGTCCGGGCTACCGAACTCGACGTTTCCGCCTTGGGTCTTGTGCTACCTGATGGGTTTCGAATCGAATCAGTTGACCTGGCATTTCCGGGGCCTGTAGTTCCCTGTTCGCCGTGGCAAGCGACCGAGGGCACCCGAGTGGACCTCGTTGTTCAGGTTAGTGCTGAGGACGTCGCGAGTTACTTGAACACTAAGCAGCCATCGGGGCTGTCCGGGTTTAGAGTGAGCACCAAGAACGGGCAACTACAAGTTGTCGCAACGCTTAAGGTGGCCATTTTGCCGGTCGAAGTTGGCGCCGAAGGGATTCTTGAGTTCACGGACGGGAAACTAAATTTCGTCCCAAACAGGGCAGAAGTTGGCGGAGTTGGCGCACCTGAAGGAATGGTCAAGGATCAACTGGGGAAGATCAATCCTCTCATCGACTTGACAGGTTGGCCGGTCGATACTGTTGTTCGATCCATCGAGATAGGCAACGGGAAGATAAGGCTGGAGGGTACGCTAACACTTACCGCGGACATACCACGGCGAGACCCGAAATAGAGACAGAAGATGGATCCGAGAGCATTTCGCGAAAGCGAGACCTGGAAATTAGGAATGGACCTGGCCGAAAAGGTCTATCGCGAAGCCGATAGACTTCCGGAGCATGAACAATTGGGACTGATCATGGAAATGCGGCAGAGCGCGATTCGCATCCCTTCTGCAATCGCGGAAGGTCATGGCAGGGGCACCGAGGACGACCGTCACAGGTTTTGCCAGGTAGCTCTCGGAGCACTTGCCCGTCTTGAATCAGAAGTATTGCTTCAGGAGCGAATCTATGATTCGATGCACGTTGGCGATATTCATTTCATGATCGACAATTTGCGTATCCTGCTGCTGCGCGAGCTTGATTCTTATGAATTGGACGATGCGTCGGAGTTCGACATCGACGACGACTTCGGGTTTGAGCAAAATTAGAGTCCTTCCATGACAAAAACTAAGATTCAGATCGGGCATTCTCCCGATTCAGACGATGCTTTCATGTTTTGGGGCCTCGCATCTGGCGCCGTCGACTCGCAGTACGAGTTCGAACACATCCTGCGTGACATTCAAACTCTGAATGAATGGGCGATAGAAGGCCGACTTGAAACCACGGCGGTTTCGGTGCACGCTTATGCGCACGTTGCTGACAAGTATGCACTTCTCAGGCACGGGGGCTCGTTTGGAGACGGATATGGCCCCATGATCGTGGCGAGAAGGTCGCTGTCCTACGAGGAGTTAAAGGAGACCGTCATTGCGGTTCCTGGAAAGTTGACCAGCGCCTTCTTACAACTTAATTTGTTTTTGCCAAATCCAAGGTATGAAGTCGTACCGTTCGACGAAATCATGCCTGCAGTGAGCGAAGGCCGATTCGAGGCAGGACTCATCATCCATGAAGGCCAATTGACTTGGAAAAACGAGGGCCTGATGCTCGTCGCGGACTTTGGCAAATGGTGGCAGGAAGAGACCGGCCTTCCTCTACCGCTGGGAGTTAACGTCGTTCGGCGAGACTTAGGCGAGAGCGCCGTCAGAGAATTGAACCGCGTGATGAAAGCCAGCATCGAAGCCGGGTTGAACAATAGATCCGAAGCTTTGAAGTATGCCCTTCAGTTCGCGCGGGGCTTGGACGCCGAGACGAGTGATACGTTCGTAGGCATGTATGTCAATGAACGAACACTCGATATGGGTGATGACGGGATTGCAGCCATTCGCTTGTTGCTTTCGAGGGGAGCTAAAGCTGGCATCGTTCCACCGGTCGACATTATGGTCGTCGATTAGTCTCGGACTTTCTTTGAAGTTACAACCCGCCACCAGAACTTCGGGAGCAAGATGTTCTTGCGCCACTTGGAAGGTCGCAGAATGAGTCTCCAGAGCCACTCGAGACGCAGCCTTTGGAGAAGCTTGGGCGCACGGCGAACACTGCCGCTGAGAACATCGAACGTTCCACCAACACCCATTGCAACCTTTGCACCGAATTCGTACAAATGCTCAGCAATGAATTTCTCTTGTTTCGGAATTCCCATTGCTACGAAGACAACATCAGGCGCTGAACCTCGCACTTCAGCAACGACAGAGACTTCATCTGACTTCGGAAAGAATCCATCATGTGTTCCTACTATGTTCACGCCTGGATACTTGAGCCGCATCTTGTCTGCTGCTTGATCAGCAACTCCCTTTCCGGCACCGAGAAAGAAGAGTCGCCATCCTTTGATTGAAGATATGTGGCAAATTTTTTCGACTAAGTCCACGCCGCTAACACGATCCCTAACCGGTGATCCCAGTCTTCGCGATGCCCACACTACTCCAGCGCTGTCAGGCGTCACCAGATCAGCATTAAGAAGGATATCCCTCCACTGAACGTCGGATTGCGCTTCTACAATGCCGCTAGAGTCAGCAGTCACGACCATTCGCGGTACACCTTCCGTAATGAATCGCTCGATACGGGCTAACGCCTCCTCCATCGACACAGGGTCGACTCCGATGCCAAGAATTTCGACTCTCGGCGGATATTGCTGGCTCGATTGGACAGAAGTTTCCATCCGCTGCCCGTTTTACCTCTTCCGGCTGGATTTGGCTGGCCTTAGTGGCGCCTTTCTTGGGACCTTGCCGTTTCGATTGTGGCCAGACTTCGTTGCCAGACCGAGCTTCAAGACTTCGTCGGCAGTCGATACGTAGTGAATACGAATCTTCTTTTGAACGTTTGTAGGAATGTCATCCTTTACATCCTTCTCGTTTTGATCACATAGAATCAATGATGTTATCCCTGCTCTATATGCTGCAAGAACCTTTTCCTTGATGCCACCAACTGGCAACACCTGCCCGGTCAGCGTGAGTTCTCCAGTCATAGCAAGCCTTTGTTTGACAGGACGATTCGTAAAAAGACTCGCGAGTGCAGAAAGTATTGTGATACCAGCGCTTGGACCGTCCTTTGGAACCGCGCCTGCGGGCACGTGCAAGTGAATGTCTTCTTTGTGAAACTCTTGCGGGTCGATACCTAAGTCTTCAGCTCGAGTTCTCAAGTAACTCAATGCAGCCCGAGCAGACTCCCTCATAACGTCCCCGAGCTGCCCCGTAAGAATTAGATCTCCTTTACCGGGCATCTTTACTGCTTCAACAAAGAGTACATCACCACCGGACGGTGTCCATGCTAAACCTACCGAAACTCCAGGCTTTAGGACTCTTTCAGCAATCTCATCACGGATGAACCGAGGGCTGCCGAGCGATTGTTCGATGAATTTCGCATCGACTTTCAGAGGCTCGATTCTCCCTTCAGCAAAAAGGCGGGTCGCTTTGCGGCACACAGAAGCGATTTCGCGCTCAAGGTTTCTTACGCCTGCCTCACGTGTGTAGGATCTGATCAAGTGCCTTA
>JAHCHL010000016.1 GCA_026129745.1 Fimbriimonadales bacterium | reverse complement strand
CCTGCGTGCACGGAAGCTGAGAAGTCAGCTCTATTGGCTTCAGAAGCCGCACTCAAAGAAGTTTGGGAAAAAGTCGCCTAATCTCGCAAGCTGCGCCCGCGCGAATGCTCCATTCGCGCGGGCATTGTTCTTTGCGGTAAAGTGAGCGATCCTGGAGGTGTCCAATGATGAAGTCAGTTATCGATCGAACTCGCATTTCGGCCTCCCTTGTCGCCTTTTGACATAGTCTCATTTGGCCGAACGGGGAGTTGGCCGAGTCTCTTTCATCCACGCGCATGCTTGCGTGCGCATGGCCGCGCCACTTGGCGCAGGAGGATCAACTCCCTTGCAAACGAGAAACACAAAGAAAGGTCGAAGGGGCGAGTTCCAATGCAGGAACTGTATGGCGACCGTCTCCGAAGTAGGCGCAGGAAGCGCTCACAGAAACCATTGTCCGAACTGCCTTGCAAGTGTGCACCTCGACAAATGTCCGGGTGACAGAGCATCAGGATGCGGATCACTCATGGAAGCCATCGCTGTATGGTGTAGAAAGAACGGAGAGTGGGCGATCATTCACCGGTGCAACGGATGCGGTCGGCTGTCAAGCAATCGAATCGCTGCCGACGACAATGAACTCTTGCTCTTGTCGCTGGCAGTAAGACCGCTCGCCTCGCCTCCTTTTCCAATCGAGAAGCTCTCGACTGGTATCTAAATGGCTTGACCGGCTGCAACCGGTCAAGCCTGCTCGCTCTTTCGATGGGCAATCAAAAGGTTCGTCAACTTTCGACTGGGAGCTTTGATGTTCTTTCCATCGAGATACATCGCCAAGGACGCACCGCCGTCGAGATTCATCGCTTCGAAACAGCCGAGCTCAAGCATGACCTTTGCAAATTCGGGAAACGTAACACCGTCCTTCACGTAAACCATGAGCAACTCTCTGTTTTTCGTGTAGCCCACACCCATCCGCGCATGACGCTGCATGATCTTTTCTTCAGTGAAGCCCTCGATTTGAGGATTCACGTCGACTTTGCCATCGAGCACGAGCGCAGGCCCGCAAGCCAACACAGTGACATGCTTGCTCCAATCCATCGTGCGGTGAAACTTCACCCGCAAAATATCCACGTTTCCTTCGACGTCGACTGCAAGCGCCGTACCCATCCGACCTTGCAGCACAACCTTGCCATCGATCACGATGTCCCCTATCGGCTTCTTCGTGTCCGTTGAAAAATAAGCTCCGTTGATCGCCGCAAGCGGCTTCGATCGCTCGATCATGCTCGCAAACGTCTCGTCTCCGCTCGGAAAGCCGCTGGCCACGACGACGCCAAGCCTGACCCTATCCAAGTCCAGCCGAATGACATCGCATTTCTTACCAAGGACGGTCGAACTTGCAAGGCTCGCCGGCTCGGATACGAGTAGCGCAGTAGCCAATAGAACTGTTAGCATCGCTGCATTTTATTCCACCAATTCTCGATCTCCTTCCAGACGCTCAAGTCTGGACGCCCGACCAATACATGAAGCCTGGGAACCAACTTGCCGGGCTTATCCGTTCATACATCGACAATCAGGAGGAATGCATGTTTAAGGTCTTGTTGGCTTCGACCGCCCTCGCCGCATCCACATTCATCACGTTTCCCCAGGCTGGCACCGCAAAGTCCCTGCTCGATGGACACTCCAAATCGCTCATGGACGCGCCAGCGATACACGTCACGTTTACAGTCCAAAGACTTCCTGCGGCCGCCATCGAATACACAATTCACTTCTCCAAAGACAAACTCGCGCGAATCGAGTCTCCATCTGCTATCTTTGTTTCCGATGGCAGTTCGATCTGGGAGCACGACAAGTCCGACAACACATTCATCCAGTCCGACTTCGAAGCTACAAAGCTCAAGAATCGCACCCTGGATTCCGACGTCCTAGTTTGGGCACCCTTCTTCACCGCGGATGCTTTCAAAGAAGCTCGAAACATAACGTTAGGAGCAAAGCGTTCGATCAGAGGCATCGCCACTCAGGAAGTCACTTTCAGTCTTCCATCGGACAAGTCGATCACGCTCTACATCGACACGAAAACAGGCATCGCACGAGGCGGTCTGGTCAAGACGCAATCGGGAGAAGTCCTCGTCATTGCGAACGAATTCGAAGTTGCCGCCGAACCGGCGGCCGCCGAGTCTTTCAAATTCGTACCACCAGCGGGAGCGACAAAACTCGAAAAGCCGAAAGAAAAGCCGGTGGTTTGGGCGGATGTCGCACCCATCTTCAATGCTCGATGCACGTCCTGCCACGGAACAAGCGGAGGATTAACCCTAACTTCACGCGAGGTAGCGCTGCGAAGCCGCTCGATTGTTCCCGGCAGTCCGGATCGAAGCCTCCTAATCAGTTCAATCAAATGGACCGGCGGGCCTCGCATGCCGCAAAATGGATCGAAGCTCAGCGAAGAACAAATCGATCTGATCGAGAAGTGGATCGCACAAGGCGCGAACTGATAACGCAAGCAGTAATGATTTGAGTGGCAATCTGAATCCAGATCTCATGCGCTAACGAACGGAATCGGCTGATTATCGCATAATGCTGCGACGATGAGCGCAAAGTCTCTCGATCATGTCGAACCCTACTTTCGCGGATTGCGGCACGAAATGTTGCCATTCGTCCCAGATTCGATATCAACCGCGCTCGATGTCGGCTGCGGAGCAGGTGGATTTGGCGCGATGATAAAGGACAAGACCAGCGCGGAAGTTTGGGGAATAGAAATCAACCAAGAAGTGGGCGAAGAAGCAAAAGCGAGGCTCGACAAAGTCATGCTTGGCGATGCAATCGAGGCTATGCGCTCCATCTCGAACAAACGATTCGACGCAATCATATTCAATGACGTTCTTGAACACATCGCGTGGCCAGATGAAGCGCTTCGTGTAGCGGCGACTCTCCTGTCCGACAGCGGTGTCGTCGTCGCATCGATTCCGAACATACGATACTTTCGCGCACTGAAGCAGATTCTCATTCGCCGCGACTTCCCGTGGGAAGACTCTGGAGTTTTCGACAGAACGCATCTGCGATTCTTCACAGAAAAGTCGATCGTGCGACTCTTCGAATCATCAGGCTTTCGTATCGAACGAATCGAAGGCATCAATGCCGCCGTCGGCACAAAGCTTTCGATTGCATTGTTCCTTACATTCGGGCTCTTTCGAGACGCGCGCTATCTGCAATACGCCGTCGTCGCCTCGCCGATCCAAACGTCCTAAACCTCGACGCGCTCCCTCGCTGAATCGAATCGAAACTTTCCGTCGACAAAATCGATAGTGACTTCTGATCCTGCCGGAATGGTTCCAGAAAGTATTTGCTTCGCAAGCGGATTCAATACATGAGATTGAATCGCCCGTTTCAAGGGACGCGCTCCGTAATTGGGGTCGTATCCAAGCAACGAAAGCTCATCTTTTGCTCGATTCGTTAGCTCGACACGAATCTTTCTGTCGGAAAGCCGCTTCATCAGAATTCCAACTTGAATCTCGACGATCTGCTTGATTTCGTTCGCACTGAGCGGACTGAACACGACAATGTCGTCGATCCGGTTCAAGAACTCCGGCCTGAAGTACGAACGAACTACCTCCAAAACCTTCTCACGAACCGCGTCGCGATCTCCATCAGTCTGCAATGGATACTCGCCGAAAATGTGCGAACCCAAGTTGCTCGTCATAATCATGACGACGTTCTTAAAGTCGACGGTCCGGCCTTGGCCGTCAGTCAGTCGCCCATCATCCAAAACCTGCAACAGAACGTTGAACACTTCCGGATGCGCTTTCTCGATTTCGTCGAGCAAAACAACGCTATACGGTTTTCTGCGAACCGCCTCCGTCAATTGCCCGCCTTCATCGTATCCGATGTAGCCAGGTGGTGCGCCGATGAGCCTTGCGACCGTGTGCTTTTCTTGGTACTCGCTCATGTCGATGCGAATCAAGTTGCGCTCGTCATCGAACAAAAACTCTGCCAGAGCTTTCGCAAGCTCCGTCTTGCCAACTCCAGTTGGTCCCAAAAATAAGAAGCTTCCAATAGGCCGATTTGGATCCGCAATGCCAGAGCGAGATCGACGAACGGCATCGGCAACGACGACAATGGCGTCATGCTGTCCGACTACGCGCTGATGCAGCCGATCTTCCATTCTGAGAAGCTTCGCCATCTCGCCTTCGACAAGCTTCGTCACCGGAATGCCAGTCCATTTCGACACGACTTCGGCGATGTCTTCGTCGTCGACTTCTTCCTTAAGCATCCTAACATCTTTCTGCAGCTCATCCAACTCCGATTCGAGTTTCTCGAGTTCGCGCTTGACTGCAGGCATATCGCCGTGCTGAATTCGCGCCGCTTTTTCGAAGTCAGCTTCTCGTGTTGCATGGTCGAGTTCAGTCTTCAATTCCTCAAACTTCGCTTTTGCTTCACGAATCGCACTGATCTTCTCTTTCTCTTGCTGCCAATGCGCAGCTAGTCGACTTCGCTCTTCGTTGAGGTCAGCAAGCTCTTTGTCGATCTTTTCGAGTCGCTCCTTGCTTGCTGCGTCTTCTTCTTTCTTTAGCGCTTGCTTTTCAATTTCGAGTTGACGCATTCTTCTGTCAAGCGTATCGATCTCCGTCGGAACGCTGTCGATTTCGATTCGCAACCTGCTCGCAGCTTCGTCGATCAAATCGATGGCTTTATCCGGCAAGAAGCGATCGGTTATGTATCGGTCGCTCAGCGTTGCGGCTGCGACGATCGCACTGTCCGTAATGCGCACGCCGTGGTGCACTTCATACTTCTCTTTCAACCCGCGCAAGATGCTGATCGTGTCGTGAACGCTCGGCTGATCGACAAAAACGGGCTGAAACCTTCGCTCTAAAGCCGCATCCTTCTCGATGTACTTGCGATACTCGTCCAAAGTTGTCGCACCGATGCAGCGCAACTCGCCTCTTGCCAGCATAGGTTTGAGCATATTCGCCGCATCCATGCTTCCTTCTGCGCGCCCCGCTCCGACCAAGTTATGGAGCTCGTCGATGAAGCAGATAATCTCGCCCTCGCTCTGTTTGATCTCTTCGAGCACGGCTTTCAGCCTCTCTTCGAACTCGCCGCGATACTTTGCTCCTGCGACAAGCGCACCCAAATCCAAAGCGATCACGCTCTTACCTTTCAGGCCTTCCGGTACATCGCCTGCGACGACGCGCTGCGCCAGGCCTTCGACGATCGCAGTCTTTCCAACTCCTGGCTCGCCAATCAATACTGGATTGTTTTTCGTCCGACGAGACAGCACCTGAATGACGCGCCGTATCTCCTCATCGCGGCCAATGACGGGATCGAGCTTGCCTGAACGGGCCATCGCCGTCAAGTCCTTTCCATACTTCTCAAGCGCCTGATACTTCTCTTCCGGCGACTGATCGGTCACTCGCCGCCCACCGCGAATCTCCTCGATCGCGCGCTGAAGCGAATTCCTGTCCACGCCGTTTGCCCGCAGCGTCCTGCCTGCGAACGAATGCGTGTCCACGACTAACCCAAACAGGAGATGCTCGGTCGACACATACTCGTCTTTCATCTCCTCTGCCGCGCGGAACGCTTCATCGAGGGCAGTCTTCAATCGCGACCCAAGTGCGCTGCCGTAGTCGCTCGCGCCTTCCACTTTCGGTTGACGCTCCAACTCCTCGGTAGTCTGTTTGAGAATGAGTGACGGCATCGCACCGACCTTCTCCAAGAGCGGGCGCGCAATCCCATCCGATTGCTCCAACAGCGCCACAAGCAAATGCTCAGGTTCAACGTTGGAACTTTTGAACCGCTCTGCAACTTGCTGTGCACTCTGAACTGCGTCTTGCGCCTTAAGGGTTAGCTTGTCGAATCTCATAGCCAGGGTTTACCGATAACCTCCAGAATACACGAACAAATCTGCTGGCGGCACAGTTCCTTCCAGCCTATAGAGATGCGGCCAGAAACGCCGCATCGGCGACAGCAAATACATCGAGCGCTTCGATGTCTGCAGCGAGCGAACGGTCTACCGAAACATGAGGCGACTGCTTCCTTACGGCCTCCCATGCAGCCCGAACGCCGTGGCCTGGCTGCTCCGCCTGCAACGCGGCTCGGCAATCCAAAGCCTGTGCGGCAACCAGCATCTCAATGGCGATGACCCTTCGCGAATTCGCCAAGACTTTGCGCGCATGCAATGCTGCGTTCATCGCCATCGACACATGATCCTCTTGATTCGCTCCGGTCGGTATCGAATCGACGCATGATGGATGCGAAAGCACTTTGTTCTCACTCACAAGCGCAGCAGCCGTGTACTGCAATATCATCAATCCGCTGTTTAGACCCGGAGTCGCAACCAAGAATGCAGGCAACCCACGATTCAAATCTTTGTTGAGTGAGCGCTCTGTTCTCCTTTCGCTGATCGAGGCAAGTTCCGAAATTCCGAGCTTCGCATAATCCAGCGCAAGTCCGACTGGTTCCCCGTGAAAGTGCCCTGCAGAAATGACTTCATCGCGAATCAGAATGGGATTGTCTGTGACACTCGATAGCTCGACTTCGACAACCTCACGCAAGTGAGCGATCGACTGCCTCGCCGCCCCGTGAACTTGTGAAGCGCACCTTATCGAATACGCGTCTTGCACTTCACCGCAGTTCGCATGGCTCGCCATCAGCTTGCTTCCTGCTACTAACTTAGAAATGTTCCGGGCAGAGATCGCCTGGTGTTTGTGGGGTCGAAGTGCATGAACTCGTTCTTCAAATGGTTTTCCCGAACAGAGCAGCGCCTCGACGACCATCGCGCAAGAAACGTCGGCTGCATCTGCAAGTCGCTCAGCTTCCAAGACAAGAAGAGCGGCCAACGCGGTGTGCACATGGGTTCCGTTAATTAGCGACAGTCCCACTTTGCTCGCTGCCTCGAAATCGCCGCTTTCCATCATCGAAAGCGCAATGTGCGCGAGCGGAGCGAGGTCACCGCTGGCTCCAAGCGAACCTTGGCACGGAACATTGGGTAGGTCGTCCCGGTTCAGCTTCTCTCCAATCAGCGCAGCTACCGAAGATGGAACACCGCTGTGACCCTTCAAAAGCGATGCCGCGAGCACCGCCATGGCCGCACGCACGCACTCCTTTGGCAAGGGATCACCCGCTCCTGCCGCATGGGACCGTATTAGGTTCTCTTGCAGTCTGACTCGATCTTCTGCCGGAATCAAAACTGACTTAAGGGGTCCGAACCCCGTGTTGACACCGTAAATCGGCTCGCCGGAAGCCTCGACCCTTTCAAGCGCAACCCGCGACGCGTCCATACGTTGCAGCGCATCGGAATCCAGCACCACTTTGGCCCCGCTTGCGACCCGTCCGATGTCCTCGATTGACGGAGGTTTCACGCCCAGTACGACTTGGTCCATTCCCCACGAAGCATAGCACCTGAAGCATCCAACGGAAGACTGAACAGCTGCTCATTGCCTGCGTCCCTGGCTGTGGCTCATTGACCATCGAGTCGTTCACGATGCTGCTCGGTCTCAGTTCAACACCAATCGTGATAGACTTTGCTTGTGATTCTTGGGCTTCTGCTTCTAACCGTTCAATCGGACGTCATCCGGGTGGCAGATGCCGAGTCGCTGCGCCTAGCAATCGCAAGGTGCAAGCCTGGAACTGAGATCGTCATCGCACCGGGCGATTATCGCACCAGCGTTTTCGCCGCAGACATCCGAGGCACCTCAGAGAAGCCGATCGTGATCCGAGGGGAGTCTCAAGAAAGCCCTCCTGAGTTCGTAAGCTGGCAACTGTCACGCGTCGAACACCTTGTCCTTCGCGACATCGAATTCCGCGGCTCCCGCACAAACGGACTCAACATCGACGACGGAGGTACCGAAGGGGCGACGCGACATGTCCAAATCGTGCGAATCAAAGTCAGCGACTTGCCTCAAGGCAACCACGACGGCATCAAGCTCTCTGGCGTCCAAGACTTCCGAGTCGAAGACTGCACGGTAGAACGTTGGGGCGGTTCAGCAATCGATATGGTCGGCTGCCAGCGCGGAGTCATCATCGACAGCACGTTCAGAGGTGGCGGCGACAACGCAGTGCAAACCAAAGGCGGATCAGCCGACATTCGAATCGTCCGATGCCGCATCGATCAGCCTGGAAATCGAGGGGTCAACATTGGCGGCAGTACGGGCCGCCAGTACTTCCGACCGCAGAACGCAAACTACGAAGCGCGAAACATCGCCGTCGAAGGCTGCACGTTCATCGGAGGAATGGCCGCAATCGCATTCGTCGGAGTCGATGGTGCGACCGTTCGCTACAACACGATTTACGTTCCATCTCGCTGGGCGATCCGAATTCTCCAAGAAACGACCGACCCATCTTTCGTGCAGTGCCGTAACGGAAGATTCGAACACAACCTGATCGCATTCCGAAGTGACACGTGGGCGAGTGGAGGAGTCAACATCGGCCCAAACACGGCCCCGCAGGCGTTCCAATTCTCGACAAACTTCTGGTACTGCATCGATGACCCACAACGAAGCCGCCCGCAACTTCCAACACCCGAACACAACGGAACCTATGGCATCGACCCGCGATTCGTCGCGCCAGAGACTGGAAACCTGAACGTCGAAACAGGAAGCCCAGCTCGCAACGTTGGATCGCACGCGTTCAAAGGCTGAGAACCGCTTGCGCAACGAAAGCGGTTGACATTTCCACGTTTGAATGCCTTAACTCGTGTGGGCGCCATCATTCGAATTTGCCCAAGAAACCAACATTCGGCCGAAAAGGATCGAATAGTAGAAAATACAGTGATTTCGGTGACGCCGGTGACGAGTTAACAATTCAAGTTCAAATTCACAAAGAATTGATGAGGGCGTGGTGACGCGTAAACTATCCACTTGCGCCAATGCCGAATGAACCGCTCTCTAAGCGTCAACCAGCCCAATGAAAGAATTCAACGAATGGACAGCTATTCCAACGTCGGAGCCCATGCCTCGGCAGAAGTCACCTCGACCATCACACCGCCGCACGCGGCGACAAGCTGCCCGGCTTCACCGACGGATTTCGCCTCACCAATTCGCCCATCAGGCAAACGAAACGGTTTGCCAGGAGTCACATCTCGCCGCATCCAATACTCGCGAATCGAATCAAAAGAACTGGGAACCGGAATCCGATCTAACTCAACAAGAATCCGCTCTGACAACTCAAAGGCAGACGGAAATTCGCGACCTTCAAGCAAGAGCGATGTGGCTCGATCCGCAATCTCAGGAGGAAAGTCGCGCACCGACAAGTTGATGCCGATGCCGACGACAGCGAACTTCTCGCGTGATGGCGAAGCCGCAGTCTCTGCAATGACACCGCCAACCTTCTTTGATCTGATCGTCAGATCATTCGGCCACTGTAGGTCGCAATCGATACAATTCGCTGCAGCGATCGCGGCCCACATTCCAATCAGTTCGGGCCTCAATCCAGACAGCGGAACCCAAAAGGAAAGTGCAAGGCAAGAACCGGCTGGACTGAACCATGACCGGCCTTGCCGTCCGCGGCCTTCAGTTTGCTCCATCGCGACAATCCCACGAAGCGAAAAATCCCCAGCGCGAATTCGTTCGATGAGTTCCGTTTGCGTCGAGCCTACCGATTCGAGCCGCAGAATCATCGAAACTCTAGATGAAACGGTAGCGCAGGTGCCGAATGCGTGATCATGCCGACGCTAATGAAGTCGACTCCAGTTGCCGCGTAGTCCTTTACATTATCCAGGCTTACCCCACCACTCACTTCGAGCAATGCACGGCCTTGGACGATGCTGACCGCATCCTTGACTTCGCCGATCGTCATGTTGTCGAGCATGATGATGTCGGCTCCGCAAGACAATGCACGGTCAACTTGCGCGACCGTCGCGCACTCGACTTCGATCTTCATCGAATGAGGGCCTTGCAATCGTACTCGAGTGACCGCTTCGACAATTCCGCCTGCCGCGCGGATGTGGTTGTCTTTTATGAGAATTCCGTCCGATAGGTTAAATCGGTGATTGTGCCCACCGCCACAGCGTACAGCGTATTTTTCGATGTAACGCAGCCCAGGCAATGTCTTTCGGGTGTCGAGAATCCTTACATTCGTGCCCTTCACAGCGTCGACGAACTTTGCTGTGAGAGTCGCAATGCCGCTCAAGTGCATCAGAAAATTGAGAGCTGTCCTTTCCCTTTGCAGGAGTTCGCGTGTGTTTAGCCGCCCGACATAGACCTGGTCGCTCGGAAACACCCGGTCGCCGTCGCTCATGTGATGCTCAGCGTACTCGTCTTCGTCGGCCCCTGCTGGCGGCGCGAGCAAGTCTTGAACGAAACCGAGGCCGCAAAGGACACCCTCGCCTTGGGCTTCGATGTAATAGTCGGATTTCAGGTCGTCGGGAACGGCAAAACGGGTGACGTCGCCAAGCCCAAGGTCTTCGATGAGCGCCGCATCGGCAATCTCAGGCCAGCCGATCGGCTCATCCCCAAGGAACGGTTCCACTCCTCAAGGATAGCCTATCCGCGGAGCGCCGCGACGACCTCTCCAGGCTTTGCGTGCCGGCCAGCCTGCTTCTTTGAAAACACGAGCCGATCATCCACGAATACATCGAACACTCCGCCGCCCGAAGGCACAAGCACGATGCACTCCAAGCCATGTTCACGGCCAATGGGGGTTCGAAACGCCTCGACAAGCTCTGCAGCCAGACCGGCCGCTTTCGGAAAGTAGTCTCATTCGACACAGAAAACGATTCGAACGTTCATGATGTTTATGCTACACCAAATTAGCTGCCTAAACTTCCATGCACTCAATGGGAAGTTCGTTCGCAAAGTAGTATTCCAAATCGTATCCGTAAACGATCTGCGATCCTCCATATTGAAACCCGAGTTTCCGAATCACATTGATCGAAGCAATGTTTTCAGCAAAAGACACAGCAGCGATACGTGGCAGTCCAATCACTTCAAAGCCATGTCTCACCGCGCCGCGAGCCGCTTCGGTTGCGTATCCGTTTCCCCATTCTTCATACCTGAGATGATAACCCACTTCGACTTCATCTCGGTCATCGAGTTGCTTGAGCAAAACCGAACCGAGAATGCGCCCATCGTCATTGGCTTGCAGGCACCAGAACCCAATACCAGGAGTCTTCATGTCCCTCTCTAAGATTTGCTCCAATCTTTGCGTCGTTTTCTCGATGCTTCTGTCGACACCTTTCGCTACGCCAAGGTAACGAGTAACTTCGGGATCGCTATAGATGTCGTGCAGTTCCTGTGCTTCTTCGATCGTCCACTTTCTTGCTGTGAGGCGAGGCGTCGTAAAGATGATCTCCATCCGCTGACGGTTACTGTTCGAGACTCTTAGGCAGTTCCCACATTCTTTCGAAGGAATGTGCCCTCGCCATGCCGAACCAGTCGGGACCAATGATCGCAAAGGTGAGGACGGCGGTCCTGCACGGCATCGACGCCGTCGAGGTCACCGTTGAGACGAGCATCTACGGAGGCTCGCCTTACTTTGCGTTGGTCGGTCTTCCCGATGCGGCAGTTAAGGAAAGCGGCGAGCGAGTCAAGAGCGCAATCAGGGACTCCGCCTTCGAATTCCCTCCGAGAAACATCATCATCAGTCTTGCTCCAGCCGACCTCCGCAAAGAAGGACCCGCCCTCGACCTGCCGATCGCTGTCGCAATCCTCGGAGCAAGTGGACAAGTTTCGATGGAGGCTCTGGACGAAACGATGATCGCCGGAGAACTCGGACTGGACGGTCTCATTCGACCGATTCCGGGAGCAGTCAACATGGCTCTTTATTGCCAGGCTCGCGGGATCAAAAGAATTATCCTGCCAGAAGACAGCGCGCCAGAGGCGACCGTAGCGACGGACGTCGACGTGTACGCCGTATCGCATCTCCGCGATGTCGTCGAGATTTTGCAAGACCCCGGTGTCAGGGACCCGTTGCCACGTGGAGACTTTGCAACGAACCAAAAGCCTGAGTACGAGACGGACTTCAGCGATGTCAAAGGCCAGTCCCTCGCAAAGAGAGCACTCGAAATCGCCGCGGCCGGGGGGCACAACGTGATCATGGTGGGAAGCCCTGGCAGCGGTAAGACAATGCTTGCAAGGAGACTCCCGACAATCCTTCCTCCGCTCTCTACCGATGAGGCGATCGAAGTCACGCGCATCTACAGCAGCGCAGGAATGATGGGCGGAAAAAAAGGCCTGATATGGGAACGTCCATTTCGAGCGCCACATCACTCGGCAAGCCATGCAGCAATCGTCGGAGGCGGCAAGTTTCCAAGACCAGGCCAAGTCAGCCTCGCACATCATGGGGTGCTCTTCTTAGACGAAATGCCTGAATTCGATCGCAACGTCTTGGAGGGTTTGCGGCAACCGCTTGAAGACGGCGTCGTCTCCGTTGCGCGCGTCCAAGCATCGCTCGACTTTCCAGCGGAGCTGATCCTGATTGGTGCGATGAATCCATGTTCTTGCGGCTATTACGGCGACCGCGAGAAAAAGTGCTCTTGCACGCCAGAAGCGATTCGTAGGTACATGGGACGAATATCTGGGCCCCTCATTGATCGCATCGACCTGTACATTGAAGTTCCGAGACTGACGCAAGACGAGCTGCTGTCAGCAAAGCCTGGCGAATCGAGCGCCGATGTCCTCGAGAGAGTCGTCAAAGCAAGGCAGATGCAGCACGAAAGACTTGGAAACAACAGAACAAACTCAAAGATGTCGACACGTGAGCTGCGTGAACTGATTCCATTGGCAGATTCCCAAAAGGACATCATGCGAGGAATTGCATCTCGAATGAACATATCTGCAAGAGTTTTTGATCGACTCCTGAAAGTTGCCCGCACAATCGCCGATCTTGAAATGAGCGCGGCCGTTGAAGACAAGCACCTAATGGAAGCCGTTCAATACAGAGAAAGGTACGGACTCAGCAATGGCTGAAGCAAAACTTTTAGGTGCGCCACTGCCGAATCTCCCATGGGAAGATCGTGCGTTTGCATCTACAGAACCAGTTTGGAGGTATAGCAAGAATCCGATCATCAAAAGAAACGCAATTCCGACCAGCAACAGTGTCTTCAACAGCGCTGTAGTGCCATTTCAAAACAGGTTTGCCGGTGTGTTTCGTTGCGACAACAAGAAGCGCGAAATGCGCTTGCATTCAGGAATCAGTATCAATGGCCTAGACTGGTCAATCGACGAAGGGCCAATTGAATGGATCATTCCGGAAGGAGTTTCCAAGCCTGAATATGGATACGATCCACGAGTTGCTTTCATCGAAGACCGTTTTTACATTACATGGTGCAACGGCTTCCATGGCCCCTGCATTGGAATTGGTTGGACCCAAGATTTTCAAACCTTTTACATGTTGGAGAATGCACTGCTTCCATACAATCGCAACGGCGTACTCTTTCCAAGGAGAATCAATGGCAAGTTCATAATGCTGAGCAGACCGAGCGACAACGGACACACTCCATTCGGTGAAATCTTCTTGTCGCAAAGTGACGATCTCGTGCACTGGGGACAGCATCGTTGGGTAATGAGAGGTGAAATGCCGTGGGAATCAACAAAGATTGGCGCGGGCCCTGTGCCAATCGAAACGACAGAAGGCTGGCTGCTCTTTCATCACGGAGTCCTAACCTCATGCAACGGCTTCGTCTATCACTTCGGTGCAACGCTGCTCGATATCGATATGCCGTGGAAAGTGATTGGAAGAACGCAATCCTACTTGCTTTCTCCGCAAGTGCATGATGAGCAAGTTGGCGATGTGCCAAATGTCGTGTTTCCTTGTGCCGCACTTGCTGACTCTGCAACGGGAAGAATTGCGATCTACTATGGCGGTGCCGACACTGTCACATGCTTGGCATTTTGCCATTGCGCGGAAATCGTAAACCGATGCCTCGACCATGCATAATCATTGCCATGTTCAGCTACTTATTCTCCGATTCTGTTCGCAGGGCAAGGGAAGTCGACGTAGGGTCAAGGAAGACGAATCGACCTCAACAAGAAATGACTTCAAGCGAATTCCAATTACTGGAAGAAAAAGTCGAAGCTTTGAGGTTGGGATGCGCCGCATTGTGGAGCCTCCTCAGCGATAAGCATGGATTCAATGACCAAGATTTAATCGATAGAATTGTCGAGATCGATGCTGCAGACGGAAAAGTAGACGGAAGAATCTCGGTTCAATCGACATGCACATCCTGCGGCCAAAAGATCCTGCTTAAATCGCGTGCAATTTGCGTCTGGTGCGGTGCCGAGACGAAGTCAGAGGGTCCATTCTGACGGCAATGTTCGATGTGAACTCGAAAATTTCTCACGTCGGTTTACACGAATGACCACTCTTTGACGGTGACATACCTTCGCTCTGCTCCAAATTGCAGCGAGTTGACAAGGAGCGCGCCCTCGACTCTCCATTCAATTGGATCGAACTTGATGCGTGGCAATTCAACCGGTTGATTGAATCTTGCAATGGTCAAGTGCGGATGCCTGTTTTCTTCATTCGTATCATCAAACCGCTGCAGTAGCAATTGGAAAGTGTCGCACTCTTCTGGTTCGAGAAACAGAACGCGCTTGAGTCTCGACGAAGGAAAGCCAGAAATCCTCACTAGTCGCAATTCAAAAGGCTGAATGCAGTTAAGTGCTTCATCGCATACTTCTATACACTGTTCTTGAGGGAGCGTTTCTCCAAAGAACCTGAGTGTAATGTGCAGCCGGTCCTGAGCAACCCATGCGCCTTTCTGTGGAATGTCTCGGTGGGCCCGCTGAGATACGGGTCGGATGGCTTCCAGTACGTTCGGAGGCGGAAAACTCGCTGCAAAGAGCCGCATGGCCCTATTTTGGCCTTATGCCGAAACCGCCGGGCAACATCTGCGTCAAACTTAGCGACATGCTGATCGAATTCGGACTTGCGCTGACCATTGCCGCCGCGCAATCAGACATCGACCGGCCATTGCCAGCCGGAACTCAGATCGAGTTTTCCGCGCAGACGCTTGCGGGGAGCGCAGTCGAGACTAAATCGCTTTTAGGAACGCCGACCGTATTCATACTCTGGGGCAGTTGGTCGCAGCCGTCGATTCGTGTGCTCCAGCTTGGGCCAGAAATAAAACGCGAGTTTCCATCTGTAAAAACTGTAGGGCTCGCAACAGGCGATTCAAGGGAAGAGGCTGGGCGTGCCGCAAGAGCTTCAGGCGTTGAGATCGTCTTCTGGTGGGATCCCGCTGGTAGGGATCGGGAAAACTCAATTGCCACTAAAGTGTTCAAAACGAGAAGATTCCCAACAGTCTATGTGTTAGACAGCGACATGAAAGTCGTCAAAGGTTTCCTCGGTTATAGGCCAAGCGACAAAGATTCGCTTTTCGAAACGATTCGCTCGCTCAAATAGTTATCTTCCAACCGGATTGACGGGCTGCCCGTTGATTCTTACTTCCCAATGTAGATGCGGCCCGGTGCTGTATCCTGTCGAGCCGACGGCAGCGATCGTTTGTCCTTGTGTGACGCTTTGCCCTTGACTCACATAAAGGCGTGAAGCGTGAGCATAGAGTGTTGAGAGTCCACCGCCGTGATCGATGATCACACAGTTGCCATAACCTCCGCGCCATCCGGCGAAGATGACTCTGCCTGGAGCAGCGGCTCTGATCGGATCTCCGGTGCGACCCGCAATGTCCACTCCGTTATGCATCTTGTAAACACCGGATATCGGATGCTTGCGCATTCCGAAACCGCTTCCGACTCTTCCCGGAATCGGTTGCATCAATCGTCCGCGATAGATTGGTACATTCCCTCCGCCGGCTGCATAGTAACGCGCCAGCTCGGCTTCAATTTTCCGGCTCTCTTTTTCGATTTCATCGAGTTCGTGCTCGAGCTGTGCCTTGTCGCGATTCAATTCCGCAAGCAATGTCCGCTTTCTTGACATTGCTCTGTCGAGTTGTTGCTTTTCGGTCACCTGTCGCTGCTTAAGCGTGTTGATCTTTGCCACGACTTCATCCGCCGCGCGTTTTTGTTCAATGATAGTCGCTCTTGCATTTTGCAGCTCTGTGACGAGTTGGCGATCTCGCTTTGCCATCAATTCCATCACATACGCTCGATCAGCAATGTCAGAAAAGCTGTCTGCGCCAGCAAGGATTGAAATGGGCGAAGGATCCCCTTGGAGGTAGGTTGCCAGCAATCGCTCGCCGATCTCCTCTTGGCAGGATTTAATCTTGTTTTCTGCCTGCTTGAGCTTCGACGTAATCGCGTTCTGCTCGCTCTTTGCTTGGGACAATCGGTCGTTGGTGTCTCGAAGTCGGCGCTGAGCAGCGCTCAAGTCGTCATCGATCTCCTTGATGTCCGCCATGATCGCACCGGCCTCGCGCCGGTTTTCGCGAATTTCCTTGCGGATCTCGGTCGCCTTCTTTTCAACGGTCGCTTTTTTCTGCTCAAGCGACTTCTGGCTTGGTTTCCCCGACTGGCCAACGGCAAACACTGCCAGGCCGAGCGTCAGGAGGCCGACTATGGTGAAAATGGTATTCCTCATGCTCCCAGCCTCAAGAACTTCCTTACGGAAAGGGCGGCCGAGAGGATACCCAAACTGGCCCCGATGGCGACCAGGACCAGGATGACCGGCCCGAGCTGAATGCCCGACTCGGCTTGCCTCCCAAGCCCAAGCCAATTGATCGACTGGGCTGTAATGTAGTAGCTGATCCCCCATAGGATGAGCCCCGCGACAAGCCCGCCAAGGGCACCCTGGATTCCGCCTTCGAGCAGGAATGGCCACCGGATGGTCGCTCGGCTGGCTCCGACAAGAGCCATGATCCGCAGTTCATTTCGCCTCGACAACACCGTAAGGCGAACGGTGTTATAGATCAAAGTCCCGGCGGCAAAGAAGCTCAAGACGGTCAACAGGCCTCCGAGCAGCCGGACCAGCTTGATCAGGTTAATCGCAAACTCGCGGTCGCGAGCGACATCCCGCACTCCATGCTCCTTGAGAGTCTGCGGGTGCTCGAGCAGGGCCTTTTTTACGGAATCGGCGTCCTCGAGCCTGACAAGGCGGACTCGAAACTGGTCCGGAAACGGGTTCGGCTGTCCCGCATAAAGGTCCTTGAGGTTCTGCTTTTCGATGAACTTCTCCCATTCGCGGTCGCGGGGAAGAAGAACGACGCTGTCGACACCAGGGATCGCTCGAAGCTCCTGAGCCATTTTATGAAGCTGAGACGGCGGAAGGTCGCCTTCGATAGAAATTGTCAGTTCAAACTCGCTTTGGAGCGAGTCGAGGTAAGAGACCAGCGACAAATAGGCGTGGCCAAGCCCTCCGAATATCAGTAGCGCAATTGCGGCAGTCGAAATCGCCGCAATCGTCATCATGCCGTTTCGCTTCAGGGCGACGACCGCTTCCTCGATGACGAATTCGATGCGGTCAAGCATCGCCGGCACCTACCCCGAATTCGTCCGAAACAACCCTACCGTTTTCGAGCCTTACGACTCGGCGCTGGAATGCTTGGATGGTTTGGAAATCGTGCGTCGCCATGATTACGGTTGTGCCCCGCGTGTTGACCTGCTCGAGGACGCCGATGATGTCCAGGCTCGTTTCGGGGTCGAGGTGGCCTGTCGGCTCGTCGGCGACCAGCAGCTTCGGGTTATTCACAAGCGCCCTCGCGATCGCGATTCTTTGCTGCTCGCCACCGGATAGCTCTCGCGGATAGGCGTCCGAGCGTAGGATCAAACCGAATCGGTCCAAAAGGTCAGGGACCCTGGTTCGGGCTTCGCGGCGAGTGTGGCCTGCCGCCCTCATGGCGTACATCAGGTTCTCATAAACCTTCTTCTGCGGCAGCAAGCCGATCTCTTGGGGGACGAAGCCGATCTGCCGCCTCAAGGCCGGGATTCCCGCCTCTGTCACCGTGCTGAGGTCCCTGCCTTCGATGAGCACCCTGCCACGAGTCGCGACCAGCTCTCGGATCAGCAGCTTCAGGAGCGTTGACTTTCCTGAGCCGGTCTGGCCGACCAAAAAAACGAACTCTCCCGCGCCGACGGACAGATCGACGCCGTTGAGTCCGAAGATGGGGCCAGGATACTCGACGCTGACGTTTTGAAACTCGATCAAGCTTGGCGATTATAACGTCAGACCGAACTTTGAGACGTATACTTCGGTTCACATGGCCTCGTTCGAACTTCGAATGCTGAGTCCCGACGACCCGTTGGCTGGTGACTTGCCTTTGCTGATTCGCTACGCCTACGTATCCGATTACGCCTATGAGGTCGAAGCGCGAGAGACGGCGGCCGGATTTAGTTGGTCGCTGATCAAGAGGCCTGCTTCTCCACAGATTTCGAAAGAACATCGCTGGCTGCCGTTCGATGGCAAATTTCCCAGAGCGCGTGGCTACGTTGCGTTCATAGATGGTGAACCGGTGGGTTATGTCGAGTTCTTTCTCGACGAATTCACGAACCTGGTTCGCGTTGTCCATCTTTATGTTCGTCATGGCTATCGCCACATGGGAGTTGGCAGCCGAATGATCGGGTCGGTCGAGCAAGCGGCTCGCCACTTTCGCGCAAGAGGGGTCGTGCTCGAAACGCAAACTTGCAACGTGCCGGCCATTGAGTTTTTCAATCGGCTCGGCTATTCGTTCTGGTCAGTCGACACTCGGTTCTATTCCAACGACGACATTGCGAAGCGCGACGTGAGAGTCGATCTCGGCAAAGAACTTTGAGGGATCCAGTTGACTCATCGATTTGGCCTCGCTGTTCGCCCGATGCAGATTCTCGTCCACTCGTCACCGAATAGATCGTCAAGCTGCGATGACATTGAACTTGAATTGTTGGCTCGTCACCGTCGTCACCGAGATCACATCAACTGTTGGGTCACTCGTTTTTTCACTTCTTGTTCGGTCCTAGGCGTTTTCATAGGATAGCGTCCACAGGTCTTAGCGCCTTTGAGAGAATAGACGTCAACTGGGGCTGCTTCAAGATCTTAGCCAAGATTTGGTTGAATAAGCGCGAAATTGCAGCATGTCGAGGGTCTAGCTGGTTGTAGCTTTCCTTGCTGCGAATTCAGAGGCAAGTCCACCAAAAAGCGCATCTGTTAAGAGAACATCATGCTCATGACGCCTGCCCAAATTGCCCCGCACCATCAGTAGCATCTGCACAAATTGCCGTCGACAGTACGCCTAAATAAATGACTCCTGCAGGTTCCGCAAGCACCGGCTGTGACCATTCTTAGTTTCCATGCGCTGTCAAAGAAGAGCTCAAGCGCGAGGTTATCATCATACTGCTCATGTGTATTCGGCAATGAGCGCTTCCCGCAAAGCCGGGAACACTTCAAGTGTTAATATTGCTGTCTCGTTGTCCCCATGATGCAAGAGTAGGCACTTTGCAGCGTAAAGCGCAGCAAGAGTCGACTCATCTGGAGGATCGGGCCGGGGTCCATCACCTGAATCGCTGCTGCCGCTGGCAACTTGCAGAAGGTCTTTCAGTCCATTCACGGGCGACACTTCTTCGGAAGCGAGCTTTGCAACTGCTACTTGTCTGGCGTGAATAGGGTGGAAACGCAAGAGTATATCCAGAGCCCTTACTTGGGTTGATATAAGGCCAAGATCGCCTCCGTCAGAGGGTTCACCAAGGATTTCAAGCATTCTGTGAAAAGCCAGGGACTTGGATCTCTCATACAATTCCTCCAGTGCCTTCTCGCGCACGTCGGGTGAAAATGCAGAGTAGGTCAATAGTGCTGTTGTTAGCAGGGCAAGTTCGGGCACCCTGCTATTGAGGTGCAATAGTGCTTTGAAGCGTTCTTCATCAAAGGAGTCTTGCCTAACAGCGGTAGATACCAGTTCCTGTAATGACATAGATGGAATCATTGCAAGTCTTTGTCTCGTGAGAACGGAATTGAAGTCAGAAGGTCTCATGTTTCCTTAGGGTTGACTTGTCAGAATTCTCAAGAAGTACAGTTTCCCAAGAAGAGTCAGGTAGTCGCTGTAATAATATCTCTCACGGTGACAACTTAAGCAACTGGATGTGGGTCTCACACCGACGGGAATTATACGAAAGTTGCTGGCCAACATGACCACTCCTATCTGCTTGCCCTTCTGCAGGGCGCTCCCGTCCTCCACTAGTTTGAACACGGAACTACCGCCAATCCTATCGTACATACTCAACTCTATGGAGAACGGCGATCGACCCGATTGGTCTAGGCCGCCCGCTTACGGACAACACCCGCCTCCGATTCAGCCGAGCGGGCTCGACAAGCTGATTCCAACCAAAAATCCGTTTGCGCTCGCGGGCTATTACGTCGGCGTCTTCTCATTGATTCCGTGTGCCGGCCTGGTGCTTGGGCCATTGGCCATCATCTTCGGAGTTCTGGGGCTACGACAAGTCAAACAAATCAGGGGACTGCCCGGCACCGGACACTCGATCACGGCGATCGTTTTAGGCTCGATTACACTCGTTGCGAACATAGCCGCCATCGTGGTCATCCTGTCTTCCGGCGCTCCAAGCGAGTGACGTTCGGGTATCACCCTAAGGCTTGAGACGCGATCACTACAAAACACTCGGCGTCAAACCCGATGCGGACGCCTCCGAGATCAAGAAGGCGTATCGCAAAATGGCTCGGAAGTTTCACCCCGATGTCAACACGTCCTCGGATGCGGCTGAGAGGATGGTTGAAGTCAACGAGGCCTATCGAACGCTATCGAGTGTCGAACTTCGCAGCGAATACGACTCGCGCCTTCGTCGCGGAGTCGGCGACGCTCCAACTCCGAAGGCTCGCGCCGCCGGAGAAGTTCTCATCACTCACCATCTTTCCGTCGTCGACTTGCCGTCGCCCGTCTACGCTGCGTCGTTCAACTCGGACGGAAAGCAACTTGCGGTCGCGTGCTTCGACAACACGATTCGATGTATCGACCCGCGAACCGGTGCCGATTTATGGGAGGTTCAGCTGTCTGGCGGAGTTGTTTCCGAACTGCGGTGGGTATCCGGTGGTCGGCTTGTAGCCGCTGGAGCGAGCGACAAGAGCGTTGCAAGTTGGCTGATTGCGAATCGAGAAGTTTCGGAATCTCGAGCAAGACGAATCGAGTGGGTTTCGCAGATCTCGATAAGCCCCAGCGGCAGATGGCTGGCACTTGGCGGCGTCGACAGTGCGTTCGCGGTGATCGATCGGCGCACTGGCAAGGAGCGGTTCAGCAGCCGGTGGCACGATGCATCGGTGGTCGCAGTCGCCTTCAGCGAAAACGGGAAGCTGGTCGCCAGCGGTGGCAATGATCAACGAATCCTGCTAATGGAAGCGGAGTCCGGGGTTCCGATTTGCACGTTCGACGCTTTGGGTGCCGAGCCGACGAAGTTGGCGTTTTCTTCGGATGACAGTTTGCTCGCAGCGGCGCTCGTCGATCGTAGCGTTCGCGTCTATGAGATCAAGAGTGGCTTGGCTCGCAAGGCTCTCTGGGGGCACGAAGCGAGTATCGAAGCGCTCGCGTTTCATCCGAATGGCTGGCTGCTCGCGAGCTGCGATCGGCGAGGCGAGACTCGAATTTGGAATGCGATGGGCGGAAAAGCCGTTTCGGTTCTCGGCGGTCATCGCACGCCCGTCAAATGTCTCGCGTTTTCGAAGGATGGGCGGATGCTTGCCACTGCCGGTCTCGACCGTAGCATCTCGCTCTGGTCGATCGATGTCGGCGAGGCGCGATCTGAGCAGAAAGTTTCGTAGCCGATCTGCAATCGACCCATAATAGGCCCATGGCCCAGCGAGTCGCCTCTTCGAGCCCTGTCACTCTCAAGGAAGTCAAAGCGGACGTTCGCGTGAAAACTTACATCACCGGAGCGAACGACTTGCTCAACGCGATGGGCTACACCGAGCACGGGCATCGGCACGCCGGAATCGTATCGACGGTGACGAAGTACATTCTTTCAAACATCGGTGCGAGCGAGCGCGAGCAAGAGCTTGGATCGATCGCAGCCTACTTGCACGACATCGGCAACGTTGTGAACCGCTTGCATCACCCGATGATCGGAGCGACGATGGCTGAAGACATTCTATGGAACCTGGGAATGCCTGCGGACGAAATCGCCCCGATTCTCGGCGCGATCGGCAATCATGAGGAGTTAGCAGGCCAGCCGATCAGCCACATGTCCGCGGCGCTCATCATCGCCGACAAGGGCGACGTGCATTTTAGTCGCGTGCAGAATCCAGTATTGGAGACGTTCGACATTCACGACCGCGTCAACTATGCGGTGCAGAAGAGCCGCATCGAATTGGACAATGACAAACGCGAAATCGCATTGACGCTGGAAATCGACACACAGGCCGCGACGGTTATGGAGTATTTCGAAATCTTTCTATCGCGGATGGTGATGTGCAGAAATGCTGCCGAGACGCTCGGTTACCGCTTCGTGCTTTCGGTGAACGGAACCCTTCTTGAGTAAGTTTAGCGGCCCATAACGCGTTCGCGATTGATGTAAGCGAGCGCGGCAAAGCATGCGACAAGAAGCGCTGCAATCGTCGCGATCGCCATATTGGAGCCAAGCTTGATCGCTGCGAGCGGCACGAAGAAAAGCACGACTGCGACGATGATCCAAGTCATGACAAGCTTCCTAACCAGCACAGATTTCTTCGTCTTCTCTCTTGCCAAATCGAGCAGATAAGGCGCACCGCATCCGACGCATACGATCTCGTGAATCGGGTTCCTTGTCTTGCATCGCGGGCAAGCGATAGGCTCGAATTGCTTCTTGTCGGTCGTTTCGAGTCTCCATTGTTTGAGCCGATAGATTTCAGTTCTGAAGAGGTCTCTCGTCGATCGGTTGCTGATCTCATCCCTTTCATCAGGGATCTGTCTCGCAACTTGGTCGGCTATCGCAATGGCGTGGCCTTTGAGCCCGTATGTAGCGAGCACTCTTGCGATTTCAAAACGGGAAGCGACGTTCTCAGGATTCGACGCAAAGGCGATGTGCGCGCGCTCCAGTTCGTGCTCGTCGACTTCACGAAACTCAAGTCTTCCCATTTGGGAATAGGCAAAGGGAAACGTGACCAGGGTTGCGAGAATCGAGACGAAAATGGCGCCTTTCATTTCTGGCAGGGGCGCCCAAATCACAAGCGCGACGAGCCCGAAAGCCAGTCCGATCGCAAGCACCCCGACGATCGCGTCGACCAATCCGTCGATCATCCAGTGGACGACGAAGACGATCCAAACGCTGATCGGGATCATCACCCCGAGCGAAATGAACAGTACTTCAACCAAAGGAGGCGCGTTCATGCCCATATTTGCCCTCGATCGACGTCTAATAGACGTCGCCTGCGGTGGGATCCGTTGGCAAAACTTCGAGAGCCGATGCCGAATATCCGTTTCATTCTTGCCTGTTTCGTCGTGTTGCTTTGCGTGGGGTCCCCTGCGGCGAAGGTCATCGTTGTCCCGATCGACTCTCGGCCGGTGACGGGTCAGTTTCCGCAACTGATCGGAAGAATCGCCGGAATCGAAGTCGTTTTGCCTCCCGAATCGATGTTGGGCAACTACACGAGACCTGGAATGCCGGACGCCATCGGAAACTGGCTTCTGGCGCAAGACTATTCGGGGGTGATCGCCGTCATCGTTGCCGCGGACATGCTCGCGTATGGCGGGTTGATCGAGTCGAGGATCCCGACAGTCCATGCAGAAACCGCGATTCGCCGATTGGAAGTCATTCGAACGCTGCGAGCGAGAAACCCAAGTCTATCGGTGTTCGCGTATTGCGCCTTGATGCGGACAGCGCCGACGGCGACTCCGGAGACTCGCGCATGGCGAACGCAGATGGCTCGATACGCCGAACTCGAAGAAAAGTATCAGCGAACGCGCGAGAGTCATTTGCCGGAACGATTGCGCGAGCTGAAAGCGGAGATTCCACCGCGCGAATTTGCCCGATACTACGAAGCGCGCACTCGAAACATGGAGATTTACAAGGCATTGATTCGGATGGTCAAGGACCACACGATCAGCTATCTTGTGATTGGCGCAGACGACTCTCAAGAATTTGGTCCGCATTATCGAGAGACGAAGCAGCTTCGTGCGTATGTCAGGGAGCGGGAGATCGATGGACTCGTTTACATTTGCGACGGTGTCGATCAGCACGCGATGGTTTTGCTGAGCCGCGCACTGATGCGGCACTACAACATCATGCCAAGAGTCCATTTCGTGCTTTCAGACGAAGAGGCTGGCGATCGCCCTGCCAATTACGAGTCTCTGCCATTGCTTATCAGCGTGCGCGACCAAATCATCGCGAGCGGAGCGAGGCCGACGGATAACCCTGCTGCGTCCGATTACGTTCTATATCTGAACACGCGCGGAGTGGATGATTTCAAGTTCGGCATCTTTCGCGAGATGCTGACACAGGCACTCGACACTGGAAAGCCGATTGCCGTTGCGGATATAAACTTCGATCGATCGGGAGTAGGCGATGCAAGATTGATCGAAGCGATTTGGCAACAGAAGCACATCGAGGACATGCTTGCATTCGCCGCTTGGAATACAGCCGGAAACACGCTTGGCACTGCGATTCCTCATGCGAACATCTACTTGCTGGCCAAGCAGGTCAACAAGAATGCATTCGATCGCGAACTAAGACAGCGTGAGTTTCTCTTTCACCGGTTGGTCAACGACTATGCGTATTGCCGAGTGATTCGTCCCGCTGCGAATGCGATGGCGGAGTCGCATCCAGAAGGAAGCCGAGAAGAGTCCGCCGGTTCCGCGCTTAAGATGTTGCAGGATTGGGTTTCGACGAATACAGTCAAAGTGATCGAGCGGTACTTCAACAATTACTATGCAGGGCACACGTTCAAGGCTGGTGAAACAGATTACGAAATCAAAGCGATCCGCAACGTGAGAGCTTGGCTTCCATGGCCTCGCGCATTCGAAGTGCGGATCGAATTTGAGTTAGTCGCTGAACCTACAGTACGGGATCGCGGCCAGTGATTCGCTTGAAAATGTCGATGTAACGTTCGCGTGACTCTGCAACGACTCGTTCGGGCAGCACCGGGCCAGGCGGCGTTTTGTCCCAATCGAGCGTTTCCAAGTAGTTGCGTATGAATTGCTTATCGAGGCTTTCTTGCTGCTTGCCGACTTCATAAGTTGCTTTCGGCCAAAAGCGAGAGCTGTCGGGTGTTAGCGCCTCATCGATGAGAATGATCTCGCCATTTTTCATTCCAAATTCGAACTTCGTATCTGCCAGCAGAATGTCTGCTTGGTTGCAGATGTTGGTCGCGAATGCGAACAGTTCGAGGGTCTTTTCTTTGAGTTTTGTTGCGGTCTCTTTGCCGACGATTTGGATGACGCTGTCGAAGTCGATGTTTTCGTCATGCCCCGACTGCGCTTTCGTCGCAGGAGTAAATATCGGATATGGAAGCTCTTCGCACAGGCGCAGTCCTTTCGGAAAGTCGATCCCATGAACGCGCACATCCTGTTCTTTTCCTCCTGCTGCAAGATAGTCTTTGTACAGCGATCCGGCGATGTATTTTCTTGCAACGCATTCGACAAGAAGCGGCTCGCACTTTTTGACGATCATGCATCTCCCGAACAGCAGATCTCGATCGTAGCGATCGCCGAGTGCAGCGGCAACTTCATTGTCATCTGTCGTCAATAAATGGTTGTTTACGATGTGAGAAAGTTCACCGAACCAAAATGCGCTCAGTTGATTGAGTATCTTTCCTTTGTCAGGAATTCCATTGGGCAGGACGACATCGAATGCGCTGATGCGGTCAGTCGCGACCATCAAATATCGATCACCGAGATCGAAGATCTCTCGAACCTTGCCGGATCGAACGTGTGTTAAGCCACTTATTTGCAATCTCGTTATCGCTTTCATGAAATCAATTGCTTCGCCCTTTCTGCCCATTCGCCCTGCTTGGTGGATGCGTAGCGCAGGCAATAACTTGCGAAGTCCTTTTCGCCGACTTCCTTTGCTGCGTTGCCGAGCAGGAAGTTCGCTTCACCAGTCTTGTCGAAGAGTCGCGTGCCTGGGTATGCAAAAGGCTCAAGGGCGGCAATCACCGATTCGTGCTCATTGCTTTTTGCGTAGCCCCGTCCAATTTGCAGCCGCATCATGGCAGCTTGCTGAAGATATAAGTGATACACGAGCATGATGAGGAGAATGATCGGCGCATAGACAATCCATCTGCCTCCCTCAGGAAAAAATCCACTTAGGAACAGCGCCGCTATAATTCCAATGGGAATCAGACAGCCCAAAACGCAGCAGCCTTTGCCCATTTTCATTCGGATTCGCTGCGCGTCGTCGGCCTTCATGAAGTAGCGCTTCGACAGTTTCATGTCTTTCTTCTCATCGCAACGATCAAGAATGGCGCACCGATGATTGCCGTGACGATACCGACATTGACATCGGTGCCAGGTATCGCGCGTTGGGCGATCAAGTCTGCTGCAATCAAGACGGCTGCGCCGAGCAACACGCACGCCGGCAGCAAGACTCGCAGATCTGGGCCCACGAACTTCCGAGCGATGTGCGGAACGAATAGCCCAACGAACCCAATGATGCCGACGCTCGCAACCGCAGATGCCGCCAGCGCGCAGCCCGCGATGAGAACAAACCATTTTAACCGCTCGGTTTCGACACCAAGCCGCGCTGCCGACTCTTCTCCCACGCTGAAGATCGTAAGCGGTCTCGCAATCGCAAACAAAGCCGAACCTCCCATTGCGCACGCAATGAACAGGATCGCGACTTTCGTCCAGTCGGCGCCAACAAAACTGCCGAGCAGCCAAAAGAGAACTTTGCCCGCGTCCTGACCTGCAGAAATCAACAGGAAAGTGATCAGCGCCCAAAGAAACGATCCGACGCCCACGCCAGCGAGCAGCAATGTCGAAAGGGACAGCGCTCCTCCGACACGCGCAATGGCGAACACTGCCGCGAGTCCCAACAATGCAGTTGCGAACGCCATCGAAATGGATCCGATTCCCCAAGAGACGCCGAGGATCAATGCGAGAACGCCGCCGACTGCGGCGCCGCTACTTACGCCGACGATATAAGGATCAGCCAACGGGTTTCTAAAGAGTGACTGAAAGCAAGCTCCGGTCATCGACAGTCCTGCGCCAACGAGCGCGGCTGCAACGGCTCTCGGAAACCGAACTTCCCAAATGATGAAATGAGACTGCGATTCTTTTGCGGCGTTCGGGCCAGAAACGATTGCGCCGATCAGCTCCGCAGGCGAGTATAAGAAAACGCTGCCGAGCGTCAAGTGCAGCAACAGGACAATCAATGCGGCCACAAAGAGGCAAGCGAATACCACCGTCTTGCTGATGTGCCGCACGGCCCATTATGGTCTCTCGCGTATAATCGTACCAATGCTGGCAAAGCGGCTCGACTGCGTCGAGCCATCTCCGACTCTCGCGATCACCGGTAAGGTGCGGCAGTTGCGTGCGCAAGGGCTCGACGTCGTAAGCTTCGGAGCAGGTGAACCCGACTTCGACACGCCCGAACCAATCCGCGAGGCCGCCATCAAAGCGATTTGCGATGGGCACACGCGATACACGGCTGGAGCAGGAATGCCCATCTTGCGTGAGGCCGTTGCCGAGAAATTCGGTCGCGAGAACAAAATAGACACGACCGCAGAGCAAGTCGTCGTTTCGTCCGGTGCGAAGCAATGCGTTTACAACGCGCTGATGGCGATATGCGATCCCGGCGACGAGATTGTCATCATCGCCCCTTACTGGATGACCTATCGCGATCAAATCATGCTGTCAGGCGGTGTTCCTATCGTCGTCGATGCAAGATCGGAGCCTGGATTTGTGCCGAGCGTCGATTCGATTCGCAACGCCCTCACTTCGAAAACGAAGGCGATCATCATCAACAGTCCGAGCAATCCGACAGGGGCGGTGTATCCAAAAGAGACGCTGCATGCCATTGCAGAAATTGCAATGGATGCGGGGATCTTTGTTGTTAGCGATGAAATCTATGAAAAGCATCTCTACGACGGCGCGGAACACCACAGCATCGCCTCGTTTTCACCAGAGATTGCAGAGAGAACGATTACGATTTCGGGAGTCAGCAAGTCGTTCGCAATGACGGGTTGGCGGATCGGCTATTCGACATCGAACAAGGCGCTTGCCAAAGCGATGGCGACCATTCAGGATCAGGTGACGAGCAACGCTTCGAGTGTTTCGCAGATGGCCGCCCTCGCAGCGCTGAAGCTTCCTGAAGGGGAAGTCAAGAGGATGGTGCAGGAGTTCGACACGCGAAGGCGCGTGATCGTTGAGGGAGCATCCCAGGTTTTGGGCTGCGAAGTTCCCGCGCCCAGAGGCGCGTTTTATCTGTTTGCCGATTTCGGCAAGTTCGTCGACGGAAGCATTAAGTCCGACGTCGAGTTGGCAAACTACTTGCTGGAAGAGCATCGTGTGGCGACCGTGCCCGGGTCCGTGTTTGGCGGGCCGGGGCATCTTCGTCTCACCTACGCTCTAAGCCGCACGGAGATCGAAGAAGGTCTCCGGCGAATAGCGGAGGGTGTGCGATCCCTAATGTAGACAGTCGACCCAATGTTCCGATTCGCGATGAAGGACTTCTCCGACTTGCACTGAGGCATCGGTCAGGGACGGAGAACCCGATCACGGAATCTTACGAAAGGCTCGAGTTCTTTGGCGACTCGGTGCTCGGCATGATCATCGCGCAGCATCTCTATGACCACTTCCCCCATTGGGATCAGGGGATGCTGAGCAAGGCGAAGGCGACGATCGTGCAAGAAGGACCGCTTGCTGAGGCTGCCAAGCGGCTCGGGTTGGAAGACCACATCGAGGTGTCGGCTGCCGAACGTGCCACCGGTGGCAACACACGGCCTTCCGTCCTTGCGGATGTGTTCGAAGCGCTGATCGGCGCGCTTTTTCTGGAGCAGGGACTTGCGATCACCCGATGGTTTGTCCTGGAGCACCTCACACCGACGCTCGACAGCGTGGCGCGGGGCGAGATCGGGACTCATGACTATAAGTCTCGTCTCCAAGAGGTCGCGCAAGCGAGGTGGCGGAGTACGCCTGCATACCGGGTCGTCACCGAGCGGGGCGACGCCCATGACAAGGCGTTTCAAATGGAAGTGCTCCTCGACGATGAGGTCATGGGGGTCGGCTGGGGGCGGAACAAGAAGGAAGCCGAGCAGTCTGCGGCGAAAGAGGCCTTAGAGCTTATTCAGCGGGTCGAGGCACTAAGAGCGACTCGGGAAAGCGGAGTTTAGTCCGCTTTTGGCACGAATATTGAGTAATACTGGCAAAAGAGTCGATATCCAAAAGGAACTAACCGTTTACAATGAACGGTCTATAATTGTCTTTCTTGGGAGTTTTTTGAGATGAAACGAGGAATAACGACAGTTTTGGCTTCGCTGGCATTTGCGGTGTGCTTGGCGCAGAACGGGGGGCCGCACCCCTTCATCCCACGCCCAGCGAGGACTCCGGACGCTCTCGCGAGGCAGATCGAATCGAATCCGGTCTACATGGACCGATTCGTTCGCCACTTCCAGATGAAGCCCTCCGAAGTGTCTTCGATGGTCAGGGGCCTTCGAATGGTCAAGCTCGATCGGGATACCGAAGTTGAGATCTTCAACGTTCCTTCTTCAACGGGAGTGATCCGATCCAAGCGAATTGTGCTGAAGAAAGGCACGGAAGTTTGGGTCAATTCTGCCGGGACGCCTGTCTTGAAGGCGAGCTGCGCGAATCCGCTGGATCGCATGGACAGGGCCGACGAGCCGATTGTACGGCCTCAAATGAGCCAGCCGACCGGAGCACGAATCATCGAATTGCCGCCCGGCGGAGTCGCGGAGACAGTCATGGCGATTCATCCGCTTCAGCCAATGGAGCCGATCACGCCGAACGTCGAGTTCGAAGTTCCACCTCCCGTGTCCGAAGTCACGACGACCGGCCGTGACGCCGCGCCGTTCGCGGGCGCGCTTCTTTTCCTGCCGACCGCATTGATCGGTTTGAATTCAGGCGGAGGGGTGATTCCCGAGCCTGCGACGATCGCCGCGCTCTCAGCGGGCCTTGGCCTGCTCGCTCTGCGCCGACGCAAGCGCAAGTAGTCTTTCTTTCATTCCTTGTTTCAAACGGCGGCCCTGCTTGCAGGGCCGTTTCCCTTTTCTATCTGATGACTGGAAGCTCAGCCGGGGGTTCCGAGTTGAGCGAGTTGTGTCCGTCTTCGGTAACCGTGACGATGTTTTCAATTCGAACACCAAAGCGGCCTGGCAGGTAAATGCCCGGCTCAACGCTGAAGCACTGTCCGACTTCCAGTGGAGACAAGCTCCCCTTCACGATGTGCGGCGGTTCGTGCCCCATCATCCCGATCCCGTGGCCAGTTCGATGCACGAAGTAGGCGCCGTAGCCGGCGTCATCAATGACTTTTCGCGCGGCGGCGTCGATCTGCTCGCAAGGCACGCCCGGTCGAATCGCCGCCCTTGCCGCCAAGTGCGCCTCATAGACCACGCGGTAAACCTCGAACGCTTCATCCTCTGGCTTGCCGACTGCAACAGTGCGGGTGATGTCGCTGAGATACCGATCGACGTGGCAACCCCAATCGATGACGATCACATCTCCGTCTGCGATCGGAGTCGAGTCTGAGTCGTGGTGCGGTTCCGCTCCGTTCTTTCCTGTCGCTGCAATCGCGAACGTCGGCGGACCGCCTCTTTGCATCATTCCCTCAAAGAGCGTCATCACCGCTTCGCGTTCAGTCAATCCGGGCGCGAGCTTTGCCCTGAGGTCTTCGAAAGCGGATTCTGCGATCTCGGCCGCCTTGCGCATCTTTGAAAGTTCGACGCCGTCCTTTCGCTTTCTCAGTTCAGCCATCACATCGCCGCCGCACTTAAACAGTGCCGCAGGCAGCGCGGTTTGCATCGGAAGCAAGAATCCGGCCGGCATCTCGTCATCGACCGCAATCACTCCCGCATCCAGTTTCCACTCTGAACCGATCGCCTTGAACAGCTTCGACGGATCTTCGCCATCGCTCCAGGGGCGTATGTCCCCAATGCCGGTGTGAGAGGCATGCGTGGCAGTGAGCGCTGGAACGATCATCGCCGGTTCGCCTTCGGATCTGATGAGCATCACGAGCA
This sequence comes from Fimbriimonadales bacterium, assembly GCA_026129745.1. Lineage (GTDB taxonomy): Bacteria > Armatimonadota > Fimbriimonadia > Fimbriimonadales > ATM1 > JAHCHL01. The sequence continues at coordinate 41,421 of JAHCHL010000016.1, read as the reverse complement.
TGCGCTCGCCGCCAGACTCAAAGAAAGAAGCCAAGTAGCCCATCGAAATCGGAGTGCAGCAGACATAGCAGTCAAAACCATGTTGTCGCAACAGTTCTCGAAATCTGTCTAATCGATTTCGGTCGAGAGATCCCATCGCTTCGCATTATACGGATTAGGCAAGACGTCCCGTCGCAACCCTTAGCTGTCGCAAAGCGTGTCATAGTGGGCCGCCCTTTCACCGCCCACTTTGGAGGAAAATTCGCAAATGTTCGTTTCTGCTCTTATCGCACCGATGATGGTCGCTCCAGCGGCATTCTCGCTCAATTCGGAGACATTGCTTCCCATGAAGCAGCCGACGTTCAACGGAACGCACATCGTATTTTCGATGGCTGGAGACCTGTGGAATGTTTCGAAGGCAGGAGGCCAAGCGACCCGCCTTACCACTGGCCTGGGAATCGAAACGGATCCCATGTTCTCGCCCGATGGCAAGACCATTGCATTTACCGGCCAGTACGACGGCAACACCGACGTTTATATCGTTCCTGCTTCGGGTGGCGAACCCAAGCGACTGACATTTAATCCGGAAGCTGACCAGGTGCGCGGATGGACGCCCGATGGACAGTCGATTCTGTTTGTGTCGTCGCTTCGTTCGCCCACTGGGATGCCGATGCTGTACACAGTTTCAAAGAACGGCGGCCTTCCTATCCAGCTTCCGTTTCCAGAAGGACACCAGGGTTCGTTTTCAGCCGACGGAACGCACATCGCTTATGTGCCGAAGATTCAGTTTCAAGCAGCATGGAAGCGTTATCGCGGAGGACAGACCTATCCGATTTGGGTTGGAAGGCTGAGCGATTCTGTCGTGTATGAAATACCGCGCGAAAACTCGAACGACTTTAACCCCATGTGGGTTGGCGATAAGATTTACTTCTTGTCCGATCGCGACGGCCGCAATGAGCTTTTCGTTTATGAGACATCAAACAAGTCCGTACGAAAGCTTGTGTCTAACAGCGGCTTCGATTTCAAATCCGCATCGGCAGGCCCAGGCGGAATCGTGATCGAGCGGTTTGGTTCGATTCACCTTTATGACATTGCGAGCGGACGGCTCAATCAAGTGCCGATCGAAATCAACGCAGACTTTCGAGAGGTGCGGCCACGGTACATCAATCCGACGGCCAACATCACTTCGCTGAGCATTTCGCCAACCGGCGCACGAGTCGCAGTTACAGCGAGAGGAGACGTCTTCAACGTTCCTGCAGTCAGAGGCGAGACAGTCAACTTGACGCAATCTTCGGGTTCGCATCAGCGGTTCGCATCGTGGTCGCCGGATGGCAAATCGCTTGCGTATATGTCGGACGAGCGTGGAGACTATGAGCTTGTCATTCACAGCGTCGAATCGAATGAAAAACGATTCATTCAACTTGGCGAAGCGCCCACGTTCTATTACGATCCGCTTTGGTCGCCTGACGGGAAAAAGATCGCCTATACGGACAAGCGATCGAGACTGTGGCTCTTGGATGTCGAAAGCGGAACGTCTAAAGAGATCGATCGACAGCATTACGTTGGCGGAATGTTCAGTCCGATCGCTCCGAGTTGGTCTCCAGACAGCAAGTGGCTCGCCTATGGAAACCAGCAAAAAAACAGACTGGGTGCGATTCGCATTTATTCTGTTGCCGAAGGCAAGTCCGTTCAAATCACCGATGGCATGAGCGACGCGTTTTATCCGGCATTCGACAAGAGCGGCAAGTACCTATACTTCATCGCAAGCACCGATTCGGGAAGGAATGCGGGCTTTCTCGACATGACGAGCATCGCGAACGTCAACACGACGAGCAGCGTCTACGCGGTCGTGCTAAGAAACGACTTGCCGTCGCCTCTTCATCCAGAAGACGACGGCGAAGGCGCAGCGGCCAAACCTGAAACGCCAAAAACGGAACCGACTGATGTGCGCATCGACTTTGAAGGAATAGACCAAAGAACAATCGCGTTGCCGATTCCGACTCGCAACTACAATGCGCTTGCCGCAGGCTCTGCTGGATCGATTTTCCTCGTCGAGTCCGATGCGGTTTTGTCGCTAACGTCATTCGCCGGTGGTGCGACGAGCTTGATGAAGTTCGACTTGGCGAGCAAGCAGACCATGCCTTTCGCGCGCGGAATCAGCGGATTCGATTTGACGCCGGATGGTTCGAAGATTCTCATCGCTCAAGGACCGAACATCTCTGTCGTTCCAACTGCTGCTCCACCGCAGCCGGGCCAAGGAGCAGTCAACCTATCGAGGATGCAAATGCGACTCGAACCGCGCGAAGAGTGGCGACAGATTTTCCGCGAAGCGATCAGGACGCAACGCGACTTCTTCTACGCGCCGAACTATCATGGCGTCGACTTGAAAGCGCTCGAAGCGAAGTATGAGCCTGCGCTCGATGGCATCATGAGCCGAAGCGATCTCAACTACTTGTTAGTCGATATGCTCGGTGAGCTTTGCGTCGGCCATATGTACATTGGCGGTGGCGACATCCCTGGGATTCAAGGCGTTCCAAGCGGATTGCTTGGCGCAGACTACGAAATAGCAGACGGACGCTACCGTTTCAAGGCGGTCTATAACGGCGAGAGTTGGAACCCAAATCTTCGTGCACCGTTGACGCAACCCGGCGTCAACGTCAAAGTCGGCGAGTATCTAATCGCGGTCAATGGCAAGAACGTAACTTCGGCAGACAACATTTACGAACTGTTCGAAGGCACTGCTAATCGGCAAACAAAGATCAAAGTTGGTTGGCGAGCGGACGGAACGGATGCGCGCGAAGTCGTCGTTCTTCCCGTTGCGAGTGAAGCGCCGCTCAGATCGATCGCGTGGGTCGAAGGCAATCGTCGTAAAGTTGAAGAGCTTAGTGGAGGAAGAGTCGGCTATGTACACCTTCCTGACACCGCGCTCGGCGGATTCACGAGCTTCAACCGTTACTACTTTGCGCAAGTCGGCAAAGAAGGCATGGTCATCGATGAAAGGTTCAATGGCGGCGGACTGGTAGCCGATTGGATTGTCGACATGATGAGAAGACCTCTGAAGAGCTATTGGACAGGTCGCGAAGGCGCGGACTTCACATCGCCGGCGCAATCGGTCTATGGACCGAAGGCGATGATCGTAAACGAGTATGCGGGTTCTGGTGGCGACTACTTGCCGTGGCTGTTCCGCGAGCACGGGATTGGGCCGCTGATCGGTAAGCGCACTTGGGGCGGACTCGTTGGGATTGGCGGCACACCGAGCATGATCGATGGCGGAATGGTGACTTCGCCGAACTTCGCGTTCTGGAATCCAAACGGCACATGGGACATCGAAAACTATGGAACTGCACCCGACATCGAAGTCGAGATGGATCCTGCGCTTTGGCGCAGAGGACGCGATCCACAGCTTGAGCGCGCAGTCAAAGAAGTGCTCGACGCCATTGCGAAGAATCCGATGCCGAAGCACACACGGCCCGCTTGGCCAGATAAGCGAAAACCCGAAGTAAGGAAGAAGTGAGCGTCGCCGAAGTATAATCGGCGTTCGCGCTGGCGGATCGTCCAATGGCAGGACACCAGGTTTTGGCTCTGGGAATCTAGGTTCGAATCCTAGTCCGCCAGCCATTCCTTTTGCAGAAGGGCAGGTAGCATTGCTCTCGTGCTCGTTGCGCTTGCGATTTCGTTTTCACTGAAACCGTTGGCTGTTGAGGCACTTGTTCAGACTATGCCAGATTTAGAACCTGTTACCTTCGAGAACGTCGTTGTTTCAGACAAGTTTTGGTCGCCCAGGCTGAAGACTCTGCGCGAGAAAACGCTGTTTCAACAGTTCGAGATGCTGAAGAAGCATCATTACGAGCAGAACTTCGAAAAGGCGATTGCTGGAGAAACAGAAGGCTTTCACGGATTTGTGTTTCATGACTCGGATGTTTACAAAGTGTTGGAAGCCGCGTCGCTGTCGCTTTCGACTCATCGAGATCCGAAGGTCGAGGCTGAAGTCGACCGGCTCATCGAGCTGATCGGTAGAGCACAATTGTCCGATGGGTACATCAACACGCACTTTCAAATCGGAAAACTGGATCGGCGATGGACGAATCTAAGAGATCAGCATGAACTGTATTGTGCGGGCCATTTGATTGAAGCCGGAGTCGCGCACTTTCGTGCGACGGGCAAGCGCACTTTGCTGGACATAGCGATTCGCTTCGCCGATCTGATCGATTCGCGTTTTGGCCCCCATAAGCTCGAAGGATATCCCGGCCATCCAGAACTCGAATTAGCGTTATACAAACTCTACAAGGTGACCGAAGACAGAAGGTATTTCGAGTTAGCGAAGCACTTTGTGTTAGTTAGGGGAACAAAGTTTTTCGCAAGGGAACACGGCACTCCGCTCGATCAGTACGACGGTTCGTATTGGCAAGACAGAGTGCCAATTAAGGAGTGGGATGTCATCGAAGGTCACGCCGTTCGCGCCACCTATCTGCTTTCAGCGATCACCGACATCGTCAGAGAAGAGTTCGATGCGGAGCTTGAAGCGATGCTGCAAAGAGTTTGGAAAAGCGCGGCACTTCGCAGAACTTATGTCACAGGAGGAATCGGTTCATCTGGCAGCAACGAGGGCTTCACGACGGACTACGACTTACCGAATGCTACCGCGTATCAAGAGACTTGCGCATCGATCGCGATGGCGATGTGGAACCATCGGATGGGATTGCTCTATGGAGATGCAAAGTATTTCGATGCAGTAGAAACCGCGCTTTACAACGCGGCATTGTCCGGCATCGCGCTCGACGGTACCCACTACTTCTACGCGAATCCGCTTGAAAGCAGGGGGCAGCACAGGCGGCCAGAGTGGTATTCGTGCGCTTGCTGCCCGCCGAACATTGCTCGCACGCTCGCGCAGATCGGAGGATACGCCTACGCGACTTCCGAAAGCGGTATTTGGGTGAGCCAATACATTGCAGGGGAAGTGAAGTGCGATATCGCAGGACGCGAAGTGCGTCTCAACGTTTCGACGCAATATCCGTGGGACGGCGAAGTCGAGCTGATAGTGAAAGTTCCTGACCGCACAGCATTCGAAATGCGTTTGCGAGTTCCTTCATGGTGCGAGGCATTCACCGTTAGCGTGAATGGCCAGCGTATCAATCCAAAAGTAGAGAAAGGGTTCATCGTTGTTGAGCGTTCGTGGTCGAGTGGCGATTCGCTGAAGCTTTCGATGGAAATGCGTGTTCGGCAGATCGAAACGCATCCGAGAGTTTTGGAAAGTATCGGTAAGCTGGCGATAGCGAGGGGGCCGATCGTTTATTGTCTCGAAGGCGTCGATCACGAAGTTCGCATTGCCGACATCTCAATTCCAAATGGATCGAAGTTTGAGTCGAATTGGTCGGAAGAACTGGGCGGCATGGTCGAGCTCAAGACTGCTGGCTTTGTAAGGCGGAACGCGGACTGGGAAGGCGGACTGTATCGTTCGATAGGCAAAGTCGACGAAGTCGCCGTGCGCGCGATTCCTTATTACGCTTGGGCTAATCGCGAGCAATGTGAAATGAAAGTTTGGATACCGATGTCGCCGCAACCACCGATTGTCGGCGGTCCTGAGCTTCGCGCAGAAGTCAAAGTTTCCTATCACAGCGATTGGGCGAACCCAATAGGAATCAACGACGGCAAGCAGCCGCGAAATTCGGCAGATCATCCAGGGGAACTGTGCCACTTCTGGCCGCGAAAAGGCGGAACCGAGTGGGTGCAGTACACTTGGAAGCAATCGATTCGCTCCGTCGGCGTTCGCGTGTATTGGTTCGACGACACCGGAAAAGGCGAGTGCAGATTGCCGAAGTCGTGGCGAGTCGAATACTTGTCAGAAGGCGAATGGATGCCGATCGATGCGGGCTATGAGATTGCAAAGGACAAGTGGTGCGAAGTCAGATTTCAGCCAATTGAAACCGCTGCGATGCGTTTGGTCGTCGACCAGCAAGACGGCTATGCCGTAGGAATACACGAATGGCAAATCATTCCGGACGAGGAGGATTAGCTGCGCCGTGCTGCTTGCAGCTTTGATCACTATGTCAAGTGCTATAAGCGGTGCGCCGCATCGATTGCTTGTGGATGGTTTATCGGAACCGTTGAGCGTTTCGAGTCGTGAACCCGAATTCTCTTGGTGGCTTAATGATTCGCGAGATCGCGCGAAGCAGACAGCATATAGGATTCAGGTTTCCACTGATGCGACGTTGGAAGTCGCTGATTTGTGGGACTCTGGCAAAGTTGAGAGCGAAGATTCAATATGGGTGCGATATGCAGGCCGGAAGTTGGAGAGCAATGCCCGTGCGTTCTGGCGCGTGATGGTTTGGGATGCCGACGGAAAGCCTTCTCCTTGGAGCGAAGTATCCGAGTTCGGAATTGGATTGCTGGAAGAAAGCGATTGGTCAGCGAAGTGGATTGGCGACCCGACTCCCGCTCCTCCTCATGGCAGAGCGCATAACGGTTTTCATTCGCAAATGACGCGTAATCCGAATGAAATGAAGTGGGTAGCCATCGACTTAGGATCGATTCGGAGAATCGATGGCGTTCGTTTACATCCGTCGCGGCCCTTTGATTGGGTGCGCGATCAACCCGGATTTCTGTTTCCTGTTCGATACAGAATCGAAGTCGCCAAGCGCGAAAACTTTTCGGATGCGTCCGTTGTTTTTGATCACACCCTGTCAGACGTTCCGAATCCGGGTGTGCAATCTGTCGAACATCAATTCACAGCGGTGGAAGCGCAGTATGTTCGGCTTGTCGTCACACGAATGGCGCAGCGCGACGCAGGTGAGTTCGGATTCACGCTTACTGAGATGGAGGTTCTATCAGGCAAGACCAACCTTGCGCTGGATAAGGAAGTCGCGGCATCTGACTTTCTGCACCAAGGCGGATGGTCGCTACAGAATCTGACGGACGGAAACACGAAGAGCCACGGCGTCTTCGGTTACGATGCGTTGCCTGCACCCATGCTTCGAAAAGAGTTTGCGGTAACGGATGTCAAACGAGCAACGCTTCACATCACCGCTCTTGGGTTTTACGAAGCGACGATCAATGGCCAGCGAGCGCACGCTGTTGGATTGACGCCGGATTGGACGGACTTTAACCGGCGAGCTCTTGTGCAGACTTACGATGTTACGGATCTGCTGCAAGAAGGAAACAACGCGATAGGCGTGACATTAGGCGACGGTTGGTACGCGGGAAGGCTTGGTATGGCGGCGTTCGTCGTTCCGGGCGGTCCGCCAAGAGGCGTTTATGGCCGGCAACCGGCGCTTCGATTGCAGATTGAAATCGAACACGAAAACGGTTCGCGCTCCCGAGTGCAATCCGATGCATCCTGGAAGTCGACGATTGAAGGCCCGATTCGCTCTTCGGACTTGCTCGAAGGGGAAGTCTTCGATGCGAACCGAGAAATGCGTGGCTGGAATCGAATTGGCTTCGACGAATCTAACTGGCCAAACGTGATCGTCAATGACATCAACATTCGATGTGAACCCCAAACGAATGAACCGATCCGGAAGACGATGGAGATTGGCGCAATCTCAGTTTCGGAGCCAAAGCCTGGAGCCTTCGTCTTCGATCTCGGACAAAACTTGGTCGGCTGGTGCCGACTGAACGTTCGCGCACGAAAAGGAACGGAAATAACGCTGCGGCACGCAGAAGCGATCAATGACGACGGAACCATTTACACCGAAAACCTACGTGGCGCACCGCAAACGGACAAATACATCGCAGCAGGCAGACCCGATGAAGTTTTCGAACCCCGCTTCACCCAGCACGGCTTTCGATTTGTCGAAATTACTGGGCTGCCAGAGAAGCCAAACGTTGAAGATTTGACGGCGATCGTCGTCCATTCGGACGCAAGAGTTATCAGCACGTTCGATTGTTCGAATGAATCGCTGAACAGACTTTGGCAAAACATTCTGTGGACGCAGCGCGCGAACTTGATGAGCACCCCCACCGACTGCCCGCAACGCGATGAGAGACTTGGGTGGATGGGAGACATCCTTTCATTTGCACAAACCGCCTTTTTCAACATGGACCTTGGCCCATTCATGCGAAAGTGGATGCAAGACGTTCGTGACGCGCAAGCGGACGACGGTCGGTTCTCCGACATTTCTCCGCATCCCTACGGACGCAACGAGCGATTTACCGGCGCACCCGGCTGGGGAGATGCAGGAGTTGGGGTTCCGTGGACAACATGGATAAACACTGGCGACTTGTCACACATTGAAAGGCAATACGAATCTGCAATGCGTTGGTTGCGATTCATCGAACAGCAAAACCCAGACCTGATCTGGAGAAATCGTCGAGGAAACGATTATGGGGATTGGCTTAACGGCGATACGCTGATCTTCGATGGCTGGCCGCGCACGGGCGGCGAAGTTCCAAAAGAGGTATTCGCGACGATGATGTTTGCAAGATCGGCAGATGTCGTGGACCGAATGGCCATTCAACTTGGGAAACCGCCGATTGGATTATTCGAAAGGATCAAGACCGCATTTCAAAATCAATTTATCGACAGCGACGGCACGATGCCAGGTGACACGCAGGCTGGATATGCGCTCGCACTTCATTACAACTTGATTCCCGATGAATTGAAACAGAAAGCGTTCGAGAAATTGGTGGCCGCCATCGAACGCGCAGGATACAAGCTAACAACCGGATTTCATTCGACGCTTCCGGCGATGATGGTTCTCAATCAATTCGGAAGAACCGATATCGCGTACCGATTGATTCTAAATCGAGAGTTTCCTGGCTGGCTTTACAGCATCGACAACGGCGCGACGACGATTTGGGAGCGATGGGACGGATATGTCAAAGGACGAGGGTTTCAAGACCCTGGAATGAACTCTCTCAATCACTGGGCATTCGGTGCGGTCGGCGAGTGGATGATGAAGACGATCATCGGCATTGCGCCAGATGAAGACGCGCCCGGATACAGGCGTATCAGGATCAGTACAAGGCCAGGCGGAGGACTGGACTGGGCGAAGGGTTCGTTAGACACACCTTACGGCATCGTCGAAGTCGCGTGGCGCAGGGATGGATCGCAAGCGATTGTCGATGTCGTCATTCCGCCTAACAGCGCCGCGATTTGGGAGCAAACTGGCGAGACGCTGCAAGCAGGCAAACACAGACTTACGGTTCCATACAATCAGTAGAAATTCACTCTGCTTCGGGTCCGTCCGCTTTGGCGATTCTAACGACAGACTTCTTGAATTCAGGAATTTTGCTAAGCGGATCGAGTGCGCGCTGCGTGAGGTTGTTCGCGGATCGTTTGCCGGCCCAATGATACGGAATGAAAACGGTGTCAGGCCGGATCGTCGTCACGACTTTTGCCTTCAGCACAACATGGCCGCGCCTGCTTTCGACGCGCATCCAATCTCCGTCGGCGATTCCGTATGCTTCTGCAAGTGTCGGATGGATTTCGACATACGGCTCTGGACACAGATCGACCAATCCGCCGATTCTTCGAGTTTGCGTTCCGCTGAGATAGTGCGAAACGACGCGTCCCGTCGTTAGGATAATCGGATACTCTTCGTCAGGCTCTTCGGCAGACGGCCGATGAGCGATCGGATGGAAATGCGCCTTTCCATCCGGCGTGTGAAACTTCAAGTCTTCGAAAAGCCTCGGCGTACCGGGGTGGCCGATTTCAGGACATGGCCAAAACACGCCCATTTCGTTTTCGATGCGTTCGTATGTGATCCCGTAATAGTCGGCAGTCCCCCCCTTGCTCGCGACACGCAGTTCGTTGAAAATGTCCTCTGCATTTTCATATTGAAAGTATTGGCCGCGACCTAACCTGTTGGCGAGTTCTAACAGGATCTCCGTGTCTGCTTTGGCGTTTCCAGGCGGATCGACCGCTTTGCGAATTCGAATCACTCGTCCTTCTGCGCTTGTGCTCGTTCCTTCCTCTTCTTCATGAAGCGAGCCTGCCATCACGATATCGGCGTAGTGCGCGGTTTCGTTGAGGAAGAAATCGATTGCGGTGTAATGTTCGAGTTTCGAAAGCGCTTCACGTGTGAAGTTCGAGTCGGGAAGAGAAACGACGGGATTGAAGCAGATCGAAATCAGCGCTTTGATTTCGCCGGAATGGATCATATTCATGATCTCCTGCGCGGTGTTGCCCTTTCCTGGAAGCTCATCTTCTGGAATTCCCCAAACTTCGGCAATGTATTTTCGATGCTCAGGATTCGTGATGTCGCGATTGCCGGGCAATTGATCGCACTTGTGTCCGTGCTCGCGGCCGCCTTGGCCGTTTCCCTGACCCGTGATCGTCCCATATCCGCAGCCGGGCTTTCCGATTCTTCCCGTCGCAAGCACCAAATTGATGCATGCCAGAACATTGTCGACGCCTTTCGTGTGGTGCTCGATTCCGCGTGCGTGCAAAAGGAAACTCGTTTTCGCCTCGCCCCACATCTTTCCCGCGCGAACGATGTCTTCCGCTTTGACACCGCTGATTCTGCTCGCGTCTTCGAGCGTCTGCCCAAGAGCAGCGGCCTTGGTTTCGTCCCATCCGCTCGTGTGCTGTGCGATGAACTCTTCGTTGACGTGGCCTTCTTCGATAATCACACGCAAGATGCCCATCAGCAATGCTGAGTCCGCTCCGGGACGCACAGGGAGGTGCAAGTCCGCGGTCCTTGCCATCGGCGTCACTCGCGGATCGATCATGATGAGCTTCGCGCCACGGTCCCGAGCGCGCCAAATGTAATCCGTCGTTATCGGCGAACATTCCGCCACGTTCGTTCCTGCGCACAGGATGACTTCCGCTTGCAGGATGTCTTCCCAATAGTTGGCGGCACGGTCGATTCCGAAGGCCTTTTTGTTTCCGGTGCCGGCACTCACCATGCAAAGCCTTCCGTTGTAGTCAAGCTCTTGCGTTTGCAGCGCGACTCGCGCAAACTTCCCAATCAAATAGCTCTTCTCGTTTGTCAGCGAAACGCCCGAAAGAAACGCGACAGCATTTTTCCCATACTGTTCTTGCACCCTTTTGATTTCTCGCACCGTTGTCGAAAACGCTTCATCCCACGAAATAGGAACGAAGCCCGTGCCTTCGACGCGCTTCATCGGACTTAGCAATCGGTCGGGGTGATTGCCCTGCATATAGCGCTTGACGCCCTTTGGACAGAGCTTTCCTTTGTTAAATGGGAACTCTTCCCACGGCTCGAAACCAATGACTTTGTTGTCCCGCACTTTGAGTTGAATGCCGCATTGCTGCCCGCAGAAGCAGCAATGAGTTTTTACAAGCTTTTCGGGTTCTCCACGTCCGCGCCATCCGCCCGGCGGTTCGTAGTTCAGGTGCGGGCCCCACTTTTCGACGAGACTTTCGATTGCTACCGGGGGCTTTGCCATGCGTATATGTTAGTCCATTTTCCTGTAGCGGCAAGTGGCGGTAAAACATTGCGATGGCCGAAGAGAGAGCGCAATGGACGTCGAGAGTTGGGTTCATTCTCGCTGCAGCAGGATCTGCAGTGGGTCTCGGCAACATTTGGCGGTTTTCGTATGCAGCAGGAACCGAGGGCGGCGGCGCGTTCATCTTGATCTACCTCGCCGCGGCAGTTTTCATCGGCTACCCCCTATTGGTCTCAGAGATTTCTATTGGAAGGGCGACACGGAAGAACCCGATTGGAGCATTCCGGACGCTTGCGCCAAACGCTCCCTGGTGGCTCGTCGGTGCGATTGGCGTGCTGACGGCATTCGTCATCCTTTCCTACTACTCAGTAGTCGCAGGTTGGGCGTTCGCGTATACGTTTGAGTCGTTGCGTGGGCTGTACCAGCCCAGTGTCGATCACGCTGAACATTTCACAAAGCATATCAGCGATCCGGTCGCGCCGATACTGTGGCACGCGGCTTTCATGGCCATTACGATCGGAGTCATCGCGATGGGTGTCGTAAAGGGAATTCAGCGCGTCGTGCAAGTGTTGATGCCATTGCTGTTTTTACTCGCCATCGTCATCATGATTCGCTCGATAACGTTGCCTGGAGCGGGTGAGGGCATCGCGTTCATACTGACACCCGATTTTTCGGAAGTAACACCGCTGACGGTATTGCACGCTGTCGCACAGGCGTTCTTCACCATCAGTCTTGGAATGGGCGCGATGATCACTTATGGAAGCTATCTCAGAAAGAAGGATCCGATTCCGAGCAGCGCAGGCACGATCATTGGTCTCGACACGTTCGTCGCGATCATTGCCGGCTTTGCGATCTTTCCTGCTGTGTTCGCATTCGGATTCGATCCAGCCGCAGGCCCTGGACTCGCGTTCATCACGCTGCCAGGCGTGTTTACCGAGATGCCTCTCGGAGCAGTATTTGGCTTTTTGTTTTTCCTGTTGTTGACTATTGCGGCTCTCACTTCTTCCATTTCGCTTCTGGAAGTCGTCGTGGCATGGCTCAAGGACGAACACAAATGGAAGCGAACGAAGGCAGCCGTTGTCGTCGGATGCGCGATGTTCGCCATCGGAGTGCTGCCGAGTCTTGGATACAGCGTTTTGAGCCACGTGCAAGCCTTCGAAATGAACATCCTCGATCTCTACGATTGGTTTGCGACGAGCATTCTATTGCCGCTTGGCGGACTGTTGACAATCATCTTTGCGGGTTACGTGTGGGGAGCCAGAAAGCTAAGCGAGGAAGCGAACGAGGGAACGGGCAAGCTGAGATTCGGACCGGGCATGGGATTTATGTTTTTGGTCAAGGTCGTCGTGCCTTTGGCTGTCCTCGCGGTGTTGATCGCTGGACTGTACGAGAAGTTCGCCGCATAGGTCCACTGGAGCGAGTTCTTCACTTTTGCCGATAGTATGACGGTCGTCATAGCACGGCCCTGTAGGTTGTCTGAGAATAGCCATGAGACAAAGCACATGGCTACAAGGCACGCAGTTCCTGGACGAGACAAGAAGCCTCCCGCGCCTGGCGAAGCGAAAGTCGTGCGCACGACAGACAGCCCGAATTGCACGGGTGCATGCGGTTGGCTGGCAACAGTAGTCGACGACGTCATCGTCGACCTGAAACCCGCAGCGGACTATCCGTGCGAAGAGTACAACCCCCGTGGGTGCTTGCGCGGCATGTCGATGACGCACATGATCTATGGACCCGACAGGATCAAAACACCGTTGATTCGAGAAGGGGAGCGCGGCGAGGGCAAGTGGAGAGAGGCGACTTGGGATGAAGCGCTGGACTTCATCGCTGGAAAGATGCGTCGGATTATCGACGACTATGGCCCAGAAAGTCTGCTCCTTTTCAATCAAGTCGTTGGGACAAGCTACGTTCAGAAGGGCGCTCAAGTCCGAATGGCGGCGTTGCTGGGAATGTCATTCGCTACTGCCTATGACTTCAACGGCGACATCTCGATGGGATTCACGCACACGATCGGCATCGACTGCGTCGAGTGTGAGACGAAAAGCTGGGGTTATGCCAAGTACGCGATCCTTTGGTCGAGCAACGTTTTCCAAACAAGGATTCCAGACGCAAAGTTCTTGACAAAACACGCAAAGCAGGAGAACGATGCGACGATCGTCTGCATAGACCCTCGATGCAGCCAAACAGCAAAGGGATCGGACCTTTGGTTGCCGATCGAGCCAGGAACGGACTGTGCACTCGCGCTGTCGATGTGCCAAGTGCTATTGCGCGAGAAGCTCGTGGACTGGAAGTTCGTTGAAACGTTTACTGATTTTGGGACGCTGATCCGCGAAGACAATGGTATGCGATTGCGCGCGAGCGATTTGGGTATCGGCGGCGAAGACGAATTCATGGCATGGGATGAAACATCGGATTCGGTAATCGTTTTGCCGAAAGACACGTTGCGATTGCCCGAAGGTGTGCGGCTTTCGATTAGAAACAGTCGGACAGTCGAAATCGACGGCAAGCCGGTCGCAGTGACGCCCGTTTTCCGACTCATCGAAGACGTCGTGATGAGTGCCGAGTACGACCCGGATCGCGTTGAGAAGATCACTCACATTCCTGCAGAGACGATCCGCCAAGTCGCACGGGATTACGCAACGAAGAGACCCAGTTCGATCATTATCGGAATGGGAATCAATCACCGGCTTCACGGTGACTTGACGATTCGTTCGATTCTGCTTCTTTCTGCGCTGGCTGGGGCACATGGGAAGCCGGGCGAATCGGTGTCGATCTACTCCGGACAGCACCACTTTCGATTGGATGTCTCTCCTTGGTGGTTCCCTGGCGGGAAGAGACCGAACGCCGTTCCCATGCACTACTTCGTCCTCGGAAAGCCAACTGAGACGATCAATCCAAAAATCAAGTTTCCGAAGAACGGATTCAAAGGACTGTTCGTTTCACACGGCAACCCGCTCGTAACGGAGTTCTCAGAGCCAATCAAGCGCGCGATCGACAACTTGGACCTGTTCGTTACGATCGACTTTTCGATGTCGCCAACATGCGAGTATTCGGACGTCGTTTTGCCTGCGCCCACGTTTTGGGAGAAAGTCGACCTTGTCGGCACAAGCTGTCACCCATATCTTCAAATGCAGCAGGAAGTTCTGACGCCGCGGTACGACAGTCGGACCGAGATGTGGATCGTGCGCGAGCTGGTGCGCCGTGTCGAGCCGTCGCTGCTCAATTACTTCGATGTATCTGAGTACGACGCCATCGAAATGCTGCTGGAGGGGGGCGGAAAGGAAGTAGCCGGCATCACTTTAGATCAGCTTCTGGAGGGACCCGTTCGATTGAAAGTGCCGGATCCAGAAGTTGGATGCGATGAACAGTTCGCTGATCTTCATCCGTTTCCGCCGAGAGCCTATCCATTCCCTGAAGGAGTGCAAAGGGAGTTCCTAAAAACGGGTCGCATGGAGTTCTACAAAGAAGAGGAAGTTTTCAGAAAGATCGGTGAACAAGTTCCGATCTACAAACCAGCGTTCGAGCATCTTCCGGAAAGCGATCAGAAACTTCCTCTTTCGATCGTCACACCGCATTCCAAATGGCGCGTTCACTCGACTCACAGCAACAATCCAGTTCTGCTCAATCTGAATCGCCGACCTGAAGTCGAGATCAACCCGCGTGACGCGGCAGCGAGAGGGATTCGAGACGGCGACCCAGTCGAAATCTTCAACGACAACGGTTCATATAGGCTTTGGGCACTCGTTACCGAAACGATTAAGCCTGGAGTTCTATGTGTCGATCACGGTTGGTGGGATCGGTACTTGGGTGGTGGAAAGTACCACAGCGTCCACACGCATCAAAAGATCAAGCCGACGCATGAAAACTATTACTTGCCTGCCGTCTATGCACCGGGCCAGCATTGGAAAGACACTCGCGTCGACATTAGGAAGGTGACGAAGTGAAAGACACCAACAGCCGCTTGCTTCTATTGCTTGTCCTGGGTGGATTTGCGCTGATGCTCGTCGATGTCAGGCATATGCATCGTGACGTGCTGAGTGATGAGTGGCAAACATGGATTCCGATTTTCGTGTCGATCATCGGAATGATTGTGACGGCCGCGGTCATGTTCAGCCTGAAGCTGCGGCCGGTCGCCTATTTCGTTTATATCGCCGGCGCCATCAGCGGCATTTATGGTTCCTATCTGCACAGTAATGGAGATGTGGGCAGGGTTACAGATCTGTTCGCTTCGCGTGAAATCGTGGCGTACGCCAAGGATGGTGACGAGGCCTATGAAAGTCGCGAACAAGAATCGGAGGGAACGGAACCGCCGCTGTTGGCGCCGTTTGGGCTGGCGGGGCTTTGCGCGTTTGGAATCGTTGGTGTGATGGGATTGTCGCAACAGAAGGAGGAGAAGTAAGTGGCACGAATGGCGATGCTGATCGACTTGACTCGCTGCATCGGCTGTGATGCATGCACCGTTGCGTGCAAACAGGAAAACGGAACTCCTGTCGATGTCTTCTTTGCGAGAGTGTTCAACATCGAGGTCGGCGCGTTTCCGAATGTCAAGCGTGTGTACTTGCCGGTGCTTTGCTACCACTGCGACGATGCACCTTGCTTGAAGAGCTGCCCGAACAAAGCAATCGTCCGCAGAAAAGACGGCATTGTGCTCATCGACCAAGATCGATGCCGAGGAACAGGGGCGTGCGTGTCGGCTTGCCCCTACGGCAACATCGTTCTGCACGATGTCGACAAGTGGTACTTGAACGACGATGAGCCATACGAATCGAGATTTGTCAAGCCGCGATTGAAACCGCAAGTAGCGCGAAAATGCACTTACTGCGCGCACAGGGTCGACGAAGGACTGGATCCTGCATGCGTCGTCGCATGTCCGACGACCGCAAGAATTTTCGGCGATCTCGACGATCCAGGCAGTCCGATTTCGACATACATCGTTCAAGAGTGCGAGCGGGGCCGTGAGCCGTTTCACTTGCTGGAAGAAGCGGGCACGAAACCCGCCGGACTTTATGTTGGAACGATGTCGGAGCAGGAAAGTTTTTCATCGCAGCATCAACGCGAACAAGGGGGCGAAAGAGTCGATGCAACGGCTGTCTAAGCTTGGAGTGGCTTTGCTGTTTGTGCTGGCGTTCGGGATTTCGCACGCTGACACTTACATCGGCACGAACTGCGCCGGGTGTCACGGCCAGACAGGCATGGGTGGACTCGGTCCGCCCGTCGCTTCAAAGAAGTACGACCTCGAATACTTCCGCGACATCATCCGGCAAGGCAAAGGCATGATGCCCGGCACATCCGAATCGGAGCTGTCCGAAGAGGACTTGGTTAAGGTCCATGAAGAGCTTGCTGCGATGCCTTGGAATGAAGATGAGATTCCAATCGCATTCAAAGTGGGCCAATTCCTAAGCACGAAAAATACCGGACGCATCTTTCTCGTTGTTTTCGGAATTGCGACGCTTTGCTCTGCGTTCGTGCTGTATCGATGGTTGAAGTTCGCAGGCTTCGGCGTGCTGTTTCCGTACATGGTTCGATTCGGCTTGATCAAGAGCGCGTGGATCGGGCTGAAATCGCTCATTGTCGACGGGTTTCTCGTCGGATCGCTTTGGAAGTCCAACAAACATCGCTGGTTCATGCACGGATTGATGCTCTACGGAATGTGCGGCCTCATGCTCGGCGACATTCTGATGCACTTCTTCAATCCAACGCGAGCGGACTTGCCGCTGGCGCATCCGATCAAGAGCCTGTTGGTGCTTTCGGGAATTGCGGTTTTCGCTGGTGTCGGCTACGTGATGTACCGCTACAAGACGGATCGCTACATCGACAATGGGCTGACTTTGGGCAAAGACTTCCTGTTCCTAAACTTGTTGTTCCATACCGTGCTCAGCGGATTCCTGTCGATGCTCGTGAACCGGCTTGGAATCAGCGATTACGTCATGCCGATTTACATCTATCACTTGGCGTCGGTCGCATTGCTCGTTCTCACTGCTCCGTTTACGAGATTCTCGCATGCGTTCATCGTCCCAGCGATGGTTGCGACGACGAGAATAGCAGATGCAATCGCGAAGTCTGGTGTCGACATCGGCTTTACCCGTGAGCCATCGCCCGGTAGACATCACAAAACGGAACGCATGGCAAAAGACGCGCTCGCAAAGATCGGGCTGAAGAATGTGCAGGACATTCGAATTCGCTATTACCCATAAGAGTTGGAGATTGAAGATGTCGGAAACAAATGGAAAGTGCGGATGCGATGCAGAAGTTGAATCGCCTGGTAAGCGAAAGCTACTTGGATGGATCGTTGGCGTGATCAATTTGGGCTTGATCGCTGCTATCGTCGGTCCAGTTGCAGGATTTATCGGTTCTCCGCTGGCCAGAAAGCGGAAAGGAACTTGGATCGAGTTGGCAAACGTCGACGACATCGCGGACGGTTCGATTGAGGAGATTCCATTTTCGATCGAAGTCAAAGACGGCTACCGAATCGCGGAGCACAAGTACTCGGTCTTCCTGCGCAGAGAAGCGAACAGCTTTACGGCGTTCGATCCGGCCTGCACGCACTTAGGGTGCAGAATCAAGTACCAGCAGCGGCAGCACCGGTTCATCTGTCCGTGTCACGGAGGAGTCTTCGACGACTCCGGAAACGTTGTGTCCGGCCCCCCTCCGCGCAGTCTCGACACCCACAAACTGAAGATCGAAGCCGGAAAGGTCTGGCTCTATAAGGAGGTTTAGCAATGGCGCGAGAGACCTTGACTCCTGAAAGCCCCGTCGAGCATCCGAGTCCGCCGACGACTCCTGAAGAAAAGCTGGAGCGCGATAGGCCGGGTCTCAAAGAATGGCTTGATTTGCGATTGGGCTGGTGGGGGTTCGTTCGCAAGAATCTCGATGAAGAGATGCCTCCGGGCGTAGGTTGGTGGCAGACGCTTGGCAACTTGCTGCTGACACTGCTGATCTTTCAATTCACAACTGGCGTGGCGCTCGCCATGTTTTACACGGCGAGTCCGGAAGGCGCGTACCAAAGCGTCAAGCACATCACGTACGAAGTTCCGCTTGGTTCGTTCGTGCGCGGATTGCATATTTGGGGTTCATCCGCGATCGTCGTCGTGATGGTTTTGCACACACTCCGTGTGTTCTTTTGGGGATCGTACAAGAAACCGAGAGAATTGACATGGGTCGTGGGCGTCCTTATCTTCCAGGTCATTCTCGCGTTTTCGTTCACCGGCTATCTCTTGCCGTGGGACCAAAAGGCGTATTGGGCAACCGTGGTGGGAACGCGGATCGCCGGCACGGTTCCATTCATCGGTGACAGCCTCGTCGTTCTGATCCGAGGCAGCGAGGAAGTTGGCGCGCTAACGCTCACAAGGTTTTACGCAGCCCACGTGATGATCCTGCCCGCCATTCTCTTGGCGCTGGTCGGGTTGCACCTCTACCTCGTCCGTCGTCACCATATTGCCGGTCCGGTCGTGCCGCAACGAGGAAAGCCGGTTCCGTTCTATCCGAATCAATTGTTCAAAGATGCTGTCGTGCTGCTTTTTGGCATCGGGATCGTCATCTACTTCGCGCTCGCGTTTCCGCCGAGTTTGGAGGCGTTAGCGGATCCAACCGGAACCGATTTCGCACCGAGGCCGGAATGGTACTTCCTTGGGCTTTATGAATTGCTCAAGATCATGCCGCCAGGATATGAGCTGCTTGCGACGATCATCATCCCAGGAATGATTTCGATTGGAATGCTGATTCTCCCTTGGCTCGACCGCTCGAAATCTCGCCATCCGGCAGCACGCCAATGGATCATCTTCATGGGTTTGGCGGTGATCCTCTTGATCGGCGTGCTGACCCTGAAAGGAATCCTCGAAACACCTGTACATCCAGAGGGCGGACACTCCGCTGTTGCCAATTTCGTCCCTTTGACATGACCGGCGTCATATTGCTCGGCGGCGAAGCGACGATATTCTTATGACGGACATGAGTGAAAGAGGTGCAGCGAATCGCGTCTTGTTCCTAAACACGTTGGCGTTCACCGTTTGCTTTGCGGTCTGGACGCTTTACGGAGTGCTCATTACGTTTCTCGTTGATCGGCAAATCTTGATGCTTGACAAAGCGCAGGTCGGCTGGTTGATCGGCATTCCGATTCTTTCTGGCTCTGTGCTTCGGCTCCCGATCGGACTGTGGACGGATCGCTACGGCGGAAAGCCCGTTTACATCGGAGTGATGCTTTTCTCCGCGATATCGGTCTTCTTAGTCAGTTTCGCAAACTCATTTGAGGCCTTCCTTTTAGGAGGACTCGCTTTTGGAACGGCTGGAGCTGCGTTCGCTGTGGGGATTGCGTACTCTTCCGTTTGGTTTCCGAAAGAGAAGCAAGGCACCGCGCTTGGGATCTTCGGCGTGGGCAATGCGGGTGCTGCGGTAACGACGCTGGCCGCACCAGCGCTGCTCGCTTACTTCACGAATGGCGGCACGGACCTCGATGGTTGGAGGATGTTGCCAAGAGTCTATGCGCTCGCCCTCGTCGCCATGACGGTCATCTTTGCGCTCTTCGCTGTTCCAAAGAAAGTCGAAGGCGCTTCCGACCGAACGATCGTCGACATGTTGCAGCCGCTACGCGACGTTCGGGTGTGGCGATTCGGTCTGTACTACTTTCTTGTGTTCGGCGCGTTCGTCGCGCTCGCTCAATGGCTCGTTCCCTATTACCTAAATGTCTATGGGATGTCGCTTGCGTTGGCAGGTTTGATGGCGTCTATTTTCAGTTTTCCATCGGGCGTCATCCGAGCGCTTGGCGGATACATCAGCGATAAACTCGGCGCGCGCACGACGATGTATTGGGTTTTGGCGACGTGTGTGCTTTTCAGCTTGATGCTTGTCGCACCTCGAATGGACATCATTTCGCCAGGCGAGGGCATCATGGCGGAAAGAGCAGGAGTCGTGACCAACGTCACCCCAACGACGGTCACCGTCG
Organism: Fimbriimonadales bacterium; assembly: GCA_026129745.1. GTDB lineage: Bacteria > Armatimonadota > Fimbriimonadia > Fimbriimonadales > ATM1 > JAHCHL01. Next base: position 21,155 of record JAHCHL010000016.1, on the reverse strand, counting down.
ACGAAAAGGTTTACGAACTCAAGCCGAGACCGCCCCAAGACTCCCGTCGCATGGAAGAGGGAACACTTGTCTTTCCGACGTTCGAATCCTGGCAAGAACCTGCGGTGGTTGTCGGACAAGAGATCAAGAAACGAGAGCTTGTCGCCAAAGGTGTCACTCACGTTTACTTTCAAGCGAACGTTTGGATATTTACTGCTCTGGTCTTTCTTCTTGGAATCTCAATGGGCATTGGGAAGGCGGCAGTTTACAAGCACATTCCAGAATACTTCCCGAAGGACGTCGGCGTCGTCGGCGGGATTGTTGGGGTGATCGGAGGACTCGGAGGTTTCTTCTGCCCGATTCTTTTCGGATATATGCTTAAGTCGACGGGAGTTTGGACCACCTGTTGGCTGTTCTTGGCGTTCATCGGCATCATAAGCTTGGTTTGGATGCACATGGTCATTCTCAAAATGACTCGTGGCATGACGCCTCCTGGTCCACTGGACAAAAACTAAATGGCTGAAAATAGCAACATTTCAAAAGAGATAGGCGGTTGGGCGCCTGAGGACCCTGAGTTTTGGCAGACGACCGGAAGCAAGATCGCATGGCGCACTCTTATCGTCACCACGTTCTGCTTGATACTGTCGTTCTCGACTTGGTTCATGGTCAGTGCGATCGTCGTCAAACTTTCAGGTATTGGGTTCAAGTTTACGGAGTCGCAACTCTTTTGGTTGAACTCCATGCCCGGCCTCGCTGCAGGCTCGCTACGCATCGTTCACACATTCTTGATTCCGATCTTTGGAACAAGAACGACCGTCACGATTTCCACGCTGCTTCTGTTGATTCCATGCATCGGCTGGGGAATGGCTGTTCAGAATCCGGACACGAGCTATGCGACGTTCATGCTATTAGGCTTCTTGGCAGGACTTGGCGGTGGCAACTTCAGTTCGTTCATGCCGAGCACGAGCCTGTTCTTCCCTAAGCGAATGCAAGGATTGGCGCTCGGAATCCAAGCCGGAATCGGCAACTTTGGGGTTAGCGTTGCGCAATTCGTCATTCCGTGGGTCATCGGCTTTTCGATGATCGCGAGTCTCGGCGCGGCGCAGACGTTCACGAAAGACGGCAAGAGCAGTGACATTTGGCTTCAGAACGCGGCCTATGTTTGGGCGCCATTCGTCGTGCTGGCCGCGATTCTCGCGTGGATCTCTTTGCGGAGCGTTCCCGTCAAAGCCTCGTTCCGCGAACAGCTCGACATCTTCAAAGACAAGCACACGTGGCTGATGACATCGCTCTACATCATGACGTTCGGCTCGTTTAGCGGCTTTTCTGCGGCATTTCCATTGCTGATCAAGAACGTCTATGGAAAGTTCGATGGAGCGCCGGAACCCCTCGCATTTGCTTTCCTCGGACCGCTGATTGGAGCGAGCATTCGGGTTGCATTTGGTCCCATAAGCGATAAGTTCGGGGGGGCCAAAGTGACTATGATAAGCGGAATCGGATTGCTCGTTTGCGCCATAGGAGTCACATTCTTCACTCGGCCCGATTCGCTCGATCAATGGCCTGGATTCCTCATCTTCATGCTGGGTCTTTTCCTGTTCAGCGGCATCGGAAACGCGTCGACGTTTAAGCAGATGCCCATGATTTTCCCGCCAAGGCAAGCGGGAGGTGTCATCGGTTGGACTGCTGCCATTGCGGCGTACGGGCCGTTTCTGTTCTCAGTGCTGTTCGGTGCTGTCATCGCATCGACAGGATCACCGACTGCGTTCTTCTATGGAGCAACCGTGTTCTATGCGATCAACTTGTGGATCAACTGGTGGTTCTACATGAGGAAAGGCGCAGAAAAGCCGTGCTGATGCGCGTAAGTTACGGCGAACTTTGACTTTCGGACACCAATCGGCTGGCCACTTCATAGAGTTCTTCGACAAGTTCTGAAAGATAGAACTTTCCTTTTCGCTTTGCAGCCTCATACCAAGGATTCATGAGGACAGACCTAAGCAAAAAGACTCCTTCCTGAACGAATTCATCATTGCTTACTCCGAGGCGATCCAAGAACGGCGCGACGGTTTCCATGCGGTATTGTTTTGGAGAGAGCGTTGTGCGGCTTACAAAGAAACGTTGATCGTATACTCGGCGACCCGCCAGTTCGGATCCGCTGAAACGTTCATACAAACATCTATTAAGTCGATTGATTTCAGCGAGAGATGTCCCATTGCAGGATCGAAACGCATAGCATACAATGTTCGATCCCGGTGGACACAAGCAAACGGCTTGCACACGATTGCTGCCTGTCCACTCCGGATACTTTTCAAGCAAAGCGTGCAACTCACAAGCGTTTCGAACCGTTTGCTGAATCAGTCTGCCGTGCCCCGATGTGTCGAGAGGGATGAGGGTATGCGCCATCCAAACGGCCGCCGCCGCTGCACCAGGCTTGCTTCCTTCGAGAATGTAAACGCCGATCGCTTCCGAACCCCGCTCCGCTTCGACATTGCCGGGCCTGTCTTCGATGTAAGGCGCATCTTGCCTTGCGATCGGTTTGACGAGATTCGACTTGAAACAGATCGCACCGGCAGGATAAGGAACATAACCCAGCTTGTGGGGATCGATCGTGATCGAGTCGCATTCGCCCAAACGCTCGAGCGCATCGCAAGCATAGTGCTCTGGTAAATGCAATTCGATTTCGCGCACATTTCCGTTTAGTGAAACCGTCGACTTAGGCGTTCCGAGTCCTAACCGTGAAGGCGTCGTTACCGTTCGCAAATAACCGCCATAGGCGGCATCGGCATGAACCCAAAACGAGCCTTTGCCTGCCTTCTCCCTTTGCTCTCTAAGTTCGAGAATCTTGTCGACAGGGTCGACGGCTCCTTCTTCGGTCGTGCCGACGACAGCGACGACAGCGATCACATCTTCATGTTGTGTTTCGCATTCTTCGAGTTGGCGTTCGAGTTCGTCGATTCTCATTCGGTAGTCGGAGTCGACGGCAACTTTACGAAGTGCGTTCCGGCCGATTCCCAGCACCTCGATCGCTTTGTCGAAACAGTAATGCGCGGTATCAGGAACAATCACGACAGGGTCGCGATTGGTGAGTCTTGAAATGGCCGCAGTTCCAACGACGGCGATATTGTGCGGTGACGCAAGATATGCGGATATCGCCGTTTGCGGATCAGCAAGCGCTTCGAAGCATTTCGAGAACTCTATCAGCGCTTGAGTCGGAGAAACTCGCAACAATGCATCGGTGCTCAGCTCTTCCGCTTTGAGCGGAATCGCTCTCTTCATGTCCTGCGTAACCAGCGGCAAGTACTTCACGCTTCGTGCGATCCAAAGCGCTTCCAGGTTTGCTACGGTTCCGCCGCCCGTCAGATGCGACCACGATTCTTCGCCGTAACCAAGCATCCGCGAGATGAGGCGGCAAGCTTCGAGTTCGAGACGAACAGTCACAGGTGCGGCCTCGCTGGAAACGTTGTTTGGGTTGTAGAGCATTGCGGCGAAATAGCCGGCTATAGCCGGAAGCGCTTGCTCGGCGACCATGTGCGCCGCATACCTCGGGCTTTGGAATGGGTAGTCGGCTTTGAGGCGCGCAAGCAGCTCCATCAGCCTGTCTTCAAACTCGTCACGAAATGGTTCCGATTCTCTGCGTTCCTTGGAACCGACGATAGCGCCGTCTTCCGGAAAGTAATTCTTACGCCATGCATAGTAGTCCGCCAAGATGCTTGCTATGATCGAACCAAACCACTCGCCGTTTTCTGCCTTCGGTCCTGCGAACCATCCGGCCATTCGCTCCAAATCAGCAGCCATGACTGCCATTATCTCCCCTAATCGCGTCGTCAATATGATCGGCGTCATAGCGATTCGGGCACGATTTCACCAAAGTGTTTCATAAGTGAACGTGAGCGAGCGCATACCGCTGCGAATCTTGCCTTCGAAAGTGTCGGAAAGGGCAGATACGAACGTCTATCGACCGTTCTTCCTCTTCGGAATGCTGACGGTGCTTACTGCGGGCTGTTTGCTCGGCGCAATCGCTTTGCTCGGTATCTCGATGTCGAAAAGCTATACGGTGCTTTCTTGGGCGCCGTACATCAAGGCGCACGCAAACTCCCAGCTCTTCGGCTGGGTCGGCTTCTTTGTCATGGGCTTCGCGATGCAGCAGCACGCGCCGTCGATTGCGACCACTCGCAACTTCCATCGGCTCGCTTGGCTGGCTCTTGGATTGATGGCGACGGGAATCGTGCTTCGATTCTTGGCAGAGCCGCTGATTCGCGTCGACTACGCCCCGTGGTATTCGATTGGGATCCTTTCAGGGGTTCTTCAAGCGACGGCCGTCGTCTTGTTTATTTACAACGTCTCGGTCAACAAGCAAAGAACAGGTCAGCCGCTAACGTGGCAAACGACGTTTGTATTCGCTTCGCTCTTTTGGCTGCTTGTCGTTGCCATTGCTGAGCCGATCGCATTCGCTTTGTCACACACGCAAGAAGCACAAGCGAACATCCTGTTCACAGCAAAGTGGATGCCACCACTGCGCGACGCTCAGTTCTTAGGCTTCGTTGCGATGATGATCTTCGGAGTCTCCTTAACCAAGCTCAATTCGTGCTTCGGCGCTAAGCCGGCTTACGAATCTTTGGCTCGATTCGCATTTCTTCTGTGGAATTTGAGCCTGATTGTCAAAATGGCAGGTTGGATCTATGCATTTGAAGCGGGCATGACTCTTCAATCCCGGACGATTGAGTTCGCGGCTTGCCTTGGATTGGGTACCGCAGCGATCCTTCTTATCGCGTCGTCACGCACGTTCGAAGCCTTTGCGGAAAGCTACCGATCGCATAAGTTTGTTCGCGCCGCCTACTTCTGGCTTGGAGTGGCTTCAATCATGTTGATCTTCGAGCCGCTTCATCTTGCGGCGACCGGAAACGCGTTCTCGCATGCGTACCTTGGAGCGATTCGTCATGCGGTCACCGTCGGGTTCATCTCGCAGATGATCCTTGGTTTCGGTATGCACGTCGTGGCAAGAATGAACGACTTGGATGAGCGCAAGCTGCCGCAGCTTTGGTCGGTGTTTATCCTGCTGAACCTCGGCAACGCCATGCGGGTCGGCTTCGAAGTTATGACAGACTATACGCCAACAGCCTTCATGCCGATGGGTATGACAGGCTTCATCGAATTGACGGCGCTCGCGATCTGGGCCGCGCACGTTTCGCGCCCGCTTTTGAGCGCAGGCATAAGAAGGGCATTCAGTGTCAGCTAAGAAGCAGAGACAGGCTGAGAAGTCGGACTTCAAAAAGCCGAACGTGTTGCAAGTCTTAGAAACTTGCTCGTTGCTCAACGCGCTGAGCGACGAAGAGAGGCTTTCGCTCGCAGAAAAGTCGTTCTTGGCGTACGCTGAGCGCGGCGAAGCGATTTGGGTCGCCGGAGCGCCCTCGCATTTCGTCGGAATCGTCGGACAAGGGTTCGTGAAGATGACGCGAACGACGCCGCAAGGCTCGGAAGTCGCAATGGAACTTCTCGGTCCAGGACAGTGCTTCGGACTCTTCGCTGCTCTCGAAGGCCGTTCCTATCCGCTGGCTGCCATCGCGGTCACCAACACTTGGTACGCGAAGATTCCGACACGGCCGCTTATCGAAGTTTACAATCGAAGTTCTGCATTCAAGGATCAGGCCGTCCGTTCGCTTGGGCCAAGGCTACGGCGGGCGCACGACATGATGGCGAGAATGTCGACAGGAAAAGTCGATCAGCGAATCGCCGCAGTGCTCCTCATACTAATGGATGCGTACGGAGAGAAAACAGATGACGGCGTGCAGATTCGTGTTCCGCTGACGAGGCAAGACATTGCAGAAATGGCAGGAACAACGGTCGAGACTTCCATTCGCGTTATGAGCCGTTGGCAAAAGGATGGCATTGTCTCGACCGACCATCAAGTGATTACGATCGCCGATCCGGTGGCTCTCGACGAATCACTGCTGATGTAGCAGCGCATCAAGCTCTTCCGGAGTGTTCGCGCCGAGCACGCAGCGCGGATCCAGACCGTACTTTGCCAAAGTCGACTCGCCAACTTCACGAAATCGAAGCCGATGAACCCAAGCCATAACGCGACGTTCGCCTTCGGCTGCAAGGTCGTGTGCGATCTTCAGGCTCCGTGAAGTGTAAAGCGCGCAAAGCGGCTGCAATCGCCCGTCGATGGATGGAATCGCCGCATCAAAATCGTCGATGCCATTGAAAAGTGTCTCAACAAGCCTTGCGTCGAAGAGAGGTATGTCGCAGGAACAGACGAATACACAGTCTCCAACTGGATGAAAGTTTGAAATTGCGACGAGAGGCCCAGCAAACGGATCTGCGTCTGGCAATTGCCGGAAGTCTGCAGAGGGGATGTTGCCGAGAACAGTTACACCATAGCCATGTTCCTTGAGCGACCTGGCGATGCGAACTCCCATCGGTTCGCCATCGATGAGCAGGGCCCCTTTGTCGGTTCCCATTCTTTCGCTTCGGCCCCCAGAGAGAATTGCACATTCGATGGATGGACGATTCACGAGGCGTGATCTCCGTCATAGCGATTGGATGTAGAATAGTTCAGACTTCGATTCATGAGCAAGCTCCCGAAACAGTATCGCAGATTCCTCGAGGACTTTCCCGAAGTGGGGGAGGCGTATCATGCGCTCGGAACTGCTGTCGGTTCCGCTGGGCCATTGGATGCGAAAACTCGAGAGCTGATCAAGATCGGCATCTCTCTCGCGGCGCGCCAGGAAGGCGGCGTCCGCGGTCATGTCAGAAAGGCGCGCGACGCAGGAGCGAGCGCAGATGAGATCCGCCATGCGATCCTCCAGGCAACGACGACAGTCGGTTTCCCGAATATGATGGCAGGGATGTCTTGGGCGAACGAGATTCTCGAAGGTGAAGATGGCTAAAAAGTCGCAGCCGCAGATTATTTCGTTTGTTGCCGGGTTCATCGCCGCAGCGTTGGTTATTGCGGCGATCTACTTCGGTTCTGGCGGCCTGACTCGGTTCGATGCGCCGTTGGCGGCTTACGCTGCCGCAACCGTTTTCGCTGCATTCGCAGTCGTCTATCGGTATGCGATGTGGCTGCAGCGTCCGCCGACATGGAAGTACTTCGTGTCCGGCTGGAAACTGTTCCTTAAACCAAGCCGGCTGATCCCAAACGTCGTCAAGTTTATCGGTTTGCTTTGGAACAATATCGTCGCACAGCGTTTCATTGAGAAGCGTAGCCCGCAAAGGTGGATGGCGCACATGTGCATCGCGTGGGGGTGCATGATCGCATTCCTGATCACGTTTCCATTGAGTTGGGGCTGGATTCAGTTTAATTCAGCAGCGAATGGAAAAGACTACGTCGTCGAGTTCATGGGAAAAGCGACAATGACATTTCCGCCCGACAGCGTTATCGGCTTTTTGTTCTTCAATGGACTGAACATCAGTGCGGTGCTTGTGCTCACCGGTGTGGCGCTCGCAATGCATCGCCGCGTGTTCGAGCATGGAGCGCAGGCCGTGCAGTCGATCGCATCCGACTTTATTCCTCTGTTCATTTTGTTTGCAGTATCCGTAACTGGCTTAATGCTTACGGCAAGCTACAAGCTAATGGGTGGAACGCACTTCTCGTTCTTGTCCCTGCTTCATGCCTTTACGGTCATCGTATTGCTGCTTTACCTTCCGTTTGGAAAGTTCTTTCACATCATTCAGCGACCTGCTCAGTTAGGTGTCGCTTATTACAAGGAAGAAGGGTTGCGAGGAGAGATGGCCAAGTGCGCCCGATCAGGCGAACCGTTTCAAACAAAACTGCATCATGATGACTTGGTCGAAGTGATGAAGGAAATTGGGATGGATTTTGGGCGCCACCAAGACTTGTCGCCGGCAGAAAAAAGAAAATTGATCGCGCTCAACCAAGCGTCTGCAATCGACGGAGTTCCTTACGTCGGATAGCTATTCGACAGAATCCAACCTGTTGATTCCGATCAGCATCCAGATATTCACAGTAAGAATTGCGACACTCGCAATTCCTGCAGGAAATGCGACTTCATAGTGCCCAGCGAGCATGTTCTCAAACGCCGCGACGAAAAGCCAAAGCTGAAGCAAAACCAAAGTCAAAATGAAAGCGAGGAGAGCAACAAACACGACGGACTTTTGCTCGCGCCTTCCAGAATGATTGGGTTTCATGCTTCCTCCTTCAACGTAACGCCGACTGCCCAAATTTCTCCACTTCGCTCCTCGAGAAGAATGCGCGGCAGCGGATGCGGCGGCGGGCCTTGAAGCACGCGTCCGTCGTCGACTGCAAACGCGCCGTTGTGGCACGGGCAATAAAGACGATCGTTATCCGGCTCGTAATTGACAGGGCACGACAAATGGGTGCATCGGCGTGAATAGGCGACGTACTCTCCGTTCGGCTTCCTGATCAAGATGCACAAGTCATGCATGCGCGGATAGTTGAAGGAGACTGCGCTTCCTGGCGACATCGACTTGCCCTCGGCAATCATCATTGGATCGAATCGGCGCTCTTCACGAGGGAACTTCGACCAAACTGCCATCGTCGCAGAGCCGATTGCAAGCCCGCCGCTCGCGAGCGTCAGGAACTTGAAGAACTCGCGACGACTAACGTAATTGTCCTCTTCCCAATCGATCGGGAAATCCTGTCGCACTCTGTCTTCCATCAGTTCGTCCTCGCCACGCTGAGCAGGTCAGTTTTTCGAATCAGTGCATCGGTCTTGACGGTCATGCGCTTCGTGCCCGTAGGCATCATGAGATGGACTTTCGTTCGGATCGTTCGTCCGCCAAATTCGAACTCGTTAACCGGATTCCCACTCCGAAACGCAGCAATCTCTTCAGGGGTCCCGAAGAACAGCGCCTGAGACGGACAAACCGTCGCGCACATCGGCTTTTTGCCTGCGGACGTGCGGTCGTAGCACATGTCGCATTTCATCATCTGATCGATCGCGGCATCGTACTTTGGAACTCCGAACGGACAAGCGTAAACGCAGTTTGTGCATCCAATGCACCTCGGTTTCAAAGACGACTGCACGACACCGTCCGCCGTCCTCTTGATTGCGTCCGCTGGGCAAACCGCCGCGCAGGCGGGCTCCTCGCAATGCATGCAAATCACCGGAGTCGTCTGGACCGTGTCGCCGCGCATGATCGTTTCGAGGTGGATCATAGAAACGCCGGCGTGCGTGTCGCACTCAGCGCAAGCCTGAACGCATGCGTTGCAGCCAATGCAACGGCTCGGATCGATGTAGAACTGGCGCTCGCTCATTTGCTGATTCACGGCATGGGTACCTGGCCACCAGTTTCATCCGGCGGGCACCGTGCCGATATGATTTCCATCATAGCCCGATTTCAGCTAGCGGATATCATGTTGGTGTGCTGTTTTTTGGAGTCGCTCAGGGGCCGGCCATGGACATCCAGCCAACTTTCGATTGGCGCATGCGATATGAAACCCGGGAGAATCGACTGTTCTCGGCGGCGCTTGCCGATGACCGTGATGATTTGCTTTCGCGAATCAGGATCGGCTTCAACGTGAAGTGGCAAGATGGGCTGTCCGGTGGGTTCCAGTATCAATTCGCGAACTCCAGGCTGACCGCCAACGGGGTTTCAACGGCGACGACCAACAGCGACGTTACGCTCGCGTTCCTCAAATTCACACGACCAAGCGGCACTCTCACTTTGGGCAGACAAAGAATCAACGTCGGTACCGAGCGGCTCATTGGAAGCGTTGAGTGGGGCAACGTCGGGCGCACATACGACGGGGCGCGTTTCGAAGCCCGGCAGTGGGAGCTGTTCGCTTTCCGCTTCGGCGCAGCATTGCCACTTCAACCAAGGCAAAGTTTTTTCGGTGGCCTGTATCGATGGCAGGGTGGAACGACTCTCGCCGTCCACAAACGCGACAAGACGGCAGCGGGCCTAACTAGCATTGGCACGATTTCGCACAGTTGGCAAGGAAAACTGGGTCCAGTCGAAGTCGACGTCGAAGGCGCCATGCAGTTTGGCAAATCGGGCAGTCGTGACCACCTCGCCTGGGCATGGCACTCCGGTGTAGCGTATCGACCGGACAAGGCGACGCGAATCTATGTCGAAGCGAACGCGGCAAGCGGCGGACGCAGCGCGAACAAGGAACGGCTCTTCGACAATCTCGTTCCAACCAACCACAAGTTCTACGGACAGATGGATCTCCAATCGTGGAGAAACATGAACGAGTTGGTCATTGGTGTCGATCGAAACTTTGGGCCAAATCTAACGCTGAACGTCTCTTGGCGCAGATTCTGGCTTCGTGATCCGCGCGACGCATGGTATGCGGCAAATGGAAATCCGAATGTCGGTGTCAACGGACCCTTGATCGATCCGACGGGCGCAGCGGGTCGAGATGTCGGAAGCGAAATCGACTTTCAAATCATCTATCGCTTTCACCGAAACGGGACGCTGTCTGGCGGCTTTAGCGTCTTCAATCCTGGAAGCTTCGTCAGAACGCTGAACGGCGGCGATGTTGCAAACCAGCGTTGGGGTTACGCCGCACTGCAGTTTAGATTCTAAACCTCCCGGCGAGTTGGTGGAGATGATGGGATTCGAACCCACGACCTCTGCAGTGCGATTGCAATTTTTGCCGACTCCATCGGCATGTTTCAGGTTCCTGAACTGGGCCATACGGACTCACAGCGGGTCAACTCGTTTAGGAACCACTTTAGGAACCTGCTGGATCCTGGCTCATTTGTGAGGCGGGCGGGAAAGTCCTCATCCTGATCGTCTGAAGCGCTCCGACAAGTCGGTCAACGACTCCAGACTCAAAAAGCCCATCCGGTCCAAGCGGATTGATGTCAGTGAACGGGGACTCATACAGGGCACGAGGTTCCATGACGCCGTGCTCGGTCAGGTAGTCCACGACCATATTAACAAACTCGATCTGATTGGCAGTAAGCGTTTCACCAGCCAAGAACTCATTCATGACCGCCTTTGCAGCTTCTCGATCCAACCCAACTAGCGACCTCACGAAGAGCCCCAATCCACTCTCAGCAGCCTTCAGAATGGTTTGCTCGTTGCCAGCGCCACTCTCGATGAGAACTTGTTCCAACTCAGTCAAGTCACTCTCCGTCAGCGGTTCGTTCAAACGTAACTTCTGGACACACTCGCGATCCTGGTGACTCCGCAGGAACGCCCTCGCCTTTTCCTTGAATCGCTCAAAGCTAATTGCATCCGTGAATCCGGGCAGATCAATGTCAGCCTCTTCTCCCATCTCGTCGGTGAAGTCCGTGAACACTGGACTGCCCTTCCGATGCTCGATAAGCTTCACGAGATTTCGGAGTCTGAGTCTTACGGTTTCCAGCATCGGCACGGTCACGTCATCCCACCAACCGTCCGACTGCAGGTCTTGGATGAGGCTCAGCTGCTCTTTGATGACGGGGATGCTGGAAGACTCTTCAAGCAGGGCCGCAATCTCCTGAACCTGTTGCTTCATGCGCTTGAAAGCGTTCGTCCCCTTCAACGTCGAGATTTGCAGTCTGAGGATGAGAAGGTCAAACTGCTTTGTTTCGACCGCCTCCGGCTCCTTCTCGCTGGGTAGCCCTGCGATCTCATGTTCAAGTTCCGAGAGCTTCTCCTCGTCCAAACTGAGCCACTGATCGGCGTTCTGATACTTCTCGACCAATCTGCGCTTCGCTCGGATGATGAAGTTGTCGGTGTTCATCGATCCAACCTCAGCTTTGAGGATTTCGAGGATCGACTGGAACACTTGCTCGTCGGTCATCGGATCGGAACCATACTGCGCCAAGTGCTCCTTGACCGCTGTGGCACCTTCCTTCGATCCCGAAATCGCGGCAAGTAACTTCAGTCGGGCAGCGAATAAGCGTTGTGACAGCGATGCCCCGGAGGTGCCTTCTGTGCCATCGAGTTGCTGGCTGAAGAACTCTAGATTCCCGCAATAGTCGAAGATGTAGAAGAACTCCTTGTCGAGTCCTGGCCCGAAGAGGCTCGGGCAAAGCCTAGTTCCCCTGCCGATCATCTGCCAGAACTTGGTTTTGGAACGAACCTGCTTGAAGAAAACAAGGTTAACGACCTCGGGTACGTCGATTCCAGTGTCGAGCATGTCAACCGAAACGGCGATCTGTGGGAGCTTGTTCGGGTTACTGAATCGGTCGATGAGGTCTTGAGCGTATTCGACCTGAAAATCGATAACGCGGGCGAACTCACCGCGATACTTCGGATAGTTCTTATTGAAGCGCTCGGCGATAAAGACGGCGTGGTCGTGGTTCTTGGCGAAGATGATCGTCTTGCCCAGCTTGTCGCCGCCGTCCACTTTCAGGCCCCGTTCCATCAAGTGCTTCAGCACCTTGTCCACGGTGTCCTCGTTGAAAAGCCACTGATTCACAGCGGCCGGCTCGACTCGTCCCGAAGGCAACACGTCCTCGGCCCGATCCTTCCAGTCGGTCAGTTCGAAGCGCTCCTTCTCCTCTTCGGAAAGCAAGTCGTAGGTGATGCCCTGTGAAGGGAGTTTCAGCGGCACTGAGACTGACTTTGCCGGAACTAGATACTTGTCGGCAACTGCTTCGCTCAACGGATATGCGTCAGTTGGAACGCCGTCCTCAAGTTCAAAGAGCTTGTAGGTGTTGCGATCGACCTCGTCCTTTGGCGTTGCCGTCAGCCCAACAAGAAAGCTGTCGAAATAGTCGAAGATCGCACGGTATTTCATGAACACCGATCGGTGAGCCTCGTCGATGATCACCAAGTCGAAGTGACCAACACCGAACCGGCGCTCACTTCCATTGGTCGTGTCGATCAGGCCCAACATTGTTGGATAGGTTGAAACGTAGACCCTCCCTTCAGTGTTTTTCTCGGTCACCAGGTTCACCGGCGCAGCGTCCGGCAAGTGCCGCTTGAATGCGTTCACCGCTTGGTTCACGAGCGCGGTACGGTCGGCCAGGAACAGGATTCGCTTGGCCCAGTTGGCCTTCATTAGCAGGTCTGCAAGGGCGATAACCGTGCGCGTCTTTCCGGCTCCGGTCGCCATGACAATGAGCGCTCGACGCGCGTGGTCTTTTTCGAATGCCTCGCCAATCCGTCGAATCGCTCGCGTCTGGTAGTAACGCTCGACGATCTTGTCGTCGATCTTCGCTGATGCCAGGCTCTTGCGAGACTGGCGGCGCTGGATTATCAGCTCAAGCTCAGCCCGCTTGTAGAAGCCTTGAACAGGGCGGGGTGGATACATCGAGTCATCCCAAATCCAGTGCTCATACCCGTTCGTGTAGAAAGTCACGGGGCGCTGGCCGAACTTCTCTTCAAGGCAATCCGCATAAAGCTTCGCCTGGTGCTGTCCGACCCGCGCATCGCGTCGCGTCTTCTTTGCTTCCACTAATCCAAGGGGCTTTCCGTCGTTGCCCCAGAGGACGTAGTCCACGAAGCCCTCACCCTTCTCGTTCGGCATTCCCAGAACCGGATATTCGCGGTCATCGGGCTTGTCGAGTGGCCAACCTGCTTCTCGCAAGAGTAGGTCGATAAAGAGGTCGCGGGTCTCCGCTTCGGAGTAGTTGTGCGTGTCAGGCGTTGCCTCGTTGGCCTTCTTGACGGCCGCAAGCTCGGCACGAGCCTTCTTGAGCTGCTCGTCGAGGTCATCCTTCTCGGCGAGAGCGGCAAAGAGTTTCTCCCGCTCGGCGGCAAGCTGGTCATTCAGGGTCTGCAGCTGGGCAAGGGTCTGCTTTGGAACGCTGGTCGTTTCGGGGAGCGCTGAGGGATCGAAGCTGAGTCCGGGCTCGGGTCTGTTTCCTTTCGCGTAGGTACGGACGAACCAGTAGGAGACGTGAAAGAGCTCCCGGACTGCAGAAACTGACTCCTTCGTGGTCATTGGCTTCTGGCTGTGTACGGCGTGGTTGCCAAGATCCTTGATCGCGCGGCATTTGTAGAACACCGCTTGGCCGACCATGTTTCGGAAAGTCGGCTCGTGAATCAGAGCGCTCAGATCTTCCCGGTAAGGGAGCTGTAGAATCGGATCGTGCTCGTAGGCCCAGTTCACGGCCAATTCCAGAGCCCTTCGAGCATAGAAGCACGACGCCCGAGGGTCCGAGCATGCCGTCTCCTCGGCCCGTCGGGCAGATTCGAAGAGCTCTGGAAACTCGGGTTCAAGGAAAGTGAATTGACTCATCTACTTGCTACTGATTCTGCCAGGTAAACCCAAAATTCACAATCAACTGAAGGTCATGCCGTTGCTCGCCGCGGGCAAAGCAGTGCCGAGGCTGGTGACGAATGGGCTTACTGCTGTTTGATAACGACCTCTCCCAAGCCACTTGCCCACGATTGGAACTCCAAACACAAACTGGCTTCCAACGACATTGGCAGAACTGATAAGCAGATAATTCTTGCTGCGAGTCATCGCGACATAGAATAGGCGGCGCTGTTCTTCAATGTGCTCGGCTGGAGTGAGGAACGACTTCTCTGGGTCATGTGGGCGCGGAGCGAGTCCATCAATGGCACCCATAATTGCAGCTGCCTCGCAGGTTAGCCCCTTCGATTTATGAAAACTCATGATCCGAACGTGATCGACTTCGGCTGGCATGAAGGGCTGCGTGATTGCCTCAACAAGCATCTCGTGAAGGTCAGCGGCGGAGGTCTCATCACAAATTGATTGACTTGCCAGCACTCGAATGTCCTCGGCCCATTCGGCATCAGTCGGGAAAAGTGAGTCCAGCAGTGATGGACCCTTGTTTGTCGTCAGACTTGCCAACTTCTCCTTTAGCTCTTCAAAGGGTTTATAAAGCGGATTAGTCCCACTCAGGCTTAAATCGCCAGACACAACCATTTCAAGAGTGTCCCAGGGTTCGGCATTATTCTCTTCGCAGTACCGCCGTAGCTTCTTGTAGCTACCAGCACAATGCCCGTTCTTCCACCCACCGAGCCAACACCTCAACGCAACTCGATCCTTTTGGTTTGCAAGAAGGGTCAGAAGGGTAAATGCCTTCTGGGCTTCAACTTCTTCTAGCTGCTCCTCAGCGAAATAACTGTGTGCAGGAATATCCTCCGCGCGAAGTGCGTTGCGGATATCCTTTCCGATGACACGAGACGGCACAAGTACAAGAATCTCGCCCTCCTCTACGCCTTGATTTTTGCAGTGTTTGATAAACGCTACAACGCCTTCGACTTCTTGTGTCCTTGTTGCCCAGCGACGTACGTATACACTGCCAGCATGCATGCCCGACATCGGAGACGGATATGCACTCGCATGCTTTGTGTTCTGTTTGATCAGGTTCTGAGCAGGACTCAAGATTGCCGTTCCACATCGTCGGCTGGTGTCCATTGTCTTGGCTTCGACACCGTTCTTCGTGGCGTATTCAACAAGTCCTTCCGGATGAGCACATCGGAAAGAGTAGATTGACTGGTCAACGTCACCAACCACGGAAGCAACAGTCTGTTCATGTTCACACAGCAAATCAATCATCGCTTGGTCGAGCTTATTGAGGTCTTGGTATTCGTCCACTAGAATTGCCCTGAACTTAGTTCGCCACGGCGAGTCAGGCTCAGCGGACAGAAACTCATATGCTTCTTTAACCAGTTCGCCAACTAGCATGCCTTGGTGGAACCGCAACCAGTTCAAGACAGAAGTGCCGTATGGGGCGTCTTGTCCTTCTGCCGGTGTTCCGAGGGGGTCCGTCTGGCGCCTTGCCCACATCGCTTCGAACTCCTTAATCTTCTTCGATTGCTCGCGGGCCGCCTTGTATGCGCTATTCTCGGCTTGTAGGTCGGAGAGCATCGGGGCAGCTTCAAAATTCAGACACCCTTGCTTGGTTACGGACAACAAGAATCGTGGCTTCCGGTTTCGCACCTTAAGAAAGCTCTCATGCTCTACGATGTTGAAGCAAAGACTGTGTAGCGTCGAAGCTCGGAATCCCCGTTGAGCTTCTCCAAGTGTTTTCTCCAGTTCTCGCCGAAGGTCGTTTGCTGCGGTACGAGTGAAAGTTACCGCCAAAATTTCACTTGGCTTGACCTTCTTCTGCTGAATTAAGCGGAGCAGGCGGCGAGTCATACAGAAGCTCTTCCCTGTTCCGGGACCGGCTTGGACACAAAGCCGAGGGGATTCAGACTCAACGATCTCTTTTGCCTGACCTTCAAGTTGGTCGGCCCAGGTTTCCTGGATTTCCTCTAGTTTGTCCTGTGTTGGATCTTCCATTGGTTCTAACCTGGTTTCTCATTTCAAGCTGGCGTCAAATGCCCAGCCTAGTAGTGAGGCAAAGAGAGTATCGGATTCGGCGAGAGCGGATTGGTAGGCCGCTTTGGCGCGGTTGGTCGATTCGACGCTCGCGGCAAACCGGCGCTGGAGGTCGATAGGCGGAACGGGAATCGTGGCCTTTGCCAGCTGCCCTTGCGTCAGTTTAGAACGGGTTGTTCCGGAGATAAATGGAACGAAATTATAGTGTCTTAGAACACGGTGCAGGAACTCTACGTCGAGAACATTTGCTTTGGCTCTTAGGATGTGGGCATGATTATTCACCCAAGCAGGTCCATCAATGCGATACGCAACTCCTCGTGTTGGATTCTCAAAGTGGCCCCCGTCCTCCGCAACGAGAACCAGTGATTCGTTGAACAGAGCTCGATCGATCCAGCCTTGAAGTCCGTTCGCGCCGTAGTAAGGGATGGGGCCATCCGGTCGGTCAGATGCTTTGACTGGCTTTCTAAATCGGTCCAGACACTCAGTCGTTTCTTCAATAGTTCTAACATGCCAGTTCTCCGGGTTCGTCACGGGGTCGCCGAACATTTCGAGGAAGATGGCTTGGGGGAGTTGGTCGAGCAGGGCGATGGCGGAGCGGCGCTTGGCGCGAAGCTCCTCAGCCTTGTCGAGCATCGCCGCGATCCGCCGCTGCTCCTCGATTGAGGGTAGCGGGATCTGGGCGCGATCAGCGAAACCGCGGGAAATCCCCCCAACGGTCGCTCCGCGAAAGTCAGCGAGAATCGCGCTCTGGCCAATCCCTGATTGTAGAAAATGTGCAACGTATTTGGGCGCGGCCTTTGTGTCGTCGACCTCAAGTCGAAAAACATGCTCATTGATTGCAGCCTCCTCAAATTCGAAATCTTCAGGAACATAAGCTGTCTTTCCAGTAGTAGCCCCGTCCTTGACGATCAAGATGTCCCCCGGTTTGACTCGACCTTTTTTCAGGTTGTCGTAGAATGCTCGAGGAATGCGTTTGACGCCGTTCGTTTTGATGCGCCCGTCGGATCCAACATGCTCGCCGCCAAGGCTAGGAACGTCGCCGTCTATTGTGACGCCACCTTTTGGTCGCGCTCCGCTTTCTAATGCCTTTAGCAGGCTGGCCAGAGGCACGGTGGCAGGCTTCATTTTCCTGCCAGCCTCGCTGCTTCTTCAATCCAAGTGCCGAGGTTGTTGTAACCGTCGTCATCTACGTAATCATAGGTCTTGTAGTAGCTGGATGCGGGCTTCTTGGTGCCGTTCGAAAAGGTCACCATTGCGCTGTCGAGTGGATTCACGCCGCACTGAGTAATCTGTCCTTGGAAGTTCTTGATCTTGTTGACCCGAACTGCGACGATCCCATTCCCTCGGGCGATGCTCCGTTCTAGTTCATACTTCACCCAGGGACGCTGGTTCGTGTGACTGCCTATCAGGACAACCGTGACGCTGGTGTTCTCCAAAGCTTTGTTGATGAGTCGCTTAAGGGCGTCATCACCTTGACACTTCGTTGACTCCCACATCGAAGCGTCAATGAAACTCAGTTGCTCACCGTGGGTCAGCCGGGAGTTTCGAACCACAGACGCACGCTGTACATCGAGCTCATAATGGAAGCTGAAGAATGCTCGCCGAGCCATCAGAAATTGCCTCCGATGAGTCTTGGTGCAAGCAACCACACGGCCAAAATCACTCCTATCAAGGCCAAGTAGAATGGAGCGAGCGTGCGCGTAAATGCAACCCGCAGCGTCCCGGCCGTCTTGGTTTTCACCTTGGAGACATCGAGCGAGAAATCAACTTCGAGGTCGTCCTCCGGTGGATTCTGCCTGACCTGGTCGTACAGCGCCCTGAATTCGCGTTCCGTTCTCAAATAGTAGGCATCGAGGCTCCAAAACATAATTGCCGGAATCAGCGCGATCGAGGCTGCATTCGGGTTCGCATCCTTTGACGTGAAGGCGAGAATTGCGGCAACAAGGGTGACGGTCCAACCCTTGATCACAAACGAGTTCGCGGCCATCCGAACGATGGCGATCTGGATGAACTCCAGGTGCTTGATGAGATTTGGCCGGTCAGCGCTCATGAGTTCTCCTCCAACCACCTCTTCGCCACGGGTGCGACCGAATGAAAGTGAAGGTCACCATCCATCGTTCCCTCAGCTCTCCAGAATCCGTTCCCGGCCAAGACCCTCACCGCAGATTCGATTAGGCCCTTTGGAAAGGTGCTGACGGATTCGTAAAGTGCGAAGAGCGAGTGACACTGCTCATTGCAGACTAGGGCCGTGACCCTGCGAAGGAGTGCTTCGCAGTCGTAGCCATAGGATTGCCCCAGCTTCAGGGCCTGACCAGCATCGAGCGAGACGATCACATGCTGCTGAGCAATAGTCCGATCTTCATCTATCAAGAACCCTTGCGATTCCAGCATGGTGATTGACTCCTTCATCTGCTCAAAGGTGATCCCCTCCTGCTCGGCAAGGGGCACGATCACATTGCCCTGCAGGAACTGCAGTCCGTTATCGAGTGAAGCTTCGAACACAATCTGCAACACCTTCACGTCGCGCGCGTTTAGGCCAGGAATGGTAAATCTGGGTGCCGACAAGTGGGGCGGTGGCGATCCAAGCGGGGGCTTAGAAGTCTGCCCGTGCAGTGTTTCGAGGATTCGCTTCGCCACGCCATCCGCTCCGCCGTCTTTGGTCCAATCGAGCCAGAGAAGATCCCTCAAGATTTCAGGTACTTGGCATGCGTCGAGGCGAACGGGAATCAGGCGAAGAGCTCTTTGGATGTTGTTGACCGCCGCCACATTGAGTTCCTTCTGAACCCATGGCTTTGCGACGCTCGTGGCAGAAAGGAGCACGATCACGGCATCCGTTCCGTGAATGCCTTCCGAGAAGATCTTCTGTATAAGGCTGTCTCCAGGAAGCATTTCCCATTTGTCGAGCCAAGCATCAACTCCCTGGCTTCTGAGCGCAGAGGCAAGCGGTTCAGCGTAGGCCGCCTTATCCTCTCCGGCATGGGAAACGAAGGCTCGCGGGGGGCTACTCATTCTTCTCTCCCTCAATCCGCTTCGCTTCTCGCTCGAAGTCGCTCTCGAACGCCTCGTCCTGCTTGACTCGGAACTTCTCGAACTGCTCCTCGGCCAGACGCTTGGCAACTTCCGCCGAGACCTTTCCGGGATTGTCGAGCACCCCGAAGCCGGTGAACTGCAGGAAGGCGTCGAGCTTCTCCACCCAGTCGGCCATCTTCATCGGCACCTGGCGGGAAGCCTGAAGCTCTGCATAGTCCAGGTACATCGTGACGATGCGCTCTAGATCCTTGATCTCCTTCTCGATAAGGTAGTTCTTGGCCGTCCCTACATCGGTTTTCTGAATCTTGCCGTGCGGCGCGTTCTTCCACGTTGTTAACCCCATGCTCGGCTTGCTTGCGTCCGCGCGGCGTGCGATGATCTCGGCGGCGGTCATGCCGCTCACCGCCCAATGGAGCTTGTTCTGGACGGTGGCGAAGAAGGTCTTGGTGATCTCGGCTTTGGGGTCGTAGTCGATGCTAGCCTGCTCGTAGAGGTCCGTGATCTTGAGGTAGAAACGGCGCTCGCTGGACCGGATTTCCCGGATGCGCTCCAGGAGCTCGTCAAAGTAGTCTTTGCCGAACCGCTTGTTGAGCTTGAGCCGCTCGTCGTCGAGCACGAAGCCCTTGACGACGAACTCCTTGAGCGTGTTGGTCGCCCAGATTCGGAACTGGGTTGCTTGCTTGGAGTTGACCCGGTAGCCGACGGCGATGATCGCGTCGAGGGAGTAGTGTTCGAGCTCGCGCTCGACCTCGCGCCCGCCTTCGATTTGAACTCTCCGAATTTTTCGGATAGTTGCCCCTGGTTCAAGCTCACCCGAGTCAAAGATCTCCTTGAGGTGGTAGTTGATGGTTCGGACGTCGACTCCGAAGAGCTCGGCAATCCGGCGTTGGGTCAGCCAAAAGGTTTCGTCCTCGAAATAGACCTCCACCTTGGCAACGCCGTCGGGGGCGGTGTAGAGGATGATCTCGCCTTGCGGGTCCTTGCCGGGTTTGCTCATAGCATCCTCTCCAGCTCCTTCAGACCCGCCTGAATCTCGTCCTCCAGTTTCCAAAGCTCGGCAAGGATCTCTTTGGGCTCTCGATGCTCGACCTGCTCGTGCTCGACCTCTTTGTACCGATTGAGGCTGAGATCGTAGCCGTTTGCGGCAATTTCCGATTTCGGCACGCAGAAGCTCTGGGCCGTTCGCGGCCGTTCGCGCTCGGAGCCGTCTCTCTCGAACCATCGTTTAAGGGCATCCGGCAGGTTGTTTTTCGGGTGCTCGTCTTCGGTTAGCTTAGCAACTGGACCCAACTTCTCCTCGGGCAAGAGCGCTTGACGCTTGTCGTCGAGGCTCCAACCATCCGCTTTCACGTCGTAAAACCAAACCTGATCAGTCCCACCAGAGTTGGTCTTCGTGAAGAACAGGACCGCTGTCGAGACTCCGGCGTAGGGTTTGAAGGCTCCGCTTGGAAGGCTCACCACTCCATCGAGCTTGTGATCTTCAACCAGCATTTGGCGAAGCGCCTTGTGGGCGGTGCTGGAGCCAAACAGAACTCCGTCAGGCACGATAACAGCGGCCCGTCCACCGGGCTTGAGAATGCGAATGAACAGCGCCAGGAAGAGCAACTCGGTCTTCTTCGTTTTGACGATCTGTAGCAGGTCCTTTGCCGTGTTCTCGTAGTCCAGCGACCCGGCGAATGGCGGATTGGCAAGCACCAACGTGTACTTGTTCGCATCCGAACTGTGCTCGTCGGCCAAGGAGTCCTTGTAGCTGATATTCGGGTTCTCGACCCCGTGCAACATCATGTTCATGCTGCCGATTCGGAGCATCGTGTTGTCGAAGTCGAAGCCGTGGAACATCTTCTCGTGGAAGTGCTGGCGAAGCTTCGGATCGCGGAGCGCTTCGGGATGATGGTCTCGGACGTATTCGCCCGCTGCGACAAGGAAGCCACAGGTGCCGCTCGCCGGATCGCAGATCACGTCGTCTGGCTTCGGCTGGGTC
>JAHCHL010000015.1 GCA_026129745.1 Fimbriimonadales bacterium | reverse complement strand
CCTTCGGTCGGATCGTAGAAACGCAAGATCAAGTCTGTGATCGTGCTCTTTCCCGCACCACTGCGCCCAACCAAAGCTACGCTCTTTCCAGGTTCGATCGTAAGGCTTACGTTATCGAGCGCCTGTGTGCCATCGGGATAGCGAAATGAGACATTGCGAAACTCAATTTGGCCTCTTGGATTCTCAATCGTCTTGTTCTGCTTGGACTCGGGCAAGTCCGACTTTACATCCAGCACTTCTCGATACACTCTCTCGACTGCTGCGACGATTTGGCTGTATGTGTTCGAAAGGTTGCCGATACCGTTCGCGCCATTCTTGATTTTGTCTAACGTGAATCCGAATGCAAGCAAATCTTTGATAGCCATATCGCCTTGAGCTATCAGCCAACCCCCAACAAACATCGTCGCGGCAAGGGCGGTTGCGCCGACAAGTTCCGTGCTTGGTTTCAAGGCTGCGATTCGCTTGACGAGTGCCATGTTCTTTTCGAAATTTCGCCGCAATTGATCTCGAAAACGAAGCACTTCGCGATTTTCTGCATTGAACGACTTGACGACTCTAACGGAAGCGAGCGACTCTTGCATAAGGCTCGTCATGCTGGCGAGTTCGTGCTGCACTTCGGCTTGCGCAGTCTTTACTCTTCGCGCAGTTCTGCGAATGATCACGAGCACAATGGGCAACGCAAGCAAGGCAACAAAGGTCAGCTTCCAGCTGAGTATGAACAGGGCGGCGATTCCGCCCACTACAAGCAACGGACCAGTAATCGCGTCACGAATGACCGCAATTCCGTTCTGTATCACCGTCACATCGTTGGTTATGACGCTCTGCAATGCCCCAACTCGCTGCCTGTTGAAAAACGAAATGGGCAGCGAATGCAGCTTTGCAAACAGTTGACCTCTTAGATCTTCAGTTGTAGCTTGAGCTGCTTTGCTTAGATGATAAGTTTGACCAAAAGTAAAGAAGTACTTGACACCATAAACCGCGACTACACCGATGCATAAAAGGCCGAGAAATTGCGGATCGCTCCGCTCGATCGCGTCGATCGTCCAATAGATGAACGCAATCGATGATAGATCCAATAGGCTGCTTAGACCGGAACAAATCAGACCCAAAACAAGGGGCCCACGCTGCTTCTTGATCAGCGCAATAAATCTTGGATCCAGCCGATTCAACATTTGTAGGCGCAAAGAGACTACCCTTCGGCAAGTCCTCCAAACTTTCTAGTTCGCTTCGAGTACTCTTCGCAGGCTTCTCTAAGGTCTTCAAACGTAAATTCTGGCCATGGCTTTTGGACGACAACCAACTCAGAATATGCGCCCTGCCACAAGAGAAAATTGCTCCAGCGCATCTCGCCAGCCGTGCGAATAAGGAGGTCGGGTTCTGGGATGTCCGGGTTGTACAAGTTTGAGGAAATGTCCTCTTCTCGAATCGATGGGCTTCCCTTTGCAATTAGAAGGTTTACAGCGTCAACAATCTCTGCGCGTCCACCATAGTTAATGCACAGCGTGAAGGTAATACCCGAATTGTTCTTCGTCGTTTCGACTCCTCGCTCCAATGCTTCGCGCAACGATTCTGGAACTTCGTGGATTCGTCCCGCGGTGCGGATACGAATGTTGTTTTGATGCATGACGCGCAGTTCGTCGATTGCCGCTTGCGCGATAAGTTGCATGAGACCATCAACTTCTTCCTTTGGCCGACGCCAATTTTCCGCCGAGAATGCGTAGACAGTCAGGTAGCCGATGCCAAGTTTGTCCGCCGATAAGATGATTTGCCGAAGCGTTCGATAACCCTCTCGGTGTCCGACCAATCTTGGCAGACCTCGCTCTTCGGCCCATCGGCCGTTTCCGTCCATGATGATGGCGACGTGCGCCGGGACGGTCACGCTCAAACCTCCATCAGTTCCGCGTCTTTCTTCTTTTGGAGATCGTGAATCTCGGCGACGTACTTATCGGTTAGTTTCTGAATTTCGTTTTCGAGCCGCTTCTTTTCGTCTTCGCCGAGTTCTTTGTCTTTGAGCGCTTTGTCTACGTGATGCAAGACGTCTCGCCGCACGTTACGGATGGCGACGCATCCCTCTTCGGCACGAGCGTGCACTTGTTTGACCATTTCCTTTCGCCGATCTTCCGTCATTTGGGGAAAGTTCAATCGGATTCCCGTTCCGTCGTTGACGGGATTTATTCCAAGATCGCTCTTCATGATCGCTTTTTCAATTGCAGCGAAAGCGGTTTTGTCATAAGGCTTTATCAATAGTTGTCGTGGTTCTGGCACGCTGATGTCCGCAATCTGATTGAGCGGAGTTTCTACGCCGTAGTACTCGACATGCACACGTTGCAACACTTGCGGATTGGCACGGCCGGTGCGGTAACTCGCAAAGTCGCGCTGCGTCGCTTCGACGGCGTGCTCCATTCGATTCTTAGCGTCCTTGATGAATTGATCGGTCATGATTCGCCTCCTACCCAGGTTCCGATTGGTTCGCCCATGACGGCTTTCTTCATCGCGCCCTGCTCTTGCAAGCTCAACACGATGATCGGGAGATTGTGCTCCCTGCAAAGCGTGAATGCGGTCTGATCCATAACCGCCAGTTGCCTGTTGATCGCTTCTTCAAACGACACTGCGTCATAACGCGTTGCGTCGTCATGTTTGCGCGGGTCCTTGTCATACACGCCGTCCACACGCGTCGCCTTGATAACGGCTTCTGCTCCAATCTCGAGCGCACGCAAGACCCCTGCAGTGTCCGTCGTGAAAAACGGATTGCCCGTTCCCGCCGCGAGGATGACGATGCGACCCTTTTCGAGGTGCCGCAATGCTCTTCGGCGAATGAAAGGCTCGCACACGGCTTGCACGTTAATCGCGCTCATCAGCCGCGACGGCACGCCAAGTCTTTCAATCGCCTCTTGGAGCGCGACACCGTTGATGATCGTGCCCAGCATTCCCATGCTGTCTGCGACTGCCTGATCCATGCCACCCGCCTCGTGGAGAATTCGCCCCCGGACGAAGTTCCCACCGCCCACAACGACCGCAGCCTGCACCCCTTCTTTGTGCACCGCTACGACTTCCTCCGCTATGTAACGTGCCGCAGCTGGGTCGATTCCTTGGCCCTGCCCGCCTGAAAGCGCTTCTCCGGAAAGCTTCAGGAGGACTCGGTCGAGCTTCTTGCGGAGAACGGGGATCATGGGTGGCGGTAAGGATACTCCACGCACAAGCGCAACTCGCCATAGGGTTGCGAACTGCTTAGTCGCAAGTCAAGGTTCCTACCAAAGAAGCAGGCTCCGCAAAGTCGCCTCCGCGGAGCCTTACACTGCTTCTCCAGTTAGACTCTTGCCTTAATCGGCTGCTTGCCAGCCTCGATCCTCACGAACTCGACGATAGTGACATCGCCACCCTGTTCTTTCACGACTTCGCCGACCTTTCGGCTCAGCTCGGCGTACCAGGGCTGCTCGAGAAGCACGACTTGTTGCAGAAAGTCTTTGCCGACTTTGCCTTGCGCGATCTTCTCGGCGATCTCCTCGGGTTTCCCGTCGTCGATCGCCCTTTGCTTCTCGATGGCCAGCTCCTTGTTCAGCCGATCTTGGTCGACCTGATCCTTCGAGATGTATTCCGGTGAGAAAGCTACGACTTGCGTGCCGAGCTTGTTGGCAAGTTCTTGCTTTCCGTTGCCGCCTGCGTTCAGCACAACGATTCCAGCTTTGGCTTTGTCGTGATGCAAATAAACTCCGATGCCTTCGCCTTCGACGCGAATGACCGACCCGAGCTGTATGTTCTCCCGAATCTTGCCTACGGCTTCCTCGATCAAGTCCTTAACCGACTTGCCGTCAATCTGAGACGTCAACGGATCGTCACCCGGCGGGTTCGCGGCAAAATGATCGGCAAGTTTTTGTGCCAGAGCCTGAAAGTCTTCGTTGCGCGCAACGAAGTCCGTTTCGCAGAGCAACGAAACGGCGGCCGCGGCATTGCCAGATCGTGCAACTGCGACCACACCGTTGGCTGTTTCACGGTCAGCTCGCTTGCCGGCCGCCATTTTTCCAGCTTCGCGAAGGATCTCCTTTGCACGTGCGACGAGTTCGTCGTCTCCGGAAATGCCTTCGCTCTCGGCTTGTTCCAATGCTTTCTTGCACTCCATCATGGGTGCGTCAGTCTCTTCTCTCAATCTCTTTACTAATGCTGCAGATATGGGCATGGTTTAGTCCTCGTCTTCGTCCTTTGCGCGGCCACGGGTTCGAGTTCGTTCGCGCTCTTCCAAATCTTCTTCGAGCTGATACTTCTTGAGCATCTCGAGTTCCATCTCGCCGAGCGGAACTGCCTCTTGTTCTTCTTCGCCAACCGGCTCCGCAATCTCCGGAATCTCGACTTCGCCTGCTTCTGCGTCGACGGGGCGGAGTTCGAGGATTAGATCGGCGATCTTCCCGCTGATCAGTCGAACTGATCGGATGGCGTCGTCATTGCCGGGAATTACGTAGTCCGCATCGTCCGGGTCGCAGTTAGTGTCTACGATCGCGACAATCGGGATACCAAGCACTCTCGCTTCTTTGACAGCGATCGCTTCCTTTTTCAGGTCGACAATGAACATCAGGTCAGGTTGCCCGTTGATGTCTTTGATTCCATCGAAGTATCGATGAAGCCGCTCCAGTTCTTTGAGCCGCATCATCATTTCTTTCTTAGTCAGTCGGTTGAGGTATCCGTCTTCTTTCATCCGGTCAAGCTCTTTCATTCGGCTCAACCGGCCTTGCATCGTCTTCCAGTTGGTCAGCAGGCCGCCCATCCAGCGTTCGGAAACATAGGGCATACGACACCGCTGCGCGGCTTCACGAATCGCGCCTTCAGTCTGCTTCTTGGTGCCGACGAAGAGGACGCTTCCTCCGCCACCCACGACTTCCTGGACCTTGGCCATTGCATCCTCAAACAGCTTGATCGTCTGATGAAGATCGATAATGTAAATGCCGTTTCGCGCGCCGTAGATGTATCGCTTCATCTTCGGGTTCCACCGACGCGTGGCGTGCCCGAAGTGAACTCCCGCTTCGAGGAGTTCCCTCATGGTTAAGGGTGTCAATTTTTGCTCCTTGGGTTTTGCCTCCGGCCTCGATGCACCCTGACTCAGGGCACCCTTGGAAGGCGAGGCCGTGTGAGATGCAGCCATTCTACCCTTGACCGACCCTCCAGGTCTGCGACCTGGCAACCGATCTGGTATACTGCGCCTCTGCCTCAAGAGAGGCAAGGAGTAAGTCGCCTTGATCGAAGTCATCGTTCAATCGAACGAAAGCATAGACAGCGCTCTGAAGAGATTCAACCAGCGAATCCAGCAGAGCGGCGTTTTGCGCCAGCTCAAAGAGCACATGCACTACGAGAAGCCGAGCGACAAGCGACGCCGGATGAAGCGACGCAATCGTTCCCGCAGATAGTTTCCAGTTCGCAACGGGCTGCCACCGACCCGAATCGGAGGCAACCTATGAGTACCCTTCGACTAAAGTCGCGACAAGTGCCGAAGCCCTCCGATGCGAAGAGGCTTCCAAAAGCTTACGCCGTCGCTCTCACGTACTTTTTTGGGGCCGCTGCCCTGTCTGTCGCTCTATTAGCTCATACGATTCCGCCGTTCAACTTTGCAAAGTTCGCCGGCGTCCTCTCAATGGTTTTGGTGGCGATGCTTCTCCATGGGCTCCATCTTAGGAACTATCCCGTCAAGGGAGTCAGCGGATGGGTCACCGACCGAGTTATATGGACGACGGTCTTCTTAGGAATCGTGGGCATGCAGCTAACGGGCTACGCGCTTAGATCCGCACCGAATCCAGAACTCGCGCCGCTTGTTGTCGCGCCGCTGTTGGCAGTCGGCCTCCTCACGAGCGGTCTGCTCGGTCCGGCTAAGGGCATTCTCGCCGTTTCTTTGGCAGGCATGGCTGCAGCGTTGACTCAGATTTGCGCCGTCGAGCTTATAGTCGGTGGATGGATCACGGCATCGATCGGGGCGCATGCGGTGAATCCGCTTCGGCAGCGAAACGATTTGATGAGAGCCACTTATGTCACGACGGGCATGTTTGCCATTCTCGCGCTGTCGATCGCTCTTATTCACGCGCTGCCCTGGCGTGAGGCACTGCTCTCAAGTTGCTGGGCCGCCTTAGCAGGGTTCGTCTCGGTTGCTGTTTTCTGGCTGTGCGTCGTACCATTTGAAAAGTCGTTTGGAGTTGTCTCCGATTGGACGCTGCTGGACCTCATCAATCCTGAACAGCCTTTGCTTAGGGAGCTTGTTATCAATGCTCCTGGAACCTATGCGCACAGCGTAATGGTTGGCAACTTAGCGGAGCACGCTGCCCGCAATATCGGAGCGAATGCACTACTTTGCCGTGCGATGGCTTACTATCACGACATTGGCAAGACCAAGCGGCCAGAGTTTTTCATCGAGAATAAGACTGGGGAGAACCCGCATGACCGACTGACTCCAGCGCTGAGCGCGAAAATCATTTCAGCGCATGTAAAAGACGGACTCAAGATGGCGGAAGAGCATCGACTGCCCCCGGCAGTGAGGGACGGCATCGCAGAACACCACGGAACAAGCCTCATTTCTTATTTTTACTTCCTGCACAAGGAAGCTGAAAAAGGCAAAGAACGCACCACCGCGCAAATTGCCAGGGAGATCGGTGGCAGAGATCCGCTGATCGAACAACAGTTTCGCTATCCGGGACCACGACCAAGAACAAAAGAAACGGCCGTGTTGTTGTTAGCAGACCGTGTCGAAGCCATCACACGATCGCGTCCGACGGGCTCTCCAGGACGAATTCGCGCGCTCGTTTGGGAGATCGTGCAAGACGTGCGCGAGGACGGGCAACTGGATGACAGCGAACTCAATTTCCGAGACCTGCAAACAATCGTCGATTCGTTCGTATCTTCATTAACGGCGCTTCGCCACGAACGCATCGACTATCCGGGAGTGAACTTGGATGCCACCGAAGAGGAATCATCGAGTCCTGGTGTTGAATCGGACAAAGAAGAGAGTAATCACGAAGGGCTTGAAAGCAGCGATAGCGAAAATGCTTGAATCCGAAGATCAGCCTCCCGCCGAAATATCCGTTCTTATTGCCGACGCAGGTGAAGTTCGTCGACTGAATCGCGAGTTCCGCAAAGAGGACAGTGACACTGACGTCCTTTCGTTCCCAGTTTCCGACGCACCGGACTTGTCCGATCATCGCGTGCTTGGAGACATTGCGATCTCGATCGACGCAGCCATCGAAGGGGCAACAGCGAGAGGCACGTCGCTTGAAACCGAACTCGCGTGCCTGGCAGTTCATGGTGCGCTGCATTTGATTGGCTATGACGATGAGACTGAGTCAGACCGCGCTGTCATGATCGCAAAAATGAACTCTGCAGTGCGAGATGCAGGGATGCAACCGAAGGAGGACTGGGCTTCGCTGCCCCACTGAGCATGGCGCGCAACATACTCAAGCCTTTTGCAGTAGCGGTCAACGGAATTGTCTATGCGTTCAAGACGCAGCGGCATATGCGGTTCCATCTGTATGCCGTCGTTTCGGTCGTTTTGCTCGGC
Source organism: Fimbriimonadales bacterium (assembly GCA_026129745.1). GTDB lineage: Bacteria > Armatimonadota > Fimbriimonadia > Fimbriimonadales > ATM1 > JAHCHL01. The sequence continues at coordinate 71,720 of JAHCHL010000015.1, read as the reverse complement.
GTGCTCATGGATCTTAGGCTTCGCGAAATGATGATCCTGCTCTTTATGATCAGTTTCGTAGTAGTAGCAGAAATGTTCAACTCTGCCATTGAAGCGGTGGTAGATCTTGCTCATCCAACTTATCACCCTCTTGCAAAGTTCGCGAAAGACATGGCTGCAGGGGCTGTGCTCGTCACGACTGTTTGCGCCCTTGTCGTTGCGCTCTTGCTTTTCGTCGGCGATGGTCGCTGGGAAGAAATCACTTTGCTTCTTGCATCGACGGAATCGCAACAAGGCTGGGCCGGAAAGTTCTTCTTGGGATGCTTCGTGCTCTTCCTTTTGATCGTAATTGGAAAAGGCCTTGGAAAGAGGGGGCAAGTCTTCAAAGGCGGCTTGGTTTCTGGCCACGCGGCGTTCGCTTTCTTTATTGCCGGCATGGTCGTCTTTCTAAGCGGTTATGTGGTTGTTTCGGCGCTTGCGATCGTCCTTGCCGCGATGGTCGCTCAGAGCAGGTGGGAAGCACGGATCCACTCCTTGTTCGAACTCGGTATCGGTGCGACTCTCGGCAGCTTGATGGCCCTTGTGCTTTTTGGACTTGGAGCAAGATGAAGCGAACGGCTGTCGATTTGGGCTACTTGCTCTCGATGTTTGCGACGATCATTGCGATTCTCGCGCTCTATCATCGGGGTAATGAAACGTTTTTGGCTGCAGCATCCGGATGGAACGTCACTTTTTCCGAAGCGGGCCTCGCCCTTCTGCTTGTAGTCGCGTTAATGGCAATCAATGCGCTTTTCCATGCGGCAGAAGCTGCCCTGACCGGAATCAGAAAGTCTCGAATCGAGGACCTCAAAGAAGCCGGAGATCCGAATGCAGAAATGCTCGAGCATCTCCAAACCGATTCTCACGCTTACTTTGCAGCTTGCCAAGTCGGATTTCAAGTTGCTCGTGTCGGAATCGTGACGGCGGCAGTGCTCGCCGCGCCTCCGTTTGCCATTGCAATGAGTGGTCAAAATCCGCCAGGCGCCGTTTGGATGTTCGCATCGATCCTCATCCTAATCGGTTTGGTCGCGCTTGTCAATCTTGCATTCGTCGAGCTGCTGTTTCGCGGCGTCGCGAGGAAGAACCCAGAGAAGTGGGCTACAAAACTCTATGGATTCATGCGAGTCATGCGCGTGCTTCTTGCGCCACTCGTTTGGCTCGTTCGCATTGCCGGTTCATGGATTGCAAAGCGACTTGGTTTAGGTCCAATCTTTGCTCCAGTCATGATTACTGAAGAGCAACTTATCGAATTGGTGGAAGCGACAGAAGAATCCGGAGAACTGATCGAAGATGAAAAAGAAATGATTCACTCGGTCATCGAGTTCACTGATACGGTCGCTCGTGAAGTCATGACCCCAAGGACCGATATCGATGCCGTCGAAGTGAACAGCACACCAGAAGAAGTCGCAAAGGTGATTCGCGATACGGGACACACTCGCATTCCAATCTATGAAGGAACGATTGACCGAATTGTTGGAATCGTGCACGCAAAAGATTTATTGCACACACTTCTTGAAGGAAACGGAAACGGTTTGCGGTCGATCATGCGTGCCCCATATTTCATACCAGAAAGCAAAGATTTGCATCAGCTTCTTGCAGAGTTTCGTAGCGGCCGAACGCAAATGGCAATCGTACAAGACGAATTTGGTGGAACCGCAGGGCTGGTCACAATAGAGGACCTCGTCGAGGAGATCGTCGGTGAGATCGTCGATGAGTACGACGTCGAAGAAGCCGACATTCAAGAAGTCGACGAAGGCGTTTGGCTGATCGATGGACGCACACACGTCGATGATGTCAACGATGAAATCGGATCGAAGTTCGAAAGTGAGGAGTTCGACACGATCGGCGGGTTTGTATTCGGGCTATTCGGGCGACAACCCGAGAAGGGAGAGTGCATCGACGCAGGCACTTGGGAGTTAGAAGTGGCCGAAACGGACGGTCGCCGAGTCATGAAAGTCCGCGCTAAACGCAAGCCGATTGTGGAGAACCGTGTCTAGAGCGGTGGTAGTCGAAATCGACGGCACACACGGAGAAGGCGGCGGCTCGGTCGTAAGAACTGCACTGGCGATGTCGTCGCTAACTGGACAGGCAGTGGCCATCCGAAATGTTCGGGGCGGATTGCGAAAGCCTGGCGTGAACTCAGTTGACTGCGCGATCGCGACCATATTGGGGTTGGCAACGAGCGCCGAAATCAGCGCGGGGCTTGGAGACGATGTTATTCTCTTTGCGCCACGCAAGCAGCTGTCTCCGTATCGCGATCGGATCGACCTCAATCAAATCGCCAAAGGCAGCCAGCCTGGCAGTGCGCCTCTGATTCTGCAATCGGTACTCGCTCCACTCGCGAGGGCAGGCGGTGTCAGTCGAGTTTCGTGCAGGGGCGGAACCCACGTTCCATTCGCTCCAACTTATGACTATATAAGAATGGTTACGCTGCAAGCGATGACGCAACTCGGAATCTATGCGGCAGCATCCATAGAAGCCGCTGGATATAGCCATAGAGGCGGTGGCGAAGTTTCTTTGGAAATCGAGCCTAGCCAGCTTAATGGTTTCGATTTCACTAAGCGCGGAGAGATGGTATCGCTGCGGGCTGCTGTCGTCATCAGCGAACTTCCGGAGGTCGTCGGGTTGCGCGGCGTGAAACGGATCGAAGAGAACGCAAAGCGACAGGGCATGGAAATCAAGTGCGACATGATCAAGTTGCGATCATCGACACCCGGGGCCGCTGTGACCCTCGCAGCAGAGTATGAAAGCGGATTTGGCGGTTCGCAGTCTCTCGGCGAACGCGGCAAACCGATGGAAGAAGTCGCGGACGAAGCATTTTTCGAACTCATCGAGTGGCTCAATTCGGATGCGGGTACAGACGAATTTTTGTCCGATCAGATTCTTCTGCCAGCAGTGATGTCGCGTGAACCGTGCGCATTGACGACCTCGCGCATCACAGCGACCTTAACGACGACTGCGTGGGTCATTAAACAGTTCATGCCTGCGAAGATTACGATTATTGGGAAAGAAGGTGAAGGAGGCGAGGTCACAATCAGCCCGTAGTTCTGTCAGTTCTAAGTGACATGGCCAACTCTGCGGGCTTTTGGGGTCGATGGCTGGAACTTCCAGTCACGCTGAATTGTTGAATCCAACGTAATCCACAATAAGCCTCTTCATCGAGCATCTTTTCTCCTCTGCGCTCCGGCCGATCGTCTCCTCTCGGCCGGAGCGACTCGTTTGTGGGGCCAGAAGTCCCAGTGGAACTGATTCGCGCGTCTAACTGTTGAATGTTGTGTAAGCGGAGCCACGAGAAGAGAATAAGTCGACGCATTCATCATCATCCTCCTCTCCTCCCATAACTCCGGCGCCTAGCCCCTCCCTCTCCTCCCAGGCGCCGGAGTCTTTTTTCCCTGACGCAGCGAAGGACTCGAAGCCGATGGTGTCGAACTCAATCCGGCCATGAATCAATTCGTTTCTGCCGCCTCACTGTCCAATTTGATGCTTCGCCGCCAGGGTCGTACTCGCCGCGTTTCGAGCTGGGACACTTCTGGCGGCAACCGTGATTGGGTCAAGTTCGAACCTCGTGAAAGCAAGGTGCTTGCTGAAGTTTCAGGCGCAGGGGTCATCCGGCATATTTGGTTCACGATCAACCATCGCGACAGGATGTATTTGCGCAACATGGTGCTCAAGGCTTATTGGGACGGGAGTGATCATCCGAGCATTCTTGCTCCGGTCGGCGATTTCTTTTGTCTTGGCCACGGCATCAACAACAGCTTCGAAAACGCTGCTTTCAACGCTGTCGCTCATCAGGATCTGCATGGGGAGGTTGGTGGCGGAGTCGCGTTGAACTGCTACTTTCAGATGCCTTTCGCAAATGGAATGCGTATCGAAATCGACAACGAAAGTGACGAGATATGCGATTCATTCTATTACTATGTCGACTACGACGAAGTGTCTGCGATTGGAGACGACGTATTGCGGTTTCACGCGCACTATCGTCAGGAGTTTCCAACGACAGTCGATGGTGGAACGCTCGCGTCGAAAGGCGAACATTACTGGGATCAGATGGATGTGCCCAACATTCCAGGCGACGGAAATTACTTGATCATGGAGACGCAGGGCACTGGACACTTTGTCGGCTGCGTACTGTCTGTAGAGAACATCGATCCCATGATGCCGAAGAAGAAATTCGGCGAAATAGAGATGGTCGTTCCTGAACTCACGTGGTGGGGCGAAGGGGACGATATGATTTGGATCGACGACGACACTTGGCCTCCAAGTCTGCACGGAACCGGCAGCGAAGACTATCTTACGCACGCTTGGGGAATGCACGAAGATGCATGTCTCTATGGAGGCACAACAATTCATGAGCACAACAAGAAGCATCCCAATCGAAAAGTGTGTACGAGCTATCGTCTGCACGTTTTGGATCCTGTACTATTCGAAAAGAGAATCAAAGTGACGATTGAGCATGGCCACGCCAATCTTCAACAGAACAATTATTCTTCTGTTGCTTATTGGTATCAGTCTCCGCTCGCTTCGCCATTGCCTGGCCTTCCGAAAGCAGAGCATCGAGTGCCGTTGTTCTATCGAAAGTAGACGATCAGCAGGAAGCACACAACCGAAAGCAGTCTTTGTGCGTCAAACTGCTGATTGATGCACAGCAGCGATCTGATAGTCTTGTTCGACGGCGAATGCAACCTGTGCAACCGCACGGTGCAATTCATTATCAAGCGGGACCCGAAAGCGAGATTCCGATTTGGTGCATTGCAGTGGGCAGCTTCGAGGTCCTTATTGGGCGACCCTGCTCCCAATTCTACAGTCGTGTTGATTGAGAACGACCGCGTGTACCGAGAGTCGGCGGCAACGCTTAGAATTTGTAGGCATTTGCGCTTTCCGTGGCCATTGCTATCCATTTTCATCTTCGTGCCCCGGCCGATTCGTGACGCAATCTACCGCTGGATAGCAAACAATCGATATCGGTGGTTTGGCAAACGCAACGAGTGCATGGCTCCAACTGCCGAACTCGCCCATCGATTCCTAACAAATGATGAAATCTGAGACTTGCTTATGACCTGCTTTGGGTAGCATGGCGCCAATTGCGCCATGAGCAACGCAGAAGGATGGATTTGAATGGACGTTACAGCCGCTATAAGCGCCAGTTTCGGCAAGGGACTTACGAACGACCAAGTTGCCAGGGTCGCAGAGCTTGCCCAAGTCAAGGAATTCATGGGAGGAGATACGATCGTCCGGCAATTTGACGGCAGCTCCGACCTGGTCCTCATACTTGAAGGGGCAGCGAGAGTCAATACATTTCAGGGTGAAGAAATCGCAGTGCTCGGTTCTGGCAGCGTCGTGGGCGAAATCTCGCTGATCGACGATCAGCCGAGATCTGCAACAGTCGCGAGCGTTCACGGCACAAAGGTCGCAATCATCCCATCAGGGGAGCTTCGCAAGTTGATGGCTTCTGACTCCTCCTTGGAGGCAGGCATTCTGCGAAACATTTGCGTCACGCTTTGCACCAGGCTTCGACACGTGACCATCCACCTTGACGGACTGATGGTCCGAAAGTGACATTGTCGTCCACCGACGCAACTGATAGGCCAAGCGAGCCGTCCTAAAGCAATGAAAAGTCTGTTCGCTTCGCTTTGTTTAGGAGTTTCGTTAGTTGCAGTCGGATGCGGTCCAAGTCTGGAAGGAAAGTATAAGGGTTCGATAGAGGGAGCACAAGACAACCCATTCGCTCAAGCAATGGCCGGAAACCTGTCCCTTGAACTAAATAAGGACAAGACATTCCTGTTGAACCTTATTGTCCCAATCGAAGGCAAGTGGAGCGCTTCTGGATCTAAGTTGACCCTTACGGCAGAGAAAGTGATGGGAATGACAGTCGATGAAATGAAGAAGAACTCGCCGCCGGACTCCAACCAAAATGACATGGATAAGCCAATGGAGTTCCATATTCAAGACGGCGGCAAAAAGCTTGTTTCTGTCGATAACAAGGACGGCGCGCTCGTGTTTGTTCGCGAATGAAGGGATAGAGGTCACCAGGACTATTTAGGGCCCGCCTTGCGACGGGCCCTTTCGTTGCCTACCTTCACCTTCAGAAAGACGTGCCTGTCCTAGTATTTCTTCTATTTTACCGTATCCACCAACTCTTTCAAATCGTCTTCGGTCACTTCCTTCTTGGTGTCAGCGACCCGGAGAAAACCCTCATAGATCCGCTCGAAGCGGTCGTCCGTGAACGAGAAGCCCATCTCCGCTAATCTATGTTTGACGCCGTGGCGGCCACTTCGTGCCGTCAGAATGATCTCGCTTCTTGCGGCCCCGACCAACTCCGGAGCGATAATCTCGTAATTTAACCGGTCTTTGAGGACTCCATCCTGGTGGATCCCGCTGCTGTGCGCATAAGCATTTGCACCAACGACTGCCTTGTTTCGCTGAACCATCATGCCGGTCAACCGACTGACGAGCCGGCTTATATCCATCAGCTTGGCAAGCTTGATGTTTGTGGAGACATTAAAGAAATCTTTTCGAATGGCAAATGCTGTGACGACCTCTTCAAGCGCGGTGTTTCCTGCCCGTTCTCCAATGCCATTGACGGTCACTTCGACCTGCCTCGCGCCGCCTACGACACCTGCGAGCGTGTTTGCGGTGGCCATGCCCAAATCATTGTGGCAATGGCAACTAAAGGTCGCCTTGTCGCTGTTCGGTACGTTTTCGATGATGCCCCGAATTAGCGCCATGTATTCGGTAGGGAATGTGTAGCCGGTCGTGTCTGGGACGTTAATGACCGTGGCACCGGCATCGATAACTGCCTCAACGACGCGGTAGACGTATTGCGGGTCCGCGCGGCCCGAATCCTCCATGAAGTACTCGACATCGTCCGTGAACTGTTTGGCGAGTTTGACCGCGTTGACCCCAACTTCCAGTGCCTGATCCCGGCTCATTCTGAGCTTGTGTTCGAGATGCTGATCACTGACTCCAAGTCCGGTGTGGATCCGAGGTCTCTCAGCAGGCTTCAAGGCTTCGCCCGCACACTCGATGTCTTCCCGCTTCGCTCGAGTGAGTCCGCAGATCGTTACGCCTCTAAGTTCCCTTGAAAGGGTGCTGACGCTCTCAAAGTCGCCCGGCGAGCTGATTGGAAAACCCGCCTCAATGACGTCGACGCCCAAGTCGACAAGCGCGTGGCCGATTTCAAGCTTTTCCATGACGTTCAAGGCAACGCCTGGACTTTGCTCCCCGTCTCGGAGCGTTGTGTCGAATATGTAGACGCGATCTTCCATAGACATTAGAGCCTACCGGAATTATACAAGCACTTCTGGCACTTTGATTTCCGAAATTGAGGTAGGAACTTCATCATCCATGTACCATTTCCTCAGGACTCTGCATAGGTGGGCTGGCCTCATCTCTTCCATCTTCATCCTGCTGATCGCTGCAACTGGATTTCTTCTTGCAACGAAAGGCAGCTTTGGATGGGTGCGACCGCCAGAACAGAAGGGCAGCGAGATTTCAAGCCTTAGCGAAACGGTCACTCTCCTGAAAGCGGCAGAAGCAGCTTACGCCCACGGAAACCCTCATATCAAAACAATCAAGGACATTGATCGTATCGATTACAGGCCTAAGTCCAACATCTTCAAAGTCGTTAGCAAAGAGGGCTACCAAGAGATTCAAGTCGATGGAGCTACTGGGGAGGTGCTGAGCGTCGCGTTTCGAACAGATCAGCTTGCAGAGGACCTTCACGATCTGTCCTACTTTTCCGATGGTCTGCACGCCTACTGGCTCCCGATCATTGCCATCTTGCTATTCACGTTGGGCTGTTCCGGAATATGGATCTTCTTCGTCCCAATCTATCGCCGCTTCAAATACAAGCGATTGCGGACAGCAAAACACGACTAAATCGGACCTAAAACCTCTGTCAATGCATTAAGTTTTGCACGATTGAACCCGATACTCTTCCTTAGAGAGGAGGCTTCGAGTCGCGCCGCTCTACAGACTCCTATGGTCGAGAATGCGGATGTTCAACTATAGAATTCTTGATGCGGCACTCAAGCGAACAGGCGATATCGCCGTCTCTGCCATCGGACTCATTTTGCTGCTGCCGCTGTTTGCGCTCGTGGCCATCGCGATCAAGCTCGACTCACCGGGACCGGTGTTCTTCAGGCATGCGAGGGCGGGCAAAGGCCTCCGCAAATTCTTCATGGTCAAATTCAGAACCATGGTCGATAACGCCGTGCGACTTGGCCCTGAAGTAACGGCTTCCGACGATAATCGAGTCACGCGCATCGGGCGCATCCTAAGAAAGACGAAGATCGACGAGCTTCCCCAACTTTGGAACGTCCTCCTGGGCGACATGAGCTTGGTCGGACCCAGACCGCAGTCATACAGTTACATTCCCTATTATTCTAACAACGATCTCCGACAGATTCTAAGCGTTCGACCTGGAGTAACGGGTCCAACTCAACTTTGGTTGAGGCATGAAGAGGAACTGCTCAGCGCTCAAGAAGATCCCATCGACTTCTATACATCAAGACTGCTGCCACTGAAGATCGAGTCTGACAAACGATACGTTGGAACTCGCAGTCTACTCAAAGACATCGCCTGTGTTACTGCGACTGTCGCTGCAGTGCTCAAGTTGAAACCTAAGTCTGAAGTGATTCTGATCGATCATGCAAATTACGCAACGTCTGCTGCCACGTCAGAGTCGGAGCAACTTGAAACGGCCGCGTAACCGTTTCTAAGCAACAGATCAGCGTACTGCCGAATAACTTTATCCTTCCTGTATCTGAAATCGTACACTCGTCGTGCAAGCATACCCATCGACTTCATCTCTTCACGAGTGGTTTCTCTAATCGCATCGACAATCTCGTTTGGGTCACGAATCACCCATCCACAACCGCTTTCATGAACTGCTTTTGCAACAAAGGATCGTTCCGACATGATCGCAATAATGGGTTTGCCAGCAGACATGAATGTGAACGATCGCGAAGGAACAGCGACTTTCTCCAAGCCAGGTTCGAGTGTGACGATGCACGCGTCCGCCGCTGCCAAGATTCTCACAAACTTCTCTTCCGACTGAAACGGCATGAAGGACACATTCGGTATCCGCTCGCACTCGACGCGTTGAGTCATTGCAGGCTTCTTCTCGCCATCACCCAGGAAGAGGAACTTGACAGATTCATCGATGAGTTGCTTTGCTGCATCCAAAATTGGATCGAGTGGATGCATGATCCCCATGTTGCCGGCAAACAGTATCAACTTGTCTTTCGAACCGCACCCAAGTTCAGCTCGCATTCCTTCGTCGACTGACACCGACGGCAGTTCTGGCCTGCCCCAAAGCGGAATGACATGCACTTTGCTTTCGTCAACACCCTTGTCGTCGACGATTGTCCTCTTCATTGCGTCGCCTAAGACGATGACTTCGTCTGTATTGCGCAACAATCTTTTAGACCACTCGTTCCAAAGGTGCAAGATTGGCTTGGGAAGTTTGGACCATCCAGTGGCAATTAGCACATCCGGATGAATGTCATGCACCGCGAATACGAATCGCAAACCTCTCTTCTTGAGATCGCTCCCAATGGCAGCCACGAACGGAGGATTCGTCATCGTCATCACCGTGTCGATGCCATGTTCATTTGCAATTCTTTTGGCAAGACGCTTCGCGTGCTTTAGGAATCGAAGATAGCCTCTCGCGCGAGTTGAAAGGCTCATTCTGCCCCTCGACTTTCCCATCGGTATACGATGAATGAATACGCCGTCTCGCTCTTCAAACGCAGGAGCGGCGATCTCCTTCTCCGTATAGCTCGGTTCACCTGTCACCACGTGGACCTCGATTCCGAAGTCCTTTGCTAATGATCTGCAAATGTCCGCTGCAATTTGACCGGACGCCGCGATGTCAGGCTCGAAGTACTGATTGACGAGAAGCAGTTTCATCAGGCTGCGGCCAATTGACTCCGATACCAGCTGAGTGTCTTATCGATTCCAGTGTCCATCGACGTTGTCGCAGTAAAACCAAGAAGCTCCTTTGCTCTCGACGTGTCGAGCTGCCGGCGTGGCTGCCCGTTAGGCTTCGAAGTATCCCAAACAATATCTCCGTGAAAGCCAACTTTCTTAGCGATCAGTTCGCTCAAGTCTTTGATAGAAATCTCTTCACCGTTTCCCAGGTTAACTGGTTCTGCGCCGTTATAGGTTGCGGCAGCGAGCAAGATCCCTTCCGCTGCATCCTGTGCGTACAAAAACTCGCGAGATGCCGAGCCGTCGCCCCAACAAGTCACTTGCCGCTTCCCAGTCGATTTCGCGTGGTCGAACTTTCGAATCAACGCAGGAATAACATGGCTTGACTCCAAGTCGAAATTGTCGTACTCGCCATACAGATTGACCGGAATGAGATAAATGCCGTTGAAGCCAAACTGTTCACGGTAGGCTTGCAACTGCACCAAAAGCATCTTCTTGGCAAGGCCGTAAGGTGCGTTTGTTTCTTCAGGATATCCGTCCCAAATGCTGTCTTCTCGAAACGGCGGCTTGGCGAACTTCGGATAGCTGCACACGGTCCCAAGCTGCACGAACTTTGAAATCTTTGCGATTCGCGCTTCTTCGATGAGATGAATCCCCATCGTTGCATTGTCAAAGAAGAAGCGTCCAGGCTCTTTCCTATTCGCCCCAATGCCGCCGCAAATCGCGGCTGCATGAATGAGAACATCCGGCTTCTCGCATTCGATGATTCGCTTACATTCATTGGGGTCTCGAAGATCGTAATCGCGCGACCCAAGCAGCCGCACATGGCGAAGACCATGCGATTTTGCGCACTCGCCTAAGTGCTTGCCGAGAAAACCTGTGCCGCCGGTTATCACGACACGAGAGTCTACTAGGCTGCTGATGCTAGACACGGCACCTCTACTCCAACGGCATTCAAGTCAGCTTCGACCATCTTTCGCACAAGCTCAGGGAAGCTCGTTTGCGCTTTCCAGCCCAACTCCCGCTCCGCTTTCGAAGCGTCTCCAAGTAGCACATCGACTTCCGTCGGACGGTAATACCGAGGATCGATTCCCACGTGCTTCTCATAGTCTAAGCCAACCAACCCAAAGGCGATTTCTAAGAACTCGCGTACCGAATGAGTCTCACCAGTTGCAATGACGTAATCATCGGGCCTCTCATGCTGAAGCATTCGCCACATCGCATCGACATACTCTGGCGCGTATCCCCAGTCTCGTCGAGCTTCCAAATTGCCAAGGTAGATCTTGTCCTGCTTGCCAGCAAGAATGTTCGCAAGTCCTCGCGTGATCTTTCGAGTTACGAACGTCTCTCCGCGTCTCGGCGATTCGTGATTGAACAGAATGCCATTGCACGCGAATATGCCATATGCTTCTCGGTAATTGACGGTCGTCCAATACGAATACAGTTTCGCAACGGCGTAGGGGCTTCGCGGATAGAAGTTCGTTTTCTCATTCTGTGGCGGCGGCGCTGCGCCAAACATTTCGCTGCTGCTTGCTTGATAGAACTTTGCAGGAATCTCTGTTTCGCGAATCGCCTCCAGAAGCCTCAGCGTCGAAATGCCAGTCACATCGCCTGTGTACTCCGGTATGTCGAAACTGACTCGCACGTGACTCTGCGCGCCGAGGTGATAGATTTCATGAGGATTAATCTTTGTAAGCAACCGGGCGAGATTCGAACCGTCACTCAAATCGCCATGATGAAGGACCAGCTTCGCATTATCGATGTGAGGATCCTCGTAAATGGCGTCAATTCGGCCTGTGTTGAAGCTGCTCGATCTGCGAATCAAGCCGTGCACTTCGTAGCCTTTTCCAATCAATAATTCTGCGAGGTACGAGCCGTCCTGACCCGTGATTCCTGTGATGAAGGCAATCTTTGTCATGGCTTCCTGTTACCCTCTCCGATTGTCGGAAACTTGCCAGACTTCTTTAGGTTCTCAACGCCACATAGAAACTTCAATATTGCCACCAGTTACCAACTTTGCCAGTAAACTGACTGAATGCGACTTGCAATCCTTGCTGCTCTCGTTGCGCTATTCGTTCCGGCGCTGACACAGTCGTCGCCGGTGGGCATTTGGCTCGGAAGTCTTGATGTTTCTGGAATTAGGCTTCGCATCGTCTTTCACATAGAAAAGGAGGGCGACACATATACGGCGAAACTCGACAGCCCCGACCAGGGCGTCAGTGGCATACCCGTTCAAAAAACGACGTTCGCGAACGGGACGCTCAAGCTCGAAATGCCGAACCTGATGGCAGAGTTCGAGGGCAAGATGAGCGAGGACGGATCGGAAATCGTTGGGGTGTTTCGGCAAGCGGGCACGGAAATACCGCTTCGTCTCCGGAAGACCGACAAGATCGAGGAGCCGAAACGACCGCAGCATCCAAATCCGCCATTTCCCTACAATGCGGTCGAAGTGGAGTTTGAGAACTCCAAAGATGGCCACAAGCTCGCTGGCACGCTCACGATTCCCGAAGGTGAAGGACCGTTTCCTGCGGTCGTATTGGTATCCGGCTCCGGGCCGCAAGACCGTGACGAGACGCTGATGGGACACAAGCCGTTCTGGGTAATCGCAGATCACCTTTCACGCAACGGTGTTGCGGTCTTGCGCTACGATGACCGAGGAGTTGGAAAGTCAGGTGGCAATTTCGCCACGGCGACGACCGAAGACTTCACTTATGACGCGCTTGCTGCAATCGACTTCCTCGCAACTCGAGAAGAAATCGATTCGAGCAAGATAGGAATCGCGGGTCACAGCGAGGGGGGGCTTATCGCTCCTAAAGCCGCGATTAGGTCCACAAATGTCGCGTTCATCGTTCTTCTTGCAGGCCCAGGAGTTCCTGGTGCCGACATCCTACGGCTCCAGCAGCGGCTCATCATGAAGGCATCCGGAGTCAGCGACGCCGATATCGAAGAGCAAACGAAGCTGTGGGACAAAATCGTTGAGAGATTCAAAACGCTGAAAGAAGGAGAGGACGCCAGCGAGCTGAAGCAGATTGTCGATGCGCACTTCGTGGGCGAGGATGAAGCCACCGTATCCGCACGTGCTCAGTGGAACACCCAGATGGATGCTTTGCTCACTCCATGGTTTCGCTATTTCCTCACGTTCGATCCACGCGACGCATTGAGAAAGGTGACGGTGCCGGTGCTCGCAGTCAACGGAGAATTAGACCTGCAAGTCGATCCAAAACAGAATCTTCCAGAAATTGAAAGGGCACTTCGAGAAGGAGGAAACAAGGACATCACGATAAAAGAGTTCGCAAAGCTCAATCACCTGTTTCAGACTGCAAGCACAGGACTTCCTTCAGAGTATGGTCAGATCGAAGAGACTTTCTCAACCGATGTTCTTAAAATGATCACCGACTGGATTCTGGAGAGATTTGGAAAGTGACTTTTGAACGCACCCATTCAAGCGTTTGCTTTGCAACTGCGTGCGCCCTCATTCCAAGCAACGGCCCGACATGGCTCATGTTCGCGTACTCGGCGTAGTCGCATGCAAGGTATCGCGCAAGTTCGTGGCTGATTTCGGGCGGAATGTCCGTGTCCTGTCGTGAAGCAATGACAAGAACCGGGACTTTCGGAACTTGCGCCTCGGCTTCTCGGATATCGCGCAGCACTCTGCCTGACTCGTTTCGCCACCTTTCGTGTGCCCAGAGAATTGTCTTCCCATCGCTGTCCCATAGCGCGTCGCGCGTGTCTTGCAAAGGGCCACCCTCCCACTCGATGACATCGGGCACTTCTTCGGTGCGCTTGAATGAAGTTGCACCTTTAGGCGGAACGCCATTGACGATGACAATTGCAACTGGTTCGACTCTCTCTGCTGCTTTCAGTGCAAGAATTCCTCCCATGCTCGCACCGATCAAAACGAACGGCTTGTCACGTGGACACCATGAGACCACTTGCGCAACGTAATCTTCGAAACTCGTTGCCGCAAGGCCACCTTCTGCTGGCATTAAATCAGGAGCGACGACCTCCCAACCTTCTCTTTCGAACACTTCTTTCCAGAAATCCCACTCCCAGCCGCCACCGCCTGCGCCATGAATCATGACAGCGACCGGCTTCTTCTCCTGTGTCGCTTCCGACTTCGTTGTGTCAACTTTTGCGCAACCCAACAGCAAACAGATCAGTACTGCGAGTGACACTCTCATACAATTATCTTACGTCAATTGTTTTCTGAATTGCTTTGATTGAATTCAATGAATCAATTGCCCTGATCCATCCAAGCTCTAACGCCGCTTGACGCACCAGAACCTGATCGGTCTCGCAGTTCGAAGACTTCTCGGCCATCCCAATCTCCACGCGAGCCAGCAACAACTTGCAGAGGTTCGTTCATGGCAAAGGCTGTGTCGCCTTCACGTAGCGGAACTCCGATCAAGGTTTGTTGTGCAGCAGATATCAACATTCGGGCGGCTGCGTCGACGAGGTCATCGGAAAGTCCGAACATTTCATACTCCGGCAAATCGAATTTAACCATTCCACGTGTGCTCACCCACACTCCGTCTTCGAGTCGGATAGCGCGGATGGAGCCGACTTCTCGAAAGTCGATGCGCGGATCAAGCTTGGGCACGACTGTCAGTTCGTCCGGCAATCGATACACTTCGGCAAGTGGATCCGCCACGACTCCATCTGTCAACGCTGCGATTCTCGATGCGATGTCGAGCATATAGTTGACAGAAATGTAAGCATCGGGACTGTATCCCTGAAACTGCAAGTTGACAAGCCACTCGCTTTGTTCTGCCCTTGCAAGTCGGCGACCAGTCAGTTTCGCTGCTTCAAGCTGCATTGGGTCAGTTGGAATGTTGAAATTACTGACATCAGCCCTGCGAAAAACGTCCATGCGCAGAATGGTCAGCTTGTCAGTCGTTGTGAGTACATACGCGCCCGTCGTTAGAGGTTCGTTGAGAAGATCTTTGGAGGCGCCTTCTGAAAGTGGAGCGCCAAATCCCTGAACTGCGCCGTTTGTGCCTTGTGGATTCACAATTTGGAGAATGGGCGGCAACGCGCCAGGCCCAGCGAGGATCGAAAGGTAGAAGTTGCGATTGATCGCAATTGGGGCTTGGCTCGGCTTCTTCTTCTTTCCAAATGGCCACAGCGGCATGCTGCAGAATACCGCTTTGGCTAATCGATCGCGCCCGTGCCAAACATTTGCTCGGCCTCGGTAACGCTGATCAACACTTCGCGCGGACGTGGGCCGTCCCTCGGGGCGACAATTCCGCGCTCTTCCATCATGTCGAGCAACCGCGATGCACGTTGGAAGCCAATTGCGAAACGCCGCTGAAGCATCGATGTCGAAGCTTGGCCCCTCTCGGCAACCCAACGAACCGCGTCTTCATAAAAGGGATCGCT
Organism: Fimbriimonadales bacterium; assembly: GCA_026129745.1. Classification (GTDB taxonomy): domain Bacteria; phylum Armatimonadota; class Fimbriimonadia; order Fimbriimonadales; family ATM1; genus JAHCHL01. The sequence continues at coordinate 56,390 of JAHCHL010000015.1, read as the reverse complement.
CTCTTCGCCTTCATATCTCGCTTCTTCTCTTTCGATTGCGGCAGATGCAGGGTCCATCACATACTCTGGAGGAGCTTGCTTTCGCCAATGTTCGCAGACGTCCGCGATCTCTTTCTCTGAAATGTAACAGCCTTGAATGCGCACGGGTTTGTTCGCGTCGATGGGAAGGAAGAGCATATCGCCTTGACCGATCAAATTCTCCGCGCCCTGGCAATCGAGAATCGTTCGAGAATCGATAGCACTCGAAACTGCAAAAGCGATTCGGCTGCTGATGTTCGCTTTGATTGTTCCTGTAATGACATCGACACTCGGTCTTTGTGTCGCAATGATGAGATGAATGCCGGTCGCTCGCGCGAGCTGGGCAAGTCGACAGATCGATGTCTCAACTTCTGCACTTGCTTGAATCATGAGGTCTGCAAGTTCGTCGATGACTACGACAATGTAAGGAAGCTTATCGGCGAATGTCGCTTGCGAGTTATACGCTTCGATGTTTCGCGCTTTTGCCTCCGCAAAGAGGTCATACCGCCGATCCATCTCGCGCCATGCCATTCTTAGCGCCGCAGGCATTTGCTTGATGTCTCGCACAACTGGGCAAAGCAAGTGCGGAATCTCGTCGAACAAAGTCAATTCGACTCGCTTCGGATCCAAAAGCATTAGTTTCACGTCTTTCGGCGTGTTGCGCATAAGAAGCGACGTGATGATCGTGGCAAGACCAATCGACTTTCCGCTGTTCGTCGCTCCACCGATGAGAAGGTGTGGCATTTTTGCAAGGTCTGCATAAACGTTCTGACCGCTGACGTCCTGACCAAGACAAATTGCAACACGGCTCGGATGCTTCATGAACTCTTCCGTGTCCGCAACTTCTCGAAGCCTTACTGTCGCACGCTTCGAATTCGGAACTTCCACACCGATGGCAGCTTTTCCAGGAATCGGCGCTTCAACCCTTACGTGGCTCGCTGACAAACTCATCGCAAGGTTGTCGCCCAAGTTTTTCACGCGCGAAACGCGAATTCCGGGACCAAGCTGAATTTCATATCGGGTTAGAGTCGGGCCATGCGCGATCTCGACTACGTTTGCTTCGATGCCAAATTCTTCAAGTGTTTGCTCGAGTATGTCGATGTTGTTCTGGACTTCTTGTTGCGTTCGCTTCGGCCGCGCGTCCGGCTCTTGGAGGATCGACAGCGGAGGAAGCGAATAGCCCTCCTTCGGAATGCTTTGCGTCACCGCACTTGGCTTGACTGTCGCTGCATCATTCGTGATTCGAGGCTTTGCCACCGTGACGGATTCGGCTTCGTCTGACGAATCTTGCACTCGCGCTTTCACAACTGCTTTGGGCTCTTGCTTAGGCGAATAGCGAATCTGTTTCGGCTTGCGAAGCCTTTCTGTGCGCTCGCGCAGGGATTGCAAGATCGCTTGGAGCGGAGTGTTTACGGTGAGAATGATGCCCACCATTGCGAGTGCGCCAAGGCCGATCCACTTGCCTTCTCCAAGCATCGCCTGAAGGAGCCATGCAACGACAGCTCCGACGTACCCACCCGACAATGCGACCGCATTTGGATCGAAATAGTCTCCTGAAATCGCATCGGTTCTCGCCATGAACCCGAGCAAACTGATGAACAGAATAATCACACCGGCGACTGACGCTCCAATCCTAAACGAGCGATGACCCAATATGATCGCAATTCCCACCGCGATGAGCAAGAAAGGAAAGACCCACGCGCCCGCGCCGAATGACGACCTTAGAACTCCGCCAGCGATTGCTCCAAAAATCCCGGAATCGGAACGGATCAGCGATACCAGCGAAACAAGACCCGCAGCGATCAATAGAACGCCTGCAATGTCGAATGCGCGATGCTCGTTTTCTGCCCGAGCGCGGCGCGCGGTGCGAGAAGGCCTCATAGTTGAGCCCATGCCAACCTCCGTGTCAGCGTAGGGGCTTAGCCCTGGGGCAGATTATAGCAGGCTATTCGTCGCTCGGCCTGGATTGACCACGCCACTCTTCTTCGCTCTGAGGAGTGCGGGACCCCCGATACCACATGCTCGATGGTAGCGTCGACGAGTTGTCTGCGGGACGAAACTTCTCGTTGTCGGGAATCTGGCCTGCCATGTTCGTTGGGCCTTGCTGTTTGGGCGCAACCGCCTGATTCAGTTCGTCGAGGCTTGGCTCACTCGGCTTGGGTGGCGGGCCTTGAGCTGCGGCCTGCTGGGGGTTGTGATCGTGATCTTGGCCCGTTCCGGCTTGATTGAGGGTCTGGATGACCACCACACCACCGATCAGCGCCACTAAGATGCTGCCCAAGACAAATCCGTTCGTTCGCTTCATTCAAAGACTCCGGCGTCGATTATGTATGATTGCAAGCAGAATCCGGGCCAAACCCCTTCCATGCGTCCCGTCGTAGCAATCGATGCCACCCTCGTCGGGTCCGAACGGACCGGCGATGCAACTTACTGGACTTGCCTTGTCGAGGCGCTTGGAGAGGTCGAATCCGAATTCGACTTTCTATTGCTTTCGAACGCCCCTAAGCCCTCGGTTGTTCCGAACTTGCCAGGGAATTTTCGATGGGTCGCACTGAGAAGCGCACATCCGAGGTGGTTCAGCATGGTGACGATGCCCCTCGCTGCTCGCCGTCTGGGGGCAAAAGCGTTTCACACTCAATACAGCTTGAGTCCATTGGCAAGAAACGGAATAACGACCATTCATGACGTTTCGTTCTTTATCGGGCCAGAGTGGTTCAAGCCGCGCGATCGGGCGATCCTACAAAGGTTTGTCCCAAGTTCAGCCCGCCGGGCGAAGAAAGTGATCACCGTCAGCGAAACCAGTAAGCGAGACATCCTTCGATACATCGATGTGCCTGCCAAAAAGATCGACGTCACTCCGCTCGCCGCACCCCAAGTCTTCAAACCTGCAGGCCAGGAGGGAGAGGCCACGCTCGAAAGCCTGGGAATTGTGAGGCCCTATATTCTTTCCGTCAGCGCTCAATGGCCGAGGAAGAACTTCGACCTTGCATACGGAGCCGTAGAGCTCTTGCCTGACTCTGTTCTCCATCGCTTAGTCGTAACCGGAAAGTTCGAGTGGGGAGCGCGGCCAAAGTCGGATCGTGTGATACCCACTGGATTTTTGCCTCAATCCGAGTTGCCTGCCCTCTACTCATTTGCATCTCTGTACTTATGCACCAGCCACTATGAGGGCTTTGGGATACCGATACTTGAGGCCATGGCCTGCGGTGCGCCAGTACTCACCTCGGCAGGAGGAGCTTTGAGAGAAGTTGCCGGCGACGCTGCAGTCGTGATGGACGCAATGGACGCTAGCTCATGGGCAGCCAAAATCACGTCCTTGCTGGACGATTCGAGTATGCTTGAAGAGCTTCGTAGGCGAGGATTGGAACGGGCTAGCCAATTCAGTTGGCACGAAACGGCTCGTCGAACCTTGAAAGCGTACAGCGAGGTGGTCCAATGATCGATGAATCCCTTTTGGCGGTTTTAGCGTGCCCAAAGTGCGATTCTCGACCTCCGCTGTTGCTGTCAGGAAGTCTCCTCATTTGTACCGAATGTGGCTGGGGGTATCGGATCCAGGACGGAATCCCAAACATGTTGGTCGAGGAAGCGCTCAGTCCAAAAGAAGTCGAGAAGGAGAAAAACGGGAATGCCTAAAGGCAGCAAGATCCTTGTGCTCCACGGGCCGAATCTGAATTTGCTTGGATTCCGAGAAACGGACGTTTACGGCAAGCAGCCGTTGGCGGAAGTGGACGTTTTGGTACAGAAAAAGGCTGACGAACTCGGTTTCGAAGTCCGGATCTTCCAAAGCAACCATGAAGGGCAGCTCATCGACGCCATTCACGAGCATCGCAATTGGGCATCGGGAATCATCATCAACCCCGGCGGGCTTGGACACACATCGATCTCTTTGCGAGATGCGCTATCTGGGGTCCGGTTGCCGACGATCGAAGTCCACGTATCGAACATCTTCGCTAGAGAGGAATTTCGAAAGACTTCGCTGATCTCTGACGTTTGCGTGGGTGTAATCTCGGGTTTAGGCGGATTCGGATATGTTCTCGCACTCGAAGCGATGGACGACCATCTCGAACGACTTCTATGAAACCCCTCGAAAGACTCCGCGAGCGGATGTCGGAGCTCAATGTCGATGCCGCCCTGATTTCTAATGCCACGAACGTTGGCTGGCTTACTGGATTTACCGGAAGCACGGCAATGGTTATTATCACGCCAAGCGATGCCGTTTTCATCTCGGATTCTCGATACCGAGAGCAGGCGAAAGAGCAGGTCGACTCAATGACGGTTGAGATCCTCCAGGCGCCGAAGACCTATCCCGAAGTGGTTGCTGAGCAGGCTCGCAAGCTTGGAGCGTCCAGGCTGGGATTTGAGGCTGAGCATGTCACATTTGCCCAGCATTCAAGTTGGGAGAAGAAAATGGCGGGCATCGATCTCCGCCCTGTCGAGAAGCTCGCAGACCGCTTGAGAATGGTCAAGTACGACTGGGAAATCGAGAGGATCAAGGCGGCCTGCGGAGTTACGGATGCCTGCTTTGATCATGTGGAACGGCTGTTTCAGGTCGGCGTCACCGAACTCGACATCGCCATCGAAATCGAGTTCTTCATTCGGCGACAGGGCGCGACAGTCGCATTCGACGTGATCGCTGTTTCCGGTGCAAGAAGCGCGAGGCCGCACGGAGTGCCGAGCGACAAGAAGCTGGAGCCTGGCGATTTTCTAACCTTGGACTTTGGGGCGTGTGTCGACGGATTCAACAGCGACATGACCCGGACGGTTCTCATTGGTGAGCCAACTGCCAAGCACCGAGAGGTCTATAACGCGGTTCTAGAGGCCCAACTTGCGGCAATCGAAGCGATACGACCGGGTGCCGCTGGCAAAGATGTCGACAAAGTCGCGAGAGACGTTTTGGCGAGGCACAGTCTCGACCAGTTCTTCGGCCACGGATTGGGGCACGGTCTTGGCCGTCTTGTTCACGATGTAGGAAGCCTAAGCACCGCGTCCGAAGACATACTCGAGGAAGGGATGGTTTTCACCGTCGAGCCAGGTGTGTACATCGAGGGTTTCGGAGGGGTCAGGATCGAGGACGACGTCGTGGTCCGAGCAACCGGTGCCGAGATCCTCAATCGAACCCCAAAGGACTTTCGTGCATACGGTTCATAGTCTCGAGGGTGCCAAGTGTATAATCGCCGAGATTAATCCCTCGGTCAAACCAAGGAAGGAAAGCTCGTTTTGCAACAGCGCGGCATTGGATTTCTAGCACTCGTCATCGGCCTAGTGGCCCTGTCTTCGCTCATCGCGACCGGCATCGCCGAGCGAATTCCTGTCATCGGAGACGTATTCCAGTCGGAGCCGAAGATGGGCCTCGACGTTCGGGGCGGATTCCGATTCACCCTTCTGGGCAAAAAGGAAGACGGCAGCCCTGTCACTGACGAAGAGGCCGCTCAGGTCATTTCGAACCTTGAGCAGAGGGCGCAAACAGCACTGGGCGTTGCCGAAGCGACCGTCACGCGCAGAGGTTCGGACAGATTCGTCGTTGAATTGCCCGGTTTCACCGATGAGGCCGAAGCGCGCAATGTCATCAGCGTAACGGCACGACTCGAATACTACTGGGCACGGAACGTCGAGACCGAGCTGCAGCGCACGAGGCCATACACCCACTCCAAAGGCTACAACATCCGCCTCGGCCTGACGGTGCGAGACTCGCAGTCAGGAAAGGAAGGCGTCGTTGTCGGCTTGCCATCTTCGAGCCGAGTCCAAGTAAGGGTCCAAGAAGGTGGCACTGAACAAATCGCCGAGTTTCCGGCGAACCAGTTGAGCGTAGTTGCGCCAAGAGATGCGAAAGGTGAGCCAAAACCGGGGTCGGATGCAGTCTTTTCGCGAAAAGTCGGGGCCAGGCAAGACGTTTTAGTTCCACGAACTCCGGAGTACGAGCAGATGCTTTCGGGTTGGCGGCTCGTTACGACTGGCGACAAGCTCACGAAGGCAACGGCACGCTCGGTCGGCGACGGAATCTTTTGGCTCGACCTGCAGTTCAATGCAGAAGGCGCGACAGAACTTAACAAGTTTGCGCGAGAAGTCATGAACCGCAAGGAAAACCTTGCTGCGGTTCTGGACGGCGAGTGCATCAGTATCGCTTTCTTGATGGACGGCGTTACGTTCCCAACAGGAGAAGCTGTCGTTCAAGGCAACTTCAACCGGGAGGAGATCACCCGACTGGTCGCGTTGCTTAATGCTGGCCGGCTTTCGGTCGATTTGTCTGAGGAAAACGTTACAAGGATCAGCCCTGTTCAGGGTGAAGAAGCACTTGACCAAATTATCTTCGCCGGCGCAATCGCTTTTGTCCTCATTTGTTTATTCTTGCTTGTTTACTATGTGTTTCCCGGTCTTGTCGCCCTGCTCGCATTGGTCGCCTACGCGCTATTCTGTTATGCCGTCTATGTGCAGCTTGGCGTCACATTCTCGCTTGCAGGCATTGGTGGTTTCATCCTGTCTGTCAGCATGGCCGTCGACGCAAACATCCTAATCTTTGAGCGACTCAAAGAGGAACTGCGTTCTGGCAAGTCATTGCTGTCATCCATAGACCTCGGCTTCAAACGGGCGTTTCCAGCGATTGTGGACTCGAATGCCTGTACGATGATAACTTGCGCGATCCTGTATCACTTCGGGACCGGACCCGTCAAGGGCTTTGCGACAACACTCTTCATCGGTGTTCTGATTTCGCTCTTTACCGCGATTACCGTAACTCGATCGCTTCTGTTCTTCTTCGTCAACTCTGGGATCGGAAAGAACGAAAAGCTCTATGGACTCAATCGCAACTGGTTTGGTGAGCGACTGGAGCAAGCATCAGGCGAGAAGCCACCGTGGAACATCGTTGGCAAGATGGGAAGATACTTCGCGATTTCCGGACTCATTATTCTTCCCGGTTTAATTTTCCTCGGCTTAGGCGGGATCAAACCCAATGTTGAGTTTCTGGACGGTGTCGAGTCACGAGTTTTGCTGCCAAAGGGATCGACAACGACTCCATCAGAACTCGATAAGAAGTTGGTGGCTGCAGGAATACGTGGCGTCAACGTAAAAGTAGCGCCGCCCGACTCACGAATCAGCCCTGATCAATCGATCGCATTTGTCACAATTCCAAAAGACCCCAACCCTGAATTCAAGGCTCTCATCGATTCTGGCGAAACGGAAAAGATGTTCGAAGCCAGAAAACAGGTTCTTGCCGCGCTCGGTGCAGACACCACGCCTATCACAAGAGAAGGGTCGGATCAAGTAATTGGGATAACCGGCGAACTTGGATTCGAATCCACAAGCCCCGCAGTCCGAACGGAAACGATTTATGGTGCAATCTACAGCATCATTGCCGCATCGATCCTGATCGTGCTTTATCTTGCGATCAGGTTCGGCTTAACCATCGGCGGCGTTCGTTATGGTTTCAGATTCGGAATAAGCGCAATCCTTGCGATGCTTCATGATGTGTTTGTCGTTGTGGGTCTCGCAGCGATCATGGGATACTTTGCGAACTGGGAGATCAGTGCACTTACCATAACTGCATTGTTGACGGTTATCGGTTTTTCTGTTCACGATACGATCGTCATCTTTGACCGTATTCGTGAGAACTTAAGAAGACCATTGGCTGGAGAAACGTTCGATAACCTCGTTAACCGGTCGATCATGCAATCGTTCGCACGCTCCATCAACACGAGCATGACGACGATCGCTACACTTGCTCTACTTGTGTTCATAGGCAGTGCAACGCCGGACCTTCGCCACTTCTACGCAGCCATGCTGTTTGGAATCATATCGGGAACATATTCCTCGATCTTCAACGCGGCACCCATTCTCGTCGTTTGGGAGCGAATCGTTGCCCGAAGGAAAGGCACTGAAGCGACTATCATGCACGATGAGAGACTACGCGGCGGCGGAGATGATGCAGAAGACATCACTGTGTTCAAGGGCGATCAGAGAGGCCCTGGGGATGGCGACTCTGGATCCGGTTATTCGCCGACAAGGCGCAATAAACCTTAAACGCTCTATGGTCTTGTCGCTCACAAATAGAGGACATCGATGAGCGAAAAGCTGTCATGCTTCAAGGCGTACGACGTTCGCGGAGTTGTTCCTGAAGAACTCAATGAAGACATCGCGTTACGGATCGGCAGGGCACTCGCAGAGCACACGGGCGGGAATACCGCAGTTGTTGGTCACGATTCTCGGCTCAGCAGTCCATCGCTGAGAGATGCAATCGCGAATGGACTAACGCAATCGGGTGTCGACACCATCGACATCGGACTTAGCGGCACGGAGATGATCTACTTCGCTACCGCGCACTATGGATACGATATCGGCGTGATGATCACAGCGAGTCATAACCCACCCCAATACAATGGACTCAAGATGGTGCGCAGTGAGAGTCGGCCAATTAGCGGAGACTCTGGATTGCTCGACGTCGAGCGCATTGCTCGCCTCGCCCAATTCACACGCGCAGGTTTAGGAAAAGTCAGCAAAAAGGACGTCTACGCGGACTTTACAATGCACTTGCTTAGGGTTGTTTCTCCAAAAGAGCTTAAGCCACTTAAGGTCATTGCCAATGCAGGAAACGGCTGCGCAGGATTAGCGATCGAGTCGCTTCAGCCACACATTCCTATTCAGATCGAACCGATGCACTTTCAGCCAGATGGAACGTTTCCGAACGGAGTGCCAAATCCGATATTGGAAGAGAGTCGAAGCGAAACGATTGCCAGAATGCGCGCTACTAAATACGATTTTGGAGTCGCATGGGACGGCGATTACGACCGCTGCTTTTTCTTTGATGAAAATGGACACTTTATCGAGGGTTACTACATCGTCGGCCTTCTTGCGCAAGATGTGTTGCAGAAGAAACCTGGCTCGACGATCATTTACGATTCACGCCTGACTTGGAACACCGAAGAGGTCATTCAAAAGCATGGCGGACGTGGCGTCATGTCGAAAGCTGGGCACGCGTTCATCAAGGAGCGTATGCGGCAAGAAAACGCAGAATATGGCGGTGAAATGAGCGCGCATCACTATTTCCGAGACCACTGGTTCTGTGACAGCGGAATGATTCCGTTCCTGCAGATCGCGAGGCTCGTTTCAGCCACAGGCCGAACCCTTGGAGATCTGGTTTCGGAAATGCAAGCACGATTTCCGTGCAGCGGCGAAGTTAATCTTCACGTGCCAGATGCAACTGCTGCACTTTCAGAAGTCTTAATTCGCTTCTCGGACGGTGAGATCGACCGGCTTGATGGCGTTTCAGTTTCGTATCCCAACTGGCGCTTCAACTTACGAGCCAGCAACACTGAACCGGTCGTCAGGTTGAATGTCGAAAGCAGAGGCGATAAAGCGCTTGTCGAAGAAAAGGTGCAAGAGATCGTGGCAACAGTCGGCGGCGAAATCGTCTAATTTCGATCCAATTCTTTGTTCTTGCCAAGTCCGAAGTCATTTGATTTTGGACCAGCGGGAATCTTGGACTGATGGCTGCTGCCCCCGACAGCTTCCTCACTGCCTTGAGCGGCCATAGGCGGCATGGTGTTTGTCGCCCAATAGGCAATTCCATAAGCAATACCGGCAGCGCCAAGGATGACGCCCGTGAAAATCAACCAGAACCTCGGACTTCTCATGGTTCCTACTCGTTCAAATCCCAAATGTATTCTTCGCCGTTCTTGATCGGCCCGTTCCATTCCGGCTCGACGTCGCAGCCTTTCGTGAGCGTGCCAAGCGGCACGCTCTTTACGTGACCATCGAAGAACATGACGTTAAAGCGACCTCGATGCCACGGCCAAGCCCCGCCATAGACAAGCCATGACATTGAGCTTTCAGGCAACCAGCCACCTGGTTCGAAGCCGAAGAAAGACTGGGTTCCGTAAACAAATTCGAAAGTGTCGACCCATTGGCCCTGTTGCTCTTTGTATCGGCACGGCGGTACGACGACCCAACTTCCGCCACCGAACGGGACGCCGCTTCCTGACCGATCCCACACCGAATCGATGAAAACAAGAGTACCGGCAGGATTGACAACCCGCGAGCCCTTGATTGGAAATGCCTCCCATTCCCCGGAGTTCAGCAAGACCAGTGGGCTGAAGTACATGTAGTTGTAGCCGAGGTTCGATCTGAGAGACCTTAGATAGTAATCGCTCCAGGGATCGGAGGGTTCTCCGCTGCCACCGTCTTCGGCGAAGGAGAAGCCTCCGCCACGCCCGGTATCCGCTGGGCACATGAATACTTGGAAGCTTCTTGTATAGGGAAGCAATGTCTGAACCCAAGTCTGGTCTTGGCCTGGGTTCAACATGTCGACGTCTTTGTAGTTGACAGGGGGAACACTGTCATCGTAATCGGCCTGGTAGAGCGCGAGGGCCGCGCCAATCTGGCGATAGTTGTTGGCGCAGTGGCTCCTTTTGGCAGCCTCTATGGCTGACCTAAAAACTGGGAAAAGAATGGCAGCCAGGACCGCCAGAACTGAGGTGGTTACCATCAGTTCCGTCAACGTAAATGCGGTCGAATTCTTCCTAATCACCCGCCTGTTATTCGAATTATAGCAAGTCTCATGCCGAATCAAGCCTGGATGGTGGACTATTCTCGGCAACGAAGAGGGCATTGGCCTGCCCTTGGCTTACCCTATACTATACAGGGAAACTGAGTCTTAGTGCTGTTAACGGGCTGCCAAGGTTACACTTTCTCCCACCTCGGAGAACCCCAGCGATTCGTACCATGAGGTTAGCGCGGGGTCGCATTGGAGGACCATCCGGCCGCCCTGACCCTTTGCAATCCGGCATGCATGAGCCACGATTCTGGTTCCAAGCCCCTGGCCACGCAACGACCTCCGAACACAGACGTTATAAAGACCTGCCGTACCCGAATCGAAAAACAGAGTCGCGATGGCTTCGATTCCGTCGCTCCCTTCGATAATGAGCGAATGATTCCGTGGGTCCTTGACGGCTGCCGCTGTGATCTGAGAAATCTTTCGCCTTACGCTTTGAGGCGAAGTCCAGAAGAAATTGTCGACTGCGAATGCAATCAGTTCATCAGTCTCTGACGCTGTCGCTTGGCGAACACCTGTGTCAAGTTCCCCGTCTGGGGCGCCCGCCATCAGTGTCAGTCGGTACATTTCCTTTAGACCGTTCGCTTCGAACGCGCCGAGGGCAGTTTGGGGTCGATCGGACGACATCACGTGAACTCGAAAACTGGAACGATCCTTTGCTAAGTTCGATAACTTGTCGATGGAGTCCGGGTCAAGATCCAAACGAACGGCAAAGTTCGCGAGTGGATGGTCGAATGGACTTGTGCAACACCAATATCTGTCGGTCCTCTCGACCTTGGCATGGGGAGCTTTCGAAGCGAGCGTAATGAATGCCTCAGCCGCATTGTTTCGAACGAGCTCCGCGTCCGTCACAAGACGACGCCCCAAAAGACCCCCCAAGTTATTTGCCGAGGAGTTACCACGACACCTGCCGTGAGTCCCTTTGTGAGGTTCGCGCCCGCAAAGGCCATCGGGCCTTCAGGCGTGATCATGGCACTGACAAATCCCTGTCCCTTCGGAGCGCGCCAGATGTCGAGTCCTGCGGCGACGGTCAACTTGTAATCCGTATTGTAGTGGACACCGATGCGAAGCGTCGGCAGTCCGACAGTACGAGATTGAGCAAACTCGGCCCCCAAAAAGCGAGACTCGAAGAAGTCTGCAACCGTGCGATAGAGCCGTTGCTCGGCGAGCGCGCCGCCATAGTGGCCGGTATTCAGCCATACGACTTGTTTCGCGTCGAACATATCGATTAGTTGCTCCGTATTCTCGCGCGGGACAATGTCGTCGAATCGCGCTCCGATCACGATCACATTTTCACCAAGGGATTGCCTCGGATAGCGAGACGGCTCAACCGATTCGAGCGCTTCCCTCAGCCGCTCTTCGTTGTAACCCTGGCTGCGGAGGCCATTGCGAGTGCTGATTGTAATGCTGCTGTTCCATAGGAGTCCAGCCAAGTCAACGCCCCCAAGCAAGAATGCCCCCGCAGTCACACGAGGCTCGACTCCGAGAACAAGCGCGCCGATCACCGCGCCGAGACTGATCCCTGCCACGGCGATTCGATTGATGTCGAACTGTTGCGGCCTCGCTTCGATCCAGTCGACCAGTCGCTTGATGTCGAAAACCGATTGCGTCATCGTTTCTCGGAGGAACTCTACGTCCGGCCTGATCGCGTAGTCCCCACTCTTGATTCCTGCCGGCGTCCGCTGCAAATGGTATGGCAGCGTGAGAATCGCCGCAGCAAACCCTCTGTCGTTGAGGTTGCGGGCAAACCGCCTTTCGACTCCTAAGTCGGTCGCGCCCCAGTAGTGCAAAAGGATGACCATCGGCATTGGCGTTCTCGCCGTTCGTGGCAAGTGGACCTCGACGTCGACCGTATTGTTTTCTGTCTTGTCGGTAACAATTGGGCTCGGATAGCGGAGAATCGTGATCGTTTGCTCAGGATCACTTGGCCTTGGGATCTCTCGATAATCTGTCGTGAGCTCCGGTCGCTCGGTGACGAGGGGAAGCTGGCCAAATGTGGGGCAAAATGCCAGCATGAAGACCAAGAGCGCGGTAATGGCCGTTGTTTGCCTGATTCCAGGGATGTGCTTCGGAGACGTTATCGACGAAGCACTCAGCTTAGCGGGCTTAACGAAAGAGACAGCAGGCTTCGACGAAGGCATCATTCGGCTCTATAGCTTCGACGAATTCACCTTGCCGTCCTTTCGCACAATCGAATCGGATCCATGGAGAGGACTGCGTCTCTTCGAAACAATCAAAAACTCAATCGCTTTGACCCACATCGACCCGGCCGCACTGCTCATGTCCACTCGGCCATGGACTGGCGACGCGACTCGCAGGGACTTGCTCGGAAGCATGACCGCAAGATGGGAAGCTGAAGCCAAACGGCCAGACGCACTTGAAAGCGCGCTCCGTCGCATCGGGGTGACAGCCGTTCCATCGACGAGCGATGTACCGGAAGCGGTTCGTGAGGCCGCCGCGCTGATCTTGCTCGCAGCCATCGATTCAAAGCCCTATTACGACGCAGCTTTTGCTGGCGTCGGCGACCTCCAGCAGGCGATGCAATCTGACTTGGCTTCGCCAGCCGGACCGTTCGGAACCATTGAGAGGCTGCGACTGCTGCGCGGCACCGATCTTCGGTTTCTGTATACGGCGGCCGCCGACTTGTTGGCGGCATGCAAAACAGCGTCCGAATGGGTCAAAGATGTGCGGTTTCAAGAGAACTACAAGTTCGAGGTCGACACCTCTTGGGGGCGGGTTACTCTTTCGGGTGGAAGGAGCGACATTTACGGAAGCGGGGACCACCTCCTAATCATCGACACATCCGGCGACGACATCTATCTCGGAGGCGCGCGCGGAAGACCGTCATGTTGGTTCTCCGCGATTATCGACACTCAGGGCACAGACACTTACATCTCTGAACAAGCAGACTTGGATGGGCCGATCGACAAAAGGCAGTCACGCTCACAACGCAATACTCTGGGTCCAGCGTCGGCACACTTCGGCGTTGCTGTTCTCATCGACTTGCAAGGAGACGACCTGTATCGTTCTATGGAGAGATCGCAAGGAAGCGCGCGATTCGGAGTCGCTGTCCTGCTTGACGAAGCAGGAGATGATGGATACGAATCGTATGTCGATTCGCAAGGATTCGCTTATTGCGGCGCAGGCTTCCTCATCGACTTGGCAGGAGACGATTACTACTCAGGGTTCAACCAAGTGCAAGGGTGCGGATTGGTGCGCGGCATCGGGATTCTTGCAGATTCGAAAGGCAATGACACCTACATTGCGAATGACGAGATCATCGAGTTTCCATCTCCGCAATCTGCGGAACACAACGTTTCGATGGCGCAAGGCGCAGGGTACGGTGTGCGCGCAGATTATACGGATGGACACAGTTTGGGAGGGGGGATTGGAATTTTATTTGATGGCGGTGGAAACGACACATACCGATGCGGCGTGTTTGGCCAAGGCGTCGGATACTGGCAAGGCATTGGAGCCATCTTTGACATCAGCGGAAACGACGAGTATCACGGCGTTTGGTATGTGCAAGGCGCAAGCGCGCACTTTGCGATTGGATACCTGGAAGACGCTGCCGGCAACGACAGGTACACGGCCACAATGAACATGGCGCAGGGCGCAGGGCACGACTTTGGCATCGGATATCTCATTGACAGAAACGGCGATGACAACTACAAGGCGCCAAACCTTTCGCTCGGTGCAGGCAATGCAAATGGCATCGGTATCTTCATCGACTACGCAGGCGATGACCGCTATGAAGCAAACGGAACGACACTTGGCCGAGTAAATCCAACCGATGGAGGTATCCGAGCGATGGCGTTTGCATTGGGGCTGTTCATCGATGGAGGCGGCAACGACCAGTTCCCAGAAGGCCTGGAGTGGGTCGGCAATTCGAAGCGAAACGTACAATGGGGGCGTAGAGAAGAACGTGTCGCCGACAGCCAGATCGGTATCTTTCTCTCAAAATAGATGAGCAAACAGAACCCTCCTGCCTCGCCTTGGTCTTTTCGGATTGCAAGCGTTTCTGGAATTCCAGTTCGCATTCACGTCACGTTTTTGCTTCTTGTCGTTTGGGCAATCGTCGTCGCACAATCATCTCCAGAAGGGATGAGACTTGCGGTGCTGCTTCCTTTCGTTTTTCTTAGTGTCGTCCTACACGAATTGGGTCATGCGCTAACTGCGAAACAGTTCGGAATTGGCACGCGAGACATCACGCTTTACCCAATAGGCGGCGTCGCGATGCTAACTGGAAGACCCAAGCCGGTGCAAGAGTTCTGGATTGCGATTGCCGGGCCGCTCGTCAACGTCGTAATCGCGCTCGTCGCTGGATTCGTTTTGTTTCTAACGAAAGGTGAATTGCCACACATCTTCGTGCCGCTCACGAAGCATTCGGTTTTAGAAGGGATCTTCGTCGTCAACGTCATCTTGCCGCTGTTCAACATGGTTCCTGCGTTTCCTATGGACGGCGGCCGCGTGTTTCGCTCGCTGCTCGCGATGCGGATGGAACCGGCGAAAGCAACGCAAATCGCCGCAGCGGTTGGACAGTCACTTGCCGTACTGTTTGGATTACTCGGAATTTTTTTCGGCAACTTAATTCTTGTACTGATCGCTGTCTTCGTTTTTCTCGGCGCAGGTCAAGAAGCGCAGTCGGCAGTGGGACTATCGCTGATCGAAGGCCGCCGTGTCGCCGATGCAATGATGACGCGATTCCGCACAGTCAGCGGCGGACAAACGCTCGCAGAAGTTTCGCAAATGCTGCTTGAAGGTTCACAGCAAGACTTTCCAGTTTGCTACGAAGACGTGCCGCACGGAATCCTTACGCGAGAAGCGCTCATCCGCGGAATGGCGCAGCGTGGAGAAAATGATTACGTTGCAGGGCACATGCTTCGCGAATTCTCCAAGTTGAGTCCGTACGATTCCTTGGAAGCCGCCATGCAGATTTTCTCACAAGGAGATCGAAGCCCGATACTGGTGATGGATGGTGACCGTATCGTCGGAATGCTGACCATCGAGAACTTGTACGAATTCATGATGCTCCAGCAGGCGCGAGCAACGGGGTAGGATTGCACGCTCATGGTTCGCGTTCGCTACGCACCCTCACCGACCGGAAGTCCGCACGTTGGCAACATTCGCACCGCTCTCTTCAACTTCTTGCTTGCGCGCAAAGAGGGCGGCAAGTTCATCGTTCGCATTGAAGACACAGATCGGGCGCGTGCGGTCGAGGGCGCACTCGAAGACATTTTAGAAAGCTTGCGCTGGCTGGGGATCGAATGGGACGAAGGACCGGAAGTCGGTGGCCCGCACGCACCGTACTTTCAAAGCGAGCGACTGTCGACTTATCGCGAGATCGCCGACGACTTGATCGCGAAAGGAAAAGCGTACCGCTGTTTTTGCACACCCGAAGAGCTTGAGAAAATGCGCGAGTATCAGCGCATCAACAAACTACCGACCGGATACAACCGCAGATGCAGAGAGCGCGATCCATCGGAAGCCGAGTCGCTGATTGCAGCAGGAACGCCGTTCGTCGTGCGACTTGCAATGCCACTCGATGGAAAGATCGCGTTCAGCGATTCGATACGCGGTCGAGTCGAATACGATGCTGCGCTGATCGACGACCAAGTGCTCTTGAAAGCAGACGGCTGGCCGACATACCATCTTGCCAACGTCGTCGACGATCATCGCGAAGAGATCACGCATGTGATTCGCGGTGAAGAGTGGATTTCCTCGACTCCGAAGCACATCGTCTTATATGACGCGCTCGGATGGACTCCGCCGATTTTCGTTCACGTACCCGTGATCAAAGGGCCGGACGGATCGAAACTAAGCAAGCGACATGGCGACACGCGTTGTTTGGATTATCGAGAGAAGGGATATCTCGGCGCGGCGGTCGCGAATTACATCGCGCTCATCGGGTGGTCACCGGGTGGCGATCGCGAAGTGATGTCGCTGGAGGAAATGCAAGACGCATTTTCATTACACGGATTGCAACCTTCGCCGGGCGTTTTCGACATCACAAAACTTCAATGGATGAACGGCGTGCACCTGCGCAACCTGTCACCTGACGAGCTATACGACTCAGTCAAGGCGTTTCATGAAACTTCGCAGGATGAAGAATACATAAAAAAGCCATGCCATCGTTCATTCTTAAAAGGATTGCAAGACCGAGAGTATGCTACTCGCGCGCTGGTGTTGGAACAGGAGCGCGTGAAGCTGCTCTCCGACTTTTGCGAAGCGTGCGAGTTCTTTTTCGTCAATGAAGTTTCGATCGATCCCGATGCCGCTGCAAAGTGGTTTGGCCAGCCGCACGCGAAGTCGCTTTACGAGTTCTTATTGAGTGAGCTTTCTGGACGCAATGCGATTTCGGTCGAGGATTGCGATGCGTTGATCGGCAAAGCGGTGCAACAATTGGGATTGGAAAAGCGCGCACAGGCGATCCATCCGACCCGCGTCGCATTAACCGGAAAGACATTCGGGCCAGGTTTGTTTGAACTCATGTCGCTATTGGGTTCGTCACGGATGAGCGCGAGATTGAATAGAGCAATCGAATTGACTGGACCCAGATAGTTTATAGTATACTATTGAGAAATGCGGGTGATTAGAGTACTTTTGTATGTCTCTGGGGGGGCGATGCTCGCCCAATCCGTTAGCGCGCACGGAGGATTAACGGAGCAGCCTCACCGGGACGTGGACGTGACCTTGCAAAATGATTCGTCGGAGAACCCGGCCATCGGCGCTTGCGGGGTTCAGTGGGATGAATCGAGTAACGCCTACAAGGTCGTGGGCGTCATATGCTTGCCAGACCCGCCGATAGCGGTTCTGCCGGAGTGGAATGTGATCGGAAGCGTCGTCTCGAATCCAGGCGGCTTACAACTCTCGGCGGCAAGCACTTCCCAGCCGCTCAACCACAAGCCGAACTTCATGTGTATGAAGTTCACGAGGGATAACGAACAGAACGGCCGCTTCGATTTGGCGTTGCGCGTACGTGTCGTAGAAGGTGAAACCGAGCACTACAATCAGACTTTCCATGCGAGTGTCTTTGTGTATGGTGGGCCGCTTGTGGTCACAACTCACCAAGATGCTTCCGCGTCGGTGTTTACCAAACATCCGAATTTTGGATTCGACCCACCAACGCCTAACGCTAAGTTTCCATGGTATTGCACGGACTTCGACTACAACCCGTTCGACCATCGAGACAAGAAGAACTTCAGACCGAACGACAAGACGCAGCCCGTCAACGTGTTCAAGGCGAGGCCGTTATGGACTCAGCCCGCAGAAATCAAGATCTGGTATTCGCTGAGCGCGCCAGGTGTGTTCCTCAATCCGGACAACGAACTCAGCGATCTGGACAACCAAGTCGATCCGAGAGCAACAAGGGGCCTGCCCAGCGCGACATGGGCTCTCATTGCGGCGCAACCCAATTCGACCAGCGAGCTTCAAGTTATCGCCAACTACGCTTACTCGCCGGGTGAAACGTTGCCGAATCCACCCCCCGCAGGTGACATAACAGACAAAAGCGGAGACTACTATGCGCACCTTAATCCAAACACTAATGGGATCAAGTATGCCTGCTTTGTCGCCCATCGTCCAACTTCGCTTACGCCGCTCGGCGATCCACCGATCCCTTTCGACTTCGGCGATTTTCCGGACTACCAGGCGAGGGTCGATTTCCTACTCTTGACTGATACCCTGGGCCAAGGCATGCCAGGGGTATGGGTTCAAGAGCGATGGCCGGAGGGAGTTCCATCGGGATTCGTTGTCAATACGGAAGACGAACGCTGGGTAACGAGGCGAGCCGGAAACATTCCTTTCACGCACTCCGTATTCGGCAGCCACGATTTTGGGGATTACGGACAGCACGGTGTAATGGGTCCCGACTGGCTTTACATCTTAGTCGAGTATTGGAACAATCCAATTCATGGCAATCCGTTTTCGCTCGATCACGAATACTACGCAGGAACAAAGGCTACGTCGACATCCGCAGTTCCGGCGATCTTCTTGGTCTCTTTTGAACTCATTTTCTACGACGACGGCTCGATTTCACACGGGCCCCCAGGAGAAATCTCATGCTTCCGATCATTGCAACTCTCATATTCAACGTCTCATCGCAATTTCCGAACTCTGTCTATCCTTACCACGACCCAGACAAATTAATCGAAACCGCCGATGCTATTGTCGTCGCGGAGTACATCGGTTACGCAGGTCAGTATGAAGCAGATGTGGTAAGCGCGGACGAAAATGGGAACCTTACCGAGACAATTCGTAATGGAAGGGTAGACCGGCAAGTTTTTAGACCGAAGCTCGTTATAAAGGGAGAAATCGGCCAGCAGATTACAGGCGTGGCATTTGAGAGTCGGTCCACACCTTACGGGCCTGACCTGTTCAGCAAAGATACGCTGTACTTACTTGCGTTATATCGTCCTTTCGGGCCCAACCGGCTCATTGGAACGGGAGCTGCAGGGACATTCTTTGTTAGTGAGTCAAGCGATCAATGGAAGTTTGGAACACCATCGCAGGCACCAAGTCTGCCAGTTGGCAACTACACACTTATTGGCACAACGCCACATGAAAGGGCATCCGCA
The DNA here is from genome assembly GCA_026129745.1 of Fimbriimonadales bacterium. Taxonomy (GTDB): domain Bacteria; phylum Armatimonadota; class Fimbriimonadia; order Fimbriimonadales; family ATM1; genus JAHCHL01. The sequence continues at coordinate 37,256 of JAHCHL010000015.1, read as the reverse complement.
GTGCTCGCACAAGCATACGCCTTCGACCCTAAGCCCATTTTTGTCTCGGCCCTTCGGTACTTTGCGCCACGACATCCAACCCAAATCAAGATCTTTCCTGAATATGCAAGTTTCTACGTCTCAACGATTGAGCCACGGTTGCTGCAACTCGGGGGTGAGAATCCGGAACGCAAGTCACTAATCCTAACCACGACTGCCATCATCACAGGCGAGCCCGGCTACCAAAAGTTCTGGGAGTTTTTCGACCACTTCGATGCGACGCACGATCCGGAAGAAACCGTTTGGATCGAGATACCACTTCGATCACGCGAGTTTCCAAAACTCTTGGGAATCATTCGCAACGCGAGAACCTCTGCTGCACGAGCAGCCGCGATACGTGCTTCTTCAAACTACATAACCGAAGAAAACAAAGACATTTTCGTCGCGCAGTTGAGCGACCCAAACCGGCAAGTGCGTGTCGCAGCCCTTATCGCGCTCGACCAGATCTATCCCCATCCTGATGTTCGGTTTCGAGTCAAGCGGGCAGGACGCGACGCTATCGAAAACGAAGAAGAGCTGATTCGTTTTTGGCGCGGCGGCTGAGACTACGTCACATCTTCAAAAACAACTCATGCACTCGCGTGTCGGCCGTCAATTCCGGATGAAACGCGGTGCCGAGAATTTTTGCCTGTCTGACTGCGACCGTCTTGCCATCGTATTCCGCCAATTCCTCCACCTCCGATCCATACGACACGACGATCGGCGCGCGGATGAACACGGCATGAAACGGCGAATCGAATCCCTTGAAATCTATATCCGCCTCAAAAGAAAACACTTGCCTTCCGAACGCATTCCTCCGCACCACTGCATCGAGCAAGCCGAACGAAAACTGTTTCCTGCCTTCGATTTCGCGCGCTAACAGAATCATCCCCATACACGTCCCCCAAATCGGCATGCCTTTTTTCGCTCGACTGAGAATCGCTTCATCCAGACCGCTCGACTTCAATAGGATTTCGAGCGTCGTGGATTCGCCGCCTGGAATGATGAGCCGATCACATTCGGTTAGTTGATCAACCGAACGAACCGCGCCCGCCTCGACGCCCATCGCGCCGAGCATGTCTAAGTGTTTTTGAAAATCGCCCTGGAGAGCCAAGACGCCAACCCGCGGAGTCACGGATGAGCGTTATACCTTTCGCATTTCAAGCAAGCCTGCCCGATGCTGGGTATCGATTCCGGAGTGGCGTGGAGAGAAGATCAATTAGTCACACATTCCAGGTATTTGTACTAGTTTTTTTTGTCGCCGTCTACCCTGTCTGTGGTTGTGTTATTATGGCTTCAGGAAGCTGAACTGGCATGATTCCTCGAATGCGACTAACTTCCGAACAAAATGGCGCTGGAGAACTAGGGCGCCAAAGCGGATCGGTTATCGCTTGGATTGTGTTCGTAGTGGGGGCAGCGATCTTCTTGTCTTGCGCAGTTTCACCCAAGATCTCGGGGCAAGCATTGACCGTAAACCCTCGAAACATCCAGCCGCATTACCAATGGAACGAGAAGATCATAGATTCAAAAATAGCTTTGCCGCAAGTAGACATGTTTGGTCAGAAGATCGAGATTGAAGCCGACTACTTGCTCGTTAGCATTCCTGCCGACTGTTGCGGATCGAAATGGTTCTTTGATGTCCTGCAAGAAGTCAAAGACGTGACGGTAGTCATCCTTGCAGCTGAGCCATCGACCGAGTTTCAGCAAAAGGTCAAGAGCATCCCGAACCTTCGTCTGATCGCCAACATTGACTTTAGTCCATACGCCAGTGAGTTCGCCCAAAGGCCTCCGCAAATTGCACGGATCGTGAAGGGTGTGGCGGTCGAAGTCCCAAAACATTCGCAATCTTTTTCAGATTTCATCGAAGGCAAGAAGGCAGGTCAACAATGAACAAGAACAAGTATCGCGGTTTCACGATCTTGGAAGCGCTTATCGCATTGGCGATCATTGCAATCACCGCTGCGTTGCTGACGCCTGTCTTTCTTGCAGCAAAGAACAGAAGCAGAGTCAACGTCGCGACTTCCAATCTAAGACAATTACATTTGGCGGTGGAAATCTACCGAAGCAATTGGGACGGAGGAGGAAACTTTGGGACGTTGGCCCAAATGGGATTGCCTACGTTCGAGCATTGGACGAACACTTATCTTGGACTTGGCCGAAATGTCGTCCATAGCCCTTGCGGCTTTGACCAGACCATTTTCGAAACAGGGCCGGGCGGCAGCATCGCCGGTGACGTCTTTTATGCTCCGCCGTGGTATGACCCGGCAAGAGTTGCTGGCAGTGGATCGAATCTTGAACACTATCTAATGGAGTACCGAGACAATGCAGTGCTCTTTTGTGATCCCTATTGCAATCCAAAGGGTACACGATTTACTGCGCAGTTTCTTAGCAAACGAGGCTTGGCCGTTTTGCTTAGCGGTCAGCTCGTCAACAGATTTCGCTCTGGAAACGGGGCCGTTCTAACTTGGTGGTCTGATCCACCAGATTCGTAAGACTGTCTTTTTGAACCGCATACGAAGGAGGAAAGTAGCACATGAAAACGACAAGAGAGTTCAAAAAGGTCGTGGCTATGGCAACACTTATCGGGATACTGGTAGCGCTGTTGAGTACAGTTGCTGAAACTCAGGTCGTCCCACCGTGCAATGGAGTTCCGTTGCCTTCTGGTCCTGTTGACTGTTGGGAAAATGGTGTTTGCAAAGTAAAATCACGTAGCGCATCGCATGTCGGACCCGAAGAGTTTGCCTGCTGCAGAGATGATGATACTGGCTGCATCCAAATGACCTGATGGATCTCGATCTGTGAAGAGAAAACAAAAGACCGCTTTCGCCATTTCTGTTTGCTTAGTTGTGATTGTAGCTGCATCTCTATTGATGTTGCGAAAACCCACTTTAGAGGAGCACGCAACCAGGGTCATCACTGCAGCCCTTGATGGCGATGCGTGCCTCTTGATGAGATATCTCGACAATTCAGAGAAGGATCAATGTCAGATTACGCAAGAGTCATTGCAGAATTTCTTATCGAGCATCGTTCTGCCTAGCATCCAAGGATATGTGCGTCATGGGCCAATTACTTTCGTCCACTTTGAAGAAGCAGGCGCCGTGCATGCGAAGCAGATTCTCAAAAGACCCAGCGGAGAAGAACTATCGATAGTTGTCACCGTTTATGAGAAAAAGGATGGCGCAGTTGCTTCACCACTTATTCGAACACTGCTCTTAACTGCGTTTTACGCTCAAGATCCTTCTGCGCTGAAGCTTACTGGTATGGACCGACTACGTTTCCTATTGTCAAAAGTTAGAGAACATCGAATCGCATTGGACGGTTCCGGAATTTCGGCAGTTGCGAATCCGATTCCTGGAAAGGAAGTCGAATACTTGAGCTGGAGAGAATACGAAGCTTATCTCGAGTCCATGGCCGAATGACGGCCGAACCCGAAGCAAGTGGTATCACACCTTTCGCTTGCGAAAACGCCTGATAAAGACAGCGCCGCCGAGGGCGAGGGCGATCATCGTCCCCGGTTCGGGCACGGCCGCGCCCCCTGTCTGGATCGCCGCCTCTCTTCCGACCGAGTACTCCGTGACGTGAACATAGTCAAGCCCGTTCGGGCTGTATGGCTTCGGAAGCAGCGCCTCGTAAAAGCCATCACCCCGTGTTGGATTCGTTAGAAAGAGACCGTCGTAAAGATCGCCCGACATACACCCCGCATATTCCTCAGTCAGCAGGAATGCGGGCAGGCAATGTTGCTGGGATTGCTACGGAGTCAGCGTCCCGTTCCACAAAAGAAACAGCAGCAGGCCACCGAGGGCGAGGCGATAGACGATGAAGATCGAGGTCGAGCGAGTTTTCAAATAGTTGATCAAGAATGCAATCGCCGCATACCCGAAGATAAATGAGAATAGTGTGCTCACGATAACAGGCAAAGCACCGATCGACATAATTTCTCGCCTTTGATCGAAAAGTTCGAACAGCCCGGACGCAAGAATCGCGGGTGTGCTCAGAATGAAGCTAAACCTCGCTGCAGAAGCTCGGTCGAAACCCATGAACAGCGCACCCGTAATCGTGCTTCCGGAGCGCGACGCTCCTGGAATCAGCGAGATCGCCTGAAACAACCCGACTACCCACCCATCCGCGAGTTTCGCATCATCCACCGAACGCACTCGCTTGCCGACCCACTCTGCCACAACCAAGAGCAGTGCAAGCCCGATCAAAGATCCCGCGATGATATAGAGCGAACGCGAGTCCTCACGAATCCAATCCTTGAATAAGAATCCGCAGACGGCGACCGGAATCGTTCCCACGAATGCCGCCCAACCGAGCTTCGCGTCAGCAGATTTCAGATGCTCCCCTCCCCGAAATGACCGACACCAACCGACAAACGCTCGCGCGAGATCGCTCCGGAAATAAATCAACACGGCGAGAAGCGTCCCCAGCTGAATGACCGCCGTGAACGAAGCGCCGGGGTCTTCCCAACCAAGCAGAGCCGGGACGATCCGAACGTGCGCCGTGCTGCTGATTGGGAGAAATTCGGTCAAGCCCTGGACGATGCCGAGGACGATCGCTTCGAGTAAACCCACGCGCTAAGGGACGTGTTTTGCGCGTCGGTCGTTGCATCGCGAATACAATCGAGGCGTGAGCCGCATCTATCTCGACCACGCAGCAACAACGCCGATCGACCCGGTCGTGAGGCAGGCGATGCTGCCGTGGCTGGCGGAGCGATTTCACAACCCATCGAGCCTCTATGCGGGCGCAAGAGAAGCCCGGATGGCCATCGACGACGCTCGAGACACCTTGGCCGAGGCTCTCGGATGCCTGTCGGGAGAGATCGTTTTCACTTCTTCTGGGACTGAAGCGGCGAATTTGGCAGTGATTGGGACCGCACTCGCGAATAGGGGCGGCGCACGGAACCGTATCCTCATCTCTGCTGCGGAGCACCATTGCGTGATTCACACCAGGCCGCTTCTCGAATCGTTCGGGTATCGGGTCGAGCTGCTGGCCGTCGAAAGAGATGCGAGCCTTTCCCCCGGTGCGGTTGAAGAGGCCATTGGCGATGATGTCCTTCTCGTCGCCGCAATGCACGCAAACAACGAAACCGGCGCGATCAGCGACGTCGAGCGCATCCAGGCAATTGCCCGCGAGCACGGAGCGCTCTACTTTTGCGACGCGGTTCAGACATTTGGCTTGCTTCCGACGCCGCCCGTTGACCTGATCGCCATTTCGGCCCATAAGCTTTATGGACCCAAGGGCATTGGCGCGCTCGTCGTTCGGGCCGGGATCAAGCCTCAACCAACGATCATCGGTGGCGGACAGGAGCGAGAAATGCGAGCAGGCACCGAAAACGTCGCCGGGATCGTGGGATTCGGAACCGCCGTTCGGCTTGCAATGAACGACGAACACAGGGTTGCTCGAATCTCGGCGGCGAGAGACCGATTCGAAGCGGGGCTTTCCTCAATTAGTCCGGTTTTCACTCAATGCACCAGCCGACTGCCCGGCCACTCGCACCTTCGTTTTTCTGGCCTTGACGCGGAATCGATGCTAATCAACCTCGATCTGCTCGGAGTCGATGCGGGGAGCGGGGCGGCCTGCAGCAGCGGCAGCATCGAACCTTCGCACGTTCTGCTCGCAGCGGGGTGGCCCGAAAGCGAGGCCAAGGAGGCCCTGCGGTTCACGTTCGGAAAGGACACCAGTCTAACCGAGGCTGTAGAGGCGGCGAGCAGAGTCGCTCAAGCCGTCCGAAGGTATTCGAGCGCTTCGGCAAAGGCGTGATCGACGGTAAACCCATAGACCCGGCGCATCGCCTCGTCAGTCCTTGTCTGTCCCTGCAGCCCTGCGGCAAGGTTGCGCCAGAACGACTCATCACCATGCTGCTTTAGAAATTCGGCAAGCTTTGGCCTGCCATACCTGTCCACCAAACTTCGAATGACCCACCCGGACTGCTGATAAGCGAGCCACTGCGCGTCCTGGTCCTCCGGTGTGTCATCAGGCAACCCGAATTCCGATTCGAGTTCTACCCAGTCGAGCCAATCGATCCTTCCGGATGCGAAGTCCTCCCGGTCGATCGGATCGAACGTGTCTTCGACGTATACGGACACCCCTTCTTCCACCCACCTCGGAGCCTCGTCTTTGGTGTACTGCATCGTGATGACGTGAGCGAATTCGTGGGCCACTGTCTTGTGCAACTCCTCTTGCGATCGGGTCACTCGGTGGGGAATGCAGACTTTGATGTGCGGGACCCTCGGACTGGCGTACCCTCCGGGATGGGTGGCCCAAGGCGCGTCGGCCTCTTCGGCAAGGATTGTAATGAGCGCCGAGACTGCGGGTTCGTATAGGAGTGTGGCCGAAGCGTGCTGAACCGCATGAAGCACGCTGGATTGGAGGCCGTCGGCTTCCCCTGGAATGAACTCAAAGTCGAGAAGCCTGTTGAGCGGCTGAATCCTTGCTCGCTCCCGCGTGATTGCCTCCGCTTCGAGTGTTCGATACCATTGCGCCATCGAAGCGGTTGGACCCAATCCAGCCACTTTGGCCGCTTCGAAGGCCTCGACGACCCGGTCTTCGTCGTATAGGTGGACGATGGCATCCCACCCGAGTTCGCCTCGCGGAACCAGAACTTGCATGGATTGCGGATGATGCCACAGGCTAAAGGGGTATCATCTCACCGATACAACTACATAACCTCCGGCCTTGAATCGGGCGGTCACAACGCTTTTCTACTGATTCGCCAAGTCCCCGCAAACGGCGGGGCCCGCACCGATAGCCGGAACAATTGGGTGACGGTTTGAACAAAGAAATCATCGTCAGCGTCACCCCTCGCGAAACGCGCATCGCCGTCGTGGAAGACGGCCAGTTGATGGAATTGCGCGTGGAGCGCGAGGAGCGTGTCGTTGGCAGCATTTATAAAGGAATCGTACAGAACGTTCTCCCCGGCATGGATGCCGCATTCGTGGACATCGGCTTGGAGCGAAATGCGTTTCTGTACGTTGCGGACATTCTTCCTGAAGAAGACAGCAACGGCGACAGTCCGGCAAGCATCAAGCGATCCGAACTGAGACGCAGACAGATTAAGGACCTTTTGCGGCCAGGCCAAGAGATCATGGTGCAAGTGATCAAAGGGCCGCGCGGAACAAAAGGTGCGCGCGTTTCTTCTCGCGTTGCGTTGCCAGGTCGGTATGTCGTGTTGATGCCGACAGGCAACCATGTCGGTGTCAGTCGAAAAATCGATGGGCGTGATGAACGCGACCGACTCAAACGAATCGGCGACAAGATTCGGCCGAAAGGTTTTGGTTTGGTCATGCGCACCGAATGTGAAGGGCGCACCGAACGCGATCTGAAAGCGGACACGCAGTTCCTTGTCCACACTTGGAAAAAGATCGAAGAGAACGCGCGAAGGATCAAGGCGCCTGCTTGCATCTATCGCGATCAAACTCTCTTGTATCGCACCGTGCGCGACATGCTCGGCGACGAAATCAACCGGATGGTGATCGACGATCCAGACGAATTCGAGAAGGTTCACATGATCATGGAGATGGTCATGCCTGCCATGCGCGGAAGAATTCAACTCTACGACGGCGAAACCCCGATCTTCGATCACTACGGCATCGAACGCGATCTCGAAAAGCTACTGAAGCAGAAAGTTTGGTTGAAATCCGGCGCATATCTCGTTCTCGACGAAATGGAAGCGATAACTGCTATCGACGTCAACACCGGAAAGAACGTTGGTTCGACGAATCTCGCCGACACGATTTTGAAAGCGAATCTCGAAGCAGCTGAAGAAGTTGGCAGGCAGCTCAGGCTACGTGACATGGGTGGAATCATCGTCGTGGACTTCATCGACATGGCGAGTGCAGCCGATCGAAAAAAGTTGCTCACCCATTTTCAAAACGTTCTAAAGCGCGATCGAGCGCGCACACGAGTTGGCAGAGTCAGTTCTCTCGGATTGGTCGAACTGACGCGCAAACGCACCGACGAATCAGTCACCGAAGCGCTGACGACGGTTTGTCCAACATGCACAGGACAAGGTCGCGTTCCAAGCAACGACACCGTTTCGCTGTGGGTCGAACGCGATTTGCGAAGACAGCTTTCGGATCCAGGAAATGCGTTCTTAGTGGAATGCAGTCCGGCTGTTTGCGAATCGCTAATTGGAGCGGACGGAGAAAACGTCGAAAACCTCGAGCACTTGCTCCGTCGAGCGATCTACGTGCGGTCTAATCCCGCGCTTCCGCACGATGAGTATCACATTCGCACGGGAACCATCGAAGAGTTCGATCAAGAAGTAATGGGCTTTCGCCGTGCGCAGGTTGTGGAATGTAACGTAAGACAAAGCTTGCTCAATGGTTCCGAAAAAGCAGTCGGGTGGACTGATGGCGGCTATTACATCGAACTGATCGAAGGCGACCCGCACGTTGGGCGGCGCGTGAAAGTGTGCTTGGAAGACATTCGCCGTTCCTTTGCCGTTGCGAGCGTGATTATGTCGGGCGCAGTCAGAGAGATTCTCTGAAGTTTCTGCTATCACAACCCTCACCTACGAAAGCAAAGACGGCGTTCCGGCAGGTATCGGGACGCCGTCCGAGTTTGGATTGCGAGCGTTATGCCGCAACCGGTGCAGGCTCGACCACGCCCGCCAATTCCCGTTTCAACAGCGCTCTCGCGCGAAACAGCCAACTCTTGATGGTGCCTTCAGGAGCGCCGACCCTTTCGGCGATCTCCTCGACATCCATCATCTCGTAGTGCCGCATCACAATGATCCGGCGATACCGCTCAGGCAACTTGGCGATCGCTTTGCGGATCACTCCGGCGAGTTCGCCTCGGACTGCTGCATCCTCGGGCTGCTCGCCGCTTTCAAGCATGTACTCATGCTGATCCAGCGAGTCGTGCCCTCGGTGCTTGCTGCGCACGATGTCGGTGCAGACGTTTGTGCAGATTCGGTACAGCCACGGTCGGATCGGCCGCGTCGTATCGAACTCCTTCATCGACCGGTGCGCCTTGACGAACGTCGTCTGAGTTGCATCGGCTGCGTCGTCGCCATTTCCCAGCATTCGCAGGGCGTGGGCGTAGACGCCCCTGTAGTTTCGCTCGACGATCGCGTCGAACGCTTCACGGCTGCCGCGAGTCGCGGCCAAGATCAGGTTCCTCTCGTTCTTTAGAATTGTTGCTGTCATCTTTTTCCTCCCACCCTCCGGGGTGAGGGGTTGCGGACATTGTACACAAGAATCTAAAGCTAAGGATTAAGAATCCTGTCGATTTGAGGCAAAAGTCCTTCAAGATCATAAGGTATTGGTTAAGAATCCTAGCGAATTGTGCCCCTGCGATATAATCTTGAGGTCAAAGGAGCCTAAGAAATGCCTCGCTACGTTCAACTTGGAAAAGTCCCCGGCAAGCGCCACACAGCCTTCCGCAAGCCAGACGGTGGCCTCTACTCAGAGCAACTTCTGGGAGTTCACGGCTTTTCCGGCATGCAAAGCATCGCCTACCACATCAACATGCCGACGCGAGTCGCCGGCTGGGAGCCGAAGGGCCGAGTCGCTCCGGAATTCCTGGCTCACGAGCCGCTTCGCCATCGCCATCTAAAGACCCGGTTGCTGAAGCCCTGCGGGGATCCGATCAGCGGGCGAATCGCTTTGATGGGCAACAGCGACGTCATTTGGCATCAAATTTATCCCGCCGAACAAATGGATTACTTTTTCAAAAACGCTGACGGCGATGAGCTTTACTTCATGCATGACGGCAGCGGCGTTCTTGAGTCGATGTATGGCGACGTGCCTTACAAGCCGGGCGACTACATTGTCGTGCCGAGAGGAACGATTTATAAGATTCGAATGGACGAAACGCCGCAACGCATGATCGTCTTGCAGTCGGCGGGGCATATCGAAATCCCGAAGCGATATCGCAACAATTACGGACAGCTCCTCGAACACGCGCCGTATTGCGAGCGCGACATCCATCCGCCGAGGGAGTTGAAGACTTATGATGAAAAGGGCGATTTTCGCGTGCTCGTTCGTGCAAGAGGAGATCTGACCGAGTACCACTATGATTATCATCCTTTCGACGTCGTCGGCTGGGATGGATTCGTGTATCCGTGGACATTCAACATCAATGACTTCATGCCCATTACAGGCAAAGTGCATATGCCCCCCCCGATCCATCAAACGTTCGAGGCACACAATTACGTCGTCTGTTCGTTCTGCCCTCGAATGCTCGACTATCACCCTGAAGCGATCCCTGTTCCCTATGTTCACTCGAACATTGACAGCGACGAAGTGCTTTATTACGTGAACGGCAATTTCGGATCGCGCAAGGGAATCGAAGAAGGCTCGATTACTTTGCATCCGCTGGGCATTCCGCACGGACCCCAACCGGGAATTGCAGAAGCGTCGCTCGGCGCAACGAAAACGGAAGAACTTGCGGTCATGATGGACACGTTTTATCCGCTTATGCTAACGAAAGAAGCCGTAGCTCTCGAAGACGACTCCTATTGGAAGAGCTGGAAGGCGGAGTAGTTTACGTCGCTACCCCAGCACGTCCTTGCTTTGGAGCGCCTTAACAAACTGCATGACCGGAAGCACACGGAACGCGCCATCGAGTAATTCTCGATCGCCGCGGTAGACCCCGAACGCCTTCGGAATCAAGTTGGCTTCCAGCGGATCGCGCAAGCCCCGCGCCTAAGCCGATCAGAGCGAACTTGTGGTCCGAACCCCGCTCCGAGATGATGCGATGGATCTCATTGAGCAATCCGGGCGGTCTTTGCACCTCGTGTGCCACGACCCAGGTCGCCGGCATCTGCGCCAGGTAGGACATCCGGTACCCCCTCGGACCGAAGAGGATGAAAGTGTGCTACGAGGCCGCTAGCGGGCGTGCACATGTCGCGAGCACTTTTACCACAGAATCGCCCACAACCTATACACGTCATCAAAAACCCGTACTTCTCAAACAGCTATAATTCCCACCGGTCCCTCTCAAAAAAATGCCTGCACCATATCGCCTCCTCATCGTCGATGACGAAGAAGACGTCCGGATTGCCGTCAAGCGCCGCCTCGAACGCCAAGGCTTCGAAGTGGACACCGCGGACAGCGCCCAGGCGGGGATTGAGCGCATCGAAACGGCAGAGCAGCCTTACGATGTAATCGTCACCGACATGAGTATGGAAGACCCCGAGGCAGGCGTCCAGATTCTCCAAGCCGCGTTCGGCAGGGATGTTTTTGCGGAAGTCATCGTCATGACCGCCTACGGAAACGTCAAGAATGCCGTCGAGTGCATGAAGCGTGGGGCGTTCGACTACATTGAAAAGAACATCCCAGGTGTCGATGTCTACGAGCTTTTGACAATCAAGATCGAGCAAGCGCTCGATCGAAGGCGCCAAAGCGTCAGCGCGGTCAAGACTTGGGACCGAACGGCAGGAGTTAGGACGTAGGCTCATCGGCGACCCGCGATTGACGCCAATCGGCGTCCGCCGATTCGATTTCTAAACATGGACCAATCGCTGATCCGCAACTTCTGTATCGTGGCGCACATCGACCACGGCAAATCGACGCTTGCGGACCGAATCCTCGAGATAACCGGCGCGATTCGGGGCGAAGCAAAGGAGCAAATGCTCGACAGCATGGACCTCGAGCGCGAGCGCGGCATCACGATCAAGATGACGGCGGTTCGATTGAGCTACCGCGCAAGCGACGGCAAAGAGTACGAGTTCAACCTGATCGACACGCCGGGTCACGTGGATTTCACTTACGAAGTGTCGCGATCGCTCGCCGCTTGTGAGGGCGCGCTCTTGGTTGTCGATGCGACACAAGGGGTGGAAGCGCAAACCATCGCCAACGCATCGATGGCGATGACTCAAGGATTGGAAATCGTTCCGGTCATCAATAAGATCGACTTGCCGCATGCCGATGTCGCGCGTGCGAAAGAGGAAATCGAATCCGCCCTCGCAATCGACGCTTCGGACGCAATACTTGTCAGTGCGAAAACCGGTGAGGGAGTACCTGAACTTTTGGAAGCCATCGTCAAATTGATCCCCCCTCCGTCGCTTCCGAAACGAGGCGTTTTCGAAGAAGGGACATTGCCTGACCGAGACAACCCGTTGCGGGCTCTCATCTTCGATTCGCACTTCGATCCGTATCGCGGAGTCGTCGCTTACGTGCGCGTCGTAGACGGGCACATCCGCAAAGGCCAAGTAATCCAAATGATGTCGACCGGATCGACATTCGATGTCGATTCAATCGGCTACTTCGCTCCTGAACCCATGCCGCTCGATGAACTCAGCACCGGCGAAGTCGGATTCTTCACGGCTGGCATGAAAGAAATTGGCGATGCAGGTGTCGGTGACACGGTCACGAGCGCAGAGAACCCAGCGACCGAACCGCTGATGGGATACCGCAAGGCGAAGCCGATGGTGTTTTGCGGCCTCTACCCAACGAACGGCGATCAGTATCAAGAGCTTCGTGACGCCATCGAACGGTTGCAACTGAACGATGCCGCGCTTACTTTTGAGCCGGAGACTTCAGATGCACTCGGGTTTGGATTTCGTTGCGGCTTCCTGGGGCTTTTGCACATGGACATAGCAAGAGAACGACTCGAACGCGAATTCGGTTTGGAATTGATCTTAACGAGTCCGAGCGTGAACTACGTGATATTCAAAACGGATGGAACGATGGAGCAGATCGCGAATCCGAGTCGATTCCCCCCTCCCCAGCAGATCGCTCACATCGAAGAGCCCGCAGTCAAAGCGACGATTATGGTTCCGCAAGAGTACGTCGGAACAGTCATGAACTTATGCAAGACACGCCGTGGCATCTTTGGAAAGATGGAATATCCGTCTCCCACGCGCGTTATTCTCTACTATACGCTTCCGCTATCTGAAATTCTTCTCGACTTTTACGACAAGCTTAAATCTCAAACGCGAGGCTACGCAAGCTTTGACTACGATTTCTCCGACTACATCCGCGCGGACTTGGTGAAAGTGGACGTGATGCTGAACGGCGACAAAGTGGACGCGCTGTCGTTCATCGTTCACAAAGACGAAGCTTACGTGCGCGGCCGCGCAATCGCTGAGCAGTTGCGCAAGGTTGTGCCGAGACAACAATATGAAGTCCGGATCCAAGCGGCAATTGGTGCGAAAGTGATCGCGGCGGAAACCATCAAGCCATTCCGCAAAGATGTCACCGCGAAATGCTACGGTGGCGACATCACGCGAAAGCGAAAGCTCCTCGAAAAGCAGAAAGAGGGCAAAAGACGCATGAAGAACATCGGCGCGATCGAGGTCCCGCAGGAAGCTTTCCTTTCAGTGCTGAAGGTCGCGGAGTGATCTTGCGGAAACGAAACCCGAGCCGCTTTCGTATTCTTCCGGGGCTTCGGCCCCAAATCCCGGCAACATCCATCCGGAAACGGGTATGCACCCAATAAGGGACATGTTTCACTCCATCCGAATCATAACGTCTGCGGTCTTGACTACGGTCGCTTCGACGGCGGTCGCCCAAACACTGTCGCTCGCCGACGCAATCGAGCTTGCGAAGCGAAACAACGGCGTTGTCGCAGCGGCGTTCAAGGACTATGAAGCCGCACGCTCCGCGGTCGTGGAAGCGAGGGCCGCCTACTTTCCTACGATCACGCCTTCGTACAGTTGGTTCGAAGGGGACGACGGGACAGGTTTTGCTCGCAGAACGTCCGGGTTCTCGTTCGATGACCTCTCCGTGGACGCCCGATGGCTTCTGCTCGACGGCGGGCAGCGACAGTACAATTTGGCGAGGGCAAGAAACCTTGCGGACGCGTCCGAGCTGTCGGCACTCTGGACTCTTAGGCAAACGCTGTTTTCAGTCATTCAACAGTACTACGACGTGCTGCGCGCAACGGAGCTTCTTAGCGTTGCAGACGCCGAAGTGGAACGCACTAAACAGATTCTCGACAGCATCAAGAAGCGTGTCGAACTCGGCGACCTTGCCGCCAAAGAAATCCTACAGGCAGAAGCGGATTACGCGAATGCGATCGTGAATCAAATAACGCGCCGCAATCAAGTTAGCACGAGCAGCGCCTCGCTAAAAGCGATCATTGGTTGGCCTGGGGATCAACCGCTTGCTGAACTCGAAGCTCCCGAAACCTTTGAACCGACCGTCGCTGACATCACAATGGCGGAAGCGATCGAGACTGGCCTCGCATGGCGTCCCGATTTGCAAGAATCGAAGAAGAGACAGGCAGCAGGACGATACAGTTTACTGACCGCCGAGCAAAACGCATCAATCGATTGGACGCTGTCGCTTTCCTATTCAAAAAACTGGGAGCCAGGCGACACCTATGGCCGCTCACTCACGTTCTTGGTTTCCTTTCCATTGTTCGATGGCGGACTATCGCGAGAACGAGTGCGTCAGTCGCGCTTGAGTTTAGAAGCGGGCAACTTTCGATTGCAGCAGCAAGAGCGCAATGTGCGAAGCGAGATCGAAGCAGTCTTTTTGAGCTGGGAACAAAACCACGAAAGACTCGCGGCAAGTGAAGCGGCGCTGAAGGCTGCAGAACTGAACTACAAAGCAGCGACAGAGAGCCAAGCGGTCGGTGCCGGAACGATCTTGGAAGTAACGAACGCAAGGTCGGCGCTGGTGATCGCTGAAACAAACTACGTTCAGGCAGTCTACGACTATCTGATTTCTGAAGTGCAACTTAAGCTCGTGATGGGCTCGCCGGTCCCGGGAGAAGACCGATGAGTCAAACCCCGGTCATCGAAACGCGCCAAATTTGCAAAGACTATGTCATGGGCTCAGTCATCGTCCATGCGCTGAGGGGCGTCGATGCGACGATCTATCCCGGAGAGTTCGTAGCGATCATGGGCCCATCGGGTTCTGGCAAGTCGACGTTTATGAACGTGCTCGGGTGCTTGGACAGACCGACGAGCGGCGAGTACTTGCTCAATGGCATCCAAGTCAATACGCTCAGCGAGAACCAGCTCGCAGAGATCCGTAACAAGCAAATCGGATTCGTGTTTCAAACCTTCAATCTCTTGCCGAGAACCAGCGCTCTCAAGAATGTCGAGTTGCCGATGGTATATGCCGGAGCGAAGGACAGAACCGGAAAGGCGAAAGCTGCACTCGACAGAGTCGGGTTGGCGCAAAGAATGGATCACAAGCCCAACGAACTTTCAGGCGGCCAGCAACAGCGCGTGGCGATAGCACGAGCGATCGTCAACGATCCGCTTCTCATTCTCGCCGACGAGCCAACAGGGAACCTCGACTCGCGTACCGGCGAAGAAATTTTGGCACTCTTTCAAGAATTGAACCGCGAAGGGCGCACGGTCATTATGGTCACTCACGAAGAAGATGTCGCCGAGCACTGTAAACGAATCATCAGGTTTCGCGATGGAAAGATTCACAAGGACGAAATTGTGGAGAATCCGATCGACGCCAGAGACATTCTCGCCCAAATGGTGCCGATCGAAACCTAATCCACTGACTGCAATCTGGTCCAATCAATTGCGGCAAGCTCCCGCAACGAACTCCGGAAGCGAACGGTGGTTCGGTTTCCAAATTGTGTCGCACGGACCCAGCTCCGTGGTCTACCACCGCTCCTCGTTCGCTGGACAAGCACGCTTCCTACCGGAGCCATTTTGATAGAGAGAGAGCTTGTCAAGCCAGTGCAAGCGAGTCACCGAGGCTCACCGGGCGATCCGGCTGCTCCCGCAAGTTCCAAATCTGCCGGGCCGAAGCCGACAATATGTCTGGAGGGAGCGCTGTCTTGGCTAGTGGCGATCAAGTTCGCCGTTGCCGGAACGAGGCGCGCCCCGAATCGAGGTGTCAAAAATAGGCGCGAGAGGGATCGACGAATATAGAAAGCAGACGGTGACGTCTGCAAGCCCGGTTCAGTTGGTGATCATGCTCTATGACGCCGCGATCCGGCATTGCGAGATCGGCAAGCAGGCCATCATCGCCGAGCGCTACGAGATACAAAACGACCACCTGACCAAGGCGCAACGGATCATCACCGAACTGATGTGCAGCCTCGATATGGAGAAGGGCGGAGAGATTTCCCAGAACCTGCTCGGCCTATACACCTATTGCAACAACCAACTCGTTGCCGCAAACATCGACGACAATCCCGACCTGGTCGATGGAGCGGTCAGCGTTCTCATTGAGTTGCGAGAAGCTTGGCGGCAGATTGCAGCGAGCACAAGCGAGGAGGAAGAACGTGCAGCCTAATCGATGCGTTGAGTTGGCCGAATGCCTGCTGATAACCACATTGAGCGCTGAGTCAAGCGTTGCTTCTGGTGACTGGGAGACCGCTGGTCAGTTGCTGAGAAGGCGCGAGCAACTCCTAACGCAGCTTGAGCGCGAAGCGGACATCGAACCAGCAAAGACGATATTGGAAGATGTCCAGCGAGCTGAGGCATCTTTGCTTTCTCTCATGGAGCGATCAACTCGGGATGCTGCCGAGGAAATCGGGCGAATCGCCACATTCCGAAAGCGCCGCAACCCCTTTGCACGAAACGAACAAAGCGGAACCTTGATCGAACGTTACGGGTAGCCTCCTCGGCATCCGATGACGTCAGACGAACCAAGAAGAGTAACCATTCTCGATGGCGCGATGGGCACCGAGCTGCAACGCAAGGGTGCGCGAGTCGAATTGCCGTTGTGGTCCGCGTTGCCACTCATCGATAATCCCCATCTGGTCTTCTCAATCCATCGTGAGTATTGCAATGCCGGCGCCGACGTCATTACGACGAACACGTTTCGCACCCACAGGCAGTCATTGGAGAAAGGTGGATTAGGCGACAAAGCGGAATCGCTTTCTCGGCTTGCAGTGCGACTCGCGAAAGATGCAGCGGATGGCAAACAACTTGTCGCGGGATCGATTTCACCTTTAGAAGATTGCTACCGCCCTGATCTGTCCCCAGGAAACGCACTCGATGAATTTCTTGAAATTGCTGAATGGCTGCTTGATGAAGGCTGCGAACTTCTTCTCATCGAAACCATGAACAACTTGACCGAGGCCCGCTCTGCAATCCGCGCAGCTCAAAAGCTTGACTCTGAGTTCTTTGTGAGCGTCAATCCTTCGAATCGCGATCCACAAACGATGCTTAGCGGAGAGACTGTGCGAGAAGCGCTTCGAGTCGCTGAAGGTGAAGGCGCGAGCGCTTTTCTTGTTAACTGCGCACCGCCAGCGATCATCGAGAGAGCGATTGAATCGATCGCGCCGTACTCGCAGATGCCGTATGGCGGCTATGCAAACAACGGCACTCCGGACGATCGAGTCGGATGGCGATTTGACAGGGAACTTGCGCCATTTCAGTTTGCTGAGCACATCGAAAAGCTGCTTTCACTCGGATCCACCATCGTAGGCGGATGTTGCGGCACGACGCCGGCGCATATCAAGGAAATATCACAGAGATTGGCTCCGATGCGTGGGTAAAGTTTGAGCATGAGGTTCAGGCCGCTCTCAATTTCTTTGATCCCGCTCATAGCGGCTATCGGAGTTTTTCTGCTCATTCGCACGACGTGCGGAGTGCAAGGCGATCCATTAACAAAGGTCGGACTTAGAATCGCGACTTGGAACATCGCTTGGTTTGGAGAGGACGCGCACCCGGAACGCATCGCAAATATAAAATCCGTGTTAAATCGCGTTGACGCCGATGTTTACGGACTTCAAGAGATCGCCAGCAGAAAAGCTTTGGAACAATTATTTGACTCGAACTGGGAAATCGGAATTGCCGACGATCCATCCGAACCTCAAGAAACGGCAATCGTAGTGCGTAAGCCACTAAAGATCGAAAGCGTCGAACTTGTGTTCGAAGGAAGGAATCTCGACGACGCGTTTCCTGGCAAGCGCGATTTACTTCGTGCAGTCGTCGCCACCCCTTCCGGAGAGCGAGTCTCTTTCTATGTCGTTCACTTCAAAAGTCGAAGCGGAGGCAGACTGAACACAGATCAGCGTCGCATTTTTGCGTGTGCGCTGTTGGCCGCTTACATTCGAGGAAAGAATGAGCCGTTCGTCGTTGCGCTCGGTGACTTCAACGACACACCGGATGACGAGAGCGTCAACATTCTTGAGTCTGGCGATCTGCGAGCAAAAGCAGGAATGGAACCTACAAGTGATCCGTTCATGCACAACATCACGGAACCGTTATGGGCAAAGGACTATGTTACGCTCGAGCTCAGAGATCGATTCCGAGGGTCCGACATGATCGCTCGAGCAGAAGGAGCAAGAAGAGAGAACGACAGGCTTCGCGGAATCGACTATCGATTTCCGGATGATGTGAAAGTTCGGGAGATCATGTTCGATCAGATACTCGTCAGCCCGAAACTGTTTCAAATTTACGCGGGAACCGCAGGGGTCTACGCGGGCGCAGATGTACTGAGAGGAAGACCGCCTCAAGTCAGAAGGGGCGATAGCGGATTCGTTCGATACGACGACAAAGGCACGCTCGCATCAGACCACTTGCCTGTATACGCCGACTTCCGCCTTCGAGCCCGCTAACCGATTCGCTTCGCGCGCCGCTCGAAAACGAAGTTCATGACGTGCGAAGATAAAATCATTGCTCCCCCGATCGCGACCAGGAAATATGAAGCCAGCGGAGCATCGTGAGCGTGGCCGTCTTTGATTCCGCAACATAGTGGCTCACCGCCAGTCAGCACCCAGTTCCCGACAATGAGCGAGGAAATTCCAAGCCCGAACGCCCACATGGGCCATCGAAAGCCATGCCACCTAAATCCGTGGGAAAGCGCGAGAGTCCCCAAGACGATCGCGCCAATCATCATCCCGCCCTCGAACCAGATGTTCCCTACAATGGTGGCTAAGAATGGCAAAGCGATCGGCACCACCAGGCAATGGATCGCGCAAACAATCGAGAGCGCTCCGCCCAGCGCATCTAACCTCGAACTCCGCCCGCAGGCAACCTTCGCATCCATGTGTTTGGCCTATTATATCAACATTATTGCGTTTTTTCAAGTCGTGCTGTAGGGGAAAATTGGGAAGTGGGTCGAGACAATCGCAAACCCGGCTTCATGAGTTCTCCTTTCCTTCGAGATACCTATTCGCAGCCTCTGGCATACGGAGTCGAGCCGACTTCGGTCAAGTGGTCGCCAGATGGAATGAGACTCGCCTTCCTGTGGAACGAAGAGGGCGGCCTTTGGAAGGACGTATTCGTCAGCGACGCCGACGGCTCCCTAAAAAAGGTCACCTCACCCGAGCTCTCACCTCCGGTAATTCTGGAGGACGATGAGCGGGAAGAAGATGAACTTAGCTACGCCGAGCGGATGGCCGCCGGATTCACAGAACTTGCATGGCTGCCTGACGGTAGCGCA
Organism: Fimbriimonadales bacterium; assembly: GCA_026129745.1. Lineage (GTDB taxonomy): Bacteria > Armatimonadota > Fimbriimonadia > Fimbriimonadales > ATM1 > JAHCHL01. Next base: position 17,976 of record JAHCHL010000015.1, on the reverse strand, counting down.
ATCGTCGCAATTGCGCGCGCCCGTGTGCACCTTTTGCCGCTTGAGAGCAATAGTGAGATTATTTGGTCTGGTCAGGCAGCCTCTTCGTTGCGAATTCCCAGAAGGTCCTCATCGATCTTCTTTCTCTGTGAAGGAAACGTGATGGTCATTCGAGATGGGGCAATCCTGCGGCTGACTTCGTTCACAAAGCCGGACCGGAAAGTGCGAGATTTTTCGCCAAGCCCCGACGGCAACTTTGTCGCGCTTTTCGTCGAGGATGAATCCGAAGTTCTGAAAGCTCGGATGCCTGACTACATGCCGCAAAAAGAAGTGTGCATCAAAGAAAGTCGTAGGCACAACGTTGGCACCGAACCGCCAAAGAGACACTTCGGGATTGCAGAAGCGCGAGTCGCTGCAAAGTGCGAGCTGCAAGAGTACGACGATGGCGAAACGTTCTGGCCGTATGCGATAGAGTGGCTTCCCAATTCGAACGGTGCAGTATTCGCAATCGCCTCGCGCGACCACAGAACGTTCCATCTGCGAAAGATGACGCCGACTGGAGACATCACAACGATTTATGAGGAATTCTCGGAACCATGGTTCCCATTCCACGGCATTGCCGTTTCTTCATGTTCAAACTTTGTCAGATTTCTATCGTTTCGATCCGGATGGAATCAGATTTGGGAAGTTCCGATCGATGGCGGCGGAGCTAGTGCGGTAACGAAAGAAAAGTTTGACATCGATGACTTCAGCTCTCCATTGCGAACGAACGAGCTTTTCTTCACGGCTTATGCAAAAACGCCCATCGATCGCGCAGTCTTTCGGCTTCGGCCTGGCCAGGAGCCTGAAGAAATGGCAATACGAAGCGGATGCTTTCGGGTGTTTCCCAATGAAGACGGCGAATCGCTCGCCTTGGTCCATTCTGCTGCTTGCGCTCCACCGCATCTCCTTCGCGTCGACGGTCCCAAGATGCAGACAATCGTGAGTTGTGGCGAGAGCATAAGAAGAGAACTTGAGACCGTAATCGTTGAAACACACCCAGTGCCTGTCCGCAACAACAGATCTGTGATTGCTAGAACGATTAAGCCAGCATCGTTCGACTCGAGCAAAAGGTATCCCGTCGTATTTAGTTGCGTCTATGCTGGACAGGCGAAGAATCAATTCAGCCGGTATCACCCGCTTGATGTGTTTATGGCAAACGAGTTGCGATACATTGTCGTAGGCATCGACCTAAGTGCAAGCATCGGTTATGGAAGAGACTTTTTCTTTGGCTATCACAATTCGCTTGGAATCATTGATAGCGACGAATTAGCGGATGCAGCTGATTTCTTTTGCAAGCAGCCCTACGTGGATCCAGAGCGTGTCGGAATCTGGGGCGGAAGCTATGGCGGGTTTTTGACCCTGATGGCTATGTCCCGACATCCTGGAGTCTTTCATACCGGCATCGCCTGGAAGTCCGTCACTGAGTGGAAAAACTACTATGAATGGTACACATCTCAACGCCTTGGGCTTCCAGACGAAAACCAAGAAGTCTATAAAAAGACTTCTCCGTTGTCTCATATCGATAAATTGCAAGGAAACCTGCTGCTTGTCGCCGGAATGCAGGACGATAATGTATTGTTCCAAGACACAGTTTGGGTCATCCAGAAACTGATCGAGAACGGCAAATACTTTGACCTGATGATCTACCCAAGGGACGATCACGGACTGACGTTGAGGCATGAGAGTCTTCCCGATCTTATGGAGCGAATAGCGGCCTACTTCGATGACAAGATGGGCGTCGGGCCTACCAGCTGAGCCTCGTTGCAATTCGCTCGAGCATTGCAACGGCCACATTGAACTTCGAAGACTTCTGGATCAAAGTCACTTCGCCATCGGCGAAATACAAAACAAGTTCGTTCTCATTCGCATCGAATCCGATATCACGGCGAGAAACGTCGTTCATTGCAATTGCAAACAAACCCTTCTTGTCGATTTTATCTTTCGCGCCTCTTTCATGATCTGTCGTTTCTGCCGCAAATCCAACAATTGGCAATTCGGGTCTTGCACGATGACTTTCCGAAAGAATATCTGGATTCTCGATTAGTCTCAGCTGCATGTCGCCACTTTTCTTTATCTTCTCCGGAGCAACCGCTACTGCTCGATAATCGGCGACGGCAGCGGCCCCAATTAGCAAGTCAGCATTCTGAATCGCAGTGAGAACCGCATCTTTCATCTCTTGCGCGCTTGTGACTCTGACCAATTCTGCACCAGCAGGGGCAGTAAGTGCGACTGGGCCACTTATGAGCGCGACGCTCGCTCCCATCTGGAGCGCAGCGCGAGCAAGCTCATAACCCATTTTGCCGCTCGAACGATTCGAAATAAAGCGAACAGGATCGATCAATTCTCTTGTGGGTCCTGCAGTAATGACGATTCGCCTTCCTGCCATTAAGTTGCTTCTATAGCCGGCTTCAAGAACCGCGGCGACAATCGCACCAACCGATGCAAGCTTGCCCTGGCCTTGCTCTCCACACGCCACTTCGCCCTCAAGCGGCTCGACAACGACTGCACCACGATCTCTAAGCTTGGCGAGATTCTCTTGATTTGGAATGGAAGAATACATGTCTGGATTCATCGCAGGAGCCATGATCATTGGCGCACGCGATGCTTGAGCAATGGTTGTAAACATATCTTCCGACGCTCCGCTCGCCAAAACCGCGATCGCGTTCGCCGTTGCGGGGCACACCAACAAAACTCGTGCGTCTCTTGCCCAGTCGATATGCGCCATGCGGCCTTTGACTGGCTCATCGAAAACGTCAGTGAGAACGGGCTTTCCGGTAAGCGCTTCGAAGAGCGCTGGCGTCACAAATTCGGCAGCAGATCGAGAGAGGCAAGCGCGCACTTCGAAGCCATTTCTCATCAACTCGCGCGCCACATCGCAAGCACGGTAAGCAGCAACGCTGCCCGTTACTCCCAAAACGACAACCGACTTCATCGTCCGGACACCACAATCCGATCGATCTCTTCCACACACTTGTTCAGATCGTCATTGACTACTTGGTGCTGATACTTGTCTGCGAAAGCCATCTCCCGCTCGGCATTCTCAAGGCGAATCTTTATAACTTCCTCACTATCAGTCTTTCGGCCTCGGATTCTTCTCTCAAGTTCTTCCCAAGATGGCGGTAACAAAAAAATAGAAATGGCGTCTGATCGTTTTTCCATTGCAGTGATAGCACCTTGAACATCGATTTTCAGGATCGCAATCTTTTCGTCGTCTAGTAGTGCCTGCATGTCATTCAAAGGGGTCGCATAGAAGTTGCCATGCACTTCCTTCCACTCCAAGAACTTTCCCGAATCTGCCATTGTTCGAAACTCGTCTTCGGGCACGAAGCGATAGTCGATTCCGTCGATCTCTCCTTTTCGAGGCTGCCTCGTCGTGTACGCGACCACTCGAACAACGTTTGGGCGAATCTGCTTCCACGCTTCAATGACGGTGTCTTTGCCAACTCCGCTTGGTCCTGACAAGATGACGAGCGCGCCTTTGCTCACTTCGCAAGCCTCATGATCGCTTCAGCGATGCGCATCGGATCGTGACGAACCACGTCGGTTTCTGAAATCAAATTTGCTGCAACCGCTTTTAGTCCCATGGCGCGAATTCGCTCGACATCCGGTTCGACAAACTCCTGGCCAGACTTTGCGTACCGCTCAAGCAAGTATTGGCCAGGGCTTGCCTTATTCACCAGCACGTAATCGAAAACTCGCTTACCGACATTGCCTTCGATGGCATGCACATGCTCGCTCGCGGTCATGTGATCACTCTCGCCGGGCTGCGTCATGACATTGCAAACGTATACCTTGATTGCAGGAGACTCAACGATTGCCTCTGCCACGCCGGGCACAAGCAGCGGTGGAATAACGCTCGTGTAAACCGACCCCGGCCCAATGACAATGACATCGGCTTCTGCAATTGCCAGCAACACGTCTTCAAGCGGAGTCACATCGCCTGGATCCAAAAAAACTCTCTTGATTCTGAGCCGCGAATTGACGATCTGCGTCTCACCGCATAGCACCGAACCATCTTCCATTTCGGCTCTAAGTCGAACATTGTCGAGAGTAGCCGGAAGCACTCTTCCGCGAATCGCCAAGACTTTGCTAATTTGCGCGATCGCCCGATCGAAATCGCCCGTAATGTCGACCATTGCGGCAATGAGCAAGTTTCCGACACTGTGTCCGCTCAGTGAACCTGACGCGCCTTCGAATCGATGTTGGAAAAGATCCGTCATGCTCTTTTCAGCATCTGCAAGGGCAACTAAACAGTTTCGAATGTCCCCGGGCGGAAGCATGCCCTTGTCTGTGATAAGCCTACCGCTCGAACCGCCATCGTCCGTAACGGTGACGATTGCGGTGATGCGATTCGTCCTGTGCTTGATCCCGCGAAGCAATGTGGAAAGACCGGTCCCCCCACCAACCGCAACGATGTTAGGCCCTGCCGAAAGCGCTCTTTGTCGCACCCATGCGCCAACGCTCTTGCCTTCGAAACTTGGATTGGTAAAACGAACGAACTCCCGCGCAAGATTCCTTGCACCGAGCCAGCCCAAATAAATCCCAAGCAGCAAGAGCGCACCGGCAGTTGCCCACTTCGCATCGGCTGCCCCCTTCTCATCCAAAAACAACCTAAAGAACGACGTTGCTCGCTCGTCGATCCACGATAGCGCGGGCGACAGGAGCATGTTGTAACTAAGCGCCAGCCCGCAAACCAAGACTCCCATTGCCAAGAGCGCCAAGTACGCAGCGCGCCGCAGCTTGAGAGGTCCTATCGACCAAGGGCGAACTCGTCTGCTACGACTCATGCGGTCCGAGGATTCTTCTGAGAAGGCCGAGCACAATTCCCATCAGCAAGCTTCCGACGAGGGCGGCCCAAAAATCGCCGACAGTGAACCCAAGCTCCCAAGTTCCGACAAGCCAAAACAGCAGGGCGTTGATGATGGTCCAAGCTAAACCGAACGTAATGCAAGCGATGGGAGCCGTTAGGACTCGGAGCACCGTCCCCAAGGTCGCATTGATTAGCCCCAACACGGCAGTACCCAACAGCACCTTGAGCGGCTCGTCGACGTTCACAGTTACATCGAATCCAATCGCACCGGCGATGGAAGCCGAAATGACCAGGCTTATTGCGCTTATGATCCAGTAGAGGAGCAGTCGCATCTGTGCCATTGTATTCCCGAAGCGGCTTGACTTGCCGCTTTCGCCGGGCCATACTCCAACCTGTGAAGCCGCACACACCCATGCTCAGGCAGTACTTTGCCACCAGAGAGCGGTATCCGGGCGTTCTCTTAGCGATGCGGGTTGGCGACTTCTATGAGTTTTATGGTGAGGACGCCGAGACAGCCGCCAAAGCGCTCGAAATCACCCTAACAGGGCGGGAAGACGGACCGAACGGTCGCATTCCTATGGCCGGCGTTCCTTATCACTCAGTCGAAAAGTATCTCGCTCGCTTGATTCAAAAGGGCTTCAAAGTAGCGCTTTGCGATCAGGTCGAGGACCCGAAGCTGGCGAAAGGCCTCGTCAAGCGCGAGGTTACGCGTGTTATGACTCCGGGAACGGTCGTCGAAGACTCGATTTTGGAGAGCGCTTCCAACAACTTCTTAGCTTCGGCTGCTCCCGGTGATGGCGCGGCAGGCATTTCGTTTCTCGACCTATCGACCGGCGAGTTTTTGGTAACGGAGATCGCGGGACCGGACTCCACAGAAAAAACGATTCAAGAGATTGCGAGGCTGAATCCGTCGGAGCTTCTCCTGCCAGAAGAAGCGGAAGAGCTTCACGAATTGATTGCCAGGCTGACTCGAACAATGGTGACTCGCACGCCTTTCCTCAAGCCTCGCGATGCAAAGAATCGGTTGCTCAAACAATTCGGAACTCAGTCTCTGGCTCCGTTCGGCTTGGAAGACTTGGAAGAAGGATCGATAGCAGCGGGCTCCATTCTCGACTATCTCGATCAGAACGAAATTGAATCGACACATATCGATCACGCGATAACCTACTCGATCGACGATCGCATGCGTCTCGACGGCCCTACCGTCAGGAGTTTAGAACTTACTCAAAACATGGCCGACGGCAGCAAACGCTTCACGCTGCTCGAGACGCTCGACCAAACGAAAACTCCGATGGGTGCAAGGTTGCTCAAACGGTGGATAGAAGAACCGCTGTTGGACTTTGACGCCATCACCGAGCGGCATGAATCCGTCGATGCGCTCCTGCACAATGGCGTAGCCCGAGGAAACATCAGAGAATGCCTTTCTAAGCTTTACGACGTTCAGCGGCTTGTCGGGCGCGCCGCAACGGGAACAGCCAACCCTCGCGACTTGGTTGCGTTGCGAGCCTCAATCGCGCTGCTTCCTTCTGTGCTTGAATCGACGTTGCCCGTTAGCGAAGGTCGGATCAGTATTGCGCGAAAGGACATCGATCCTTGTGAAGACTTGCTCTCCGAACTCAATTGTGCACTCACCGAAGATCCGCCCATTACCGTCCGAGAAGGTGGAATCATTCGCAGCGGATACGATCCTGAACTCGACGAACTGCGGCGGCTCGGCAAAGAAGGCAAACAGTACATCGCTTCACTCGAAGCTTCAGAAAAAACGGCGACAGGCATAGAAAAACTCAAAGTCGGCTACAACTCCGTCTTTGGCTACTATCTCGAAGTACCTAAATCGCAAATCAGCAACGTTCCGGAGAGATACATTCGAAAGCAAACGACTGCGAATACCGAACGTTACATTACTGCCGAACTGAAGGAATACGAAGCCAAAGTCCTCGGAAGCGAAGAAAAAGCATTCGAAATCGAATATCGGCTGTTCAATCGACTGCGCGATCTTGTTGCAACTCATGCTGCTCGACTTCTCAAAGGATCGCGCGCCATAGCTGAAATCGACGCCATCCAATCATTCGCAGAAGTCGCCGCGACGAGAGGATATGTTCGCCCGAAAATGACTGAAGGCTCGACACTTGCGATTCAGGGAGGAAGACATCCCGTAGTGGAGGCGCATACCGGCATTGGCGCGTTCGTTCCGAACGACACAAAACTCGGAGACAATTGCACGCTCATAATCCTTACGGGTCCTAACATGAGCGGTAAATCGACCTACCTTAGGCAAACAGCGCTGATCGTTTTGATGGCGCAAGCCGGCTCCTTTGTACCAGCAGAGAACGCAGAAATCGGAATAGTCGACCGAATTTTCGCCCGCATCGGAGCGCGAGATGAACTCGCAAGCGGACAAAGCACATTCATGGTCGAGATGACCGAGGCGGCGAATATTCTCCATCACGCTACGGACAAAAGCCTTGTCATTCTCGATGAAATCGGACGAGGCACAAGCACGTTCGATGGACTTGCGATCGCGTGGGCGATCTCAGAAAGATTAGCGGAACTCGGCGCAAAGGCGCTATTCGCCACGCACTATCACCAACTCAACTCTTTAGCAGATCAAATCGACTGCGTCGCGAACTTTAGAGTTGCAGTTAAGGAAGAGGAAGACCGTGTCGTTTGGTTGCACAAAGTTCTGGAAGGAGGCACGGATCGAAGCTATGGCATACAAGTCGCACGCATGGCCGGTATTCCGCGCTCCGTTCTCGATCGAGCAGCCGAAGTGCTCGCGGATTTGGAGGGACGCGAATCCGCACCTTCGGCATCGCACATTCGCGGAAGAGCGTTGCAGCTCGAGCTTTTCCAGCAAGAAGAACCTGAAGTGCTGAAGCGACTCCGCTCACTCGACACGACAACATTGACTCCCGTCGAAGCGCTCGTGCTATTGGACAATTTGAAACGCGAATACGCGAGAAAAGATGGCTGACCGCATCCGTGTCGCTGAAGTTGCGCCGGACGTCGTTGCCCAAGCGATCGAATCGACTTATACCTATTTGATTCCCGATGGAATGGACATCGGTGTTGGTTATGCAGTCCTCGTCCCGTTTGGATCACAAGTCGTTGCCGGATACGTCGTCGAAACGCGAGAAACTCGGCTACTGGACTTGCCGTTCGATCCAAGCCAAATTCGACGAGTACAAGCAAAGATCGATGGCATGTCGATGCCACGCAATTTGGTCGAAACGCTGCAATTCATAAGCGATGAATACTTGGCTCAACTCGGTTCAGTCGTTTCAGCAGCGATGCCTCCAGGCATTCGCTCGCGCGTCGTTGCGACTTACACAGTGGTCGAACCGAAACCGGCAGCGAGATTAACCCCCGCGCAGCGCGAAACGCTCAGATTTATTGAAGAGAATGGTGGAAGCGTCACCGAACAAAAGATCGCCGCTGCAAAGTCGCTTGCAAAGTCATCCGTCCGAGCACTGGTGAAGAGCGGTTATCTCATGAAGTCCGTTAGCATGGCAAAGGACAGGAGCGCACGCTCATCGATGCTGAGATTAAGTGATCCCGACTCAATTGAGCAATTTCTCGCAACTGCAAAGCGCAAGCCCGCACAGGCTGCATGTTTGATAGCCCTGCAGTCCGCTCAAGGTGTCGTCTTCTCTCCAGCCGAAATCAAGGCTTTGGCGAACACGACCGATTCGATCATCAACAAACTTGTCGAAGCGAAACTGCTCATTGAAGCCGATCAGCAAATCGCACGCACAAGCAAAGCCCCAAAGCTCAACGACGAACAAGCGGCTGCGGCTAACGAACTGGCAGATTCGATTCTCAACTCGCAAGGCAGCAAGTTCTTGCTCTTCGGAGTTACTGGAAGCGGCAAAACGGAAGTGTATTTTCGAGCCGTCGCCGAAACGCTGTCTGCAGGAAAGCAAGCGCTTTACATCGTTCCGGAAATCGCACTCACCGCGCAAGTCGTCTCCCAGCTCCGCAGCAGATTCGGGTCTGTCGTCGCAGTTATGCATAGCGCGATGTCGGAAGGAGAGCGACTTCGCAATTGGAGGAGGATCAGAAATGGCGAAGCACCCGTTGTGCTCGGAGCGCGCAGCGCAATCTTCGCTCCGCTTGAAAACATCGGCTTGATCATTGTCGATGAAGAGCATGAAAGCAGTTACAAACAAGACAACGTTCCGCGATACCACACTCGCGCGGTCGCTGAACACCGAGCGCTGATCACTAACGCAACTCTTGTCTTGGGATCCGCCACGCCGGACGTCGAAACCTATCACCGAGCACAGACCGGTCAGCTGCGGCTGCTCGAACTGACCAAGCGAGCGACCAAGGAGAGATTGCCTGATGTGGAAGTCGCCGACCTGCGAGAGAACTACCGAAACAAGGTTCCTTCGATTCTCGGCCAAGAATTGCGAGCGGCTATCGAAGATACGCTGCTGCGAAACGAGCAAGCCATCCTCTTCATCAATCGCCGGGCCTACGCATCGTCTCTGCTCTGCCGCGATTGCGGCCATGTCCCGCACTGCGAAAAGTGCTCCGTCTCCCTAACCTTTCACCGAGCAACCAAAAGGCTCAAGTGCCACCACTGCGGCCACGAAGAGCGCGCGCCAGAAACTTGCCGCAAATGTGGAGGTGCCAGACTGCGAACTCTGGGGCTTGGGACTGAAAAAGTGGAGGAAGCAGTACAGAAAGAGTTTCCAGAGGTCTCGGTGTCGCGCTTGGACCGCGACGTCGCGCAGCGTAAGGGCGCCATTGAGCAGGTCCTAACTGACTTTCACGAAGGCAGAACGTCAATTCTCGTCGGCACGCAAATGGTCGCCAAAGGCCTCGACTTCCCTCGCGTTAGCTTGGTAGGTGTCATTGCGGCAGATACTGGACTTTTCATTCCAGACTATCGCTCGACAGAGAGAACTTTCCAAGTTCTCACTCAGGTTGCCGGCCGCGCGGGCCGCCATCGACCCGGAAGAGTCGTCATTCAGACATTTCAGCCAGATCATCCGGCCATTGTCTTTGCCGCAAAGCAAAACTATAGGGACTTCTTTGAATCGGAGATAGCAGACCGCGGCGATGCCGGATACCCGCCCTTCGTTCGCCTCGTCAACATCGTCGTATCGAGCGCCGATCGAAGCGTCGCCGTGGGGGTTGCTGACGACATTTCTAAGCACCTCAAGCGCATCGAAAGTATGACGCTCGTAGGGCCAGCGGACTGCGCAATCGAACGTCTTAAGTCCCAGTGGCGGAGACATCTTCTCGTAAAACTGCCGCTGCATGAGCGTACTTCCTTGGTCAACTTGCCGCATTCTCTCGCCAAACAAAAGAACGTAACCGTCAAGATCGACGTTGACCCAGGATCGCTCATGTAAACTTTGTACATTGATGGAAATCGTCGTTCCTGCCGAATACAAGGTCCTTTGGGAAACCAACGAACAGCGGCCCGTTGTGAAGTACCCGGCTGAGGTCCTGCGTAAGGTCGCCGAGCCTGTCGAAAGAGTCAACAAGGAAACCCGGCGGCTGATCGAACGAATGTCGAAGGTCATCAAGTTGGCGAATGGCGTCGGTCTGGCCGCGCCTCAAATCGGCGTGAGCCAAAGGGTTATCCTCGTTTCTCCAACTGGACGAGAAATGCTGCCGCTCGTCAACCCGGAAATCACACACCGGGAAGGGGAGGCGATCAACCAGGAGGGCTGCCTCAGCCTCCCTGGGCTCTATGGCGACGTCAAGCGAAGCGCCATCGTCGAAGTTAAGGCGCTCGACCCGGAAGGAAAGGAAGTCCGATACCGATTCGAAGGCCTTGCTTCAAGGGTGGTCCAACACGAAGTCGACCACCTCGACGGCATCCTCTTCATCGACAAAGTCGACGTATCGACGCTCCACTGGGCTTGGCCCGCTGGATCAGACGCAGAATAGTGCGGCTTGTTTACTTCGGGACCAGCGAATTCGCCGTCCCCGCAATCCAATCGCTCAAGGATCAAATTGCGCTCGTCGTAACGCAGCCCGATAGGCCAGCTGGACGCGGAAGGCATCTGCAGCCGTCGCCAGTCAAAGTGGCTGCCACTGAACTGGGACTCCCAATCGAGACTCCAATCAATGCCAAAGATCGCGAGTTCATCGCCGAGATTCGGGCCATCCGGGCCGACGCGCTCGTCGTCGCCAGCTATGGCCAGATCCTGAGCGAGTCCCTGCTTGAGGCGGCGAAGCGCGGTGGAATCAACCTCCACGCCTCCATCCTGCCCTTCTACCGAGGAGCGGCGCCGATCCAAAGAGCCATTCTCGATGGCGAAAGGGAGACCGGTGTAACCCTGATGCAGATGGACAAAGGCATGGACACCGGGGACATCATCGCAATATCAAGAACACCAATCGGCCCGGACGAGACCTCTGGCCAACTCGAAGCCCGCCTCGCGCAGATTGGCGCAGAACTCGCAGTCGAATGGATGCCCAAGATCGTCGCTGGCGATTACCCGAGAACCCCGCAGAACCACAGCCTCGCCACATTGGCCCCGAAAATGTCCCGAGAAGATGGCCAATTGGCATTCGACTCCGATGCTCCTGAGGCCTATCGCCGATACAGGGCATGCACCCCCAGACCCGGCGCATGGCTCCGGACCAATGCGGGCACAATAAACATCCTGAAGGCCGCGATGCTTCCGGCGCTTCGCCTTCCGATCGGAACCATCGCCAAAGTCTCGCCCGATGGACTGGACGTAGCGTTTAGGTCCGGCGGAATCCGACTCATTGAGGTCCAACCAGAGGGCAGACCAGCCCAATCAGGAAGAGACTTTGCAAATGGGAAGCGGCTCAAGGCTGGCGAACGTCTCTTGCCTTAGCGGGAATTGCCCGATGACCGCTAACTGATCACGATGAAGACCACCGTCTCACAGCCGACACGTGTCAACGACCTCGCCGAATGGCTTCGAGAAGGCCGAATTCTCGATGCAATCGAAGAGTTTTATTCATCAGAAGTAACCGTTGAAATACCGCATAATCAGACCATCAAGGGCAAGGTACAGCTGATAGCATTCAAGAAGAAACTGCTCGCATCAGTGAAACAAGTACTCAGATTTGAATTGACCAGGGTAGTAGAAACGCATGACAATTGCGCGCTCATTCAGTCAGTTTTCGATTTTGAAGATATCGCCGGAAAGCACGTTCTAATGGATGAAATAGCCGTTCAAACGTGGGTTTCAGGCAAAGTAGCTCATGAAAAAGTCTATCGCTTTGAGAATTAGAACCAGCATTTTTGTCGAAAATTCTCTAACCCCTTGACAGAGTTCTGTTAATGCGGTACAGTGAATGAGTACCTCGCCGTACGCCGAATAAAACTAAGTGATACGTGAGGAGGAGATCGTCCTCGGCAAGTGCGGCAATACGAATTTCATCCCTCCTCACCGCATGCCCCGGCGCGACCCCTCATCCCGACCTCCCCAGCGCCGGGGCGCTTATCTTAACTGGCCGCTCTTTTCTGGAATAATTCAGCCATGAACGCGATCATCGCCGTTTTTGCCATGGCGGTCCTCCCGCAGGCAGGCCCGGTCAACTATGTGCCGATCGTCCAAAACAAGAAGTGGGGTTACATCGATGCTAAGGGCAAAGTCGTCATCCAACCTCAATTCGACGGAGCCAGAGCGTTCACAGGTCCGCTTGCGCCGGCGATGAAAGGCGACAAATGGGGGCTTGTCAACCGCGACGGGGCTTGGACGCTCGCGCCGGAATACGAGTTCATTGGAGACTTTTCGATGGGGCTTGCCTGCGTCGTCCGAAACGGCAGGATCGGATTCGTTAATGCATCAGGACAAATCGTCATTCGACCGACGCTACCGTGGCCGGTCGCCGACCCGCCTTTCGTTCCTAAGTTCACCGAAGGACTCGCTGGCGTGATCGTCGAAGCGAACGACGAGCGCTTTGCCTGGGGATATATCGACATGGCAGGAAATCGCATGTTTGACGCCACCTTTTTCTATGGCGGAGAATTCTCAGAAGGACTCGCTGCAGTCGCCACAGAAGCCGAATCGTGGGGGTACATCGACCGAACTGGAAAGTTCGCAATCGAGCCAAAATTTCAATACGCGGGCATATTCCGCGACGGACTCGCTCCTGTCGTCAAAGACTCGAAGTTCGGATACATCGACAAGTCCGGAACGCTCGTGATTCCGAACAAATACTCCGATGCGCTTGAGTTCAATGAGGGCCTCGCACTTGTCTTGGATGGAGAGCAATACAAAGTAATCGACACGGAAGGCAAGCAGGCATTCGCAAAGACTTTTCCTGAACTGGATCCGCTTGCGCTCGAACTGTTTCGATTCTCTGAAGGAATGCTCGTCTTTATCGAAGAAAACGCCGAAGGCGAATGGCTGTGGGGATATGTGGATCGATCAGGAAAAGTCGCGATTCCTGCAAAGTTTCAATTTGCTGGGCTGTTCAAGAACGGAATTGCTCCTGTTACGATTCGTCGAGGCGATGACTATCTTGAGGGTTACATCGACAAAGCAGGCAACTATGTTTGGCAACCGAGTAAGTAGCCTGCGACGACTGAATTTGTCTTTGCCGGGAACTCGATGCCAACTTCATTCAACTGAACAAACCGAATCATCGGATTCATCAAGGCAAAATGTCACTGTGTCAGACTCCGAGACAAAGCAAGTTGATGAATACAAACCAATACATGTTGCGCTCGACATCTGAGTCATCGCTTTCTGAGTTCACCTTTGTGCTGAATTCCTTGCATTACTCATCGGCAAATAGCAACGGAGCGAGTTCTCTCAGGTATCTCTGGCTCAATCTTCTGCATCCGACTTGCTCCCAGCGTTCGATCAGACTCCGTCGCAATTGTGGGTCCTTTGTTTCAAGCGAGATGATGTCGTCATGCGTGTTGGAATGGATAACAACTTCGTCTTTCGGAGTCAAAAACCAAAAATCCCAGTCGTTTAGCATCGCAGCTCCAACGAGAATAAGCGCCTTGTCGGTTTCGCTCTCATCAAAGTTGTCGCAAGACTTGTCTCGCACGCTTTCTGTAATGCCGAATGATTTCCGAAATTGCTCATACATACCTGTCAGCTCGTATTCGTATCCGTGCGAATCAATCAATGAATGCGCCACGACACCCTGCGCGACGCTGCTAACAACCAGCAACATCGCCGAGCCAACGCACAGTGCTAGCGTCAAGCGCTTCATCTTGCTGTCACGCATGTGATCCTTGCCTCTATGGCTGTCGCTTCCAGGCAAGTCACTGGGGACTTCTGTCGGAAGAGCAGGTTCGATCCTTACTTCTTAGGCACAGGTATTGTCCACACTTCACCTCCGAGATAGTCAGGCAGTCCGACCACTTCACGACTCGCAACTGTTGCATCCTTTTCGCGAATCTCGGCCACGAATGCATGAGGCGATTCTCCGGCTCGACTTCGTCGAATCAACACGGCACGGCCAAAGAGCGTTGCGCACTGGTCGAACGCCCCCAACTCGCGCCTGACTCCACTTGCGATGTCACAGAGCAAGACTTCGGGCCCGCCTTGACGCTCAGCTCGAAGGTTGAGCATTAAGAATTGATCTCCATTGACAGGTACTGCGGACCAGCCGTGGCCCAGCGCTCGGATCGTTTTTGATTCGTTGTTGATCAATAACGCATTCGTGTTTAGTTGCCGGGACGACTCGTACAAGACACTTTCAGACGGCACGCCAACCACAAAATGACTCCCTTCGCCAATGTATCGAATGAACATATGCCGATCCCAGCCTTCCGGAACGACTAAACGGCCGAACCGTGCAAGTTCCTCCCCGCTGAATAACTGCCTTCCAGTTGGCATTTCCAATGATCTTTCGGTAATCGCTCCATCTGAATCGAGCACTACGATGGAACCGCCATCTGGATGCACATCAAAGTCCTCTGGATCTGGGGTGACAGACTTAAGCGAAAAGCTCAATGGAATGAGGCGCTCTTCGTTCAGATCCATGCGGAAGATTTCGAATGATCGAAAATCGGCAGCAAGAATCACTGTGCCCGTTGCATTCGACCTAACCGAGAGGGGCCAGGATCGGTGGAGGTTGAACGAAGTTCTTCCGGACCTCGACTGGACTGTCGTCCACCGGATCGTGTACGGCGAAAGGCCTGACTGCCAAGCAAGGGCCAATTCACTCCCCGTAATTGTGGTTGCTCTCCTGGGAGTCGACTCTGCCTTGTTGACGCCAGGGTGACAGCCAAAAAAAGGCCAAGCGCACGCCAGACATACTACTGTTTTTAGAACCATGCTTTGAGCACCTCGTAGCGAAAAACTACGTCAAACCTCTTCCGTTGATTGGTACTGACCTGTGGCGCGTGATCGCCCCAACTGGCCTCCAATAGTCTGCCAAAACCCCAAACACCCGTGTGTCCCGGCTTCATGAAAACGTCGCCTGGGCGGCGGGTGGCCTGGTTTACCCCATCCAGTGTGACGGTTTCGCCACTACTAAAACCGGGTGGCACGGACAGATTCTTCAATGACTTTCGCAAACGCATGGCTTCCAAAGAATCTGTCCGTGAACTGCGCAGGGTAGCATCATCTTTTCTCCCTCAACTGCTTGCCGTGGAGGGTGCCGAAGCCTGGCCTTAGATTGCAAACTGCCCGGAAGCCTTTTCTGCAAGATCCAGCGTGACGTTCTCATTCTAAGGTTGACGGGACTGGGTAGTAAGGACAGACACCTCAGCAAGCTACATACATAACACTCCATAGCATCCGCTCGTCAACCAATTCCGAACGACCGACAACTGCAAATCCATCGAACCGCCTACCCCGGCCTAAAACCCACAATCCCAGTTGACGATTCACGAACAAAAGGCCTTAAACCACGTGAACGCCAGCAATTGAAAACACCCCAAAACCCCCCAACCAACACCAAAAACCCATATCCCCAAAATTGCAGTGCTATCGGTGACGGCGGTGACGCGTTAACAATCCAAGTTCAAATCGACAGCAAATCAGCGAATGCAAAGTGACGAGTTAACAACCGAATGCGGACAACGTCAATCTCATGCAAACAACGACGTCAACCATGCGTTACTTCACTATCCGACCCAGACGCTTCGGCGGGCGTGGCCGGGTTGAGGTTTCGGTCGTGGGTGCCATGGGTGAATTCGTGGACATTTGACAGCCTCCATTCAGCACAATCAGAATTCACCCGTGCCACGAACGAAACCGGCCCTTGTAGGGCCATCATCTTAAGTCGAGCGGGATGTGTTGTCTCTTGCATGTTATCCTCGATGGTCGTGTTGGTGTTTCACGGGTGATGGGAAAGCTCGTGGTGGATTCGAGATTGTTTGTGGAAAAAGGAGGAAGTTGCAAATTGCCCATCAGCCATGGCACCCACGAAGTACTTGCTGTTAGCTGTTTTCATTCTGATGTTCCTCTCGGGTCACTCCAGCCACCCGCCGAGTCGCAATCCGCCCACCACCCATGGCACTCACGATTATTCCTGCTGTTGGCTTTTGTCGAACTTTTCATTTTCAGTTCTTACTCGGGCCACCCGACGGTTTCGACTTCCTGACTCTTCCAGAGACTTTCTTGAGAGCTTTTTCCGCAACTGACGGGGCACAATCCCAATGCCTCCTAATGGCCTCGATCGCCTCTGGGCCTTTGCACTGCTTCGCTATTGCCCGAATCATCTCAACGCACAGTCTGGGGTGGTGTTCTCCGGCGATCCGATCCGATAGTAACCATGAGCATAAGCCCGGAACCTTTGTGAGGGTCAGAGTGTACAAAACCGTCCAACGCACTTCTTCAAAGCGGTACTTTTCCAAATCCAGGATAACGGGCTGCTCATAAATGGCAATAATCGGCTCGGCTGGCAAACCTCCTTTATGCCCGATGAGTGACCTGACGACCGTAAGTCGCGCTCCGCAACTCTTGAGTTCAGGGAGCAGAGATGCGAGGAGTTCGGCGATACGCTGGGGAAAGGCCCGCACTCCCATGAGCACCTGCGTACCGGATTCTGTTCTTTCGCAATGAAATCCGGCTTCGTCAAGCCTCTTGAAAACTAAATCCTGATCGCGGATGATTTGATCAACGACTTCGTCAACTCTGTCGCCGTGCCACCTGGACAGGTTACTGCGGAGCGTTGCTCTTTGCCGGTCTACAATTTTCTGTTCACGATTAGGTCTCATGTTTTCGGGACGTACGTTATTATCGCCTCGGCTTCTTTCAATGCCAGTCTCAGCGCCGGGCGTGCAGGTGAGCCGCTGCAAACGCGTGCCACTCACGTAGTTCTTGCTGAAGAATTGTTCAATCAGTTTCATCTTACTTGCTTTCAATTCTTGCTATCCGGCGCAACGAAATCTTCATTTCGGATTTCAACGATCAGCAGCCCGTCGCTAACTAGAGGTACACGATCACGATCGCCGAAGTCCACGTATGTCGTTCGCCCGGATGGTCGTAGCACTACTTCGACTTGTCCCCACCCCCCGATCTTGACGTAACCAACATTTAGATACATGCTCTTGCCAGCAGGGACTACCAGATCTGGCTCTTTGCCTGGATAGTTGAAAATCCAGGCTTCTTCTTCAGTAAAGTTGATATATAACGCCGGGTACAGTTGACGCGCTTCGTTCCAATACCTAAGCCATAGCAAGCATCCGACCAGTCCGCAGCCAAGAATGAGTAATAGGTTGACGACCATCCGCCTGTTCATGCTGAAGCTACCATCCAGTTGGGAATCCGTAGAGTTCCTTGATTCCTTTCTTTGTCCACGCATCAGGGTCTTCCCAGAACGGCCGTTTGCGCTTGGGTGGCACCCGCGACGTGAGCGCGTCCGCTCTCGCAGTAGCAGCCTTTTCCATCGGCGGGTGGCCTGGTTTACCCCATCCAGTGTGACGGTTTCGCCACTACTAAAACCGGGTGGCACGGACAGATTCTTCAATGACTTTCGCAAACGCATGGCTTCCGAAGAATCTGTCCGTGAACTGCGCAGGGTAGCATCATCTTTTCTCCCTCAACTGCTTGCCGTGGAGGGCACCGAAGCCTGGCCTTAGATTGCAAACAGCACGGAAGCCCTTTCTGCAAGATCCAGCGTGACGTTCTCATTCTAAGGTTGACGGGACTGGGTAGTAAGGACAGACTCCTCAGCAACCTACATACATAACACTCCATAGCATCCGCTCGTCAACCGATTCCGAACGACCG
>JAHCHL010000014.1 GCA_026129745.1 Fimbriimonadales bacterium | reverse complement strand
AACCGCGACCAACTCGTTTTCCTACAACGCCTTCGGCGCAAGAGTCACCAAAACCGATTCCAGCGGCACCTCGACATACGCCCGCAACGGCGTCTCCGTCGTCGCGCCGGTTCTTAGCGACGGCTCACTCACCTACACCCCCGGCATCTCATCACGCGACGGCACCAACTCGACCTGGTCGCACGGCGACATCAAAAACTCCCTCCGCCAAACCGCCGAAAGCGAAACCACATCCGCAACCAAACACTACGACGCATTCGGAAACGAAACCTCCTCCACCGGCACCTGGCACGGCCCCTTCCAATACGGCGGCAACTTCGGATATCAAACCGACGCCCATTCAGGCTTGAAGTTGTTAGGACACCGGTACTATGATCCGAGTACCGGGAGGTTTTTGTCGCGGGATCATGGACGCTTTGGAAGCAATTGGTACATCTATGGTTTAAACAATCCAATCACGCTAACCGATCCGAATGGACTCGAGCCAATGGTGGCACTTCTGGAAGATCCATGGTTGGATGATGGACCAGCAAAGATAGTTTATCGAGGATCGCATTCGGACGCATGGCTCAACAGCGCAGCGAACTTCTTTGCAGGTTGGGGAGACGTTTTGACGTTTGGAGGTACTGGGTATGTTAGGAAATGGCTGGGTGTCGATGGGATCGTAGACCGTGAAAGCAGGCCGTATATATCGGGCTCCACCGTTGGTGCGGGGCACGGCCTTGCTTTCGGCGCGGCGGGCGGCGCAAGACTCGCCGGCTGGACCAGTAAGGTCGGTGTACACTCTGCGCACCACAGCTTCGGTAAATTGGGTAAGTTGCCACACGTTCAAGTTACAGTTTGGAAACCTGGCGTAAAAGGGTCGGATAAACACCTCAGAATTCCGTTACCACCCATACGGCTACCCCGGCCTTCTGATCGAATCAGTCCGCTGCCGCCACCTATGGAAGATTGCTGGAATCCGAATCTGCCACTACCCGGGATCGCACGATTACAAGAGGTTGCAGAGTCATAATGTGGGGGGCTTTTAAACGATTTTTGTCGAATTTTTGGATGAACAGCATCGAGATACGATCTATTGAAATCTCTAATCCCGAGCAATTGTTGCTTGCCAACGATTGCGTCCATGACCTCTTTTTCAATTTGGATGACTTGATCGTACAGGAAGGTTCTATTCGTTTTGTGATTCTCTTTCAGGGCGGCTGGAGAGGGGCGGTCGATCCTTTGGTAGTAATGATCATTCGAAACGTTACGAGAATGGAGGTCAGGGACACTGAGCGTGTGAGTTGGTACGATGTGAACACTCTAAAGTGGGAAGATGGTTGCCTTACCGTTGCGACAGGAATTCCGCTCGAATTGAAAATCTGGGTTTCGTCACTGCATATTACTTTGCTAAACTGCGAAGATAAGAGAAAGGAAGCAGGAAGTTGATAGCTTGAAGACAGGCAGAAACGAAACAATCAGTACCAATCGAAAAAACCACGGGTAGTTTTGGATGTATGTCGGCCATTGGTAAGTGTTGGCCTCAATAATCATGCTCTGGATTCTAAAACGAGACGATTAGTTTGCATCTTCTTTCAGCCACTTGTTTTGCTTTAGAGGCTGGCACAGTTAAGTGTTCATTGAATGAATGAGATACCTCGATTTGTTCCATCGAGTGAAGCAGGCATCGAGTTCCAGACTAAGGCGCATTCAGTCGTCGCAGGCTACTTGCTCGCCCGGGTGCGTGAGATTAGTGCCGGATGCGTGAACTGCTTAGCGGCGTGACCTCGGGTGGCACGGACAGATTCGTCACCATGGCTCGACGGCATCAACCTCCAAACGAATCTGTCCGTGAACGACCTTCGGTTATACGATCACTTCGCACGCATCAATCTTGATCGGTGAGTCGCCCTCCGCATGAAACGTCCGAGCGCTTGACCACTTCCAATCGAAAATGCTTTCCGCTAACCCACGCCTTACCGGATTCGTGTGGATGTAACTGATCGCAGCACGGATCGCTTTCGGCGAGAATAGATTGCGATCGTATCCTCCGCCCTCCTGCCAAAAGCGATGGGAAACAAGTCCCTGAGAGTTCACCACTTTGAGTGGGTCGAGCGCTTCAGGATTATGTCTTTTCAGATGCGAAATGGCGCGTTGCGATGCCCCTTGCTTGATCGCCTTTCTGATAAGCGCGATGTCGTACTCCGATTCCCGGGGATGGATAAGGAGGTGAATATGCTCAGGCATGAATACAAACGCCCAAACGGCAAAGTTATGAGTGACACGAGCCTTGTCGATTGCGTCTGGCACTAGTTGACACGCTATGTCGCTTCGGAGCAGCTTCATTCGCCGATAGCACGACCAGGTTAGCTCGTGGGCATGTCCTGGGTCGTTGTAGTCGTTGCGAAGCTTGTGCTTCTGCACCAAGAGATGATGCTACCCTGCGCAGTTCACGGACAGATTCTTCGGAAGCCATGCGTTTCCGAAGGTCATTGAAGAATCTGTCCGTGCCACCCGGTTTTAGTAGTGGCGAAACCGTCACACTGGATGGGGTAAACCAGGCCACCCGGCCGGTACTCTTAGTTGCGGTCGAAGGATATTATTTCATTGAGAACTGGCGCGAAGGGGGCTTCGATTACGCATTGCGACAGCTCATGTTCGTCGACGAGATTGAGGCCGGAGTTGCAACCATCTCCAGCCCGCTCAAGAAGTGGGTGAACCAATCTCTATCTGAGGCATCAAGGGGCTTGGCCAACTCTTACAAGAAAAGAGCCGGCATATCGGACGACGAAGCGGCGGAATATGGGCTTTGATTATACTGGGAGCGTTCGTTTGGACAGTATGGGATTGAAAGACGAACTAGAAAAGCTCTTGGGTGAAGCACGTGACGACTCCTTGCGACTCTTTGACATTGGGCGCTGTGCGTTGAGAGAAGGCGATGTCAGAACTGCAGTACGTGCATTGGAGCATGCCCGGGTCCTGACGCCTGCTCATAATGTCACGATATTTCTTCTTGCTCTGGCATACTTTAAGGCAGGAGACCTCATCGCCGCGCTTGAAGCTGTTGATGAAGTTCTTGATCTTTGCCCGAGGCATCCAGGGGCACAACTACTGAAATTGCGATGCTGCGCCGGCCTTGCTCAGTGGGAGGAGATTCAGCTCATGGAGGCTGCCGCAACCATTTCCGTCGGTGATTCGTGGGAGGCCCGGTTTTTGTTCGCTTTAGGGAGAGAGCATCTCGAGCTTGACCACACACTTCCTGATATCCTAGAGACGATGCCGCCGAAGGCGAGACGACGCATCTTAAAGGACTATGGCCACCTAGGGAGGAAGGCACCGGGTGCGTGAGATTAGTGCCGGATGCGTAAACTGCTTAGCGGCGTGACCTCGGGTGGCACGGGCAGATTCGTCACCATGTCTCGACGGCATCGACTTCCAATCGAATCTGTCCGTGCCACCCGGTTCTTACATTCTCAAGGCGAAAACGTCACCTTGAATGGGGAAATCTAGGCCATCCGCATATCGGCCGGTTTCTTGCTAACTAGCATCACGCGAGCGGGTATGGAGGAAGGCGTTAGCCACCTTTGTTAGATGTAGACTGTCTGTAAGAGCAAGGAGCAGAAGATGCAGTCAGCTTGGAAAGTCGGTTTGTTCGTCGTTTCGTTCGTTGCGCTGATCGTGTTGGGCTATACGCTGGTCGGGAGCAGCCTGTTCGAGAAGCCGGGCGATGTGTATTACGCCGAGTTCGCGGATGCGAGCAATATTCAGCCGGGTGCGATCGTGACGATGGCCGGCGTGAAGGTGGGGAAAATCGACGAGGTGACGTTGAAAGGACCTGGCGCGGCGCAGATGACCTTGTCTTTGGAGCCCGGGACCTTCGTTCCGGCGGACGCCATGCTTCTGATTCCCACAAGCCTGCTCAGCATTGGAGAGCAGCGAGTGGACATTATCTCTGCGCGAGGTGTCGAGGCGGGCCGGATGGCGCTGGGCGGGACGCTTAGGGGAATGAAGGCCGGGCTATTGCAGACACTTTTGCCGGAGGGTGACCGTACGCTCGCCGCGTTGAACGATAATTTGGAGGCGATTCGGGACCTGCTGGGCGACGAGGGGCTTCGTTCTCGGCTAGACACGCTGCTGGCAACGACCGATGCGACGATCAAGCAGGTGGGGCTGCTAATGAACGACGCACGGGGGCTAATCGCTGAGAATCGCTCAACGCTGAAGGGTGCTTTGGTGAATGCGTCGCTTGCCGTAGAGGATATGCGGCGGGGCATATCGGTGGTCACTGAGCTTGTCGGCGATCCGGCGATGCGCGAGGAGATCACGCTGATGCTATCGACTTTGGCGCAGACGGCGCAGAAGGCAGACCAGATGGTGGGTGAGTTGAGCGCGTTGGTATCGGATCCGAGTCTCCGAGCCGCGATCGATACGACCTTGAAAAACGTCGAAGACATCACCCGCACTGGGGCGAAGATTGCTGAGAATGCCGAGAAGATCACAGCGGATGGGGCTGTTGTCAGCCACAAGGCGATCGCGCTCGCAGACAGCGCGCAACAGATCGCTGACGAGGCAAAGAAGCTCCTGGCCAAAGTCAGCGACTTTGTGGACAGGCTGCCTCAGGACTTGAAGCTGCCAAGCCCTACGATTTCGTTGGAGACCGGGCGAAATGTGAGCGCGGGGGCGTTTCGTACCGACGTGGCGGTGAAGTATCCGCTGACGCCTGACTCGTTCGTATACGGGGCTGTTTATGACGCGACCGAGACGAATCGGATTACGTTGCAGTACGGCGCTTCGCTGAAATATGGGGACTTGCGCGGCGGCATATTCGCCTCAAAGCCCGGCGTTGGGGTAGACTGGCGCGTCCTTCCAGGGTTCTCGCTGTCAGGCGACCTGTTCGATCCGAACAACCCGCAATTCGATGTCCGAGCCCGTGTCGGGCTGGGCAAGGAATGGTACACCTACTTTGGCGTTATGGACCTGTTCGGTCGTAACCAAGCCTTGGTGGGACTCGGCGTAAGGCGATAGAAGATGAAAGTGATTTTGAATCAGACTCTGCCCAAGGTCGGCAAAGAGGGGCAGGTAGTTAACGTTGCTGACGGGTTTGCGCGCAACTTTCTGTTTCCGCGCGGGATCGCTGTACCTGCGACGAAGGGCACGTTGGCACTTCTGGAGAAGCAGAACGCGAAGGTCGCGGAGGAACTGGCATCAACGAAAGCCGGTGCGGCTGGGCTTGCAGAGAAGGTCGACGGGCAGACGATTCGGTTGGTTGGAAAGACTGCGAAAGGCTCGCCGAAACTCTTTGGGGCGATCACGTCGGCTGATATTGCGGCTGGAATTAAGGAATCTTTGGGCGTCGAAATCGACAAAAAGACGGTCGCCCTGCTGCATCCGATCAAGCGTATTGGCGTTTACGAAGTTTTGATCGATCTTCACCGAGATGTCGACGCGACCATTAAGCTCGAGATCGCCGATGAAGAGGGCAACCTCGGCATCGAATTGCCGACGGAGCGTTTGCCTGAGATGGAAGAGGCGGAATCGACATCAGAAAGTACTTCTGAAACGAAACAAGAATCGGAAGCAATTTCCGGTGAAAACGTCGAATAATGGCGGAGTGGCTTTAGCTCCCGATTCCGACGCACTTTACGACCGTCTACCACCGCACGACGAGCAGGCAGAAGCTGCGGCGCTCGGCTCCATGATGATGAGCGAGGAGGCTGCGGAACGGCTTCTTTCGATGCTCAGCGAGCAGGATTTTTATAGCCCGATTCATCGCGAGATTTATCGGGCCATGACGAGCGTCGCTCGGAGCATGCGTCAGGTCGATGCAGTGACCGTTAAAGCGGAGTTGGAGTCGCGCAGTGCGCTTGAGAAGATCGGGGGCACTCCTTACATCGTTGAATTGGCTGAAGCGGTTCCGACAGCGTCGAATGCGGAGTATTACGCTCAGATCGTGATCGATTTGGCGATTCTAAGGGGATTGCAGAATGCAGGTCAAGACATTATCAAAATCGTTCATGACCCTGCGAAGGATGTTCAGCAAAAAGTCGATCAAGCAGAGCAGGCCGTATTCAGCGTCGCGCATCGGAGAGTTGGGAGCGACTTTGAGTCAATTGACGACCTTGCTTCGAAGTTTTTTGTCGACATCGAGCATGTTATGGAGACCGGTGAGGCGATGCACGGCTTGCCGAGCGGCTTTCACGACTTGGATGAAGTTTTGACGGGCTTTTATCCTGGCAACTTAGTTATATTGGCAGCGAGGCCTGCAGTTGGAAAGACGTCTTTGGCGCTTTCTTTCGGAGTCAATGCAGCGCGTAAGACCAGTGGCACGGTCGCAATATTCAGTATGGAAATGTCTGCAAGTGAAATTACACGCAGGCTTATTTGCACGCACGGTCGCGTCGATTCGAATGTTCTCAAGCGAAACCGCATACCAGAGGAGAATTATCAGGGTCTTGTGAATGGCGTCGAGCGATTGTACAATTTGCCGATTTACATTGACGACACTTCAGACCTCAGTCCATTCGATATGCGAGCGAAATGCAGGAGGCTAAAGGCGAAGACCGGAGACCTTTCGCTTGTCATCGTGGATTATCTGCAACTTATGCGAGCACCAAGCCGAGCTGAGAATCGCACACAGCAAATATCCGAGATTGCTCGTTCTTTGAAGAACTTTGCGAAGGAGTTGGATGTGCCGATTGTCGCGTTGTCGCAGCTATCGAGACTTGTTGAGTCTCGGCCAGATCGGCGTCCATTGATGAGTGATTTGCGCGAGTCAGGATCCATCGAGGCGGACGCTGACGTCGTCATGCTGCTTTATCGTGAAGACTATTACAATAGAGGGGAATCGGAAGAAGGCGTTCGCGTGCCCATCGACACTTCGAAGCCGGTCGATGTCGAGGTTATTGTCGCAAAGAACAGAAATGGCCCGACTCGCACGGTTCATCTTGCCTTTGTTCCTGCGCACACGCTGTTCACGAATTGGGATCGAGGTCATTCTTGAGGGTTCTCGTCGTTGGTTCCGGTGGTCGCGAGCATGCACTTGCCTGGAAGCTCGCCCAAACATGCGAAGTGTTTTGCGTTCCGGGGAATCCTGGCATTGGCGAAGTTGCAGCTTTGCGGGACGGAGCTATTGACGATTCGGGTCGGCTGGAAGCGATCTGTAGAGAAGATAAGATTGATCTGGTGGTATTTGGGCCGGAGCGACCGCTGATCGCAGGAATAGCGGACTATCTTAGGGCTAAAGGGTATGCCGTCTATGGACCTTCCGCGGTTTGTGCGCAGATTGAAGGCAGCAAGTCGTTTGCAAAGAAGCTGATGATCGAGCGGGGCATACCCACTGCCAAATACAGAGACTTCAGCGAATTCAATGAAGCACGCGATTACATAGAATCGGAGTATTCGGCTGGTCGCGAGGTCGTTGTGAAGGCGAGCGGCGAAGCGCTGGGCAAGGGCGTCGTCGTTCCTACCGATAAGGACGAGGCCATCGGCGCGGCAAAAGCGATGCTGATCGATCGCTCTCTCGGGGACGCCGGACAACTGATTGTTGTCGAGGAGCGGCTCGTTGGTCGGGAAGTGAGCTTGATCGCACTTTGCAATGGATTGGACTACTTGGTACTGCCGAGTTCCAAGGACTACAAGGCGGCTTTTGATGGCGGTTTGGGTCCGAATACTGGCGGCATGGGTGCGATTTCGCCGTCGCCCGATGTTGAGGAAGAGGAGTTTCAGTCATGGGCCGAAAAGTTCATCAGACCGATCTTGGATTTCTTTGCAGAAGCCGGAAATCGGTACATCGGCACCTTATATGCCGGGCTGATCTTGACTGAGGAAGGTCCAAAGGCACTTGAGTTCAATGCGCGCTTCGGAGACCCTGAGACGCAGGCTATCATGCCGAGAATCAACGGTGACTTGGGCGAGATCCTGTATTTGGCTGCTGAAGGAAAACCGATACCAAGTCTCGAAGTGGGGCCTGAGTGCTCTGCGACCATTGTCTTGTCGGCAAGGGGTTATCCGGGTAAGTACGAGAAGAACATTCCATTGCCTGAAATAAGATCCTCCGAGAAGGTAATAATCTTTCATGCAGGTACGTCTGTAATGGGTGGGCAAGTCGTCAGCGCAGGAGGGCGAGTCCTTAACGTGACAGGGCTTGCCTTGGAGGCCAAAGAGGCAGTGGAGTTGGCTTATGGAGCAATCGATGGTAGGTTCGATGAGCGGTGGCACTACCGCAAGGACATCGGACGATAGGAGTGGCAAAAAGTTGAGTACGTCAGAGGCGTCGGTTCGGCACTATGCGGCCACAGTTGCAGCTGTTGCCGAGATTTACGGCATTAGGCCAGGTTCGCTTGCAGATTCTATACGGAATCTGAATGGCCAAGAAGCACAAGCTTTTCACAGACTATTTGAAGGAACGACAGACGATGAAACGCGATGCAAGATCGTTGCGCTTCAAGCTTGCTTACTTGCAAAAACCAATGGTTCCGGACAGAGAATCGATGAGCCAATCGCAGTTACCAAGCAAGTCGAATCGATGTCCGAAGCCCACTTGCGAGACACGTTGTACTTGCATCATTGGTTAGGCAAATCGGTCGAGGAAATTGCCGAGATGCAATCGATCCGCGTCTTGACTGTAAAGCAAAACCACTCGTGGGCAGTCAAGAAGTTCGGCGGAGAAGTCCCAGATGCATGGCGGAGCAGGTTTGCCGATAGGCCGGCCGTCGATGCGCCATTGGAATCACTACTAACCGGATCTGATTCGCTTTCTCCGTCTGAGCAAGAACTTTACACCGATGCGATGTCCGCTGCTGCTCGGTGTCTTTCGAGCAAGCGGACGTTCGTTGTCGGCCCAAGAACGGTCAGAGTGAGTTATGGCAGGGCCTGGGTTGAATCACCGGAAAGGCTGCCTATCGCGGAGCAACGGCTCATGGCAGCGGAAGAGCGCGCGAGCTATGAAAGAACGAAGTTGTTCACTTTGACCGCTCAACCTGAAGCATTCACAATTCGATTCACGCGAGTCGAAACGGAGTCTGGCCGTCCTGAGATGAGTCTTTGGTGGCAGTCCGGCCGTGGCCCGACTGCAGTGTTAGATGACAAGGGAAACTTTATTGCTGAGTGCGGCCCCGGCAACCCTTCATTCAGGTTCGACGTTCCGGACATTCCGTTCGAATTCAGTATTCGCGAGATGGGCAAGATCTGACGCAACGGGTACGCTTGGGCGTACATGATCGACCGCTATTGCACGCCCGCCATGTCGGCCATTTGGAGCCGGCAAGCAAAGTATGAGAAGTGGTTGCAGGTGGAGCTTGCAATCGGCCGTGCCCACGCCGAGTTCGGCAATATTCCGAGTGCAGCATTCGCAGAAATCGCTTCCAAAGCCACGTTCGATCTGGTTCGTTGCGACGAGTTAGAGAAGGAGACGCGACACGACCTAATGGCATTTGTTAGAAACGTGTCGGAAAACGTTGGGGAGTCGGGCAAGTATTTTCACTTCGGAGTTACTTCCTATGACGTGATCGACACTGCGCTTGGCATGATGCTCCGCGACTCGTGTGCCGTATTGATCGAAAGCGCCGAGCGACTCGCGGGCGAAATAGCCAGGCTCGCAAAAGAACATGCAGAAACTCCCGCGATCGGCCGCACGCACGCCATCCATGCAGAGCCGATTACGTTTGGGTTCAAGCTTGCAGGTTGGTATGCGGAGTTGCGGAGAAGTATCGATCGACTCCATGCGTGTAAGAAGGAAGTTGCAGTTGGGAAGGTTAGCGGCGCCGTTGGAATTCATGCCCACACCGATCCTCTTATGGAAGCGAAGGTTTGCGAATATCTTGGGTTGGAAGTGGATCCTGTCAGCACACAAATTGTGAACCGAGATAGGCACGCGAACTTTTTGAGCACGATTGCACTGCTCGGAGCAGCGCTTGAGCGCTTTGCGACGGAACTGCGCAACCTGCAAAGGACCGAAATTTATGAAGTTCAAGAAGCGTTCGCTTCTGGACAGACTGGCTCCAGTGCCATGCCACATAAGCGAAATCCATGGAACAGTGAGACCGTTTGCGGTTTGGCGCGAGTTCTCAGGTCGAACGCCCATGCGATGACAGAAAGTGTTGCTACTTGGCATGAGCGAGACCTCACGAATTCATCGCTCGAGCGGATAGTTCTTCCTGATTCCTGTCAGCTTGCAGACTTCATGCTCAATCGAATGACGACCATTCTTAAGGGTCTTGTCGTGTTTCCAGAGAAAATGAAAGCAAATCTCCAAATGATGGGGGAGCTCGTTTTCAGCGAACACGTCATGGTCGCACTAATTGGAAAGGGAATGCTTCGCGAAGAAGCTTACAAAGTTGCTCAGCGCAACGCTGCGAAGGCTTGGGATGGAGCGGACTTCAAGACAGAAGTAGCAAGGGATCCTGATGTCGTTTCGCGCCTATCACAAGAAGAAATCGACGAAATATTCAGTCTCGATCATCATCTTCGAAACGCTCGCTACTCTTTGAAGGCAGCGGGCATCGAGTAGTGCCGGAGATCGAATCTGCGGTTGTTATTGCGCCACCGGCCAATAGACGTGGGTGACCCACTTCGCTGGATCAGGCTCTTCTTCGGGGTCTGTCGCGTAAATTTCAAACGGAGGCTCGGACGGCTCAAGACCGTTCTCTTCAATGTAACTTCTGCAAGCCGCGTGCGCAGCATGCAGCCCTTCATAAGGTCCGCTGTAGTAAGCGCATACTGCGCGGCTCGCTCCTAGGACGCCCGCGAAGACTTCGCCTTCGCCACTAAGCGACTCTACTACCGGACATCCTGCTTCAATGTCGCATTCGTCTTCTCGCCAACCGGTGTATCTGCAAAAGGGAGGTCCTGCCATCGTCGCGCTTGCCGACTCCATGTAGTTTGCTACAGTGGGCAGCAGCTTATGGAGCGTCGCGCCGATTTCAGAGTGCTTGCATGTCGCTTTTGCAAAGACTGCGCTTTGTTCTGGCACTTGTACGACTTCTATCTTCACTTGTTTTCTCCTTGATTGCGTGCGCGTTCGGCACGTTTGGATCTTTCGGTCGATTGGACTTCTTTCCACGGGAATTGCCTGGGCGTCTGTCTTGGCGCGGCAGGTTTACCACACATCATTATGTAGGCTCGGCGCTGCTGCTGAGTTGAATTTGGTCCGGCGTAATGCAGCGTTCGGTTGTGATGAACAGTCACGGAACCTTCTTCCAGCGAAATCGCCACTGCCTTCGAAGCGTCGACATCGATCGCTTCCAAGCCGTGAACTCGTGGGTCGCCACCGATTGGTTGGTGTGGAATTACTTCACTGAGGTGGCTTCCGGGTATGAAGTGCAGGCAGCCGCTTTCAACGGTTGCTCCGGAGAGCGGCATCCAGATGCTAAATGAGTCGTAATCGAGCGACGGATCCCAGTACGCTTCGTCTTGGTGCCAAGGAGTAGCAGCTCCATAGCTTGCAGGTTTAAGAATGGCGTGGTCTCCACCAAATTCGCCGGTCGGACCGAGGATCTACTTAGCTATCACTCGTGCATTCGCAACTGCGAGGGTTCGCAGAAGTTCAGGAGCATATTTTGATGGAGAGAGGATTTGTGGGAGGACAGGCCGATCGTCGTCAGCATCTGCTCCTGCCAGGTCGAACTCGTCTCCGACCTCTCTGCCGGCTCTCTTTTCAAAGAGATCGTCATAGATTGTTCGCATGCGTGCGAGTTCTTCGGGTGTGGAAAACCCGTGGATAACTAAGAATCCATCCCGTCTGTATGCGTCAATGGCGTCTTTGCTGAGATCGATTGTCGGATGCGGTTCCACGGTTAACCATGAATTATGCATCGCCACTCTATGTGCGTCGATGTGGTCTAATATAGAAAGTAGTGACTGAAGCAGGAGTAAACCCATGAGCGAGAATATGGAGAAATTTCGAAGCATGGACGGTACGGACGCGTCCATCGACAAGCCGTTCATCAACATAACGTTCCAGCACGGCCCTGTCCCGGAAGTCGGGGTGAATGGTTGCCGGGTAGAAGATGTGATCGAGGTGCTGGTGCAAAAGCTGCTCGATTTTCAAGGCAGGGACTTAGCCTGTGACGAAAATGCGCAGGCACTCTACCATTTGGAAATGGCCCGAGAAGCGTTGCTCTTGAGGCGAAAGCGCAGAGAAGAGCAGGGTGTCATCAACACTCGTGATCCGCACAAGTCCGCAACCAAGGCGGAGACGAAGTAAAGCGATTATCAGAGGTATCCTCATAAGCCCGCCCTCGTAGCTCAGGGGATAGAGCGCCGCCGTCCTAAGGCGGGCGTCGGGGGTTCGAATCCCTCCGAGGGCGCCAAAGAACTCTCATGGCTTCAACCGCAGCACCCGATTATCCGCAGGTCCGGTGGGACCTGTCGGCTCTCTTCGATGATATCGACGATCCAAAAATCGAACAAACGATAGCCAAGCTTCATGAGCTTGCTGACGCGTTTGGAGAAGAGTACCGAGGCAAAATCAACGATTCGAATGTGTCAGCCAGCCTTGTGCTTGACGCGACACAAAGTGCAGAGAGAATCTACAACGAACTGAGCAAGGTAATCGACTTTGCGTACCTGGTGTTTTCGACGAACACAGGCGATCCGAAACTTGGAGCGTTTTTGCAGAAGGCCATGGAGTGGGCAAGCGAGCTTCAAGTGAAGATGATGTTCTTCGAGCTTGAGATTCAAGCTTTGCCTAAAGACAAAGCTGTTGCGCTGATGGAGGATCCAACATTAGCTGGATATCGCCATTATTTGCAGAAGGCTCGATTGATGTCCCCTTATCGGCTGTCCGAGCGCGAAGAAGTGATTTTGGAGAAGACCGCAAACGTTGGCACGCGAGCGTGGGTTCGATTGCACGACGAAGTGACCTCGAATCACACGTTCAAGCTAAAGCGCCCAGACAGCGATGAAGTAGAAGAGCTGACGCAGACGGAAGTTTTGGATCTTCTGCGTTCCCCGGATCGCGCATTGCGCCAGGCTGCTGCTGATGCTTTCAGCAATGGATTGCAGGAAATCGAGCGTGTTGTGACGTTCACCTTCAACACACTGCTGCTCGATCGAAAGATCGATGACGAACTGCGCAAGTTCGAGTCGCCTGATGCCCATCGGCATTTGTCAAACGAACTTGACAAGGAAACGGTCGAACTCGTCATTGGGAAGTGCGAACAGAATTATGGGTTAGTCGAGCGTTTCTACAATTTGAAGCGGCAGATTCTCAACCTGCCTGAACTGACCCATATCGATCGGTATGCACCTTTGTTCGATACGAAGGAGAAAGTCGAATGGAACCGCGCAAAGTCTATTGTTCTTGATGCATTTGGAAGGTTTTCGACCGATCTTCGTTATCTCGCTGAGGAGTTTTTCGACAAGAATTGGATAGACGCCGAACCTCGGCCCGGAAAGACCGGCGGCGCTTTCTGTAGTGGAAATACTCCCGATACTCATCCGGTGATGCTCATGTCGTACATGAACAAGATGGACGATGTGATGACACTTGCTCATGAACTTGGTCACGGAGTGCATGCCAGTCTATCGCGGAAGCAGTCGCTATTCAATTATCAGCCTACGTTGCCGATGGCGGAGCTTGCCAGCACGTTCGCGGAGATGCTTGTGTTCGAGTCGCTGGTCGAGAAGGCGGATCGCAAAGACAAGCTTGCATTGTATGCGGAGAAGATCGAAGGGATTTTTGCAACGATCTTTCGTCAGGCTGCCATGTTCCGATTCGAGCAGAAATGCCACAAGCTGCGCAGGGAGCAGGGCGAACTTGCTGCGGAAGAGATCGGGGAAGTGTGGCAAGAGACTATTCAACAGATGTTCGGCTCCTCGATCAAGCTTGGCGAGCAGCACAAATGTTGGTGGGAGTATGTAAGTCACTTTTTCGCAGTGCCGTTTTACGTGTATGCGTACTCCTTCGGGGAATTGCTGGTGTTGGCTCTGTATCAGAGGGCAAAGGACGAGGGGCCGGCATTCGCGGAAAAGTACAGCAAAATGCTGTCGCTGGGCGGGTCGGTGACTCCGCATGAGCAAATGCAGGTTGTGGGCGTAGACCTTCAGGATCCAGGGTTTTGGGACGGGGGATTCAAGGTACTCGAAGGGCTCGTCAGCGAATTCGAGCGACTTTGGGCTGAAGAAAACGCCTCATAAGGCCATAACAGGATTAACCGCAATTTTGCGGGGCAACCGCTCCGCGCGGGTTCCTGGAGGACCGGATGAAAGCGAAAATCGCTATAGGATTGATCGGCTTTGCGGCCATCGCCGCGGTCGTCGGATGTATGGGCATTAAGCCTACGAAGATCGTGTTCGTGTCTGATCGCGATGGCAACAACGAAATTTATGCGATGAACATCAATGGTGGTGGACTGTCGCAGATTACGACCAACGGCTTTGAGGACATCGAAGCCATGATCAGTCCGGACGGGGAAGAGATTGTGTTCTCGTCAAATCGAGACGGCAATTTTGAGATTTATGTGATGAACTTTGATGGAACGAACGTTCGCAGGCTGACAGTCAGCGGCAGCGACGACAGACAGCCTTGTTGGAATCCTGATAGCAACAAGATCGTCTGGGTCAGCTATCAAGGCGATCAGAATCATCTCTATCAGATGGACAAAGACGGCGCTAACGTCATTCAGCTGACAACAGTCGTCGCGGACAACTCTGCGCCATTTTGGGGCCACGGCAACCGCATCTACTTCGGCAGCAATCGCGGCGGCAATTATGAGATCTGGCGATTGATTGCGGGCGCAACAGAAACCGGAGTCGAACAGATCACTTCGATTGGCGGATACAACCACTTTCCAGCAGTGAGTCCGAACAACGAGAAGATCGCATTCGTTTCGGACGACAGTGGATCGTTCGAAATCTGGATCATGAATCGCGACGGTTCGGAATTGACTCAGCTCACGGACAACGGAGGGCCGAACTGGTCACCGAAATTTCTTTCCAATTCCAAGGCGATCGTTTGGCAGTCTTATTCCGGCGGTGGCAACTTTGACGTTTGGCGAATGAACGCGGATGGATCCGATCCGGTCAACCTGACATCCAACGCGAGCGTTAATTCAAGCCCTTCTGCGGCTCGGCGATAGAAATTCGTCGGCACTCAGGAGCCGATTCGCGCGTACAATCTATATCATGCGTACGCTTGGATCGGCTCTTCTGCTTTTTTGCGGAGCGGTTTTCTTGTTGGCAGGAGCTCCACAACAGTATCAGTCCACCGGATTTTCATCGGTAAGGCCGATTCTGGCCGCCCAATGCGCTTCTTGCCACGGCGCAGAGTCGCCTGCTGGCGGTTTACGGCTCGACACCTACGAGGGCGTCATGAAGGGCGGAGTCAGCGGCAAATCAGTTATAGCGGGCAAGCCGGATCAAAGTTTGCTGTTGCGTCGGATAAAGGGCACCGTCAAGCCCCAGATGCCACCCGGCGGCACGATGAGATCAGGTGACGTCTCCAAGATCGAAGCGTGGATTAGGGCTGGAGCGAAGCAGTAAAAATCTGCCTCGCAATTTGAAGGCGCTCCAGGCGACTGCTTGACTTGTTGGAACGACTTGGTTAGTGTTCGATTATGAATTCGTATTCGCCGCCGCCTTTCAATTTCGCCCTTCGCCATCCGATCGATTCTATCTGGTCTCGCATTTGCGCAACAAGATCGCCGCGTTGCTTTGCTCGTGTGTCTTGCGGCGGGGCTGACATCGCTTCTGTGACGCGTTCGAAAGGAATGATGATTTGGCCTCTCCCCATGTCGATCCACGCATTGAATAGCGATTCGCTTGGATCGATGTTGTGATACTCGAGGTCGAGCGATTGCATTCTTGCGATGTTCCATTCGCCTTCGGCTTGAGAAAATTCTTCGAGCATGACGAGCTTGGCTGCCCAGTCGACCCGGTCAGAGAGTCTGCGCGGATCGTTTGCTGCGTCGGTTAGCGCAAGGCGCCATTCCGCAAGTGACCAATCGGTTTCTGCGTCGCGTTTTGTGAACAGTTTCTCCGCAGCGGAAAGGTACGCATCAAGGACATCGATGGCGGTAGTCCATGACGAGCCTTCAAGCTCGATACGCCACGTGAAAGTTTCGTCCTTGCTGAGCGCTTCAGCGGCACGCGGCGGATTGCAGATCACAAACTGCGGGGCTTCGCCAACCTTGATCAGATCGAGGGCGAGTTGCGTCGTCGCGACCTTCATGGCAATCGACCATGGCATTCGGTTGGCGTCTCCGCAGATGACGTGAACGCGTCGCCATTTGTTTGGGTCGGCGTGGGGCTCGTCGCGTGTGTTAAAGATGGGTCTTCGGTAAAGCGTTTCTATGTTTGCGGTTTCGTGATAGAAGTCGGCGCGTTGGCTGACTTGATAACGGCATGCACGTCCCGATTCCGATCCGACTTTTCCTGCGCCGAATAGAATCATTCGAGTTATGAGAAAGGGAAGCAGTGCGCGAATCAGTTCATCGGAAGAAATATCTCTGGGAAACAGATAGTTTTCGTGCGTTCCGTAGCTGGCTCCGTGAAAGTCCGTGTTGTTTTTGTATATTCGCGTCCGCTTGCCCGTCACTTGCTCATACGACATTGCGGTTTCGAGCACAATTCTTTCGCCGGCAAGATCGTGTGCGAGGAGATCCGCTACGTGCGAACACTCAGGCGTCGAATACTCTGGATGTCCATGATCGTTGTAAAAGCGTGCGCCGTTCGTCAAAACCCGGTTCGCATGTAGGTTCTTGTCGAGGGTTCGGGTTTTACCGAAATCGAACTCAGCATCGATCGGGTCGTAGGCGAGTTCTTGAACTTGAAATCCGCGGATGTCTTGTCTTGGCGATTCGAAGCCGTAGTCCCAGCCAGGGAAGGCTGGGTACGGGCATGACTCGACGAAAGCCGCCGAGTCGTCAATCTGCTCGGCGGCCCCACGACCTTCGATGCTCAGGCCGTATTCGGTTTCTGTTCCGAACAGGCGCACATCGATAGTTTTACTTCAGAAAGCCGACGAGTGTTGCATCGACAGGTTGTCCGTCTGCCATCGGTACAATCCAGTTCTTAATTTTGATTTCGAATTTGAGGACTTTTCCGTCCTTGCCGATCCAGAACATTCCGTCAGAGCTTGTCTTGTCGCCAGCATCTTCGATGACTGTCATTTGAACTTTGAGCGCATCCTTTTCGCCGACTTTCTCTTCGGCTTTCGCTTCGCAGGTGTAAGCGAAGTTTCCTCCCTGATTGCCTTTGTATTCTACTGTCCACTTTTCGCCCACCGTTACCGGCTTGTCAGGGTAGAGGAAAAAGAGCGGTGCGGACATTCTTCGGAATGCGTCGCCGTGTTCGCTCTGGCTTGAGTGCGCAAACCCTCTCGGATTCAGTCTGAGGTCGTATTCTCCATCATCTTCCTGGGTCATTCCTTCGACTTCAAGATCTGCGAATCGCACGACTCCTCGTGTTTCCTTTTCTGAGACTTCTGTGACTTGGAAGAGGTACGTGAGGCCTATGGTTAGGTCGATTCCTTGCGCATTGACGCTGACTCTTGTGTTCCATCCTACTGATTCGCCCGTCTTGTATGGCGGTGCGATGTCCCAGGACGCAAGCGTGGGAGAAATGACGATTGAGGCTATTGCTGCTAAAACCATGTGGTCCTCCTGATTGGTTTGGTGACGATACTATTCGTGTTGCGTTGGGGTTGCATTTACCAGGCGAAAGTCCCAACGAAGGCTGCCGCTTCTTCGCCACGGGACCAAGTTTCGCCAAGTATCGCGTCGGTGAAAGCCTGTTTCCGGATTGTGGCGACTTTTGCGTCCGTGCCACGAACGAGCGGTTTGTACCAGAGAATGCCCGGCATCGAGCAGTTCTTGCAGTCAGAACCGTCGGTCTGTGCGCTGATGACCACCGAACCGCCGAATTTTACGCTGAGACTTGAGTCGAGTCCAGAAACTTCCAGATTAATCGTCGCTGGTCTGACTGCAAGAACCGTTCCGAATCCTGCTCTCGCTTTTAGCATCTCGGTAATTCGTTGACCTTGTTCTTCTGTCGCGGCTACGTCAATGTAGATGACGGCTTTCCTCTGATCGGTCCGATTCAAGTTCTCTTCGCCGAGGACGACCGCTGCTGCGTTCAGGCCTGCAAGTCCAGCACCCGATTCGAATCCGAGTGCGACGATCGCTCCTCGTCCGTCGCTCATGACTTCGCCGTTGTAATGGCAAGGTCCGGCGAAGATCGAGCAAGTTCTGCTTTCGAAGTAGATTCCTGTTATTCCCAGTGTGGCTGCTGCAAAGGCGGTGAGCATTGGTTCCTCCGTCGACGTGTCATTGCATTATACGAGACTGACGGCCGCAGCGTTTACTTACCAAGGGAGCCGGCCTCTTGTTCATAGGTGTCAAAAGGGTCATTCAGTTCGACAACCGTTTGCCGATCCAAGTGGACAGCATCCCAATCAACCCAGTAAGTGGGTCTTCGCCAAGCGATGAGTTTGCGTACAAGAATCGCCCGACCCTTGGCTCTTGTGTTCTGCGGCGGTTCAGTCATGGCTTCGACGATTTTGATGTCGTCGACGAGCTCCACCGCTTGTTTCATTTCGACGAGACCTTGGTAGAGGCTTTTCGAAGGATCGATGTTGTGGTATTCGAGGTCGATCGAGTGTAGCGAGTCGTGTTTCCAATCGACGTTTGCGTCCTTCATGTACGCCTCAACAACTTTCTTCTTTGCGACCCAGTCGAGTCTGTCGCTCATCGTCATTGGGTCTCTTTCAAGCGCATCGAGCGTCGCTTCCCAGTTGTCGAGAGTCCAATCCGTGCTCGAATCGCGTCCTCTAAAGTGCTGTGCAAGCGCAATGTATTCGCGATGCAGGTCGATAGCTGACATTGTGCGACCTTCTTCCATTTCAACGATCCATCGGTAGGTCGGATCTCTGCTAACGTTTCTGAGTTCAGTCAATGGATCTGGCATACGCAGATTGTCAGGAATGAGTTGGTTTTCGATTAGGTCGAGCACGAGACAAGTGGTTCCGACTTTGAGTGCGTATGCGAACTGCATTTGATTGGCTTCACCGAAGAGGAGGTGAAGCCTTGTCGTCGATCCGTAACTGTAGAAAGACTCCCATTTTGGGTTTATCAGTGCCCGATTGAATCGAACTCGACTAGCCGTGAGTTTGATGATGTGATCTGCTCGCTGACTGAGCTGGAAATCAACCGTGTCGTCGGGTTGAACACCGTATACGTTCGAGACCCAAATGTAGTCGACTGGGTTAGAAAACATTGTCGAGTTCGTACGCATTCCCGAATAGTCGATGGAGTGTCCCCCGACTCTTCCGACTCCTGCGTAGATTTGTCTCGTAACAAGAAATGGATAGAGGTAATTGACTGAATCGCTGAGGAATCGATCTTCCGATCTAACCAAGTAGTTTTCGTGACATCCGAACGTGTGGCCCCCAAAGTGGTCGACGCTGTTGTTGTAGAAACTCGCAATTTCCGACAATCCGACTTCGTCTAGCGCTCGCACGATGATTCTCTGGCCGGCTCTGTCTGCTGCAATCAGATCGAACAGATCGCGGCATTCTGGTGTCGCATACTCTTCGTGTGAACCAACAGCATCGACGTAAAGCCTGCCTCCATTTATGAGGAATCCGCCGCTGAACGCTGGTTCAAAAGCTTCGTCGCGCGGATGCAAGTCGAACACTCCAAGTTTTTGCGTGTGGAACACATGGTCTTTGACAGCTTCCACAACGGCCTCATATGCGAAGGGCTCTCCTGGTTCGACGAGGCAGCCGAACTCCGTTTCGATCCCAAAGATGCGGTTCATTCCGTCGGCCACAGACTATTCTACGCCGAACTACGGCGGTATCCTGCTTCGATGCCACAGCGAGCATGGACCTTGGCTTGGATCGTCGCGCTGACGCCGTTGCTCGGATTTTGGACGTATGGGCTTTTCGATTTAGATGAGGGAATCTACGCGGCTTCCCTGCGCGAAATGATGGAGCGAGGCGATCCGTTTGTGATCACTTATGGTGGGGCGCCATTTTTGGAGAAGCCAATTCTCGTCTATTGGGTCGCTTGGGGCTTTCATCTGTTGGGTGTTGGCGGTGAAGTCGGTTTGCGGCTGGGTTCGGTATTAGCGTCGATCGGAACGTTGGCGGTTAGTGCTTCATTCGCTCGAAGGCGGTTTGGAGACAACGCTGGTTTGTGGACGCTCTTGATTTTAGGCTGTTCACCGCTATTCGCCATCGTTTCAAAGATGTTCATACCGGATGCCCTGCTTGTGTTCTTCTTGACTTGGGGACTGACTCTATTTTGGGATTCGACGGAGAATGCAAGATTGCGACCTCTTGCTGCCGCCTGTTTGGGGTTCGCGATGCTTGCAAAGGGACCTGTCGCGCCAGCGATTTTCGTGCTGCTACTTGTCTATCTTGTTTGGAGAGTGCCGTCAGTTCGCCAAGGATTAAAGGGCGGCTGGGTTGTGAGTTTGCTTGTGTTCGTTGCGATCGTTTCACTTTGGTATGTACCGATTGCATTGGCGAAAGGCGGGGAGTTTTTCCGCGAGTTCATTCTTTATCAGAACTTGGGCAGGCTTGTTGGCGCGGACACCGCGCATCGGGCGGACTTCTACGCATACATTCCAGTATTGATCGTCGCACTCGCACCGTTTATCGTCGCAATTGTGCCGGCGTTTCGAACGTTGAGGTCAAAGCCTGTCGAGATATTCCTGTGGGCTTGGGCGATTGTCATCTTTGTTCTTTTCAGTGCGGCAGGAACGAAGCTTCCACACTACATCCTTCCTTGCTTGCCGCCGCTCGCAATGATTCTCGGGCGACAGATTTCTGAAGCGACGCCCTCTGGGTGGTGGGCATTGGGATGGGCATTCTTGCTTTGCGCTGGGTCGTGGACCGCTTATTGGCTCATGGGCGAATATCGGGATGCATTGCTTCCTCTTGCGGCCGGGGCGACGTTTGGCGCGCTCTTGGCATTTCGCGCTTCGATGCGGCGAGCAGGATTGGGAGCGACGGGACTTGCTGCCGTGTGGCCTGTCACCGTTGGAGCAGCTGTGTTCGGAATACCAGCGTACTGGGGTGGCGGGCAGAAGGATGCCTATGAATCTGCCAAGGCGGCCTATTCTAATGGGCGGGATTCCGTAGTTGAGTTTCGAATGGAGGGTCTCGGTGCGCGAATGGCGACGTCACAGCCCAGCACCTATTGGTACTTTGGAAGGCCCAAGGCCACTGTGTTTTGGATCGATGAGCTGGCTGCCATCATTGATCCAGGTGATCGCATTCTTTCAAGAAGAGGGCGATTGACGAACGAGCATATCGGCCGACTCGCTCAGGTTGGACTTGCAGTTGAGCGGGTAGGGACGTGGGGCGAGTACGACGTTTATCGGGTTTCTGCGCGAGGACACGACTCCACTTCGACCTTGTTCCAGCAACTATAGGCCTACTGACTGTTGCGGACGCAATTCTTCAGATGTAGACACTTGCGGAACCTATGCGGCTTAACAGGTAGACATTCGATACTTTTTTCCAAAAAAGTGCCTTGCAGTGTCTAAAAATCCCCTTTTCTCCCAAATAATCCCAGTATCTTGCCTTTCGTTCCACGGATGGAACACCGAGCCAACGAGTGAGCCCTGAAGGGTTCTCTTTTTCCGGAGGCTGGCGCGCAAGGATGTGGCGCTGGCCTTCGACATCTAAGACGAGTATACATGGACACGGTCGGGCGGTCGCACGAGATTGCTGAACTCGAGGCCCAGATCACTGGGACCGAGGTGACGACCATTGACGAGAAAGGCCGTATACGACTTCCCCGGAAGATGCACGTCGCTCTCGGTGATCCGTTTGTCCTGTATGTCAATCCTGCTGGCTGCATAAGCGCCTACCCAGTTCACCGATGGAATGCTCGCGTTCGCGCCATCTACTCGTTACCGGAGTTCAGTAAAGAGCGCGAGATCATGTCGCGAGACTTAGGGCCGAATGCAGAGGTTGGGATTTCGGCAGATGCACAGGGACGCTTCGTATTGCCTAAGCGATTGAGGCAGCTCGCAGGTCTCGAAACGGACGACGTCGTCTTGATTGGGTGCATCGATTCGCTGGAGATTTGGACTCCGGACGATCGCGCTGCATACATGGCTGACCCTGACTCCGTTTCACGCAGCAAGCGTCGCGAAGCGTTTGAGAGCGCAGCAGAGAAAGCGAGGGGGAATTAGTGCGTCGCCATCGCCCGGTGATGCTCAATGAAGTGATTGACATGCTGCAGATCAAGGAGCGAGCGACAATAGTAGATGGCACGGTGGGCCATGGCGGGCATGCTGCGGAAATGTTGCGCAAAGCAGGTCCTCATGGGCGCTTGATTGCATTCGATTGGGATGAGTCAATGATTGCTCGAGCATCTGAGTTGTTGGACAACATTCCTGGAAGTAAGAACTTCGTCCACGCCGACTATCGACGGATTCCAGAGATTTTAGATGGTATCGGGATTGATAAAGTCGATGCCGTTCTTCTCGACTTTGGAGTCAACCTTGAGCACTTCGACGACGTTGAGCGCGGTTTCTCGTTTCAAGGCGATGCTCCCTTAGATATGCGCATGGATCGCAGTGCGAAGGAGACCGCGGCAGCTTGGCTTGGCAGAGCTACCGAGAAGGAGATCGTTAGGGTCTTGCGGGAATATGGCGGTGAGCGGCATGCAGGTTTGATCGCACGCGAAATCGTGCGGAGACGAAAGGAAGGGAAGATGCGACGAACATCCGATTTGGTTGCTGCCGTGGAGTCTGCGGTGCCGCCCCGGCTGCGAGAGAAGCGCATCCATCCAGCAACGCGGACTTTTCAAGCCATTCGCATTCAGGTGAATCGCGAGCTCGATGAATTGCAAAGCGCGATCGAAGGAATAGCGATGAGATTGTCAGGCGGTGGGAGAATGGTGACTCTCTCGTATCATTCCGGCGAAGATGCGGCTGCGAAGAACGCATTCCGAGAGCTTGCAAAGTCTGGCAAGTTTCAAGTTTTGACAAAGACTCCATTGAGACCATCCGAAGGGGAAATCGACGAGAATCCAAGCAGCCGAAGCGCAAAGTTGCGTGCAATCGAGAGAATCCACATTCAGGAGAACCATTCATGAGCGCAGTCATTCATCCAGGATCTGTTAGGACGCTTCCGCGTCGGCGGGTACGAGCCATACCCAAAAGGCGCGGCCTGCCTGTTCGCGGTTTCTTTATCTTTGTCGCGGCGACGATTACACTCGCATATGCGTTCTCTTCCGCGTTGTCGTTAGGCGGCTACATGCTTGTCGAGAATGCGCGCTCGAGCGCGATCAAAGCGGATCAGCGGGCAGTTCTTGCGGAAGCTTCGATCGTCGAATTGCGCGGCGAGATTGATCGCTTGAAAAGTGCGCACTCCATTCAGCGATGGACAGCCGTCAACAATTTTGTAACTCCATATCGTCCACCGGATGAAACGCAAGCGAACTAAGCTACCGCACGAATTGAAGCGGTCTCTTGCGGCCATGGCATTGGTCAGCGTTGGTTTCTGCGCCGTCTTTGCAAACCAGATTCGCGTTCAAGTTACCCAGCGTGACGACATCTTCAAAAAAGCGGACACCATTGGCCGGATGATGCAATCGGAAACGCTGTTTGCGCGGAGGGGAAACATTCTTGCTTCCGACGGAAGACTCATTGCCGCATCGGCATCGCGCTTCCGGCTTGGTATAGATCCCGGAAAGAGTGCGATGAGCCCTGCTCTTGTTCACGAGCTGAGCGTCGCGAGTGGGATACCTGCGTCCGAATTGCTTGACTTTGTTTCGCGCAAGCGAACGTCTGCGGATTTCGACACCCTGCTCGACGCAACTCAGGCTGCGGAAGTGGAGCGGATTCGAATACGGCATTCTGCTGACCACGTTTGGACGAGGCCTGCTAAAGAACGCGAATATCCGCTTCGAGAGTATATGGCACCGATTTTGGGATTCGTGGAGAATGGCGGTGGAAGAACCGGAGTCGAAAAGTGGATGGACGAAGCACTAAAGGGCAGGGAAGGTTCGTTGCTTGGTATGAAGGATGGCGGTGGGCGGTTTCTGCCATGGCTAATGCGGAAGACCAATTCGCGGCCTGCTCTTGACGGTGAAGATATAGTCTTGACTATCGATGCCGATTTGCAAGTTGTTGCGATGGATTCGATTGTTCGTCAAACGACGGATCATCGGGGCGACCATGGGGTCGCCGTTGTGATGGACGTAAAAACAGGCGATGTACTTGCGCTGGCAAGCGCACCAACTTATGATCCGGAGGATCCGTCACGAGCCTTTGCCGATTTCGCTTCCGGAAAGAGGTCGACTCCGGAAATCAATCCTGCGGTCAGTCTGATGTTCGAGCCAGGATCAACATTCAAGTTGTTTACGGTTGCGCTCGGGTTGGAGTCGGGAGTGATTCGACCCAATGAGACCGTTGTATGCAGTGGCACGAAGCAGTTTTCAGTAAAGACCATGCAGTGTGCTGGAGACCACGCGCCCAAAGCGCATGGTCAAGTTGGTGTTGAGCTTTGCATTGCTGCGAGTTGCAATATCGCTGCCGCGACGTGGGGAGTGAGGATCGGCTTCGATCGGTTTCATCAGGTCGTCGAGCGTTTAGGGCTTCTTGAGAAGCAAGGGTTGCCATTGAGTCCTGAAGCGCGCGGAATACTGACAAGAGACCGAGGCAACCCAGTCATTCAAATGGCAAACGTCGGTTTTGGGCAATCGATCACTGCGACTCCCGTTGGACTTGCATCTGCGTTCACATGCTTTGCCAATGATGGGTACCGAGTAGCACCGCGTATTATCGACGAGGTTAGTGGAGTCAAGCAACCGGAAGCAAAGAAGACGCAGGTGTTTCTGAAAGAAACAGCCAACGAGGTTCTGAAGATGACCCATGCCGTCGTTCAATCGCCACAAGGTACAGGCTATTCGCTGCGCATTCCAGGTTACACGCTTGCAGGCAAGACAGGGACTGCCCAAAAGAGGGACGCGAAGACCGGCCTCGTGCGCAGCGGAATGTACATAAGCTGGTTCGTGGGGTACTTTCCTGCGGAGAACCCTCGCGCCGTCATCTTGGTGATGGTCGACAATCCGAAGAGCGGAACGTATTACGGCGGGAGCGTTGCCGGTCCTGTGTATCGAGACATCGTGCAGTTTTTGATTCGAAAGTGGAAGGTGCATCCGGATCGCCCGATGGAGGCGGTCAATGCTTCTCAGTGAGTTAGCTCAGGATCTGCCCGGATTGCTCGGCACCGTTGGCGATGCCGACATTACGGAGATCTCAATCGATTCTCGCAGAGTCAGTTCAGGAAGCCTTTTCGTAGCAATAAAGGGCGCAAGATCAGACGGCCATGACTACATAGAAAGTGCCATTCAAGCGGGGGCCGCAGGCGTCGTTCATTCGAATGAGTCATCGTTTGAGGTGCCGTCGATACGAGTCGTAGATACAGTGGATGCTCTTTGGCGAATTAGCAAGAAGTTCTATGGCGAACCGAGCTCCGAATTGACTATGGTCGGAATCACCGGCACAAACGGTAAGACGACAACGGCTTGGATCACTGCGCAGGCGCTCATTGCATTGGGAGTCGACGCTGCATACATCGGTACTCTCGGAGCCATTCACCGACAAGAAACATTCGACATTGGATTTACGACTCCGTTTCCTCCGGAGACCTTGTCACTACTTAAGAATCTGAAAGGCCGTGGAGCCACGGCAGCGGTAATGGAAGTCTCTTCACATGCTCTGTCGCAGCGGCGCATCGATGGAGTCGAGTTCGATGTCGCTGCGTTCACAAACTTGTCGCAAGATCATTTGGATCTCCATGATGACATGGAGAGTTACTTTCAGGCGAAACGACGGCTTTTTTGCGATTTAGAAACCAAGAAACAACTCAAGGGAGTGAGCAACGCAGACGATGAGTATGGCCGACGACTGATCGAAGAAGGGTTAGCCCAAGTTTCTTTTGGAACTACAAATGGACGAATTCGAATTGTCGATCGTAAAGTCTGGATGGACAGGCTTTCAATGGCCGTTTCAATCAATGGGGCCAAAACACAACTTCAGGTGCCCATTGGTGGCGGCTTCAACGTCATGAACGTCGCCGCTTCGATTGCCATTCTTCACGCTCTCGGGTACTCGGCGCAAGACATTGCAGAGTCCCTGTCGTCTGTGAAGGCAGCGCCCGGCCGATTCGAATCCATTCCGACGCGTGACGAATATCAAGTGATCGTCGACTATGCCCATACAGACGACGCGCTATCGAAATTGCTTCGGTCAGTTCGAGAGTTAAATCCAAATCGGATCATAACCGTTTTCGGATGCGGCGGTGACCGAGACAGCACCAAGAGACCAAAGATGGGATTTGCAGCGACATCCTTGTCAGACATCGCAATAGTAACAAGCGACAATCCGCGGACAGAGGATCCTATCCAGATCATCTCTGATATTCTTGTGGGTGCAACGGGTGGAGCAGAAGTTCATGTCGAGCCTGATCGGAAGTCTGCGATCAACGCTGCAATTGCGGAGGCGCGCGAAGGCGATGTTGTCGTGATTGCGGGCAAGGGCCATGAGGACTACCAGATTCTGCCGACAGGGAAGATCCACTTCGATGATCGAGAAGTAGCCGCAGAAGCTATCGAAAAGAGGGCTGTATGCGCCTGAGCCTTCGCGACATTCAATCAAGAGTCGGTGGAACGCTGGTCGGAGAAGACGTCTATGTCGATTCGATATGCATTGACAGTAGAAAGGCAACTCCCGGAAGCCTATTTTGTGCGATCAAAGGTTCGCAAGTGGATGGGCAT
This sequence comes from Fimbriimonadales bacterium, assembly GCA_026129745.1. Lineage (GTDB taxonomy): Bacteria > Armatimonadota > Fimbriimonadia > Fimbriimonadales > ATM1 > JAHCHL01. The sequence continues at coordinate 57,008 of JAHCHL010000014.1, read as the reverse complement.
GACTTCGTTGCAGCGGCGGCAAATGCTGGTGTATCGGCGGCAGTGGTCACTCGCCAAGTCAAGCACGATCTGCCTCAGCTTGTCGTAAGTTCCATTGAAAGCGCACTTGCAGACCTTGCTAAGTCCATTCGCGCAACTTTCGATGGAACCGTCATTGGAATAACCGGCAGCGTCGGAAAGACATCGACGAAGGAGATGCTTGCAAGCGCTTTAGGAAACGAGTTCGAAGTCCTAAAGACCGAGGGAAATCTCAACACCGAGTATGGCGTTCCGAAGACTTGGATGGAACTTATGCCAAGTCATCGATTCGCAGTCATCGAAATGGGGATGCGAGGAATTGGGCAGATTCGTGATCTGTGCAACATGAGTCAACCGGAGGTGGGCGTGATCACGGCGATTGGCTCAGCGCATATTGGCGAGTTAGGATCGCTTGAAATGATCAAGCAGGCAAAGAGCGAGCTGTTTGAATCGCTGCCAAGCGAGGGCTTTGCCGTTGCACCATTCTCAGCTGATCTCGAATATTTGAGAAGCAAGGCCGCATGCAAGGTGATGACTTTTGGTAAGGAAGTTGGCGCTGATTCGCAAGTTGTCAGAAGTCATGTCGATGTGGATAGCAACGAAACGAGTGCCGTTCTTTCCGTTCGGGGAATCGAGATTTCAATTCGAATACCGGCGATAGGTTTACATCAGGCGACAAACGCCGCCGCAGCGATGCTGGTTTGCAGCGAGTTGGGAGTCGATTTAGAGGATGCTGCTGATCGGTTGCAAAGAGCAAGATTACCGTATGATCGGCTGCGTAGTGTCCACTATCGAGGCGCAACAATTCTCGTTGATGTCTACAATTCAAGCCCTGAGTCTTGCCGAGAGGCGTTAGCCGTTTTGCGTGCGACAAGAGCTACGGGAAATCGGATTGCCATTCTTGGCGACATGAAAGAGCTTGGGAACCTTTCAGTTGAGTTGCACCAAGCAGTCGGGCGAGAGGCAGCATCAATTGTCGATAAGCTCGTCGCGGTCGGTGATTACTCACGGGAAGTCGTGGCAGGCGCTAAGCAAGTGGATGCAAACATCGATGCCAGCGCTTTCGAGAACAGCGATATTATCGTTGAAGCAATTCGGAGTCTGCGCGCTGGGGATGTCGCGCTGGTAAAAGGATCTCGGGCGCTGAAGCTGGAGGAGACTTTGCGGGAGGCAGAAGTTGATCTGGTATAGCCCTGCTGCATTGCACGCCTTTTGGATTGCATTCGGCGCAAGCGCTCTGCTTGCATGGCCGACACTGATTCTGCTGAGAAAAGTTGGAAGCGCAAGCCGGATCAGTCCGTATGCACCAGAGTCGCACTTTAAGAAAGAGGGCACTCCGAATATGGGAGGGCTGTTCGTCCTCGCAGGTTCGGCAATCGCCATCGCAGTCTCTGAGCCTATCAGTCAGTCGGCTCCGATTTTTATTTTGCTCGCAGGTTTCGCTGCGATTGGTTTCGTCGATGACTTTGTGATGCCGAGATTTACGAGCAAGCGTGGGCTGGGTTGGATCCCGAAGCTTGTTTTTCAAGTGGTTACTGTCGCGCTCTATGCTTTGTGGCACGACTTTTCTGCAGCGTCGCTGTGGGCCTCCTTTTTTGTGCTGTTTTTTGCCAACGCAATCAATTTCGCTGATGGTCTCGACTTGCTTGCGTCCACACTGGTGATCCTTGCGATTGTGCCGTTTATCTTGGCACTTACAGGACTTGGGGTGCTTGTCGGAATGGCTTTGGTTGGTGCGCTGCTCCCATTTCTCGTATTGAATTCACCGCCGGCAAAGCTGTTCATGGGCGATGTGGGTGCGCTTGCGATAGGCGCAGTATTTGGGCACGTCTTCGCGAGTTCGCCATGGCAAACTGCTGCATGGCCTTGGATCGTTTCCGTTATTTTGATTCTCGAGCTGATCATGGTTCCGATGCAAATTGCAGCGGTCAAGACGATCAAGCGAAGGATCTTTCCTGCTACTCCGATTCATCACGGATTCGAGAAACTCGGATGGCCTGAATCGAAGGTTCTCTGGACATTAATTGTCGTTCAAGCAACATTGTCTATGGCTGCCATAACGGTGGGTGCGCTATGAGCGAGTTTGCAGGCAAGAGAGTTTTGGTGATCGGCTTGGCTCGCGCGGGCACTGGAATGGCGCGCGCACTCAGCGCCATGGGGGCAAACGTGACCGCAGTCGATCAAAAGAGCGCAGATTCTCCGAGTTTGTTCGATCCGATCGACGAGCTGAGTGGCTTGGGTGTCGAGATTGTCACCAGTTGGCCCGGAACCATCGAGGACCTTGATGTCGATATAGTTGCTCCTTCGCCCGGAGTCCCAGCGAAGCATCCTGCTTTGGTGTCTGCTTTGCAAAAGGGGCTTCCGATCTTGAGCGAGATCGAGATCGCTTATCGATTGACTGCCGCACCCATCGTTGCCATTACAGGAACCAATGGGAAGAGCACTGTTACGGCTCTAACTCACCATCTGTTAGTGAGTGCCGGCAAGAGCTCTGTGCTTTGCGGAAACATTGCAGGCTCCGGATTCGAGGAGAAGACGATAACGTCTGCTGCTGCTGAGTCAAGCGAGGAGGATATTCTCGTCGCGGAAGTTTCTTCATTTCAGCTTGAATGGGTCGATCGATTTAGACCCAGAGCTGCAACGATCACCAACATTACGCCGGACCATCTGGATCGATACGCGAGTTTTGAAGAATACAGCGCTACCAAGAAGCGTATCTTTGCAAACATGAACGGCTCAGATCGTATCGTCGTAAACAGGGCACGCCCCGAGACTTTTCCGCCGGGCGAATGCGCTGCAGAGATTGCAACGATCGGCGAGGATGCGATCGTCGAAGGGTCTAGCGTCCGTTTCGGTGACATTTCAGTTGATATGGAGAGCCTCTGGGTCCCTGCCGAACACAGCCTTTTCAACTTGGCCCATGCAGTTTTGTTGGCATGCAAGTTCGGATTGGCTCCCGCAGTCGTCCTACCTTTTGTCGGTTCCTTCAAAGGATTGGAGAATCGACTTGAGTTCGTTGGTGAAAAGGATGGCGTTCGAGTCGTGAACAACAGCATGTGCACAAACCCATCCGCCATGCTTTCGTCTTTGGATGGCGTTTCTGGGCGGGTTCTGCTCATCGCCGGCGGGGTTTCGAAAGTTGACGATTTAGGCCCTTTGGTGGAGGTCGGATCGAAGGTTGGCCAAGCGATTCTGTTTGGCCGAGACGCAAGAAAGCTCGAGGCCGCCCTTGCAACCGGCGGTGCGAGCACGTCGGTCTTCGGTTCGCTCGACGATGCGTTCGCAGAGGCTGTCAAGGCCGCTCGCAGCGGCGACACGATCCTGCTGTCTCCGGGCTGTGCAAGTTTCGATCAGTTCGAAGATTTCATTGATCGCGGCAATCACTTTAGGAGGTTAGCAAGAGAATGGATCGGAGCATGAACACGGATGTTCGGCCGATGGACAAGACTTTGACCATCTTAATTGCAATTGCGGCTTTTCTCGGGTGCGTCGTTATCCTTGCAGCGGGGTATCCGCAAGCCGTAGCAAAGGGAGAGAGTGTTTTCTTCGCGGATTGGAGAAAGCACGTGATCTTTTTGTTAGGTGCGGTGTGGGTCTATTTTTGGGTGGCACGGTTCAGCATGGACTTTTTGAAAGTAATAGCGAAACCAGCTTTCTACCTTACTTTCATTGGATTGATTTTGGTGTTCATTCCGCCATTCGGTGTTAAGATCAATGAGGCTTGGAGATGGATAAGCGTGTTCGGCTTTACCATTCAGCCTTCTGAGTTTATGAAAGCTGCGGTGATACTTTATCTTGCTTCAGTTCTTAGTGCGCCGGTGTTGAGGAGTCTGCCACGACCGCGCGATTGGGTGCAGACTGTGGACAGGCGAATCATCCCATTTCTGCAGAAGTCTTGGCCATATGTTGTCGTGTTTATCGCGTTGGTATTGATTGAGCGCGAACCTGATCTTGGGACTTCTCTAATGGTCGGTGCAGCAGCGTTTGGTGTTCTGTTGTTCAGCCGCATACCGACGAAGGTTCTGCTAACTTGCCTAGGAGTAGGCGTTCTTATTGCGCTGATCATTATCATGTCTGGGTTCGAGCGTTATAGGTTCGAGCGATTCATCAAGCATGGCGACAGGTGGAATCCTGCGGTAGCCAAGGACATCGGATTTCAGCCTACTCATTCCGAGCTGGCAATGGCGACAGGAGGCGCAACGGGGGTAGGTGTTGGGAAGGGAAGATCGAAGTACATCATGCCGGCGGCGACGACGGACTTCATCTATACAACTGCAGTCGAGGAACTTGGATTTTTTGGGTCGGTTTCGATTCTGGTGGTCTTGGGCGCGATCTCGTTGCGGCTGATCATGCAGGCGGCCACGATCGAGGACCCATTCCGGCGAATGATTGTGGGCGCAGTTGGTTGGTGGATCGGAGTCCAGAGTGTTTTGAATATGCTCATGGCGGGTGCGGCATTGCCAACCGTAGGCATTCCGCTTCCATTTTTCAGTTACGGCGGAAGCAGTCTGTTTGCGCTGGCTGTTACGATGGGTATTGCTCAAGCTGCGATTCGTGGGCGAGTCGCTCAGGAGGCAAAGCGTGCGGTTAGTCGTCACAGGCGGGGGCACCGGCGGACACGTTTATCCCGCGCTTGAGGTCGCGGCAGTTGCAAAGGACGCCGGAGCGGAAGTCCGCTTTATCGGCAGCAATCGTGGCATCGAGGGCAAAGAGTGCGCATCAAGATCGATTGAGTTCGACGGATTGGGAACGATGCCAATCGCAAAGTTGACGACGCTGCGGGGCATGCAAAGCGCAGTTGCAATGCTCAAGGCAATTCCTCAAGCGCGGAAGCTGTTGAATGCTAACAAGCCTGAAGTTGTGTTTTCAACTGGTGGTTATGCAGCAGGACCCGTGGTATCTGCCGCAAAGTCACAAAGGATTCCAATCGTAATCCATGAGCAAAATACAATTCCTGGACGCACGCACAGAGTGGCTGGAAGATTTGCAAGGCGCGTCTGCTATGTGTTTGACGAGACCCGTGAATGGTTTGCTTGTCCATCGGTAAGAACAGGCATGCCGCTAAGGCGAGAGCTTTGCCAATTGGCTGTCAAGCACCATGAGAAGGTCGAGTTGAACACGTTGATATTCGGTGGTTCGCAAGGTGCAGCTGCAATCAACAAAGCGGTGCTGGACTTAGTGATGCTGCACGGCGAGATGGGAAGTTGGACTCACGTAACGGGGCCATCTCTATTTGACGAGACGGTCCGGGCATTTGAGGAACGCGGAGTCAAGGCAAACTATCGGTCGGTGGCGTATCTAAGCGGAGAGGAAATGGCCCAAGCACTCGCAGCAGCATCGATCGCGATATGCCGTGCAGGGGCTGGCACTTTGTGCGAGCTTGCATTGTTCGGAATTCCGGCAGTGCTCATTCCTTACCCATATGCACAGGGCGACCATCAGTACCATAATGCCAAGGCCATCGAGAAAGTAGGTGGCGCAAGGGTGATGCGGCAATCAGAGATGACACCGGAGAAACTGTCCGAATACTGGCTACTTTGGGCAAGGGACGCCTCCATGCGAGAGGCAGCATCAGAAAGTCTTCTTTCGTGGTCAATTGCAGACGCGGCGGATCGCGTTTGGTCAACACTCTTAGAGGTCGCAAATGAGAGTTAAGGCTGAGATCGCGGACTGGTTCGGCGCCAACTCTGCAATTCCTGCGAGCGGCCGCATTCACTTTGTGGGAATCGGCGGCAGCGGAATGAGCGCGATTGCGCGAATATTGCTTCGCGAAGGCAGAGAGGTCAGTGGGAGTGATCGCGAACTGTCACCGATTTTGGATGACTTGCGCAAGAGGGGGGCGGACGTAAGGATGGGACATCGTGCGGAAAACGTTCGCGGTGCAACTTGCGTTATTGTGACGGACGCTGTCGAATTGGACACGAATCCTGAAACCCGGGAGGCAAAAGCTCTGGGGATTCCGCTGGTTCGCAGGTCTCAGGCGCTGGGGCACATCGTCAATTTGCGACGCCCAATAGCCGTAACAGGGACGCATGGGAAGAGTACGACCACTGCCTTGCTGTCTGCGATATTGACCGACGCGGGTTTTGATCCTCTTGCGGTGGCGGGTCCATCGGTCGAGAACTGGGATGAGAACGTCCGGCTTGGCAGTGGAGAGTACGCAGTCGTCGAAGCATGCGAAGCATTCGATGGATTTCAAGACATCGAACCCTTCATGGTCGTGCTTACCAATGTTGAGCCTGATCATCTTGAGTTTCACGGATCCCTCGATGCGCTCGAGGACAGCATAGCAAGGTTCATTGCGAAAGCGCAGGGTGACCCAAAGTTCGTGTATTGTGCAGAGGACGATGGAGCTTCGAAGTTGGCTCGACGATTGGGCGGTGGAATTCCCTATGGGTTTGGGTTAGAGCCATTCAATGCGTCGTATGACGCCGGGACTTTGAAGACGTCGTTTGGCGATATTCGCCTTCGAATTCCTGGGAGACACATGGCATTGAACGCTATTGGCGCGGCGACTGCGGCATTTCATCTGGGTGTTTCCCCTGAGCACGCTGTCCGTTCGCTCGAAAAAGCTCCGGGATGCAAGCAAAGACTGGAACTTATCGGCGAGGTGCGGGGAGTCAGCGTCATCAACGATTACGCTCACCATCCAACGGCGATCCGCGCATCATTCGACGCGTTGCGCGAAGCCTATCCGAATCACAGGCTTATCGCTGTTCATCAGCCCCACACTTACACGCGGACACGCGACATGCGCAAAGAGTTTGTGGAAGTGTTGGCAACAGCGGACGTTGTCGTGTTAACGGACATTTGTCCAGCACGCGAAAGGCCGATTCCAGGAGTGTCCGCCACGTTGTTAGTTGAGGATTTAGAATCATTGGGAAAGGAAGTGCACTTTGTTCCTTCGCGTCACTTGCTGCCTCGCTATGTTCCGACAATTGTGCGAGAAGGCGATGTCGTCACATCGTTTGGGGCCGGCAACATTTCGTCTTTTGCACCCGAGTTCTACTTGGAGCTAAGGCGAGAGGCAGAACCCCTTCGGGTTTCGGTTTTTGCAGGCGGCGAATCATCAGAGCGAGAGATATCGTTGCTGAGTGGACTGATGGTTGCAGAAGCACTCGAACGGAAGGGCTATCAGGTTACTACGCATGACCCGAACGAGGTCCTACTGTATTGGGGAGATACGCATCCGCTGATCGGACCAGGCCGCCCAGACATCGTTTTTCCTGCGCTGCATGGGACAGGCGCGGAGGACGGCCGCGTTCAGGCGTTCTTGGAATTGCTTCATTTGCCTTATGTCGGATCAGGAGTCGAGGCCTGCTCGTTGACGATGGACAAGCAGAGGACTAAGGAGATGTTGCTGATGGAGGGCTATTTGGTCCCGGGAGGGGTGAAATTGAGGAAAGGCGAGACCATTGCAGAATTTCCGGCTCCTGCTATCGTAAAGCCCAACGCCCAAGGATCAACCATCGGATTGGCGTTCGTTGAGTCGAACGAGCAGCTGGAGCCGGCGATCGAGCGTGCGTTCAAATATGACGATTCAGTGCTCATAGAAGAGTGGATCGAGGGCGTAGAAATCAGCGTTCCAGTTATCGATGAAACTGCGCTGCCTGCTGTGGAAATCGTCCCGCGAAGCGGCCGATATGATTTCGAATCGAAGTACACGCCGGGTGCTACCGAGGAACTCGTACCAGCTCGAGTTCCAGTGGAAATTGCTAATCAAGCGGCAGAGATTGCGATCAGCCTTCACAGATTGTTTGGGCTACAGGACATGAGTCGGACTGATTTGATCGTGCGTGGTTCCGACATTTACATACTTGAGATAAATACGATTCCAGGATTGACGCCTACTTCGCTGCTGCCGCGCAGCGCTGAGAGTATCGGAATCGATTTTGATTCCTTGTGCGAACGAATTCTTCAGTCTGCACTCAGACGCTATGGCATCGAGAAACCGAAATCGTAAGACGGTCATGCGGCCCCCCGGAAGAAATTTCTGGTGGAGCTTTTGGTTTGTTTCTTTGGCAGTTGTTATTGCTGTTGGTTTGATCGAAAGTTCATTGACGCAGATCGTATTTGCGAGAGTGACATCTTCGCAACCAGGCGATTGGGATCGAATTCGGGGAATATTGAAGTCGATCGATGGTCAACCTGCACTAACGATTTCGGCATACAAAGTGGAACAGCTTGTCGAATCGGACCCGCGAGTTGCGAAATCAGAGTTCTCAGCAAACCTGTTTGGACGTGCAAGGCTGTCGGTTGCCTATCGCGTTCCCGTTGCTTTGCTGGCTACAGATCCAAGGTTCGGAATCGACGAGACTGGATTTGTGTTCCGTTTGAGCGAGGCGGAATCTGCCAAAGTTGCTGTTGCCGTTAATTTGCAAGATTACTCGCCAAACTTAACTCTTGCTGATCCAAATGAAGTCTATGAGGCCCTCATTTTGGCCCAGAATTTTCAAGTTGAGGGCAAGAAACTTGGAGGTATTGTTGCCTTCGACGCTGGCGGTCGGCTATGCTTTAACGTTCGGAACGGCGCCGTTGTGGTCTTTGGCAGTGTCGATCGGCTGGAAGAAAAGCTTCGTGTCCTCGAGTCGGCGATTCGCGCCGAGCCCGGGGTTCTGAGCACGCAGTCAACATTGAATTTGATTGAACCCGACGCTCCAAAGATACAGAGGTTTATTGAATGATGGATCGAATAACAGTAAAGACGCCTACTTGGATTGTTCCAGTTACGATGGTGGCGCTGATATGCGGTTTTCTGATTGTGTTCGCTGCGCAATCCAAGGGTGAAAGTGTCAGCGGCAGATCAAGCGATAGTTTCTTCGGTTCACGCGATGCCCAGCCGAATTACGGCTTATCGCTCGATGAGAAAGACGCAGAAATTGCAAAGTTGCGCGAGGACATTACGAAGCTTCAGAACGGTCTTGCTGATCAGTCACGCCAGTCAAATGTTCTAAACGAAAGCTTGCAGGAGGCGAAATTGCTTGCAGGCCTAACAAGGGTCGAAGGTCCAGGAATCGAAATCATTCTGCGTGATTCAGACAGGAGAACGGATGATCCTTTTATCCGCGAGCAACTTGTGATTCACGACATCGACGTGTTGCGCACAGTTAACGAACTTTGGGCAAGCGGTGCGGAAGCGATTAGCGTCAACAGCAAGCGCATTTCAATTTCCACTTCGTTTCGGTGCGAAGGTCCGGTGATTTATGTCGGAAGGACACCTATATCTTCGCCTGTGGTCATTCGTGCAGTCGGAGATCCTGACACGCTTCACGGCGCGTTGACGATGCAGGGCCGGTATCTGGATGAAGTGCGAGTCAACGACCCTGCGATGGTCGAAGTTCGAAAAATGGAGAGGATGATTCTGCCGGCGTACAGCGGTTCGACTGAGTTCAGTTACGCCAAGCCGACAACAGCAAACGAATGATTCTAATTCCGATTTTGGCGCTGATTATCGGTGGGCTTATCGCGTTCTTCGCGAGCGGTGCAGGGGCAGTCGTGCCTCGGGAGTTCGTCGGAGTGGCGGCATTGGCCGGAATCGATACGGTGTTCGGAGGTATGAGGGCTGCCCTAGAAGGCAGGTTCCGGAATGATCTCTTTGTGACGGGATTCTTCCTGAATATTGTTCTGGCAGTGGCGCTCGTTGCGCTCGGCTTCGCCATTGGAGTCGGAGAGTTGTATTTGGCTGCTGTGATCACATTCGGGAGCAGGCTGTTTCTGAATCTGTCGTTGATTCGGCGGCACTACATTGCAAGACTTGCCGATGCAAAGGAAAGAAATCGGATGGAGGCAAACAGCTAAATGGACTCTATCGCCGCCGTTGATATTGGCAGCACAAAGACCGTTACCGTGATTGCAGATGTAGACGGTCGCCTTGTTACTCGCGTCGTGGCAGTTGGTGTTGCGCCATGCCGGGGATTGAAAGCCGGCACGGTTGTGGATTTGGAAGACACCGCCCAGTCGGTTGTGCAATCGGTCAGACGTGCGGAGCAAATGGCTAATCGCAAGATCAGCGACGTTACGATCTCTGTAACGGGTGAGCACATCTCCGGCGAGAACAGTCAGGGGATTGTTCCGATCGTTCCGCCAGGGCGCACGATAACGCGGGAGGACGTCAATCGCGTCATCAATCACAGCAAACAGATTGTTCTTCCTGCAGATCGCGAGCTGATTCATGCGATTCCCCGTGTCTTCACCGTTGATGGACAAGATGGCGTCATGCGGCCGTTCGGCATGAGCGGCGAGAGGTTAGAGGTCAGCACATTCTTGGTCAGCGGGCAGCTGACGCACATTGAGAATCTAGAGCGCTGCGTGCATCGCGCACAGATTCAAGTTGAGTCAGTTGTGCATTCCCCCATTGCAAGTGGCCTTGCCGTCCTTGACAAGAGCGAGATGGATGCAGGGACGATTGTCGTCGATCTCGGCGGCGGGACGACTGGTGTTGCAGGGTTCGTGGGGGGCAGCATCGCATTTACTCATGTGCTGCCAGTCGGTGCAAACCACGTAACTTCCGACCTAAGTAAGCTTTTGCGAACAACACCGGAAGAAGCCGAACGCCTGAAGGTTTCGGAAGCGACATGCGATTCAGATGCTGTTTCTCCCGATGAGACAGTTCCCGTGCAGCGCATTGGGGAAGAGAAGCCAATGCTTTGCAAGCGAAAAGTGATGGCCGAGATTATCGAGGCTCGTGTAAGAGAAACGTTGATGATGGTGAAGAGTTCGGTGGATCAGAGCGGATATGCGGGTCAAATTGCCGGCGGTTACGTCTTTACGGGTGGTGGATCGAAGCTGCGAGGATTGGCAAGCTTGGCTGTTCGAGTGCTTGGCGATGTGCCAGTTCGTGTTGCTCCTCCAGCGAACCTCGGTGGCCTAAGCGACATGGTGTCCGGGCCTGAACACGCAACAGTCGTCGGTTTGGTGAAATACAGCTTGCGAATGCGAGAAGAAGAAACGGTCGCGGCGGAGTCGCCGGGGCTTGGAAAGCTTTGGACCGGAATCACCGGAATTTTCGGTGGCAAAGGGGCTAAAACTCAAGAAAGGTAAATAGGAGACCACACGCAATGAAGGTGAACAACAGCGGCAAACCGCCCCAGGCGGTTATCAAAGTGATCGGTGTCGGCGGCGGCGGATCGAATGCGGTCAACCGCATGATCGAAGCTGGCATCTTGGGTGTCGACTTCGTAGCAATGAATACGGACGTTCAAGTCCTGGATCTTGCGAAGGCGACGAACAAAATGCAGCTCGGCATGAATCTGACTCGCGGATTAGGAGCGGGCGGCGATCCCGAAACCGGAAAGAACGCGGCAGACGAAAGCAGGAACCAGATTCGTGAGTTGCTGGACGGATCCGACATGGTGTTCATCACAGCAGGCATGGGCGGTGGAACAGGTACCGGTGCCGCTCCGGTTGTCGCTGAGCTTGCGAGGGAAGTCGGTGCGCTAACCATAGCAGTTGTCACCAAGCCTTTCACGTGGGAAGGCGCAAAGCGGCGAAGATTGGCCGAAGAAGGAATTGGGCGGCTTGGAGAAATTGTCGATACGATCATTTGTATTCCAAACGATCGGCTGTTACCTGTCGTCGATCGAAGAACGACGCTCGTCGAATCTTTTCGAGTCGCTGACGACGTCCTGCGCCAAGGCGTTCAGGCGATTTCAGACATCATCACCGTGCCCGGAACCATCAACGTCGACTTTGCGGACGTTCGCGCGATCATGAGCAGTTCAGGCCCGGCGCTGATGGGCATTGGATACGGCGCAGGAGAGCACCGCGCACAACAGGCAGCTCAAAGCGCAGTAAGCAATCCGCTTTTGGAGACGACAATCGAAGGCGCAACACGATTGCTTGTCAACATCACTGCATCTGATGACATCACGTTGTCTGAAGCGAATGAGGCGATGACTTTCATTCAAAGCCTGACTGCAAGCGAAGATGCGAACATTATCTTTGGTACCGTCATCGATCCAACCTTGACGAGCGAAGTTCGCATCACCGTGCTTGCATCTGGATTCGATCAGAATTCCCAAGCTGGCCGTAGAGCCGCGCAAGCAGTCATGGGCACGCCAAGGCAGGACCCGGTGACCGGTGTTCCGGTGCAACCAAGCAGACCTGCACAGCAGCACCCGACTTATGGCCAACCGGCTCCTCAACCAACGATGCCCAACAAGCCGGTCTATCCCGATCCGAACAAAGGCAAAGCGGCAGTTGAACCAATCAAGTCGCCCATTCCTCCTCCGCCATCACAGCGTGACACGACGCTGCCACCAGGCGGAGCGTCTGCGACCGGGACGCCCAGACCCGTCACACCGGAAGAGAGAGAGGCGACGCAGCCATTGAGCAAGGCACCGATCGAAGAGGATGAACTCGACATTCCTACGTTCATTCGGGAATATCGGCGGAACCAGAACGAAGGTTAGAAAACCGTTGGCATTCGCGGGCCGCTGGGCCTAAAAGGCCTTTTCGTGAGCAGTAGCGCGTCTATACTCATGCGATATAGCGGCGCTCCTTTCTTTAGTCTAACGACAATAGTGTAAGAGCCGGGTTGCGGGTTGACGCGCCCGAGCGAATACCATGCGAATCCAGGGCCATAGCCTCCGGTGCCGCCTTCAAGCTGTCTGATCGATCCGCCGATTTCAACTTCGACAAATGGCAACACTTCGCGAGGAATTCTTGCGGCGATCCAGAACTCGCGTTCGCCTTCATCGAGTCGCACTCTGTACTGTGCGAAGAACGCGTCATCTAATGGATGAAAAGGAGTGTCGATTCCGAGCGCTCTTTCTCCTGAACACGCTGGCGACGGATAGACGTGGCCGAATGTCGTTTCTTCGACAGCTTCTCCCTCGATCCATTCAAATGTGCCAATTGTGCGATGCAACTTTCTCAGACTATCCAGCATTGCGAGATACGCCGCACCTGGGTTTTGTCGCAACCGCTTGACAGCGTCTTCAAATAGAAAGCGATAGTCGCCAGTTCCCATGACTCTGCCATTCGGCCCCGCAGTAAGCGCTTTGTACTCTGCTTGTATTGCATCGACCGTGTCTTGCGGGACTGGAACATCCTCAGTTCCATAGATAAGTATTGGTGTTGTCTCGAGAGTCAGCTCAATTCCATCCCGGTGCGTCCTCGTATCTATCGGTCTCCCATCTGCCGATGTAATGACGATGTCTTGAGTGCTCGCGAACAAGAGCTTTGTCCGCTTCGGCTCGTCGGATCTCCAAATTGCTGTGAATGTGCCGTACGGAGCATCGTGTCGATAGGCTTCATATCCTGGACCTAACTCAAGTCGATTTCCTGCGGCCGGAGTTGGCAACCACCAGATCCCGCCGGGCAGCCTCATCGTGTTCGCAGGAAACCTTGCGTTCTCCGGATAAAAAACGGCTCGAACCGTCGAAGTTGCGATCGACGTGTCTGCGCGGACGGCGGCGGCAATGCCGGAGATCCAAGCGGACTCTGGGCCACCGACCCACTTGACGAACCATCCCTTGACGCCAAGATTCGCAAGGTTTGAAATCACTGCCGAGAGCGCACGCTGATCCTCGAAAGGTTGATCGCCAGGGCCACCGGAGAGTTCGGTCGCGACAAGCCAACCAGGGTTTTGCCATGCGACTGCGGAGCTGACTGGCCGAGACGCATACTCCTCAATTGCGGTTAGTCCGCTGCCATGAGCTCGTATGCCGATTCCGTTGCCTGCTGGGCGGCGGGTGTCATAGACTGAGGACCATCCGCTCCATTCATAAATCACCGGTACGTCGACGACTCTGCGAATGGATTCCCCAAGCCTCGCCAAGCGCCTTGCTGCGGCGTTATCGATTACCGTTTGCAGATCTGTCCAGTAAGTGGTTGTGAAGATGTCGACGGAGACCATTGAATCGTTCTTCGGGTCCCAGAGCTGATCGGCTCCCCGGGTTTTAGAGAAAAGCGGAATCATTCTTGCTGCTTGCGCGAAGTCATCGATGTCGGGGCTTCTTAGCCGCCAGCTTCTGATGAGTGCGTCGATATCTCGACCGTACTTTGATTCGAGAAATGCTTGGAATTCGAGTCGAAACAGTTCAGTGTCAGGCACGATTCCGCCTTCGTATGCAGTGTACTTTTCAACTCTGCCAAGAGGCGCGACGATGCCGCGAAGTCCCGCTCCAAATCGAGTCGCTTGCAACCTCCTAAGCAGGTCATCCCTACGCTTATCGAAGTTCTCCCAGTAGTCGTTAAGCTCGCTGGATTCGACACGCGGATAAATGAGCAATGTATATGAGTCTGAGACAACTCGCTGGTTGATCTCGATTGTCCCGGTATCGCCTTCAATCTTCACCCAGCCTCTTGCATCGACATGAAATCCGCGGGAAGTGATCAACACGTAGTAGGCAGAAGAGACGCCCTTTAATGGAACTCTGTAAGTGCCCCTGGCAGAGACGCCGTCGATTCGATACATTTCGGGCCTGATGACGTACGCGGGAGCTTTTGGAGCATCGTCGGAAAGCGTGATCAGGTAATTCAGTTGCGAATCTTCTGCGGCGGCGATAGAGGTCGACCAATCGACGGTGCTTGGCAATTCCAGCAGAACATCTTCAACACCTGTTTGCTTTGCTGCGCGAATTGCGTCGGGGGATCCCGGCAGTCGCCAACCGAGCGGTAGGTAGGGTCGGCCATTCCAGATCATGGTTCGATGCTGGTCGATCGACCACTGTGCACCCTGAAACTCTCCGGCAGTCACGCCGAGGGAAGTGAGTGAAAATGCGAGTACCGCTGTGGTGAGCACGTTGAATCAGACTACCAGAAGGCAGGGTCGCTACGCCCCTGATGGTTTTACTGCTTTGCCAGTCTTTACGCTTTGAATCGCGGCTTCGGCGATCGCAACCGCTTTGAGGCCGTCGACAGCCGTAACTGGCGGGTGGGAGCCTGTTCGGGCGGATTCGAGAAACGCCTTTAGTTCGAGAAAGTACGGGTCATCCGAGGGCGACAGCGGGTTTTCATTCCAGGCTCCTCCTGCCTTCACTGTACGAAGCGCTGGCGAGGAGCGGCTATCGTGTTCGATGATGCCTTCGCTCCCTGCAACCTCGAAAGTCACGCGGAAACCGCCAGGATCCGCCCAAGTTCCTTCCACATGGGCTACCGCACCCGAGTCGAGCGTAAGTGTTGCGAGCGAGTAATCGATGTCCTCCACATCGGTGAAGGTAAGCGCTTGAGCGTAAACTCGCACGACCTCGCCGAATGTCCATCGAATCCAATCGAAGTCGTGAATCATTAGGTCGACAATCACTCCACCGGACAGGGCTGGGTCAGCGAACCATCCGCCTGAGCCCTTGGGTGCGGCACCACCGCGCCTTGTTCGAATCGCTGCGGGTGTGCCGACGGCACCGTCTTTGATCAGTTTGTTCGCTCGCTTGAATTCCGGAAAGTAACGGACGACCTGCGCAGTCATGAACGTTGTTCCATGTCGTTCGACCGATTCCACAATGGCGGCGCATTCGGATACCGACAAACAGAGAGGCTTTTCGCAAATGGTTGGCCTTTGAGATTCAATGGCCCTCAAAGCGTGTTCGAGATGAAGGTGAGTTGGAAGGCAGATATCAATCGCATCGCAGGTTTCGAGCAATGCATCAAAAGATTGGGCTGACTCCGCTCCGAACTCCTTGGAGAATTCAGCAAGTCTTGGCTGGTCGATGTCGAATGCGCGCAATGTGACATCTGGCATTTTCGACCAGTGTCTCGCATGGGTCTTGCCCATTCCACCTACACCAACGATTCCGACGGTGGTCATTTGGGTGTCATTCTACAGCTTTGTCTCTATAGGATGCCTTTCTTGGGCATGAAGACGACTTCGTCGTAAACACCGTGCGTTTCCGCCGTCACAATGTCTACGATAGCCCTTGCGACATCAGTCGCAGTCAGCATGTCGGTCCTTTCCGGTGTCCAGTCCATGCCTTCCCAGAGTGGAGTATCCACGCTGCCTGGGATGAAGGCCGTTAGGAAAATGCCGTCTTTTCGGTATTCGTTCGCGAGACTATGCGTTAGTCCTAGTGCTCCGAATTTCGAAGCTACATAGGCGGAAGACTGCGGAAATGGCTGCTTGGCTGCGATGCTGAGAACGTTGACGACTCTTCCGCCTCCACTTGAAAGCATGGCCCTTATGGCCGACTGACAGCAAAAGAAGAGTCCAGTTAAGTTGGCTTCGATCGTGTTCTGCCACGCGAGAGGGGGGTACTCGACCGTTGGTCCGAAGGATGCGGTGCCTGCAGCAAAGATAGCGCAAAGTTCGACGGGTTCGCCCTCAGGAGCAACTCCTGCGGCGCGGCCACCCGTTGACATCATTTCGACGGCTTCGTCAAACAATTGTTGGCAGTATTCGGGATTTGCTATGGACCCTGCAACCGCCTTTGCGATCACACCGGCGCCGCGGCATTTCTTTGCGGCCTCTTCGAGTCTGCTTTCGTTTCTGCCGCTAAGCACGACAGAGACATCGCGCTTGGACAATTCGATGGCACACTCCCTGCCGATTCCGCTGCTCGCACCCGTAACGACACAAATCCTCCTCATCAGATGCTAAGCGTAAGACTTCCTGTCACGAATCAAGTCATAGAATTCGCCGCGTGTGGTTGGATTCTCGCGGAATACTCCGGTTAAGTAGCTTGTCGATACGTTTGACGCCTGCTTTTCGACACCGCGAGCCATCATGCAAAGGTGCTTTCCTTCGAGCACGCATGCAACTCCTTGCGGATCCAATACTTCCGTCAGGGCAAGTGCGATTTGCTGTGTCATGCGCTCCTGAACTTGCAATCTGCGTGCATACATATCTACGATACGGGCCACTTTGCTAATGCCGATGATTCGGCCATTCGGTATGTAGGCGACATGCGCGTAGCCAAAGAATGGGAGGAGGTGGTGTTCACAAAGACTGAAGAACTCGATGTCCCTTATGACCACGATGTCTTCAGCGTCTTCCTGAAAGATCGCACCGTTGACGACCTTTTGCAGCTCGACTTGATATCCGCTTGTCAAAAAGCGCATCGCTTCGGCAGCGCGACGAGGAGTGCGAACCAATCCCTCACGCTCGGTGTCCTCACCGATTTCGCACAACAGATTCCTATACAGTTCTTCCAAATTCATTCATCTTCACCGGAATACTCAAAGAAGTTTCTTGGAGTTTCACGCAGCAGAATCCTCTCTAACTTGACAGGAAGCTTGGTCTTTAGCCTCTGCCAAATCGTCTTCACGATGACCTCGGAAGTCGGATTGGTTTCGCGGAACTCCGGGATGTCTACGTTCAAGTACTTGTGATCGTAGCGGTCTACAACCTCGAGATTGACGATGTCATCTATATTCGTCAAATCGACCATCATTCCCGTTTTGGAATCGACGGGTCCGGATAGTGTCACTTCCAGTTCGTAGTTGTGGCCGTGGCCGCTCGGGTTGTTGCATTTGCCGAACCACTCAAGGTTCTCCTTTTCGCTGGCGTTTGGCACATGCAGGCGGTGTGAGGCACAGAACTCGTAAATGCGTGTTAGGGTCATGAGGGTATTTCCATCAGTTTGGACCATTTCGACATAGAGAGTCGGCGTTTCATAGAGCCGAAGTCTGCAGAGGCGGACTCCCGGCGGAAGCGGAGCGATTTCACCCCAAATGTGACTTACGATCACCTCGAGTGTCGGCGGTGAACCTGCCAATGCGGGAACCTCGTCATTGATGCTCTTCTGGTCGAATCGTTTGACGACTCGTTCTTGCAAGATTTCATCGAGGTCTTTGATGTTGACGACCATGCCTGTCGCTTCATCGATCTTGCCTACGAACGTTGCGTCAAGGACGTAATTGTGTCCGTGGTTATAGCGGGAAGCCCATTGACCAAAGAGGTTTCGGTTCTCCTCTTCGGAAAGCTCTTCGAGCCAGTACCTGTGACCACTCGAGAACGCTACTCGTCTCGTTAGTTTCATTCTTGATTGCGGCGATAGGGAATGCCCAGTTTGGCAGGAGCCGCGGACCCGCCGCCAACTCCCCACAGAACTGCGAGGGCGAGCATGTAGGGCAGTGCGTCGAATAGCTGATAGGGAACAGGGAGGTCCTTTGCCTTCGAGAAGAACTGCATGCCATATGCAAGCGCGATGAAGAGGCACGCGAATGACGCTCCGACCGGCATCCACCTTCCAAATGTTACGGCAGCAATGACGACAAATCCCCTGCCCGCCGTCATATTCTCTGCGAATGAGTTCGTTTGTGCGAGGCTCAGGTATGAGCCTGCTAGTCCGGCCGTCGCTCCGGCGAAGAGGAATGCCTGTGTTCGAATGCGAATCGGCGAGAACCCTGCCGCTGAGGTCGCTTCAGGGGACTCTCCGGTAGCTCTTGCTGCAAGCCCCCAATTTGTCTTTTTTAGAATGAACCATGCGCCAAGAACTAAACACACCGCGATGAGCATAAGAGGGTTGAGCGCCCACACACCGCCAACTTTCGGAACAGTTTGCACGGACACAAGTCGACCGGTCTCACCAAACTGCGCAACGAACAGTGAACCGGTTGCACCAAGAGAGAAGAGGTTGATTCCCGTACCGACCACGACTTGATCGACGGCATAGCCCAGAACCAGGATCGAAGACACCATCGCAAGCAGGATTCCTGTACCGACGGCGGCACCGATGCCAAACCATGGATTGCCAGTTGCATGACACACGAAGAATCCAGCGAACGCACCTGCGAGCATCATTCCTTCGATTCCGATGTTCAATACTCCGGTGCGTTCTAGGACTGCTTCTCCGGTTCCAGCGATGACGAGTGGAGTTCCCAGTGAAAGCATTGCTGCGACGATGCCGATTGCTTCGGTCATGTTGGTTGCACCCTCTCCCTGCGCCTGCGCGCCCATTCATAGAGGGCGGCGAAAGCCAATACGCCGACCCCTTGCATCGCAAACACGAGCGCGCTGCTTCCTTTTCCGAACGCCTCGAGGTTCTTCGAGCCTGCCACAAGCGCGCCGAAGTACAGCCCGGCCGGCAGGACACCGATCGGATGAAGGCCACCGATCAGCGCTACAGGAATTGCGAGGAACCCCCAGCCGGGCGAGAATCCGTCAGAAAGGTAACCGCTGACTCCAACAAACTCGACTCCACCAGCGAGACCGCATAACGCACCGCTCAAAAGCAGCGCACGAGCTTGCACCCTTGTCGGGTTGATACGCGCTGACCGTGCAGCATTCGGATTGCTTCCAACAAGCCTTAACTTGAATCCACTTGGAGCAAAGCTGAGCCAGATCCATACGATTGTGCAGGCAAAGAGTGCAACGAACACTCCGGCGTGCAAATCAGATTGAGCATCCAAACGCATGAACATGACCTCATTTGGGAGCGTTGCGGTTTGCGGGATCGAGCGAGTTGGCTCTTGCAAGGGACCGCGCACGACGAAGCTGAGCAAACTCAATGCAACGAAATTGAGAAGAATCGTGCTAAGAACTACGTTGACTCCACGCTTCGCGTACATCCAGGCGGCGATTCCAGCGAAGAGTGAACCTCCGAGTGCACAAGATGCCAGGATAAGCAAGTTGAGGAGTGGGCCAGGGAGATTTGGAGCCAATTGAAACAGAGTCGCTCCGCAAATCGATCCTGTGATCAACTGTCCCTCGCCACCGATATTGAAGACCCCCGCTCTCCACGCTATGACGAGGCCAAGCGCGACGAGAACAAGCGGCGTTGATTTGACGATCGTTCTGTGGATTCCGAATTTATCGCCGAATGCACCTTGGAAGATGAGTTCCATCGACTCGGCGACCGGCAGTCCAAACAGCGCCAGGAGCACCGCAATGATGGCAATAAGCCCCAGCGGCACTGCAATCCACAGCGCGAGGCGCGTCACTCAATCCCTCCGATCATCTGAGCGACGTCGCCATCGCGCAACAGTTTTCCGGCCGACATGATGCCAATGCGATCCGACAGCAAAGTCAATTCATCGATGTCGTTCGTGAAGAGAATGACGGCCGCGCCCTTGTCACGTGCACCCAGCAATTGGTCATGGACGAATTGCGTTGCCTTGATGTCGAGGCCTCGAGTAGGCCCCATCGCGACGATTACGTTTGGATCCTGGCTGAGGACGCGTGCAACCACCACTTTCTGTTGATTGCCGCCGCTAAGACTCGCGACTGCAACGTTGGGGCCACCGGCTCGAATGTCAAAGTTGTGAATCAGGGTTCGAGACCAACTGACGACGTGATTGGGGAGCAAAAGACCCAACTTCAGGAGCGACTTATCGCGATGTCCGTCGATAAGCATGTTCTCGCTGACAGACATGTGCATTGCGAGTCCGTCACGCCGCCTATCTTGCGGAATGAACCCAATCCGAAGTTCGTCACCCGACCACTCAATGGATCCGGATTTGAAGCGCCTGACTCCCGCTATCGCTTCTGCGAGTTCGATCTGGCCGTTTCCATCCACTCCGCCGATTCCGAAGATCTCACCTTGTCGAACTTCGAATGAGACGTCGTCTACAAAAACCTTGCCGTAGGAGCCATTGACACAAAGGTTCTTGATGCTCAGAGTGTGCAAAGGCTCTTTTGTTTGCGCGCGCTGTTTCTGCAAAGGCGGAACATCGCCGACCATCCACTCTGCTAGTTCCTTTTGATTCGTTGACCCAATAGGAATGTCCGCAACGACAACTCGACCTTTTCGGAGTACCGACACGACGTCAGCAACTGCCAATACTTCCTTGAGCTTATGTGCGATCAGGACAACGGCGCAGTTAGAGTTTCTGAGGTCTCGCATGACGTGAAACAGTTCTTCGACCGTTTCAGGAGTCATCGTGCTTGTTGGCTCGTCGAACATGATAACGTTGCTTCCAATTGAGAGTGCTTTCAGTATCTCAACTTGTTGTTGTTGGCCAACACTTAGGTCGGATACTTTCGAATTAGCATCTATTGACCAGCCGAGCTTGCTCGCAATTTGCTGTGCCTGCATTGCGAGCATCGCAGAGTCGATGACAAAACCGCTGCTGGCCGCGAAGGGAAGTGCGAGGTTCTCAATGACCGTAAAGGCCGGGACGAGCGTAAAATGCTGATGAACAAGAGAAATTCCATGACGCTGTGCATCGGCAGCTGATTTGAATCTAACTTGCTTTCCAGCGATGGTGATTTCGCCGGCGTCAGGCTGCAGTTGGCCGCAAAGCAATGAAACGAGAGTCGATTTTCCCGCGCCGTTTTCGCCAAGAACTGCGTGAATCTCGCCAGGCCGAAACTGTAGGTCAACCTTGTCGAGGGCGACGGTCGCGTCGAATCGCTTCGTGAGGCGACGCGTTTCGATGATGGGGCTTTGGCGCTCGCTCAGAATTCTCGCTTCGTGACTTTGATTTCGCCTTCGCGTATTTTTTGTGCCAATGTCCTTGCCATCTGGACAACGTCATCTGGCACTTGTGGAAGGAGTTGCGGATTCCAAACGTATGCGATGGCGTCATCTTTCATGCCGACCAGTTCGATTCCAGATTGATAACTGCCCTCTTGAATCGATTTCGCCACGCGGACGAATACTGGCTCTGCAACAATCACTGCGCTTGCCAACACAACGTCTGGTGCCGCTGCAGATTGATCGCTGTTTGTGCCGAAAGCCATGATGCCTCTCTCTCGACAAGCTTCGAAAACGCCCTGTGCCGCGGCGTTCGCCTGATGAATGACAAAGTCGGCACCTTGATCGATCGCTGCGAGGGTTTGCGCTTTGGCTTTTCCGACATCGTCATTGGATCCGGTGAACGTTCTTAGCACGCGTATGTTGCGATTCGTTTCTTTGGCTCCTTGTTCAAATGCATCGAACGTAGAAGCGATACTGGGCACTTCGGGTCCTCCGATCATTGCGACGGTGCCGCTCTTGCTCATCTTGGCAGCAACCGCACCAAGCACGTACATTGCTTGTTCAAGATAGAACCGAAGGCATCCGACATTTGGTGCGATTTGGCTGCCGCTTGTGCTTAGAAAAATCGTTTTAGGAAAGTCCTTGCCAATGTCGATTCCATGCTGGTTGTATTCATATCCGTGTCCAATAACTAAATGGAAACCTTGCTGGCCGTACGAGCGCATCAGGTCTTTCGCTTCTTGTGCTTGTGCCGCGACTGCGTTCTTGATCTCTGCGCCAGTTTCAGCTGCAATCGCTTGCAGTCCGCGATAAGCCAGAGCGCTCCAACCGCTGTCGCTGATTGAGCTTGGCGTGAGCAATGCGACCTTCAGGGGTCCATCGATGGGTCCTGCTGGAGTTGGTTTTGCATCCTGTGCCGTCCCATTTGATTGCGTTCCACCGGTGCAACCAATAGAGAGAATTATTGCGAATAGTGCGCAGAAGTATTTCATGGTTTCTCGTCCCATTCTACGCCGGACTGTCCGCTTCCTGCACGATCAAGGCGAACGATGTGCTTCCAACGCTGCTTGGATGAATGCTCGCACCTTTCCATGGTCCTTGACTCCGGGGCTTGATTCGACTCCACTGCTGACGTCGACACCATAAGGCCGAACCGATCTTATTGCTTCTCCGACATTGTCAGGTGTAAGACCACCAGCAAGTATAACAGGCAGCTTGCAATCCTTCACAAAGTCTGCTGCCACCGACCAGTCGACGGTTTTGCCGGTTCCTCCGAGTGCGACAGGATCGAATGCGTCGATCACAATTCCGTCGACATCAGAAAACTTAGGATATGTATTAGCAGGCATTCTGATCACGAGAAACTTTTTGCCATGAAACAAAGGTGGCTCGTTCAGAGCTTGGACTGCATTGCACTTAGCGAGCAATGAAACGTATTTGGACATATCCAAACCTGCAGATTCTCGCAGTGGGTAATGGCCAAAAACTGCGACTCGCATCAAATAGCCTGTCGGGACATTGAGGGCATCTTCAGAGCGTTCGGCATTCAGAATAAACCTTGGGCTGGTTGGCTCGAATACGAAACCAATTGCGCTTGCACCTGCTTCAACTGCGCACTCGACGTCTTGCGGTCTTGTCAGGCCGCAAATCTTCACTCGAGTCATATTCCCAGCAGCGACCTCACCGCCTGAGGAATATCGTTCTGGGTTACGAGGCTTTCACCCACGAGAATCGCACATGCTCCGGCGTTAGCTACGCGGCAAACATCTGCATGATCTGTGATTGCACTTTCGCTTACGAGAACGCAGTGTTTTGACGCCAGCGGAGCAAGATGTTCGGTCGTCGCAATGTCAGTTGCGAAGGTTTTGAGGTTTCGATTGTTGATGCCGATCATCGTTGCTTGTAGCGAAGCCGCCGTTTCCATCTCTTGTTCGTCGTGGACCTCCACGAGTACGTCGAGGTTGATCTGCTTTGCAGCATGATACAAATCGGCAAGATTTGCATACGAGCCGAATGCAGTGACGATCAGCAGTATACAGTCAGCTCCGATGGCTTTGCTTTCATGCAGTTGGTATTCGTCGATTATGAAGTCCTTGCGAAGGATCGGCAATGTGGTCACATCACGAACGTCTATAAGATCTTTATCGGTACCCATAAAGTACGGAGTATCGGTAAGGACGCTCAGGCAAGTGGCGCCGCCCATTTCGTACTGCATCGCTATGCGTACTGGATCGAAGTCATGACAAATGATGCCTTTGCTTGGACTTGCTTTCTTGATCTCTGCAATAAGTGCAATCGGTGTTGGTGCGGTTCGAAGGGCTTGTTCAAAGGGCCGTCGAGGCTTGTGGTAGCCCTCTGAATTCATAAGTTCTACAACTGGATCCAGCTTCTTCCTCTCTTCTATATGCTCTCGCTTTTTCGTGAGAATGTCATTTAGAATGGACGGTTTACCGTGCATTGCTCTTCGACACCAGTTCCTTCAGTTTGTCTGCTGCTTTGCCGGAAGCAACGGCTTCTCTCGCAATTTGGCTTCCCTCACGAAAGTCCGATACGACTTCTGCCAGCCAAAGCGCGACTCCAGCTCCCGGAAGTACTGCGCGGCATTGGGGGGACTCGGGTTCTGCAATCGCTGTCTTAAGCATCTCAGCATTGGTTTCGACTGATTCACCCGCAGATATCTCACTCAAATGAGTCGCCTCGATGCCAAAGTCTTCAGGATTGAGATGCGATTCAGTTACGGCATTGTTGTCGACTATCGCCACTTTCGTTGTTCCAATTGGCGATACTTCGTCGAGCCCGACCATGCCATGAGCAACGACGGCGCGCTTGCAACCAAGCCTGCGCAGAACTTGCGCCACCTTAAGCGTTAGGTTTGGTGCAAAAACACCTATGAGTTGGCGATCCGCTCCTGCGGGATTTGTTAGCGGCCCGAGCAAATTGAAAACCGTTCGAAGTTTCATTTCCTTTCGCGGACCGGCTGCATGCTTCATCGCAGGATGGTGATTCGGTGCAAACAAGAACGCAAGTCCAATGTCGTCGAGTAATTTGCCTGCGGCCTCAGATGACAGCGTCAGATTTACACCAAGAGCTTCGAGGACGTCAGCGCTGCCGCATTTGCTCGTAACGGCTCGGTTTCCGTGTTTTGCTACTGGCGCTCCAGCAGCCGAAGCGATGATCGCCGCAGCTGTACTAAGGTTAAACGTCTTCACCTTGTCGCCGCCTGTGCCGCAAGTGTCGACCAAGTTTTTGTGCTTCGTTCGGACTGGAACAACTTTCTCTCGCATCACCCTTGCAAATCCGGTGATTTCGCTGCCGGATTCTCCCTTCATTCGCAACGCAACCAGAAACCCGGCGATTTGCGCAGGTGTCGCTTCGCCTTCCATGATCGAATTCATTACATCGCGCGCTTCGCTTTCTCGCAAGGATTGTCGATTCGCCACACGTTCGATGGCCTCAATGATCGTCATCGGGGCCGATTATGCCCTGCCCAGCGCGATGGCGTTCGATAACTGCGAGACTACGAGACCGCGTCCAATGCTTTCGACGCCCTCTCGACGATCTGATCGATGAGCTTTTCATCGACGATGAGCGGCGGCGCGAAGCGAAACGTACGATTGCGGGTCTCCTTCGTCAGAAGCCCTTGCTTAATAAAAGCTTCCGATAGCTTCTTCGTGTCCGTCCCTTCCAGCACTTCCAACCCGATGAGCAATCCGCGTCCGCGAACGTCTTCGATGCACTTGTGCGGCAAAGCTTTCAGTTTCGACAGGAGTCGATTGCCCATCTTCTCGCTGTTTGCGCATAGGTCTTTCTGTTCCATCTCGGCCATCGCAGCGAGCGCAACGACACATCCAACCGGATTGCCGCCGAACGTGCTGCCATGATCGCCGGGCACAAACACCTTCATGACGTGCTCCAGCCCGACCACCGCCGCGACAGGAAAGATGCCGCCGCCAAGCGCTTTGCCCAAACACATCATGTCCGGCTTCGCAT
The DNA here is from genome assembly GCA_026129745.1 of Fimbriimonadales bacterium. Lineage (GTDB taxonomy): Bacteria > Armatimonadota > Fimbriimonadia > Fimbriimonadales > ATM1 > JAHCHL01. The sequence continues at coordinate 31,704 of JAHCHL010000014.1, read as the reverse complement.
CCTCATGCATCCATGCGAACTTCTTGCCGGTGCGCGCAAAGCCCGTTTGAATCTCATCCCAAATCAACAGCACATTGTTCTCCGTGCATACTTGTCGCAGTTCGGCCATGTAGCCCGGTGGCGGAAAGATGATGCCCCCCTCCGCTTGCACGGGCTCCATAAGAACCGCGCATGTGTTCGGAGTAATCGCTGCCTTCACCGCATCGATGTCGCCGAAAGGAACGATCTTGAAACCAGGACCATACGGCCCGAAAAACTCTTTGTATTGCTGTTCCGTGCTGAATGAAACGATCGTCGTCGTACGGCCATGAAAGTTGTCTTCTGCGACGATGATTTCCGCTTTGTCTTTTGGAACACCCTTCACCGTATAGGCCCACTTGCGTGCGAGCTTGATTGCAGTCTCCACCGCTTCTGCGCCGGTGTTCATCGGACAAGCGAGGTCCATGCCCGTAAACTCGCAAATCCCTTTCAAAAACAGCGCGAGTTCCGACGTGTACATTGCGCGCGAAACCAGCGTCACTTTGTCGAGCTGCTCGACCACCGACTTTGTGATGAACTCGCTCAGGTGCCCGTGCGCGACTGCCGAATAACATCCGATGCAGTCGATGTACTCTTTGCCGTCGCCGTCATAAGCGTATGCGCCCTTGGCTCGCACCACATTGACCGGAAGCGGGTGGTAGTTGTGCGTGCCAAATCGCTCCGTCATCTCGATCGCTTGCGCGTCGGAAAGGTCTTCGACGACTTTGCGGACGCCGTTTTCGAGAATGTCTTGCCAGATTGTCTTTGCGGTGGTTGCCATGTCTATTCCTTATTGATGGGTGTGCGGTATTCGGAAACAAAAAAGAGCCACGCCAAGCGGGATGCCCGATTGGAGCGCGCTAACCGGCGTAAAGCGACGCGCCCCTTATCGGGCTCGTCGTCGCAATCGATTCGCGGTGTAGTCGCTCAAAAGCATCGCTTGGCGTGACCTTGGACGACATGTTACCCGATCGAATCGTTGCCAATTGCCAAGAGGCGCGACAGCCTAAACCATAAAAGCCGACGCCCCGGAAGGTATGCATTGACGTGGAATCCGGGGCGCAGCTCAGTAGACGACCTAAGCCGCCTTTTTGCCAGACGATTTCGCCGGCTTGTGCTCGGTCACAGAAAGTGCGACCGTCTGAACAGGCAAGTACACCAATGGCGTGTCCTGCCCGGTCAAAGTGTTTACGAACCGATACGCGGCAGCGTAATAGCCCGTCGGCACGTTGATCGTCGTCGCCTGCTCGGTGCTCACCGAATAGAAGCCGAACGATTTGTACGCGCCCTTCTGCGGTTTGCGATTCGGACTCGCAAGCGTCTGCAACAGGATTTCTGTCTTCACGTTCGCAGAGTTGTCCGCACTCGCAGAGAACTGAATGTTGCCGGTGCCCGCAGTCGCCGTCAGCGTCAAGTTGTCGCCATGAAACGGCGCCGTCGGTGGATTCAGCGGAATCGCTCCGCTCGGATTCACTTGCAAGAACTTCGTCGCAAGCGCGCAAAACGCATTGATTCCGTTCTTCGTGCGCAGCTTGCCGCCGCGCGACCTCGTCTTTTGCGTCTTGCCATATTGATTCCATGCTTGCACTTGCAGTGCGGTCATCCCGCGAAACGTCTGCGATGCGTCGGTCATGTTTCCGCGCACAAACTGCTGGGCGCCAGTGTTGGGATTCGTGGGAATCACGCGATCCCTAACAACCGTGCCGCTCTTCGTGCGTGCGAAAACCGTGTTGCCGCTCTTGCCAGAAAGATAATCCGCAAAAGCGCCCAATTTGAAAAGTGCCATTCGACACCTCCCGTTCTCGTTAGTGGGCGGTTACCGAAACCGACCTCCGCCCCTAATCTAAATTGTCGGTATCCGAAGTACCCAACTTAATACCACGAAACCCACCGCTCTCAACATCTCGACCCCTCTCCACCCGCATTCCCAACCCCGAACTATCAGCCGACACAGAACGAATGCTCGAAGAGGAGTACGTAGGTTGGACATTGCTAAGAGTGAATCGCAGACATGGGCGCGAAAAGAGCATTTAATTTAGTGCGGGAAGACCGAAACTGAACTGTAGGTCGGGTTTTCGGATTCTCCAACCGGAGGTGTCGGCTCTGAGAAATTGCTCTAGACAGCTTCTCCATTGATCAGAAACAGCATTCATCGTCTCGGTCAAACAAGTCAAGTGCAGCGCCGCCTCATCCCTCTTTCGATGCTGTAATGTCATCAGCATATAAATGAAAACTGCTTCCAGGGAACAGTGATCAGGGAAATGATAGTCTCGCAGTGCAGTGAGCAGGAATGACTGCCTTCCCATGGCCCAATCGCTGTTGTTGCCCCGTTGGAACCTCAGCTTATCCAGACTGTAGGCGTAAGTTGAGAGTGCCTCTGGAGTCATAAGAGTGGACGCGTACTTCTCAAACAGTGCAACGACGCCATTATGGTCATCGCCCATTGCAAGTATGACGAGGCTGGGAGTAAAAACTTCCGCTTTGTATGTTGCCTCACCTGACTCTTCCTCTAAGACTTCGAAAGAAAGCCGAAGAAAGTCGGCCAAATCACCAGACCGGAGTGCGTTTTGTGCCCTGGTAACTTGAACCTTAGTCGCCGAAATGATGTGGCATCGAATGCCGTCCAAGACTCCGTCGACGTCGGATCGGCTCGCTCCTCGGCGCATCAGGAGGATCGCCAGATTGAGGCAAGCGTATTCATCTCGCGGTTCAGCCCCGAGGACACTTCTCAAAAGGCTCTCGGCGTCGTTGTACCGACCTTCTTGCATGGCCAGGCCCGAAGCCGCCATCATCATTTTGGGATCAGCGGCGTCTACATCCGGGTCACCCAGAATCGCTCTCGCCGATTCGACCTCTCCCAGCAGAGTGTACGCATAAACTCGAACCGCATTCGCGCTATTGACGAGGTTTTTATAGCCTATAAGAGGCAGGCGCGACCCAACACGGGCGTGTTTCAGCGCCGCTTCGGCATGTTTCAGAGCGTGGCGGGCGTACCGACGTTCACGTCTGTCTTGTGCAATCATGAGCATGACTTCCGCCATAACACCGTATGCTATTGCGCCCTTTGAAGAGTTGCCTCGGAGCCTACGTAAGATGCGGAGCCCATCAACAAGTCGCCTGCAGCCAACCGCCGCGATGCCCCTAAACAGGTCTTGGTCGTACTGATCAGCCTGTTCCTGAGCAAGTGGCAGACTGTCACCTAGAACCATCGCTTCAGCGTACTTGTGGGCAACGCACAGCACATACAAAAGCACTCGTGAACGATCTGGCAGAGTCTCTACATCCTTCCAATCAGCCAATATCTTCTCCGCTTTTTCGGGCTCGCCGATATCTGCTCGCAGAACTGCTTCGGATAGTCGCAGTTTCGATTCATACGAGGAGTTCGCCTCCAGCCCTCGACTAACTTCTTCGAGTGCATCGGGATACCGGCCTGCGCACCGATGAACTTGCGCTAGCTTTAACCTTAGGTAGGCGACGTTGTCAGGGTTGCTTTCGTCCGCAAGAAATCTCCTAATCTGCGTCGCTGCGCCTTCGTGATTCCCTTCGTCCAATTTGTCGTCAAGCCAATCCGTTAGGGTCTCTCGCATCGGTTGCGACAGCGTCGAAGGGGCCTGTGCGTTTGGCATCGCGAGTTTGGCGCAACCGGTCAGCGCCCCGCAGAGGTAATCCAAGCCGCGAGAAAGCTCATCCGCGATAAGTGCCTCCACTTGTTCACAAAGTTCTTCGGTCGATCCCCACTCGCCCCACTTGCCGCTCCAGTTGTGGCGTTCTAACACTTTCTTACAATGAGGACTCTGTGTGCCACTGCGCACAAAAACAAAGATCCGCTTTTGCTGCTTGAACGCTTCTTCCAACTCTTCGAGTACTGCTTCGCTTTCGTTAGGCATATCCATCAATATGAAGATGGTGCACTCGCAAACCTTGCTGAGGTAGAGATTTCTTGGATCATCGGGGTGGGCAGTCGTGTGCTCGAAAACCCAGGGAGTCACGCCATGGATCCGGTGGATGCGTTCGAATAGTTCCTTCCTCTCTTCGCGAAGTGCCACAATCTTGGAGCTGACGAAGACAATGTGATCACGCTGGTGGCGTCGCCCGTTAGTACCCATTGTCACAGCGATAATGACCTCGCCAGGTGCCCCTGACATTCCCTTTCGGGGTTTCGAGGACAGATGGCGTCGTACCTAGTCGCAGGATTTCGGGCTTGGCTTATCTCTATCCTTGAGATTGGAGGCAGAGCCCGGTGTAGGCTCGTATTCCGCTGCCCCAATCTCAGGGGCACTCGGCAGCCAAACCGCCTAATGTCTCCTGGTCTACTCTGGTCGTGTTTTGCCACTCTGGACCTCCAAAAACAATGACGCTTGTGGACAGGAATACGATTCTCGTAGGCCTGCAAAAAGACCCGACATGCGTCCACATGTCTTGGGGTATTCTGGGGGCGCGCGAAGCGAAGCACCCGACCCCTTCGTCTTCATACTGGGGCCGATTGCTGAGCACCGCAAGAGGCATGCGATGCAAAAAGGTCTACAGCTAACCGCGAGCATGAACCGGCGCCACCCGCAGACAACGGGCCAAACCTGGAACCTTCTTACTGCTGTTGACGGCCTTCGTAGAGAGGCTACCGAAGCACTAGAGCAGAGCCAGCGTGACCACATGGGGCAGTTTATGACGCCCCTCCCCGTTGCCCGCCTCATGGCTTCGATGCTGGAATGCGATCGGGAGGATGTTTCCATACTCGATGCTGGTGCAGGAATTGGCTCTCTGCTCGCTGCTGCAATCGAGCACTTGTGCAGCCGGCCCAGCCGGCCCCGCTTCGTCCGCGTTGTGGCCTACGAGATAGATCCTAACCTGCTGCCATATCTTGAGGGCACATTGCGACTATGCGAGGTAGCTTGTCGCGAAGCAGGCGTCCGGTTTACCGGAGAGATACGGGCGATCGACTTCATACGTGACACTCACGACCGAATCATGTATGGCCTGTTTTCCAGCCGACCAGCCGACCACTTCGATATCGTCATCCAGAATCCACCGTACAGGAAGGTCAATGTCAACTCTGATCATCGGGCACTGGTCGAGCAGCTTGGCGTAAGAACTACGAACTTATACGCGGCATTCATCACTGCGTCAGTTAGGCTTCTGGCAGACGGCGGCGAGTTGGTTGCTATTACACCTAGAAGTTTCTGCAATGGCCCTTACTTTCGTTCCTTCCGAAAGTTCCTCCTTGGGCTGGCGCCGCTTACTAGAATACACATATTCGATTCGAGGGAAGAAGCATTCCGCGACGATTCGGTCCTACAGGAGACAATTATCTTTCGCGCAGTGCGATCTACGGTTCCCCCTGCCTTGATAAGCATCACTTCCAGCAAAGGTAGAGGCGACGAGAGTTACTTGACGGTACAGGTTCCAATGAGGGAAGTAGTCAAGCCGTCCGATCCCGAGAGCTTCATCCATATCGTACAGCACGATCTTTCCACCTACGATGTTGAGCTAATGCAATCATGCAGAGAGACCTTGGCGAAATTGGGCATCGCCGTATCGACTGGCAGAGTGGTCGACTTCCGAGCAAAGCAGTATCTTCGGGCCAAACCGGAAGAACAGACCGCGCCGCTCATCTATCCGCATCACTTCGAGCGTGGATACGTCAAGTGGCCCAAGGTGATTAGGAAGCCAAATGCCATAGTTGCCGGTCCTAATACCGAACGCCAACTCGTACCTAACGAGCACTATGTACTAGTAAAGCGCTTCTCCTCCAAAGAGGAACGTCGCCGCGTTGTGGCGGCCGTTTATGATGCTGATCGCGTACCGTGTGAAGCTGTAGGCTTCGAGAATCACCTAAACTACTTCCATCGGCAGGGAGGCGGGGTCGACATGGAGTTCGCTCGTGGCTTATGCCTGTTTCTCAACTCGACCCTGGTCGACGCCTATTTCCGACAGTTCAACGGACACACACAGGTAAACGCGACCGACTTGAGGAACATGCGCTATCCTACAGAAGCCGCGTTGCGCCGCCTTGGCGCGAGCATGGGGGATGCGCTTCCGGACCAGGCAGCAATCGATGCACTTGTTACAAGGGAACTATTCAACGACATGGCTGAACACGATACTGACTCCCCCGCAAGAAGAGCACGCATTGATGAGGCGCTCAGCATTCTGCGGGACCTCGGACTGCCGGATGAACAATTGAACGAACGGTCGTCCTTGACTCTCCTCGCCTTACTTGGGCTTCGGGCGAATGACAATTGGCGCAAGGCCAAGCAGACCCTGATTGGAATCACCCCAATCATGACGTTCATCAGGGAAGCATATGGGAAAGACTACGCGCCTAACACTCGCGAGACGATTCGACGCTTCACTATGCACCAGTTCGTGCGCGCAGGTCTCGCGCTGGAAAACCCAGACAACTCGGAACGGCCTACGAACAGCCCGAACACGGCCTATCAGATAGAGGCTCATGCTCTCCAGTTGTTGCGCACATTCGGAACGAGACAATGGAGCAAAAACCTCCAGGCCTATCTCGAAAAAGCTCCGACGCTAAGGGAGCAGTACCAGCAAGCACGCGAGATGAAGCGCATTCCGATTCAGGTAAAGGACGATCTGGAAATCACTCTATCTCCGGGCGGCCAAAACGTTCTTGTTGAACGGATATTGACAGAGTTTGCAGGCCGATACACGCCCGGAGGGAGCGTGATCTACATTGGCGACGCCGCCAAAAAGCATGCCTTTTTCGATGAAAAGGCTCTATCGAAACTCGGGGTTAGGCTCGACTCCCACGGCAAGATGCCGGACGTTGTCATCCACTTTGCGAAGAGAGACTGGTTGGTCCTCATTGAGGCAGTAACATCTCATGGGCCAATCAATCCAAAACGTCGCGATGAACTGCGCGAGATGTTTCAGAATTCGAGGGCAGGACTCGTACTTGTAACCGCCTTCCTGGATCGGAAGTCTATGAAAGAGTACTTGCCCGAGATCTCATGGGAGACTGAAGTCTGGACTGCCGACGCGCCCGATCACCTTATACACTTCAACGGCGAACGCTTTCTTGGGCCTTACGAAACTTAAATGGCAGATATCACCTTTGCAGAGAGAAGACTAATTGACGATCTTTTTGACATGCACGGGGGATACGTCCTCGACTTCACCAACCGCACCCTTGAAACATTTATTGCCGAGAGTACGGGCAAGGAGATATATGGAGACGAGAGATACGCATTCAAAGGACATTCGAAGGCGAATAGGCTCCGGGCATTTCTTGAAGTGGAGCCGAATGCGCTCGCTGCCAAGCTACTTGGTGACCTGCTGGATTATGTCCAGTCTCTCCACGAGAATGATGAAGAATGGGAAGGATTGGCTCAAGTCCATAAGTGCCGAGCGGTCGTTGACCGCCTCAAACAATCCTCACCAGTGATTGACATTGAAGCAATCACTCCTAATGCGACAGAAAGAGGATTTCAGTCATTAGCAAATGCAGTCCGCGAAGCAATTGATAAGGGCGAGCCAGAGACGGGCCTCGACCGTCTTCACACCTTCGTAGTCAAGTATTTTAGGGTGTTGTGTAAGCGCCGTGGTATTCCATTTGATCAGGCCGATCCCTTGCACAGCCTCATCGGAAAGTATGTGAAGCGCCTTCGGGCTGCCCATGAGATTGAGTCAACAATGACAGAGCGTATCCTGCTATCTAACATCAGGATTATGGAAGACTTCAACAAAGTACGCAATCAGCAGAGCTTAGCCCATGACAATCCGATTCTCACACACGACGAGGCGTTGCTCATATGTAACCACGTTGCCAGCGTGATACGCTTCGTTGAGTCCCTTGAGCGCAGACGAGGCAACCCTCCGGTTGATCTTCCGCTGACTGAATGGACCAACCAACCTCAACTGTCGTACTCCGAAGAGTCGCCGCGCTGACGCTCGAGTCATTCCCCCGCTTCACGCGTTCTCCGCCCTAATTCCACCCTGTGTCCGAACTAACTTCGCCTTCCGGGAAGGGAGGAGGCAGGGGGGCGGAGCGTGGACGGAGCAGGGAAGTCGCGCGGGCGGGACTGAGGAAACCGAGCGGGGCTGCCGAGGATGGGGGTATGGCAACACTCAAGCTTGGGCCGCTTGGAGAGGCCGTTATCGGCAAAGCGGGGAACACCGTTTTCTATCGCGGGAGGGGGGGCGTGCTCCTGCGCGACTATATCATCCCCGAAAACCCCAGCACGGAGCTTCAATCACGCGCGCGCAGCGCGTTCACCTGGGCCGTCGCGACCTGGAACACCCTGACCCCCGACCAGGCGCAGGCCTGGCGCAATTACGCGATGACCCTATCTACCCGTGAGCCAGGCAGCGGCGCGGTCCGCGCGCCCAGGGCCAGGGACGTTTTCACGCGCCTGGCGATTAAACTGCGGCAGGTGGACCCGACCCGCCCGATACCGCTCTATCCTCCGCCCGGCCGCTTCTTCGGCGACTCGGTGATCGTTAGCGCGTTGCAGGAGTCTGAGGGGGGGGTCATGTTTGAAGCCGACGCGCCAAACAGAACGGGCATTGTTACAGAGCTTCTTTTGCAGCCGCTCCGCCTCCCCGGCTCCCCCGCGTATCCTTCGAAGTATCGCACGCAGGGGTTTGTCGCTTTTGATGAAGAGCCTGTTGTTGTTGCGGCTTCGCCGGGCTTTTATGCGGCTGCGTATCGGTTTGTGAATGAAGCGACCGGGCAAGCGACGGAGTTGGCGGAGTTGGGGATGATACAGGTAATGTGAGCAACAGTGGTGAGCAGCGCAGCGCATATGACTGATCGCACGACGCAATGATTCGGTTTCAGATCGCTGCGCGGATTTCGATACGGGGGGGCCTCCACTCTACGTTGCAGAGGCCCATGCAAGTACTGTGCTATCGGAACGTGCCGCTGAAGCTGCGTCGATCAGCCGTGCCGCTGATTCTGATCGTTGTAAAGTCGGATCCGTTGCGATTGAGCTGAACGGTTCCGGAACCTGTTGCCGACTGATCGAATGCGCTTTGAATCGTCAGGCTGATCTCCGAATTGGATCGTCGCGTGTATCGTCCGGTTATCACTTGAAGTGCTTGCTCGTTCATGATGCGCAGTTCGAAGGTCCCGATTGCGAAGAATGCGATTTGCGCGCGATTCGCGGCCAATCGATAAGTGCCGAAATTGAGGACTCCTGACACGTTGCGTGTTGAGGCGAAGGAGAAGTTCGAACCTCCGCCCAAGCCAGGCGAACCCGGTCCCGATGCTGTTCGATGAAAGCCGACCGAGTATCCGTGTCCGCCGGCAGAACCTTTCAATCCGACTTCCGTGAAACTTCTGCGGTCTTGCGTCAGTTCTGCGAAGCCTTCGCCGAGCGCAGTCGAATCACCGAGAGCAGCGACGACGCGCAGCCGGATTCGGGTGCGGCTTTCTTGATTCCAGCGCCCTTTGAATCCATAGCGCTCTCTTCCGAACACGTTTAGGAAGAACTCGCCGTTCGTCTTTAGCTCGAGTTCTGCGCGTGTGAGCGAGTCGCTGCCAAGTCTGGATCGGAGGATCGCGCCTGTTCCGGTTTCGCGAAGGTTCGCGTTGAATGACCCCCCTCCGTGGTTGTCTCGAACGTGGAAGTCGACATTGAATGTGTCACGTCCCGAACGACCGGACAATGTGAGTTCGCTTAGAAATCGTCTGTCTTCGACGAAGCGTGCGACTCCGTTCGCGGTTGCATTCGGATCGCCGAAGGCTCCGTTGATGGAGATAGTGGCGTTGTTGCCGACGCGCGTGTATCGTCCGAGCAGGCGATGGCGCTCACGGCCAATGATTGTGATTTCGCAATTGCGATCGTCGTAAAGTCGCATTTCGACGCGATTGATGCCCATTGCGGGTCTTCCGCTTCTCGCGAGTGTGCCTTCGCCGTTTTCGTTGACAAAGTTGGGCAATCCTTGCTTGTTGAATTGTCCAAGCGCGGATGCTGCAAACAATAGGACGGCAAGAGCCGTGAGCGGCCTGCAAACTTTCAAAATCGAGTACATATACATTCTCCTTTTTGGGCGATGTTGCGCACCATGATTTGCGCGAGAGCATACCCACTCAGATTGGGCCGCAGCGAAGTGTGTATAATATAATCGGCGAGTCTGCCACGTATGGAAAGCGACAGTTGCCTTCGGGCCAATTCATCGGAAAGCGTTTTGATAGGAGCGCGCTATTTGAGGCGTTAGTTCAGCGATTTGCTGCATCGAGCAAGCGTCCATAGCGAGAGCTTCGGACGCTTTTTTGTTCGCTTTCGTCCGGTCTCGCCATTGGAGGCGCACCGATGCTGCAAGAAGAGAAAACGCTCGAAGAAGTTGTTCGTGAGTTGGTCGACGCGAGAAAGTGGATCGATTTGCGCAGGGCTGTTGCGGACGCATTCGCTCCAGAGCTCGCCGACATCCTTTTATCGTTAGATGCTGAGCGTCGGGTGTTGTTTTTCCGGAGTTTGCCGCGAGAGCAAGCGAACGACGTGTTCATGTATCTCGATCCAGAGGACCAGAACGAGCTGCTACTTGCGTTGAGCGATGAATCCGGTAGGCGTGTTCTTGCATCGCTTCCGCCTGACGACCGCACTCAGTTGCTCGAGGAGTTGCCTGGAGAGGCTGCACAAAAGCTTTTGAATTTGCTAAGTCCTGAGGATCTCAAAGAAGCGAGGCAACTGCTCGGCTATCCTGAAGGAAGCGTCGGTCGCTTGATGACGCCTGACTATGTGGCGGTGAGGCCGGAGTGGACAATTTTGCAGGCGCTGGAACACATTCGTTCGATGGGTACGCAATCGGAAACGATCAACGTCGTCTATGTGGTCGACGAGAGGTGGCGGCTGCTGGATGCGCTCGGATTGCGGCATTTTGTTTTGGCGGATCCGACTCAGACGGTGCGCGACATCATGGACGAGTCGTTCGTCGCGTTGAGCGCATTCGATGACAGGCAGACTGCAGTGGACACGATGCGGAAGTACGACTTGGCTTATCTTCCGGTTGTGGATTCGAATGGAGTGTTGGTCGGCTTGGTTACGTTCGACGACGTGTTCGATGTCGAGGAAGAGGAAGTAACGGAGGACTTTCAGCGCGTCAGCGGCATGGCTCCGATCGAAATCGACTATGGTCGCGCTGGAGTCGGCCTGCTGTGGAGGAAGCGGGTCGGTTGGTTGTTGATTCTACTCGTCGCGGACTTCATGTCGAGTTCTGTTATCGCATTCTACGAATCGGCGATCGAAGCGTATGTCGCCCTCGCCTTTTTCATTCCGATGCTGATAGACAGCGGCGGGAACACCGGCACGCAGTCGGCGACTTTAATCATTCGCGGACTTTCGACGGGGCAAGTTGAGATCAAGGATTGGCTTCGTGTTTTGTTCAAGGAGCTGAGAGTGGGACTATTGCTTGGTGTGACTTTGGGGGCAGTGATCTTCGCCAGAGGATTTTTCTGGCGCGGAGGCGCTGAGATAGGATTGGTCGTCGGACTCACGATGGTCGCACTTGTGTTGTGGGCAAATCTTGTTGGGGCTGTTCTGCCTATCGTTTTGCGAAAGCTGCGTCTCGATCCTGCTGTCGTTTCGAGTCCTTTCATCACGACGCTTGCGGACGTGACTGGGCTTATCATCTACTTCAACATCGCGAAGGCGGTGTTGCCTGGAATCTGATTTGCCATGATGAAACTTGTCTGAATCTTTGCCAGGTTACAAATGTGAGGCGGCTGAGGATCTATCATAGTGAGTCAAAGTTAGTGGAAAGTTGGTTTATCAAAGGCGAGCTGATCGGATCTAACAGACTATAGTGAAAGTGGAAGATAAGAAACGGAACGGGGAATTGGATTGGTTGCGCGGGCGCCGGGCTCTGCGGTTGTTCGCACTCCGGGTTAAACCTGAACAATGATTCGTGTCTGAGGACAGTCATGCTTGGAAGTTCGGTGACGATCCTGCGGACTGTGCAAACAAAAAACAACTGGATGCCACCCAAGGGCTTTTTCGTTGCATTTGTGCCAGGGGCTGATCTTTCAGGGAATCTGTTCACGTTGGATGCCCCTGTTAAAGCATCCAATGGTCTCTCTTGGCTAAACGGCAGTCAAAGCGGCATAAGCTCCTTGAGTGCGCTTATTTGGGGCGAGTCCAATACGATCGAAGCAACAATACACACAAAAGTTTTCGCAAGAGACGATGTGCCTTAGCCGGCCACTTTTGCGGTTTTCCGTGGCGGTCTGCCTTCTAAAGCTGCTCGTGGGTGAAAGTGCGCTCCGCTAACCACGCAGAGAATCGCCGGAATTGGGACAGCGCCGCCATGGAGTGTGCCGAACTCGCTCAATCCACCGGCTCCAAGATTGGGCGATTCTGCTTGTCACTGTGTGGACTTAACGATATTGGATTCAGCAGATACTGATGAACGTTTTGCATGCTGGCCGACCCCTCACCGACAGCCGCGGCGAGCCGCTTTCCTGAGCCGTGGCGCGAATCACCGACGCAAAAAACACCAGGCATACTTGTTTCGTATTGGTAGGGTGGACGCTCGTAGGGCCAAGGAGCCTGCATCTCTAACAGTCGAGGACCGGTGACGACGAAGCCCTTTTGATCCAGAAACAATTGATTAGCAATCCAGTCTGTTGGTGGGACTGCGCCAATGAGGGCAAACAGAAACGGAGTATCGACGACACGTTTCTCTCCTGTTTTGCGATTGAGCAGCACGATGCGCTCAAGGCTGTGTTCGCCTTCTGCTCCGACGACTTCGGTGTTCAACATTACCGTTACATTCGGTGCTCGTGTGATTTGTTGGACAAGATAGTCGGACATGTACTTGTCAAGGTTTTCGCTGCGTACGAGCAGAGTAACGCTCTTTGCTCGCTTTGCTAGATGAGTAACCGCTTGTCCAGCTGAGTTGCCTCCGCCTGCCACATAAACGTCGAGTCCTTCAACAATACGATTGTCTCCGATGGCGGTGTACTCGATGCCGTGTCCGAAAAAGCGCTCAACTTCGGGATGTTCATAGCGTCTGTACGCTGCCCCTGTGGCAAGTATCACGGTACGAGCAACCACAGTTGTGCCATCCGAAAGCGTTAGTATTCTCTTGTCTCCTCTTGCCTCAAGGTTAACAGCTCGGCGGGCAAACATGAACTTTGCTCCAAATAGCCATGCCTGTTCGTAGGCGCGGTTTGCGAGATCCGCTCCGCTTAGTCCACTTGGAAACCCAAGATAGTTTCTAATCAGCGAACTTGTGCCCGCTTGACCGCCAACTGCTTCGCACTCAATAACGAGTGTATTCAAACCCTCAGAGGCGGAGTAAACGGCTGCCGCAAGGCCTCCGGGTCCAGCTCCAACAATCGCAACATCGCACTCGATTTCTCCGCCTTTGACGTCGCTTGCTCCCAATGCATCCCACAATTGCTCGTTGGTCGGGTTTTCGAGCGAGTGCTTGTCAAGGAGAATGACAACGGGAAGCCTTGAACCGTCTACGCCGGCCTTTGCAAGAAGCTCTTGCCCCTCTTGAGAATCTGCCGAATAGAAACCGTGCGGTATTCCGTTCTTTTCGAATTGTTGCCGCAGTTCGGTGCTTCGGGCGGAGGGATGTTCGCCGACAATTCGGATGAGTTCGAGACGTGGTCCGTGCGCGCGAGTCCAATTGGCAAGGAACTCCCCGATCACTGGATAGAGATGAACTTCAGCGGGCGCCCAGGGTTTACGGATGTAGTTGTCGAGCCGCTCAGTGGCGCATCCTCTCAAGACTTCGACGCTCGCATTCCTGTCACCCCAATTCACAAGCAAGGCCCTCTGTGCTGTGGGGTGAATAGCGGAAGCCTTCATCAGGAACTCAAGGCCGGTGAGGCCAGGCATCCATTGGTCGGCAATGATAAGGGCGACCGCCTCGCCATCGCTCTTCATTTGCTCCAAGTCCTCAATCGCAGCCTCATGAGAGAGATGGGACACGACTCGGTAGTCTCCTCCGTACCGGCGGGCGAGTGCGTTCATCATCGCAGAGAGATGTTCTGTTTCGTCATCGACGATTAGGATAACTGGCCGCAAAAACATCAGTTGTCAATGTTAGCCTATCGTGCCACGGGTTGCCCTCGTGGCACGGGAAAACCGGGCCGCAGACATCGATAAGGGAGCCGCGAGTTGCGCCAGTGGCACCGAAGTGCCCATAATTCTGAATTGTGAGGATGAAACTGTCCACTCTCGCCCTGTTTGTCTTTGTTGCCACAGTTGGCTTCGCCCAGCGCATCGAAGTCGATGGAATCACGTTTGCCGATTCCGATTCGAAGCCGTGCCTTCCCGTTCGCGAAGTCGCGTCCCTGTTGAACTGGCCAGTTGGCTGGGACAGTAAGACGGAGACTGTCCTCTTGAAGGGTCAGCCTGTCGACATGAAGAGGGTTGTATGGATGCTTGACAGCACGACTGCGATTCCAGTCGAGGACCTCAAGCACTTTGGAGCGGCCGTGGGCTGGGATCCAGCAACGCAAACGTCCACTGTGCATGAGGCCGGCATCGAGCTTGTGGTGAGGGTGCGCCCGAAGCGAGCCGAGGTGAACATTGCTGATCAAAAGCTGCGGGCATGGCAAGGTGACCGGCTCGTGATGGAAACCAACGTCAGCACTGGTCGAAGCGGCTATCGGACGCCAACCGGAGAGTTCTCCGCGGTCCGAAAGGCACGGATGCACTATTCGAGCTTATACAACAACTCTCCGATGCCGTGGTCAGTGCAGATTCGGGGGCATATTTTCATTCACGGCTACTCTAGTGTTCCGAGCTACCCGGCGAGCCACGGATGCATTCGCGTTCCGTTAAAGGGCAGGAACCCAGCGAAATGGTTTTGGGAGTGGATCGACATCGGAACGCCTGTCAGCGTCGTCTATAGGTCGGCAGATTCAAACTAAGCCCGCCGGTATACTCGGCGACAACTCCCCATGAGCCTGGCACGCGCGACGATTTCGATGAGCCGGTTCTTCGACGACCTGGCCGGTGGCGGCGCAGGCCGAAGGGCCGTTCTTATGTCGCTGATCGTAGCCGGCGGCGTGTTAGTGATAGCGTGCGGCCTGCTTCTCATGTATGGAGTGACGGGAGCTCCACTTATTGGGTCGATCGCCCTGATGCTTACGTTGGTGACGGTCACACTAATGGTGATTCGACCGGAGTGGCTGTTCGTTATGGGAATTGTTTTG
This sequence comes from Fimbriimonadales bacterium, assembly GCA_026129745.1. Lineage (GTDB taxonomy): Bacteria > Armatimonadota > Fimbriimonadia > Fimbriimonadales > ATM1 > JAHCHL01. Next base: position 16,553 of record JAHCHL010000014.1, on the reverse strand, counting down.
GGGCACACGCTCTTTTATGGGCGCTTTCCTCGGCAACTAGGAATGCGAGTTTACGACTCAGTCGGGCCTGGCGATATTCTCTTTTTTCTTACGTTTGTCGGAACGATCATTTATTGGGCAGGACAGAAAGATAAGCCAACTATTCGTTGGTCGGTGATTTTGTTGCCGATGATGCTGTTTGTTTACACAGCAGGATATATGTTGATAGCCTTCTTTCTTTGGAAGCGGCAAGACATCGCGCTTTCACAAGCTGTCGGTTGGATGTATTTTACGCTTGTTATTCCTGCTTATTTTGGTTTGTGTACGGGGAGAGTCTGGAAGTTTTTTGTGCTGACGCTGATGGCTTCTCTCGTTGCCGGAGCTTTCTTGTCGTTTCTTATTGAAACCGGCGTACGCAACGAACTCATCTCGCGGATGGGTTATGGTGGATTGGGTGCGCGGTCGTTCGGAGACTTGACAGTCAGGACGAATCAGCTGGGAATGGCTGTTGCAGGGACGTTGTTTTTCACTGTGCTTGCAGCTTTTGCGCAAAGGCCGTTTTGGAAGTACGCGTCGATAGTTGCTGGTCTGAGCTCTGCTGCGATATTGTTCTTCGATCGAGGGCGTGCGACCTACGGAGCTATTGCGATCGCAATGTTGCTGCTCATTCTCTTCTTGCCGCAGGCACCCCGCCTTCGATTCTTGATTAGGGCTTCGACTTCGATCATTGTTGTGGTGTTGTTCATTCTTGCCATCGGTGGGGAGACCCAGAAAAAATTTGCAAACGCCTTTGAAAAGTCGCTTGAGGCTATTGCCTTGACTTCGAAGCAAGCGGTGGACTATGACCCGGGGCTTGTTTATCGAATGCACAGACTCAATCAAGCACAGGCAATCTTCAATGAGAATCCGATTTTTGGTGGAGGACCCGGCACACAATTCGGTACCGCACTCAACTGGGAGACTATGGAGAATGTGCCGATTTCATCTATCGACAACTCCTGGTTGTTTCCTATGTCCGTGGGCGGGCTTGTCGGTATGGGGCTGATACTTGGATGTTACGCTGCGTTCATTATCGCTTGCATTGGCGCGGTTATCAAGCTCCGCAATCCACTGCACAGGTGCATTGCATTTGTGCCGTTATGCCAAATGGTTTGGCTTTTCATTTGCAGCCCAGTCAACTGGTGGATGGTCGACAGGTTTCATATTGCCGCAATGAGCATTTTTGTCGGAATGGCGTTAGCGTTGGTGTACCATGAGCGAGTTCATGGATCTGACGTTTCATTCATTGACCTTTAGAAACTTATGCCGCGACTAATCCATAGAATGACACGGGTCGCGTGCCGAGTCCTGCCACCGTTGCGGCGATGGGAGCGATTCGTTGCCGGAATGAAGACTCGATTTCCGGCAGTAGACGAGGACTTAGTCGTTCAGTTGGATCGCGAGAATCGAATGAAGATCAATTTGATCGACTTTGTGGGTTATCACATCTACATGAAAGGTTACTATGAGCCAGACACTGTCCACATCATGCAGTCGATGCTTTCACCTGGAATGGTTATGTTCGATATCGGTGCACACTTCGGACAGTACACTTTGGTGGCGTCAAGCAAGGTCGGTCCTACGGGTTCAGTTCATGCATTCGAGCCAGGTCCAACGCAAATGGAGTTTCTCAAGTACAACATAGACTTGAACAAGCGAGAGAATGTCGTGGTCAATTCAGTCGCCTTGGGCAGCCAAGAGGGAACCATCGCATTTACGGTGGGGCCGGCTGCAAACTTAGGTGGATCCCATATATCACTCGAGGGCGAAGAGTCCATCTCGGTGCCTGTCACCACGCTCGACAAGTACTGCACCGAACACAACGTGAACAGGATCGACGTGCTCAAAGTCGATGTCGAAGGTGCGGAAAAGTCAGTATTCGAGGGTGGGCGGCAACTCTTCATCGAATCACCTCCGAGCGCAGTATTCTACGAGTGCATCGACTCTCTTTGTCAGAGATTCGGCTATCCTGCCATGGCGATTCATGATTTTCTTCGAAGCATGGGTTACCGAATCATGCGCTCCACTCCCAGCGGTCTTCAAAAGATCGAATTACCCGCTCCTCCAGAGGTTCAGGACTTTGTCGCAATTCGTATTTAGAGCGCGGCCTCGCCTCTTTCACCAGTTCTAATCCTAATAGCATCAATGATGTCTGTCACGAAAACTTTTCCGTCTCCGATTTCTCCGGTTTGTGCAGCTTCCATAATGGCAGCAATTGCGATGTCGACTTGGTCGTCTCGAACCACAACTTCGATGCGGGCTTTTGGAAGGAGGTTGATCGAGTATGTGCTGCCACGGTACAGTTCGGTTCGGCCCTGCTGTCTTCCATGTCCTCGAACTGTTTCAGTCGTCATGCCGGCGATGCCAGCTTCCTCAAGCTTCGCCTTAACTTCTTCAATCTTGTTTACGCGAACAATTGCATCGATTTTTTTCATAGGGTCGCTTATCCAATTGGCAAATGAGAGCGTACCCAAATACAGCAAATTCCCGAGGTCATTGTGAGTATTCCGATCAAGCCCGACGTCTCGATCCTGGTTCCGGCGTACAACGAAGAAGCCACGCTGGCAGAAGTGCTGGATCGCGTCCTTGCTCTTCCGATTTCCAAAGAAGTTATTGTTATCGACGACTGTTCGACGGACAATACGCCAACTGTCGCTCAGCGCTATATTGATCAGATCCGTTACATTCATCAAGAGAGAAACCAAGGCAAAGGCGCGGCAATACGAGCAGGACTCGCGGTTGCGACAGGCGAAGTGTCAATTGTTCAAGATGCTGATCTTGAGTACTTTCCGGAAGATATCCCGGATCTGGTGCAGCTAATTCTGGATGGGAAGGCAGACGTCGTTTACGGCACACGGTTTCGCAATGGAATGCACCCCAAAATGGCTCTGCCGAACAAGATTGTTAACAAGCTCCTAACTTGGTTTGTCGGGATCTTGTTTTGGAGGAAGATTAGCGATGAAGCTACTTGCTATAAGGCAGTTCGCACCAATGTGCTGAGGGACATGAATCTGGTCTGCATGCGATTCGAGTTCTGTCCAGAAGTCACCGCGAAGGCAATCAGGATGGGCAAGCAGATACACGAGTTGCCGATTCGATACGTGCCTCGTGGTAAGGAAGCGGGCAAGAAAATTAGATGGACAGATGGTGTCGAAGCTTTTTGGACTCTCATACGTCATAGGTTCTCAAAGTTCTGATTCGACTTATGAACTGCGACGAGATCAGTGACATGCATGGCGGAAGTTGGGTTGAATGGACGTAGTCCCATTCTGTGTGGAGAAAAAAGCCTGAAACCTTTCTGATGCAAGAGCTCTTGGACAGCTTCATCGTCACTACTGTCAAGATTCCCGCGCTCGTACAAGATAACTCGTGGCGGATTGGTGGACAGCAGGTGTGTTGCACCTTCGAAGATCGCACGCTCGCTGCCTTCGGCATCAATCTTTATTACATCCAATTGTGGGATATGTTGGTCTGATGCAATACGGTCGATTGTCGTTGCATCAATCTTCGATTGGCCTTCATCAGAAATGCGCGAAATGACTGCTTGGTTCGGCGATTCTTCAATGAATGAGACCGATCCAGAACTCTTCCAAACTGCTTCAGCGCTCACGAATATGTTACTCAGGTTGTTCAACTTCACGTTGTGAATCAAATACTTGCGTTGATGACTTGCAGGTTCAAAGGCGAGAACGCGGCCTGTGCTACCGACGATCGAGGATGCAGCCAATGTGAACTGTCCGAAGTGTGCTCCAATGTCAACAAATGTCATGCCATCGCGGAGATATTGTCTGACTGCGTCAACGAGCTCCTTTTGATACCAACCCTTGAGCCAAATCGTAAAGCCAACTATGTCATCCAAGTGAACTTTCATCAGCATCTCGTTGTCTAGTTGAACCACTACATCATCCGGAGTGGGGTGAAGGTACTTCCAAAGGAGACCAACGACCCGACCGCTCCTTATCGGCGGAAAAGTGCGCATCAGATAACGGCAAAGTCTATGTGTAATCCGAGGCATGATCGGTGGGCAAAGGCCCGACTACTCCCATCCGTCCATTATTCCCGATTGGCCAGCCGGTACAATTGCAACAACCATGGGACTGCGAGTGCTCATCGCGGACGATGATCCGATCATTAGGCTGGATTTGAAGCAGATGCTTCAAAATCTGGGTTACGAAGTCGTCGCGGAGGCTGGTGACGGTGAGCAGGCGGTAGCATTTGCCAAGGTCCACGTGCCTGACATTTGTGTCCTTGATGTGAAAATGCCAGTCATGGATGGTATTGCCGCGGTCAGTCAGATCGTCGAGGAAGAGATTTCGGCGGGGATTCTGCTGACTGCCTACTCGGACAGGAATTTGATCGAGCGTGCTCGGGACGCGGGCGCGTTCGCGTATCTTGTGAAGCCATTCAAACCGAATGATTTGCCTCCAGCCATCGAAGTGGCTGTCGCTCGATTCGGCCAAGTTAGAGCCTTGAAGCAAGAAGTGCTGGACGCCAACGAGCGCTTGGAAGCACGAAAGATTGTGGAACGGGCAAAGCGGGTTCTTATGGAAAGTCAGGGGCTAACCGAGGCGGATGCATATCGTCGAATTCAGCAAACCAGCATGAATCTTAGAAAGTCGATGCGCGAAATAGCCGAAGCTATTGTTGTGGCCGAGTCTGTTTAGACGGCTACCTTGTAGTCATCAGTTGCTTTCAGCAACTGCTCGGAGAATTCACGGTCAAGACTCGACACTTCAGGAAGAAGTGGAATGTAAGGGTTGTCGTAGATCACTCGAGGGTCAGCATGATGATCGAGGTAATGTTTGTATAGACAGGCGAGGACGTCGAACAGCGATTTCCGTGTTTCAGCCGAGAGCGTCAAGCTTGTTTGCCACTCAGCCCTTGCTCTCTTGCAAAGTGATAGGATCTTTGCAGCGGTCTTCGTGTGCTCAAGAGACTTCAATCCATAATTGAGTCCCTCAATGTATTGCAGCATCGCCCAATCTCGATGGGAGACGACCAAGCCGAAACATGCCGGCAAAGCCATCGAATATGCGGCCGCGAACTGGCCCTTGCGTCCCAGTGTAACGGAGACGAGACCCGACACCTTCATCCAACTTATCGGGTCTGATTCCAAAACCGGAAGTTGGTCGCGAAGTTCGAATGCAGCGTGCTCTTCAAGGCCTGTATCGCTTGCAACTCGAGCAAATCTCCATCTCTCGATCAAGTATTGGTGTCGCAACCAGAACGAATCTTTCGACAGCAACGTGTTGTTTTTCTTTAGAAGTTGCCCTGCACCCTGAAAATCTCCGGCCAGCGCTTTGGCTGAGAACTGTCCCACATAGCTGAACATGTAACGATCTTCGAGGCTCGGGTCTGTGCAAAGAGACTTGGCCTTCTTATGAAATCGAAGTGTAGTCTCATGGGCGCCAGCCTTCCTCATGGCGACGCCACCGTAATGTAGCCAAGCAGCGGCTTCTTTGACATGTTGTGTACGCGAAAGCTTTGCAGCTACGTCTGATGCAAGATTTGCAAAACTTCGCGGTTCTGCCGATTCAGCTAAGTAGTCAACCTTGACCGGATCCAATAGGAGAACATTGTCAAGATCGCCCGACTTGACCAATGCATTAATCGTGTCCACCGTCGAGGATACTATGTCGTCAGGTCGAACACCGGCGATGGCAGCCTCGACGAACGCCTTTGGATGCCTGCACGAAAGCAAGCGGTCACCAGCCACCCGACTCGGGTCGGTTGATTGTTCCTCGGCTACCATTCCGCTATTTTACGCTCTATTCACATAGATTCGGAAGTGGGCATCGGTTGCGATGAGCGCTGCCGGTGTACATAGGCAGGAAGTAGTCGAATTGGGCATCCCTCCCCCTTCGCAGACATTCGGGTCCTCGACATCGTCCTCCTTGCTCCACGTGAAGATTTCGTAGGTGACAGGTACGCCGACTGGGAGCATCGGGACTACGTTGTTCGGGTCATGTGCTTGGATGAAGGCAGTCGGATTCGCTATCAGGGACTCCAAGTCGCCCGGCTCCATATCGAGATGAATATGGACTACCCCACCAATAACGCCAGATTCAAAGTTAGCCATAAAGTACTTCATACGACATAGGCCGGGCTGATTCCTTCAAGAACTTCGCCGACCCTCCAAGGAGGAATTGCAGTATGTTTAACGGGTGATAGGAAGGTGTTACATGAGACCAATTCTCTATTTCGTTTGCATCATGGTTCTTGCGGCGGGCTGTTCAAGCAGCGAAAAGCCAGGCGAGGATCTACGATCCAATTCAGAACCAGCAAACCACCGCAACACTCAAGTCGCACCTGAGACCGAGAGCTTTCGATTTCGACTCAACGTCAATCCCGGTGATAAGTTCAGGTACCGCATTTCAAACGACATGCCCGAAGACTCAAAGATGCATGCGATCTTGGTTCAAGAAGTGGAAAGCGTCAAAGACGATACATTCAAAATAGTCTCCTACTATGAAGAGTTTCGTGTTGGCAGCGAGCTTCCCGCATCGATTTTGGCAGTCATCAAGGAGATGCGAGTTCACGTCGTACTGGATCAATCCGGACGCAGCGTTTCCGTCGAAGTAAAGGGCGGAGGGGAATTGGGCCGTCGATTCGGAAATCAACTTGCATTCTCAGTTCCATTCCCTGACAAGGCACTTTCGCCGGGCGACACCTGGGAGGAGGATTCTCAGGCAATGGGATTTTCTGGAGTCACCAAATATAAGTTTGAGGGTTTCGAAAAAATTGAGGGCAAGAAGGCTGCAGTTATCAGCTTTGTGCCGCCGCCATTGGAGCAAGGAAGTGAATCATCGTTCAAGATGTGGATCGAAGCGGACACGGGCATGATGATTCGACTCAAGGGCACAACAACGAATCGGGAACCAAACGTTACATCGACAACGACCTTTGAGCGTATCGAATAGAGTTCCATAAGGGGATGGTTGGCGACTGATGCGGAACAAAAAGGTACACCGCAGAGAGGGTGTAAACGCATTCCTCTTCTTCGCACTGGCAATCGCTATCTCGTGGGCAGCTTGGATTGCAGCGATTGCATTCGACTTTCGTGCAGGTGAAACCGCGGGAACCACACTTGTCGGCATCGGGAGCGCAGGGCCTGCGATAGCGACCCTCATTGTGCTCTTCTTTAGGGAAAACAAGAAACATCGGCACGAGTATTGGAATCGGCTTACGGACACACGCCGAATCCGTGCGGAATGGTATGCGGCAATGTTCTTGCTTCCTGGTGTAATCATTGCTGCGTCCATTTTGCTGTCGATTGCATTCGGAGGCCCGGTGGAACAGTTTCATTTAGTTCCGGAACTTCGTGGCAATTGGGCTGCATTCATGCCCTTTATGGCGTTCTTATTTTTGGCGGGGCCATTGCCGCAAGAACTTGGGTGGCGCGGTTACGGGCTCTACACCTTGCTCAAGAAGTTCAATCCAGCGGCTTCCAGTCTCATCGTGGCTGTCTTTTGGGCTGCCTGGAGCGTTCCGCTTGTGTTCTTGGGCGAAAATGCACTTGCAGCAATTGCGGAAGATCCCGTTCGATTGGCCGCCTATTTTCTGAACTATTTGCCGCTATCGTTACTCTTCACTTGGCTTTTTGTCGGAACTGGGCACAGCACGGCTTCTGCTGTTTTCTTTCACTTTTCTTTTGCATTCTTTGCAGGCATCTTTCAGATGGAGAGTTTGAGCGCCGCCATCTCGACAATCCTGACGCTACTGATAGCTGGGTTTATTTTATTCAAGAAGGGAACTCAACTCGGTGAAAAGAGCTCGTCATGAAAGTCGAATCGGTTCAATAGCGAGCGCTTCGCAAGCGGCCTCGAGTTCGCCGGTCCAATCGCCGAATATCGCATGGATGTGATTCGAAGCGTACCGTTGAGATAGGTCTTCTCTCGAGCAGTCAAATACTGCCCACGCATGGGGCCATTCTGGAGTAGTTTGGGCCGAGAGCTTTCGGTCGACTTCTTCACCGAATCGCACGAAACTTCCTGTAAAGAAATGCATTCGATAGTGGCCGCTCTTGCGTGTTATTCGCGCAAAGGTTACTTTGTCCGCCGGCTCGCTGAAAAACTCGACTGAAGCGCCGCCGTTCGGAAAATACATCGGATTGCTTGGATGGAGACGAACTTCTCCCCAGTTCTTGGAAAAGTCTGGACTTCTGTGGCTAAACCAAGGTGCGTGCTGTCCACTATTCACCAAGTCATAGACGCCATCCCCGTCGAATGATCCGCCGGCAGCGCGAATGTCGTCTGCAGAGAAAAAGTGCCTCAAATCGGCGAAAAGTGCGGGTGTCCCGGAGAGCAAATGCATGATTTGCATGGTGAGCGCGCCGTTGCTGTCGCATTCTGTCGCGCAGATGACCGGCTTCTTGTTTGAATTCTCCCAGTCTGCTGTGTCGTTCAGCAGCGCTTCGGGAACATCCATCGTAATGCCGTCCTTCCATTCGGTGTAATCAAGCTGGCCAGTAAGTCCGAGAAAGTCGATTCCCTCCGTGACGCAGTAATCCTTGCATGCGAGATAGAAGCGCACTTGCTTTGCTAAGTGTCCGTCGATACCGTCCCTCAATCGATCGTCATTCCACAGGATTTGTTTGCAATGCGTCTTGAGCCACTCGAGTCCTGCAGCAACACGTTCGTCTGAGACTTCATCGCAGAGCCATGCGAGCGTCAATTGGCTTCGATGAAAGACGTGGACTCCGAATTGCGACATCCACTGGCTTGGATCGATGTGCCCTGTATACATTCCCATGCTCGGACCATCGAACTCACCATATCGCATTCCATTGAGTCTCTCGGCTGCTGCAAAGCCCCTTTCGCGACAGTCCGCTGAATGTTTTGCGAGCCAGTCGCGCATTTCATCTCCAACGGCCTTCGATTCCAAGTCTCCAAGAATTCGCCCGAATGGAACACCCATTTCGTCGAGCGTGCCTGCGCCGGCAAAGAAGGCGACCCAACCGGGAAAGCCTGGGTTGATATTGCCAAGAAAGCAGATTGGAATCGCCGCGTCTGAAACATCTCGAGCTGCTTGAGCAACGAAGTCAGGATACGCCCACACACAGAAGTTGAAGATAACTGCATCGCACTTGGTCTCAATCATGCGAGTCGCATTGTCGATTGCAGTCCGATAGTTCCAGCTGATCGACGCTCCAGGCACTGGCTCGTGACCTTCTGATTTCAGCCATGCCGCCACGCGACTTTGGAATTCGAAGCACTGCTCTTCGAGCATATCGGCCGCGCGCTTTCGCCCGTCCGTGAATGTGATGATGCCAACTTTCATGCGTTCGCCAATATTCGGCTTGGCTGATTTGAACTCCTGCTGGTGCAAGGTAATCTGTCGTCATGAATCGTGCCATTGAAGAAAGGGGCTATGCGATAGCCGACGCTCTTGTATCGACCGAGTGGGTTGCCCGGCACTTGAGCGATCCCGGAGTTCGAGTCATCGAGTCGAACGAGGATCCGCTCCTCTATCCGTCCGGACACATTCCTGGGGCAGTCGAAGTCGACTGGACACGCGATCTGAACGACCCGCTCACAAGAGACTATATCGATTCAGAAGAGTTCGCATCTCTCATGTCGCGAATCGGAGTGACACCAGACACAACCGTGGTGTTTTATGGGGATAGGAACAACTGGTGGGCAGCATACGCTTTTTGGGTGTTTTCGCTTTTCGGTCATGAAAACGCGAGGATAATGGACGGAGGTCGAATCAAGTGGGTGAACGAAGGCAGGGAGTTGACTACGGAGGTCCCGGTCTATCCGGCAACGACCTATGTGGCCAATCCCCGCGACGATGTTTCAAATCGAGCGTTTCGCGATGAGGTCCTGATGCATTCAAAGATGCGAAACGTGCTGATCGATGTCCGATCTCCAGAAGAGTTTAGCGGAGAAAGGCTGCACATGCCCGACTTTCCGAACGAAGGCGCGCTGCGTGGAGGCCATATCCCTGGCGCAGTCAATGTTCCGTGGGCAAAGGCAGTCAATCCCGAGGATGGAACGTTCAAATCATACGATGAGCTAATGGAACTGTACGGCCAGTACGGTCCGGATGAAGACGTGATTGTTTACTGTCGAATAGGAGAGAGAAGCAGCCACACTTGGTTCGTCATGAAATATCTTCTTGGATTCCCAAATGTGAGGAACTACGATGGATCGTGGACCGAGTGGGGCAACGGCGTTGGTTTGCCGATCGAGAAGTGATTCCAACTGCTGTGGCTGAGATCGTCGATGCGATCAAGAACATGGAAGATCGCCAAGAGCGAATCGAAGCGCTCATTGCTCTTGCGAATCGATTTCGCGAAGTACCTCCAGAAATTGCGACAAGGCCGTTTCCCGATACAAACAGAGTGCCGGCATGCGAGTCTCAGGCTTACGTATTCGCTTTTCCAAGTGACCTTGGCCTGGAGTTTCATTTTGCCGTCGAGAATCCGCAGGGCGTGTCGGCAAAGGCGATGGCCGCGTTGCTGCAAAAGGCATCCTGCGCCCCGCTTGATCAAATACTTAGCATTCCGGAAGATCTTGTTTATGATCTGTTTGGCAGAGAGCTATCGATGGGAAAGAGCGCTGGCCTGATGGAGATGATTCGTATGGTGAAGGCGTTGGCAAAAGCCAGTAATAGAGTGGATTAGAAATTACTGAATTGCTCTCATCGCATTTTCGAACACGGTCTGCCGGCTTACCTTTCCGTGCAATCAGACTGCCTGCGAGATTCTCTGCCAGTTCGGTTAACACAGTCTAATTGTTTCTTAAGATAGAATTGGGCATGCGTCGATTCTTGACACTTCTTGCGCTTGGTCTCGCTTCAATCGGGATCGCACAAGACTTCTCACTGACAGTCATCCACAACAACGATGTGCACGCCAATGTGGAAGCAAGGCGGATTCGTGATGCGAGTTACGGCGGATATGCGCGAATGGCTACTGCAGTCTTTCGTATGAGAGAAAGGGCAGTCAATCCGATAGTTCTGTCTGGAGGGGACGTTTTTCAGGGAACACTCTACTTCAATGTTTACCAAGGGTTGGTTGATCTTGCCGCGATGAACTACATTGGGTTCGATGCGATGGCAGTTGGCAATCACGAGTTCGACAGGGGCCCGAAAGCATTTGCGGAGTTTGCCCGACTGGCTCGATTTCCTGTGCTCGCAGCGAACCTCGATGTATCGGACGACCAAGACCTCAAGAACTTGATCAAGCCCTCTACAATCCTGGAGATCGGAGGCGAGAGAGTTGGTGTCGTTGGGGCGATTACACCAGACTTGCCCACGATTAGCAGCCCTGGGCCTCATGTTAAGATGAAGCCTTACTTTGAGAGCATTCAGCAGGAAGTCGACAAGCTCACCGCACAAGGAGTCAACAAAGTCATTCTTGTCAGTCATAGCGGCTACGAATTGGAGCAAGAAGTCGCCGCCAAGGTGCGAGGGATTGACGTAATCGTCGGTGGCCACAGTCACACACCACTCGGGCAGCAGCCTTCTCCCAATCTTCCGGCCGGTCGTGGCCCTTATCCGACAGTGGTCAAAGATCCGAACGGGGATACGGTGCTTGTTTTACAAGCCTATCAATGGGGATTGGTCCTCGGCAACATTCGCGTGGACTTCGATGAAGCGGGCGGAGTTGTTGGGTGGTCAGACACGCCGCCGATTGCACTGGACGCCGGTTTTCCCGACGATCCGGTCATGGCTGCAATGATTGCTGCATATCGCAAGCCGATCGAAGCGCTTGCAAGTGAAGTCATCGGAAGGACCGAGTCGGGTGTCTCGCGCGGATCCTTTGGCGAAGAGTCGCCCATGGGAAACGTCATAGCCGACTCACAGCTTGAGTATTGCAAGTCGCTGGGTGCCGTTGCGGCATTCATGAACAACGGTGGAATTCGATCTGCTTTGGAAGCGGGCGAGATTACATACGGCGCTGCAATTGCAGTTCAGCCATTTAACAATACGCTCGTTGTGGTCGATCTAACAGGTAATGAGATCAAGCAGATTATTGAGTGGGGAGTGCGCGATCTCCCAGAAGGGTCAGGTGGGATGATCCACATATCACGCGGATCTTCCTACGTTGTGGATCGGTCGCGTCCGGCAGGGGATCGTGTGGTCGAAATTCGTATCGCGGGCGAACTCTTGGATTCGACGAAGACCTACCGGATTGTCGCGAACTCCTTTTTGGCGAGCGGAGGCGATGGGCACGAAGTACTCAAGAACGCCAAAGGTCCCCGCGTCGACACAGGTTTCCTCGACATCGACGCGTTTGTCGACTTCATAAAAGCGAATTCGCCGATTGAGGGCAAGCGCGAGGGACGGATCGTTGTTCGCTAACGCTACATTCGCTCCGGTGCGCTGACTCCGAGAAGCGAAAAGGTTGCCCGCAGTGCGGTGCGCGTCGCCTCACAGATGGTGAGCCTCGCTCTTGTACGTATCGGCTCTTCAGGCGAAATCACGCGACACTTTTCATAAAAGTCGTGATACTGCCGGGCAAGCTCGACTGCGTATGTGGTCAGTCGATGGACTTGTCGAGACTCTGCAGCACGATGAATTTCAAATCTAAGGTCGCAAATTGTTTTTATAAGCTCGCGTTCAGGCTGTTCGAATTTCGTTTCTGACAGTCTTTCAGGCTCAAATCCTTGTTCCTTCGCTTTTGCGAGCAGGGAGCATATTCGCGCATGAGCATACTGCACGTAGAAAACAGGATTCTGTTCGCTGTGTTCTTTGGCAAGGTCGAGATCGAAGTCCATGTGCGTCTCATGCGATCGCATCAAGTAGAACCATCTGGCCACATCCACTCCAACGTCGTCCATCAAGTCACGCAATGGAATCGATTCGCCCGTGCGCTTTTGCATGCGTTGAACCTCGCCACCTTTCAAGAATCGGACGATTTGAATAATGAGCGCCTCGAAGCGACTTCTGTCAAAGCCCATGGCCTCGATCGCAGCTGCAGTTCGACCAATATAGCCGTGGTGGTCAGCACCCCAAACGTCGATCAAGTGATCGAACCCTCGCTCAAACTTGTCCTTATGGTAGGCGATGTCGCTCGCAATGTAAGTCGGTCTGCCGTCTTGTCGAATGATCACGCGATCCTTATCGTCTCCGAATCTTGTGCTGCGAAGCCAAAGTGCGCCAGGTTCGGTGGGCACTCGAACGACCTTTCGTTCCTTCGTATTTGGGTCCAGTTGGATTTCGTCGCAGTACGGCTCGCGATCCGCAACGCCCTTATCTTCAAGAATCTTTAGTGCATCTTCTACTTTTCCTGCGTCGTGGAGTGACTGCTCGCTGAACCAAGTGTCGAAAACTACGCCGAAGCGTGCCAAGTCAGACTTCTGGCTTTCGATCATGAGGTCTTGGCTCGCAGGCTGAAAGAAATCAATGCCGGCACCGGCTTTCGAATCACCATGGATATCTCTCAGCTTCTGTGCGACGATGTCGACATCTTCTCCTCGGTAGCCTGACTCTGGAAAAACGTAAGGCTTGCCGATCAGTTCCAAGTACTTTGCCTGCACGCTCAGCGCGAATAAGCGCATTTGCTCAGAATTGACACCATCATTGACATAGAATTCGCGCGAAACTCGATTGCCAGCAGCTTCCAATACTCGAGCAAGCGTGTCGCCGTAAGCGGCACCCCGTCCATGACCAACGTGAATCGATCCATTCGGATTCACGCTAACGAATTCGATGTTTATCTTCAGGCCATGATCGCTATCTGTCAACGCAAACGACTCGCCCTTGTCAACAATCTCATTGCACTTTTCGGCGAGATACGCTTCGGTGAGCTTCAAATTGATGAATCCGGGACCTGCGATGGTCACTTCATCAAAGCATGTGTCCGATTTCAAAAGTTCGGACAACTGTTCAGCGATCTTCGGTGGGGGCAAGTTCGCCGACTTCGACGCAGTCAAAGCGAAGTTGGTCGCGAAATCGCCATGTTGGGCGTTTCTTGGTTCGGTGATTTCAATTGGGTAGATCGCAGGCGGAAGAACGCCGCTCTCGATCAGCGCACCCACTGCGCTTTCCAACTTCCGTGTCAGTTCCGCGCGAATCATGTGCCGCTATTCTACTCGCCGGTAGAATGCGGGGAGTGTATGCACGACATCGAGTGACTTTGATTGGAGTTCCATTCGGGCTCGGCGGCCGAACATTGGGCGCAAGGCTCGGCCCGGCTGCCATGCGACTTGCGGAGCTTCATCCCAAACTTAATGATTTGGTGGCGACTGTTGTGGATTCCGGCGACGTGGAGGCGCCGCTCGGCGCGGACGCTGGGCCAAGAGGCGATGGGATTGGCCACTATGAGAAGGTCTTTGCGAACCTTGTTGCGGTTCGAAATCGAGTCAGGGAATCTTTGACTCCTGGAAACCTTCCGTTGGTGATGGGTGGGGATCACAGCCTCGCACTCGCAACTGTTGCGGCTGCCGTCGAGAATTACGGTGACGAGCTTGGTGTCTTGTGGATTGACGCTCACGGCGATTACAACACACCCGACACTTCGCCCAGTTTGAACTTGCATGGAATGCCACTTGCGTTGCTTTGCGGATTCGATTGCGGGCCGATGGCAGGTCCAGCGCCCGAGCAGTGGAAACGACTGCAAAATGAGTTCGTCCCAGAACTGAGGCTCAATCCTGAACACATCGTTTGGTTCGGATTACGCGACCCCGATGCTGGGGAAGTCGAGCGAATCTTGCGACACGATCCGCGTCGCGCCATAACGATGACAGAAATCGATCTGTATGGATTGCCGGCCATGCTCGAACATTCGCTCGAAACTCTTACAAAGGGCGGAGTCAAAAAGTTATGGATCAGTTTTGATGTCGATGTTCTTGATCCTTTCATCGCTCCGGGCACAGGAACTGACGTGGCGGGAGGATTGAGCTATCGTGAAGCGCACTTGCTCGCAGAGCTGTTGCATTCGCACCTTAAGAATGCGGCCTGCCCGTTCGACCTCGTCGGTTGCGAGATCGTCGAAGTGAATCCCGTACTCGATCGCGTAAACGAGACGGCGAAGATGGGTGTGGAGTGGGCGACATCTCTGTTGGGGAAAAGGGTGATGCCCCCGTGGCCGGAAGACCGTTGACACTTGTATATTTGCGCCAGAGAAACCAAAGCATGATGAGTTCTGCTGCCATCGCAACGGTTAAGCAAACTGCTGCAGATCGCACGTTGATGGCCCCGCCCGCCACTACGATACGAACTGAGATTAGAGTCGCCACTACATAGAGAGCCATTGATGTGGTCATAGCTCGCGTTTGTCGATACTTGGCAAGCATCCCGCGATAGTACGACTGGAGTCCTCCAAGAAGCGGAATGAGAACAGACCAGCGCATCCCGTCAACGGCAAGTGCAGAAACTTCGTATTCAATGCCCAAACCATCATGGAGTGCAAGGAAGGCGACCGGTGAAAATGCAAAGATTGCGACTACCAAAGAGCAGTAGAATCCTACTTGTGCACAAAAAGAAAACAACGCTTTAGCGGATTCCTTTGTGCGCTGGAGCGCAATGACAACTTCCGGCAGCGCCATTCCGGGCGCGCGAAAGATGAACATTGTGTTGCCAGCCGGTTCCCATGCGGCAAGTGAAAGCGTCGGATTGTGGCTCCGAGCCAAGCCCCATGTTATGATTGGCCTGCCGAGCAGCCAAAGCATCGTCGACATCGTTAGCGGGAAGTGGAATCGATTGAGCTCCTTAAAGGTGAGCGGTTCGAGTTCTTCGGTTGCATCTTCACTCGAAAAGACTTGTCGAATTAGGCTTCTTGCCAAGACGTGCGTGAACACGGATTCTAAGATCACGCTTCCAAGAATTGCGAATGCGGCTACCCACGCACCCGGCAATGCCGTGACAGCATAGAGCCAGTACCCAATCCCAGCGACTCCAATCAATCTAAGCGTCGTTCCAATGCCGACTACATAGGTTTTGCCATATCGAATCAGGATCCCTTGCGTGTAGCGACGCCAACCGATGAATCCGCTCCATGGGATCATGATGATGAGTGCGGGGCGTGCAGCATCCGCGACATCTCCTGGAACACCAAGAAGTCCGCGCATGATGAAGTCATAGAGGGGTGTGAGGGCAACGATAGCTCCGACTGCGGTAACAAGGATGATCAAGCCGATCACGTACGTTCGCAGAACGAGGTAGTGCTGACGATTGATGGCAAGGGCCGTAGCAGTCGAAAGAAGTCCGATTACTGGAGACTCGATCCAAAATGCGACTACGAACATAACGCCGATCGCTGCGAAGTTGACTTGCGAATCTGGTAGCTGTGCAATAAAGTATGCAACGACTGGCGATTCCAGAGACATCAAAATCCACGATCCAGCAAGTGGAAGAAAGAAGCGAAAAATGCGTCGACCCGTTAGCTGTGGCTGGTCGCTATTCGATGAGTCTTCTTGATCGGGGTTGGGTTGCGCCAAGTGAAGTCTGGATTGTACCTTTCGTGCAGGTACGTCGACTCATGGCAGACCTTGTTGACTACGGAGCAATGACAGCCGTAGGGTGGGACTCGTGAGACGGCATCGCCGTGATGTTTTGTTGCCCAGTACCGTCAAACTTGATGAACC
>JAHCHL010000013.1 GCA_026129745.1 Fimbriimonadales bacterium | reverse complement strand
AGTCGAATGTTGTTCAACTGACATTTCATGCGGCGGATGCTGGCGATCCAAGCTATAGCCCGAATGGTTCCAAAATTTGCTTTGTTTCGTACTTGTCCGGTACAGCTCAAGTCTACAGAATGGATGCAAGTGGCGCAAACCAAGTTCAACTTACTTCCAATCTCAACGATAATTTCGACCCGCATTACACGCCAGATAGCAGCTCAATTGTATGGACCGTGCGCAATTTTGGAATAGGAGAAATCTATCGGATGCGAGACGATGGCACCGATGTTGTCAATTTGACGCAACATGCTGCAAACGATGAGCGGCCGACTGCCGCAAGGACCAGCTACTAATGGTTAATTGCCTCCCGACCTGGCATCGTGAAATCTCTTCGCCCTCGGATTGTCGAGGTTCCACGCAGGTGCTTTTTCAGAGTCTGCGATCGTGAGCAGTCCGAGTCCAATGAGCCTCAGCACTTTGGCCATGTTCTCGTAATCAAGTTTGTCCGCATGGTCGGACACTCGATGATAGTCTGGAAACATGAATGCTGTGCAGATCGTATGCGCGGGTATACCTCGCTGCGCAAAGACGATATTGTCGCTCGCGCCGAAGTACGCGTCGCTGTTTCTTGTATGCTTTTCTGTCTTTATTCCGGATGCTTCGGCCAAGCTGCTGAAAAGGGACCCTATGTCGCTGTAGTCATATCCAGTCATGCTAACCGCAGCGATCCTTGGTCCCTCATTGTCATCTGTACGACCAATCTGTTCAAGGTTAATGACAGCTACGATTTTGTCTGCTGGGATTAGGTTCGATTCGAGAAAATGCTTTGATCCAAGCATTCCCCGCTCCTCGCCCCAGAAGGCGATAAAGGCAATAGAACGCCTGGTGCGAAACTCTGCCTTTGCTAGAACTTCGGCGAGTTCCATGACCCCTGCAGTCCCACTTGCGTTGTCGTTTGCACCATTGAAAATTTGGTCGCCATCCAAGCGCTCGTTCTTGCCAAGATGGTCGTAATGGGCGGTAATCAAGACGTAAGTCTCCTTGAGCAAGGGGTCTTGACCTCGAAGGACTCCGACAACGTTTGAAACCTGCCCTTCGATATCTCGTCGATTCTTATAGGTCGTGGTTTGAAGATAGCTGCCTTCGATTATTTTCTCTAATCCTGCTCGGTCGAACGACTTTGCGATGAACTGTGCCGCAAGGTTAAGGCCATTTGATGGTGAGTCCCGACCTTCTAATTCATCCGAAGCAAGGTAGTGGACGGCAGCCTTGATGCGATTAGCATCGATGGAGTCGACTGCTTGTAACCAAGCGGCTGGGACGCTAAGAAGTGAGTAAGCGGCAGAAACGAGGCAGATCAGAGCATTCATCGTGGCTTCGTCAAGAGAATACTACTTCCTTGGGAGCCAAGATTCCGGCTGAGCAACCTCTAATTGCGAATCTCAGGCGGATAACCGACGATAATCCCTTCTCGTTTGAGGTTCATGATGTCGTTGTACGCCCAGTGATGTTGCGGCACATCGGCAAACGGCCTTACTTCCTGCTGGGTCTGACTCACGGAAGCCCCGAAAAGGACAAATGGAGTCAGATTCGTCGACCAGGCAAAGACAGGGGGCGGCGCAAGCATGTTCGGAGCCATCTCAACGGACCATCCGAACCTGACCAATAGGACAGCGAGTCCCATCAAAACGAGTCCTCTCCAATAGTTCATAATGTTTTAGACGGTCGAGTCAAGCGTTCGTGGCTAAGACCACGCTGGCAGGCGCTTTTCCAAGAATGCGGACACGCCCTCCTGACCTTCCTCTGAGACGCGTAACCTCGCGATGACGTTGGCTGACAGAGCCAATGATTCGTCCAATTGCAGTCCCGCTGACTCTCGAATAAGTCTTTTCGCTTCACGAACTGCAATTGGGCCGTTCTGCTGAATGTGACCAGCGATCTCGGTTGCCCTGGAAAACAATTCGTTTTGTTCGACAACTTCATGCACCAAGCCCATGTGCCATGCCTGGTCGGCTTCAAAGACTTCCGCACTTAGGAAGTATCTCCTGGCAAACGATCTCCCGATTTTTTGAATCGCAAACGTGCCAATAACTGCGGGTGCGAGTCCAAGCTTTGTTTCAGAGAAACAGAATTTCGTACCCGCTGCTGCGACGGCAATGTCTGCACAGCACACCAAGCCCAACCCACCGCCGAATGCTGCCCCGTGAACCGCAGCGATAACAGGACATGGGCATTCGTCGACCGCCTTGAACATTTGGGCGAGCTTCTCGGCATCTCTGCGATTTTCTTCCTCGGAGAAATGAATTGACATTTTCATCCAATTCAGATCTCCCCCTGCACAGAACACATTTCCTTCCCCACGCAGAATGACAGCCCGTTCATCGGTGACTGATTGGAATGCGGCAGTTATGCGAGCAATCTGCTCCTCATCGAATGCGTTTCGCACTTCAGGTCGGTTGAGCGTAATGGTTGTGACTGCACCGTGGCGCTCGAATTGAAGGGGTTCCATACGTGAAGTCTACTCGTAAGTGCCGACCGCCAAAAACTTTGGCCAGCACTCATATCGACTGCCAGGCTTGAAGAGTATGATTGCGACCTATGTCCCTTGGAGTCGGTTTCCTTGCAGTCTCGCACCCACATTGCTCCGGAAGGGCAAATGCTGTCTTGGCACTTGAGGGCGTTCATCTCGCTGGAGCGTTCGATCCGGATGAGAGCGTTTGCCAGCAATTCACAGATACTTACGGTGTAGAGAAGTACAGTTCAGCCGCAGACTTGCTGTCCGACGAAAATGTGCAGTGCGTAATCATCGAGGGAACGAATATCCAGAATGCGGAGTTAGCCATCGCGTGCGCTATGGCTGGAAAACCCATGTTGTTGGAGAAGCCTGGCGCGAACAACTTGGAGAATTTGATGAAAGTAATGCGAACGGTGGAAACCAGCGGAGTCACGGCGCAGGTTGGATATCACTTAAGGTACTCCCCATCTATTGAACGGGCGCGAGAGATCCTTTTACGTGGACTGCTCGGAAAGATAACTACGGCGAGGTTCCATGCTGCTGTGATGGCGCCCTGGCTTACTGACTTTTGGTTTTGCGACCCGAACGACCGAGGAGGATTGGTCTTCAACGACTTCTGCCATATGCTTGACTTGCTCTGTTGGTTTTTAGGAAACGCGACCTCGGCACAGGGAGTGATAAAGAAGCTCGGCGGCGTGCCAGAGCATCCATTCGAAGATTCAGCGGCGTTCGTTTTCGAGTTTGGCGATGTCGTGTGTGCTGGAGACGTATGCGGTTGGGAAGCCAATGACTGGATCGAGACTTGGGACATTCAACTATACGGTACAGAGGGGACGCTGCAGCTCGGAATACATCCGCCTTGGTTGAAGTTGTTCCTAAAGACACCGTTTGGGCCATACGCCAAGGGCTGGAATGAATGGTCGGACTTGAGTTTCGATGGCGAGATGAACTATCAGCGCGAAATAGACGACTTTGCCGCGTCGCTATTGTTTGAGAAGCCGTCGATTGGCAGCAAAATCTCTGAGGCAGTAAATGTATTGTCATGGATCGATCGCCTATATGACTCTGCTGGTTCATCACAAGGGTAAAATCGGCATCCTCGCAGGGGTATAGCTCAGCTGGTAGAGCAGCGGTCTCCAAAACCGCAGGTCGCGGGTTCGAATCCTGCTGCCCCTGCCATTCGCTCCATAATTCTGCGGTGCCCATAAAGACCTTCGTTCGGTATGGCAAGCAACGGTTGCCCATTCTTGTTCCGGATCATGCTGCCGTCTTGCGAAGCAAATCCGTTATTGCACTTCAGGATCCGATGCAAGCGGTCAGCAGTGCGTTGAAATCGCCGATCGGCTCCCCGCCTCTCTTGGATCTATTGAACAGCAGGCGTCCGAAGACTGCCGTTATAACGATCTCGGACATTACGCGGCCCGTTCCCAACGAGCAGATGCTTCCGCCGATTCTTGACGAACTTCATGCATTCGGCCTTACAAAGGAAGACATTACAATTCTCGTGGCTACTGGAATGCACAGGTCCAGTACTGACGAAGAAAAAGTGGAACTAGTCGGAAAGCAGATCGCAGAAAGCTACAGAATTGTCGATCATAAGAGCGAAGATCGCGACGAATTGGCAAAGCTACCAAGGCTAACGGTAAAAGGCACCGAAGCTTATGTCAACAAGCTTTACATTGAATCAGACTTCAAGATCGTAACCGGATTCATCGAGCCTCACTTCATGGCTGGTTTCAGCGGTGGCAGAAAAGGCGTTTGCCCCGGACTTGTCAATGTCGATACTGTTCGCAAATTTCACGGATTTGAGTTTCTGGATTCGCCAAAGACGACAAATTTCTCGATAGAAGGTAATCCGCTCCACGAAGAAGCGATTGATGTTGCTAGTATGGCGGGCATTGACTTCTTAGTGAACGTTGCATTGAATGAAGACAAGCAGATGGCAGCCGTCTTCGCAGGGAACTGGATCGATGCATGGATGAAAGGAATCGAAGTCGTCAAAGATTGGACCGGCGTTTGGACTGATAGACAATACGACGTCGTGGTCGCTAGCGGAGGCGGATATCCTCTTGATAAGACACTCTATCAAACAGGTAAAGGAATGTGCTCGGCGCTGCCAATCGTAAAAGAAGGTGGCGTTGTGATATGTGCATCGGAATGCAGCGAGGGTCTTGGAAGTGAGTCTTTTGCAAACATCATGACAACTTGGGGCAACGACTGGAGGGGTTACATCGACTTCTTGCGTAGTTCGTCAGAAACAATCCATGACCAATGGGGATTTCAAATGCACACGAAAGTCCTGCAGCGAGTAGGCGGACCGGAGAGGCTGAGATTTCTGTGCTCAGGCATACCGGAGGAAAGACTAAGATCGATGGCAGTTTCACCAATCGAACGAGCCGGGTCTGCCGAGGAAGCTTTGCAAGCCGAAATCGACAGGCATTGGCACAGATCGATAGCAGTAATCCCTGATGGACCGTATACTGTCGCTCAGTTCGGAGGACAACCCGTAGGATAGGCTAATGACCAGCATTCAACCAGCTCCTGGAGTCTTGATTGGCTACCGAGCTCTTTGCATCGGAACGGCCCTCTTGATGGTAGCAACTGGCATCGGCATGCAGTTTTTCACTGGATTTATGCCGACCTTGCTGGCAGATATCCCAAACGAAGCTGAGAGGCATCGGCAGCTTGCAGAATGGGACCGGCTGGCACCCATGATGACCCTTACCGTTGCTTACTGCTATGGGCTTGCAGTCATTTATGGCTTGGGTGTCTTCATTCCGCGAAAGTTTTGGGGTTGGGTCATCGGAATTGTCCTGATAGGGCTGGCGTTGACTACTTGCGCGCTGCCGTTCGCAATATGGGTTGGCATTTTGTGGCTCAAGCCGGAAGTGAGAAGTTGGTTTGAGGGTCCGACCGCCGGTCCGAGCCGAGAAACAATCCCGCCTCCTGTGTCAGGCGAGTAGACCGAATTTTAGTGGCAAGCGGCCTCGTATTCACAGCCGGTAGAATTGGGTAATGCCATCCCGTTCTGCGAGACTGGAAAAGATTCCACCTTACTTGTTTGCCGAAATTGCTCGTGTGAAGGCAGAAATGCGCGCAAGAGGCGAGGACATTATCGATCTCGGAATTGGCGATCCTGACCAGCCAACGCCGGCAGATGTCGTGCATGCCCTCGCAAAAGCGGCAACAGAGCCCGCGTACCATCGATATGATGAGTCTCCGCGTGGGCTCCCAAAGTTTCTCGAAGCTGGAGCGCGATGGTACAAGCGGGAGTACGGTGTCGAATTGGACCCGAACACCGAAATGCTCGAGGTTATTGGAAGTAAGGAGGGATTAGCTCACCTTGCTTGGGCATTTCTCGATCCGGGTGATGGTGTCATCGTTCCTGATCCGGCGTACCCAGTTTACAGAATCCAGAGCGACATGTGCGGTGCAGACATCTTCGACGTCAAATTGACCGAGGAAAACGGCTTCTTGCCGAAACTTGAAGACATTCCAACAGATTTAGCAAGAAGAGCGAAGCTTTTCTTCACTTGCTACCCTAACAATCCAACTGGAGCAACTGCGCCGCTTTCATTCTATGAGGATGCAGTTCGCTTCTGCCAGGATCACGACATTTTCTTGGTAGCTGACCTTGCCTATGCTCAAGTTACATATGACGGATATCGCTGTGCAACGGCATTGCAAGTTGAAGGATCGAAGGATTGCGTGATCGAGTTTCATTCGTTGAGCAAGCCATACAACATGACGGGCTGGAGAATCGGTTTCGCATGCGGATGCCCGGATGCGATTGCACCGCTTAGCCGGCTAAAGGATAACATCGACAGCAAACAGTTTGCCGCCATAGCCGACGCAGGGGCTTTTGCGTTAGAAAATGCAAACAACTCCAAGACGATGGACTTGTACAAGAAGCGACGCGATGCTCTTGTCGACGGGCTCAATGCTGCTGGATGGCAGGTCAAGAAGCCGGACGCTGCGTTCTACATCTGGGCCCGAGTGCCTACTGGTGAGTCATCTGCTCAATTCGCAAAGAGACTGCTTGAGGAAGCTAAGGTCCTCGTAATACCAGGCAACGGTTATGGTCCAGCCGGTGAAGGCTACGTTCGAATGAGTCTGACGGTTTCCGGCGATATCAATGGAGAGCGATTAGCAGAAGCTGCGGTTAGAATGTCTAAGGTTGCCTTAGCAGGCTCGCGCGTGTGACATACGAAGAGTCGCTCACATACATTGCTTCACTGGAGAAGCGAGGATGGCGGTTGGGACTCGATCGCATGCGTGAGCTGCTTAGCTTGATCGGCGATCCCCATATCGGAGGTCCGGAATATTTTCATGTTGCGGGAACAAATGGCAAAGGTTCGACAACCAAGCTCATTCAATCGATCCTGTCGCAGGCAGGATACAGGACTGGCTCCTTCTTTTCCCCGTTTGTTTATGACTTTCGCGAGAGAATCCAAATAGATGGGTCGATGATATTGCCTACTGACGTTTCTTCGATTTGTGATGAACTGATTGGACCGTCGGAGGCCTTAGCAAAAACCTCGTTAGGTGGACCGACCGAGTTTG
The DNA here is from genome assembly GCA_026129745.1 of Fimbriimonadales bacterium. Taxonomy (GTDB): domain Bacteria; phylum Armatimonadota; class Fimbriimonadia; order Fimbriimonadales; family ATM1; genus JAHCHL01. Next base: position 95,681 of record JAHCHL010000013.1, on the reverse strand, counting down.
AATTCAAGACCGCGATGGGGTTTCTTCATTGGACTAGGTCGAAGTGTCAGTACGTGGCACTTGAGGTTGGGCTTGGCGGCAGACTCGATGCTACAAACGTGATTGAGCCTCTTGTCAGTGTCATCACCGAAATCGGGCTTGATCACCAAAAATATCTCGGCAATACACTGAGAGAGATTGCATTGGAGAAGGCCGGAATCATAAAACCTGGTAGGCCAGTGGTTTGTTCCGCGACGAGTGAAGAAGCGATTGAAACAATTGAGCAATTTGCAAATGAGATGAACGCGCCCTTATGGAAAATTGATAGAGAGTTTTCGGTTCAAGGCTCAGACGTTAAGACTCCTAAGCGAAAACTAAGAGTTGAACATAGCTTCGGTTCGCCATTTCAAATGAGGAACATCGCTGCGGCGATTGCTGCGATCGATTTCGCTGATGTCAAAGTTTCCGACAGCGACATTGTGCGTGGCGTTCAACATGCAACACTGCCGGGCCGCATGGAAGTGCTGTCCCATAGCCCTATTATTGTATTAGATGGCGCTCACAATTCACAATCTGCGACAGCGGTTTCGGATGCGATTCGAAATAAGTTCTCGACAGCCAGACTCATTCTGATTTACAGCGCGGCAACTGGCCATGACCCAAAAGCCACCGTTGAAGCGTTCGCGGCAGACGAGATACATGCATCGACGATGAACCACCCTCGAACTATCGATCGCGAGACGCTGATCGCATCGCTGCCCCCAAACGCCCATATTCACGATTCAGTTCAAACCGCAATCAGATCGGCTTTGGCGCAGGCAGATGGCGGAGATGTGGTCTTAATCTCAGGCAGCTTCTATCTGCTCGCCGAAGCTAAGTGCGAGTTGCAACGAATCTAAGGCTCAAGAATAATGCGAATGCGAATGGTCGATCTTTCAGCCAAATCTCTTAGCCGAGATAGTTGGCCTTGGAAGGAGTCGATTTGTTGACTGCTTCGTTCTCGATAAGTTTCATTTTCCAGCCTGTGGATTTCTTCGGCGACGTTTCGGTATTGGACGGAAGCTTCGGTGCTGCCACGAATCGAAAGCAGTTGCTTCCTAGCGGCGTCAAACCGATACGGCGCAACACGCAAAAGGATTGTCTTATCCGTTGCATTTGGGCCTGTCGCGATGCTCCCAGGATCAACCTCAATGCTGCCGTCCAGGGAGTTTGCAATGCTGTCAATTTCGCGCAAAGTGGTATCGATGGACGCGGTTCGCACGGTTATTGAAGACTCTTGAATGAGCGCTTCGCTTTGGGCGGCCGAAGGCGCAGACGTAGGAGCTTCCGCCTGGGACTCTTCAACGCTTCCGGCAGCCGGTGCTCCTTCACGAACGCTGTCTTGCTTCATCTCCTTGGCAGCATCTTGTCCGGACAGTTCGTGTTGAGCAGACTCAAAGAGGGGTCGCGCAAAGACCGCGATTAGCAGCAGTCCGCAGGCGCCCGCCCATACCCACGGAGCCCTTAGAATCGATCGATGTGGCCTGACTAGCCTTGCTGCAGCTTGCTCCGCCATTTCGCGCGTTGCTTCTGCACGGGGCCTAAGTGAGGAAAAGCTCCTTGAAAGCGATCGCATGAACTCTGCTTCCTTCTTCAGTTCGGCATCGACTTCCAGTGCAGTTCGGACCTGTTCAGCAAGTTCAGGATCAAGTTCGCCATCGAGATAGGCCTTCAGGTTTTCGCGCGCGTCATAGTTCATGCAGATTCCGCTCCTTCAAGGTGCAGTCGCAATTGGCGAAAGGCATGGTGCAGTCTGCTCTTCACAGTCCCGCTCGGTATTCCTACAACGTGACCACACTCATCGTAACTCAGGCCTTCCATTTCGTGAAGAATGACGACTTCTCGATGCTCCGGCGACAGCTTGGCTAATGCACATCGCAGTCGCTCAGCGTCGATCAGCTGATCCGAAGGATCTTCGGAGTTCGAATGGTCCCAATCGGCTAACGGTAAAGGCAACCGCTTTCGTTTCATGTTTCGCGTTACGTTCAGTGCGATACCGAACAGCCAAGTCTTCAATGTCGATTCACCTCGGAAGACCCGGATGCGCCGAAGCGCGATGAGGAACGCCTCTTGTGTAGCGTCATCCGCAGCGTCCGCACCGACGATGCGCGAGCAGAAGCGGTAGACGTCGGCATAGAACAGCCGAACGATGTCCGCCATTGCTTCGCGATCGCCGCTTGCAGCGCGTTGGGCCACAGGGTCCATTCCGAGTTTTCCGTTGAGTTAGTGTAATGACGAAGTCCAAGGGTTCAACTTGCCGGAAGACTCACAGGGCAACTGAGCTAGCCCCCTTGCAGATCAATCAAAGGTTAGGTGGGTAATGAGCCAAAGGTGGTGTTAGCCTAATCAGTTAGGACCGTGTAAGTGCGAAAGTCGCTTTTCATGGGAGTTTCCTCTCCTCGTGCCTTCGCAGCACGAAGGTCCTCGAAAGCGCGTTTATGCCCTTCATGAAATTCAGGCGAGCCGACCCACGCCTGAAAGCTCTCCTCATCCTTCCATCTACTAACGACGAGGTACGGCTTGTCCCTTTCGGTGCACTTGAGAACTTCCATCCCTAGGAACCCTGGCATTCGGTCAATCGCATGTGCCCTGGAGGAGAAGAGCATTTCGAATCTTTCGACATACTCCTGATTGCACTCAATGAAGTTTATTGCCACGAAGGGCGGCCCGTCTTTGGTCGACATAACGCAAGGCTACCCAATCTTGACAAAAGTGTCAAGATAAGCCCAGGGCAACAGGGAAGTTGATGAATGGGACAATTGTGGCGATCATTTGGAACGCTTCCTTAGGAGCATTCAGTAGTCTCTTTTGAACCGGCGCAACACAAGCGCCGGGTCGTGCCTACCTGCAATTGGCCGTGTCCAGTGATCTGGCGCGGCCCTTCTTCTCGAGTCGGATGGACGAATGGTCCATGGCTATAATGGGCCTTGTCGAGGTGGAGACGATGCAAAACGAGCAACCAATCAAGAATAGGCGCTCGAACCCGGTTGTAGTCATCCTTCTGCTCTTGGTCATAGCAGTGGCCCTTGCAGCTGTCTACTTGTTCAATTTCAAAGAGGGTATCGGAGACATCATGGAGAGGGCGGAAGGGATCAACAATAAGGACCAGGTGCTCAAGAACTTGGGTCAACCATCGAAGAAGGAAGCATACAGAGAGAACTTGGAATTGTGGACATACGAGCAAACGTTCCCCCGAAAGGAGCAGCTCTACTTCGTCTTTTCAGAGGATGGCATGCTGCTTACCTGGTCGGATGAGAAGCCGGAAGAATAAGTCGCCCCTGCTAAAAACGACCTGAGTATGCGAGCAGTGGTCCAGAGGGTCTCGTCAGCGTCGGTTTTGGTCGACGGTGAGCCAGCAGGCTCGATTCAACATGGGCTTTTGTGCCTTGTTGGAGTCTGCTCTTCGGACGCTCCCCACGACGCCAACTGGATGGCGGACCGGATTTGTGGCTTACGAGTGTTTGAAGATGCCTTGGGCAAGCTCAATTTGAACATCGTTCAAGTCGGAGGAAGCTTACTGTTAGTCCCCAATTTCACCGTCTGTGCGGACACCTCAAAGGGGACACGCCCCAGCTTTGACGCCGCCGCTCCGTTTGAGGTTGGCAAGAAGCTTTTTGGCGAACTCGTCACACTTTGCGGAGACAAGGTGGCCCATGTGGAGTCGGGGACTTTCGGGGCAGACATGAAGGTTCATCTTATCAACGATGGACCCGTTACGGTGGTCCTTGAATCGAAAAGCAAAGCTCACGGTCATTAGAAGCCACCACTTGTGGTGCTCCCTCTTGACATGGGCTACTTCAATCGGTCACAATTCGCCTCCGCCGCTGGTCCCAGGCCGGAGGCGGAAAATCTCAATCGCCGGAGGGAGTACCCAAGAAATCAGGGAACTCAGAAACTAAGCAAGAAACCGGCCCTTGTGGCCGAGAGACTTCGAAGCCCCTCCCGCGTGTGCCGGCGAGAGGGTTTTTTCTTTCCTGGGAGCCAGATCCGAAGGAAATCGATAGTCTATGCCGACAGTCAACCAACTGGTCCGAAAAGGGCGCAAACAGACGACTAAGAAGTCAAAGTCGCCTGCGCTCAAAGGCAATCCGCAACGGCGGGGCGTTTGTACCGTCGTTAGGACAGTCACGCCCAAGAAACCCAATTCAGCGATGAGGAAAGTCGCTCGTGTTCGCTTAACGAATGGGGTTGAAGTGACTGCTTACATACCTGGCGTCGGGCATAACCTCCAAGAGCACTCCGTTGTCTTGGTGCGTGGCGGCAGAGTTAAGGATCTTCCCGGGGTCCGGTACCACATTGTTCGAGGAACCCAGCAAACCGCTGGAACCAACAACAGAATGCAAGGCAGAAGCAAGTACGGAACAAAGCGGCCAAAGGCGGCCAAGTAGCGAGCTGGGACATGTCAAGGAAGCGAACGAACTACAAGAGAAATGTCGATCCAGACCCAGTTTATGGATCAGAGCTTGCGCAACGGTTCATGAATCGACTGATGCTGGACGGAAAGAAGGTCAAAGCTGAGCAGATCTTTTACGGCGCCCTCAAAGTGTGCGAAGAAAAGGAGAATAAGCCCGGCATCGAGGTTTTCGAGAAGGCACTCCAGAACTGCATGCCAATCACAGAAGTGAGGCCGAGACGCGTTGGTGGCCAGACATATCAAGTTCCATCGGAAGTTAGACCAGCTCGACGAAGAACTCTTGCCATACGCTGGATGGTAACGAATGCACGGAAGCGAAGTGGTCGCTCGATGATCGAAAAGCTCAGTGGCGAATTCTTGGATGCCTTCAACGGCCAGGGGGCCACTGTCAAGAAGAAGGAAGACACGCATAAAATGGCAGAGGCCAATAAGGCGTTTGCGCATTTTAGATTCTAAGAAGTAAGAGATTCATGCCTCGAACACACGCACTAGAAGTAACCCGTAATATCGGAATCGCGGCTCACATCGATGCCGGGAAAACAACGACGACCGAGAGAATTCTTTTTTACTCGGGCCGTTTGCATCGCATGGGTGAAGTGCATGAAGGCTCCGCGACCATGGACTGGATGGAGCAAGAGCAAGAACGGGGAATCACGATCACCTCGGCTGCTACAACAACGTTTTGGCGAGATCATCGAATCAACATCATTGACACCCCGGGACACGTTGACTTCACAGTCGAGGTAGAGCGATCACTCAGAGTATTAGATGGAGTGGTCGCAGTCTTTTGCGCGGTCGGCGGTGTGCAGCCGCAGTCGGAGACAGTATGGCGACAAGCGAATAAGTATGGAGTTCCTCGCATCGTGTACGTCAACAAGATGGACCGCCTTGGTGCCGACTTCTTTGGTGTTGTCGAAAAGATACGGGCAAGACTCGGCTGCAATGGTGTGCCCATTCAAGTGCCGATTGGAGCAGAGAGTAATTTTCAGGGCTACGTCGATCTCATTCGTATGAAGGCAATCGTCTACAAGGACGACCTCGGAAAAGAATACGACGAAGTTGACGTTCCTGAAAGCGTTCGTGAAATCGCGGCCGAGCATCGTGAGAAGATGATCGAAGCTTGCGCAGACGTGGACGAAAGCATCATGGAACGATTCCTCGAAGGTCAAGAGATCGGTGAGGAAGACATCCGCTCAGCGTTGCGAAAGGGCACGCTTGAGAGCAAGATTGTTCCAATCATTTGCGGCTCTTCGTTCAAAAACAAAGGCGTTCAGGCGCTGTTGGATTCGATCGTCGACTTCTTACCGAGTCCGCTCGACATTGGATCCGTTACTGGAATTGATCCCAATACGGACAAGGAGTTGGTTCGCAATCCAAATGACAGCGAGCCCTTCACGTCACTCGCTTTCAAGATTATGAGCGACCCTTACGTAGGTCGCTTGACGTACATCCGCATTTACAGCGGTACCCTCAAGAAGGGAACGTCTTATCTTGTTTGCTATCGGGACCCACAAACCAACGAGTTCAGAACTCGGAAGGAACGGGTCGGCCGAATCTTGCAGATGCACGCCAACAGCAGAGAAGATCTGGACGAAGCGTTTGCCGGCGACATCGTAGGTGTGATCGGCCTCAACGACGTAACGACCGGTTACTCGATTTGTGACACCGACAACCCGATCGTCTTAGAAGCGATCAAGTTTCCTGACCCGGTGATTTCGATTGCGATCGAGCCAAAGTCGCGTGCGGATCAAGAGAAGCTTGGGCAAAGCTTGCATAGACTCGCACAAGAGGATCCAACCTTTAGAGTTCGAACCGATTCAGAAACTGGGCAGACCATCATCAGCGGAATGGGGGAGCTCCATCTTGAGATCATTGTCGATCGACTTGGCCGTGAGTTTGGCGTGAGTGCAAACCAGGGCAGGCCGATGGTCGCGTACAAGGAAACGGTTCGTCGCCACGCAAAAGCAGAAGGCAAATACATTCGCCAAAGCGGCGGATCAGGGCAATATGGACATGTATGGATCGAACTTGAGCCACTTCCGCCTGGTGGTGGATTCGTGTTCGAGAACAAGTTGACAGGTGGTGCTATTCCAAAAGAGTATGTGCCAGCGGTCGAAAAAGGAATTCGCGAAGCGCTAGAGTCGGGCATCCTCGCTGGTTACCCAGTAGTGGATGTAAAAGTGTCTCTTATCGACGGGTCGTACCACGAGGTTGACTCGAGCGAGATTGCGTTCAAGCAGGCTGCCATTCTCGCATTCAAGGAAGCGATGAAACAGGCAGGGCCAACGCTAAAGGAACCGGTCATGTCTGTCGAGATTACAACTCCAGAGCAGTATCTCGGCGACGTGATGGGAGACATTCAGTCGCGGCGCGGACGCATCGAAGGTACCGAGCCTTCGATCGGCGGGGTGCAGATCATCAAGTCTCTTATCCCGCTTGCGGAAATGTTCGGATACGTGACGTCGTTGCGGTCCCTAACTCAGGGTAGGGCAGCGCCTAACGTGACACCGTCGCACTACGAGGATGTCCCTCAAGGTGTTGCCGACGAAATTATTTCAAAAGCCCAAGGTGGCAGAAACTAACAGAGGTGATCTATGGCCAGAGCTAAATTCGAACGAACCAAACCGCACGTCAACATCGGGACGATCGGGCACGTCGATCACGGAAAGACGACGTTGACCTCGGCAATCACGAACGTGTTGGCTGCAAAAGGTCTCGCAGAAAAGAAGAAATACGAAGAGATCGACGCCGCTCCTGAAGAAAAGGCGCGCGGCATTACGATCAATATCTACCACGCCGAATACGAGACGGATACGCGTCACTACGCACACGTCGACTGTCCGGGCCACGCCGACTTCATCAAGAACATGATCACCGGCGCAGCTCAAATGGACGGTGCGATCCTCGTCGTGTCCGCAACGGACGGTCCGATGCCACAGACGAGGGAGCACATTTTGCTTGCTCGTCAGGTGGGCGTTCCCCATATAGTCGTGTTTATGAACAAGTGCGACATGGTCGACGATGAAGAATTGTTGGAAGTTGTAGAACTCGAAATCCGCGACTTGCTGAGCAAGTACGATTTTCCAGGCGATGACGTCCCCATCATTCGTGGCTCGGCACTCAAGGTTATGGAGCAAGACCCCATCAACCTTGACGATCCTTGGACGAAGAAAATTGTCGAACTGATGGATGCAGTCGACAACTACATTCCTACGCCGGAACGCGACACCGAGAAGCCGTTCCTGATGGCAGTCGAAGACGTGTTCACGATCACCGGTCGTGGCACTGTCGCGACGGGTCGTGTCGAGCGCGGCCAGCTTAAGTCGATGGAAGAAGTTGAAATCATCGGACTCAAGGAAGAGAGCAAGAAGACGGTCTGTACTGGAATTGAAATGTTCCGAAAGTTGCTTGACTACTGCGAAGCTGGTGACAATGTTGGACTGCTCCTGCGTGGCGTTGATCGAAATGAAATCGAACGCGGAATGGTCATCGCTAAGCCTGGATCGATCAAGCCTCACACGAAGTTCGAGTCAGAAGTGTACGTGTTGTCTAAGGAAGAAGGCGGTCGCCACACGCCGTTCGTGACGGGTTACAGGCCGCAGTTTTACTTCAGAACCACGGACGTAACGGGCGAACTCCGACTTCCAGATGGAGTCGAAATGTGCATGCCCGGTGACAACATCACCATGTCGGTCGAGCTAATTCAGCCGATCGCGATGGAGCAAGGTTCGAAGTTCGCCATTCGCGAAGGTGGACGAACAGTCGGTGCCGGCACGATTACGAAGGTGTTCGACTAAGATCGAGTGACGAGGGCCGAGTGACAAAACTCGGCTCTCGGCACTTGTCACTCGAGACAAGACATGAGAAACGACAGAGTTCGAATCAAGCTGAAAGCGTACGATCATCGTGCGCTCGACCAATCGGCGCAGAAGATCGCCGAGACGGTTAAGCGTACTGGCGCGCGCTTGTGCGGCCCCATACCGTTGCCCACGAACATTCGTCGGTACTGCACAATTCGGGGCCCGCACATCGATAAGGAGTCGATGGAGCACTTCGAGATTCGGGTCCACAAGCGACTCATCGATATCCTCGACCCAACCAATAAGACGATCGACGCTCTTATGCGGCTTGATCTGCCAAGCGGCGTCGATATTGAGGTGAAGCAGGCGTAGGAACGAGCTTGCTGGATGAGCCTCGGAGCGGTCGCCAAGCAACCCCGGCAGCGCACGGGATAGGCGATAAAAGAGCGACCCTAAGCGAATGAGGCAAGGAGAATAAGCGTGATCAATGGAATCGTTGGACGAAAGGTTGGTATGACCCACCTCTATACAGAGGCGGGCACATCACAGCCGGTTACTGTTATCCAGGCCGGGCCAGTCTTCGTTACGCAAATAAAGACGGTCGATAAGGACGGTTACGATGCAGTTCAAGTCGGCTTTGAAGAAACAAAGGGCAAGAAAGTGACTTTCCCTGAGGCGGGGCACTTGAAGAAGGCAGGAGTCGGGCCCCTGAAGGTTTTGCGTGAGTTCAGAGGAAGCGGGAACGGCATAGAAGTCGGACAAAAGATCACTGTTGACATATTTGAGCCAGGCGAAGACATCAAGGTCGTAGGAACAAGCAAGGGCAGAGGATTCGCTGGAGCCGTGAAGCGGCACCACTTCCGTGGCCAACACATGACCCACGGTTACATGACGCATCGACGGCCGCTTGCAAGCGGTGCGACAGGACCACAGCGAGTCTTCAAGGGCAAACGTGGACCCGGTCACATGGGCGATGAGACGGTCACACAGGTTGGCCTCAAGATTGTGCAGGTCGACGCGGAACGGAATTTGCTACTGGTCAGCGGAAGCGTTCCTGGTGCGCCAGGCGGACTCGTGAAGATTCTGAAGGCGGAAAAGAACTGATGGCAAAAGTGAAAGTTGTCGATACAAAAGGAAAAGAGAAAGGCGACGTCGATCTGGGTCTATCGGCTGACGTCAGTCCATCCGTTTTGCATCGGGTGGTGGTCGCTGAAGAAGCAAACAATCGCCAGGGAACGCAAAAAGCGAAAACGCGAGCTGAGGTTCGCGGTGGCGGCCGCAAACCTTACCGACAGAAGAAGACAGGTCGGTCGCGCCAGGGATCGATTCGATCTCCATTGCATCGTAAGGGCGGCGTGGTTTTCGCTCCAGTTCCGCGAGACTATTCAAAGAAAGTGAATCGCAAAGAGCGGAGGCTGGCCCTGCAAGCTGCATTCGCAACTCAAGCAGAGCAAGGCAAAGTCATTGTTGTTGACAGGATCCAATTCGATCTGCCAAAGACGAAGTCGGCGGTCGAATTGCTGAACTCAATTGGAGCGACTGGAAAGAGAGTACTTGTCATCTTGCCAGCGTATGACGAAGTTGCGCTCAAAGCATTTCGCAATCTAAGGCACGTCGAGGTGCGAACGGCACCATGTAAGACAACAAAAGATGGTGAACAAGCCAAGGCGCAGGGATTTAGTACGCGCGATGTGCTCGTTGCACATCAGGTCGTGGTGTCTAAAGACGCGATGGAAGCGATTAAGGAGGCTTGGTCATGAGCAAGAACTCAAGCGACATCATCTTGGGGCCGCATTTGACTGAAAAGACGGTGAGACTTGGTGAACAAGGCAAGTTCGTCTTTTGGGTGCACCCTGACGCCAATAAGATCGAGATTGCAAAAGCGATTGAGGACATCTATAACGCTGGAAAGAAGAAGGACAAAGACAAGATATCGGTTCTCAAGGTTAATGTCATCAATCAGCGCGGAAAGATGAAGAGAGTCAACTGGAAGTCGAAAGGCTACCGGGCCAATCGACGAAAGGCCATCATCACCTTGGAACCCGGTCAACTCTTGGAGGGCTTTGGAGTCTAGCGATGGGAATTAGAAAGCACAAGCCGACGTCTGCGGGCCGCAGACATGTGATCAGCTCTGATTATGCAGAAGTGACAAGGTCTAAGCCGGAAAAGACTCTCACGTCCGGTATATCCAAGTCGGGCGGTCGGAATCACACCGGCAGAACGACCTCGCATTGGCGTGGTGGCGGCAACAAGCGACGTTATCGTGAAGTCGACTTCAAACGCCAAAAGGATGGCATCGTTGCGAAGGTTGCAGCGATTGAATACGACCCAAATCGTAGCAGCCGCATTGCTCTGCTCCATTATGCAGATGGCGAGAAGCGATACATCATCGCGCCGGAAGGCCTTAAGGTGGGTGACCAAGTCACGAGTGGATCGGACTCTGATATTCGAACCGGGAACTGCCTGCCACTAAACAATATCCCACTGGGGTCACTCGTACACAACATCGAACTGCAGCCAGGTAAAGGTGGTCAGCTCGCACGAGCAGCTGGCATGTCGGCACAGGTCATGGCAAAAGAACATGGCTATGTAACCCTTCGACTGCCGAGCAATGAAATGCGAATGGTGATCGGCACATGCAGGGCGACCCTCGGCGAAGTTGGAAACGCGCAGCACGAGAACGAGTCCCTTGGTAAAGCTGGAAAGAGTCGGGCTAAAGGCCGACGACCTCACGTTCGAGGAGTGGCGATGACGCCACGCGACCATCCGCATGGTGGTGGCGAAGCGAAGTCGCCAGTTGGTCGCAAGAAGGGCCCGGTTGATCGCTGGGGCAACAAGGCCTTAGGCACGAAGACGCGCCGCAACAAGCGTAGCGATAAGTTTATCGTAAGACGCAGAGGTAAGAAGTAATGGCAAGGAGCATCAAGAAAGGTCCTTTCGTCGACTCGCATCTAATGAAGAAAGTCGACCGAATGAATGCAAGTGGCCAAAAGGCAATTATCAAGACTTGGTCGCGACGAAGCACGATTGTTCCCGAAATGATTGGCCACACGTTCGGTGTGCATGATGGAAGGAAGCACGTACCGGTCTATGTGACTGAGAACATGGTTGGCCACAAGCTCGGTGAGTTTGCTCCGACAAGAACCTATCGTGGGCACGCTGGCGATAAATCTAAGGTGAAATGAGTTGAAACAAATCTGGCTTGCAACTTTGGCGATAGTACTGGCGTTCGGGTTTACCCAAACGGCTGCGCACCAGGACGTTCCGGCCAAAGTCAAATTGCAACGTGTTTTCAACAAGGGCGAGAAACAAGACTACACGTTTACAATTGAATTCAAAGATTCGCCGTCGATCAAGCTTGAAGGAGCATACACCCTTGAGGTGACGAACGTTCTCGATGGTGGCAAAGCTGAAGTTTTGGAGAGAGTCACCAAGATGAAGGTGACTTTCGAGGGGGAAGCTCTCGACGACTCCGAACTCCCTGAACCTGAGACGCTCGTGTATAACGCATTCGGGCTTCCGGAAGAGTTGTCCGACGAATATGACCTAACAAGCATCTTGTCTTATGTGGGTGCATGGTTGCCGAACGAGGAAGTTGAGCTTGGCGGCACTTACGACATTAACTGGATTCCTTCAGGAACATCAATCAAGGTGAGTGGCAAAGCAACGCTTATTGCGACAGGTCGGCTCTTTGAAGAGCGTGTTGCAAAGATTGAAATGGAGCTGAAGGCGACTGGGAATGCTGAACTCGGCGAAGCAACCATCGAATTGACCAGCTACCTCAATCTCGAAACGGGAAAAGTTGTGCGAATCCATGGCAAGTCAATATTGCTCGTCGATGGCGAACGCGTCAACACCGACTTTGACTTTAGGAAAGTGAGATCATGAGATCAGTACTGAGATTTGTTCCCATTGTGCTGACTGCAACTGCTTTTGCGTCGACGCAAGAAGCGATCAATCTGGAGCGACTTTGGAGGGTGGGAAGCGTGGAGACGCAGCGGGTCGGCATCTCTTTTAGCATGGCGATGGGCGATGTCGACGTTAGCATGATCACAAGACATAAGGTCTTGAAGCTTCACGAAGGCGACGAAGCGGAAGTTGAGACGTCAGTCAGCCAGATGAAGGTTTTCATGAACAACCAGGAAGTCAACGCGCCTGGTGGCTCCACTCCGCCAGTCATAACACAGAGGATTTGCAAGTCTGGTATGCCAGTTAACCGTGTAAGCGCAAGTGGCACAGGCATTGGGTTGGACTTCATTAGATATGCATTCGTTGTTTCAGATAAGCCGCTGAGAGTCGGCGAATCAACGACGATAGACTACAAGTCTGCTGGCGATGCCGGATCGAAAGTTGCAGGAACTCTGAAGCTTGACAGCATTGAAAATGGCATTGCAAAACTTATTTGCAACTACGAAGTGTCGACGCAGAACACAAGTGAGAAGCCGATGCGCATGTCCGTTGTGAATTGGCTAAGACTTTCGGATAAGACATTCATCAAATCTGAGGGGACGTTCAGCAATTTGCCTGCGTTCCAGGGACTGCAAGTTCCGGCAGCCCAGTTTGCGATGGAGTTGATAGAAAACTAAGGAATTGAAATGATGGAAGTTCGAGCAGTAGGAAAGAAGATACGAGTCCAACCGCGCAAAGTGCGTATGGTCGCCGATGAAATTCGCGGCAAGCATGCGGTTCACGCGCTTGCTCAATTGCGTTACCATCCGAGCAAGAGCGCTCGAATGTTGCATAAAGTTCTTAAAAGCGCGATTGCCAATGCAACTGAAAATGATGGATTAGGAGTTGAGACCCTCGTTGTATCCAAGATTCAAGTTGACGAAGGTCCCACGATGCGTCGGATGCGAGCAAGAGCGATGGGTCGCGGAAACGTGATCGATAAGAGGAGTAGCCACATTACGGTTGTGTTGCGTGAAGGCGAGCCGTTTGAGCTTCCAAAGTCAAATGCAAAGCCAAAGCCAAGGCCGAAGTTCGAATCGCCGAAAGCCAAAAAGCCCACCGCAAAAGTTGTGGCTGAAACGGCGGAAGCAACGACGAGCGCCGAGGAAGTCCAGGAGCATGGTAGCACTGAGGAAGCGATCGAAGAAGCCGAGGCTTCGGAAGTTGAAGTAACCGATGAGCCAGATGCTGAGTCGAAAGGAGACGAAAAATAATGGGCCAAAAAGTTCATCCGATCGGATTTAGAGTTGGTGTCATTCGTGATTGGGACAGTCGCTGGTATGCAACTAAGAAGGACTATCCAACGCTTTTGAAGAGCGATCATGCGATCAGGTCATTCGTAAAGTCCAAGCTTGGTCTTGGAAACATCAGTCGAGTCGACATTGAGCGCGCTGCCAACAAAGTTAGAGTGACTCTATTTACAGCAAGACCGGGTGCGGTGATCGGAAGAGGCGGCAGGGGCATTGATGAATTGACCCAAGATCTGCAAAGGGTTGTCGGGAAACTCGAAAAAGATGCACGAGTCCATGTCAACGTCAGTGAAGTTAGGCAAGCCGAACTCGATGCGCAACTGGTTGCGGAAAACATTGCCCAGCAGCTCGAAAGACGAATCTCGCATAGGCGCGCAATGCGTCAAGCGGTGACTCGAGCACTTCGAATGAATGGCCGGGGAATAAAGATCATCGTTTCCGGAAGATTGAATGGTGCAGAGATTGCGCGCAGCGAAACTGAGAAGATTGGAAAGATTCCTCTTCACACTCTGCGCGCCTACATCGATTACGGTGTGGCCGAAGCCCGAACCACTTACGGAATCATTGGAGTTCGCGTTTGGATCTATAAGGGCGAAGTGCTACCAGAGAAGCTCGCAGCAGAGCAACCTGCTCGGGAAAGGGCGGCAAGAACGAAGTCGACTCCTACTCCGACAGCAGCAAGTGAACCCCAGGCACAGCCCGAAGCTGCTGCTCAACCTGAAGTGAACTTAGACAAAGCACAGGAGGAAAGCGCAAATGTTGATGCCTAAGCGCGTAAAACATAGAAAGGTAACGCGTGGTCGAAGAAAGGGCGTCGCAAAGGGCGCGACTCGACTTGACTTTGGTGACTACGGCCTTCAAGCGCTCGAAGCTGCTTGGATCACAAACAGGCAGATCGAAGCCGCTCGAATTTCAATGACGAGATACATCCGCAGGGGCGGAAAAGTTTGGATTCGGATTTTTCCAGACAAGCCTTATACCAAGAAGCCCGCGGAAACTCGAATGGGATCTGGCAAAGGTTCGGTCGAGGGCTGGGTCGCAGTTGTAAAGCCCGGAAGAATTCTGTTTGAAATGAGCGGAGTTCCGGTTGAAACTGCAAAGGAAGCGATGCGTCGAGCGGGGCACAAACTCCCAATCCGCGTGAAGTTCGTAACCCGCGCCGATTTTCCCGACCATGCCGAGGTAGTCGAAGCAGAAGAAGGAGTGGCAGCTCCAGTAACGCCAAAGTTCGTCACCCAACGGAAGAGCGGAGAAACAGCAAAGCCAGATTCTTCGGAGGAACAAGCATGAAAGCAACCAAGGCGAAGGAACTTCGCGACAAATCCGTCGACGACCTGAAAGTGATGCTCGCGAAGGAGCGAATGGCACTTCACGAGATGAGAAGGAAAGCGGGATTTCGCGACCTGAAGGACACGCAGAGCTTGAAAGTCCAGCGGCACAACATCGCCAGAATTCTGACGGTCATCTCAGAGAAAGGCGGAGGTGAGAACTGATGTCGGAAGTTAACGGAGCACAACGCAACAATCGAAAGCTTCGAACAGGGCTTGTTGTGTCCAATAAAATGGACAAGACTGTCGTTGTTCGAGTGCAAAGAAAGGTCCAACACCCTCTGTATAAGAAGACAGTAGTTAGGAGCAACCGCTTCAAAGCTCATGATGAAATGGGCTGCGATGTCGGGGATACAGTTGAAATCATGGAAACTCGGCCGTTAAGTAAAGAAAAGCGCTGGCGAGTGACACGGATTCTGGAAAAGGTGAAATAGCATAGAAATGCACTATTGCATTTGGAGACTACGATGATTCAGCAGTACTCAAGACTAAGAGTTGCCGATAATTCGGGCGCACGGGAAGTCATGTGCATCCGCGTACTAAAAGGGTCCCAACCCCGGTACGGGCGGATTGGCGATGTGTTCGTCGGCTCAGTTAAGGTGGCGACACCAAACATGCCCGTGAAGAAAGGCGATGTGGTTCGAGCGGTTATTGTGAGAACCAAAAGAGCGACAAGACGTCCAGACGGGAGCTCAGTGCGATTCGATGACAACGCTTGCGTCTTGCTGACCCCACAGAATGAGCCGCGTGGCACACGAATTTTCGGCCCTGTTGCCAGAGAGCTCCGTGACAAGGAGTTCATGAAGATCGTGTCGCTCGCTCCGGAGGTGCTTTGATGCCTGGAAAAGTAAAACCAAAAATAAAATTTGGCGATCGAGTGCTTATCATTGCCGGTAAGGACAAAGGTCAAGAGGGCAGAGTGATCAAGGTTGATCCCAAGAGAATGACCATTTTAGTCGAGGGACTGACCAAGGACAAACAAGGTCATGCCCCCCCTCTCAATGCCGTAACAAAACATCGCAAAGCCCGAGGTCCTCAAGAACAAGGGGAGAAGGTTCGTATTCCGGCGCCATTGCACATAAGTAAGGTTATGTTGATTGATCCGGAATCAGAGAAACCGAGTCGCGTCGGTCGTCGAATCGAAAACGGAAAGATCGTGCGATATGCGAAATCCACCGGAAAAACGATTCATTCAGAATAGAGAAGAAACAGATGGCTAAAGAAAAATCAGCAACTGGAACATTGGAGAAGCCACCAAAGAGTAGGCTCCGAGAACACTATCGAACAAGTGTTCTCCCTGAGCTTGTTAAAGAGTTTAACTACTCGACACCTATGCAGGCGCCAAGGTTAGAAAAGATAGTGCTCAACATGGGCGTTGGCCAAGCACTGAAAGAGAGCAAGCTCCTGGAGAATTCGGTTCGAGATCTCACTGTCATCGCGGGGCAAAAACCTGTGGTTACGACAGCGAAGAAGGCGATCTCAAACTTTCGATTGCGAGAAGGAAACAAGATCGGATGCAAAGTCACTTTGCGTGGAGAGCGGATGTACCACTTTCTCGACAAATTGATTACCGTTGTCTTGCCTCGGTTGAGAGACTTCCAGGGTCTCAGCTCGAAGTCCTTTGATGGCAGAGGAAACTATGCGTTGGGCCTCAAAGAGCAACTCGTATTCCCGGAAATCAACTACGACACGTTTGATCGAATTAGGGGAATGGATGTTGTTATTTGCACGACTGCGAAGACTGACGAAGAAGCCCGGGCATTCTTGAAAAAAATGGGAATGCCGTTGCGAGAGAAATAAGTCCGAAAGGAGGTAGCGCAAACTTGGAATACAAAGCTGAGAACATTCGAAACGTTGCAATCGTTGGGCATGGCGGAGCAGGGAAGACCACCCTGGTCGAGCAGATGCTCTATGCTGCAGGCGCGATCGATCGTCTCGGTTCAGTCGACCAAGGAAACAGCCACTCGGACTTCGATCCCCAAGAAGTTAGAAGGAAGATCAGCCTCAGTGCCAGCGTACTTCCACTTGAATGGAAGGGATGCAAGATCAATTTGATTGACGTGCCTGGATATCCTGACTTCATTGGCGACCTCTATGGTGTCGCTCGAGTTGTGGAAGCAATGATTATAGTAACTCCGGCGCAAGACACGCTCGATGTTGGCTTTGACAGTGCTTGGGAAGTTGCAGAGCAAGCTGGTCTTACCCGATTGGTATTCGTCAACAAAATGGAACGGGATAATGCGGATTTTCCGGGATTGATGAAGGTCCTTGAATCGAGATTCGGCGTGAAAGTTGTCCCGATTCAAGTTCCAGTGGGCTCTCAATCGGGCTTCGAAGGCGTATACGACATTCTTGAAGAAAAGGTTTATATCGGCGATGCAAAGACAGGAAAGGTAGAAGAGCCTTCCGCAGATATGCACAAAGCAGCTGAAGCTCAAATTGAGAAAATGATGGATGCAGCTGCCGAAGGCGACGATGATCTTGCGCTGAAGTACCTGGAGGGCGAGTCGCTTACCGAAGAAGAAATCGAACACGGATTAGAAGTCGGAGCTGAGAATGGGAAAGTCTTTCCGGTGTTAATGGGAAGCGCGCTGAATGGGATCGGCATCCAGTCACTGCTTGATCATATCGTAGGCGTTGTTCCAAGTCCAGTCGTCAAGCCAAAGCAACATGACGGCAAGCCGATTGAGCCGGATCCGAACGCGCCGCTTAGCGCTTTTGTGTTTAAAACGACCGCAGACCCCTATGTTGGTAGAATCAACTATGTTCGCGTGATGACAGGAACACTTAAGCCGGATTCTGCGATTAGAAACAGCAGAAATGACGAGAATGAGAGGATAGGCTCCCTTGCATTTCCGCTTGGAAAGGAAATGAAACCGGCGAGCGCAGTAATCGCAGGCGATATTGCGGCGCTTTCAAAGCTGCAATACTCAAGGACTGGCGACACTCTCGCAGACCCAAAGCAAAATGTGAGTTACGAACCAATCAAGTTTCCGGAGCCGATTTACCGCGTTGCAATTGTTGCTAAGAGCAAGAACGATGAAGACAAGCTGGGCTCGGCTATTGCGAGGATCGTAGACGAAGATCTGACATTTCGGCACTCGAGAGATGCTGAAGTTCACCAAGACTTAATCGAAGGAATGGGTGACATCCATTTGGATTCTGTCATCGAAAAGCTTCGCGATAAGTTTGGAGTAAACGTCGAAACAAGCGAGGCAAAGATTCCGTTTCGAGAAACCATTAAGGCTTCGGCTAAGGCGCAGGGAAAGTACAAGAAGCAGTCAGGTGGTAGAGGGCAATACGGAGATTGCCATGTTGAACTGTCGCCACTCCCACGAGGGACAGGCTTTGAGTTTTCCGACAGTATCGTTGGTGGAGCTATACCAAAGAACTATTTACCAGCGATCGAGAAAGGCATTGTGGATTCGATGTCAAAGGGATTCCTAGCTGGATATCAGGTTGTGGATGTTAAGGCGAACGTTTATCACGGCAGCTATCACGACGTGGACTCAAGCGAAATGGCCTTTAAGTCCGCTGGTGCATTGGCATTCCGTAATGCCGCTGAGCAAGCACAGCCGACCATCCTTGAGCCGATCCTCTACGTAGAAGTTGACGTCCCAGAAGAGTACACGGGGGACGTCATGGGAGACCTCAATACTCGAAGAGGCAGGCCTATGGGTATGGAAATGATTGGCGTAGGACGGCAAAGAATCATGGCTGAGGTTCCGATGGCGACCATGACCAAATACGCTTTGGACTTGCGCTCGATAACGAAAGGCAGAGGACGCTTTAGAGTCGAGTTTCGTCGATACGACGAATTGCCTCACAGCGAGCAGCAGGCGCTTATCAGTGATTTCAAGAAGAAGAGAACCGAGGAGGCAGACGACTAAGGGGTAAAATACCCGCTTGTCCCTCCCGTTTGGAGAGATTCCGAAATATGGCTAAGAAGTGTCTCATTGTGAAGCAGAAGCGTAGGTCCAAGTTCAAAACAAGGGCTTACAATCGCTGCAGTATCTGTGGAAGGCCCCGCGGCTACTTCCGTGATTTCGGCGTTTGCCGAATCTGTCTTCGAGAATTGGCTCTCAAAGGACTTCTACCAGGAGTCACAAAATCAAGTTGGTAATTCAAATATGCAAAGCGACCCGATAGCTGACCTATTGACAAGGATACGAAACGGCTACCATGCTCGAAAAGCATCGGTGGATTCGCCAAACAGTCGGATTCGAGAAGAGATCGTAAAGATTCTCAAATCCGAGGGCCTTGTTTCGGACTATGAAGTCGTGAAAGAAACGCAGTTTCCGACATTGAGAATTCATTTGCGTTATGACGCACGAAGAAAGCCCGTCCTGCGAGAGATCAATCGCATCAGCAAGCCCGGTCTGCGAATCTACAAGAGCGCTGTCGAATTGGTGCCGGTAAGGAGCGGAATTGGGACTCAAATTGTGTCAACGAGTCAGGGACTGATGACTGACCGTGAAGCTCGCAAAAAGAAGATCGGTGGCGAAGTGATTTGTGAGGTTTGGTAAACGATGAGCAGAATTGGAAAGAAGCCGATCCCTGTGCCATCCGGAGTGACCGTGATTGTCGAGCCGGACAACCGAGTCGTTGTAAAGGGTCCAAAGGGAGAGCTGAGTGAGCAAATCAGTCGCGACATAAAGGTTGTCCAAGAAGAAGGAGTGATTCGCGTTGAACGGCCAAGCGAACAGTCGCGCCATCGCGCACAGCACGGCCTCGCCCGGACTCTGATCGACAACATGGTCACAGGCGTTAGCAACGGGTATTCGAAGAAACTCGAGATCCATGGAGTCGGATATCGTGCCCAGATTGAAGGAAAGAACTTGGTGTTGAGCGTTGGATATTCTCATCCGATCAAAATCGAACCTCGAGACGGGATTGCATTTGAAGTTGGCCAGGAAGACAGGTCGCGTATCGTTCGGATTTCGGTAAGCGGAATCAACAAGCAAGTAGTCGGTCAAATGGCTGCCGACATTCGACGAGTCAGGAAGCCGGATCCATACAAAGGCAAGGGCATACGCTACGAAGGCGAAGTTGTGAAGCTCAAGCAGGGCAAGAGAGCAACGTAAGGAAACTTGATTAAGAAATGGCAGTGAAAACGAGACAAGACAAACGCGTAGTGCGCCATAAGCGAATTCGAAGGCACCTTCAGGGGACTTCGGAAAGGCCTCGGCTTGCAGTATTCAGAAGCCTAAAGCACATTTCAGTCCAACTTATCGATGACGATAAGGGAGTGACTCTTTGTGCTGCAAGCAGTATGGAGAAGGGGGTAGGCGGAGGAGGCAATGTTCACGGAGCAAAAACGGTCGGCGAATTGATCGCTAAGCGGGCTTCGGAAAAGGGTGTCAAATCGGTCGTGTTTGATCGCGGTGGATATCGGTATAGCGGCCGCGTCGCCGAATTAGCGGCTGCGGCAAGGAAGGCAGGCCTGGAGTTCTAAAACTATGCGAAGACAAAGTGCACCGCAACGAAGAGAAGACGACTCCGGACTCGATGTTAGAGTCGTTCAAACGAACAAAGTCTCGAAGACGCACAAGGGCGGAAAGACGATGTCTTGGAGTGTCCTTGTAATCGTTGGCGATGGCAAAGGCAAAGTTGGAGCCGGTATGGGCAAGGCTCGGGGCATTCCTGACGCCATTCGTAAAGGCGAAGAAGCAGCGAAGCGAGCCATGTTCTCAGTCCCTATGAACGGGCATACCATTCCGCATCAGGTCCTCGGCACGGAAGGAGCGACTAAGGTTCTTCTTAGGCCTGCTTCACCTGGAACGGGAGTCGTAGCAGGAGGCTCAGTTCGCCAAATCCTAGAAGCAGCGGGCCTCCATGACGTTCTCGCGAAGACGCTTGGAAGCCGAAACGCTGTGAATTGTGCGTGGGCCGCAGTCGATGCGCTCAAGCAATTGGTTCAGCCAAAGGATCGTGCCTCACAGCGAGGAATGGAATTGAAAGAAATCGCACCTTGGTTTGCAAAAGCCCCATTGGAGGAGCAAGAAGTTGAAGTTGCAAGTGAAGTTGGTTAGAAGTCCAATCGGCAACAACAAGCGCAATAGGCGCACAGTTCAAGCGCTCGGTCTACGCAAGTTGAACCAAGTCGTCGTCCATGAAGACAATGCTTCGATTAGAGGCATGCTTCACGCTGTTAGGCACATGGTTGAAGTGCGTCCATTGGAGGAATCAAATGCTTCATGAACTCAAGCCGCAAGAAGGCAGCAAAAAGCGAACACGGAGAGTTGGCCGAGGTATAGGTAGTGGTAGCGGCAAGACTTGCGGCAGAGGTTCGAAAGGCCAAAAGTCTCGGACGAGTATCCACCCAGGCTTTGAGGGCGGTCAGACGCCAATTCACCGTCGACTGCCAGTCAAAAAGGGATTCCGGAACATCAATCACAAGGAGTACGCAGTCATCAATGTGGGCATGCTCGAGGAGAAGTTCAAGGATGGTGACGTCGTCACGCTTGAGGCACTTGTTAAGCAAGGTCTAATCGGAAACACAAAAGACGGCCTAAAGATCCTTGGCTTCGGCGAGCTCAACAAGAAATTGAAAGTTTCCGCGAGCGCGTTCAGTAAGGCTGCAGAAGAGAAGATAAAGAGCGCAGGAGGAGAGGTCACTCGCCTGTGAGGCTTGCGGACACCATTAAGGCCGCCTGGGCCGAACCTGAACTCAGGCAACGCATCCTGTTCATATTCTTCATGTTCGGGGTCTTTGTCATTGGACTACACATTCAAGTTCCTTTCGCTTCCGATGAAGTGCGGGATGCTATTTTTCAAAGGCTTAAAGAAGACCGAGGCTTCATTCAATTTCTGAACTCAATCGGCGGCGGAGCACTTGGTCGAGTATCGATTTTTGCTTTAGGGCTCAATCCATACATTACGTCGTCGATCATCATGCAGCTTATGACTGTTGCTATCCCGCAATGGAAGAAGGATATGGCAGAAGGTGGCCAGTATGAGCGCATGAAGCGAGCCCAAAGGACGCGAATACTCACGCTAGTTCTTTGTGTTGTTCAAGGTTTCGGGTTCATGGCCATGTTCGGAGTGCCAATTCCTCTCATGGACAGAATCCTCATTGTCGCAACTTGGGTAGCAGGTGCGATGATGGTGCTGTGGCTTGGCGAGCAAATTCAGGAGAAGGGCATTGGACAAGGCGTCTCATTGATGATTTTCGCCGGAATCGTCGTGTCATTTCCTCTTCAAATTGCGTTACTTGCGCAAGAAGCTTCTGCCGGGAAAGGAATTGGAGTCGCATTGCTTGTCGTGTTGTTCTTGGCGATGACGATGTTCATCGTGTACTTCACGCAAGCTCAGCGCAGAATTGCAATCCAGCATATGCGTCGGAATGTCGGCGGACGCATGGTTGCTGGTGGACAAGCTTCATACCTTCCAATCCCTGTCAATGCAGCAGGTGTCATCCCGATCATTTTTGCGATGGCCTTGATCTTCTTGCCAAGCCAATTCGCAACTTTTGCGCCAGCTGGAAACCCTTGGAACACTTTCTGGACCGAAGTTGCCGGCTTTACGACTCCTACCGGTGGCGGAGCTTTCGTTTGGAAGTCTTTAGTTGGAACCTTTGTGTTCGCAATCATGATTTTCTTCTTCACTTACTTCTACACGGCGATTCAGTTCAATGTCGAAGACATTGCCAACCAACTGAAACGAAGCGGCGCCTACATTCCCGGTATCAGGCAAGGCCAGCAAACGGAGAAATTTCTCGACGGCGTGATTTCTCGAATTACGTTTGTCGGAGCGGCATTTCTTGCGTTCGTGTCGCTTGTGCCATTCTGGGTTCCGCAGATCACAGGGATCCAACAATTCGGATTCATTGGCGGCACGTCGCTGCTCATCATTGTAAGCGTTGTCCTTGATCTCATGAGGCAGATCGAAGCCAATCTAATCATGCGAGGATACGCAAAGTAGGATGCCGGTTCGCCGACTCGTGATGGTTGGGCCTCCAGGCGTTGGCAAAGGCACTCAAGCCAAGCTAATTTCCTTGCGTCGCAGACTCCCAATTCTCGCAACAGGAGACATGTTGCGAAGCGCTGTTGCAGACAAGAGCGATTTGGGATCTAAAGCTGCCGACTATATGAGCAGAGGCGAACTTGTTCCAGATGACGTGATCATCGAGGTCGTCGCAGAGAGACTTAAATCGACTGAATTGTCGAGCGGATTTCTGCTCGACGGATTTCCCAGGACTGTGCCACAAGCGCAGGCCCTAGATAAGAAGCTTTCAGAGGCAGGACTTGCGTTGGATGCAGTCCTGGCTTTGGCCGCTGCGCCCTCTGTAGTCATTGAACGAATAGCGGGGCGTCTCATCTGTCCAAATTGCAAGTCCGTTTATCATGAGTCAGCCAATCCGCCACGGGAGGCCGGATTGTGCGACGTCTGTTCGACGCCGTTGATTGTAAGGGAGGATGATCAGCCCGAAGCGGTGAGAAAGCGCCTCGAGGTCTACGAAGAGAGCACTGCTCCACTCCTTGAGTATTATCGTAGTCGAGGCATCGTCATGGAAATCGACGCCACAGGTGACGTAGAAACAGTCTACGCGCGAATTGAGGAAGCGTTAGGGAAGTGATAGTTCTTAAGAAGCCGCCGGAAGCCCAACTAATGCGGGATTGTGGCCGGGCGGCGGCGGCTGCAATGGTAAGAATGGCTGACAGCCTGCGGCCAGGAATAACTACGGCTGAAATCGATGTCATAGGTGAGGAGGTCCTGTCAGAATACGGAGCGATACCGTCGTTCAAGGGCTATCGAGGGTACCCGGCTGCGGTCTGCATTTCGGTAAACGAGGAAGTTGTCCATGGCATTCCGTCTGGAAGAATGCTCAAGGAGGGGGACATCGTCTCATTGGACATAGGGGCATACAAGAACGGATTTCATACCGACCATGCTTGGACCTTCCCAGTTGGTGAGATCAGCACAGAAGCCAAAAGGCTGTTGAGCATCTCAAGGGAAAGCCTCAATCAAGGAATAGCTCAAGCCAAACCTGGAAGGCGAATTGGCGATATCAGCCACACGATCCAGTCCTATGTCGAGCAAAACGGATATTCAGTCGTCAGGGATTTAACGGGGCACGGGATCGGTCGTGACCTCCACGAAGACCCATCTGTTCCGAACTTCGGGAAGCTTGGAACAGGTCCAAGTCTGCGGGCAGGTATGACGTTCTGTATCGAACCAATGGTCTGTGTCGGAAGGCACCGTGTGAACACTCTGGACGACCATTGGACGGTCGTCACCGCGGACGGAAGCCTCTCAGCTCACTTTGAACACACCATTCTGGTTACAGAAAACGGACCGGAAATCCTAACGCAATGGGACCAAGAAGGAGGTGCCGATGCCTGAAAAGCACAGAAAGATCAAGACAAGCGATAAGGAGCGAGGCCTCGAAGTCGAAGGGACGGTGCTGGAACGCCTCCCAGGAGCCTCGTTCAGGGTGAAGCTCGAGACGGGCAACGAAATCATCGCCCATATCAGCGGGAAGATGCGAATGTACTACATAAGGATTCTGCCTGGCGACAAGGTCAAGGTGGAACTCACGCCTTACGACCTAAGCAGAGGGAGGATCACTTACCGGTACAAATAGGCAGGTCCAAGGTGGTGCCAAGGTTGATTCACGCCCATAGCCAGGGGTATACTCCGCTCTTGCGTCTGCCGGACGGACGCAGCCGCCGGCAGGCGTTTCCGTCGCCGGGACCCTCGCTAGGAAAGACGAAATGAAGGTTCGAGCAAGTGTCAAGAAAATGTGCGAGAAGTGCAAAATCATCCGCCGAAAGGGCGTGGTGAGGGTGCTTTGCGTCAACCCCAAACACAAGCAGAGGCAAGGGTAGGAGGATAGGATTTGGCTCGTATTGCTGGTGTCGATTTGCCGAGAGACAAGAAGGTTGAGTACGCACTTCCGTACATATACGGAATCGGGCTCATGTCGGCGCGGCTAATCTGTGAGAGGGCGGGAGTTGATCCGACCCGGAAAATGCGGGATTTGTCCGATCAAGACGTGGCTCACTTGCGCGAGATCATCGAGAGGGACTATCAGGTAGAAGGCGATTTGAAGCGTGAAGTCCAAGGAAACGTGCGTAGGCTCATGGAGATTGGATGTTACCGGGGGCTAAGACATCGCCGAGGACTCCCTGTGCGGGGCCAGAACACTCGACATAACGCCAGAACTAGGAAGGGCAAGCCGAAGACGGTCGCTGGCAAGAAGAAGGCTACGAAGTAAGGATCGAATCACTCAATGGCGCGAAAGCAAACGGGAAAACAAAAGCAAAAGCAAGCGCGGCAAGTGTTGCATGGAGTCGCTCATATCAAGTCGACTTTCAACAACACGATCGTCACAATTACGGACAAGCAAGGCAACGTCCTGTGCTGGTCCAGCGCCGGAAGAGTCAACTTCAAAGGCAGCAGGAAAGGCACTCCATTTGCCGCCCAAGTGGCGGCGGAAGATTGCGCCAAGCGCTCACAAGACTATGGGGTTAAGAGGCTCGATATCTGGGTTCAAGGTCCAGGAGGCGGAAGGGAAACCGCAATCCGAGCGTTGCAGGCAAGTGGCCTCGATGTTGTTTCAATTCGAGATGTCACGCCGCTACCCCACAACGGTTGCAGACCTCCAAAGAAGCGAAGGGTGTAATAAAGGAAGCTAAATGTCAGTCACTTGGGAATCCCGTTGCCGATACTGCCGCAGAGCCGGCCAGAAGTTGTTCCTTAAGGGAGAGCGATGTTTCACGCGTAAGTGCGCGATGGAGAAAGAGTCGCGAAAGAAGCCGCCGGGACAGCATGGCGACGACGCCATGCGCCGGAAGGTGACCGAATACGGCGAACAGTTGTTGGAAAAGCAAAAGCTCAAGCGAATGTACCAACTTCGCGAGGGCCAATTCTCAGACTACATGACTGAAGCTACCAGGCGTCGTGGAGTCACAGGCGAGAACATGCTCCAATTGCTTGAAATGCGGCTCGACAATGTGATCTTCCGATTGGGCTGGGCTTCGAGCAGGGGCATGGCTCGGCAAGTGGTCAGCCACAGATTCTTTACGGTCAACGGCAAACGGGTAAATGTACCCAGCTTCCAATTGAGGCCAGGTGACACCATTGGACTGCATGAAAGCAAGAGAGAAACAAGCTTTGCTAAAGGTGCAGTTGAACGTGTCAACAACACAACTTTGCCTGCATGGCTATCAATGGATACGCAGACTTATGAAGCAAAAGTCTTGCGTGCGCCAACGCGCGGCGAGATAGATGCAGAAGTCAATGAACAACTCATTGTTGAGTTCTACACAAGGTAACCAATGGCACAAGTCCAAACACTCGAATTAACTGAAACATACGGTAAGTTTGTTCTTGCCCCGCTTGAGCGTGGATACGGGCAAACGATTGGCAATGCACTTCGGCGAATGTTGCTCGGTTCCATACCGGGAGCCGCAGTCACGGCTGTACGCGTTGAGAAGGTCCTCCATGAGTTTGCGCCAATTCCAGGGGTCAAGGAGGACATGAATGAATTGTTGCTCAACCTGCGAGACCTTGCAATCAAGGTCAATCGAGATAGACCCCCTGATGAGGATTTCGAACTTGTTATTGACGTAAAGGGCAAAGGTGTTGTTACCGGTGCCGACATTCAGTGCCCACCAGATGTTGAGATAACGAATCCCGAGTGCTATCTCTGCACAATATCTGACCCCAAGGCGAGCCTTTATGCAGAATTGTTCGTGGGCTGGGGAACCGGCTACGTGATGCCGAATCGACACGAGAAATACAAGGGCACGATCGGATTGATTACGATGGGTTCGCAGTTCACCCCCGTCAGAAAGGTCAACTACACAGTCGAAGCAACTCGCGTTGGCCAGAGAACGGACTACGAGCGGTTGACGTTGGAAGTGTGGACGACGGGTGCAATGTCGCCAAACGAAGCGGTTACTCACTCGGCAGAGATCCTTGACAAGTATGTGAAGATGTTCTTCGCGCTTACAACCGACGGCATGGACTTAGGACTTAACGACGAAGATGACGAAATGCCGGAACTTGACGGTGTACCGGAGATTCGTGTAGAAGAAATGGAGTTCAGCCAGAGGACTTTCAATTGTCTTCGGCGTGCGAACGTCGAAACGTTGCGAGATATTTTACAGTACACAGAGAGCGAGCTTCTGGCGATCAGGGGCTTTGGCAAGAAGGCACTCGATGAGGTCCGCGACAAACTAAATGAGCGCGGCTATCAGATGAAAGTTGGCAAGGGAATCGGCAGAATCGATGCCTTTGACGACGAAGACGAAGATGATGAGGATCTGTAACTGAAATGCGGCACAAAGTGGATCGAAGAAAGCTCGGTTTGCCAGGAGATCAGCGAAGCGCTCTCCTAAGCAATCTTGCTCGCCAACTCATCAGGCACGGATACGTTCGCACAACAGAAGGACGCGCAAAAGAGTTGCGGAGAGTCGTGGAGCCATTGATTACATTGGCAAAGAAAGACACGCTCGACGGACGACGCCGCGCAAGACGAATCCTCGTTGGTCACAGTTCGGCATCTCCTGCTATGAGAAAAATCGGCCTCACTTCTGAGCAAGTGGCGGAAAGGTCTCTACTCAATGGTGAGGATTTGGTCAAGCATCTCTTCGATAATTTGGGTCCGAGGTTCAAGGACAGACCAGGCGGCTACACCCGAATCACCAAAACGGGAACGAGAAGAGGAGACGGAGCGCCGACAGCAGTCATCGAACTTGTAGACTAATTGAAGAGAATCAAACTCATCGTACAATACGATGGAACCGATTTTTGCGGATGGGCTGCGCAAAAAGAACAGCGTTCAGTCCAAGGCACCTTGAAAGAATGTATCTATCGGGCAACCGGTGAAACGGTAGAGCTGAGAGGCGCAAGCCGAACTGACTCCGGAGCGCACGCATTGGGGCAGGTTGCAGACTTTGCGACAAGCCTACCGATCGAGCCAGCGAAGTGGGCGCAAATCATAAACAGAGTTGCACCCATTGACATTCGAGTGGTCAAGTCCTCGGCAGCTAATATGGACTTTCACTCCCGATTCTTTGCGCGAAGCCGGACGTATCGCTATACGATCTCGGAGGTTGACAAAGTCGAACCCATGAAGAGCCGATATGTTTTCGAGGGCGGTCGGCAACTCGATTTGGCTAGAATGCAGGCGGCTGCGAAACTCCTGATCGGTGAACACGACTTCAGAGCCTTTGGAGAAGAACTGGAGAACGTCAAGAATGCCGTTAGAAGGATTCTCGTGGCGGAGATAGTTCGCAAGGGCAATCAGTTGGAGATAAAGCTTGAGGCAAATGCATTTATTCGAGGAATGGTCCGGCGGATTAGTGGAGGACTCTTCGAAGTGGGTCGTGGGCATCGAAGTGAAGAAAGTATTGCACGGTTGCTGAAGACGAGTGCACGGGCAAGCCAGCAGCTGCCGGTCGTGTTGCCGGCCAAAGGTCTAACGCTTATGCGGGTGCATTATGGAAGAAAGCTCAGAGATTTGAGACTGGACAACGATGGCAGCGAATGCCAATGAGTAAGAATAAGAAGAGAAAGAATATGGGCACATTTGCCGTAAAACCTAAAGAAATAGAGCGGAAATGGTTCGTGGTCGATGCCACCAACCAACCCGTTGGTCGTTTGGCGTCCGCCGTAGCAAGAGTATTGCGCGGCAAACACAAGCCCACGTTTGCATACAACGCCGACGTTGGCGATCATGTGATCGTCATCAATGCAGACAAGGCAGTATTGACCGGCAATAAGAAGGATGAGCTTGTCTATTGGCACTCACTGTATCCCGGTGGAATCAAAAGCATCAGCCGTGGGAAACTCCTCAAGACAAATCCAGAAAGGTTGATTCGAAAAGCAATATGGGGGATGCTGCCGAAGCATACTTTGGGCAGGCAGGTCTATCGAAAGCTTAAAGTCTATCCTGGTCCCGATCATCCCCACTCGGCGCAAAACCCCGAAGTCTTGGAGGTTCGAGACTAAATGGCTGAACAGTACTACGCAACAGGCAAACGGAAGAACGCAATTGCACGGGTGTGGCTGACCTCCGGAAGTGGCAATATTGAGATCAACGGAAGGCCAATGTCACAGTACCTCGGGCGTCAGGTGCTCTCAATGATGGTCGAGGGTCCACTTAGGCAAGTTGGTCTTGACGGCAAAGTGGATGTGAAAGCGATCTGCCATGGAGGGGGCATTGCAGGGCAGGCTGGTGCAATCCGGCTCGGAATTGCTAAGGCTGTGTTGGAGATGGCCCCAGACTTGAGGACTCCGCTGAGACGAACAGGATTCCTCACTCGGGACCCACGTGTAAAAGAACGAAAGAAGTACGGCAGGAAGCGAGCTAGGCGTGGCTTCCAGTTTGTCAAACGCTGATCTGAAAGTCCAGACATTGGATTCTGTTTGGGCGCGAACCTGGTCTGCCGGGTCCGCGCCCAACGTCTCTTAGAAAGTGATGGATCGCAAGAAGCCCCTTTTGTTGCGCCCGGAAGTCTTTGGGCTGCTGGCGATCGCATTTTGTGCTGAACTTGGCATCGCAGTTCTAAACATCTCAGCAATGCCCGTGTATCTTACATTTGGCCGGGGGTTCACTGCTCTTTCAGTTAGCCTCGCCCTTGGCGCATTCTTACTGTCCGAAGCGCTGTTCAAGTCTTATGCAGGCGCTCTGGCCGACAAGCTTGGACGCAGACCATTCTTAATAGCCGCGCCATGCATCCTCATCTTCACGCCGCTGCTAACCGTTTGGACGCCGGCGTCATGGGGCAACGGCGCGATGTTAGCGATCCTGGGACTGAGAGTTATCGACGGGATTGCCGCGGCAATGCTATGGCCTTCTGCCTACGCATCGGTTGCAGAAGCGGTCGAGGAGAATGAGAAAGGTAAAGCGTTGGCAATGCTCAATGGATGCTTCATGGTTGGAGTCGCGCTCGGATTGCCATTAGGCGGTATCGTAAATGTGCGAACCGATAACCTGGACGCAAGCTTTTATCTCGCATCTTGCCTGTTCGTCGTTGCAGCATTAACTGCCTACTACTTTGTGAGGCGTCAGAAAAAGCGCGATGGAATAGAAGAATGTAGGCACGATGGACACGCATTGCAAGACCTTATCGTGTGTTTCAAGACCATTCCAATGATTCTAATTACAGCCTTAGTGCTTTTCATAGGAGTCGGCTTGCCAATGGCGATTGTCAAGCTGTTTGCCCAGAACACATACAAATTGAATGAAGAGCAGTTTGGGCTTCTGGTTCTGCCCGCGGCACTCGCCATGGCATTTTTGAGTTGGCCGATGGGAGCGTGGGGTGAGCGCATGGGAAGAGACAAAGCCGTAAGAATAGGCCTCACGCTTTGCGCAATCGGAATCTGGTTTGTAGCGTTTGGTGATTGGTTAGAGATCTTTCGATCGCCTTTGGTAGTTGGTGGAGCAAGTTTGCTGGTGGGAATTGGCTTTCTACTTGCACTTCCAGCATGGTATGCAACCGTGAGCGCGATCAATCCACAGAAGTCTGGCTCTTACTTGGGAGCGGTCATGAGCGTCCAGGGTTTTGGAGCGATTATTGGTTTGCTCATCGGCGGAAAACTATTCGACATCGACAACTTTTTGCCATTCATATTCTGTGCCGTTGCTGTGACAACTGGACTGATTTTATCAATGTTTACAATTACTGCTTCCAAATCGGGAAGGTCAGTCTCAGGTCAGTAAGCCAAAACCTGCAACGCTACAGATCCAGGCTCTTCGCCGGCAGCCGTACCGATTGGGACTCTTGTAGGAACTCGGTTCAAACTCTGAACGTTGTGCGTCGAGTTATTGTATCTTGCATCCAAGGTTATTGTCGTTCCTGCAGGCAAGTGGATCGGCGAAGGATAACGATAAGCCCCGATCCAGAAAGTACTCCATCCGTCGAGGTGAAACAGTCGCATCGTTGATCCATTTGGCTTGATAGCGAGAATAGTTATCTCAGTTGCAAGATCGCGAAAATCTGGAATCAGCGCAAGAAGCTCTATGTCGACTGGTATGGTAACTCTTGATGTTGCCATGTAGGCAGGCGACGGTGGAATGTGCCCTTCCGGGATTCGAAGCGGAATGATCTGTGGCTCAATCTGACCTTCTCCGAAATACAATCCAACTTCTAGGCCGGCAGACTCCCGACGGCCAGACGGTTGCACAAAGACATGGAGCACGAGCTCGTCGATTCCATGCAATTCGAGACCTGCATTCTCTGGAAACGCTATCGCATGGTATCCATAAGACCAAGCACCGATCAGTGAATGGATCGGTATCGAACCAGGGCCTGCCGTTGGTCCGTCCGAAGGGCCACTCAAGGCAACTTGGACATGGCGAATCACTGAGGGAACGTCGGGGATGATGTCAATTGCCCGCAATGTCTTGCTCTCAAAATGAGGCAATCGAACTCTATAGACCCGCCAGTGCGGTCTATCCTCGGCGCGCGTCTCGTAAGAATCATGCGGCTTGACGATGACGTTGGGCTCGCCCAGTCGCCATCGTCGTTGCTGTTCAGGAGCGGGAAGTTCATCTCCAGTACCGCGAACCTGTCCTTCTGTTGACCACTTTTGAATTTTGACAATGTCCTCGGGAGAAGTTGCAGGAATGTACGTAAAGGTGCCTCGTTCCGAGGTCGCCCGATTCGGCGGCATTGTGCGATCGATCAAGGCAAGCGCAACTTGGTTTGCACGCTTCTGAACATCTTGGTAACTCAGTAATGAGAATGGCGCAGGCCCGCCCGGACTGTGACATGGTGTGCATTTAGCTCGAATGATCGGCTCAATGTCTGAAAGGTACGTGACTTCCTCAGGCTCGTTCGATTCGGCCAACAGAACTGGCAATGCCAGCACCAGCCAGATCAAACGCATCATCTATCGATTCGGTCCGGGATGTCACAGCCAATTGACCTTGTGATCGGTTGTGAAACAGCCTTGCCCGCGAGGATTTCTTCAAGCGCAATCCTCAAGTCTTGCCTCGTAGGTCTTTCTCTCGGACGCCCATGCTCTACGTAAGTGTCATCTATTCGGCCACGATACTTCAGCATTCCATCTGACCCTACGATGACCGCTTGAGGAGTGATTGTGGCGCCGAGCGCCTTAACGAGAATGTGCTTTTCGTCGAATACGCCGTTAATCGTGACCTCAAAGTCAGCTCGATGCTTTTGCACTTCTTGAACATCGAGGTATGGGTCAACGTAGGCCAGTAAAAATGCAACGTGCTTCTCTTGGTACTCCTCGGCGATTCGCTTCATCTCAGGTACATATCTGTTCGCAATGGGACAGTCCACAGTCACAAACATGACGACCGTCGCCTTCTTGGCTGGCGCAGGAACTGAGACAACCTTGCCGTCGAGAGATTGAAGCTTGGGGAGACTCAGTGGCTCCGTAGGGAACGGAGGTTCCTGAATCAAACCCAGAGCAATCAACGAAAAAAGCCCAAGCATAGTAGCTATTAAGACGATTGTATCACGCCTGAGTGTTGCCGGCCATCCCAATCATCACGGCCACCTTCGTCATGACCTGTCATGTATACCGACATGATTCCAACCTGGACAAGGCTAATTATTGGCAAGGCGCCCGCTAAAGCCCCAGGGATGGCCCTCAATGGATTCTACATGTACCACCTCGCCAGTTAATTCTCCACTTCCCTGAAAAAGGATAACTTTGTTGTGCCTTGTATGGCCCTTCAGTAAAGAGGGATCCTTTTCCGATACTCCTTCCACCAGAACTTCAAATACCGACCCAGCTTGCTCAGTGTTGATCCTTAAGGTGATCTCGTTTTGTAGTGCAATCAGTTCATTGAGCCGCTTCTTCTTTACGTCCGTGGGCACTTGCTCATCCCAGTTTGCTGCAGGCGTGCCGGGCCTTTGCGAATACGCAAACATGAAGGCGCTATCGAACCGAAGAGTTTCGACGACTTTCATCGTGTTCATGAATTGATCGTCAGTTTCGCCTGGGAATCCTATGATAATGTCAGTGGTTATGGACATTCCCGGAATCGATCTCAGGCGATTGTAGATTTCGCTGAACGAATTCACAGTGTACAGTCTCTTCATTCGCTTCAGGACCTCATCATCACCACTTTGCAATGGGAGATGACAATGTTCCATGACTTGCGGGACATTGCGGTGTGCAGCAAGCAAATCGTCAGTAAAGTCACGTGGATAAGGCGAAGTGTAACGAATGCGCTCAATGCCGGGTACGGCTGCGATCATCCTCAAGAGCTTTGCAAATGGCACTTTGCCTTCAAGCATGTTTTTCCCGTAAGAGTTCACGGTCTGCCCGAGAAGGGTAACTTCCTTCGTACCGCGTGAGGCAAGTTCGGTAATCTCACGCAGGATGTCCATAGTCGGTCGACTTCTTTCACGGCCTCTCGTTGTAGGAACGATACAAAAAGTACAGAACTTATCGCACCCATATTGAATTGGTACAAAGGACTTGAGTTTGCCGGCTCTACCGACATAACGCTCGGGAACACTTGCGACAATTGCACCCTTTCTTTCTGGCAGTTCTAATCGTTTCTGAAAGTTTCTGGCCTGCTTTGCTTCCAGAACAAGGGCGGGCACAAGGGCAACCTGTGCTGTACCGATCACGAAGTCGACATGGGGGGCTCGGCGCCTGATCTCATCGGCGCGCAACTGCGCCATGCAGCCGCAGACACCGATGACGACGTCAGGACGCTGGTCCTTCATCTCACGAAGCTCACCTAGCAAACTGAATGCCTTGTCCTCGGGCTTCTTCCTAACACTGCAAGTATTGAGAAGAATCACGTCCGCAGAATCCAGACTCGGAGCTTCTGTGAGTCCAGTCGCCCTGAGCATCAACTCCATCTGCTCGCTGTCCTCAACGTTCATTTGACAGCCCCAGGTAACGACCTTAAATGACCCGTTGAAGTCAACAGATTCAGCAGACTCTCGTTTAGGCTGGGCAAGAATCATGGGAGAGAGCCTATTTTACCGGCAGTAGTAAACTGGTACGACCTTCCTATGAAGCACCCTGATAAGTTGACCAGAGCCGAAGCCGCCGAAGCTCTGGGAGTTTCTGCGAAAACCCTCGCGAGTTGGGAGAAGTCAGGAAGGATCCCTGCTCCCGAACGAGATTTCAGAGGCTGGAGGCTTTACGATAGAAAGGTCATCCAGGAGATGCGGCGCAAGCTGATTGGCGGCGACGAAGAGTCTCAACCAAGCCTGGAAATCCCTGGCATGGAGCTCAGTGCCAGAAACCGGCTTACCGGGATCGTCAAGGAAATCAGCACCGGCTCAGTAATTTGCGAAGTCATCTTGGAACTGGCGACAGGTGATCAAGTTGCCTCGATCATTTCTCGATCGAGTCTCCGGCGACTTGGTCTAAGAGTTGGAGATAGGGCCACTGCAGTGATAAAGTCCACCGACGTGATGATTGCCCGATGACATCTCCTATTCGTCCACCGGGCTGAAATGGATGACAGTAACAAGGTGTTCGGTTGAGATTTGCTCGTTGTAGATTCTTGCGAGGAGCGCGACGACGTCCTCGTGCGACCTGAATTCTGGGTTCTCCCTCTCAATTTCCCGCCGACTTAGCTCGCTGATCGTCTTTACTTCCACCCGATCGATGACGGCAGCGAATAGCTTTTGTCGTCTGCCAAAGCGTTGGCCTATGGTCACCCAGACGATTTCTCCCTCCCGATACTTGAAACGCTTGTCGCCCAGCCGAATAGAGAGAGTCTTTCTGTTGGCTCTAAGGACATCGAGGTACAGGTCTGAGTAGAAGTTAAGCGCAAACATAGGAGATTCAGTAGACTAGTTTTCCACATTTAGGCCCGTTCTTCCTGTTAGCACCTTGCGAAAGCACCTTCTCGATCCGAAAATGAACAATTGGAGCGTATGGGCAGTCTAAGTCAACTGGATTCTGAATCCGAAGGAGGCAAGATGGTCGTAAAGGAAGAGACCTCCCGACCAACGCTCACCCTCACGGAGGAAGAGGCCCTGGCTCTTTTGATCATGTGCATGTTGAGTCCTGCTAAGCTGGATGGCGTCGCAGAAGAGGCGCTTAGAAAGCTGGCCGGCTTCTGCAGAGCGACGCAATATTACGTAGCTGAATCCTCGAGCGACGGGCCTCAATCGTAGCGAAGGCGCCGTGGTCCATCTCGAAGTGGCGAGTTGGGCCTGCGGCTCTAAGGGTTCGCCAGCAATGACTCGAGAGCCCGCGCTAAGTCTGAAACCCGATATGGGATGTGCAATCGAAACTCCTCACTTGACACAGAGTCAGCAATGTCGTTGGCACCCGCCCTTGTTAGATATAAGATACGAACGTTGTTGTATCGATTCTTGATTTCGTTGATTGACATTGGGAGTGCGTGTTCTCCAATCCAATCTGGAACCGCCACGACGTCGAAGTTGTTGTCCGCACCAACAATTAGCTCTCCGTTTGCGTCCGTGCAAACGGTTACTTTGCAACCAAGCTTGGAGAGCTGATCTCCAAGAGTTCTTGCTTCTTCTGCGTCGCCGCTAAGTACAAGCACAGAGTGACCTGCTAGCGGGCCTGCCGGTTCACTCGAATCAGTACGAGGGAACGCTACCGGAAGATAGATAAGAATGGATGCCCCTGTTGTCCGATTGCTGTCGACTTTCATGGCGCCACCATGATTGGCAACGATCCCGTGGCAAACTGAAAGTCCTAAGCCTGTTCCTTTTCCAATCGGCTTGGTAGTAAAGAATGGCTCGAATGCCCGAGACGCGACTTCTGGTGGCATGCCATCTCCGTCATCGGAGACTTCAATCAGGACATACGATCCAGGAGGCACAGCGTTGGTCTCTGGGCTTTCCCCTGCAACATGAACATTCTTCGTGGACATCTCAAACTGTCCCCCATTTGGCATTGCATCGCGTGCGTTCAGCGCGAGATTGAGCATTACTTGTTCGAGTTGCATCGTATCGGCAGCTACGAGAGCCAAGTTTGGGTCCAACTCTAAGCGCACCGATATTGAATCTCCGAGAAGTCGATCCAGCAAATCCCTTGCCGAAACGATTAACTCGTTAATATCTGCAATTTCTCGTCTGCTGACTTGATGTCTTGCAAATGTCAACAACTGACTTGTAAGCGTCGACGCGCGATCGGCAGCCTTTATGATCCCTGCCAATTGTGTCTTTGCACTCTCCGACAGCGACTCCTTCATTTCAATCAGCTCAGCGAAGCCAATGATTGCGGAGAGCATGTTGTTGAAGTCATGGGCGATACCTCCAGCCAATCGGCCTACCGCTTCCATTTTTTGGGACTGCAGAAGCTGCTCCTCAAGCTTTCTGTTCTCCGTAATGTCGATCAAGACTCCCTTTAGGCGAATTGGCATATCATCCTGAGCGACTACGGTAACAATGTCGCGAATCCAGACTGTTCTGCCGTCTGCAGCGACCATTCGATACTCCATTTCATGATCCTTGCAAGACTGCTCCATTCTTAGTGCATACCGCGCGATTCTCGTCCTATCTTCAGGGTGGAGCACGCTTCTCCAGAATCCAACTTCATGCCACTTGGCATGGGGATAACCGAGCAAATTCTCGGCAAGAGGCGAAACATAAGTGAAGCAACGAGTAACTGGGTCGAACTCGTAGGCAATCAGTCGCAGGCCTTCGACTAGGGATCGAAATCTTCGCTCGCTTTCTGCTAGTTCCTGCTGAGCTAGCACTCGATCAGAAATGTCTTGACAGATGATAGAAACTGCTACGACCTCGCCAGACTCAATGACAGGAGCAAAGCTAATATCAAAGTGAATCGCTCGTTCGCCAAATTCAAAGACTTGCTCTACACTGAATGTTTCCCCCGCAAAGGCTCGGTCTAATCGCTCACGGAATCTCTTTCCGGAATCGCTGGGTATGAATTCAAATGGGTTGGCAAGGGGCGTTAGCCGTTGCCCGGTGTAGGCTTCGAACGCTTGTTGGGTTGCTTTATTGGCAGTAAGAATCTGACCGTCTCGATTGACTGCCAATACCCAGTCGGGTCGACTGTTTATGATTGCGGCCAGTTGTGCCTCGGTGCTCCTTGCTGTCTGCTCCGCCTGTCGTCGTTGTGTCAGGTCTCGGCCAATTAGTTGAACAGCGTC
Source organism: Fimbriimonadales bacterium (assembly GCA_026129745.1). Lineage (GTDB taxonomy): Bacteria > Armatimonadota > Fimbriimonadia > Fimbriimonadales > ATM1 > JAHCHL01. The sequence goes on along the minus strand of JAHCHL010000013.1, from coordinate 58,872 downwards.
TTTGCCACCAAACGTACAGGCCGTACAGGTCAACTCCAATGCAATTACTGTTCCGTCAAGGCGGAGGAACGAATACTCTTGCGATGAGAATGTTGGTCGCTGGGCAGACGATTCAGCGAGTTGAATAGTAATCCTCTGCCGATCCGAAACTTCAACAAAGTCAGAGATGCTACGTCCCAAAATAGCATGTGTTGATTGCGTACCTAAGAGGCGAACACCTGACTCATTCATGAAGACCAGCTTGCTATCCTGATGGATGGCAATCATGTCTGGTGTTGCATCGACAAGGGATCGGTAGAGCTCTTCACTTTGACGAATACGCTCTTGAGTCTCCCAAGAATCGGTAACGTCGCGCAGAACACAAAGAACTCGGACTTTGCTCAGAAAGGTCGTGCGCGATTCCAACCGGCGCCACTTTCCACCGAGGTCCGCTTCATATTCGAATCTCGCTGGCTGACCATTGTCCATGACTTGACGATATAGTGCGAGCTTTTCAAGCGCAAGTTCCTCAGGAAGTAAATCGTCCAAAGTTCTTCCTACAAGAGTGTCAGCTGTTAGTTGGGGAACTGCAGTCAAATGGCTGTAAAACTCTTGAATCACACCGTCTCGAGAGATTACAAAGAGCATATCTGGATGCGCTTCAATGAGAGCACGGAGGCGATACTCGTTCTCTTGCAGCTGCGATTCCCTATCAACTTGTTCAGTAATGTCTACGGCAACTCCATGGATGACCCCTGGTGGAGAACCGTGAAGCTTGAAGCCGCGATCTCTTATCGTGCGGACGGAATTGTCCGGTCGAACAATGCGATAAGTCAAGTCATAGTGTGCACCGGGGTCACCCTGAAAGAACTGATTGCTAATCTCGACGACCCTGTCGCGGTCTTCCGGGTGTATCCATTCCTTCCACGCTTCCCAGTCCGAAGCGAACTCTGCGGCCCGGCGACCCCAGATCTCTTCGTATGCACGGCTGACGTAGATGACGCGGCGTGCCCTTTCATCAGAACACCAAACCGCAAGGTCCATAGCCTCGATCAATTCGCGCAGGCTAAGCCCTTCTAAATCAGCACCGATGGGTAATTTGCTAACTGGCTCCATATCTAACAATATCGTCGCACGTTCGTTAGAGTAGTAACGCGTGATGCGCAAGAAAAGAAGCAGGCTCGCCACGCATTTTGGAAGGGCGAGCCTGCTTCCTGCACTTTGGAGGAAGAGAACCTAATGCCGATTCGCAATCGGCACGTAGTCTCGCAAGCTCTCTCCTGCATAGATGCTTTTTGGCCGCATGATCCGATTGTCATCAAGCTGCTCGATCATATTTGCGCACCAGCCAGTGATTCGGCTGATAGCAAAGATTGGCGTATAGAGTGGAATCGGAACGCCAAGCGAATAGTATGCGTAGGCAGCGGGGAAGTCGACATTCGGAAAGAGGTTCTTTTCTTCTTTCATCACTCGCTCGCAAATGTCGGCTATCTCGGCCCACTTTTCATTGCCGCTCCTTCGGGCCGCTTCCTTTCCAAGTTCGCCCATAATTCCGGCTCGACTGTCGCTGATGCGATACTCACGATGCCCAAAGCCCATGATCTTCTTCTTGTGGGTTAGCGCATCGCGAATGAAAGGCTCTGCATTCTCAACGCTGCCAATCTCCATAAGCATTTCCATCGCTTTCTCATTTGCTCCGCCATGCAAATTGCCTTTTAGCGTTCCAATTGCCGAAACGACTCCGCTGTAAATGTCGCTAAGCGATGACACGGTTACTCGCGCAGCAAAAGTCGATGCGTTGAATCCGTGCTCTGCATACAGCACGAGTGAAGTGTCGATGGCTTTCCATGCGAACTCCTCAGGCTTGGTGCCGTTCAGCATGTAAAGGAAGTTCTGTGCGATGTTCAGGGAACCATCCGGCTTAACAACTTCTTGATCATGCGCAATCCGCCAACCATTCGCAACCAGATTCCCCATCTTCGCCGTCATTCTGACTGCCTTCCGCAAATTCGCATCCCGATCAGTGGGCGAAGCCGAATAATCCGGATCGCTTGGAGCCAGTGCACCGACCGCGACCTTCAGCTGATCCATTGGGTGAGCGTTCTTCGGCGTCGCGCGAAAAATGTCATAGATGTAATCAGGTACCTCGTACTCCCCAGCCAATGTCTGATGAAAGTGATCCAGCTCAGTCTGCGTCGGCAATGTCCCATGAAGCAGCAGATAAGCAGTCTCTTCGAAGCTCCCTTGCTTCGCCAACTCGTGAACATCGTAACCGCGATAGATCAGCCTTGAAGCCTCAACGTCGATGTCGCTTATCGTCGAAATCCCCGCAATGACTCCTTCGAGCCCGGGGCTGTAGTTCGGCGCAGTTGTTGCCATGGTTTTCAAAATCTCCTTAGGATTCGGTTCTCTCGGCTTCTTCGGCGAGTTGCCGATCCAGCGATTCATACGCCGGGTAGTCGATCAATTCGTATAGTTCCTGCCGAGTCCGCATTCGGTCGAGAATCCCAGCCTGTGTCCCGTCGCGTAATAGCGTCCGATACGCCTCGTCGACAGCCTTCATCATCACCCGAAATGCGGTCATCGGGAAGATGACCAGAGTGTACCCAAGCCCCTCAAACTCGGAAACCGAAATCAAAGGCGTCTTCCCAAACTCAGTCATATTCGCCAGAAGGGGCCCTGAAACCCCGGCCCGAAACTCCGCAAACTCCTCCTTGCTCTGCAAACCCTCTGGAAACACACAGTCAGCACCTGCGGCAACGTACCGACGCCCACGGGCGATCGCATCCTCCAACCCAGTCACGCCCCGCGCATCCGTGCGAGCGATGATCAGAAACGACGGATCCCGCCGAGCACCTACCATCATCCGAATCTTGGCGTCCATCTCCTCCGCCGAAATCAACGCCTTCCCATCCAAATGCCCGCACCGCTTCGGCATTGCCTGATCCTCCACATGCATTCCAGCCAATCCTGCACGCTCATACTCGATCACCGCCCGCGAAGCGTTCATCGTCCCGCCGAATCCCGTGTCCGCGTCCGCAATCACAGGCACCGACACCGCTCCGCAAACATTCGAAGCCACCCGCGCCATCTCCCCCAACGTCACCAAACCAATATCCGGAGCAGCCAACATCGAATTCGTAACACCGGCCCCAGTCAAATAAAGACCCCGCGCCCCAGCCTCTTCGGCAATCCGAGCAGTGATCGCATCATAAACCCCAGGCAGCACAACGACCCCCTTCGACATTTCCTCGCGCAACGCGCTGCCTGGAGACTTCAATCCATATCGAAACACGCCCAAAGCCTACCCAAACCACACACCGCCCCAATAGCCAATTCAACCATTACAACCTAAAGGCAAACCGCAGACGTACACGTGGGGATGAACCGGCGTATGCGCGGTATCAATCGGGGCGAGTTTCGATTGTTGACCTCGTAGGGCGCGAAGATGAACGTCGCTGGAGTCCAGTTCGCTATAGGCTCTCCTTTGACGACGCACTCAGTCGCCGAGCGGAGAAAGTGGCTCAGGCGGTCGAGGAGGGCGGGGCAGATTCCCCTATATTGCCCTAGAGAGCGAAGGCATCCATGACATTGTGCTGCAAGTCGCTACTCGTGGTGCAAGCACGCAGAACGGCGATCAACCCATCGGTTGAACTGGTTCGACGACGAGCCTAAAGCTCGGCGCATTGGAAGACGCAGATTATTGGATCCCGTCTGTCGATCTCTATGCTTCTGCTGTGGTGCAAGGTCGCTTCGTAACCGCAAATTGTATTTACGCTACGTATGGCAGAAACAGCAGGAACCCCTCGAGCGGGCGATTCACCGGTAGCCCAACAGCCCACTATCGAGTCGCCAACAATTCTCGCTGATTCGCAATCTATAATCGTTCATGCTTAAGACGTTAGCGATTGTCCTTACGGCTTTCACGGCAGCGCAGGACATAAAAGATAACCCCCTTGCATTGGTTGCCGCGGAGTTCGGTTCACAGGGGTTCAGCACCAAGGCAGCACCTATCCAAAGCCCGACCGCTTTCTCGCCTTCCGGCAAGCGCGTATATGTGAGCCAATTCGCCGCAGCAGTGACAGAGGATAAAGCGGAGCGGGATGCCCTTGTAGAGGGTCTGGAGCTTTATTTGAAAGCATACGAAGAGGCCGCAAAGGAGGGCAAATTCTCCAATGACGCATCCTCCTCCTTGGCTTTCTCGATCGCAGTCCTCTATGGAACCGCCAAGGGCATAGAAGTGGATGATGCGGTCTTGATGGACTTGATTCCGAAGATCAAGTCCTCCATGGATGTTGCTTCCGTTCGGAATGCAACAAACCTCCAAAAGCAGACCTTCTATGAGTTTTCGCTTTGCGTTTCGGGGTTCGTGGTTGTTCTGGCCGGAGCGAGTGATTCAGCAGAGCACGCTGTCCAAATCCAAAAGCTTGCCGAATCCAGCCTAACGGCACTCACCGGCGCTAAGCTCCATCAGTTCTCGATTGCAGGGAAGTCGCTCTCAATCAAGCCCGAGTCTAAGCCCTCTGAGCCAGCTCCAACCGGAGGGCTGGCGGCTGGCTTCTCATTCACGGCTCCCTCTGGGTGGCAGAAGTCGGGCAATTGGTGGGTCGGCAGCAAGATCGAAGCGACTGGCAGTGGCGACACCAAGACTTCAGCTCTTGTCATGTTGCTTCCGGCAAGGCCAGCGTCAGGAAACATGGGAGACGCGCTCCGTCAGATCTGGCGCGAATACCTTCCCAAGGGACTCGAGGGCAGAGCCGGAGGCATGGTGTATCGCCGTTATGTGGGCGACGGCCTTTTCGGTCAGTTCATCTTTGGCTCGGGTCGTGAAGAAGGTCGTCGATCCGACACGCTCTACACGGTCATGATGATTGACTGCGGGAACGAATGGCAGCCAGTCATCATCGCACAGATTTTCGAAGACTTGGCAGTGATCAAAACGGGTGAAGCGGTCATGGCAAGGGCTTCATTTCCAGAGTCAGCGTTGATCGCGGAGCAGTTTCTTGGATCGTTTCGCTGCGCCAGCGCCAAAGGCAAGCCCATCGTGAGCCAAGATAGCCTTGCGGCCTACTACCACTATGGATCGAGCGGACACATGCAGTGGGAGAACATTTACACGGGCGCAACTGCAATGACGGTCGTGACTTATGGTGGCGAACTTAACCTGAAGTCGGACGGAACGTTCACCTACCGATTCGTTTCTGCAAGCGGAGTGGTTGGTGTACTGAGAACAGGGCAGGCTCGAGGCTCTGGGTCCTATGCAATCCAAGGCGATCTGCTGATTTGCACGTTCCAAGAATACGATCAAGGTGATGGACACAAGGTCAAGGAACTGCGTTACAGAATCGCAGGACTGACTCAGTTTGAGGATGGAAGCAAAGTCGCCGTTCTTATGAGTGACCTAAACTTGATCCCGTGCGCTACGACGCTTGGCAATTCCGCCGACTGGTTCACAACAAAGAAAAAGCAATAGAGTTAGGTTCTCTGTTCCGACAGAGTTTTAAAGAGCCTAAGGCGCAACAACGGTCTGTTCGACTTTGGGTGGATATACTCGTTTGTATGCTCCTATTGGCGCTCACTCTCGGAATTCAGCAAGTGAATATCGGAACCCACGACGGCCATCCGGTGTTTGCGCCGCCGTTGCCCGTGCAATGGAGTAAGGAGGAGTTGACCGTCAAAGAGATGGCCGCCGTTAGCATTCCTTGGCCGGCACGAGTCGTCGGAATACGATTCGCACCGACGTCCATGGACCAGCCGATTCGTTTGCACTTTTGGCGCGACATTGATCGAACGACTCAACCCTATTGGCCCTTTCGAGACTTCGAATTCGACATTGTTTCACCAATCAACGTCGACAGCGACATGGGGACAGTTGATGGACATTGGAAATACTTAGACCTTCGATCGAACAATGCTGACTTTACGGTTGAAAACCCGACAATCGTTATTGTTGGCTGGTATGCCGAACCAGGTCGTGCAAGAGTGCGCGCAGACAGAAGCTTGGAGAGTCCGCTGAACGCAGCGATCGAAGTTTTCGACAAATCAGTGCGAGGACGTCGAGAGATCGAACTTTACAACCCAACCGGCGATTATTGTGTGGAGCTTGTTGTGGAACGAATTGAAGAGCCGTCGAAGTGGTTTGAAGATGTCACGGAAGCAGTTGGACTTGAAGATTGTCACAGCGGGCCGATTGCCTGGGTCGACATAGACTTCGATGGATGGGATGATTTGGTTGTCGCAGGCAAGTTTGTTTACAAGAACTTCGGCGGTCGATTTCTTGTCCAATCAGCAATCACAATTCACGACGGCGAACCTGGGTTTGCACGCTTTGCGGATGTGAACGGCGACAGGCTTCCTGACGCCATCGTCTACTCGGAAAACAGAACGAAGATGTTTGTGAACAAGGGCTCCATGAAATTTGGGCCTGACACCCAGTTTCCTGAGATCGAGGGAGTTGCGATGACCGCGACTTGGCTCGACATTGATCGCGATGGATGGATCGACTTGTATGTTGGATTGTCTCAAAGCCCCAACCACGGCGCGGACAAGCTAATTCGAAACGTCGAAGGGAAGTCATGGTCGGTGGTCGATGACGATGAATGGATTGATCCAAATCCAGGCTTTACGAGAGTTGCTTGTGCCGCTGATTTAGATGGAGATGGATACCCAGAACTTTTCGTCGGCTCGTATTCACAGCGCGCAGATCGATTCTACACACGGAAAGACGGCAAGTGGGAGAATATCGCCGACAGCATCGGACTTGCCTTCGGTACATCTCCCGCTGGCGGTTTGGGGGGAACACAACCCTGGGGAGCGGGGTTTGTGGATGTCAACTCGGATGGCCTGCTCGACTTGTTCACGGCGAATCTGGTTCACCCAGACTGGCGCGGCAGCAGCCACAGCGTCTTCAGCAGGCTGTTCTTGAGCAAGAAGCAGGGGTCTATTGGTTTCGAACCGCTGCCGTCCCACAATTTGGGGATCTGGTACGAAGAGACGCCGGCAGATCCTGTCTGGGGTGACTTCGACGGTGACGGAGATCTTGACGTCCTGATCATGTCCGCCTATCACACCGCCAACTTCTTCGAGAATCGCGATGGCACTTTCGCCGATGTGACCTACGCATCGCAGGTGCGAGCAAGCAAGTCGGTGCACGCTGCTTGTGCAGATTTCGATCGCGACGGCCGGTTGGACCTTGCTGTAATCGATGACGAGCGAGGACTGCGCCTTTATCGAAATGTGACGAATGCCCGCCCGCTGGTTGCATTTCGATTCGAGTCCGAACACGAATCCACAGGCATTGGGGTCCAGTTGGTAAGTGGGGACTCTACAAAGAGGACAAGATACGTCATTGCTGGCAGCCGTGGGGGGAAGAACCAAGATTCTGCGGCATGGCTGATTGCCTTTCCACAATCCGATCGCATGAGGACCGTCGACGTTCTATGGCCTAATGGAATTGCAGCTAAGTATGATCTTTCACCCTTGACGAACTTGCATACGATTGTCTATAGTGAGAAGAAGCCCTTCCTGAAGGGGCAATTCTAACAAGCAGGTTCTGATTCGATATGCGCAGGCAATTTGCAACACCGCTCTGTGGTCTCGTAGTATTTGGGTTTGCGGCCAATGGAAACAGCCAGTATATTGACCTCGAAAGGGTCTCTTACGAGGTACCCAAGGGTTGCAACGTCGAGAAAGGTTATGAGTGGATCGTCAAGCTGCCAGGAGAAGCCGGAGAGGTCACCATCAAAGACCAGAACTCGCAGTTGGATGAGACGGGGATCATGGGTCGGGCACTGAAAGAGTATCAGGCGCATTTGCGATCCATAGAATTTCCAAGCATCCTGGGACCGTACCGATGGCTGACTGCGCAAGACTACGAAGCAATCGTCTGGTGGGTCAAGTCCCAACCTGAAAGCCAAGACGTGGACAAGGTTTCGAGTTCAGCAGACTGGAGAGCGATCATCGCTGCTCCTAAGAATTCATACATTGAGCTGCAAGCTCGACTTTCAGGTGACATTGACAATCTAATTCCGCTGCTCGAGGAACTTATCAACTCGATAACATACGATCGAAGCCCTTACGGGGCGCTGACAAAGGTCGATTTGGATGCAGTCTCGGAAAAACTGCCATATCCATTGTGGCCGCCCAAGTCGGACCCAGATGAGTTGGCAGTTGCCTTAGCTGGGACAATTCTGACGAGCGACGATCCCACACAAGCTATTCTGCTTGCCCTAAAGCGAAGTGGGTTTTATGTAAAGAACAGCAAAGGTGAGAAAGTTGTCGAACCGGAAAGGGGAAAGGGTATCGGCCTGTTCGTCGAAGCGCTAGAGGTTCTCCTGCTGTCGCAGATGCATGCTACCGGAGTCACGAGTTCGCTTTCCGATACTGTTGACGCTTTCGAGTCATTGGGCAAGAGTGCTACAAAATTAGAAATCCCATTTTTGTCGACTGTGCAAGCGGCTCTAAGAAAGGACTACAACGGGACCGAACCACACTCGAGATTCATGGCGCGGCTTATCGTAGAGCTCGGTAAGCAAATGCCCATTCCATATGACTTGCTCTCTGAATTCGTACCGGACGGCGCCCAGTTAGCGCCAATCCAGTTTTTCATGATCGCTCGGCACTTTTCTGAGTCCCTTCGAGTTGCTGCATCGAGAGCAAAGGACAAATTGGAGCCAGAACTGGTGATATTCCCTGAATCCGCGAGTTCTCAAGACGCAGGAAAGACATTTAGTGATTGGTTGGTTACCTACCAAGAGGACGCAGTTGTCTACGGAACAACAACCCTCGTGTCGATTCAGCAGGCGGTGATCCAGCATTTGCTTGAGGCACAAGGCGCATTTGGGGCTGCCGGAAAGGTCGCAACAATTGGAACCATCACGGGCTTGGCGAACATGATCCTCGCTGTTTCGAAGTTCTTCTGTATGTACGCATCTGTGCGTGCCCATATCAAGTTTGAGAAGCCTCGCATTCGCAGAACGACTGAAACTACTTCAGACGGCGATTCTATGAAGGCTTGGGCATGGTTCTGGCTTGATCCCGAATGGCGAGCGCGATTACTCAAGAGCCTCCGGGCGCTGCCCATGGGGATGGGCCTAGATATCGATATGCCGAAAGCAGGCCCATTGGCTGGGGTCGAAACCGAATGGGGATGGGACGAAGGTGGGAGGAAGGCTGCAGAGTACGTTCCAGAAGTGTTCGTTGGATACGATGGGAGAGCAGACAGAGTAGTTACTGATGCGACAGGCAAAGCCCAGGTGCAAGTTATGGGGCTTCGGCAGAAGCAGAGGATTAGCGATTACTATCTTGTGCCCGTCCACAAGTATGCTGTAGTGACCGTCAAGCCGCAAATGAAGTCAAATGACATAACGCAGGCGATACTTGATCTTAGTGAGAATACTGCAGGAGTTTTTCTCACCGGACCGCTTGCTTTTCTTGTTCCAGTCTTTGAAACCGTCTATCGAATGAAAACCGGGTATACCGCCCGAAAGAAACTGGAAGTCGTCGATTGGGATAAAGCGGCGATCAGAATGGACCTGCAGGTATCGATCACTGGCTCGGGCCGCATCAGAAGAGAGAAGTATGCCGCCGAATGGAAAGTCCTAAGGCAGGCCACAGTGGAGAATGTAATCCTTGCATTTCCCGACTTTCCGCTAACGGAGGCAGCCTTGAACAATGCGCTTTCGCCGAGTGCCTTAACCTACCAAGTGTTTAAGCAACCTAAGCTGCATCGAACATCGATTTCAATTCAAGACTCTTTGCATGAGGAAGGCGAGCAAATTGATTGCGACACGGAAAAGCCGGAGAAGTACACTCGAACAACAACGTGGACGGCACCAGTTCAGGTGCCTAAGAGAGATCCAAGTGCGTACTTGGAAGGTGTCATGTTAGAAATTGACTGGTTAGCAAGAACGTATGAACTTGACCTTCCAGGCATAGGATCCGCGCTGCTCATGACAGAAGTGGACAAGCTTGAGCGCACTACTCGACAGAGCGGAACAGGAATTCAAATTAAGAAGCAACTTTTTGTTCAGAATGACTTTGATGTTGAACTTGAAATTGGAGCAAATCAACCCCGAAACATTCATTGGAAGACTGGAAAGTTCGACTTACCTTGGTCTCGGGACGATTTAGAAAATAGAGACAAGGTTACCGGTTCGAAGACTCTTTCCGGAAATTATAAAGGATTGGGGCCAGTTGAGATAATGTATAGATGGGACATCTACTATGCAGACAGGTCTTCAGGAAAGACTGTCGACGTTGAAAGGTTCTTCGATCTCGCTACCCTGACAGCGCCGCGAACTTACGATGAGTCCTTCGATCAGACAGAGTACGAACAAGCACCGACTTGTTGGATGCCAACCGTGCGTCCAAAACCTTTGCCGACCGTGCTGGAAGCATTAATCCAAGCAATCTTCAAGCCATATGTCTCATTTGGGAGTCAGTAAATTGCGCCATAACTCTAATAGTCTCTCAATCTAAAAGCGAATCAGTTGATTTAGCCAACAGGGATAGAGTGTGACACGTTGTAGCTACGAGCCTAATGGTCAAATCTGAGTTGAATCAAAAGGATCAGCACTTTGAAAACGGCATCTGCACTCTTGATCTCAGGTAGGCAAATCAACAAAGGATAATGAACGTGATTGCATTGATCGCATCGTTTCTGGCATTCGGCGCGGCTGGAATCAACATCCAATCGCCGTTCGAATCTGTTTCGTATAAAGTTCCAACTGGCTGGAAAGAGGTTGAGGAACAAGGTTCGAAGATACTAATTCCTGAGAAATTGAAGCCAAACCAGGCACTTATAGTCTTGATGCTTCCGCCAGAAAACAGCTCAAGTGATTCTCACGAAAAACAATTTGGAGCGCAAGTCGCGAAGATTACAGAAGGTGCCAAGGTTCATTACAAGGGTGATATTGAAACCTCTAATATCACTGCCGGAAAGGTTTTCGCGCAAGCCTTCGTTCTTGAGGATGAAGAGCTGGGCCGAAATCTGCGGGTCATTGCTGTCGTATTTGGAAGCTCCCAGCGCCTGAGCCTGGTAGTAGTCGCGGATCCGCCAGAGTTGGTTGAACAATTTGAAAGCGATATCACAAAGCTCTTGGAATCGATACAGTTCAAGGCCCCGACTGAAAAGCCCGGTGCAGGTGGTCAGACCAATCGCGATCCAAATGCTGGCAAGGCCCCCACTGGCGACACGCCAGGAAAGTTTCCTGGAATGCCGGACTGGCGTCCGTCAGGTCGCGGCACACCACTTCCGAAGACAGAGATAGTGGACGGCAAGCCGCAAGGATTGTGGTACCTAGTCAACTACATGAGCTCGGTCCCAAGGGCGACTATGTACGCGTTCTTGCCCAACGGAGTCTACTGCACAAATCCCGTTTGGGGCGGTGGAAATCTTGTCGATGTGGACCTTCAGCGCCGAACCTCACCCGCTGGTGTTGGGACCTATTCCGTCACAGGTTCAGTCCTCAGTCTGCAATCGACTGGGTACGAAGCTCGTCGCGCTGCGTTCTCCTTTGCTTCTGACGAATCTGGACTCTTCTTCAAACATGGCGAGTCCGTTTTTCGTGAATTGAAGCTGCCCACAACGAGTGCAATCGTTGGACGGTGGAGATCAATGGGTACGCAGTACATCTTCAACTCAGATGGGACCTTTGAAATGGGTCAAGTGGCGTCTGGCGACAACTGGGTCTCTGGTTCCAACTCAACTGGCCGATTTGTGATCGATGGAATTCTTGTTGTGCTGGAACATCGAGGTATGACGGTCATTGTTCCTGTTGGAGTAGTTTCCGCCAAGCAACTTTTGATCGGGAGCGCGCTGTTCGTTCGAAGCTAACCTGATTAGGCTACCGTACAGGTCTAATCATTCGCCTTGCAGAGCTTGTGACCAAATCAAAATATATGGTCGGGGCGACTGGATTCGAACCAGCGACCTCTTCCACCCCATGGAAGCGCGCTATCCAGACTGCGCTACGCCCCGACGTAGGGAGCAATTATAACCGACCCAGCGGCGGTAGAATGGAAATCCCGCGCGGACGTAGCTCAACGGATAGAGCACCAGTCTTCGGAACTGGGGGTTGGGGGTTCGAGTCCCTTCGTCCGCGCCATAATTCCTTCCATGTCGGACCTAGCGTCGAAAGTCGAACAGTTAGGCGAACTCCTTGAGAAGCACGGGTTGACTTCGATCCGAGTGAAAGAAGGGGACCAGGTCATCGAAGTTAGACGCGAGCTGTCAGACCCCAAGAAATCGGTATCCGCAAGCTCACGGCAACTTAGCAATGACACGGCGAATGAAGAGCCTGCTCCCAGAGGCGAGCCTATACCCAGCCCTATGGTGGGCACGTTCTATCGGAGGCCGTTACCGACTGATCCTCCCTTCGTAGAAGAAGGACAGCGCATCGAGAGAGGAGATGTCATTGGAGTCATCGAAGCCATGAAAGTCTTCAACGAAGTTGAATCCCCGGTAGGTGGGGTCGTTCGGAAGTTCTTTGCCACCGACGGTCAGCTCGTGCAAGAAGGAGAGCCGCTCCTGCTTATCGAACCGTAAGCATTCGGCAAGCCCAACATGAAACTAGCCGTCTCACAGTTTCTTCCGAAGTTCGCGGACGCAACCGCGAACGCTGAACGAATCGCCGACCAAATTACTGCCACTAAGGCAGATCTGATCGTCTTTCCTGAGTGCGCCCTGACTGGCTATTGCTTCAGAAGTCACGACGAAGCGATCCAAGGAGCCATTTCTCTCAGCGACAAGCCAGTCCAACAGGTAGTCGCCGCATGTCGCGAAGCCAAGAGCTACGCGATCGTTGGCCTCGCTGAAAAAGTAGGCGAAGACCTGTTCAATTCCGCAGCGCTGATTGGCCCCACGGGTCTTGTCGGTGAATATCGAAAAGTGCATCTCCCGTACATTGGCCTCGATCGGTATGCGCACGCCGGCGACTCGTTTCCGGTATTCGATCTGCCGTTTGGGCGTGTCGGAATCCAGATCTGTTTTGATATCAGATTCCCCGAAGGCACAAGAACGCTTTCTTTGAAAGGCGCGGACCTCATCGCCGTCCCAACGAACTGGCCCGAATCTGCTGAACTGGCCAGCGATGTTGTCTGCCCCGCACGGTGCATTGAAAACCACATTTTCGTGGCTGCGGCCAATCGAGTGGGCGAAGAGAACAGCTTTTCATTCGTCGGGCGAAGCAAGATCGTCAGCCCCAGTGGCGCGGTCCTTGCAGCGGCTGATCACACGGAAGAAGCGATCCTCGTTGAAGAAGTCAAACTGGAGCGGGCAAGAATCAAGCATCTTGTCAGGCGAGAAGGCGAATACGAGATGGATCTCTGGGGTGCCCGTCGTCCAGAGCTATATGGCCCCATCGGCCAGCCGACCTAAATCATCACGATCTCAGTTACGATAATTCAACATTCAGCGACTTGAGTGAGGATCTGGAGTTAATATAGTCTGCGTGAGCCGGCGACTGACCAGACAGCTTCCGCTTATTCACAATCAGCGGCCGAAACCAACAAAGCCCAGAGCATCAAGGCGAGGGAAGTGGCGGGCTGCGGTACTCATTGGCGTACACGTGCTCATTGCTGCTCACATCGTGCATTGGAAAGTTGCAGGCACTACGATGACTCCCGTGGAGCCGAGCGAAGCGATGCAAACGCTGGAGTTGGGCTACGTCAATGCAGGATTCGTCCTGTTCGCGCTTCTGATTCTTTCGACGCTTGTGTTCGGTCGATTCTTCTGTGGATGGGGCTGCCACCTCGTAGCATTGCAAGATCTATGCGGATGGATGTTGCGAAAGATTGGCATTCGTCCAAAGCCGTTTCGCTCTCGACTTCTTGTGTTTGTTCCGCTGTTTGCCGCTTTCTACATGTTCGCCTGGCCCTCGATCGCACGCGCAATGTCTGGTGAAAAGGCTCCCCGTTGGGTAGCACACTTCATGACAGATGACTTCTGGGCGACATTCCCAACATTCGGCATAGCAATCTTAACGTTCGCCGTTTGCGGATTTCTGATCGTGGTATTGCTTGGCAATAAGGGCTTCTGTACTTATGGCTGTCCCTATGGCGGAATCTTCTATTACGCCGATTCAATTGCGCCAGGAAAGATCCGAGTAACGGACGCTTGCGATGGATGCGGGCATTGCACGGCAACATGCACTTCGAATGTGCGTGTGCATGATGAAGTGCGCGAGTTTGGAATGGTTGTGGACTCAGGTTGCATGAAATGTATGGATTGCGTCGATGTATGCCCGAAAGGAGCTCTCTATTGGGGATTCGGGAAACCAGGAATCATCAAGAGGCGCGCTGAGAAGCAGCCACGCAAGTATGACCTATCGTTGGGAGAAGAAGGTTTCGTCGCGGTTTCATTTCTCATTGCTCTGTATTCTCTGCGCGGCCTTTACGATGCAATACCATTCTTGCTTGCACTGGGTCTATCGGCGATCTGCGCGTTTCTCCTTTTGGTTGCCTTACGTGTGGCCCGCAATGAGAATGCACGATTGCAAAGATGGCAATTGAAGGCTAACGGAAAGTTCAAACGAAGTGGAGCGGCATTTATGTTGTTTAGCGCTTGCCTTATCTTCTTTCTTGCCTATGCTTCGTACGTAATGTATCACGTTCGAGAAGGTGAATCTGCTTATGAAGCAATGTTGATAGAATCGCAAAGTGACCATTCTGCTGCCCTGAATCACTATCGAATTGCAGTGGGCCTTTCGCCATTCCTTGTCGAAAAATGGGAGTCGAGATTGGGAGCGTTATTGCTGTTTGAAGGCGATAGTGAGCGGGCAGCAAAGCACCTGCGTCGGGCGCTTTCTGTGAGGGGTGATGACATAGAGTTGCGATTTATGTACGGCAGAGCTCTAGTTACATCGGGTGAAACGAAGCTAGGAATAGAGCAACTTGAACTCGCTTTGGATCGGACTGACCCAACCGATGCAAAGTTCGCACAGCGACTACTTGGACTGACATCTGCTCTCAACGGGGAAGGCAGAGTTGACGAAGCTGAGAGCCTGCTCCTAAAGTTGAACCCAAGTGAAATTGCGCAAGGAACCAGACTTGCCGCAGCAGTTCAACTGATTCAAGCAAAGAAGTTCGAGTCAGCTTTCGGATTTGCCGATTCAGCGAGAGTTTCTGCACCCATGGACAGCCAAGTCCTGGCGCTTTGGGCGCAAACGGCTGCGATGTCAGGGAAACTCGACGACTTGATCAGAGAAAATGTCCGGGCTCCTGCCGAGGATATTGAAACTTGGTATGCGACGGCGTTCCTCTACATGGCCAGAGGAGACTCGGAGACCGCAAGTCAGATTTACTCGCGCATCCGGCGACTTGTGCCGAATCTTGTGGCACCGCAATAATACTGGCTCGCACTAATCTGTCAGTTTCTGAACGTATTTGGCCTGGAATTGCGTCACAATAGGTCGGGCCGTCCTTCGGTCGGTCTGTAACCTTTTGGAAGGAGATTCGTGGATATGTGTTCGAGAGCAACATGGGTTGGGGCCGTTTTGGCCTTCGGCACCTTATCAGTTTCCGGCGCTTCAGCTCAGCAGACCTGGCAAGTCAAAGGCGGAGACGTTGGGATCAGCCTCTTGCGGAGCCTCATGCAAGACATCGGCATTCCTGTAGAAAAGATTAATGCCACCGCAGAGCCGAGCATAGAGATGGAACGAGCCTTCGGCCTGGCAGTCAACCGAAAATCAGACCTCATCATCGAAGCTGACAATGGCAGAATCGTTCGTTTCGTAGGTGGCGTGGTTCGTACAAGCGGTGGATTTACCTTCCAAGGCAATCGCCGATTCGTGGACTTCTCAAATCCGTCCCTCGCCACAAATGGCTCGGATGCGGATATGGGTTTCACCCTGTCTTCTGGCAACATCAGCTTCGAACTAAGGCATGCGAAAGTTGAGCTCAACCCCTATTCAAGGCAGCTCATTATCGCCTTCGCAGATGCCATCATTACCCAAGGCACCGCACGGGTGCTTGGTAGGCCAGATCTTGCTGGCCAGTTAATTGGAACAGTTAGCCTCGCTGCGAATCTTGAGTTGCTTTCTGGCACCGTCGACCCACCAAGGTTTCTGACCGATGGGGGAGGCGGAGGTGAAGACAACCCGAATCCAGTCGATTGCCAACTGTTCGCCATGGCGAGTCTAACTTCGCTTGGTAGGCTGGGAACCTATCCAAACGGCACAAACGGCCTTTCCATGAGCACAACCTCGTGCAACGTGGGCGCGTTCCCGATTGAGTGGCGGGCCCCAATGCTAGTCGATCACCCGGTAATCGCCATGAATCTCTACCGGGTACACAACAATAGATTCGAACACATCGGTCTTAGCTGGCTCAAGCATGGCTTTCTTTCGACCAACTCGCCCGGGTGCGGTTCATGCCAGCAACCCCCAGGTGGCGGTGGCCAGCTTGGAATCAACTGTACGGATACATATGGCACAGGCAACAATGGCGATCGGCAATACCTTGGCGAACGCCGAGAGGTCAACCCGTTCACGGGAGCTTGGGAGTGCCGTGGATCATGGTTTTCAAACTATGTCGATGACTGTGTAAGACGAAACGGCAGCAGCTCTGTAAACGACCCGGTCTCGCACCGACTTGAAGTTCGAGATGCAGACCTCAATGTCGCTGGCGCCGAGTTCTATTACGAGGCGTACTACATCTTGAAAAACGACATTGACAAATACAACCAGATTGGATACAGAAAGGCGACAGCTTCATGGAGCGGCACACAATGGTCGTTTTCGACAACTACAAACATCGTTCGGGCTCCTGCTCTGACGGTTTGGGACCCGAATGCGCAAATCGCGACCCCCAGAACCGAGGGAGACGTATGGGTTGGACGTAGAGTTCTAGACTTGGGCGGCGGGAATTACCGGTACCTATATGCGCTCTATGTCCATGACTTGGACCGACAGATCCGAGAGTTTTCCGTACCAATCCTTGCTGGAGCGAACGTCACGAACATCGCCTTTCGAGACGTTGACCAAGACCCTAGCAACAATTGGACCGGCACTTACGCAAATGGGATGGTCACATGGTCTACGCAGACTCACGCCCAAAATCCCAATGCCAATTCACTGAAGTACTCGACGGTCTTCAATTTCGAGTTCGACGCCGACGTTCCACCTGCTGGATCTCCAGTAGAAATGGTTCTCGGCCAGTTCAAGCCAGGGAATGTTCCGTACCGGCTCCGGGCCAACGTGCAAGGCCCGCTTGCGGGCCACATCTTTCCAAGCAGCATCCAGACGCTGTTCGGCAATGGAGCAGGCACGATTGAAGACATCAAGGATGCGGAAGGGGTGACGTACAACGTCCAAGAAGCGCCGCCAGTGGCTCTGGGCGCTCCTTCCGCGCACGTGGAAGTTAAGGCAACAGCTTCGATCGAGAATCCAAGCAGCATTGCCTTTGGGCTGAGATCGTCAACTACGGCGGCGCCGGCAACGAGCGTAACTCAACGGATTCAGCTATTCGACTATGTCGCCAATAGCTGGGTGACTGTTGATTCACGCCCTGCGAGTGCTACCCTCCAATCAATTGAGGTCACTCCTTCCAATCCATCTCGATTTATTCAGCCGTCGACGCGAGAGATGAAAGCCCGAATCGCCATGTTCGACCCGGGCACACTCTTCAGCTTCGGCTGGCAAATGCGAATCGACGAAGTCAAGTGGGTTCTCGCTAAGTAGCCTCAATCGATCGGTTAGCCGCTCCTGGAGAGACCCTCTCCCGGGGCGGTTCACTTTCGGTATTCTTCAGCAATGCGCGGCATTGTGATAGCTGGCGGTTTGGGCACACGTTTGCACCCGCTTACACTAACACGACCCAAGCCGCTAATGCCTTTGGTGGACGCGCCATTGCTCGAGTACCAATTAAGCTACTTGAAATCTGCTGGCATAAACGAAGTCTGCTTTGCAACGAATTACATGGCAGATGCCGTCGAAAGAGCGTTTGGGGATGGGTCAGCCTTTGGTTTGAAATTGAGCTATGCGGTTGAGGACGAGCCATTGGATACGGCCGGCGCAATTCGCAACGCCTACGATCGAATACCTGGCGAGCCGTGCATTGTTTTCAATGGAGACACCATTCATGCTTTTGATATTGCGGCTATCGTCAAAGAACACGCATCGAGAAGAGCAGACATCTCTTTGGCTCTTAAACGAGTCGAAAGACCGCACGCCTATGGTGTGGTCAGTCTGACGACCGAGGGAAGAGTTACTGGATTCGAAGAGCCTTCCGAGGAGTACAAGAGGTCTGTTTCATCGAACAAGAGCGGTGAATTCGACGCCATCAATGCCGGCCTATATGTCATGTCAGTGGCCGCGCTCGAGGCAATTCCGCAGAGACGCTGCAACATTGAACGAGAGATTTTTCCAAGGTTGATAGCAGAGGGCATGGCCGTTTTTGGCACAGTGCTGGATAACTTCTGGGTGGACATTGGGCGCCCGAGCCAATATCTGGAGGCCGTGAAGGCCGTGGTCAGCGAAGTCGTGCGATCGCCACGCAGATTTCTGAAGCGAGGGGACTCGGCGGTCCACCCAACCGCCGAAGTGGATGAGTCGGCCGAAGTTTCTTGCAACTCCTCGGTTGGTGAAAGAGTCAGAATTGAAGGCAAAGCGAAGGTTTGCGCTTCTGCGATCCTGGAAGGCTGTCACGTGGGACCGGGAGCAGAGGTTGTCAATTCGGTACTATCTGAAGGTTGCAGAATTGGGTCAAATGCACAAGTCCGAGATGCCGTACTTGGCGCAGGATTCGCCATAGAAAGTAGCAAGGTTGTAGTCGGTCTGAAATAGGAAAACAAGGATGAAAGTTCCGCTTGTCGATCTAAAGGCACAATATCAAGAACTTAAGGAAGATCTCGATGCTGCAGTTGTTGAGGTCCTGGCCGGAGGCATGTACGCCGCAGCCGAAAATGTGCGCTTGCTCGAAGATGAGATAGCTGCTTCGTGCGGTGTCAAACATGGCATTGCCATGAATAGCGGAACCGACGCGCTAAAAATCGGCTTGCAGGCGATGGGCATTTCGGAAGGTGACGAAGTGATTACCACTCCCTTCACTTTCGTCGCTACGATAGAGGCCATTATTCAAAATGGGGGCCGACCTGTCTTTGTTGATATCGAGCCGAAATCATTCAACATCGATGTGTCACAAATTGAGTCGGCAATTACACAACGTACAAAGGCAATCCTGCCCATTCACCTTTTCGGACAAATCGCCGAAATGGAACCGATCCTCGAGATCGCAGATCGACATGGACTGCAAGTTCTCGAAGACGCAGCACAAGCGATCGGGAGCAGTCGCAACAACAAGTGCTGTGGATCTTGGGGTCAGTCTGCTGCACTCAGTTTCTTTCCAACAAAGAACCTTGGGGCGGCAGGGGATGGAGGAATGCTGATCACGAACGACGATGAGATAGCTGCAAAGGCGCGAAGTCTAAGAGTTCACGGCATGGCAAGACAACAGTATCTTTATGATGACATTGGGCACACAAGCAGGCTTGATGAAATTCAAGCTGCTGTTCTTCGATGCAAGTTTCAGAAGCTCGGTCAATGGAACGAATTGCGTCGTTCCCATGCAGATGTGTATGACCACCAGCTTAAGGATTCAGAAATCATTACACCCTTCGTACTTCCGGAAACGACGTTTCACAGCTACCATCAATACACGGTTCGACATAGTGAGCGGGACAAGTTCATGGCTTACCTGAAAGAGCATGGGGTTGGTTCTGCAATCTACTATCCTATTCCGCTTCACGTCCAACCAGCATACGACTTCCTCGGATACAGAGAAGGTGACTTTCCCGAAAGCGAACGAGCGTGCAAGGAAGTTTTGTCGCTACCCATTCAAGCACATCTCACTACCGAGCAAGTCGAATATGCCGCCGATGTTGCGCTGCACTTTGTAGAGGAGCGTGCAACTGCATAGTGGCAAGGGTTCGGTTGCTTGCAATTGATCTTGATTTTACATTGCTCGATCGCGATAGACGAATTCCTGCCGAAAATGTTAAAGCGATCCAGATGGCCAAAGCGGCAGGAATCGAGGTTGTTCTTGCAAGTGGGCGAGTTGCAAGCGGGATGACCCAGTACGCGGATGAACTCGACCTTCATGGAGCGCTGATTTCCTGCAACGGCGCCTACGTTGTCACGCGAGAACAGGAAGTGATTGCAGAATCCAGGCTCTCAGAGGAACTTACACGGGAAACCTTGGGGTTCTTTCAGGGAAGGGGGGTGCATGCTCACGTCTATCGATCTGACGAGATTCTCTTGCCGGAGCTAAACCGCTGGACTAAGATCTATCTGGATCGGGTCAGGAAGGCCAACTTTCGAGTAACTGATAGGGAAGAACTCTGTTTCGGGGGGACTCACAAAGTGATTGCCATGGCAGACCCGCCTGAAGCAGATCGTCTGGCTGAGGAGCTTCGCCACTACTTTGGCGAAGCTCCCGTCTCGATTGTTAGGTCTGAACCGGAATACCTTGAAGTGATTGCTGGCTCCTGCGACAAGGGTACTGGGTTGGCAGCTGTCGCGGACAGGATGGGAGTCGGCCAGAACAAGACGGCGGCCATCGGAGATTACTTCAACGATATCCCAATGCTTCGCTGGGCTGGCACATCGGCAGCGGTCGGTAACGCCCCTTTGGAGGTCAAAGAGGCAGCTACTAGGGTTGTGGCCCCGTATGATTCCGGGGGAGTCAGCGAGTTTGTGGGGTACTTGGTGCATAATTCGGAACAATCAAAACCGTTGGGAGTCCGTCCATAGAGTAGGAGACTGAGTTCCTCTGCCAGTCGGACAGGTGATTTGGTCTGAGATTTGAGGTGAACCTGAGAATGAGAAAAGTCCTTGCGCTGCTTTCGGTTGCTGTCATTGGGGCAGCGGCGGATGCTCAAACCTTGTCCCTAACAAGCCCTATTGACGGAGACTTTGTAGGCACATCGACAACTTTCCGGCTTCGGGTAACTGGAGCCAGCCAACAAGTCAGGGTCACGGTCAAAATCGAGAAAAACCCAGGCGGAAACCCTTCGACTACGTTGCCTGTCGTTCAGATTGAGCCGAACGCGGAAGGCAACGGTGAGGGCTCAGCCATTTGGACGCCGGGAACCTCATTTCCGGAAGGCCTATACGATGTCACGATCACGGCAACGCATGGCGGAGTTCCGATGACTCCGATCACGCTCCAAGTGAACCTTGATACGGTTAAGCCTGAGATCATTGATTTTTCTCCTTCCAACAACTCATTCGTCAACGCTAATCCGGTAACGATAACTGCAGTTATTCAGGAGTTGAATCTTGAGGAGTGGCGTGTAACCGTCAATGATGAAGACATACCAAACAATACTGGAAATACGAACGTTCTCAGCGTTATATGGGACCCTTCTCTGATTGAGCAGGACGGTGAACAGACGATTAAGATAACTGCCAAGGACCTTGCAGGAAACCAGCAAACCAAGGAGATCAAAGTCTTCCTGGACCGCGTCTCTCCGGAACTGTTGGTACTGTTTCCACGTCCGAACCAAGGCGTCGTTCCCAACGGATTGCTTGGAGTTTCATTCGACGTCATCGACTCTCGCTCCGATTCAGTCGATGTCGGCGCCATTGTTGTAGAACTGCGCACAATGGGCGGACAATTCATCAAGCGAGTCAGCCGAATAAGCTACTCAGAGCGAAATGACACGACGTCTCGCTGGACTGGCATCGTCAATGTTACGCTGCCTCCTGGTGTCACAGAATTCAAATTGGTCATAAGCGCGGTTGACAAGGCCGGAAATCCGGCTATTCCGCAAGAAGTTCCCCTAATCGTTGGTCGCGGTCGCGCATCTAGCGGCGGTGGCGGAATCTTTAACGGAGGGGGAATCTTCAATTGATAGCCAATGCAAAAATAAACTCTCACGGAAGGATATCGAGGATGAACAAACAAGCATGGATGCGGTCGATTGCTGTATCGGCGACTATGACGATGGCAGTGGTAGCTGCAGCTGACGTGCCAGACCTATTCTCAGCGTTTGAAATGGGTGGACGGGCACTTGGAATGGGTGGCGGCATCTATTCAAACTCTTCAGATGTTAGTTCGACGTATTGGAACCCAGCCGGCCTCGGAGCAATTCGAAGTTCGTTCGCGGAAATCAACTTTAGAAACAAACCGAACGCCAACTCGTCGCTTTCTGGCAGATTCGATGACCCTGAACGATCATCCACGATGGCTTTCGGGGGCTCGAGCGTTACTTTTGCTGGATTCGTCCTGCCGCTTGCGGGCGGCACACTGGGCTTCAGTTACGCGACGGGCGGCTATACACGGGACTTCGGCACCGGCAATAACTTGACAAACCCAGACAACCCAGGACAGACAATAACCAAGAACGAACTCCTTCGTGCTCAAACTGACTTCTTCACGATAGCTTTCGGTAAGAACAATGGCAGAGTGAATTTCGGCGGTGGACTGATCTTTGCGCAGCAGTCGATATCAAATCGCGTTCTATCCGTCGATCAAAACAATACAGTGCTTGAAGATGTCGATGTAAGTGGTAGGGGTTGGGGGATTGGCGGCATCATCGGAGTTCAATTCACACCCCAAGACGCGGGGAACGTCCAGTTCGGCCTTAGCTTCAGATCTGAAATCAAGCTCAATGGACTCGACGAGGTGGATAGCTACGCAAGCGCAATCCCAGCACGAATCCAAGGTGGCGTTGCATGGCGAGTTGACAACCTTCGCGGAGGGCGCGACTATCTCATTGGCGGAGTAGATGGAATGTACTTCCTTCCGGCAAATAGTGGGAAGATTCTCAAGAGAGAGGGCCAAGTGTCCGGAGGAATTGGCTTTGAGTACAACTGGGGACAAAGCTTTGGCTATGTTCCGGTTCGAATCGGTTTCCGAATAACCGATAAGGGTGGAGACAACTTTGGCACAAGAGACGTGCTGACGTTCGGATTGGGTTATAGGCCAACCAAAGAAGACTTCACTATCGACCTCGGATTCGCAGCGGCGAGTGGTCAATCAAGGCCAGATGTAGCCCTTTCGATGTCGTTCGCACTTGGGAAGTAAGCATGACAAGGACCTCGACCAAGATAATCGGAGTTTTCTCGATAGCGTTGCTGTCGGCGATTGCGACTGCCCAGAATTGGAGCAGGCCGTACGAGACGGGGCTAAGCGAAGCCAAGCGAGGCAATTGGGTCGCTGCCCGCGAAGCATTCAAGGAAGCCATTGGCCATCGAGGCCAAGACTCTGACAAGGCAAGCCAGGTGGGGCTCAGCATCACCGATCGTAGGCCTTGGAGAGACGGTGCACCGTATTCTCCGAACTTCGCTGCTGCGTATTGCGCGTTCAAAGCCGCCGCCAATGCTCCAGATGTCACGACGCGGCGTGATTTCTTGGCACTTGCTATAGCTGAATTTAAAGCTCTGATCGAGAACAGACAGGAGAGCGCGGAGTCGTTACTGTTCCTGGCAGCTGCCTTGAGCGCAGCCGAAAGATCACAAGAAGCCTCTCAAGTTCAGGAGAGACTGATGAGCGCTGACCAAACAAAGCTTTTCAAAGTTGATAGGGAAGTAATCGACTTTGATGACATGCGAGTGTTGAGCAGCGTGTTGCAAGGTACTGGCGGCGTTGACACGGTTGGTATGTCGCTTCCGAGCGCGGACAATCCGTTTGGAATAGTCCCAGCATTGGATTACAAATTCGCGCTGATAGTCGGTGTCTCTGACGGGGGCCATGCATTTGCAACGGCCGATGTCGACTTGATAAGAGACACTCTGGCGAGGCACGCAGGCTATGCAGAGCATCGCATAACAGCCCTTAAGAACCCCACGCAATCGGAATTTCAATCTGCTACTGCCGCGTTGGCGGAATCGCTTCCGGAAGGCGCAACCGTCCTTGTCTACTTCACAGGCCCAGCACGGCAAACTACTGAAGGGCGAGATGAAGTTGGCTTATCTGGGGGATCTTGGATTCTTAAGACCGATCTCTACTCGAAATTTGTCTCCAGAGGGGCGAGCATATTCAGCTTTTTCCAAGTCGACCGACGCCGTGAGAGCGACGGACGTGTCTTTGGCACGGATCTGCCTCAGGCTGGGCGGATTGTCCAGTGCATGGGGGCTGCTCCTGGAGAATTGGCGACTTCTGTGAATTATGAAGACAGAATGCACGGTACATACACCGCAGGGTTTGTGCAGACTCTTGCCAGGATGAGAAACAACCGCGTTGCAATCGGTGAGTTTGCTTGGGCGGTATTTGACGTTGTTCGGAAAGGAGGAGCCGGCGGCGCCCAAACTCCAACACTTCCGATATACATCGGATTGGGTAGCACGTCGCGCTTTTGACAGGTTAGTGCCGGCCCAGGCTCCTCCAGCAGGCATCCAGCTACTGATAAACCGCTTGGCCGGCGCCCCCGCAGATTCGTACATCTCTGAAGTCTTTGTTCCCACCGCTTGCCGCATATTGGGAAGCAGGAATTACACGGTCGAAAGCATTAGGAGCAAGCTAAGGGAGCCGAGATCGGCATTCATCTACTTCCTCTCGAACTACGGCGTTTTGACAAAGCGAGCCAGAACTCACATTGCAAGTGTGAGGCTTGCAGAAGCGGTGTCACGGACTATAGCAGACAGTTCGTTTGAGGATTTCTTAGGCTCACGAGATAGTGAGGCTTTGTGGGAAAGTTATATCGAAGTCTGCTCGGAAGATACGAAGAAAGTGAATGCCACGTTAGACATGCCTTCCATTATTGACTTGACTAATCTCGCATTCGACATTTACGAAGAGCTTGGACACGGCAATATTGTCGCGTGGATCAGAGATGAGATTGCTGAATCGCGGAGATGCGACACGGCATTCAGCAGACTTGTAGGAATCCGCACATTTGGGCCCAAAGCAGCGAGTGCAGCGTTGAGGGATGTGGCTTTCTTGTATGAGCTGGAAAAGCAAATTGAATACTCTGATTGGCTCTACTTGCAACCGATCAACAAAGTTGTAAGGCAAATCGCCAAGATCATACTTCCTGAAGAAGGCGTTCTACCCGACTGGATCTTGGCGGGCAAAGTTTCCAAAGCTGTACGATTGTCTCAAGCAAGTGGAGTGCGCTTTAGCATGGGCTGCAGCTACTTTGGATACCGATTGGCGCCAAGAACTGGGGGAATCGAACAAGCGTTGCAATTGCTGAATCGACCAGACTTTACTTCTACCTAATGGCAATGAGCCGAAGCCCATCGAGAGTAAGGGTCATGTCGACTGCTTCTATGGTGCGGCAATGCTGAGCGAACATCGTTGCAAGTCCGCCAGTTGCGACCACTCTCGGACTTTCACCTAACTCTTCCGAAATCTTGGTGACTAATGTGTCGATTGCTCCGGAGTATCCGTAGACGAACCCGGATTGCAGGCTGCTTTGCGTGTCCTTTCCAATCATGCTGCTTGGTGCGACCAACTCAACAGAGGGTAGCTTTGCAGCACGCGAAGCAAGTGCATTTAATGCGAGTTCGACACCCGGAAGAATCACTCCACCTTCATATGCGCGTTCCCGAGACACGACATCGATGGTCGTTGCTGTTCCAAAGTCGACTACGAGACAGGGGGCGCCGTACTTTTCGATTGCACCTATAGCGTTGGCCAGTCGATCTGCACCGACAGCAGAAGGAGGACTGTACCTAACAATCAGGTCAGGCACAAGCTCAAATGATAAGAACGGCATTTCAACATGCAGGTACTTTTCGGCAAAAAGCCTCAGAGGCTCGGTGAGGGCCGGGACTACATTGGCGCAAATCGCTTTTAGCGGATTGGGTTCGACACCAGCTTGTTCGCAAAGCGAATAGTATTCTGCTGCAAGCAAGTCCTCGGTCGCATAAGCGCGAGTAGGGAGCCTCCATACAGCTTCCCAATCTTTGCCGTCAAAACGACCAAAGACAATGTGTGTGTTTCCGACATCAATCGCCAAGAGCATTTGTCAGTTCTATTCTCCTGCCCGCCGTTCCGCTTAGCTGGGTTTCAATTGACTCTACGACAGATTCAAGAACCTGATCACGTAGAACAGCCTCTCTTGCTTCGACCATGACACGTATCATCGGTTGTGTGCCGCTCGCTCTCACAACGACTCTTCCGGATCCCCTTGTCGCCTCTTCCGCTGCGCGGATGGCTCTATTAATTTCTGGATTCTCATCCCAACCATCCTTCCGGTCGACCATGATGTTGACCATCGCTTGTGGCCAATTATCAAAGAGGGGCGGAAGTTCGGAACACGGCTTGTTCGACCGTTTAAGAATCGCCAACATTTGCACCATGGTTAGCAAGCCATCGCCGGTCGGAGCCATTTCGCCAAAAATGATGTGGCCGCTCTGCTCGCCTCCAATCTTTGCTCCAAGTTCACGCATTCGTTCAGCGACGTTTCGATCTCCAACTGGCGTTCGTTCAAACGCGATCCCATGGGAGCGAAGTGCCGATTCAAAGCCAAGGTTGCTCATGACAGTACCGACGACTACGCTTGGCACCAGCTGTCCGCGCGCTTGTGCGTCAATGGCCCAATACGCCATGAATCTGTCTCCATTGACAAGATTGCCTTTTTCATCGCTGAACACGCATCGATCAGCATCGCCGTCGAAAGCGATGCCTAATGACGCTGAGTTTCTAAGGGTGCAAACTGCGACGACTTGAGGAAATGTTGCTCCGCACTCGCGATTGATGTTGTCACCGTCCGGCTCAGTGCCAATTGGTACGACCTCCGCACCAAGGTCCGCAAGCAGTTGAGGTGCGATGTCGTAAGCCGCACCGTTTGCACAGTCGATTGCCACTTTTGTGCCAGCAAGGCCGCCTGGAAGGAAACCAGCTAACCAGGAACGGTACTTAGCATGCCAGGTTTGACTGGAAGAAATCATCCCGATCGTTGAGTCCGCACGACTACTGTTCGTCTCGAGAATCGATTCAATCTCCCGCTCCTGTTCCGTTGACAACTTTCCGCCATCAGAGCCGAGAAACTTTATGCCGTTGTCTTCGGAAGGATTGTGGCTGGCAGAAACGACGGAGCCAAGCGCAAAGCCTCCCGACCTCGCAGCAAAGGAAACAAGAGGCGTTGGAGCGACGCCGAGCGTCACAACATCGACGCCGGCAGAACAAAACCCGGCTGATAGCGCTGCGCCCAACATGGAGCCGCTTCGGCGTGTATCGCGCCCGATGACTACTCGGGTGCCGCCGCTGGCGCGGACCCACGTGCCTGCCGCTGCGCCAAGTTTTATCGCGAAATCTGCAGTTAATTCTGTGTTCGCTCTACCGCGCACTCCATCGGTGCCGAACAGGCTCATCCCGCTGTGCCTTTACTAATCTTAACCTTTGCCGGCCGTAAAACGCGGTCACCAATGAGGTACCCCCGCTCCAACTCTCCTATGACCGTTCCCTCACTATGGTCACTGTACTCGTCGAGAACGGCTTCATGAAGTGTCGGGTCAAAGGCGGTGCCCAGCGATTCAATCGGTCGGACGTTGTGTTGCTCCAAAACTTCTCGGATTTGCCTGTCGATTAGGGAGACACCTTCCAAAACCGACTCAAGACTGGCCCCAGCGTCTGCCGCGGCCAGGGTCCTTTCAAAGTTATCTAATACTGGCAAGAGCTTTGCTGCAATTTCAGCCGCTGCAGTGACCCGGGCCTGAAGAATCTCCTGAGATGCGCGTCGCCTAACGTTCTGACTGTCTGCCACGGCACGCAGGATGTTTTCCCTTGCCTCAGCGAGTTTCGCCTCCAGTTGCTCGATTCGCGTACGCAGGGCGGACAGTTCCGTGGCACTAACTTCATCTTGAGAAACTGGATCCTCCGACTGCGCAACTTGGGCCTCGGCCCCCTCCACGTCTGGCTGCGGAGACCGCGCATTTTCTTTGGACATACTTCTAAGATTGTACCATCGGTGACTTTGCTTGACCTTTTGGCCAAACTGCGACCAAACTATGTATGTGAACTGTACGCCCGAAAGCTTACTCGCGGAGCTTGACGCTTTCTTGGAGATGGAGCGTGAGAGGAACGGTGGCCCCGTCCCTGCGCTCAACCCCGGCCACAGAAGGCAGTTCATATGGCCGAGGCAGAGCATTGCAGCGCAGTACAACGTAAAGCCGACTGAATTCACGCGAACCGTTCGTTACGAGTCCCATGGAGAGGCATTTGACATCCATGTCGCAGAGACGGCATTTGGGTTCTTCGGGCGGTGTGAAGCCCTCAAGGCGGAAGCAAAGGGCGCGAGTATTGACGGCATGCTGTCGAACTTGACTCGCGAGCTCGATCCATTATTCAAGCGGCAATTTGCAATCAGCAGGACGCTCGGATTTTCAAGGCGATTCGATGGACATATTAACGAACTTCCACCTGGTGCCCACATCCGACTTTTGTTCTGTGAGGATCGTGACGTAGCATACACCGCCATGCTCGAAATAGACGCACACGCGGCGTCAGGGCTCTACACTCCGAGCTTGATGCGAATTCTTGAAGATGAGTCGCATCCAATGCGGCGCAGTGCACAATGGTGCACCCTCGACATCTTCGAAGACTTAGAGAATGTCTGCAGGGACAAAGACGAATATAGAGCGGCGATAGAGACTGTCCGTCAGTTCATGAAAACTGCATCCGATGACTACGTCAGGGCAGTGTACAAAGCGGGGGACGTCCTAGGCGACCATGTAGCCAATTACGACGCATTAGAAGTACTTGAGGATGTTCTTCTCACGGGTGAGCAACCTTATGGGCGGCGCAGCGCGATCCATGGGATGATTCACTTATGCGAATGGCTTCCAGAGGTCAAGAATCGCTGCTTCGAAGCACTCGAGAAAGCTGCTGCGAATGATCCTGACCAAAGTCTGCGCGATTACGCAAAGGCCACGATCCAAGATATTGCACGTGGTGGGCCGCATGGGCCGGAGCCCGCATTAGTTGGCGAGGTCTAAAAGGCGACTTTTATCCTTATCGATCCAACTCGATTGTTGTTCCAAACAACTGGACGAGTCACTTGCCAAGCACCGTTTTCCGTGGTTTCCGACACAGTCTGTGTGGCCATTTCTGGGATTGGATTGCTAGC
This sequence comes from Fimbriimonadales bacterium, assembly GCA_026129745.1. Lineage (GTDB taxonomy): Bacteria > Armatimonadota > Fimbriimonadia > Fimbriimonadales > ATM1 > JAHCHL01. Next base: position 29,879 of record JAHCHL010000013.1, on the reverse strand, counting down.
AAACCTTGCATTGCTCGTTGCGACGACGTTGCCGCTGGTGTCCGTCACGATGATGAGTTCTACGGTTCCTTTGCTCGCAACTGCTTCGCAGACTGTCTTCATAGTGGCTCCACCGTCCGTCGAATTCAGTATCAACGGTGCAAACAGAGCACTCATTCCCTCTGCCAATCTGATGGCACTGCGCTTCCGCTCCTGCTCAACTCTCGCTTCAGCCTTTGACCGCTCGTCTCTAATCTGAGCATTCAGATCACGAATCGAAAAGAAGAGCCACAGCAGCCCGAAGACAATAATGACCGTTCCAGCCCAAATAGCAATCGTTCGAGAGTCGATCTTCGCACCTGTGTTCTGACTATGTTCGCTCAAATGGTTTCCTCCTGACTATAGCAAGCTTACCGCCTCGACATCTGAATCCGCCCCGCTTCGCTCGCCCAATGCAAGCCGCCACGACCCTACATGAGCAATCATTGCGGCGTTGTCTGTGCAGAGATCGATTGCTGGTACATAGAGTGCCAGCCCATGCGCAAGGCACTTAGCCGCTAGACACTCGCGCAGCCTGCTGTTGGCCGCGACTCCACCCACTAAAGTGACGGCCATGGATCCGCGTTCACGGCAGGCATAGATGGTTCGATCGGTCAAGACAGCAGCGATTGTCTCTTGAAAGGATGCCGCTGCTGAAGGCACGTCCAGGCTCTCACCCTCAGACTCGACAAGTCTCCGGACAGCGGTTTTGAGCCCCGCAAAGCTAAAATCGGAAGTGGGATCTTGCAATCCACGCGGCAGTGAGTACCGACTTGGATCGCCTTGTCTTGCTGCCCTTTCAATGGCTGGACCCCCTGGGTACCCCAGCCCCAGCACTCTGGCAGCCTTGTCGAAAGCCTCCCCTGCCGCATCGTCTATCGTGCGTCCAATCTGGTTGTATTCTCCGGGTTGAACAACTTCGATAAGCTCGGTGTGTCCCCCTGAAACCAGGAGGCAAATGTGCGGGGTGGGAACCTCATCGGCTATTGCAGATGACAAAACATGGCCTTCCAGGTGATTGACCGCGATGAGGGGCAGCTCCAGAGCCCACGACAATGCCTTTGCGCCGGTTACGCCGACGCTTAGTGCTCCCACAAGGCCAGGTCGGTTTGTAACCGCGATGCCGGCAATCTCTCGGATGTCGCAGTCAGCTATTGTGAGCGACTCCCGTATGGTCGGAATGAGTGCTTCCGCGTGCTTTCTAGCGGCGGCCTCGGGGACGATGCCTCCCCATCTCAAATGGAGGTCCGCCTGTGAGGTCACAACGTTCGAGTGAATTGTCCTGCCGGTCACTACCGCAGCAGATGTTTCATCACAGCTTGTTTCGATGCCAAGTACTGGGCCGCTGAGATACGTCATGTCTGATCTTGAAGGTTATAAAGCCACATAACGACTGCATCTTCTCGATTGTTTGGATAGTAGGCCTTCCGAATGGCACATCTGGAATAACCCAGTTGCTCATAAAGCGCAATGGCACCTAGGTTCCCGGAACGCACTTCTAAGGTTGAGCATCTCATTCCTCGGCTCTTAGCGTCTGCCAGCATATTTTCCATTAGCGATCGGCCGATCCCGTGCCGCCGGAACTCTGGATCGACGGCAATGTTCGTGACATGAACTTCGTCGATGACGTCCCAGCAACCGCAGAACCCAACAATCCTCTCCCCAACCTTAGCGACCAAATAATGAGCTTGTGAGTTTGTCAACTCGGAACGGAATGAGTTCTCACTCCATGGAGCCGGATTGCTCTTGGATTCAATTTCTAAAACGGCGGGGATATCTTCTGCCGCCATAGGTGCGACACGATGTTTTGCCATCGATCACCCGCCCAAGTAAGCCTCTTTGACTCTTGGATTTGCAAGGAGCGCCTGGCCACTGTCGTGGAGCACGATCGTCCCTGTTTCGAGTACGTACGCACGGTGAGCCAATTCAAGTGCGCGGTTAGCATTTTGCTCGACGAGCAAAACGGTTACCCCATCGTCGTTGATTTGTCGAATGATTCTGAAAATCTCCGCAACGAGATTGGGAGCAAGACCCAAACTTGGTTCGTCCAAGAGAAGCACCTTGGGTTTGGCCATCAGTGCTCGACCAATGGCAAGCATCTGCTGCTCGCCACCACTGAGCGTTCCTCCACTCTGCTTGATTCGTTCACGCAATCGAGGAAATCGGACCAGCACTTTTTCGACATCCGCACTGACATTTCCATCTTTGCGCAGGTAAGAACCCAGCTTGAGGTTTTCACCGACAGACATATTCGTAAAGATTCGCCTTCCTTCGGGTGAGTGCACAATGCCGCGTCGAACAATTTCGTGTGGAGGTAGCCCGTCGATTCGCATGCCTTCGTATGTCATAACTCCGTCACGCGGTCGAATCAAACCGGAAATTGTCCGAAGAAGCGTGCTCTTGCCGGCACCATTTGAGCCAATGATTGAGACAATTTCGCCTGCATTCACCTCAATGTTCAGCCCTTTCAGGGCATGGATATTTCCGTAGTAGACATGAAGGTTCGTTATCTGCAGCATCTACGGTCGATCTCCAACGAATAGTAGATACACTTCAAAGGTCAGTGCTGCATTCGGCGGAACAGTTGGCCCTCCACCTGCCTCACCGTAGGCCATGTTCGAAGGAATTGTGAGCCTTCGCAAGCCCCCGACCCTCATACCTTTCATACCAACATCCCAGCCGCGAATGACGTTCCCAGCCCCAAGCTGAAAGGTGAATGGCCTGCCGCCTTGTTTTACAGAAGTGTCGAACACGAATCCGTCCGGCAAAGTGCCTCGATAATGCACCGTCAAGTACTTGCCATCCACCGCTTCAGGGCCGGTACCTAGGATCAGATCTTCAATGACAAGTTCCGTTACTTTTGCGGACTCTGCAGCGACCTTTTCTCTGTCCATTGAACTCGGGCCTGGGTCGGATGTAATAGGGAACTGTGGAGGCGCTTTCGATGGGTCAGGCATCGATGTTCTCGACATCAGATCGTCAGAAACCGATTGCGCTTTCGACTGGTAGGGAACGGGCTGCTTGCAACCTACGGTGAGCGTCGCAAGCAAAACCAAGAGCGAGAGCCTCATGATCTCCATGCTACCCGGCAGGTAACCTAAGGTCCCGCATGCCAAAGTCCAAGGGCACCCGTAGCGACGGCCCCCCGACCATCATCAACAGGAAGGCACGGCACGATTACGAAATTCTCAGTTCGCACGAGGCCGGCATTGCACTGCAGGGGTCGGAGGTAAAGAGCATCCTGGGAGGAAAAGTCAACCTCGTCGGGGCACACTGCAACGTCGTAGATGGAGAGTTGTGGCTTGTCGACCTGGACATCGCACCCTACGAACAGGCAACAACCAAACCGCACGAGCGCAGGAGAAAAAGAAAGCTCCTGATGCACAAGAAGGAGATTCATTCCCTTCGTCGCCGGGCAGAAGAGAAAGGCCTCGCGCTTATCCCAACAAAGGTCTACTTTAGAAACGGTCGTGTCAAAGTAGAAGTCTCAATCGCGAGGGGTAAGAAGCACTACGACAAAAGGGAAGCGATAGCAAAGAAGGATCAGCGGCGAGAGCTGGAGCGCAAGGAAAAGTGAGCCAAAGGCCGCCCAAGTGGCAAGTATTGCTTCTGATCACACTGGTTGTGGCAGTGATTGTCGTTGCAACTTGGGCATTTGTATATCCATATGCGGCATTTATGCATCCCGGTAAAGTCCGTGTGGACATCAAGGTTGGCAATGGATGCAAGTTGCAGTCTCTGCGCCTTGGCGGAAACAAGTATTTGAAAGACGCGAGCCTAGTCTGGTCCGAACCTGGTGCCCAGAAGGTGACCGCAATCCTTGGCGGCAAATACTATGAGTCGACTGTTGAAGTACCAACAGGGGGTGGAACAATGCTATTGGATTGCGATCCGCCACTTGCTAGGTTCGAGGACTCTGGTAGATCAGACTAACTACTGAACCGAGAAGTAGAGCCAACTTACCACCCCGTACAGCTCGGCCCGAATGACTCCAGTGCCTGAAGCTGTCGCCTTCAGGATGATGCCAGGTCCAACCTCAGCGACTCCACCATCGATCCATACGGTCGGCTTTATGTTGCCCGGAACGGTACCGAAGACCTTGATGACGACCGGTACAGTCTGGCCGACCTTTAATTGTCCATTTGAACCCGGCAATTTGATATCGATCCGATCCACCTGCCCCTGCTGGATTGCTGGTCTGGCCTCAGCGAGAATAACAAAGCTTTGGCAAATCCCAAAGTCGATTGGAAACTCTACTTGGGCCTCGTCCGGATTGCTTGGCGAGAGACGAACGGTTGCAGGGCCGAGCTGCTGTCGCGGAATGTAAATCAAGCCGGCTTCGTCGCTTGTTGCAGTTGTGACTGATCCGTCTGAGGCTTCAATGATCATGGCAACTGGCCCTCGATTTCCAACTGTGCGGCCAACCGGAATGTCCCCTTCGCCTACAGGTGTAACGCGATCCGCCAAAGTTCCACAACCGAGAAGCAGAGATAGTCCCAGGAAACTCAGCACCAAGAGAATGAGCTTGGAAGCAGGTTGTTTGCGGTTAATTCTTTCTTTGTAATTCACCTTCGATGCTCCATGTGTCCCTAGCACAGTGGCAGTTGGACTTGAAAAGTCTTGAGATCTGAGTCCAAAGTTTCATGGACGATCTGTTTGCACATTTGGACCTTATCTTTGTCCAAATCTTCCGAGAGTCTTACAGCCTCACTTGTTTCGCCAGACTTTTTCAAATAATCGGCCAATCGGCTCCTTTCTTGAATCATAAACCAAAGTGAACCGGATTCAGCGGCGACCGCCAGGGCTTCGCGAGACCAACGAGCAGCTTCAACAGGTTGATTGGATAATGCCTTCGCCATGGATGAGAGGGCCATAGCTCGTTGCTCTCCCAATTCTGACAAGAAAGGTAGTTGAACTGCTTTTTGCGCGAGCTCTTTCGCTGCCTTCGGGTCGACTCGACAAGCCGCGCTAGCGTGAATAGAACAAAGCGTCGCGATGCTTGCTGGGTAGCAGTTTTCTTCAGCAAATGCCAGCGCCCGTTCGATCAACGATAGGTCTGGAACTTTTGAGCAAAGTGTTGCTTCTGCCAAAACTTCCATTCCAGCCAGTTGGGACCTTGGGTAGCCACCAGCCCTGCCGAGGTCAATGGCTTTCTGGGCAAGCGTAAGGCCTTCATCGATCCTTCCTGAGTAAACACGAATCCGTGCACAGATGGCATTTGCGAGAGCAAGTCTTGCTTGGTCGTTGAATGCTTCACATGTGTCTTGCGCACGAATTACCCACAGACTAGCACCCTCAAGATCTGCCGATTTTGCTAAGGCGTGAGCTATTTGTACCATGCGCTCACAAACTTGATCTGTGAGTCGGTGCCTTTTTGCAACGTTTAGGGCTTTACGATTTAGCTCAAGAGATCGAGCCCAAAACCCGCGATCCAAAGCATGACTCGCCTTATTGAACAAAATGTATCCAGAAACGTCTGAAGTCGGCCGTGTTGCGTCCAATGCTTGCAATAGTAATTCTGACTCGTGGAAGTTTCCTCGCCTGTGTTCCAACGCAGCCATGGATACTTTGGCTTTCCACTTTTCCGACTCACCATAGTTCTCGGCAGCTATTGAGAAGCAAGTTTCCGCAGCGTCAAGTTGACCGAGATTGATCAAGCAGTAACCTAACGATTGTGCGACTGCGCCGGCTCTCTCTGGTAACTCGAGCGACTTGAAGATCTCAAGGCTCTCACTCAGGCATGTTGAAGCTTCCTTATAGGCTCCATCGTAAAGCAAAGCGTTGCCAGCTTTGTGGAGCGCCATTGCTTGTTGCACTTGTCGTCCATCCTCTTTGTGTTTGTTTGCGGCATCGATGGCGACTTGGTAGGCTTTTTTGCTGTCAGGCGGTGTCAGAAGCGCATCGACAACTTTGTCGATTGACGAAGCCGACGGGGCGACAGACCTTGCCTCAAAATACTCGGCTTGCTTTCCAAGTGCTTCAGCAATTTGTCGAAGTCTGCTGATCGGCGGTACCAAAGCGCCGGAGGTGTACGCATAGATTGTCGGATGCGACACTCCGATTCTTGCAGCAAGCTCGCGAAGCGTCAAGCCTGCTTCCATCGCCGCTGCGTGGATTCTGCGGCCTATGTCCTGCTGTCTCATCTTCTCTTTGAGTGCATCATTGTTGTTCTTACCAAAAGTGGGAAACTGGAATTAGCCCACCAAAGTGTCAATCCAGACGATCGATGAAACCTCGACCAGATCTCTTGCCTAGCCCGGCAACCGGGGATTCTGTCCTCCAGGCACTTGTGGTGGCGGACCACCACCGGGAATTGACTTGCCACCTTTAGCCTTCAACATCATCAACACGATTCCCAGCACGACTACAACTCCCACTGCGACAAGAACAATCATCATGATTGGCGATCCACTCTTGTCCTTTCCGTCAACGATGGCCTTTTGCGACTGCTGAAGCCTTGCTTGGACGGCTGGCATGCCGGGCTTGAGTGTTTCTATTTTCTTCAACCGTTCGACCGCCTCTGAATGCCGATCGGCGCTTCGAAGCAAGACCGCTTCCTGCCAAAGCTCCGTGGTCTTTCCGTGCTTCGGCGTGACATTTGCTCTTTGGAGAAATTCCTTTACGACGGTCATTGGCACAACGAAGTTTGCGCCCTGTGCCATTGCACCGGTTTGCATATCTCTAAGGCCGAACGTTGACAGGCCGATCACCTTGCCACTCTTATCGAATACTGGACCGCCGCTATTGCCACCGCGAATTGCTGCGTCAGTCTGAATGACTTCCCAGCCACCCTGCATTTGCTTCCTTGAGCTGACCATTCCTCTTGTGAACGATGCTTCATTGATGCTCGAAGGGTCAAAAGCGGGGAAGAACGTTGCGTCTGCTGGATAACCGTAAGGGAAGATTTCATCCCCCACACTGAGACTTGTATCGTCTCCAATGTCGAGCGTAACGAAATCTTGGCCCGCGACCTTCAGAATCGCGACGTCCTTTCCAGGAATCGGCTCGCCAAGGGCGTTTTGCAAGACCTCAGCCTGGACCGGCTTCGTCATAGAAGCGACCCCTGGCACGTTGGCACCAAGATGGACTGCCACGGATCGACTAATAGGGCCAATTTGCATGTACTTAACATAGAAATTGACGGCTGCCTGCTTGAGCATTTCTATTTGCTGCTCCGTCACTCTTCCCCCAAGCTCTTGCGTGAAGTCCTTCACGTCCTGTTCAATAAGTTGCGCTAAGGCATTCTCTGCAAGGGCAACATTCAGCTGGTTGGGATCATCGGTAACAACGTGAGCATTGGTAACCACATATCCATCCTCAGTAACAAAGAAGCCGGATCCGACGCCATCGATTTGGGCATTAACGCTCTGGAAGGGCTGCGTAGGCACCAAATACGACTCGAGGTTGGACAGTAGCTCATTGATAACTGCGTCCAGAACTTGGTTCGGGTCCGCTCCTTGCGACAGTGCCATTTGAACTTGGTAGCTCAGTTGCTGAAGGTTAGCTTCGTTGTATCCAACCGAAGGAACCGACAGTTGGGCATTGTAGGTGGTCTGAATGACAACCGTCGCCGGCTTTGCCATGTCGGCAATCATGGTTGCATCCATCGTTGACGGCGTCGGGGGCGCCGAATTGCATCCTGCCACGAGCGCTCCAAGAGCCGCCAGGCCTAAAGTCGTCACTTTCTGTCTCTGTTGCATTCCTCTCTCCATGTGCCACGCAGCCTACTTCGGCGTGGCTACCTGCATAATAGCTTACACCACACCGAGGCGAATACGAACCCAGATTTCTGGGATGGATCCAGACCCAACCTCCTACGAGTAGATCGCAGCGGGGTTTTGATGCATCAAAAAATTCAGTTTGAGGTATCTTACGAGTCCAAATTGATGTCCACGACTGCTACAATTCCGTTCTCAGACGTCCGCGTGGGCATGCGGGCAAGAGTAGCTTCATACACCAAAGACCAGCCAGAACTGAGAAGACTTGCCGAAATGGGCCTGACCGAAGGAACTGAGTTTGAGGTTGTAAAGGTCGCTCCTCTTGGTGACCCTATCGAAATCTCCTTAAGGGGTTATCGTCTCTGCCTGCGACGCAAGGAGGCCGACGGTCTCCTAATCGTGGTAATTAGCTGAGGCCAGGCGCAGTGCCAAAACTCGAAAGCCCAACAGGCGCTCAAATTGCGAGAGTTGCCTTAGTAGGAAACCCAAATGCAGGCAAGACTACTGTCTTCAACGCGTTGACCGGTTCGTTCCAGAAAGTCGGGAACTATCCTGGAGTCACGGTCGAGAAGGTTGAAGGGGCATTCACTCAAGGTGGAAAGCGATACCATTTAATCGATGTACCAGGACTCTACAGTCTCGACGTTGTCTCAGAAGACGAGCAAGTCGCAAGGGACGTATTGGCAGGTACTGGCACCCAAGAGTCGAAGCCGGATCTATTGATCTGCGTTATGGACGGGAACAATCTTGAGCGAAATCTCTTTCTCTTTAGTCAATTGGCAGAGTTAGGATTGCCGATTGTCTGCGCGATGACGATGACGGATGTTGCGAAGGACAAAGGTGTCGAGATCGATGATGCACATCTGAGCCGACTTCTTGGCGTGCCAGTAATCCGTATTGTTGGACACAAGGGTGAAGGAGTGGCCCAGTTGAAAGATGCTGTTTCCCACGCATTGCTGGAGCGACCGACAGCAAGTGCCATTCGCACGAAGCTTCTGTCGGATCTTAGAGACAGCTTTGCAAGAGCGGGATACGATTATTCGACGGAGCAGTTGGAAAGTGAAGTTGCACATCGGCCAGAGAAGTTGCTATCTGATGCTGAACCGTTTCCTGAGATTCAGGATCTGCTAACAAGAATTCGCTCGAATCAGATCGAACCGAGAGACAGATACAAGTGGGCCGAAAGCATCACACAAGAGGTCGTTCGAGTCAGCGAAGCCCATCGTATCAAGAGACGAAGCGATGCCCTCGATAGGATCGTAACGCATCGGGTGTTTGGGTTAGCGATCTTTGTTGCGGTCATGTATGTTATGTTCCAATCCATTTACACGCTTGCAGCGCCGATCATGGATTGGATCGAGGGGGGATTTGCCGCGCTCAGCACGTGGGTCGGGCCCATGGTCGAGTCCAATGAAATCCTTGCATCCTTTCTGACCGATGGACTAATCACAGGAGTCGGCTCCGTGGTCGTCTTCCTGCCACAAATTCTCATTCTCTTTTTTTTCATTTCAGTCTTAGAGGGAAGCGGTTACTTAGCGCGCGCCGCATTCTTGATGGACAGATCGCTGGGTTGGTGTGGTTTGAATGGTAGAGCCTTCATTCCGTTGCTGTCCAGTTTCGCATGCGCGATTCCGGGGATCATGGCTGCTCGCGTCATGCCAGATCAGAGGAGCAGATTAGCGACGATCCTTGTTGCTCCACTCATGTCCTGCTCAGCGCGATTACCTGTCTATCTCTTGCTGATTGGCGCATTTATTGAGCCGCGATTCGGACCGGCTTGGGCAGGTTTCACATTGTTTGCCATGCACTTTATGGGCCTGATTGTCGCTATTCCCGTCGTACTGATCCTAAATCGACGAGTGATCAAAGGAAAGCGGTTGCCGTTTGTACTGGAGATGCCGCCCTATCAATGGCCGAAATGGAAGGACGTTGCTTTGACTTTGCTAAACAGGGCAAAAGTCTTCCTGAAAATTGCCGGAACGATTATTCTCTTCATGTCAATGGTCGTTTGGGCACTGCTTTACTTCCCAAGGTCTGATGCCGACGAAGTTGCTTATCGCTCAGCCTATGCATCACTGTCCGAGGATGTTAAGCAGTCCATTTCGGAAGAGAATTTCATACTGGAACGACAGACCGAAAATTCATACTTGGGGCGGTTCGGCAAGTTCATTGAGCCAGTCTTTGTGCCTGCGGGTTTTGATTGGCGGATATCGACCGGAATTCTTGCCGCGTTTCCGGCCAGGGAGGTCGTTGTGCCGACTTTAGGCATCATCTTCACAGTCGGTTCCGATGCAGATGAGGAGTCCGAGTCACTTCGTTCGCAGCTAGTTTCTGCCAAGTGGCCTGATGGAAGGCCCCTTATGACGCCGTGGACTGCGATCGGACTGATGGCATTCTTTGCACTTTGTGCGCAATGCATGGCGACACTTGCGACAGTAAGGCGAGAAACCGGCTCGTGGAAGTGGCCACTCTTCATGTTCACTTACATGACTGCGTTAGCCTACGTCGCTGCTGTGGCAATCCATCAACTAAGCAGGCTTTTCTAACATTAAGTGTCATGATTCCTGTGAAAAGGTAATGGGAAAAGCATTCAGGCGCCCGTGGCCTACTCGAGATAAGTCTGGACGAGCGAAGGACGATACGCTTCATAGTCTCAGAGCCGAGCTACGTCAAGAAGCCGACACGGTAGAAGCGCTTGAACGAATTGGTCGTGTACTCGCAAATAGTGAGCCGGGGGCTGCAGCACTTGGCGAGATTGCCGAGATCGTTCGACAAGTAACGCGAACCGATGCCGCTCAATTTCTGATGCTTCAACCTGATGGCGAAACGCTAGTATTAGAAGCTGACACCTACGAACCTGAAAAGGTTGGAAGGGTGTCCATAAAGCTAGGGCAGGGACTGACCGGGTGGGCTGCTAGGCACCGTCGTGCCGTTGCGATTCGAAGGCAACCGTGGGAAGACGCTCGCTTTCTTGACTATCCAGGGCTTGAAGAAAGATCTTTTCAAAGTCTGCTTTGCGTACCATTGATCGCCAGAGGCGAGCTTGTCGGAGTCGTAAACATCCGTACACGAAGGCAGTATGGATACGCTGCACGAGAAGCTGATGTGTTAGCACGAATTGCTGAACTAGTCGCAAGAGCTATCCATCAGCGATCCAGGGAAGCGATTCTTGAAACGCGTGCGGAACGATACCGAGCCGTAACGGAAGTCACCGAGCTAATTTCAGGAAGTCCGTATCTCGAAGAAATTTTACAACTCCTGGTCTCATTTACAGCCGAAAGGCTCAACTACAAAGTTGTAACAGTTCGGTTGCTCGATGAAGTCAGAGGAGAACTAATCCTCCGTGCGACGCAATCGACGCATTACGCATATCGAAAGAAACGAAGCATCCAAGTAGGTGAGAGCTTTGCAGGCAGAGCAGTTGTGGAGAAAAGAACCTTGACCAGTGATGATGTTCTTGCTTCGCCAGATTATATCGGTGCAGACATGGCTGAAGAACAAGGATTAAGGTCTATGGCTTGTGTGCCATTGCTGATCCGCGACAAGGCAATCGGGGTAATGACTTGCTACACGGAAGATGTCCACACCTTTTCGCGCGTCGAGATTCAGGCCCTTGAAGCACTTGCTAAGCAAGCAGCAATTGCAATCGAGCATGCCAAGTTACAAGTGCGGACGACCCTCATGCAGGAAATGCATCACAGAGTGAAGAACAGCCTGCAGCAAGTCGTCAGCCTATTGCGGCTCCAGCTAAATGACGTAGGCGAGAAGTCGGTTGAGGAAGTGGTCAGCGACACCGTCAACAGAGTTTCCGCAATTGCAAGTGTTCACGATCTCTTGTCACGGGAAGACCTTGATCGCGTTGGCATCAAGACAGTGGCAGAAACCTTGGCAGGGCACCAACAGCAAGCGCTGCTCCATCCGAATCGTCCCTTGAGGATTGAAGTGTTCGGTGATGATTTCCCGATCGGGATGAACCAAGCAACTCAAACGGCGCTGATTTTGAATGAGTTGATTCAGAATGCTGTTGAACACGGCTTCGCGAGTGAAGTCTCAGGCCGGGTCGACGTCACAATTGCTCTAAAAGAGACAACACTGTTCATTTGGGTGGCCAATTCAGGCAATTTGTTGCCGGAGAAGTTTAATATCGAGTCGCACGCGCACTTGGGCCTTCGGATCGTTGACTCCCTCGCCAAAGCGATTGGCGGACGCTTCACAATGACCAACAAGTTTGGCTGGGTTGTTGCGCATATCGTTTTGCCAAGAGACGAAACCGATCAAGGTTAGTCCTTGACCGTCCGTTGACGAAGCGCGGCGTCCGCAATTACAAGCAAGGCCATTGCCTCGACCATCGGTACGGCACGTGGAAGAACGCAGGGATCGTGTCTTCCTCGGCCAGTTAATGTAGTGTCCTTTGGCTCGTTGGTGACTGTGTTTTGCTCACGCATGACGGTGGCGGTCGGCTTGAATGCGACGTTGAAGTAAATCGTCTCTCCGTTGCTGATGCCTCCCTGAACGCCTCCACTCCGATTGGTTCGAGTTCGAACGGATCCTTCATCGCCGACGTAGTACTCGTCATTGTGCTCAAGTCCTGTTAAGTCAGTACCGGCGAATCCAGAACCAATTTCAAATCCTTTGCTTGCAGGAAGCGACAACATTGCCTTCGCAAGATCCGCCTCAAGTTTGTCGAATACGGGATCGCCCCATCCGGGCAAGCATCCACGAATAGCACAAGTGACAACACCGCCTAATGAATTACCTTCCTTTCGTGCCCTCTCAATATCGGCAATCATTTGCGCCGCAACCGTTTCATCGGGACACCTTATTGGGGTCGCTTCGACCTCGCTCGCTGTAACCTTCTCAATATCGCAATTCGCGATAATCTTTCCAACCTTCGATACCCAAGCAACACACTCGACTCCGTAGCGATCCTTCAACAACTTCCTCGCCACGGCTCCTGCGGCAACTCTTCCGACAGTTTCCCTCGCACTGCTCCTGCCACCGCCCTGCCAATTGCGGATACCGTACTTTGCGTCATAGGTGTAATCGGCGTGGCTCGGTCGATACTTCAGCTTCATCTCTTCATAAGCTTCGGGCCTTGCATCTTCGTTGAACACCATCATGGAAATAGGCGTCCCGAGCGTGACGCCATCGAAAACGCCGCTCAAGATCCGTACTGTGTCGGACTCCTTCCGCTGGGTCGTGATTCCGCTTTGTCCAGGCCGCCTTCTGTCCAAGTCCGGTTGAATGTCGGACTCCGAGAGTTGGAGCATCGGCGGGCAACCATCCACGACGACCCCGACGCCGCCACCGTGCGATTCGCCCCACGTCGTTATCCGGAATACTTGACCGAAACTGTTGCCCACGGCGCTATCGTGGCATACAGCGTGTGCCGTTGTTCACATCGCTTGACTACACTCGTCAAGAAAGGCGGTAGGGCACGGTGCGGCAAGCTGTGCTTCCCGGCGGGATGGATGGACATCATTCAGCGTGGCGTGCCGGGCAAAAGGACATCCCTGAGTCCGAAGTATGGATCCTTGTAGGGAATCTTGAGGATGGTCTCAAGAATTGCGTCTCTGGCTTCCATTGGTGTGGGCAACCTCTTTTCCGAGGCGAAGAACAGGTGGACGACAGGCCTTGTCCGAGTCATATTTAGCTCCGAATCGCGGCGAAGAATCTCAGCGGCGACCTCCGTTGCATCGCCTATCGCCGAGGAAGGTCCTGCCGCTAACGCCAAGGCTTCAGGAACGGTGCGGGGCGTGAGGCTGGCATCGCTCAACCTCATAGCTGCCGCTATGAATCGCTGTCGATCGGGGTCGTTTGTAGCGACCGATTCGTTGGCTCCTGTTGTTGCTGGTGCGCCAATCAGTTCGAGGGTTGGAGACTCGAGCATCATTTTGCCCATAGTAATTCGAGTTGGTTCCGGTATTCGGCCCCGGGCTTTGTGATATTCACGGACTGCTTCAAAGTCTTCGCCGATCAATTCGGCAATCGACTCGCGAACCATTGGCAGGAAGTCATCAGCCGTATAGACCCCAGGATAGGCATCCACGACCGTGCCATCAGGATTGCATAAGTAGAGAACCGCGTTTCCTCTAACTGTCCGGACGATCTTCTCTCCCTCGCCGAGGTCGATCGTGACTTTCGGGACAGCACGGACCATTTCCCAAGCCGGAATCACATCAGACTTAACAAGCTCCAAAAACCTGGGGTCACGGAATAGTGTCGCTCGCAAAGTTCGCGCATTGGCACAGGGCATCTCTTCTCCAAGAGATCCGAACATGCTCAGGAATAGGATTGGTTTGCCTGTCCTTCTTGCCTCGATCCTCGCGTCGTCAAAGGAGTCGAACCAGCCAACTCCGTGAACGTCGGTCTTTTCTGGCCCTATGCCAATGGAGCTCGTGAGGGGCATTGCCAAGAGAGCCAAACCAAGCATAAGTAGCCGTTTCATGATCCGCAACTCCTCTTTGTTGTTCGATTAAACGCACGGAGTTGCTTACGGTTACTTTGAAATCAGTCTGGCGCAGCCATGTCTGATTCCGTCGGTTTGCATACCTTACAAGGTCGGTAACCTCTGCGTTCAGCTTTCTCGATCGTCTCGTGCCAGGTTCGATTTGAGTCAGCCATCTCCTTGATCGTCCTACAGTTTGCTAAATGGAAGATTTTTGTGGCCGAGTTGCCAATGAAGGTGGAACCTGCCGCATCGCTTAGGTCGCGTGCTGAGGCTTCAGCAGCTGGATGGCTGGACTCGGCCTCCATTTGGCCGCACCCACCAACCGCCAGCCAAAACAAAGTAGCTAGCACAAAAGCTGGCCAACAGGACAAACGAGAATTAGCTTTGATCATGGTTACTACAAGGATAGCAAGTCGCAAGGCATCTTAGGTTCGAGACGCCAGATAATCCTGAAACTTCAGGGCTTTGCAGCCCCGGGGTATCTACCGGGGGCCGATTCCTGCCGACAATGGAATACGACGTGGTACGCAGGCATAGGAAGCCTCGCAGGGAAGCAAAAATGGGTTTTCAGGACGAAACCGTAGCATTTGGCGGCGTTGCTGTCGCTGCCAAAGGTAGTTCGCTGTCGGCTCCGCCGATCGGCTCTGGTGTCATTGTTGTGGTGTACGATCCCGACGCACAAGTTGGAGGGATGGCACATATGCCCTATCCAGAGAGGCCGGCGAAAGTCGGCTCCAACTGCGACCATCGGATTGAGTCACTTATGCAACTCGTGCTTGCCTCAGGGGCGTCGCAGGAAAGACTGAAGTCGATGGTCCTCGGAGGAGCTGAACACAGGGATCCAGGGGGCAATGAACTGGTTGCAGGACTCGCTGCCAGATCTATTGGTGGCGCCAAGGCCGACCTAACCCAAATGGGGGTTGCCGACGTTACGGAAGAAGTGGGAGGTCAGTTCGGGCGATCATGTGAACTGAACCTCAAAACTGGCAAGCTCTCGGTCGCTTCAGGTGATGGACGCGAGACTGTGTACGTCTGGGGAGCAAGATAGGCGGGAAAGGGAATGGCACTGAATCAACAGAAAATCGATACCCAGACGCAAATCGAAAGACTCTTAGATTCGACCCCAAATCTGCCTGCACTTCCCACGGCTGTGTTTGAGGTTGTAAGGCTGGCAGGAGAGTTCAACAGCTCGACATCTCAGATTTCGAGCGCCGTTTCGAAAGATCAGGCCCTTTCTGCCAAGATCCTTCAACTGGCGAACTCCGCCTACTATGGGCTGCCAAGAGAAGTCGCAGCGGTCAGTGACGCAGTTGGACTTCTCGGAAAAGCAAGTGTTCGAAACTTAGCGCTGCTCGCAACTGCCCAGCGATGGCACGAGAGCGACGATGCCACGTCCTCAACTCTCGATGACCTTTGGACGCACGCGGTCGCGGTTGCAGTTGCCAGCCAGACCTTAGCGGACTCTGTGCTTCCAGCCCAGTCAGAAGAAGCGTTTTGCGCAGGACTTCTGCACAACATCGGGAAGGTTGTGCTAGTGCTTCACTCGCCGGACAGGACGGCAAAGTTGCCCGACTTTGCGAGGAAGTCGAACCTCACGATTGGAGAGGCCGAGATGAAAGCCTTTGGGTTCGATCACACCGAGGTTGGAAACTCACTCGGCAAACGCTGGGACTTACCCGAGCGCATACTGAGGCCGATACGACACCACCATGACCCTAGCTCTTGCGCCGATGACAGGGATCCTCTGGATTTCTGTCTCATGTCAGTGGATAGGTTAGCCGCGATTCTTGGAACCGCTGGGCAATCAATCACCCTGAGCAATGGGATTCGTTTGCCAGAGTCGGCCTCAGGAGTCAAGCTGACCTAGACTCTGCACTCGCGGCGATCGCATCGCGCACGAAGGCAGCGATATCGCTACTATAAGACGAGATGATGGGTCCAGTCACGCCGGCAGCAGCTCGCTTGATCGCTTACAAATACGGAGCTCAAGTGCCGGAACTCCCCCCAAAGGGTACCGAGACCGAGGTCACGAAAAGGCCGGATGAGCCTGAGCCAATAGACTCAACCGCTGAGCCTATTCAAAGCCAGCACTTGGGTTCAAATCTTGACCTGCGAGTATAATCTTGCCAACGTGTCACGGCGAGCGAATCGAACAACTCCACGGTCCTGGTTATGGAACACGTACTTTATGTTCGGATTCCTACTTTTGATTGTCGGAATCGTTGGACTTGTTTCAGGCCCAGCTGCCATAGGGGACCCCGGTCAAATTAAAGACATTTCAAACCCATTGGATCCCAGATTGCCCTGGATCTATTTCGGTGCAGCAGCCTTGTTCCTTTTGAATGGATTGGTTAGCCACCGTGCATACTTGCGTGATTTCTACGGAGATTCCCATGCAACGCTGACACGAAAAGACTCCGAGGAGAAACCAAAGACCAATGCCTAATTGTTCCATTTGCGGTAAACCCGTTGCGAAAGTCCCTTCTTGGCTCGATTCAGTTTCTGCGACTTTTCGATGCAGTGAGTGCCCAGGAACTGCAATTGGAATTTCCCCGACTTTTGCTGATCTGGATGACGACGAGAAGGACGATGAAGTGGTTTCAGAAATCGAGGTCGAGTCGCTCGAAGCTATGGAAGAGCTCGAAACGGAAGACGAATCCATCGATGACGAAGACTAAGCGGCAAGCAAGGTACGTCCGTCGACGTCACCACACTGCACAATGAGAATTCGATCCGGCAGCATGTGAATGGGCAACCGTCGCTTCAGTACGAACTGAACACCAAGTGGATTTACGTCGCTCGACTCTCGGGCCGTCAAAGCGGCAACAACCAAGCACTCGCCGTTTAACTGCTTCGATGCAAATATATTTGCATCGATGACCCCTGGGGTTCTCAGTAGTTCCGCTCGGATGCGGTCGAACCGGTTTGATTCTTGGCGATCTGAATCAAACAGAGGTCTCACGAGCTTTATTGTCGGTGTTGTAGCCCAGATCCTCAGCTTAGCTGAAGTCCGATAAGACAGCCCTGTATTGCTCGAGCGTGTCAACGTCTGTTCCTAACTCCGCAAATGGACAAATAACAGCTTTAACTCGATCCCCGAGGAAGCGGCCGATCTTGTTCTCAAGATTTGCAACGCTCAATAGGCTTGGAACCAATTGGCCTACGGCGACCGATAGCAACGTGCCGATTCCAACTTGTTTAGCAAGCCGAAGCGGTTTCTTGCGACTCGCGTAAACCTTATCAAGCAGAGGAAAGACCCGCTTGAGTCTTTCTGCATGGATAAGTGCGACGTTGCCCCCAGTAAAACGGCCTTCTCTTAGTTTGATCGATGTTCGCCTCATTGATGGAAACCTCTCTTTGCAGAGAGATACTGGAACGATTGGCCAATTCAACATAGCGCTTTCGTCGGTAGCGCTGATAAAGAATCGCAATGAATCCAACGTGAGATAAGGAATATCGGCTGTTGCAACCAGCACTTGTTCAGATGATGCACATTCCATTCCGGACCGCAGGCTCTCCAAGAAGGTGCCACCTGCCGGCAAAGACTCGCGTCCATCGACGTGCGCTCCAACAATGATGATCCTTTCTCCGGGTTCGCAAAGTTCATCGAGGACCTCGACAACAACCTCTACCATTCGTCGGTTGCCGATGGGAAGGTCGGCACGAAACTCGCACCCGGTTGCATCTTGCAGATCTTGAGGGCACCTGCCTCCAGCGAGAACTACGCAATCCATTCAGGTCCCTCGATTGTCTCAATAGTTTGGGTAGAAACTGCCCAGTAGCCTTCTTGAATCAATTGCATCACTGTGCTTTCTGCATGAAGCATGTCTGTGGCCTTCGCCCAGACTGCTGACCCGCTTCCACACAAATGGCCCCCGAGCCTTGAAATCAAATGGGCGCTTTCGCTCGGAGCCACCGAATCAAAGTCGTTGAACGACTCCTTTGCTGGTGGTTTTGCTCCTGATCGAATGGAAAGGGCTGCATACATGGAAGCTGTGTCACAACCAACATGAGGCTTTGCAATGATAAGTGGAATCGGTGGAATCGGTTCGAGTGGTGACAGCTCATCACCGCGTCCTATACCGACGCTCGTGGCGTGGCGGGCAAGAAAGAACGGAACATCAGAACCACAAGCAGACGCAATTACAAAGAGATCTTTTGTTCTGACTGGACGGTCGAGCATCACATTTACCGCGAACAACACAGCCGCCGCATCACTGCTCCCCCCACCTAAACCTGCTTGAATCGGTATCCTTTTGTCGATAAACACCCGAATTGGCGGAACTTCAACCCACTCTCGAAGAAGTCTTAGTGCCTTGTCTGCAAGATTCGCTTCGCCTGATAGCTCCTCGATTGTGCAGATAACGCGCGTTGATCCTGTCGCCTCTTTGGTGATCTCAATCGTATCATGCAATGCAACTGCCTGAAATATCGTGTAGATGTTGTGGTAACCATCGGGCCGCCTATCTCCCACCGATAGGACGAGATTGATTTTCGCATGCGCCTTGATTCGTAAGGAGTTCATCGCGCGCCCCAATACGCTGCAGCAATCACAAGTCCGATGGAAAACAATAGAGTTGCGCCAGCGGCCCCTTTGTGCTCTCGAATCAACTCGAAGGACATTACAATTGCAGCAATCAATGGAGTGATCAATGTCGTGTAAATGGCTGGCATTGCCATGCCAGGCCAAAAGGAAAGCACTACGAAGAGTAACAAGCCGCTTGCAAGTACGACCCAAGTGGCAATTCTTTGACGGCCTTTATCCATGAATCACCTTCCACATGAGTAGTCCAGCATTGGCGACCATAAGTCCTGAGAACGCATACCGTATCGCCGGTCCCGCAATTCGTCGGCTGATTCTTGCTCCAATCTGGGAGCCAATAAACACGCCGATTGCAGTCGGAATCGCTAGTGCGACTAAGGTCTCGTCAGGCCCGGATTGAGTGAGCTTACGGACATAGATTAGCGCGCTTGCGGCACCGGTAAGCCCAATTAAATAAGTGCTTGTCGCTGCAGAAACGCGAGCGGACTTGTTTAGGACCAGTCCCAAGAGCGGCACGAAGAGTATCCCGCCCCCAACTCCAAGCAGCGAACTGACAATGCCCCCTACCAAGCAGCCGACCGACGCGACAAGCCACTTATGCCGGTTGAGAAAAGGGTTGACATGCTCTCCTGCTCCCCGTGCCTCCGCCCGGGCCAACATGACGAGCCTAACCGCTACGGCCAATAGCAAAGCCGAGAAGAGGACGCGTACGATGTTCGGATCGAGCGAGCTACCAATGAAAGCGCCAACTATCGCCCCAACTGCAGTAGGAGCTTGAAGAAACGCGCCCGTTTCCGCATCGACGCTTCCCTCCCGCAGGTAAACCAAGCTGCCGCCTACGCTTGTGACCGAGACAGCAATGAGGCTCGCAGCCCTCGCGTGCTCTGTATCGATCGAGAAAATTGAAATCAGAACCGGCACGAGGATGAGGCCCCCGCCAATTCCCATGGCCGAACCGAGACTCCCGGCGAGGATGGCGACCAGCCCGATCAGCAAAACAGCGGTGGTACCCAGGTCGCCCGTCTCGATCATTCAGCCAATTATCTCACAGTGAACGGCTGGGCGGGCGACTGACACTAATCGAGTGAAGAAGCTGACTTAGGAGGTTCCAACAATGAAAGTCATGATTGCAACTTTAGCTTTACTCGCCATCGGTTGCCACAGTGGCATTGAGCAACAAGATTCCCTCTCGTCGCTTGAGCACGAACTGTTCCCAATTAGCGATCAACTCGCATTGGGCAGTCCGGTAGTTCGGGGCAACGTCGCTATAGTCCCGGTACTCTCTATGAATGAGGCAGAACCCACAGTGCAAAGGGAGATTGATGACTATGTACTCTTACATGAAGCGACCAAGAACGGCTGGGTGGAGATCACAGAAATCCCAGGTAGCGCAACTGTTTCAGAACTGCTCGTTCGAAACTTGGGGCCGAAGCCTCTGCTGTTGCTTGCCGGGGATGTGTTGCTTGGAGGAAAGCAAGATAGAATCGTAGCGAAAGACACACTGGTGCCGCCGAAAGACGCCAAGCGAGTCTCTGTTTTCTGCGTCGAAAGAGGAAGGTGGCACGGCAAGTCGATGAGCTTTGAAGGCTCTCCGGCGGCTGCGCCAATAAGTGTCAGAGACGCGGCGGTTTACAAGGACCAGAGCGCAGTTTGGGACAGCGTTGCGGAGTCGAATCAAGAGTTGGCAGAGTCTCCGACATCGACGAGTGTCCAGGAATCCGCAAATAGCGAATGGGTTCGTTCAACTTTGGCTACAGACTTCGATCCGCTGATGGAGGCGCTTGCCGGTGACAGGAGGATGGTCGGAGCAGTCTTACTAATAAACGGGCAAATTGTTTCCCTCGAGTTGTTCGGCAGCAACTCCTTGTTCTTGCGGGGAATCGGACCTATTGTCCGTGGTTTGCTCATCGAATCGGCGGCCGCTCCCAAAGGCGGCGATCGGAGAGTCGATACTGATGAATGCGCGGCATTCGTTCGAGCGGCCCTTCGAGCAGATCGCAATCAAACTTCGCTCAGTCCTGAAATGGCCCAAAGTCGAGTACAAGGTGAGAAAGTTCAAGGTGTTGAATCGATGACACCAAGTAGTTCGAATGACTCACAAGAGCTCATGCGAGGAACCTATTCGCCGCGTTGATTGCGCTACTTCCAGAACTTCCGAAACATCATGATGAGCAGGACAGCTCCAATCGTTGCGCCAACGATGGTTCCAATAAAGCTGCCGCTGCCTGCAGTTCCGAAGAGGAGCCTCATCAAGAATCCAACAAGAATCGATCCGGCCATGCCTAAGAACATGGTCATCAAGCATCCCTTTGGTTCCCGGTGAGTGCCCGGCACTATCGCTTTTGCAAGCGCTCCGGCGATCAGTCCAATTATGCAGAACCAAAACAAGTCGCCCATTGCAGAAGAACTTACCCCCGCCCTGGGAATTTGGTTGCACTTGGTTCTACTGTTGACCGGACTCAAGACGGTCGACAATCCGCTGTGCGGCAGTCCGAATCTGAGACTCGCCGTCGCTTGCCGCAATTCGAAGCACAGGCAGATCGGACTCTCTTGCAATTGGGCCGAATGCCAAGACTGCATCGAGTCGCCCTGGAAATCCAACCTCTGAGATCATTCCAATGAGAGTTTCGCGCGCCTTTGCATCACCCGCCTCAGCGATTTTGCCAATGGCCTCGATGGCCATAGTCATCCCTTGCACATCCGCTCCACGTGCAACCTCCACAAGAAGTGGCAGAGCGCTTGGGTCACTTAGCAGCCCAAGTCCGGCAATCATCGCATATCTGCGTCCATCCTTCTTCTGCCTGATCTCGTCCACAATCAGCGGAGTTGCCCTGCGATCACCGAATCGTCCAAGAGCAAGACCTGCGGCTCCAGCATCGTCCTTATCACCAGATTGCAAGATGAGAACAAGCTCATCGAATACTCGTGGAAGTTTTAGGCCTCCAAGTGCCCGAATTGCGTAGGGTCTTAGTTGAGGGTCCGGGTCTTTGGAGACAGACAGCAACGAATCAAACGCGCGGTCATCCTGCATTTTGCTAAGCGTTGTGCAAGCCATTGCCCGCACATCGGTTTGTTTCTTCCTATCCAACGCGACTCGCTCAAGCACGGGAACTGCATCTGGAATGCGAGACAGTGCTTCGCTCGCAGCGTCAATGAGGAGTCGATCATCTTCACTGAACAATCCCACGAGGGGTTCTATGGCGGGTTCGCCTATTTTGACAAGTTCTGAAACGATCCGCTCAGTCTCAACTGTATTGCCCGTGACTTCTCTCAACTGTTTGATGAGCAGCGCTACGTTTCCCTCTGGTCCTTTTTGGCACCCAAGCGCAACAAACAAGAGTGCCAGTACAACGTAGACACAGGGGATGCCGAGCGCTCTAATTCGCAGTTCCTGCCAACAGTATTGCATTGAACAACAACCTAAACGTGCCCCAAGACTGGCCCCGGAACGTGATCTCCGGCGCAAACAGAAACAGTCGCCCCCTCCCGACGTCGGCCTCGGCAATTGCGACTTTGTTCTGTAGGTATTCCGGCCCGAGAATCCAGCCTGATCGCAGTGGATTGCCTTCGCCGTATCTTGCAATTGGCCTTACATTCGAACCGGAAACTGTGAAAGTCGGACTATTCGAAAACATGACCATCGCAGTCGAATCCATGCCGGAAGCAACTGGAAATGAAGTGTCGACTTGTACTTCGAGTAGCGAGCCCGGAATGTAAAATCGAGAACGTGGCAACGCCCTCCCACCTTCACTAAGAGCATCTTCCACGCCCAGATCGAGAGCATAAGCGATAGTAGTCGATGTACCAACTGCTATAAGCGTTCCGCCCTCCTCCAAGAACTCCCTTAGTTTGGTAACCGTTGTTTGAGATATTGACCCTAACATATGGTGAAACTCCTCAGGAACTCGTTCAGTTTGCGACTCTTGTGGAGAACGAAGATTTGCAGGAACCGCACCGGAAGGAAGCACGATAACGTCGTACTTATTCTTCAAGTTGCCTTGATCGAGCTCTGCGGGGAAGACGACTCGATAATCGATTCCTACAGTATCAAAGATCCAACGTGTCCAACCTGATGGCATGGAGCCACCATAGCGGTCCCATAGAGCAATCTTGGGACTTCTGGAAACAGTGCGGCCAGCTAAAGTTATCGAATCGCCGCGTCGCATTCGTGCGAATGCGTCACGATAACTCCATGTGTTTGCTGGGTCGAACTGATGCCGAATCGACTCGACGTCAATGGGATAATTAAGTTCTTCAAAAGGCCCGCCGAATGCGTCCAAAATGCGATCAAACTGGAATCCCATTTGAAAAGCGTATGTGTATCCAGCAACATCATAAGGTGGAATGGGGGCGGCACCGGGTGCAGGCACATCGTTTGGATGATCTTGTGGCTCAAACATGTCCAAGACATGAGCGCGAAATGGCTGGTCACAGCGAAATACAAGTGAACCAGCTGGATACCGCGTCGTTCTGATCCAAAAATCGTTTGTAGCTCGATGCACGATTACTCCAGTCGACATAAGTGAATTCGCGAACCTAAGTGCAAGAGGGAATTCCGGCTGGTCTGATGGAATGATGAAACCTCTGGGGTTGCGAAGTTCGGGCTTTCTCAGCTCTTGGATCGATCGCACACCCTCGACCTTTGAAGGCAAGTCTGTCCATGAGTCTTTGCTGCCAAGCAATACTTGCCGTTTGCCCATTTGATATATGTCGAGCAATAGTTTCTCCCGAAAGCGGGATGCAAGATCGAGAATGGCCATGTTCGCTTGCACGGAATACTCGACGGAGTATCGAAACTTCCATTCTCTTGGTTCGATTGGAAAAATCAGGTTTCCTTGTGGCACCCTGCGGCCTGCGACAAATGGAATGCGAGAAGGGGTTGGACTGCCAATAGTCTCTGTCAAAATGCCGATAATGTTGTGAAAGTAGGCGGTAGTGCGAAGTCCGCCGTTCCACCAAGCGGAATACGACGCGCCTGTCTTAGTTGTTACTCCCGGCATATTGAGAGCAACAAAGCGCTGCATCATCGCCGCACCGACTAAGTCAATTCCGCTCATCACACCTGGGTCGATGCGATGATTGAATGGATCTCTAAATGGCGGTGCAAACATGACCGTGCCAGCCGGTCCGGTCTGATGATGGTTGTACATGATCTGTGGTAGCCACTCGCGATACATCACATGATTCATATTTTGCGTTTCAATCTGAGTCGCCGCATAAAAATCTCGATTGTTGTCGTGGCCAATGTACTTTTGATACAGACGAGGAATGTTCATAGCGCGCTTGGTTTGATCCTCTTCGCGCATGTACCAATTGGATACAAGGTCCATCCCATCTGGATTAGCATGAACGAACAAGATGATCACATCGTTGAGTATCCGAAGCGTCTCTTCGTCGTCGTTCGACAATAGTCGATACACCGTTTCGATTAACTGTTGCGGGCCGAGCGTCTCCGTAGAGTGAAGCCCGCCATCGATCCAGACTACTGCTTTTCCGACTTTCGCCAACTCCCGCGCTTGCAAATCGGACAAGCCTTTGACCATGGCGAGCCTTTTGGAGATCGAGCGATATTCCTCAAGTTTCTTGAAGTTTGCCGGTGACGTGACAATTGCCATGATCTGGTCCCGGCCCTCCGAAGTCTTCCCGATAACCTTGAGCTGCATTCGCTCGCTCTCTGCATCGAGCTTCTTCCAATAGGTGTGCATCTGCTGAAAATTGGAAAGGTAGTAGTCCGCGCCAACCTCATGTCCAAAGAACTCCTTGGGAGACGTCACGTGCGCCGGAAGGATCGCTGATAGCCCAATTCCGGCGAGGATGCCGATTCCTCTCATGGGTCTCAGTCTACACCGACCGCACATGGCCGAACCCTTGCCAACGGTCGGTCGTCTAAGGACTTGAGTGGCTATCAACCATAGCTAAGGAGGCTTGAAATGACGTTGATGATTGCCGCGGCGGTCGTCCTTGCGACCCCGCTTCACGTACAGACAGTAGCCGTCCCAGCATACGCCCCGAGTCCGGGCCTTTCCGGAGGACTCAGCTACTACTCGAGCAGCCATGCCGGCTCAGGCTGGTCTTTCTGGCTCAACTTTGGTAACCCGTACCCCGCGAGGTACGTTTACTATGAGCCTTACCCTGCATACGTGGCGGTACCAGTCTATCAGCCGGTTGTCGTTGTCCCGACCTTCTATCACTACCCGGTAGTCGTGCATAAGCCGAAAAAACCGAAGAAGGTCTACGTCTACCAGCCCATGTACAGGGAAGTCTATTACGGCCACCCATACACCGGGCAGTGGGCGTACAGATTCGATGCAGATGATGACGACTATGCTCCGAGATATCTCACCGTCACCAATCAGCCGAGGGTGACCATCGTACAGCACGCAACAAAGCCCCGGAAGGCGCAGTTCTTCGCAGCTGAGACGATCAGTGCCAGACCGTGGGAAGAGAGGGCGATCGTGCGACAAAGCCCCACAATCGTAGTAAACAACCCCGGAAAGTCCGCTAAGGCATCCGACAATCGCGGAATCGGACAGAAGTCCCTGATCGTCGGTCCGAAAAATCCCCAAATCAAGCAGGGCCAAAAGCCAACCAAAGGGCTTAGCGATAGCAAGAGCGGCCCGAAGGCTCTGCAAGGCAAAGGGAAGTCATCACCCGGCAAGCAGCCGCAAAAAGGTGTGACGTCGCAAAACCGACCGGGCATCGCGAGCCCGCCAGGGAACAAGAAGTCCGCAATGGACGGTGGTAAGGCTGCGAAGAAGGTAGCCGGCGTCCAAAACTCGCCCGGCAAGTCCGCAAAATCAAGCAGCCCGCCTGCGCAAAAGAAGGGCAAGGGCAAGTAAGCCCACCCAAAATCGATCCGAACGCCCCCGACAGGGGGCGTTCTGCTTTAGCAGGATTCCCCCTCTCCAAAATCGAATTCAGGCGACATGATCCCCGCTATGTTTGCGCTTCTCGTTGCCCCGGTCTCGCAACCGATCGATGAGGAATATACGCGCCTGATCCGCGAATACACGACCGAAACGTTCTTCCTCACGGAGTTGGTCGATCACCTTCCGATCTCGCCAGGAATTCCGACACCGAAAGAGCATCTTGGCTACATCGTGGGCGCGCCGAATTTGCTCACCTCATACAGCAAGTCCCTCGCCTACTTCAAGCGAATCGCCGACGCATCGCCCCGCGTGAAGTACGAACGCATGGGCACCAGCGAAGAGGGCAGGGAACTTGGGGTCGTGCTCATCTCAGACGAATCGAACTTAGCGCGCCTGGAAAGACTCAAAGAAGTCAACAACCTGCTCGCCGACCCGAGAAAGATCACCGCCGACCAAGCAGAAGCTCTCGTCGATGAAGCGATTCCTATGTATTGGCTCACCGCAGGGATGCACTGCAGCGAAACGGGCCCCCCCGAAATGGTGATCGAGATGCTCTATCGCCTCGCGGTCTGCGAGTCCCCGCTCATCCAAAACATCCGCAAAAACGCGATCGTCATGATCACGCCCGCACTCGATCCCGATGGAAGAGAACGCGTCGTCGACATCTACAACTATCGCAAAGCGAATCCCGACAAGCCCGTCCCCCCCCTCATCTATTGGGGCAAGTACGTCGCGCACGACTGCAATCGCGACGGAATGATGCTGACGCTCGAACTCAGCAAAGCGGTCACTCGAAAGTGGCTCGAATACAAGCCGCAGGTGTTTCACGACCTGCACGAGTCCGTGCCGTACCTTTACGTCAGCACCGGCACCGGCCCATACAACCCGTGGCTCGATCCGATCGTGATCGACGAATGGCACGAACTCGCGTACACCGAAGTCGGAGAGATGACGCGGCGCGGCGTGCCGGGCGTCTGGACGCACGGATTCTACGACGGATGGGCCGCGAATTACGGCTTCACCGTCGCGCACGGACACAACGCGATCGGACGATTCTACGAAACGTTCTCGGGAGGGGGGGCGGACACCGGCGTGCGAAGCGCCGGCAACACGGAGCGCGTTTGGTACAGGCCGAACCCGCCGTTCCCGCAAGTGAGATGGTCGATTCGCAATAACACAAATCTTATGCAAAGCGGCGCGCTCATCGCGCTCAACAAATTCGCGACGGACCGCAAGAAGTTCATGGAAAACTTCTATCTCAAATCGCTCCGCTCAACGCAAAAGCCGTGGAAGGAAGGGCCGGCGGCGTACGTCATCGAAGCGCGCGACAACCGCTTCGCGCAGCTGCGAATCCTCATGGAAACGATGCAACGGCAAGGCATCGAAATGCATCAACTCGACGAGGACGTGACCGTCGCAGGAAAAGAATACAAACGCGGAACGATCGTCGTGCGATCCGACCAGCCGTACTCGCGGTTCGTCGACATGATGCTCGACAAACAGTATTACAACCCGAACGATCCGCGCAGCTACGACGACACCGGTTGGCAGCTCGGGCCGTTGTTCGACCTCGACGTGACACGCGTCACCGACGCCGCAATCCTCGACAGCAAAATGTCGCCGGCGCGCATACCCAATGCAAACGTCGATCGCGACAAACTCGGAAGAATCGCCGTCGTGCACACGTGGCAATCGACGCAGGACGAAGGCTGGGTGCGAATCGCGTTCGACATGATCGGCGTGCCATACACATACACTTCTGTGCATGAACTGCGCGACAATCCAAACCTAAAAAGCAAGTACGACGTCATCATCCTCCCACAAACGCGCGGAACCGCGCAGAGCATCGTAAACGGCATTCCGAAAACAGGGCAGCCGATTCCTTGGAAGTCCATGCCGGGTTTAGAGAGCCTCGGCGGGCCTGATTCAACCGACGACATTCGGGGGGGCATCGAACTCGAAGGCCTCATCAATCTGCGTAATTTCGCGCAGGAGGGGGGGACGATCATCGCCATCGGAAGAATGTGCGCGGTGATGGTCGATTACGGCATCGTCAGCGGCGTCAGCATCAATCAGCCGCAATCGCTGCAAGCGCCGGGCGGCGTGTTCCTCACCCGAAGAGTCGCGCAAGAAAGCGACATCTTGCAAGGCTATCAGGACAACGTGTCGGTGTATTTCAACGCGAACTCGTTGCCCATTCTTTCGACGGGCGGCGGTGGCGGAGGAGGGGGGACACCCTCCCGGCCGAGCGGGCGCGGATCGCTCACCGACGCCGACGTCGTGCAGGGAAGAGCGCAATACACCGCGCGGCGCGAAGAGGGCGACAGCGATCGCGGGGGGGCGACCACACCGCAAGCGCCGAGACCGAACGTACTGCTGCGATTCGCGAACGCGAACCAATTGCTCGTCTCAGGAATGCTCGCGAATCCCGACGAACTCGCGAACCAAGCCGCGCTCATCGAATGCCCAGTCGGCGAAGGGCGCGTCGTTCTGTTCGCGTTCAATCCGTTCTGGCGCGCGATGACCGTCGGCAGCTATCAGATGGTGCTGAACGCCGCACAAACGAGATAAGAGAACGCACCCCCCTCCACAAGAGGGGGGCGCGCAAACGAGGAGGACACAGAACGCGGGCTAAGCCGCTTCTTCGAGTGTGAGTTCCGTAGGAGGCCAACTGCCGTACGCGACGCCGACGTTCGACCAATCGGAGATTCCGGTTGGACGTTTCGCGCGAACGCGATAGTAAACGACGCGGCCGGGAGTCTGATCGGTGTGTCGAAACTCCGATTTCGTTGTGACGTCGAGCCATTCCCAACTGTTCGGATTGTCGTAGCTGTATTGAATCTCGAAAACAGTCTGCGGAAAGTTTCCGTTGCGATTCCATCGCAGCCAGTTTGTGCCGCTGCAGATGGTGCGAACATAAAGGTCAGTCGGAGTGAACACAGGGCGCGGAGTCGGCGTGTTGTCGTGAATCGGCAAGCCGAGCTGCTGTTTGAGCGTGTTGCTGATGCTCGGATTCGCTTGCCATTGATTCGCATACAAGCGAACGAGGTCCAGCATCGATTGCTTTTTCGTGTTTTTCGTCGTGGTCGCTGCTTTCGCCGCGTCGAATGCGTTCGTTCGTGCGGTCAGCGCGGTGGAATATTGGCCAAGGGCAGAATTCATTTGTCCGATCTGGCCTTCGTTGAGTCCGAGCGCCGACGAATTCGATTCGGCGACGTTCAAAAAGTTCTGCGCAAATTGCAAAAATTGCGCGTCTGTCATTTTGTTGTAGTTACTCATCGTAACCTCCTTGCGGCAGCGCGAACCGCATCGCCGCGCGCCGACTTCTGTCGTGTATATCGGCAGCTATGCGATGAAACTTAAGGGCTGCGCGGCAAAGAAATGCGACGCCGATTCGCATCCGAAGCATTGCGCGAAACAGGGCGCTTCATTTGCTTCGCAGCCAAGCGGCCATGCATCGTAGCGGCGCAGCTGCGCTTCGCGGCCGAGTGGCTATTCTTTGTTGCGGGGGGGCTTCGTCTTGCTGGCGAGGGGCTTTCTCCGCACATAGCTGCGCGGAGCACCGGCGTATCCTTTCGGAAACTTGCGCCGCCAGGCGTGGGCGTGCGCGACCATGTCTTCGAGGCCGTATTGGGGTTTCCAGCCGAGCACGCGGCGGGCGAGGTCGTTGGATGCGACGAGGCGCGCGGGGTCGCCGGGCCTGCGAGGGCCGACGGTGTGTGGGACGGGGCCGACGATCTTTTCGACGGTCGCGATGACCTCGCGGACGCTATGGCCTTTGCCGGACCCGAGATTGATGACGGGCGGGCAATCGCTTTCGAGGGCGGCGAGGTGGGCTTCGGCGAGGTCGGAGACGTGGACGTAGTCGCGAATGCAGGTTCCGTCCGGGGTCGGGTAGTCGTCTCCGAAGATGGTGAGGGGCGGCCTGAGTCCCATGGCGGCGAGGACGGCGAGGGGGATGAGGTGCTCTTCGGGTTCGTGGTCTTCGCCGAGGTCGCCGTCGGGGTCGGACCCGGCTGCGTTGAAGTACCGGAGGGAGACGGTTTTGATTCCGTAGGCTTGGGCGTAGCTGTCGAGGAGCCGCTCGATGACGAGTTTGGTTTCGCCGTAGGGGCTTTTGGGGCGTGTGGGGTGGCTTTCGGGGATGGGGACGCTGTCAGGCTCGCCATAGACGGCCGCGCTGCTGCTGAAGACGACCTTTTCGAGCTTGTTTTTGGCGAGGTGGAGGAGCTGGACGGGGCCGTGGACGTTGTTCCAGTAGTACTTGTCGGGGTCCTTGA
>JAHCHL010000012.1 GCA_026129745.1 Fimbriimonadales bacterium | reverse complement strand
CTCATCGGGCACCCCGCGACTCTTCGCGGCGGAGACTTTCTGATTCGGTCGTTCGACCGCACATCCGGCTCTCGCCGTAGGCACCGTGGCGTCTCCTGCCCGGTTGCCGGACCCTTGCGGGCCGCTCCTGATGCAATTATCATTGTGGCACACGAAGGCTAAGTTTGTCAAGGGGTTGACAATTGACAGTTGAAAGACCTTATACCATGTGAACGCCATCATGCAAAATCATCGGAAATCCATCACAAAACAACAAAAGGCGAACGATCCAATAATTGCGGTGATTTCGGTGACGACGGTGACGAGCCATGATTTCAGGTTCAATTCGACTGCTAGCGCTGGGAAGCAATCGAGCAGGAGATGACAAGCGATCAAATCGACCGCGCGATTTGAACAGGAACGATTGACAAGACGTCAACCAACTCCTAAGCCAAGCAATGCAGAATCAGTTATCGATTGCTTTACCAGTCACTCGCACTTCGGTCGTTCCAATTCCGAACGTCGCCAGTTTCACGTGCGGCAAGAAGCGCACTGAAATCGAGTGTCGCAACAGCGAGCCCCTCTTCGTTGAATGAAGATTCCGCAAGTACGCCATCTTCTGGAAATGGCTCGATGCACGGGCCAAGGATCGCGCTGGATCCGACCGCGAAAGGAACAGGCTCCTTGCCCAAGGATCCGACGAGAGAGGAATGGATGACGAACACCTGGTTCTCAATCGCTCTCGCGTGGCAAGACTTGCGAACCCGATGAAAGCCGTGCATTGTTTCAGTGAAGGCCGGAACGCACTGGAGCAAAACGCCGCGCTCTGTGAGAGTCCGACCCGATTCTGGAAACTCGCAGTCGTAGCAAATGGTCACTGCGAGCCGAGGATCAGGAAATCGCGTCAATCCCGATCCGGAAGAAAGTCGCCACACGTCTCGTTCATAAGTCGTCAGTTTGACCTTTGACTGTCGGCCCGCGAAGAGGCCGCCGTTGTGAAACACGTCGCACGCGTTCTCAAATCCGTCAGCGGAGCGCACGAGCCGCGATCCGGCGATGATCCATAGATCGAGGTCTTCAAGCTCGTCTGATAAAAGTTCGGAGAGCCCACCATAGGAACTGAGAATGCCTGGCACTTCCTGCTCGGAATACTCGTGTGCGGCAAGCAGCTCGATGTTGAAGTTTTCCGGAAATACGACGAGTTCTGCTTCAGCCTCGACGACTTGCTCCAAAAGGCTCAAGAAGTGATAGCGAAAATCTTCGACCGACGCTGCAGGCCGAATCTTCCAGTTGACGGCGGCAACGGTTAGGGTGTCCATTCGAGCATCGCAGCGGCGTTGCCGGATTCTTCATCATCCATGTAGTCGTGAGCGACGCCAATGCAAATCATCCCATATCTGAGCAAAGGGCTGAGTGTCCTGTCCGCAAACGCGCCAGAAACGACTGCCTCGACGTAAGATTCGACATCAGAGAAACCACTGTTCGCGAAATCCGGCAACCGGCACGCTGTCGCGAAGCGCACCAAACCCAGTTGACGAACGAGGTCCTTTCTGGCTTCATATAAGGCGCGACCAACTCCGCGCCCGCGAAAGCCCGGATGAACGCTGATGTCTACTCCGTACAAAGTCGATCCATTCCGGTCATGCGCAGCAAGAAAATGGCCACTGACGGTCGTATCCCAATCAGAATGCTTTTGATAGTGTTTTTCTGAAATGACGAGCGAACTCGCGCTGCCAACGACCAGGTTGTCTTCGATCGCGACGAACTGGCCCTCTGGAAACACTTCGAGGTGCCGCGCTAAGTGCTCCGGATGCCAAAGCAGTTCAACGGGAAAGGGAGGAGGAAAGCAAGCCCGTTGCAGTTCGACTGCGCCGGGGATCCATTCAGGAGCAAGATTTCGGATCTCCAAGTGGTGGATTATCCCTGGTGTATGGGATAAACTTCGTAGAAGCCGCATATGATTCCCTGGAGAGGAGCCCCTCAGGCCCGCGTCTTCGCGGGTTTCGTTGCCTTGCTCGCCGTCGTCGGCAGTCAAACGATTCCTTCGCCGCCGAAGGACATTGCCGTCCGCGACGCGACGATGGCTTATATGCGGGAGACTGGCGTTGTCGGCTGCTCGGTCGCAATCGCCGAGAAGGGAAGGATTCTCTATTCAAGCGGATTCGGCTTTGCGGACCTGGAAAATCCAGCCGAAGTCAAGCCGGAAACGCTCTTCAGGCTTGCATCGATAAGTAAGCCGATCACGGCAGTCGCGGTCATGAGGCTGGTCGAACGCGGGTTGGTGGACTTGAAGGCCGACATCTGGCACTACGTCCCGGAATTTCCCGACAAGGGACAAGTGATCACAGTCGAACAAGTGCTAAATCACACGTCAGGAATCAGACACTACAAGGGCGACGAATTTGCAAGCACAAAGCGATATGATTCAGTATTTGAATCGCTCAAGATTTTCCAAGACGACCCCCTCATGCATCCGCCAGGACACGGTTACACCTACACCACCTACGGATATACAGTTCTTGCTCGAATTGTCGAGAACGTTAGTGGTCGAACTTTTCCGGACTTCTTGCGCGATGAGGTGTTTGTTCCCGTTGGAATGCATTCGAGCAAGCTCGATGACGCTACGGCAATCATTCCGAATCGAGCGAAGGGTTATCGAGAAGGTCCCGACAAGAAAGCGATCAACGCGAGCTTTGCGGACACCAGCTATAAGTGGGCAGGTGGAGGAATGCTTTCGACTGCGCCCGATATGGCACGATTCGGCATCTCGTTATTGAACGGAACATTGCTAAGTCGAGACTCTGTTGCGCGAATGTGGACGACCGGGTCGCTACCAGATGGAAGACTGACCAGGTATGGCTTAGGATTTCACGTCAATCAGCTGGAAGGCCGGCGCATGATTAGTCACACCGGCTCGCAACAAGGCACTCAAACCGCGATGCTTATTTTTCCGGAAGAGCAAGTCGTCATCGTGGTTCTGACGAACTACGAAAGCCATCGCGCCATGGACCTGGCGCGCCGGATCTCAGAAGCCTGGCTCGGCATCGACGCCAAAGCCCCGCTGGCCGGTGCGATTCGGAACTAAACTGGATTTGGCACAAACGCTCCTCCACGGCAGGATTTGAGATAGTTTAGGGAGTAAACCTGACCAGTCATCTCAAGGTCATCCCGATACACAGGGTCGTGCCAGCCCTCGATGTCGATGGCGCCCCGGTAGCCACCCTTGCGAAGAATCGAGAGGATGTCGGTCCAGTTCGAATCGCCAAATCCCGGCGTTCGATGCCACACGACCGGAACTCCGGCTCGAATGCCTTCGCTCTTGATGATGTCGTGGTTGACCGTTGCGTCTTTACCGTGAATGTGATAAATGCGCCCGACCCACTTTCGCAATTGTGCAATCGGATCGATAAATGAAACCATCTGATGGCACGGCTCCCATTCCAATCCAAGCGTCTCACCGGGAATTTCGTTGAACATCATTTCCCATGCTCGTGGCGCATGCGCGATGTTCCATCGCGGACTTTCCCAAGTACCACCCATGTCGCAATTCTCAAAAGCGATCTTAACGCCCTCACCCTCAGCAACACTTGCCAAGTGTCCGAAAACCTCTTTGAACTTGGGCATACTTTCCGGCAGCGGCCGGTCTTCCAATGCACCTGCAAAACCGCAAACAACGTTGCATCCGAAAAGTCTCGCATTGCGAATGAGTGTCTCCCAATCCTTAGCTGTCTGTTCGTCTTGCAGCGGATTGCCATAGATCCCAACGCTGCTGATGATCGCGTGATCTCCAATGACATCGAGAGACTCCTTGGCAAGTCTTTCAAGATCGATATCACCAATGTATTGCCACAAGGTCAGCTCGAATGACTCGAAGCCATGAGGCAAAATCTGCTTCAGGTAGTTTGGGCCGAGATTCATTCCGGCAAGAGTTCCGATTCGGATGTCTTGATGCTCTTCGTGGGACATGAGTAGGCGAGATTACCCGCCTCAACTGCGGGCATAATGGCCCCGAACATGAGCTTCTATGACCGTTTTCGCATCAGGCACGGCTCTGCAGTCGATCTAAGTGCAATTCCGACAGACGACGATGGAAATCTCGACCAAAAGGCAACTCAAGAGGCTACGACAAAACTGATCGAACGCATCGTCGAGCTGCAAGAACTGATGTACGCCGAGGGTAAGCACTCCCTACTCATCGTGTTGCAAGCGATGGATGCGGCCGGCAAAGACAGCGTGATCCGAAACGTCTTTGGGCCAGTCAATGCGCAAGGATTGAATATCGCATCGTTCAAGGCTCCTTCGGCTATCGAGTTGGCACACGATTACTTATGGAGAATTCACTCGGTCGCTCCGAGAAAAGGCACCATTACTATTTTTAACCGTTCTCATTATGAGGACGTGCTCGTCGTAAGAGTTAAGAGTCTCGTGCCGGAGCATCGGTGGTCTAAGCGATACGAGCACATCAATCAATTTGAGCAACTGTTAGAAGATGAAGGCACACACATCGTCAAGTTCTATCTACACATATCGCCCGAGTATCAAAAGCGGCAGTTCATGCAGCGGTTAGAGGACCCAAAGAAGCAATGGAAATTCAATCCAAAGGATCTTGACGATAGGGCTCTATGGCCTGAGTTCCAACGCGCTTATGAAGCTGCGTTGTCAAAGTGCTCCACCGACTATTCACCGTGGTACGTAGTGCCAGCAGAGAAGAAGTGGTTCCGAAATCATCTAATCGCCTCCGTCATCGTAGACCTGCTGGAGTCACTGGATATGCGATACCCAAAGCCGGACTTTGACCCCAGTTCAATTCACATCGACTGAGGAGGGCGTGCAAATTTCCAGCTGATTTTCAGAAACGTTCTTGGTAATTGCCTCGTAGTGCCATATAATGAAGTCATCCAGGCATGGTGCCCGGATTGAGAACGCAGTGCACGGGAGGTATCCCAAATGCGCCTTCTAATTGTGAATAGTGGTTCCGGCGAGGAGATCCTAAAGGAATCCGATTGGCCGGGAGAATTGCCCCGAGTGGGGGACATTATGGAACTCCACAGCGGTGCGCCGACGCGCTACAAAGTGGACGAAGTCGACTGGGTCTTCGAAGAGGCGGCAGTCGAAGTGACTGAAGATGTCCCGCTCAAATACGCAAAGATTCTCGTGAGCATGGTCAATGGCACGTCGCCAAACATTCTTGAGGAAGTTGCAGGCCATGAACTGTGTCAATGCGGACATCGAGCCGAGATTCATACGCCGAACGGTTGCAAGGGCCGAGGTGGTTATTGCGAGTGCCAAGGATTTGTAAAGCACAAGTAACTGGCTAATCGATGCTTGGATTCCGGTAGTCTTCGCCCGCGAACCAGCCCATCGGCACGATGGCACGTGACAATGGGTCGTCGACTTCTTTGAATGCGATTTTGAGCGGGAAGATGCCAGGCGGCGGGCTGAAAGTGCCTTTCGAGTGGCCCCAAGCTGTGCAGTCGGCAAAGGCTCGAAATTCCGCAATACGCTCCCCAATGAACTTGACTCTGCCTTCGAACTTTCCTCGAATGCCGCGCCTTTCGTCTGAGGTTTGCATCCAAAACTCGCCGCTGAAATCAATTGCGTCGGAACTCGAAGTCGATGTCACGTCGAACTGCCTGATCTCGTTGGCAGTCCAATGGTCAGGAAGCCCCCGAATGCAATCGACCAGGTGAAAACGAGCCAGCCGAGCGATGATTGTGTCAGGCAGTCTGCGTGACTTTGCCATTTCACTGATTTCGTCTGGATAGAGCCACATATGGTCGCGACCGAGCGAGTCGTTCACCGGAGTCGCCCCAACAGGGAGGGGGGAGATTCGCGAGTGAACTCGTACGGTAAGTACTCCAGGATCGACCCTTCGAACCGGATCGCCTTCCACTATCTCTGTTTCTTCTGGAGGAAACTCCTTGAACGAAGCAAGGCCCTTTTCAAAAAACTGATGCAAACTATCCGTGCTTCGATTCGGATGAAACGCGTGGGCAAAACCGTCGTAGCCGCAAATGTAGAGACCCGCACAGCCAAACCCTTGAACAAAGCGCTGATTTGCGAATTTCGCCATCTTCACGAACCATGCCGAAGTTGGTGTTTGTCCATGTTCAACCTGATCCGTTATTAGGAGCACGGGAATAAGATCGTCCTCAATCTTTTCTAATACGAATGACTCCGACAAATTTTCGGTTCGCTCTTCCAATGGAGCATTGCAGTCGTCGCACGAAGGTTGGCCCCGTGTAACCCACAGCAAGAGCGGCTTGCCGGTGCGTTTGGCTTCTTGTCTTGCAGTTGATAGATCAGTCCGCCATTGAACTGCTGCCCATCGCATTTCATCTGCTGATGGAAACAGGCTCGCAATTCGATCATCGAGACTTGCCTGAGAAAATGCAAGAGCGGCAATTGCAAAAATCATCGTCGGCTATCGAATGACGATATACATTGAGACGAAAGTTCGATCACGACTCCATGACGAGCCTGCAAGCTGCAACTACACGTTCAGTATCCGGCAAGGCTGCGTATTCGTAAATTGGATTGAATCCAATGTGAACGTCTCCCTTTGATACAAGCTGCGGAGGAGAAATGAAAGACCCCCAAGTCTCAGGATCCGAAGTCAGTGATTGAATGATCATTTGTCCAACGCTGCAAGATTCTGTGTCTTCTTGGACAATGACAAGGCGACCCGTCTTTTCGATCGATGTGGCAATCGTCTCCCGATCCCATGGCACGATTGA
The DNA here is from genome assembly GCA_026129745.1 of Fimbriimonadales bacterium. GTDB lineage: Bacteria > Armatimonadota > Fimbriimonadia > Fimbriimonadales > ATM1 > JAHCHL01. The sequence continues at coordinate 97,827 of JAHCHL010000012.1, read as the reverse complement.
TCGAAGGTCGATCACTTCACATGACACTTCTCCTTGCAATTGCTCGGCTGCTTCTGTCGCCTGCTCTGTACAGTTGCCCCAGGTAACGATCGTGACATCGTTGCCTTCTTGCAAAATGTTGGCTTCTGCAAAGCCTACTGAAGGTATTTCTTCCGGCACGTCCATGTTCATTCTGAACAAGTGTTTAGGAATCAGAAACACGGTCGGGTCTTCACTCTTTAGTGCGGTCCACATCATTGCGGCAGCATCTTGAGGATTGCTCGGAATCATTACGCGAATCCCAGGAAAGTGCGCAATTGCTGCTTCGTTCGCTTGGCTGTGCCAAAGCGATCCGCCCGGAAGATATGCGCCGTACGGCGCGTAGATCAGGGCTGGACAGGGCCATTCGCCAAAGCTTCGCCATCGGATGGTCGCGATATTGTTGACGAGTTGGCTCCAGCCTGGTCCCACAAAGTCGATGAACTGCAGTTCGAAAACTGGGCGCATGCCATAACACGCAAGACCGCAAGCGACGCCAACAATGGTCGCTTCGGCAAGAGGGGAATTAAACACGCGCTCTGGGTAGGCCGTCGATAATCCGTCTGTCAGTTTGAAAACCCCGCCCTTTGGATCTTCGATATCTTCACCGAAGAACACAACGCGCTTGTCGGTGTCGAGTGCGACTTTGAATACATGATTGAGAGCGTCGACCATTCGCCACTTTCTGCCACCTTCGATGGGGGGAGGCTCGGGCATTGGCAACTCTCCATACATGTCTTTGAAAAGTTCGTCGGCGCGAGGATCGGGTGAGTTCTCCGCTTCGATGTAGTCTTTGTCGACAAGCTCCTTAATTTCGTCTTGAATATCTTCCCACTCTTTCTCAGTAAGTTCACCTGCTTTTATGAGTTCCTGGGCAACGACCACGATCGGATCTCGCTTCATCATCGCATCGATATCCTCTTGCGATCGATACACGCGATGATCGTCACTGCTGGTGTGGCTGCTCAAGCGATCGAGCTCACACCAGAGAACCGTCGGCCCTCCGCCATTTCTTGCTTTGGCAACGGCTTCTCCTGCGGCAGCGAAGACTCTGTCCGGGTGTCGTGCATCCACTCTGACCAGATCGCGTTCTCCGAGTACGCCGATTTCATATGGATTGAACTTTTCAGTCGGTGTACTGATTCCATATTTGTTGTCTTCCATGACAAAGATGCAAGGAAGCCTCTCTTGCATTGCGAATGCAATCGCTTCATACACTTCGCCTTGGCGACTTGCAGCATCTCCAAATGTGGCAACTGACACGGAGTCTTTGCCTTCAAGCTGCATCCCCCACGCTGCTCCAACGGCAGGCAAGAGATTGCCCCCAGTAGGAGTCGGAACGCTCCAAACGTTCTTGTCCCGATTCGAGTAGTGACCAGGCATTTGTCTGCCGCCGCTGCTGCTGTTGCGCTTTGCAAAATAGGCGTAAGCGAGTTCGAGGTTCGTCATGCCCTTTTGCAGCATGAGAGCCCTATCTCGATAGTAAGGAAAGATGTAATCATCGTCGCGCAAGTGCAGAACGATTGCTGCGAGCGCTTCATGCCCCATTCCCGACACCTGGAACCAACCTTTCGATTGTCGCAACAAGACGCCTTCCCGGCGGTCGCCTTCGCGGCTGAGGAACATTAGTTTGAGAAATTCGAGTTTGTTGTAGGTCTTGTCGGCACGCAGGGTGGCCATAGCGCAATAGAACCTCTTCGTTGAAGTTCGGGCGGCTTGCCCGGGGCGGCGGAATGATACCCGTACCTCTTGTTTGACGAGATCGGACGGGACGAGTGGTAAAGTCCACCTCGTGAAAGGCAAGGGTGCGGCCCAGGCCGACGTAGTGAACTCTCCCGCATGGTTGACGCTTGTCGGCTTCATAGTAGTGGCGGCCGCGGTTTCGGCTTTGCTTCATTTCACTTCCAAGAACTTTCCAGATCCAGACAGCTTCTATCACTTCGGGCATGCGCAGGTCTACATAGACAAAGGGCCGTTCTATCAAGAGTTCCCATGGGCGGCGTTCTCCGTAATCGGTCAAGTCGGTGCTGACATTTGGTGGGGATTCCATGTGGCACTCATGCCGTTCGCGCAGTTTGGAGACCCGCTGGTCGGGTTGAAAGCAGCTTCGTTCTCTTGCACATTCGCACTCTTGGTGCTGCTGTTCTTTGCCTTTCGCCGCATGAATGTTGCGCATCCATGGCTGTGGCCGTTTCTTGTGCTGTTCGCGTCTCCGTGGACTACTGTTCGATTCGAAGCGGTTAGACCGAGCCTTGTTTCGATGCCTCTGTTCGCTCTGCTTTTGATGCTTGTCATTCAAAGAGCCTCTAGTTGGCAAATTGCTCTTTGTGCGTTTGCGATCGGTTTCTTTCATCAAACCTTCTCATGGACTGCATTGGGGTTGGTTGTCGTTGTGTTCGTTGCAAAAACAGCCATTGAAAGGGAGATCTTGTTCAAAGAGTCGCTTGCTGCTCTCGCCGGTTTAGCAACTTCGTGGTTTCTTCGCCCTGATCCACTCGGCGCGCTTGAGCTGATGAAGGTTCAGATTGTCGATCTTGCGAGACTTAAGTCTGCAGGAGCTCCGATCGCATTTGGCACTGAGGTTTATCCAATGGCTCAGGAAGCTTGGCAAAGCATCTATCTGCCTTTCCTCGTTCTATGGGCTGTCACTATTGTTGTGATGCTCTACTCAGTTTATGTGCGAAAGAGAGCTGTGCCACGCGATGATCTTACGACCATGTGGTCGTTGTTGCTGCTGTCGATCGGCTACTTCATGTTGACGGCATTCTCGACACAGCGTGGTATTGAGCCCTGGGTCTTATTTGCGGCGATGCTGATTGCCATTGTATGGAGTCGACTACTCATCGAACATGAAAAGTTTCGAGCAGCCGCCACTGTTGGTGCGAGCATACTGGTCGCTGGTTTGGCGACTTGGTGTGTCGCATTTTCTCAGAAGCACCTACAAGAGTATGCGATCAATCCGGAGCGAAAGCGGCCAGCGATGGAATGGCTAAAGTTAAATACTGAGGCCGGTGCGCTCGTTTTTCAGCCGTATTGGTCAGCATTTGCAGAGTCGTTCTTTTGGAACAAGCACAACCGTTACATCGGCGGAATGGATCCAGTCTTCCAATATTCGTTCGATCCGGGTCTGTATTTCGCCGTGCTTAGGATTGAGGAGCGAGGTGCATCCGACATAACAAGCAAGTCGTTGCCTGGCGAAGATCCGATCCCATATCCAACTTTCGATCTCATTACAAAAGACTTCGGATCTCGCCATTTATTTTTGTATCAAGACGTATCGAAGCAATTGTATGAGTATGCGCTTTCTGACAACCGATTTAGGCTTGCATTCTATGATCCTGATTCGAGAATCGCCATTTTCGAGTTGGAAAACTGACAGCCCAACTGAGCTGATCTCGCGTCAACGGCCTGCCAATTCGGCGGCTTTCTTTTTGATCGCATCAGTCTTTCCGTGCTTTGCCAAGACTCCGAGTGACGCCTTTGGAAGCGGGCTGCAGAATTTCTCAACGCATATCAGTGCCAACTCAACCTCTTTAGCGTCATCTGATGCGAGCGATGCATATGGAACGCCAACTTTCCCCTTTAGCTTCTCTGTGCCGGACTGGAGCTTGGACAACAGCCCAAGCGCTCCCATGCGGACGTCTGCGCTGCTCGACAAGAATAACGCAGCAAACAATCGCGTCAGATGGAGCCGATCGTCTTCTTCATCGGACGCAATGAGGTCGGTGATTTCTTTCGGTGTGTTCTCCAGCCATGTTCTCGTTTGCCTGGCATGTTTGTTCGTCATCGTTGCGACGAACCATGCAAACGAGCTGTCTTCTGCAAATGGTGATGCCAGCAACGACGGCTCAAACAGCTTTGCGTTGCTCAGGTCAGCTTCCGTAAATCCACCAAGCGATGCTACGTCGAATAGACCATTGACATATCGGCTCTTTGAGATGGGTGGAATCAGTCGCTTGTTTATCTCGGATAGTGGGGCTTTGTCGGTGTAGATCCAGGTGCGCGCCTGGAGCCAAGGGCCTCGAAATCGTGTCTTCTCTGTCATTTCCATCAAGCCGCGAAGAACTGGATCGGGATTGTAGTATGGATAGAACTTGACCCCTGGCTCCGGCTCCTTCAACTCCATGTTGATGCAATGCGTCGGAATCTCCTTTTGCTCAATGTCTTGGAAGTCGATTCCAGCGATTGGGCCGAGGAAGTCGTATCGCAGTTGTCCAACCGTCGACATCATTTGGTATCCAGAGCGATCAGGAACAAGTAGTGTGGAGGGGGGCAAGTGAAAGTCCGAACCGCACCTGACGTCTCCCAGTTTGGAAGGATTGCCAGGAAACATCAAGCTGTTCATGTCTTGGCCTTGCAACGTGGCTGCCTCGAACATATCACGGATCTGATTAACGCCCAACCCAGACCGGGCCATTATGTTCGTCGTAAATTCAGTGCCGTATTGCTTGGTCGCGTCGCCCAAGTACTTTGTGAAATCCACTTGATTTCTAAGCCCCGGCTTGTATTCCGCCCAAGGAAGTGTTAGGCCGCCGACACCCAATTTCTCTTTGTATTCACTTGTGAAGCTTAGGCCCCCCACAATACTATTGATTCTCTGTCCTTCGGGTCCATCGAACGCTTGAGAATCAGGCACGAACGTTTCCGACATCAGCGGATTCTGACGAGGAACGTAATACTCACCGAGCGGGATCGTAAAAGAGCCAAGGTTCTCTGTGCGTTGTTGGGATATGGATGTAAATCGAATCTCCTTTTGTAAGTCGTATTGCATTTCAAACTTCATTCGATCGTATCCATAGGTTCTGGTCGTCCAGCCGTTTGATTGCAAGCCAAGATTAGGGTTGATCGATTGACGACTTCGGTTTAGCTCGGTTGCAAGGGTTCTCTGACTTCTCATGAAGTGAACTGCCGCAGACGAAGAACCGTAGATTGAAGAGCGCGGTCCTGTTAATATTTCGATTCTTTCGATCATTTCGTATGGAATGATGGGTTCGACGGGTTTAGCAAGTCGGGAATCGAGCACGATGTTGGGAGCAGTCAGTCCGTTGCGCAGGGTAACGGTCGGTCCCGTTACGCTTTGCCCAAGATTCGTTCCGTAGACTTGGCTTGTTGCTGTGTATTTCACGATTGCATCAGCGACGTTCCCAGTAGAATCGATCGGCAGTTTCTCGATCATCTCCCTACTAATAGCCTCAATAGACACAGGTCCTACCTTCTCCCGATAGCCGAAAGGCGAAGCCAAGGTCAGCAAACACAACGCCGCGTTCAACATCTATTCCATTCCTCCTGTGAATTCATCATCCATTGTACAGGAATTGAGGCGAATTTGCGATGCCTTGCTCCGTGTTGAATTTTGCAGTTGAGCTCCCCGGTCTACCGCCCAAGCAGGCTGCAACCGATATACTCCCATAACTCATGCCAAAAGGCGAATACCTCCAGTACGGCGGTCAGGCCGTAATCGAAGGCGTCATGATGCGATCTCCCAAGCACTGGGCGGTCGCTTGCCGTGCCCCAAACGGGAAAATTGTCCTCCACACAGAGCCCATGGAAAAGACTTGGATAGGCAAGCAGCGCTGGCTGAAAGCTCCATTCCTTCGTGGCTCCCTCGGAATCCTCGATGCTCTGTTCTTGGGCAACCGTGCCCTTCGAATCTCATCGGAGATTCAAATGGACCCGCGTTATATTGCGGAGGAAGGCGCAGAAGTCGAAAAGTCAAGTGAAGTTATTGAGTATGCCGAAAGGCTTCCAAATACTGAGCAGATCGATCAAGTAGATTCGTCGACTGAGCATGAGTCATTGGCGCAGCCTTCTAAGTCGACTGCTCCAAAGAAGGATGAAATCAGTCCTCAGAAAATGCGTAACGCGATTATCGCCACAATGATCGTTGGTCTCGCCTTAGGAGTGTTGCTCTTTAGCGCACTTCCCAATTACATCGCGGAGCTGTCGGTAAAGATTGGAGTACAAAGTTCTACCTTGAAGAACTTCATTGCGGAGTGCGTCAAGATCGTCATCTTTCTTGCATACATCGGCCTCATTGGCTTAATGAAAGACATTCGCGAAATTTATAAGTATCACGGCGCGGAACACAAGGCGATCAACGCGCTTGAAAACGATGAGCCATTGACGCTCGATCATTGTAAGAGGCAGACACGGCTCCATCCGAGGTGCGGAACAAGCTTCGCAATCATCGTCATCATTCTCTCCCTTGCTTTTTTCACCTTCGTACCTCGATATCCACTTGGCGAGAGCGCATTCTTAGGATTCAATGTAGCAGTCCGCGTTTTAGTGGAACTTGCGCTCATTCCGTTCGTCGCTGGCACGGCCTATGAACTGCTGAGAATTGCTGGTAAGTTTCGGGACCAGAGGTGGGTCAATATCGCCTTTGCGCCCGGGCTTGGGACGCAGTATCTGACGACTCGGGAGCCAGAAGATGACCAGATCGAGGTCGCCCTGGTCTCGCTGCGCGCGGTAATCGATCGCGACAGAGATGAGCCTGAAGTGCCCGAAGAGGAGCCTGAAGCGGCGGAAATCGCCTAAGCCCGTCGGAGAGTACTGCCGAGAATAAAGAACGGTGGAACTGGCCAGCCTTTCGATCAGGATCGCAAGAAGCGAGAACCTGTCGGCATTGCCGCAGGTGATGTTGAGCGTTATTCGCAAGATGTCGGACCCGACCGTTTCGTCTGCGGAACTCGAAACCATTTTTCGACGTGAACCGGCAATTGTCGCAAAGCTTCTTAAGGCAGCGAACAGCAGCTACTACGGATTGCGGCATCCCGTTCAATCGGTCAGCGCTGCGATCGCGGTTTTGGGAATGAAGGCTGTCGGCAACATTGTCATTAGCGTCGCATATCAACAGACACTCGCTTCTCAACACAGCAAACTCTTTGATCGAGGTTCGTTTTGGCAACACTCGCTTGCAACAGGAATTCTCGCAAGAGCCATCGCAAGGAAAGTGTCGCCTGAGTGCGCAGAAGAGTACTACATGATCGGTTTGCTTCACGACATTGGCTGGCTCGGACTTGAGCGGCATTGCCCGGCGGAACTTGACAAAATATTGACGCTTGTTCGCCAGCACTCGATCCCTGAGCTAAAGGCCCAAATGTCGGTTCTTGGGTTCGACACCACCGACGTCGGTGCGGTCATGGCAACTCAGTGGCGACTAGGAGATCGCATGGTCAATGCGATCGAACATCATGGCAATCCGAACGCAGCGGAAGATCATCAAAATGCAGCGCACATCCTGAACGTCGCAAACGGCATCGCACACCAAACTGGCTTCCCAAATCAGTCCCCCGCAGAAAGCATCGAGCCTGATCCAGGTTCAATCTTCAATCTCGACCTCCAGGATGAATTCTTGGACGAGTTGCGAGGTTGGATTCGCTCGGAGGTCATTGAGACTTCTAAGGCATACTCCTTGAAGTGAGCGCTGCCAGAATCGTCGTTACTGGGCGAGTGCAAGGTGTAGGTTTTCGGCACTTCGTTGCATCGATCGCGATCCAATTTGGGGTCGCAGGTTCCGTCTGGAATCGAAGCGATGGTGCGGTCGAGTGCGTCGCCCAGGCTCCTGAAGCCGAAACTCTTGACGATTTCGTCAAACAGATCTGGTCAGGGCCGGGGCGGATCGACAGCGTCAAAGTCGAGCCAGAGCAGGAAGATCCTTCGCTTATGAGCTTCGTCATTGGCGCGACGAGATAGATTCATGTAAGATTGCGCGAAGCCGCATCGGTGCGGCCAACAAGGAAATTTCCGATGATATTGAACTTCAGCGAAGAAGAGAGACAGTTTTTGAGAACGGTGTCCGATTGGGTCGACACCGAAGTCGCGCCTTGCACGCGTGCATGGGAAAAGTCGACATTTCCAGACAACATTTGGAAGCGAACGGCAGAACTCGGCGTGACCTCTTGCGTTCTTCCAAAAGAGTTTGGCGGGCGGGGATACTCATGCGCAACCTATGCTGAGATGTGCCGAATCATCGCTAAAGGCGATCCTGCATTGTCGATGAACGTGGCGGCAATCAACGCGCTCTGCGTCGCGCACTTTGAGCACTTCGCCAACGAAGAGCAGCGCGCAAAGTACCTCCCAGGCGTGTTGTCAGGTGACATTCCACTTGCATGGGGACTTACAGAACCGGATGCCGGCAGCGATGCAAGACGAGTGAAAACAACAGCGACACCCATTCCGGATAAACCTGAATTCTTTCATCTCAACGGCGAGAAGATGTTCATTACGAACGGCGGATTTGCGAAACTGTTCATCATCATTGCTAGGCTCGATGAGAAGAATCTCAGCGGCTTCTTGATGGAAAAGGACCAGCCGGGATTCGAGGACCTCGGCCGCATTCCGACGACCGGAGTATCGGCGTCCTATACTCTTCATTTCAAGATGAACAACGCCGTCGCTTGGCACACGCCTGGATCGTTCGAGGATGTCACTGGGCTGCTGTTTCGAGGCCGGGTAGGGATTGGGGCAATGGCGCTTGGAATCGCCGAGCGGGCGCTCGAACTCGGCATCGAATACAGCAAAGAGCGGGAGCAATTCAACCGAAGACTTGCCGATATGCAATCGGTTCAGAATCTGATCGCGGACAGCGCGATGGAGGTCGAGGCGGCGCGGCTCCTCGTTCACAAGGCCGCATGGATGTACGATCAGGGCATGCCGATCGTCAAGGAAGCTTCGTACTGCAAGCTGTTTGCGAGCGAAGCGGCGCGAAATGTCACGAATCGAATGCTGCAGGTTCATGGTGGGCGCGGCATGACATTCGATTACTTGATCGAGAAGCTGTGGCGAGATGCGAAGCTGACCGAGATCGGCGAGGGTGCAAGCGAGATTCAGAGGTTGATCATCGCCAAGCAAGTCTTGCGATAAGCCTTTATGGCTGCTCTATAGACCCCGTAGCGATGTGCTGAATCTCAAGTGCAATTCTTTCGATGGTGGCCTCCTTGTGCATGGCGGCACTGCACTTTCATCATGCTCAACACGATCATAACTGACTGCAGCTAACATGTGCCAGACTGTTGAGTATGAGCGAAACTTCAACCGCTATCGACCCGCGCGCAACTCTGGCAGGATGGACCAACGGATTGCTTGGTATGTATCTGGCTGACATCAACGCAATTCCAGATGACAAATGGAACTCGAGCATGGGAGGATGCAGCCGACCTCCGAGCGAGATGACTGCTGAAGTCGTATCACTGCTCGATTGGACTGCTGCCGCGTTGCAAGGTGACGCCAGGCCTGCCACAGAAGAGGAGCTGACAGCAACCGCGAAAAGCGACTGCAGCACAAAGGAGGGAGCGGCCGCCCAAATGCGGCGTTCGGTTGCCGCATTCACTGATGCGCTTGCAAACGCTTCCGATGAAACCCTTGGCAAGTCCGTGACAGCTCCCTGGGGACTGACTGCGCCGTTGTTCACCATCGCGCATATCACATCGAGCCACATTTGGTATCACGATGGACAATTGAATTACATTCAATGCCTTTTGGGCGATGGCAATTACCACTGGCATAGTGGGTGACTTCTTCATCGATCCAACCAACAGTCAAGGCGCAAGCGAATTGCTTGCGCCTTGATCATGTCCCCCTCCTCAATACTTACTTCTTCAGCAAGTCTCGAAGATAGAGTTCACTCACGGGCCGTTGCATGTAGTTTCTTCCGAGAAGCCTTTGCAGTTTCGCAATGGCGTCGTACCGGCTCTCACCATGCGAGAGCTCATAGCGTCGCCAAAACTGGTCCCACCAATTTCTCGGCTGAACTTTCGAACCGTAGTATTCGGTTGGTCGGCCTGTGTTTCCATCGGTGACCAGACTTCCGACCACGTCGCCGAGGTCGTAAACCGATTTGATTTCATCGCGAATCTGGCGGACGTCGGCTTCGCTGACAACTCCGTTCGACGTTGCTTTGTAGAACTGCACCGTAACGCGAACGGGAAACCGGTCGTCGCGCTCGATGGCGAGATTATCAATTTCGGTGAACGGCCCTTCGATGTCGCCGTGTCCGATGACCGCAGCCTCGACGTTGCTGCGCTCTTGTGATTTGGCTGCCGCGAAACCACCGGCGCCCGCGGTTGACGGAGCCATGTCATACAATTCGCGCATCGGGCGCTTTTGCTTTAGCGGAATTTGAATAAGCAGCACCATGTTCATTCCCGCAGCGTCCTGCTTCGAAGGATCGAACGGGCGCCCCGGATCACCGGTGAAGTCGCTGAGTCGCGTTCCTGTGAAGCTCGCGCGCATTCCATTCTTATTGAAAAACAAGCGCTGCCCCCACATCGAACCTGTGTGCCAAGCGTCGCGTTGATTGTCGATGACGGTAACGCTCGTTCCTTCGCGTGTCGCGAGAATCGTCAGCACCGCAGGATCGCCCGGCATGGATTGATAGTTGAAGATCACCGGGTTGAATGTTGCGATGCCTTCTTTCGGAACGGGCAGAAAACATGCTTGAGCGCTGACGAGAACTTTGGAATCCCTTGGCGCAAGGAGCGTCTTCTTCGACGATTTCCATTCGCGCGGATTGGAAAGAAATTGCGTCGGAGTTGCGATAAAGTCGTATAGAGAGATGCGTTGTAGGTTTCGGCCTTTTTCGTTTCCGACAAGCAAAGTGAAGTCTCTCGGATCGAGGTCGGTCGTCAGGTCGCTGAAATTCGGGAACCGAATGACGGGCATAGCGGTGACTTCGAAATCGCCGCTTCGGGGATTCTGCAGTCCGACCTGGATCGTCATGTCGCTGATGTTGGGGCCGACCGAGGAGTTCTTATATCGTCCGGTGTCTTCCCAAGTCAAATTGAGAACGTTGAGCCCGTATTTGTTTGCGAGCCTTTGCGCGTTTCCGTCGGATACCATCCCTGCCGTCTTGCGGATCGCTTCGCGGTATTCAACGTAGGCAGATTCGGTCATTCGAACTCCATTTATCGGTTGGGTCTTTAGCCTGGGCAGCGGATCCCATCCAACCGTTGGGTCTTGCCACCATGAACCTGAAGAGGCATAAGCGGTCACTGCTGCAATCGCTGCCGAACCTGCAATCCATCGCAATCTATTCATATTCTGATCTCCTAACATGAGATTTGAGTGTTTCGTCAAAGGCTAAACGTTCATCTGGCCACGACGGTACGGTGAATTGCACGGGTATAAACCGCTCGGCATGGAACCTATTCGCAGCAAGGCTAATCCGAAGTCAGACGAGTTCAAGGCGAACGCTGAGCATTACACGAGCCTTGTGGAAGAGCTGTCGAGGTTGCGTTCTGAGGTCAGTTTAGGCGGCAGCGAGAAAGCGCGGGCCCTGCACCACCAGAGAGGAAAGCTTACCGCGCGCGAACGAATCGAAAAACTACTGGATCCCGAGACGGCGTTTTTGGAGATCGGAATGCTCGCGGCGCACGGGCTTTATGACAACGAAGTACCGAGCGCAGGAATGGTGGCGGGAGTCGGTTCGGTTTCGGGCAAGACGTGCATGATCGTCGCAAACGACGCGACCGTGAAAGGCGGAACGTATTATCCGCTCACGATTCGCAAGCACCTCCGCGCGCAAGAGATTGCGATGGAAAACCGCCTTACGACGATTTACTTGGTAGATTCGGGGGGGGTGTTTCTTCCAATGCAGAGCGAAGTGTTTCCGGACAAAGAGCATTTCGGGCGTATCTTTTACAACCAGGCGCAAATGTCGGCGTTGGGGATTCCGCAAATCGCTGCGGTGATGGGAATGTGCACGGCGGGGGGGGCCTATGTTCCGGCGATGAGCGACGAAAATGTCATTGTCGCGGGAATCGGAACGATCTATCTCGCCGGCCCACCGTTGGTCAAGGCGGCGACAGGCGAAGAGGTCAGCGCGGAAGAGCTCGGTGGGGGCGCCATGCACTCACGGGTTTCCGGCGTCACGGATCATTTGGCGCGCGACGACGAACACGCATTGCAAATCGTCCGAAACATCGTCGAAACCATCCCAGCCGGCGTGCCGGGCGGAGCCAAAGTGCCAGATTGGGATATCGAAGAGCCTTTGTATCCCGCGGAGGAACTGTACGGAATCGTCCCGCCGGACGTGCGCACGCCCTACGAAGTGCGCGAAGTGATCGCGAGACTGGTTGACGGTTCGCGTTTTCACGAATTCAAAAGCGAATACGGCGCGACGCTCGTCTGCGGTTTTGCGCGATGGATGGGATACGAAGTCGGAATCTTGGCGAACAACGGCGTGCTGTTCAGCGAAAGCGCACTCAAGGGTGCGCACTTCATCGAACTATGCTCTGCGCGCAAAGTGCCGATCATCTTTCTGCAAAACATCACCGGCTTCATGGTCGGAAAAAGATACGAAGAAGGCGGCATCACGAAAGACGGCGCGAAGATCGTGCAAGCGGTCTCTTGCGCGGCAGTACCGAAGCTGACCGTTCTGATCGGCGGATCGCATGGCGCAGGAAACTACGCGATGTGCGGGCGCGCGTATGGCCCGCGATTCCTGTTTTCGTGGCCGAACTCGCGAATTTCAGTGATGGGCGCGGAGCAGGCGGCGCAAGTCTTGATCACGATCAAAGAGCAAAAGGGACCGATATCGGAGGAAGAGAGGCGCGAGATCGGCGATCCGGTGCGGGAGCAATACGAGCGCGAAGGCTCGCCATATTTCGCCACTGCGCGGATGTGGGACGATGGCATCATCCTGCCGACCGAAACGCGCGCCGCGATCGGATTAGCATTGTCTGCGGCGCTGAACGCGCCGGTACCGGACACGAAGTGGCCGGTGTTTAGGATGTAAACTCGAACCATGCCCGTCATTCTTAAGACCCCTCTCCACGAAGACCACGTGAAACTTGGCGCGAAGATGGTCGAGTTCGCCGGGTGGGACATGCCGGTGCAGTACGCCGGTGTGATCGCTGAGAGCAAAGCGGTCCGAGAAGGGGCAGGCATGTTCGACGTGTCGCACATGGGGCGCACGTGGTTTCGCGGCGATCGCGTGATCGAGCTTCTCGAACTTCTCACTACAAACGACATATCGAAACTGCAAGACGGCGGATCGCAGTACTCGTTGCTCTGTTACAAGAACGGCACTTGCGTGGACGACATCATCGTCTATCGCATTTCCGACACCGTCTTTCGGATGGTCATCAATGCATCGAATCGCGAAAAGGACATCGCCTGGATTCAATCACACAACAGCCACAGTGTCTCCCTGACCGATGAGACGTTCGAAACGGCGATGATAGCCGTGCAAGGTCCGAAAGCGGTCGGGATCGTCAACTCGCTGGCGGATAGCGACATCTCGGAGACGCCCAGGTTTTCGGCGGTCGAAGCGACGATTGCTGGGTCACCCGCATTTGCCGCGCGCACCGGCTACACGGGCGAAGACGGCTTCGAATTGATTGTTCCAGCCGATCATGCGACGGAGGTTTGGGGCGCATTGCTCGATTCGGGGGTAGCGCCATGCGGCCTCGCGAGCCGTGACGTTTTGCGAGTTGAGGCTGGCCTACCACTTTACGGGCACGAGCTTTCCGATCAAATCAACCCGATCGAAGCCGGACTGGGCTGGGTGGTCTCGAAGACCAAGCGGTTCATCGGCTCGGAGCCAATCAATTCGATGCGAGCCGCTGGACCTCCGAGAAAGCTTGTCGGCATCAAAATGAGTTCGAAGATTGTCCCAAGAGAAGGATATCGGGTTATGCGAAAAGGCCGTGAGATTGGGACAGTTTCGAGCGGGGTGTTTTCGCCGATGCTGGATTGCGGAATCGCATTCGCTTTCGTCGAAAGTTCCGAGGCGACTCTCGATCAACCGTGTGAGGTGGAAGTGAGGGAAAAAGCACATCCTGCAAGGGTTGTCTCAAAGAGATTCATGCCTAAAGCATAGGGAACATAAGGTCGATTCAAACCGGTACAGTACGCAGGCTCTTGGAGGGGCACAGCAAACAGGACATGAAACGGATAACCTTTGCGCTTATGATGGCGTTGGCTTGCGCCACGTCTTTGTCTGCACAGAACGACTCACTACTCAGCTACCTTCGCTTTCGTTCAGTTGGCCCAGCGGTTGTCGGCGGCCGAGTAATCGACATCGAAGCGCATACTGCACAGCCGACGACAGTTTACGTCGCGGCAGCATCAGGCGGACTTTGGAAAACAACTAACAACGGTACGACTTGGACTCCCATTTTCGACAATTACGGCACCGTGTCGCTTGGGGACGTTGCGATTGCCAAGTCCAATCCCGACATCGTTTGGGTCGGTACAGGCGAGCACAACAACCAAAGGAGCTGCCATTGGGGTGATGGCGTTTACAAGTCGGTCGACGGTGGAAAAACGTTCCAACATATGGGTTTGAAGGAAAGCCTTCACATTGGGCGGATTGCAATCGACCACAGGAATCCTAATATCGTCTACGTGGCTTCTGCGGGTCCGCTTTATCGGCCGGGCGGCGAACGCGGTGTTTACAAGACGACTGATGGCGGACAGACATGGAATTTGGTCTTGAGGGGAGACAACGAGACCACCGGCTTCATTGAGATTCAAATGGACCCAAAGAACAGCAATGTTCTTTATGCAGGTGCTTACGACAGGCTTCGCCGTCCTTGGAACATTCGTGATTCCGGCGTTGGTTCAGGAATCTACAAGACCACAGATGGTGGAAAGAACTGGAAGAAGCTGAGCGGCGGATTGCCGGAAGGCGAGAACGTTGGGCGCATTGGCATCGACATATTTCCGAAAGACTCCAGAATTGTCTATGCGACGATCGACAACCGAACTCCACGCGTCGGACCCGAAGTGTATCGAAGCAATGATGCGGGCAACACTTGGACAAAAGTAAACACAACCTCCGTCCCGGGCGGTTACTATTACAGCCAAATACGTGTAGATCCGCACAATGCAGACCGCATATATGTTCTCGGCGTTCCACTCATGCGCAGCGATGACGGTGGCAAGACATATCGATCGATTGCGAATCTCGTGCATGTCGATCATCACGCTCTTTGGATCGATCCAGTCAACAAGGGCCGGCTGTTGCTCGGAAACGACGGTGGCTTCTACATTAGCCATGATGATGCCGAAACTTGGGACTTCGTCAACAACCTGCCAATTTGCCAGTTCTATGCCATTGGTGCAGACAACGCAGTGCCGTACAACATCATGGGCGGATTCCAAGACAACGGTGTTTGGCGCGGGCCTTCTCGAACACGTGTGCAGTCCGGGATTTCAAATCAGTTTTGGCACAATGTCATTGGCGGTGACGGAATGTATACGGTTCCCGACCCCGAAGACCCGTTTACAATCTACACTTCCTCGCAGTTCGGTGCGCTTGTTAGGTTCGACCAGAAAACGATGACTTCACGAAGCATTCGCCCGCGCGAGCAGGGTTCGCGATGGAATTGGCTGACGCCCATTGTCGTTTCGCCGCACAACTCTCGAATCGTGTATGCAGGATCGCAGCGGGTTCACCGCTCCCTCGATCGAGGCAACACCTGGACGACGATCAGCCCGGACCTGTCAACGCAAGACGCCACAAAGATTCGCGGGAATGTCCCTCACTGCACCATTACGAAGATCGATGAATCGCCCCGAAAGCCTGGGATTTTATGGGCTGGAACCGACGATGGCAACCTTTGGGTTACACGTGACGGCGGGGCAAACTGGGCACAAGTCAATCAGAACATTGCCGGTGTGCCTCGCCATTGGTGGGTTAGCCGAGTGATCGCGTCCCACCACGCTGATGGAACGGCATATGTTGCTTACACCGGCTTCCGTGAAGACGATTTCAGACCATTGCTTTTCAAAACGACAGACTTTGGAGAGACTTGGACGAGCATCGTTGGGAATCTTCCGAACGAACCGATTGCAGTAGTTCGCGAGGACCGGATGAATCCGAATCTGCTCATCGTGGGAACTGAGCTTGGCGCCCACATCTCCATAGACGGTGGCAACAACTGGAGCCGATTGACAAACGGCTTGCCCACAACACCCATTCAGGATCTCATCATCCACGATCGAGAGAGCGACCTCATTCTCGGTTCCCACGGGCGCGGGATCTTCATTGCGGACTTGACTCCGCTTCGCCAACTCAGTCCAAGGGTTATGGAAAAGGACGTTCACTTGTTCCGCCCCACTCGTGCGCTGGCGTTCAATTACATTTCGAACATGTTTGATCCCTTTCAAGGCCATCGGCGATACCTTGGAGAAAATCCACCGGACGGCGCATCGATTTACTACTACACGAAAGGGGCCGGATTAGAGGTGAAGATCGAGATAATTAACTCACTCGGTGAAGCCATCGCCGAATTGCAAGGCCCAAAGAATGCTGGAATCAATGTTGTGCGTTGGAATTTGCGCGTCAGAGCGCAACAAGGACGCCCTGCAGGAGTGGTTCCCGCAGGGCGCTATCTCGTCAAGTTGACTGCAGGAGAGATTGTTGAGACAGCCAACCTGCACGTGGAAGATTGGGAGCGCTAATCAGGAGCAGATCACCCAATGTTGCAAATAGAGCGAATGATAGTCGATGTGAATCCGTTTTGCTTTGATTGTGCAAGTTTGCCCCAGTAAGATTGGAAAAGTAGGAGTCCAAATATGCATCCAAACAATACAAAATCGAAACCAAACATTGAGTGTTGTCGAAGGCTAAACTGTTGGCTGCCTGTGCTTGCGCTTGGAGTGCTCGCAGGCGGATGTACGCAGGGAGGAATTATTTCTAAGATTGTTTTCGAAAGCAATCGAACCGGGACGTATGATATCTACATAATGAATGCTGACGGAAGCAATGTTCTTAGGCTAACTACCCACTCTGGCGATGACTATAGCCCTTCTCTATCCCCTGACAGGACTAAGATTGCATTTGTTTCTGAGCGCGATGGAAACGAAGAGATCTATGTCATGAATGTGGATGGGACAAATCAAACGAGGCTAACAAACAGCCTTGGTCCTGACTTCGATCCCGCGTGGTCGCCAGACGGAACGAAAATCGCTTTCGCAAGCGAGCGCGATGGCAACTACGAAGTCTATGTGATGAACGCAGATGGCACGAACCAGACAAACCTGACAGTCGGTCCATTTGGGGATTTCGCACCGTCGTGGTCCCCTGACGGCACGAAGATTGCTTTCACAAGCAGTCGAGACGGAAACCTTGAAGTCTACGTGATGAATGCGGATGGCACGAACCAGACGAAGATAACTATCCATGCTGCTGGAAACTCGAATCCTGCGTGGTCGCCCGATGGATCCAGAATAGCCATTCAGACCAGTCGCGATGGCAATTCAGAGATCTATCTCGTCAATCCAGACGGAACCAACTTGGTTCGCTTGACCAACGATGCTGCGAACGATAGGGACCCAGCTTGGTCGCCTGATGGGCTTCAATTAGCGTTCTCGAGCAATAGGACCTCAAATTTCGAGATTTTTGTGATGAGCGCGAACGGAGCAAATCAGCAGAATGTTTCAAATAGTGCTGGTGGTGACTTCAATCCTTCGTGGCGCTGATCATTTCATTGTCTGTGCTTGAGAAGGAAAACTGACAGCCCCGCAGGAACGATTCCTGCGGGGCGCTATCACATCAAGTTGACTGCAGGAGAGATTGTTGAGACAGTCAGCTTGGAGGTGGAGGATTGGGATCGTTAGGCCGCTTGCTTATACTCGTGCGGAACTGACGAGTAGAGTGGCAAGCGACCTGGATTGAGAATTCCCCTTGGTGGTGCGCTCTGGCCGCTTCCCCCGGAAAGCGATTGCATGGATTCGAGAATAATTGTCGCAATGTTTGGCTCCATGAAGACCCCGCTGTGGACTTCCCAGTGCCCTCGGTTGTCGGTCATGCTCGCAATTAATGCTGAGTATTGCCTTGGATTCCAGAGCAATTGCGTTCTTCCTTGTTGCCAAAGGTCGATGAACCTTCTGTCAAGTGGTTCATGTAGAAACATCTCAAGGATGTTATAGGATCCAGTCGAATCAGTCACAAGTACACCGGCATTCGCATTGTGTTCGATCATGCGAACGGGTAGAGTTCGATATACGTTCTCAAGATTTTGGCATTCATCTCTGTTTGCACCCCACTCTGTGATGATCGGCTGCTGATCTTCATTGGCGCCCGGCGATACGTAGAGCCTTTGTCCCCACGACCCGATGTATTCATACATGTGGGTAGATCGGTCGAGCCACGGATTGCCCCAAATCGACTTCACTTGGTTTCTGAAGTTTTCGTAGTTCGACTTGATCCAGCTGTTTAGTGGAGCAGGATCAGGGCCTTGCTCTGGGACATCGATTTGAATGCTTCTCCAGAACGCACGGAACTCTTCATCGTACATATTCCAGGGCAAGAACCCTTCGATTTCCGGCCCATTGAACGCCTGCATTCTCACGCCTTGCGGATATGCGGCGCGCTGCTGTTGGGCTTGATCAATGATGAAATTGCAAAATGGCTGCTTATTAAGTCCGATTGCCATTGCGGCAGTCGCGATCATCGCGTATCCAGAGTTTCCGTTGTATCGGGCACGTACCGCTGCCCACTGATCTGCGGTGAGATGGTTTTGGATTCCGTGGTTGACGAATACCGCATTGATGGTGTACTGGATGCCCTGTTCGAGGCACTCCTGAGTGACAGCTCTCGCGTGATTTAAGTCGTACAGCGGCCAATTGATATGGACGGCATTGTCCCTTAGCTTCTTGAATCCCCAGCGCTTGATCTGTTGAATCTGGTCTTTTCGAATCCTACTGTTCTTGTCAAAGCAGTAGGTGCTCAAGTTTGCACCAAATGTCTTGACTCGGTAGTGAGGCTGAACGGGCGCAGCGTTGGCTTTGGATTTGATTGCTACCGGCACCGACGACGCAAGTGCAGCGAGTCCTGCTGTTCTGAAAAAGTCTCTTCTTGATATTCCCATTGTCTCTCTCCACAAAGCGTGGCGACCAGGCCAAGGCTTCTATGGCGAGACGACCGGCGATTCCCGCGATGGGAGTGGCGGGCCGCCTCAGCCGGATTCACTATTCCGCCGCCGACCAGTTGGTTACCCGGCAAAAGATCGGGAACCAAAAAAAACGAAGGCCGACGTCGAAAGAGGACGCCGGCCAAACGAATGGAGGGTTAGGCTGGTTGCTGCTACTTTTCGACAGAAATCTGCCGACGAAACACGCATTGCAAACTCTGTGCCACACGAATCTCCACCTCATTCAGCCAGATATCTTTGCTTGCTATGCTTCAGTTGAGTAAAGTCTATCTGTGAGCGAAAAGATCGAAGAAGTCGTGATCGTAGGTTCAGGCCCGGCAGGATACACAGCCGGGCTTTATGCCGCCAGAGCAAACCTGGAGCCGCTATTGTTTTCGGGCAGGGAGCCTGGCGGGCAGCTAATGATAACAACCGATGTCGAGAACTATCCCGGGTTTCCGGACGGGATCATGGGTCCTGAACTGATGGCGCTGTTTAGAAAGCAGACTGAGCGATTTGGAACTCGGATATTTGACGAAATGGTGACGGAGGTCGACTTATCGGGACGTCCCTTTCGAGTGAAGTCAGATGAGAGGGAAGTGCTGGCATCAACTCTCATTGTCGCCACAGGAGCAGACGCAAAGTGGTTGGGTGTTCCTGGCGAAAAGGAGTTTGGTGGATTTGGTGTGAGCGCATGTGCTACTTGCGACGGTTTCTTTTTTCGAGGAAAGAAAGTGATCGTGGTGGGTGGAGGAGACACCGCGATGGAAGAGGCCAACTATCTGACGAGACATGCTGAGAAAGTCATAGTCGTTCACAGAAGAGACCAGTTGAGGGCGAGCAAAATCATGCAAGATCGGGCATTCGCAAACGATAAAATCGAGTTTATTTGGAACGCCAGCCTGCAAGAGGTTCTCGGCGTGACAGAGCCAATGCGTAAAGTAACAGGTGTCAGACTGTCCAGTACGGTCGAAGACAAGTCTTGGGAAATGGAGATAGATGGCGTGTTCATTGCAATCGGCCACCAACCAAACAGCTCGCTGTTTACGAAGTGGCTCGATTCGGACGATTCCGGCTATCTATTGACTGAACCGCACAGCACAAAAACAAAGATTCCCGGAGTTTTTGCATGCGGCGATGTCATGGATCATGTCTATCGACAAGCCGTAACTGCAGCCGGAACAGGTTGCATGGCAGCGATCGAGGCTGAAAGGTTTTTGGAAGCCAACCCGCTGTAAAATTTGCATATGCGGCATTTGTGGATCGTGTTGCTCGTCCCGCTTGCCGTGGGTTGTGCTCGAGGCGATCGACAGTCAGCGGCAGAAGTCAAGCCAAAGCCTATCGTAAGGGCTGAACCTTGGGCAGCAGTAAGTCTTGCACCAACCGGCCCACCAGCCTATTTAGCGAACTCTCGACTTGGATTGCGCATTTCGCATTCAGGTCTCGGATGCGCTCCCGATGGAACGAGTATGCCGGCGTTTCTCATGTCAAACAACTCATTGCTTCGCATACCGCATCCTGCATCGATGCAGGTTTGGATCGATGAGCGGTCGATTCTATCCGATGTTCCAACCCAATACGAATCGCGGTTGGATTTTCGAACTGGACTTCTTGAAACAAATTCTAAATTTGATGATCTGGCTGTTCGCATCGAGACGATTGTTCATGCGCAGTCGCCGCGCGTTGCTCAGCGTGTGACACTAAGTTCTCCTCGAAAGCGCTCGCTGAAAATATGGATTGGGGTGCCGACTGAACTCGCAAACCTTTCCGGAGATAGTCCAGCAAGCTGGAGCGACTTCACGCTCGAATGCCCTGCAAAAAGAGTTTCTTCAGCCGAGGCGAAGTCTCTTGGAGAACCAGAAGATGTGTTGATCAACTTTCGCTCTCGATGGTCAGAGGCCCCTAATGGTTCATGGTCGCCATCGAGATCAAGCCCGAAGTCAACCGTGTCAGGTAGAGGTTTCTTGTTCGAAGGTGAATTGCCTGCAGGTACGGTTGTGTTCGAAACAACATCCAGCGTCGGCAGCAATGACAGCAAGTGGTTCGATGGCGTAGTCTCGGAATCACGCGAAGTTTGGAACGACCGTTGGTCGACGGACATCGAAATCGAGGGCCCGGTAGAAGACCAGCAAGCAATTCGGTCGTTCCTTTTTTACTTGTATATGTCGCCAACTTCAAAAATGCCTCCGATGGCGCTCAGCAGCGACAAGTACAGCGGACATCGTTTTTGGGACGCAGAAGCCTGGATGCTTCCCGCTTATGTGCTTATAAGGCCCGCCGCCGCAAAAGGAGCGACGGATTGGCGCATCCTCGTTTCTGATGTCGACGCGTGAGAATCCCATGGGAAACGGGCTCTGTTGGCGACGGACAAGACCTCAGCCAGAGTTTAGGGAAGCGATTCACATCAGCGGCTGGGTGAGTTGGTGGCTCGACAAGGCTATTGCGTTCGGATTGGTCGATCGTTCAGCTGCTCTGCCATTGATTCGAAGCATTGCGGAATATTTCAGAGAAAGAGTGACGGACCGAAACGGGCAACTCGAGCTACTCAGTGTCGTCAGTCCAGACGAAGGAAAGCTTAGAGACAACGACTTAGTTACAAATCTCCTTGCAATCAGATCCGGCGAAATCTTGGCCAAGGCATCAGGCGGTGAATCTCAACTGACCCAAGAACTTGCGCGCATCAAGATTCCCACCAACCGAGCAGGCGATCCGATGACCTATGACAGCGACCCGGTGTCCGGATACCAACAGGCTGCGGCCGTACTGTCTATCTTTCCCCTCGAATGGCCGTTTCCCCGGCCTGTGTCGGAGAAGCTGTTCGATCGATATCGAGACAAGATCACACCGCACGGACCTGCCATGTCCGACAGCATCCACGCCGTGATCGCAGCAAGGCTTGGCCGAAAGGACGAGGCCTACAATCTCTGGCAGGACTCTTGGAGGCCCTTTGTCCGGCCTGAGTTCATGTTGTTCAGCGAAAGAAGAGGCACCGATGACGTATACTTCGCGACCGGCGCCGCTGGGTGCCTTCTTTCAGTTCTGTACGGGTTCCTTGGAATTCACATCGAAAAGGATGAAGGACAAGCCGATTCGGCGTCGAAACCCTTGCTATATGGCTATCGCCTTTCGGTGCGACCGAACCTGCCACCCCAATGGAAAAGCATCACGCTTAAGAATGTGCGGCTTCCAGGAGGGAGATTTACGATCAGGGCGACGCACAATGGCGCAGAAATACTCCCTGGAGGTGAATAAATCATGCACACGGTTGCCTTGACGGTGGACTGCAAAGCAGCCCACCACGGTCGTTGCTATACGAACGACATCATAAAGCTCGCAGAAAAGCATTTCGTCCCCATCACTTGGCTCATCCACATTTCCGAATTAGACCCTTCAGCCAACACGAACCTTTATTACAAAGAGTACTTCCACAAAATTCCCTGCTGGCACGAGATCGGCATGAACGTTTACTTTGAGAATGACCGTGGGTACGTCGAGGATCCAAAAGAGCGCGGAAACATTATTAACATCGCGCGCGATGTCCTCAAATCGCACCGAATCAAGCCAACAAGCTTTCGAGCGGGATGCTTTGCCCTCTGCCCGACCGATTTGGCTTACCTGGAAGAAGCCGGAATTCTCGTCGACTCCAGCTCTGTGAGTGGCAGCGATTACAAGATGTTCGTGGATTGGACCGGAGGGCCGACCGACCCGTACCACCCAAGTTACGAAGATGTTCGTCAACCTGGAAACAGCAAGGTCCTGACCGTTCCGATTACGAGTGCAGACGGCAAATACGCGTACTTGGACAAAGGCATCGATGAAGTGCGGACGATTCTCGATCAATGCGACGAACAGAACGTGTTCTGCATCGGCATGAGGGACTACATGGACTGCGTCGATGCGCTCGATGCGCTGATCGTGCACCTGAGGGGCAAAAACGCCCACTTCAGCACTCTTACCCAAGTAGCGAGCGAACATTACGAGCATCACCCTCGGTAGAGGCTCTTTCGAGGCCAATTTCGAGGGTGAGGCTGGTGTGTGCGGGGTATAACCTTGCTATCTTGGCGCCGTACCCAAGTGGCTAAGGGAAGGGTCTGCAAAACCCTCATTCAGCGGTTCGAATCCGCTCGGCGCCTCCAAATTGCCACAAGGCGGCAAGTGTGGCGCAAATGCCCATGAGCAGCAGCAAGCCCCAGCCAGAATCGATCTCACCGGCAGGAATTGCCATCCCGCCACCACTGCACATCGATGCCGCGCCCGTCTTTCAAGGATCGCTGGCAACACTCTTTCACTTGGCCAGAGACGGCCGAATCGATCTAACGGGAGTTCCGTTGACGCCGGTGTGCCAGGCGTACATCGAGTATCTCAACGACATCGGCTTGAACGACGTCGATACCGCCGGTGCAGCGCTGCTCGCTCTGGCCTACCTCGTCGAGAGGAAAGCGTGGCAGCTTTTGCCTATCGCGGATCCACCGCCACCGCAAGAAATTCCCGAGCTTCCGGAGCCAACCGCCCACGAATTCGCCCAAGCGATCGACGAACTTGAGGTGCGGCACACCGAGCGCAGCCGGCTTTTTTTCAGGGCCGTCGGAACCGAAGACGTCGTCGAGCCGCCGATCGATCTCAGCACATTAACGACACGGCACCTCGCACGTGCCCTCGAGCGCTTGCTCGACAAAGCCGCACCGTTAGACGTCAAGCCACTCGGCAAACCAAGGCCGTCGCTTGCTGAAGTCATGTCAGCCTGCCTGAAACGGCTCAATGCCGCAGGTGGAGAGGGCGGATTTGGCGACTTGCTCGAAGAAGGGTACACCCGATTGGACGCCGTATTCGTCTTTCTTGCGGTACTCGAACTCGTTCGGGTCGGCCAAATCGGCATAACAATCCAGGAGGATGAAGTTTGCTTGCGCTTGAAGGCGAAAGATTGATGGTGAGCGATCTCGCAAATACGATTGAGAGCCTGCTATTCGTGGCCGAATCTCCGGTTACCATTCGCGACCTCGCCGCAGCAGCGATGGCAGAAGAGGGCGATGTCCAGTCCGCGCTGGACGAACTCGGATCAAGGCTTGCGGGAACCGGACTTCAACTGGTGAGAATTGCGGGCGGCTATCAGCTTTGCACTCGCAAAGAGCACGCAGAAGCCGTTGCAAGATTTCTAAACCCGCAAAAGCGAAGGCTCGGCAGATCGGCACTCGAAGTTCTTGCGATCGTTGCATACAAGCAGCCGATAACCGCATCCGAAATTCAGATCATCCGCGGAGTGCAAAGCGAGTATGCGCTTCGAACTCTAATCGACAAGGGATTGATCGAAGAAGCAGAACGAAAGCAGGCACCGGGAAGACCGATTCTGTACAGGACTACGCAGCAGTTTCTCCACCAATTCAATCTGGCAGACATTTCGGAATTGCCGCCTATTAAGGAGCAGCCGATGCTCGAGGAGTTGGCTTAGTGCTTTCGATGCTCATCGCATCTGCGATCGCAGTGGCGCCGCAAGCATCGATGTTCGGTTTGGCAGAGCCGCCGATCAAATCTCAAAGCGCAATAATCATTGACGCTGATAGCGGACAGGTGCTGTGGGGAAAGAACGAGCACGTGCAGCGTTTTCCGGCAAGCACGACCAAGATCATGACTGCGTTGCTTCTCGCAGAACACACTAAGCCCGAGGACATCATTCGTGCGCCGAATGACGTTCAGAACGTCAAAGAGGCCAGCCTAAACCTAAGGCCGGGTGAGCGCGTATCAAGCGAAGGCATGATGTACGCACTGATGATCCGCAGCGGCAATGATGCCGCGTATGCCGTGGCGGTTCACATTGCTGGCTCGCAAGCGAAGTTCAGTGAGTTGATGAATGCTCGCGCAAAAGAGTGCGGAGCACGAAACACCAGGTTCAACAATCCGCATGGCTTGAATGACCCCGTGCATATCACGACAGCATATGATCTTGCGATGATCGCCAAAGAAGCGATGAAGAACGAGCGCGTGCGTCAGGCCGCGGCTGCAAAGACCTATACGGTCACTCGATCGGTCAACCAGCAAGACACGTTGCTCAAAACGAAGAATCGGTTCTTAGACGTTGCGGGCAGCGAAGGGATCAAGACAGGTTACACAAATCCTGCCGGACACTGCTTCGTCGGAGCCAAGAGTGTGAATGGCTGGCGCCTGATAACCGTCGTGCTAAAGAGCGAAGATTGGTTCAAAGACACATGCACGTTGTTCGATTGGGCCTACGCGAACTTCGAACGAAAGAGTGTCGGTGAACGTGGTGAAGAGATTACGGAAGCCGCCGTCGTTGGTGGAGTCAAGAACACAGTGCCGGGAAGATTGGGTAGAAGCTTGACGTACGTGACTTCGCGGGGCGATGAAGCACGCTCTCCAGGCATCTTGATGCAGGAACTGCGCGCGCCGATCAGCGAGGGCCAGGCGATTGGACGCTTTGTTGTAGAGCTCGATGACGGTACCAGGCATGAAGCGCCAATACTTGCTGCTGCGACTGTGCCTGCATCATTTGGAGGCAAGTATGGAAGTTGGCCACTTGCCATAGTCGCAGGGCTTGCAGTGCTGATCACGTTCTTCGTGAGGAAGCCGAGAAAAAGGATTCATCGCAGAACATCGAATGCTTGAGAGACTGCAAAAGTTCTTGGCGAGAGCCGGAGTTGCGAGTCGTCGGGATTGCAAGGAGATCATCGCATCGGGAAAAGTTCGAGTGAACGGGCAAATCGTTACTGAAACGGGCGCCAAGATCGACCCAGAGATCGACAAGGTCACTATCGGCAAACGGACAATTCGCCAACCGAAGCTTGTCTACTATGCGATGAACAAGCCGAAGGGCTACATTACGTCGATGGAAGATCCGAGAGGTCGACGCACGGTTCGAGACCTTCTTCCTGACATAGACAATCACGTCAAGCCTGCAGGAAGGCTCGACTACAACACGGAAGGTCTGCTGATTTTCACCAACGATGGCGAGCTCATCGACCATTTGACACATCCGAGATATGGCGTTTGGAAGACTTACTGGATCGAATCAAGAGGTGTCGTTACTGAAAAGGCAGCAGAGCGATTAAGAAGAGGAGTGATGCTTGATGGCCGGAAAACCAGCCCAGCGAAAGTAGTCATTATAGGACACGATGCACAAAAGAACAAGACTCAATTAACCGTAGAGATTCATGAAGGCAGAAAGCATCAAGTAAGAGAAATGATGCGTATTGTTGGGGCGCCTGTCTTGACGTTGAGGCGCATCAAAGTCGGTCCAATTTCACTTGGAAAGCTGAAAGTTGGAGAAACACGTTTGCTTGGAAAGGTAGAGGTCGATCGACTCAAGCGAGCGGCAGGGCTTTTAGATTGACCCTGTGAAATTCAACGGCTTCTTTTGCGCTCTCCATTCCAATCTGCAATGGTGTTGAGTGGTCTGGATCGAAATAGTGCTTGGCGCCAAGTAAAGCTTGCAACCTTTCCGGAATCTCTTCCGGCACTTCGATGCGTGCAAGCGTCATGCAAGCGGCCGCCCACATGCGCGGGACAGTCGTCAAATTGTAGCCGCCCCCTCCGCATGCCGCAACTGGCAATCCAAAGTCGCGAACGACTCTAACTGCTTCGAGCCAATCTTGCGCCGTAACCTGCAAGTGCCCAAGCGGATCGAGAAAATGGGGATCCGTGCCCATTTGCAATACGATCGCCTGAGGATTGAATCGATCGATTGCGCGTGGAACGATTTCTCGAAACGCCCAAAGCCATACATCGCTGGTAGTCTTGGCTTGCAATGGAACATTGACGTTGGTACCTGCTTTTCCGATATCGGATAAAAAGCCAGTTCCCGGAAAGAGTGTTTTGCCGCTTTCGTGAATGCTGATTGCCATCACATTTGGATCGGAATCGAAGATGGCTTCGACACCGTCGCCATGATGAACATCGATATCAATGTAAGCGACTCTGTCAAATCTTTCACGCAAGATCGAGATCATGATCGCTGGGTCATTGTAAATGCAGAATCCGCTCGCCTTGTCGCGCATCGCATGATGGAGACCCCCGCTGATGTTGATCGCGAGCTGGTCGCCATCCTTCACTTTTCGCGCTGCCTCAACCGCGCCACCCACGTACCAAAGCGCCTTTTCATGAATGCCCTCAACCCATGGATTGTCTGTCGTCCCAATTCCAAACAAAGTGTTGGCGACTCCATGTTCAACCGCATCGATGTAGCGTTCCGAATGAACCCGAAGCAGATCGTCCCGATTCGCTGGTTTTGGCCGAATGGGCTCCACGACTCCTTCCTCTCGCAGCAACGAAACTGTCCTTTGCAATCGTTCGGGTTTCAGTGGATGGTTTGGGCCGAAGTCGTAAGCCATCATCTCCTCTGCGAACAAAAAGTTCGGAATACGTGAAGCGGGTGGTAGCAACATTTACTTGATTCGCTTGAATCGAAAGATTTGTGTCTCTTCGCCCGGCGCCTTCAACTCGCAAACCATTTCAGTTTCATCAATGTTGCGGTAGTGGATCACTTGAGGCGACTTGTTGGCGGGATTCTCCCATACCGATTCGTTCTTGCTCACTTTCGTGGCTCGAAATCCAATGGGCTTCTTGTCTCCTTTAGACGGCGCCCCTAATAGCATCCACATCGTCAGACCATTTGGATCTGGCTCAATCGACATGAACTCCATAAATCCCGTATTGCCTTCTGAAAGGTGTCTTCCCATGCCTTGCATGGTTCCTCCGGCTGGAAGAAACCAAGTCTCTTCAAAAGTGCCACCCCAGATTTCACAAGTCCAGTTGCCTGCCATCCAGCGGAGGTCATCGATGTCCATAGGTTCATTTTGCGTTATTGCGCCTAAGGCGAACAAAACTCCTATCATGCCGGAATCAAGATACCGAATTAGGCAAATTTGGCGTATGATCGAAGCATGCTTCTCTGGGCCGCCACTCTTTCATTCATCGACGTGATGTGCTTCAATGTTCGATTTGCGACAGCCAACGACGGCGACAATCGATGGGAGCTAAGGCGTGCATTCTGCATTGAAGTCATTCGCAACGAGTCTCCCGACTTGCTTCTTGTTCAAGAGGCATTGAAATTGCAAATCGATGAGTTCTTGGCGGCGATGCCAGATTATGCGCATGTTGGATGTGGACGGGACGATGGAAAGGCGTCCGGTGAGTTCTCTGCGATTTACTTCAAAAAAGGCAAATTCAAGTTAGTTGAGAGCGGCTGGTTTTGGCTTTCTGACACACCGGACATCCCTGGAAGTGCGACTTGGGGAAACAGGGTCACGCGAATTTGCACTTGGGCAATCCTTGAATTTCAAGGGCGAAAGATCGCTGTGTACAACACGCATCTCGATCACGAGTCGCAAATGTCTCGTGAAAAGTCAGTGAGCATGATTGCAAAACATATGTTAGATGTCGCGAAGGACCTGCCAATCATCTATGGCGGAGACTTCAATGCAGGTGAGTCCAACAAGGCGATAGCGATGGTCTATTCAGAAAGTCATACGAAGTTTAAGGACACATTTCGAGCTGTTCATCCGAATGCCACGGACGTCGGCACGTTTCACGCCTTTAATGGGTCGACGAAGGGCGACAAGATCGACTACATCTTCGTTTCAGAGCACTGGAACGTCCTTGCCGCAGGGATTGATCGCCGGAGTTCGGAAGGTCGCTATCCTTCCGACCACTTTCCGGTCACTGCAAGAGTCCAACTTGCTGAGTTTGGGCCACAATAGCGCCCGCCAATGTTTCCGATCCAACGAATTCTCGTCGCAAACCGAGGGGAAATTGCCTGCCGAGTATTCCGATCAGCCCACGAAATGGGTATCGGTACGGCTTCAATCTACGCTGAGGACGATTGTCAATCTCCTCATGTGGGGGCGGCAGAAGTTTCTGCCCAAGTCGCAGACTACTTAGACATTGGGGACGTGATTCGTGCGGCAAAGGAGACAAAGTCAGATGCGGTACATCCTGGCTATGGTTTTTTGAGCGAGAATCCGGGCTTCGCACGAGCGTGTGCGGATGCCGGAATCACCTTCATCGGTCCAACGGCAGAGGCGATGGAAGCTCTCGGAGATAAGTCCATTGCCCGTGAAACTGCAAAGAAGTTTGGCATTCCTGTCGCGGAAGGTTTTGGCCCGTTTAGCAGTGTTGCGGATATTGAAAAAGCAGCCAAAGAACTTGGCGCACCGCTGATGCTAAAAGCTGCTGCTGGCGGTGGCGGCAAAGGAATGAAGAAGTTGCTATCGCTTGATAACTTGCGATCAGAAATCGAAACTTCGCAACGCGAAACAAGAGCATCGTTTGGAGATGACAGGCTAATCGTAGAACGATACATTCATCCTGCGCGACACATCGAAGTTCAAGTAATGGCGGACGGACAGACAGCCATCGCACTGGGTGAAAGGGAGTGCAGTCTGCAGAGAAGGCATCAAAAAATCATTGAAGAATCGCCATCGACTGCAATTGATAGTGCAATGCGCGAGAAGTTGTTTGATGCCGCAAAGAAGATTACAGAAGGCGTCGGTTACTCGAACGCCGGAACCGTCGAGTTTCTTGTTGGGCCAGATGGCGGATACTACTTCTTGGAGGTCAACACTCGCCTGCAGGTAGAGCACCCGGTAACTGAGTTATGTACAGGTCTCGATATTGTTCGTATGCAAATCGAGATAGCAGGAGGGCTTCCGATGATGAGCCAGGACAAGGTCATCAGGAGAGGACACTCCATCGAAGCAAGGCTGAATGCAGAGGATCCCTATCGCGGTTTCTTGCCTAGCGCTGGCCCGATACTCTTGAAGAGTTTTGTGGATGGCATTCGAGTGGATACAGGCCTTGGCGGCTTCGTCGGAACCAAGTACGATTCACTCATTGCAAAGGTCATTTCGCACGGCGAAACCCGAGAAGAAGCGATTGAAAAACTCACGTTCGCGTTGCGTGAATCGGCAATTCTCGGCATCTCCACTAATCAGACGTTTCTCTTACAGCTACTCGAAAGCGACTTCTTCAAGAATGGAGAGACGTACACTTCGACAATTGACTCATTGGAAATTGGCCAAAGGCCAGTTCCGCCTGAATTGGAAATTGCAGCTGCGGCAGCATTTCGCGGCCCAATTCGCAATCCTGCAGAAGTTTGGTCGAGCCTCGGCGCATGGAGAATGAAATGAAGCTCATCGGACCGAACGGCGAAGTCATAGTCGAGTTGCCGAGTCAAGTCGAACTCTATCAGAGTCCTGATGGCGCATCCAGCTTGCTCGTCGACGGAGAAGTAATACATCCGTTCGTTGTGCGTGACGCGCTGAACGTTTGGGTGGCTTGGAACGGCTATTCGGCGATGTTCACCTTGCCGGAGCAGGACGAAGCGTTGGCAAAGTTGGAGCTTCGGGCTCCCATGACAGGAAAAGTCGTGTCAATTTCTGTTGCAGTCGGAGATTCGGTTGAGCCAGGGCAGACGGTCGCCACGCTTGAAGCAATGAAAATGGAATATCGGCTCGAAGCGGAGGTTGAGGGCAAGGTCGTGGAGATAGGAGCCAAGCCCGGCGAATTAGTGGACCTGGGGCAGCTTCTGGTGAGGCTGGAATGAGTGCGGACCCGATCAAAATAGTTGAAGTTGGCCCGCGCGATGGGCTTCAAAACGAGAAGTCGATCATTCCCACGGAGACAAAGATCGCCTTCGTCGACGCGCTTTCGAGCAGCGGGCTGACAGAGATCGAAGTATCTTCGTTCGTTTCGCCGAAGTGGGTGCCACAGCTTGCCGACGCTCTCGAAGTTTTTCGTGGCATAACACGGGTGCCAGGCGTTGTGTACTCTGCGCTAGTTCCAAATGAAGTGGGTCTCGATCGCGCCATCGAAGCAAAGGTCGATAAATTTTCCGTTTTCACGGCAGCGAGCGAAACGTTCAGCCAAAAGAACGTTGGGGCGTCTATCGCAGAGACGATCAAGCGTTTTCGGCCTGTATTGCAAAGATCGCCTGTTCCGGTTAGAGGCTATGTGTCGACTGCGTTTTACTGTCCATATGAAGGGAAGATCGAACCGAATGCGGTTGTGCCAGTCATTGAAGATCTGTTAGACATCGGCTGTGTGGAGATTTCAATCGGAGACACCATCGGAAAGGCGATACCAGAAGAGGTTACTAGACTGCTTGAAGTGACTCTCGACATCTGTCCCGTTGAAAAAATTGCGATGCACTTTCATGACACGTTTGGAAACGCCATCGCGAATTCCTCAGCTTCCGAGCGAATGGGTGTTCGAGTCTTCGATTCGAGTGCGGGAGGAATTGGCGGATGTCCATTTGCACCCGGGGCAACTGGAAATGTATCCACTACGGCTCTCGTGAGACTGTTTGAGGGCCGAACGGGCATTTCTTTGGAGAAACTCGAAGAGGCAGCTAAGATTGTTCGACCTTTTCTAACTCGCTAAGATCGGATGCGAACGATTCGTCCCGCAAACACAAAGGCAAGAAGTCGCAGTTCGCGCAGATCGGTTTGGCAGAAGGCCTCAGTTCATCGAAGTCTCGTTCGATAATCTCAACGCCGAGTTGAATGAGATTCTGTCTAAACCAATTCAAGTCTTCAGTAGAAGGTTCGAAACTTACTGACTGATTCGTTCGAAGAGCGACAATGGTGCTCAACACTCTCTTGCCAGGCATCTTGGACCTGATGAGCAATTGGTAACAGTTCATGGCGAGGTCGTTCTGAATCTCTTCAAGAGAAGTTTCCTCTCTTCCACTTTTGTAATCCACGATCTCGATTGTGCCGTCCTCATGTTCATCGATTCGATCGATTCTCCCGATCAATATGAATTCCCCCAGATCATCTCGAAACTGTTTTTCGACATGAAGAGTCTTTGCAGTAGCGGGGCGCGCCTGATATTCCTCAACATACTGTGCTATTAGCTCTCGCCCTTCGGCAAGAGCCTCTGCCGCTTCTTCAGGAGACGAGTAGCCAGCAGTGATCCAACTTTCTTCCAGTTTTGCGACGGCCTCTTCTACTGTCGACACTCCAACGTCCCCTTCATCATGGAACCGTTGCAAGACGACGTGCAAACTCGAACCAAACGAGTAGTAGGGCTTCGATCTAATGAACAGTTTTCCCCGCGGATCCAAGTACGTCCATCGGTACTTCATTGGACATGCGAGGTAGATGCTGATTTTGGATGGTGAAAGAGATGGCTTTCTCAACGGTGCCGCCTTTTCGCAGTACTCACGACTCGATCAAATCGGTAAAGCCTTGTCGGTATAGCGGCCTACGCAGCTTTCTGAGCGCACGGTTTTCAATTTGCCTAACGCGCTCGCGAGTGCAATCGAGCAAACTCGCAATTTCCTCAAGCGTGTACTGACAGCCATCGGCCAATCCAAATCGAAGTCGGAGAACGCTTCGTTCACGTTCAGCAAGATCGGACAGCATCTCTTCGAGCCTTTTCCGGAGCATGCACCGTGCTGCCAGTTCATTGGGACCGTCTTCATTCTCGGCGCACACGATTTCGGCGATAGTCGGGCCGTCGGAAGCGATGGGAGAGTCGAGTGAAACTGGCTCGAACAGATAGCATCGCATTTTGGCGACTTGCTCGGTTTTCAATCGCATCGTTGCCGCAATCTCGGCATCCGTGGGAGCCCTTCCGAGTTGCGCAGACAAATCGCTGGCTACCCTCGCCATTCGATTAAGCAAACAGATCAGATGCGCTGGTAAGCGAATGGTTCGGCCTTGATCGGCGATTGCTCGTGTGACGGCTTGTTTGATCCACCAGCATGCGTAAGTGCTGAATCGATAGCCTTTCGACGGATCGAATTTTTCGACCGCACGGATCAGCCCCAAGTTGCCTTCTTGAATGAGATCGAAAAGGGGCAAGCCCTTTCCCTGAAACTTCTTTGCGATGCTGACGACCAATCTTAGGTTGGCCTCGACCATGATCGTCTTGGAGCGCAAGCATCCGTTGCGGGCAGCCTGGGCAAGTCGGCACTCTTGCTCCGGAGTCAACAACGGTACACGGCCGACCGTTCGCATCCATGAGGTTCCGCTGTCTTCGGTTCCAAGGGGTTGATCCGCGACGAATTGGGGCGGCTCGTCCATTTCGTCCGCCGTCCAGGCCATTGGCAGGCCGTAAACGTCCTGATCGTATTCAGCCACAGGGCCTCTCCCCTTTTTCCATCCCCCTTTTGGGACGGATAAGGATTATAGACTCAACTGCGGCCTTTGAGTCGGAAGTATTCGACGAGATCCTCATCCGACATGCTCCGCTCGAGCGCAGCCTTCTTGAGTCGAATCTCGCGTTCTCTGCGCAGCCGCTGGATCGATTCCTTCAATGCTTGTTCCGTAACGGGCCCTTCCGACGGTCGCTCCATCGATGCGAACATCGATCTCGACTCTTCGGGAATCGACTGCAGGATCTCGCCCGCATCTAATTCCGGCTGGGTGTCAAGCACTGACAACAACGCTGACTTGAGTTCGATGCCAGGCAAGGTAACGATGAGTCCATCGTCTGCTAATGCCTCGATGGCTTCTTCGCGGAGCTCAGTTCGCAACGCAGACCGAAGCACCATTCGTTCCGCCGCTGCTGGCAATTCAATCAAGGAGTCGTTGGAGTCGATCTGGCTTTGCTTTCTTTTGCGGCTTGGAGTGAGAGACTCGACTTCCTTGCGAAGTGCGTCGATTGCGGCCTGTAGTCCGAATCGCGCATTCGAGTGTGTCGCAGCCAACTCGGCGATCAGTTGGTCTCTTTCGAGAATATCGTTCGAGGATGCGAGGACTGACTTCGCTTCCTTCCAAAAGTCCTCGGACGACTCTCCAAGTTCCTGTCTCAAAGCAACCACTTCGAAGCGCAGCGGACTGACTGCAGCATCGACGACCTCTCGCAAAGCGACGGCACCCTGACTTGAAAAAAGCGAATCAGGATCTGCGCCGATTGGGAGAACGCCCAATCGCACTTGGAGCCCTGCAGGTGAGAGCAGCGCGTTTGCTCTTCGCGCGGCCTTTCTCCCTGCGCTGTCGCTGTCATAGAGGAGGGTTACTCGATCTGCCCACCTGCGGATCGCCTCCACGTGCCGTTCGTTCATGGCTGTTCCAAGCGGAGCGACTGCAGTCTCGATTCCTGATCGGTGGCACGCAATCACATCCAAATATCCTTCGGTGATTACGATGCTTCGAAGCCCCATCAGCGGTTTCTTTGCGAGGTGAAGCCCGTATAGTGTTTGGCTCTTGTTGAATACAATCGTGTCGCGGGAATTCAGATACTTCGGCTCGTCATTGCCGAAAGCGCGAGCGCCAAACGCGACTACCCGGCCCTTGTCGTTGCGAATGGGGAACATCAGCCTTCCGCGAAAGAACGGCAAATAGCCCTCAGAAGGTGAACCTGAGAGAAGTCCTCCTGCAGCGGCGTCTTCCAGCCGAATCCCGCCAGATTTGAGCGCCGCGGGAAGAGACTCGGCGTCTTCTGGCGCGAAACCAATCTCCCAGGCTCCTATGGTCGTCTCGTCGAGTCCCCTTGAGTGCGCGTAATGAAGCGCGAGTGGGTTTCGAAGAAGCTCTCGTTGGAAGTGCTTGGCCGCAAACTCTAACGCGTCGAGAATTCGCTCGACGTTGTCGCTGGAAGGTCCAGATTTCTTGCTGAGGGTGATGCCCGCTCGCGCGGCGAGGATCTCCAATGCGCCTCGAAAGTCGACGTTTTCCGTGCGCATTACCCAATCGAAAACATCTCCGGTCGCTTGGCATCCAAAGCAGGTGTACCTGCCGCGCTGGGGATTCACATGAAAAGACGGGGTCTTTTCCGTGTGGAACGGACAAAGACCCCGCCAGGAACTTCCGCTTCGTTTGAGTTGAACCCGCTCGCCTACGAGATCGACGATATCGATCCGAGTCCGAACTTGCTCGACATCATCATGCATTCACGGCCTATTCGGCTTTTCCTGCAGACACGACAATTCCGGTCACGCGATAGGGCATTTTCGCAGTCTCGCGTGTGAATCGGAACGCGACTTGACTGAGCCTCAAGAACTTCACCATGAAGTAGTCACCGCCGACATCGTATGCGTCGGGCGTTTCGTACTTCGTCATGACATCTTGCATCGAAGAGCCGAGTCGAATGCCGCCTGCCGTTCGGACGTTGCTGGCAGAGAGGCCCATCGCCTCAATCTGAACGACCTTATTGAACTTGTTGAGCACGAAGTTGATGCTTGTGCCGCCGCCTCTCTGGTAGACCCATCGAACAAAGAAAGTGCCTTCGGGAAGCTGACCGGCCTGGCCGCCTCCGCCGCCTGCTGCGGATGGACCGCCTGCCGCTGATGGGCCTTGACCACCGCCTGCCGGCGCTGCGCCAGCTGCGGAAGGACCCTGCATGCCTCTGATGCTCAAAGGTGGAGCAATGAAGTCGACCTGGGGAGTGAGTGCAGCACCGCCGCCGCCGCCGGCTCCGGCACCGCTGAACCCACCGCCACCGGGTTGGCCTGCGCCACCACCACCGCCTGCCGCCCCGCCGAAGACGACCGGCATGACGTGTGTTGGCGACCCAAACCGCTTGACCACGTCGACGCCCGTGTCGTAGAGTTTGATGCCTGCCAGCCCTGCCTCCACGGGTGGGGCAGCTACGGCAAAGGACGCTGTGACCGCTGCTCCGGCCACCAAAATCGTTTTTCGAACCCAAACGTTCACGCTTCTTGGTTCCTCCTGTTTGCTCCGCTTAGGCATGCGAACCCAAGCGATTTCGCCATTTAGACGCAATCTGGTCGGGATTGTTACCCGGACTTGCGACTCTTTCGCAAGTAGAGACGGGTCGTCGGGTAATCTTGATCCATCACATTTCCATCGGAGGTTACACCGAATGTCAGTTGCATCTCCCCTAGGCCAAGCCGAATTTGAGGACAAAGTCGTTAACTCGGCAGTTCCCGTTCTCATCGACTTTTGGGCCGAGTGGTGCGGACCCTGCAAAGCCATTGCTCCCGAGGTCGAAAAAATCGCCGAGGAGTACGCAGGCAAGGTCAACGTTTACAAAGTGGACGTCGATTCAGAGGGTGAACTGGCCGCCCAGTTCGGGATTATGAGCATCCCATCCCTCCTCATCTTCAAAGGCGGCAAGGTGGTCGACCAGATCGTCGGCTTCACCAACAAGGACAACATCGCGAAGGCTCTCGAAAGAGCCTTGGCGTAGCCCTACAGAGTAGGCTGTGGCAAAACCGCCAAAGCCGATGACTGTCGTTCAAGCGAGCGGCGTCATGGCTTTGGCGATCTTGCTTTCGAGAGTCCTTGGGCTTGTCCGTGACGCGGTCATCAGCCGGAACTTTGGTCTCGAATCAGAGCGCGACGCATATGTAGCGGCATTTGCCATTCCAGATCTCTTGTTTTTTCTTATCGCCGGCGGGGCACTGAGCGCGGCATTCATTCCCGTTTTCACTCGCTACTTCACGACAGGCGACGAGAAGGAGGCATGGAAAGTTTTCAGCACGCTCGCTACTTTCATGGGCATCGTCGTCCTGTGTTTTGTAGTTCTTGCGTCCATATTCGCGTTGCCGTTGATGTCAGTTTTGCGTCCTGGGCTGCCTCCGGATGTCATGAGACAGGCAGCGCAGCTTTCCGTTATCTTGCTCCCTTCACAGATCGCGTTCTTTTTGGGTGGTCTGATGTTTGGAACCATGAATGCCCGAAAGCACTTTCTGGTTCCAGCGCTTGCTCCGAACATTTACAACATTGGAATCATTCTCGGTGCGGCCGTTTTCGCGTATTGGTCTGGCTGGGGAATCTATGCAGTCGCTTGGGGTGCGCTGACTGGTGCATTGATTGGCAATCTTCTGATTCCTATCTTTGCGATGCGCCGATTCGGATCAGCGTACACTCCCTCTCTCGATCTAAAGCACGAAGGCGTTCGAAGCGTGTTCAAGCTGATGCTGCCTGTCATCTTTGGATTGAGTTTGCCGGGCGTCTATGCGATCGTCGTGGGTGGGTTCGGATCATTCTATGGGCAAGGTGCCATTTCTGCGCTCGATATCTCAAATAGAATCATGCAAGCGCCGCTCGGTGTGTTCGGGCAATCACTCGCAATTGCCATCTTTCCAACATTGGCAGAATTGTTCGCGAAACGAGATGCGGCCAAGTTTTTGCTAGCTGTCAGCAAGACCTTGCGCACGGCCGTTTTTATTGGATTGTTCGTGTCTGCGATGCTCTTCGTGCTGAGCGAAGATGTCGTGCGATTGCTGAATCAGTATGGGAAGTTCCAAGAAGTCGACACGATTCGAGTTGCAGCCGCGCTTCGCATGTTCAGCATTGGAGTGTTCGCATGGTGTGCGCATCCCATTCTCATGCGGGCATTCTTTGCCATGGAGAATACGCTGTTGCCCATTCTCTTAGGGACTGTTGCGACAGGGATCTTTGTTGCAATGGCGTTCTTGTTGCCAACATTGCCGTTTGACTACGGCGTGTTCTCTTCGGCGCGACCAGAAGGCATGGACTTCCAGTTCGCTTCTTTGGGACTTTCGGTTTCGATCGCAGCGATCGCCCTGTTTGCAATGCTGCTGATCGCATTGCGTCGAAAGCTTGGCAGAATCGATGGGCGCCGTTTGGCGATGCTGATTTTTTGGGGAGGCCTCGCTGCGGCAGGCTCGGCTGCGCTGGTTGGCATCCTGGCCAACCTGATTCCCATGTCGTCCGGTGACGGACTCGGCCCCAACGCGGTTTCTCTTGTTCGAGTGCTTGGGCTAGGCTTGGCAGGAACTTGGCTCTTCTTGTGGTTGGGTCGACTTCTTGGCCTCGAAGAAGCCACTTATGCGATGAGAGCAATCGGTCGAAGGAAATCGAGTACTGAAGAACCGCCTGGGCAAAGCCAATAATCTGATTTGAGCCTCAATGGCTTAGGTGAGATCAATGATTAAAACAGGTGACATGCTTCTGATGGTCTCGACGCGCGGAAGCGAGCCCTTCGTCAGGATGGTCCGAGTCGAGAGGACCGAGCCGCTTATTCTCCTCATTCCAGGGAACGGCGAAGATTACGAGCCGGTGGTCGGAGAAACGGTGAACTTCATTCACCGGGACGCGGAGGGCGATGCGCATGCGAGCGGGAAAATAAGATCCGTAACGAAATACGGGCTTAGCTTTGTCGTCGACGTTGAGTCTGCTTCATGGCTGCACTTCGACAAGCGACGCGCTGAGCGGTTCCCTGTTGAGATCGGAGGCGAAGTGACACAGGTCGACGAAGAGGGCGGCGAGATCCAAATTGCGAACGTCGGGTCAACGCTTACAGATCTCAGCTCCCTTGGTTGCCACATTCAGTGCGATCACAAGTTGGAAGTCGGCAGCCTTGTTGCCGTTTCAGCAAGTGACCCTGACAGCGATGAACCGTGGAGATTCCTTGGTATCGTCACTCGAAAGACTGCTTCCGGTTACGGAATCGAGTTCTTCGATTACTTTGAGTCAACACGCTATCGGCTCGAATCGTATCTCGGATCTCTGAAGAAAGCCGCCTAATTCGTTTCCCAAACGCCGTCGAAAACGAACTCTGCGGGGCCGGTCATAAATACGGTCCCGTTCTCTTCATATTCGATCTCCAATTCGCCACCTGGGAGCTGAACAGTGGCCTGTCGACCCGTGTGACCGTTCAAGAACGCAGCAACAAGCAGGGCGCATGCGCCGGTGCCGCAGGCAAGAGTTGCGCCCGCTCCGCGTTCCCAAGTTCTTTGAATCAGCCTTTCAGTCGACACCACTTGGACGAAATGCACGTTCGTTCGATTCGGGAACATCGCATGCATTTCGATGGCTGAGCCCCAATCGGCGAGCGGAACGGCTTCAGCGTCGTTCACAAAAATCACGACATGGGGGTTACCCATGCTGACCGCAGTGCCTATGAACGATTGACCCGCTGCCTTGATCTCAAAACCAATCGCCTCTTCGTCTGTGGGCCCGGTCATCGGGATAGCACCTCGATTGGTTCGCGCCTTGCCCATGTTGACTCTGACACTCGAGCCTTCGCACAGACCCAACTGGAGCAAACCCGCACCTGTTTCAATCGGAATTACCGACTGGTCGGTTAGTCCCCGTTCTTTCACGTAGCGTGCGACGCATCGGATTCCGTTTCCGCACATTTCTGCTTCGCTTCCGTCTGGGTTCAGCATGCGCATGCGAAAGGGCGCGGAATCGCCGCGCATAATAAGAATGACTCCATCGCCGCCGACTCCAAACTTGCGGTCGTTAAGTTTTTTGGCAAGTTCGACCAAGTCGCCATGCGGCGGTTCTTTTGTGTATGCATCGATGACGATGAAGTCATTGCCGATGCCGTGCATTTTCGTGAATTCGATTACGGGCATTGCTCAGTCATCCGAACGGTCATCGCCACCTTCGTCGTCAAAGTCCCTTGCGTTGGGCGGACGATAGCCTGGAATGGGCCGAGATGGCAAAACGGCAGAAACAGCGTGCTTATACACGAGTTGCGTCGGTTTGCCTGGCGAATCCAAGAGTATCGTGAATGCGTCGAATCCACGCACCATTCCCTTTATCTGAACGCCTCCAGTCAGAAAAACAGTCACGGAGATGCCTTCTTTTCTCACTTGATTGAGAAACATCTCTTGCAAGTTAATCGCCTTTGCCATCGCAGCCTCCTTGTTTCAATTGCACTACTGAGAGTATCTCCTCAGTCAATTCCGCAGGCGCCTTGTTGGCGTCGAGCCAATGCACGTTAGGTTCGCGACGCAGCCAAGTCATTTGCCGCTTCGCATACCTTCGAGTTTGCGCTTGAATCCCCTCGATGGCTTTGTCCAACGATATCTCTTCATTTAGGCAATCCAACAATAGGCAATATCCAATCGCACGCATTCCTGGCCAATCCTTCGACGCGCCACGAGCACGAAGGGCCGAAACCTCTTCGAGCCAACCATTTTGCACCATTGACACGACTCTTGCGTTGATGCGCTCGTCAAGCTCGCGCTTATCCAGCTCAAGACCAAACTTCAAGAATCGGGCGTTGAACTGCGGGCGGGATCGATGAATCGCGGGAACTAGTCTACGTTCCACCAGCCTCACAAAGTGCCTCGAATTCAGAATCGTCGATCTGGGCACGGTCTCAGGGCCGATCCCGTATGACTTTGCGAACGCTTCTGGGCCCAAATCATGGTACTCCTCGACCAGCTTGGCCCGCAGGTCCGGGTCTGGCTTACCGGCGATTTCGGTATAGCCCTCAAACAACGCTCGGACATAAAGTCCGGTGCCGCCTGCGACTATGATGTTCCGCCCCGAGGCGAACTCATTCGCCAGCATGCCCTCGGCGAGCTCGACGAACTGCCCCAGTGAGAAAGACTCCCAGGGTTCAAGGATATCCAGGAGCGCGTACATTTCCGCTGCGCCGGGCTTGTTCGTTCCGACATCGAGTCCTCGGTACACCTGAAATGCGTCTGCATTGACGATACGGCAACCGAGTGCCCGCGCCAAGTGCTCTGCGACCGCAGACTTGCCGACCGCAGTCGGGCCCATGAC
Source organism: Fimbriimonadales bacterium (assembly GCA_026129745.1). Taxonomy (GTDB): domain Bacteria; phylum Armatimonadota; class Fimbriimonadia; order Fimbriimonadales; family ATM1; genus JAHCHL01. The sequence goes on along the minus strand of JAHCHL010000012.1, from coordinate 57,536 downwards.
TGCAATTGCGGACGGAATATCATTTGCCATGTTCTGGGAGTCAAAACCTGGGGGATAATGAGTCTGACAGGTTGGCCCAAGCTAGTGGAAGACCACCCAACCTCCGACGCGTTGCATTTGGAGCAGAGATCGCCCGGAGGAATCTGATGCGGACTGAAGAGCGGCACCCGGACACGGCGGGTCTTGCGGCGATGGCGACAGACGACATCGTTCGCAAAATGTCGACGGAGGACGAGAAGGCCGTCGAAGCAGTCAAGGCCGCCATACCGGACATCTGCGTGGCAGCAGAGATGGTTGCCGAGACTTATTCTTCAGGCGGGAAGGTTGTATATGTCGGCGCCGGCACCAGCGGAAGAATCGCAGCAACGGACGTCTCCGAGATCTCACAGTGCTATGGAATCGAGCCGGGCAGATTTCAAGTGCTCATCGCAGGCCGCGCATTCATGCAATCGGTCTCAGGAGCTGAAGACGACACCGAGGCCGCACACAAAGATCTCAATGCAGCGCTCACATCGCCCGTCAGGATTGGTGAGGGTGTCGCCGTCGTCCAAGCACAAGTCGATCGATTGCCCGCAGATCTCGTCATAGGTGTGTCAGCGAGTGGTAGGACGCCATACGTCGTCGAGGCGATTCGATATGCAGCGAGGCGAGGAGCGAAAACCATTGGCATCGCAAACAACCCCGGTGCACCGCTTCTGCACGAATCGGAACATTCGATTCTCCTCGATACTGGGCCTGAAGTCATCGCTGGTGCGACTCGATTGAAGGCAGGAACTGCACAGAAGATGGCGCTAAACATGATCAGCGTGGCAGCAATGGCCAAGTGCGGAAGGATAAAGGACAATCTCATGACACACTTGGCGCCTATGAATGACAAGCTTCGATTGCGAGCCATTAGAATTGTGATGTCGCAACTTGGTTTGGACGAGTCAGCGGCAAAAAAGAGACTGGAAGACGCGAGTTGGAACTTGCCTGCCGCGCTCGGCAGTTGAATGTTAGTCTCGTTCGGAGAGATCTCTATCGAAAGTAAACTGAATTCTTTCGCGCATCCACTCTTCGCGAGTTGAGCGCACGACGTCTTCCGCCATCGCATCGAGGATACGTTTCTCCAGTACGGGCCAAGCATCATCAAAGACTCTCGTGAACGCTTTCGGGAATTGATTGCGGCATCGCATAGCTGTCTTTTCCAATACTGCCTCGATTCTTCTCATCGCATCCAAAGTAGTGGGATGATGCGTGAAACCCCAGTCTTCTGGAACAGTATGCAAAGTCTTGATTAGCACAAGCGCGTCTTGGTGTTGGCCGAGCACATCTTGCAATTCTACGAGAGCCTTGCAAAATTTGCGAGCAGGTTTTCCATAGAGGTTTCGTGAAACGTCGGCCGCATACCGCAGTCGCTTGCACCTCAATCGCAGCTTGTGATATTGCTCCCCTACCGAATCGTTCGTAACTCGCGATCCATCTTGAAGCGCACGTGAGCATGCCCTGTATAAGACTTTGGGCAGCACTGAAACCGCACTTTGTCGAGATCGTTTGCTCACTGCACGCTCCTGCAGTACATTAAGACCTGCGACAAGCATGGAGTAGCGGTCGGAGTTCAACGAATCCAAGAGCTCTTTACGTGCCTTCGAGCGGCGCGCTTCAAGCGGTGCAATAATAATGGCCCTATCTTCGTCGCTCACATGGGCTTGAGTGCAAACTCCTATGAGTGCCTGCAATTGCACATCGAGATCCCTAACTCCGCCAAGGGCATCGGCGAGCCATGCGAGTTCCCTGCGAACTCTCATTGCGCTCGCGGGCAGGAATCTTCTAAACAGCCGCAGCAGTGCACGCAGTCTCCTTGTCGCAACGCGGATGTTGTGCACCGCTTCGGGATCGAGTCCAAGTCGAACGGCCGGTTCGCTTTCCTTCATTCGGTGCGAGTAGACGTTGATGGCAGCCTGAATCAATTCTCCGATCGTCGAATCAGAATCGATATTCAACGTCGGCGATGGGCTCAGTTCAGGCGATAGGCCCATGGATGCAAGCCCTTCGGCGAATTTCGAGCGGCCACATGGCTTAAATTGAGAGGCCAATTCAGAGATAAATTGATCTAACTTCTCGCTATTATCGCAGAGTGACTCAATTTCGATCCGCTTAAGCTCATTGCCAGTTTTCTCGAAGACGGTGTGGTCGATAGCGATTTCGGCAATTTCGGTTTCACCATCGGATGCACGAATGACTTGGCGAGTGGTCGAGTGTGAGAAGATTTCTCGAAGTGGCGATTCGCCCGCCAAAGCTCGAATGCACTCGCCGACTTGCCCAGGGAGTTCGTGCAATTCCCCTGATAGCGGCTCGGTAAGCTCCGTTCTGACCCGAGGTCCAGGATCTATGGTGCCGAACGTTTTGATGGTCGCCTCTGCGGTTTTGCCTTTTGTTCTGATGCGCAAATACGCAAGGGCACGATAGAATTTCCAGTCCGGCGTATCAAAGAACCGGTCATGTAGCCTGATTCTCTTTGGGGGGCGGAGTCTCAGTCCGGCAGCTTCCGCGGCTCGACAAACGGCCTTAATGTCGCTGCCGAGGTCAACTGCTTCGAATTGCCACTCGATTTCCTTGCCAATGCCCATCGCCTGAATTCTATACGAAGGTTGTTAAGGCGTTAGGCCGAATCAAAGCCGCGAACTTGCGACCAGGTTCCGAGTCAAAATATCGAAGTGCCTGCAAAGGCCCGTGAGGCCGTCGATCAGAAACTGAAAGCGCTCCCCTCATTGCCGGGCTGCTACATCTTTCGGGACGAAGAAGGGCTCGTTCTTTATGTGGGCAAGGCGCTCTCACTTAAGAGCCGAGTTCGATCTTACTTCCAGAAGTCGTCTCAACATGGAACGAGGATCGCTCGGATGGTTTCACGTGTGCGCGATGTGGAGTGGATCGTTACTGACAGCGAACTCGAAGCCCTCATTCTTGAATGCAACTTGATCAAAGAGCATCGGCCGCCATACAATGTGCGCTTGCGCGACGACAAGAGCTATCCATACATCGTCGTCACAAAGGAGAAGTTTCCTCGCGTTTTGTTCACGCGAAAGCTACGGAAAGACGGATCACGATACTTTGGCCCATACAGCAGTGCTTTTTCCGTTCGCGATACTTTGCAGTTGCTCCACAAAGTATTCAAGCTGATTCCTTGCGGAAAGTCGTGGAGCGGTGACGCAGTGCAAAAGCCCTGCCTCTATTTTCACATGGAGCGTTGCATGGCTCCTTGCGCAGGACTCGCAGAGCCGAACGAGTACAAACGTGAAATCTCCAACGTCATACTGTTCTTAGAAGGGAAGTCGGACACGCTGATAAAGTCTCTCGAATCTCGGATGCAGGAACACGCGGAAGCGCTCGAATTCGAGCATGCTGCGAAACTCCGCGACACGATCGAAAACATTCAGACAGTAATGGAACGACAAAAGGTGATCGCTGGAGACTCGAAAGATCAAGACGTGATCGCCGTTGTGAAAGACGACCGTGGAGCAGCCGTGCAAATGTTTTATGTTCGAGGAGGAAAACTGATCGGTCAACGCACGTTCTATCTCGACGGCGCGGCTGAAACGAATCCAAGCGAGGCAGTTGAAGAGTTCGTGAAGCGATACTACACGGACGCGCCGGAAGTTCCTTCGGAAGTTCTACTGCCGGTGGAGATTGCTGAGCGGACTATTGTCGAGTCTTGGTTGCGCGGCAAGAAGGGAAGAAGCGTTCATGTCACCGTTCCTCAAGGTGGAGAGAAACTCAAGTTGGTTGAGATGGCCGCTAACAACGCAGAGTTGGCTTTACAGCAATTCACACAAGAGGAGCTTGCCAAAGAGGAGTGGTCAGCGGAAGCAGCGCAAGCCCTGCAAGATGCACTCAACTTGCCGGCTCCGCCTGAACGCATTGAGGGATTCGACATTTCCAACATTCAGGGCACTGCTCCGGTTGCGTCGATGGTCGTGTTCGAAGGCGGACAGCCTGCGAAGAATGAGTACCGGAGATTCAAGATAAAGTACAACCCGGAATCACCAGACGACTTCGCGATGATGCGCGAAACAATTCTGAGGCGATTCAAGAATTACAAGGAGAACAACCCGAAGTTTGCAAAGCTGCCGGACCTCATCATGATCGACGGCGGGCGCGGGCAACTCAATGCAGCGATCAAGGCTCTCGACGAACTAGGAATCGTACTGCCAGCGATCGGACTCGCGAAAAAACAAGAACTGATTTTTCTTCAGGGCAGTCCTGAACCGGTTCAACTACCGTTGAATTCGGCAGGGCTTCTTCTCTTAAGGAGACTGCGTGACGAAGCCCACAGATTTGCAGTCTCGTACCACCGCAAGCTGCGCGACAAACGATTGTTCGGTTCGCCGCTGGAAGAGATTCCAGGAGTCGGGCCTAGAAGAAGGAGAATGCTGCTGAGAGCCTTTGGTTCTGTTGCCAACATCAGACGAGCCTCCATCGAAGAGATTGCAGCTGTGCCGACATTGACGGAAACGCTGGCCCGGAAAGTCAAGGAGGCGCTGGAGTAAATTGACGCGAACTGCATAGCAAAGTGCCACACTTGAACAGTAGATTTAGAAAGAGACCGCAATATGTATTCTCAGCCTTATCACCAGCAACCGAAGCGCGGATTCCCATGGGTCCCAGTGCTCATCGCACTGGGTGCGGTCGCAATCGTAGGCATGCTCTGCTTAGGCGGATTTATCTGGTATGTGATGCAAGAGCCAGAGGGCATTCACGTCGAAGTGGTCTGTGATAATCGGGTGGCAATCGGTGATACGCTCCCGGTCGAAGTCTACGTGAAGAACGTCAGCACCAGTTCGCAGAAAATAGAATCAATCGACATTGAGAATGCGCTTCTCGATGGCCTAAGTGTCATTCGCGCTGAGCCTCCTTGGAAAGTTATTGAACCAGTGCCGTTCATTGGAAGAAGCTATGTTTACAAACATCGACTCAGCCCAAACGAAGAAACGACATACGTTTTCTACTTGAAGGGCGAAAAGCCTGGTCGCTATGTCGGGATCGTCGACGTCTATGTTGGAATCGGGCTTCAGTCCGTCGCTTATGAACTCGATATAACGGTCATGACTGCAGAAGAAGCCGCAAACTTGAAGCCACCGCAAGAATAGCTGAGTTATGAAGATCGGTCGCCTTACAGTGACTTCCGAAAGGCCCAACGACCGAACGTTTCCTGTTCGCCAAGGCGTATACTAAGCGTTCGGTTCGGAGCAAACTTTGATCGTTTGGCAAATCATCGCAGTCCTCATCGTTCTAACAGCAGTCGTCGCTGTGCACGAACTCGGCCACTATCTATTCGCCCGCTGGAAAGGCATGGAAGTGGAAGAGTTCTGCATTCTCGGCCTACCGTTTGGCAAAAAGGTCATTCTGCACACGACGAAGACTGGAATGAACATCACGACGCACCCATTTGTGCCGTTGGGCGGTTTCGTTCGAGTGAAGGGCATGGAGCCAAAGCCGGACGGCAGCGAAGTCGACGTTCCCCAGGGCTTCTACTCAAAGGGAACGGGCGCAAGGGCTTGGGTGCTGTTTGCTGGCCCGCTTTTCAGCGTTTTGTTCGGATACGTGCTGTTCGCCGCCGGATACATGCTGTTCGGGGAAAAGCGCCCCGTGACTGCGCCCGTAATCGGTTCGATCGCGGACCCTTCTCCAGCGAAAGATGCTGGGCTCGAAATCGGTGATCGCGTCGTTCGCGCGAATGGGCAGCCGATTACGACATTCTACGACCTCCGCGTCGTTACCCGCGAGGTTATAGACGAACCGATGAGCCTCGATGTCGAACGCGATGGCCAAACACTTTCTTTGACAATCACTCCTAAGTTGCTTGCAGACGCGACGATCGTTGGTCCGGACAACATGCCCGAGTACGATGAATCCGGAAGTATTAAGAAAGCAAACGTAGGGTGGATCGGAGTGGGTCCTGCCTTTGAAACGGTCTCTGTTGGATTCGTTGGGTCGTTCAAGCTCGCTGCAGAAAAGTCTTGGTCGATACTGTCGGGAACCGTGCGCGTGTTGATGAAGCCACGGGATCTGAAAGAAAACGCTGGCGGACCAATCACGATAGCGAAGTTTACGGGCGAAGCAGCGACCGAAGGCCCGTACGCGCTCTTTTTGATTGCAGCGATCATCAGTCTTTCTCTGGGAATTCTGAATTTGCTGCCGATTCCGTTCTTCGATGGTGGACAACTCGTCATTTGTGGAATTGAGGCGCTACGTGGCGGCAAGCGCCTGTCTTTCAAGATTCAAGAGCGAGTTGCCGTTGTGGGCTTTGCATTGGTGCTGCTGCTGATAATCAGCGTCTTCTGGCTTGACATTTCGCGATTAGTGAAGGGCTAAGTTTCCAGTGCGAAATCGATAACTTCGTCCATCGAATTCTTTTGCAAGGTAGTTCGCATCGACCAAGAGATCGCCCGCCTTCCACTCACCGTTCGTTGGCAAGACGACGTATCCACGAGGGGTGTGCAGTTCGATCATGCCATTTCGAAGTCGAATCTCATTGGGTGGAGCGAGCGGCAACCGCTTCTCCCCGATAACCAGTGACATTCGCATCTCCTGCCCTTGAAAAGTAACGGTTGTAAGGCGCGGCAAGTGCATAGAAGTAACTGCGAGGAAAGCGCAAGCCATCACGCTTCCAGCAACCCAGAGTGCACGGTAGGGAAGACCCCGTCGCTTCCTGGATTTGCCGAGCAAAAATGTCAAGAATATAGCCAGCAAACCGAGTGCGAGCGGAGTCAAAAGTGCGAACCAATCGCCAATCCCCAACACAGGGCGAAACTGATAGACGATGTCTTGCACGGAACTCCTAACGTATGGACGCGGCCGAAAGTTCGGATCGAGTGGCGGAGAGGGTGGGATTCGAACCCACGGAGGCCGTGAGACCTCACCGCATTTCGAGTGCGGCGCACTAGACCACTATGCGACCTCTCCGCAAGTGGGGGAGCTACGATTGTGGCAAAGTAGGGCGACCAGAGTCAAACTGGCATTCCTGTGTGCCGATTCCCGATGCGAAGAGGGAAGCTATCGGGAAAGCGATGGTTTTGTACCGAGTCGATCCAGCGCTCACTCATCGGGTGAACCCGGCAATCGTGCTGTACGCGGCGTTCAGCCTGCTCGATTTCGGATTTACACTCGCGATATTTGGCGTCGGCGGTTGCGAGGCCAATCCTGTCCTAAGATGGTTTGCGCTGCAGGGTCTCTTCGAATTTGCCAAGATAGCGTCGACTCTGCTTGTGTGCTGCATAGCGTTCAAACTTTGGGACAGAAAGCTCGCCCAAAGCATCCTGCATCTTGGCAATGCGATCATGGCGTGCGTCTTGGTCTATCACGTTTCAATTTGGACGATCCTGATTCAGTCGGCGTTTTAGCGCTCGATCCAGTCAATTACGGTATCGTCTGCATGAATGTACAGCGACTTCCAGCACTTCCTCCGCGAACTTGACGCTGCCGGCGAACTGAAGAGAATTTCACACCCTCTCAGTCCCAAACTTGAAATCACAGAAGTAGCCGACCGGTGCATGAAGATGCCAGGCGGCGGTCCAGCTCTCCTCATAGAAAACCCAGTCGGATACGACATTCCAGTGGCGATCAACTGTTTTGGATCGAGGAAGAGAATGAGCATGGCATTAGGCGTTGGGGACGTCGACGAAATCGCGAATGAGATTCAGGCCTTGTTGCAACCGGAAGTGCCTGCCTCAATTTCAGCAAAGATCAAGAAGCTGTTGGAGCTCGGAAGGTTTGCAAAAGCCGCTCCGAAGAAAGTCTCAAGCGGTATTTGCCAAGAAGTCGTGATGCAGGGCAGCGAGGTCGATTTGACCCAATTGCCAGTTTTGACCTGTTGGCCCGAAGATGGCGGTCCGTTTATCACGTTGCCGATGGTTTTCACTCATGATCCAAACACCGGCAAACGAAACGTCGGCATGTACAGGATCCAAATCTATGACAAAAACACGACGGGAATGCATTGGCAAATGCACAAAGTCGGCGCGGAGCATATGCGGGTCGCTGCAGAAAAGAAGAAGAACATCGAAGCATGCATTGTTCTCGGAGGCCATCCGGCATACACGTTCTCTGCAATCGCGCCGCTGCCGCCCGGTATCGACGAAATGCTCTTTGCTGGGATTCTTCGACGAGATGCAGCAAAGCTTGTTCCAGCCAAAACTGTTGACATCGACGTGCCTGCCGATGCCGAGATTGTCATCGAAGGTTATGTGGATCCAACTGAGTCGCGCATCGAAGGCCCTTTTGGAGACCACACTGGCTATTACTCACTCGCGGATTATTTTCCAGTCTTTCATGCAACTTGCATCACCATGCGCTCGAAGCCTGTCTACCCAGCGACTATCGTTGGCATTCCACCAATGGAAGATGCATACATGGGACAAGCTGTCGAGCGCATTTTCTTGCCGCTCATTCGACTCACCGTACCAGAGATTATCGACATGCATTTGCCAGTCGACGCGTGCTTCCACAACATGGCATTCGTCAAGATTAAGAAACGATATCCTGGCCATGCATTCAAAGTCATGAATGCGATTTGGGGATTGGGTCAGCTCATGTTTACGAAGTTCATCTTCGTTTTTGGCGACGATGTAGACATTCACGATATGCGAGACGTCATCTTCCGAATTGGTGCGAACTGTGATCCGATGCGCGACTCACTGATTGTAAAAGGTCCAATCGATCAGCTCGACCACGCATCCGACTTGGTTGGGTTTGGCGGCAAGATTGGCTTCGACTGCACTCATAAATGGCCATCAGAAGGATTCCCGCGCGAGTGGCCGAAACTTATCACGATGTCCGATGATGTCAAGAGAAAGGTCGACGGTATTTGGGGCGAGTTAGGTATCGGCTAGAGTATGGGAACCTGCTATGGTAAGAATTCCGTCCCATAGTAAAAGGCCATGAACGAATCTAAAGTCGCGCGATATGAGTTGGTGCGGCAAGCGTGGGAGAAAAGGCGCCCGGTTTGGGCAGCTGCGCTCAGTGCCGCGATTCGGTTGCCAGGCGCATCCCGCGAAGAAGTCAGAACAGCCGTCACGGCTGAGCTCCTACGATTAATCGACAGTGGGGACGTCTACGTATTTCGAGTTCCCCGCTTTTGGGGAAGTGAAGAGCGGCTTGAAGGCAGGGAACTGGAAAGTGCGTTGGCGGATGACCGAAATTGGCGACCGAGGATGCGCAGCGTCGCACAGCTTCCGAGGCTCGGCTTGACCGAGACCGGACTTTACAAGTTGAGGAACGGCGAATACGGTGATCCTGCACCGATCGCATGGACGCCGGACTGGTTCGAGAAAGACGACGCTGCGACGCACTACGACGAGGTGTCCGGCCAGCTTGTGTACGTGGCGACCGGAGCGGCGCTTGGTTGCATCTTGTATGGTGTGCTTGTCGCATCGCAGTGGTTTCCATTTACTGGAAAGCTTTTCAATGCGATCTTTCCCATTGGCACCGCATTGCTTGTTTTCGCATTTGCTGGAATGATCCTCGGAGGTTTGCTTTGGCATCGGAAAACTTCGAAACCAGTCCAAGAATGGGTTTATGATCCGAAGATTCCCATTAGGGCGCACGATGAGCTAGGCGATGAACGATTTTGACATGGACTCGCCTGTACCGCAGCACAAATTCACAACAGTTGTAGAAGAGGGCGTCTTCAAGCCCCACAGTTACTCGAACACTTACGCAGTTGACAAAACCCGACTGTGCATTGCCCCATCTTCCGATCATATTGGATTGCTGATAAAACTATCGAGAGTCATGGCTTCTCCGTTTCGGGTGCGATACGTGCTCCAAGTGCCTAGCGAAATGTTTCCGGCTGGAAGATACGACTTGACTAATGATTTCTCTCTGGCGGACTTGGAGTCTTTCTTGAAAAGGTTCAGCACGTTCTTCGAAGAGGATGGTAGGCATCATATTTGGATACGGTCTTCTGACGCTGTGTCAGCGCTGGTTTACGATCAGCACAACATCATCTATGCCTATGGATCCCTGGACGCATTCGAACGTGTCTGCACCAATGAGGGAATGACCGAAGGAAGCGTTGATGTGCCGTTTCCTCATGCCCATGCCTTCCAAGAGAAGTACGATCAAGAATTGGCGGTTCTCTTGTCCGAATGGAGTTGGGAGCGCACCGATTTGGTGGAAGACGTAGACTTCGTGTGATGCCGAGCATCGGATAACATGGTCGAATGCAAACCGAAGTCGACCGACGAGAGTTCATCCGTGGTGCCGCCGCAACCGGCATCGCATTAGCCGCTGGATTGCATCCAAAGCAAGCAACGGCATCGCAGGGCCAATCTTCTCCTGGACCAGAAGGATCGCAAGCACACGACCTAAATCTCCCCCCGATGGAAACAGTAAGAGTTGCCCTCATCGGCGTGGGTGCCAGGGGCAGCGGCCACGTTCGGGACCTGCTTCGGCTCGATGGTGTCGAAATCAAAGCGATATGCGACACGGACCAAAGCTATGCGAACCGAGCTGTTGCCCGCTGCAGAAGCGCAGGCCGCCCTGAGCCGGACGTTTACGCGAAGAGCGCATCGGATTATCGGAGGATGCTCGAGCGCGACGACATCGACGTCGTCGTCATTTCGACGCCTTGGGAGTGGCACGTTCCCATGTGCGTCGACACAATGAATGCAGGCAAACACGCGCTCATCGAAGTTCCGGCCGCCCTAACGGTCGAAGGTTGCTGGGAGTTGGTGGACGCTGCCGAATCGAACCAACGCTATTGCATGATGCTCGAGAACGTTTGCTATGGACGAGAAGAGTTGCTTGTGCTGAATATGTGCCGTCAAGGTGTATTCGGCGAACTACTGCATGGCGAAGCTGCTTACATCCACGACTTGAGATGGCAAATGCACGAGATCGTTCGAGGTACCGGATCTTGGCGGACGTTGCAATATACGATGCGCAACGGAAACCTTTATCCCACTCATGGCCTCGGTCCCATTTGTCAGTATATGAACATCAATCGAGGTGATCGATTGGACTTCATGTCATCTGTTAGTTCGCCTTCAATGGCTCGTGCTGAATACGCAGCCGAAAACTTTCCCCATAACAGCATTCGCCGGAAGCACAAATTCGTTTGTGGTGACATCAATACTTCCATAGCGCGAACCGTGAATGGAAAGACGATGATGATCCAGTGGGATGAACAATTGCCAAGGCCGTACACGAGGCACAATCTAATTCAAGGCACGAAGGGCGTTTGGGGCGGATTTCCGAATCGAATCGTCGTTGAAGGCGATAGCAGGTCGACAGAAAGATGGGAGCAGGGCGCGGAGCTTAACAGGTGGTTTGAACGATACGAACATCCGCTATGGACGAAAATCGGAGAAGAGGCGCGCCGAGTCGGTGGTCACGGTGGCATGGACTTCGTGATGTGGTGGAGACTCATCTACTGCCTGAGAAATGGGATTCCGCTCGATCAAGACGTCTATGATGCAGCCGTGTGGTCAGTCGTTACACCGCTGTCCGAGTGGTCTGTCGCAAACCGTGGACAGTCCATAGACTTTCCGGACTTCACACGTGGAAAGTGGAAAACGATGAAGCCGCTCGAAATTTAAGTTTATCGCCGTTTGCAAACTGCCCATGCACTTGCAATCAATTGATAGGACAGCGCAAAGGCGAGAATTGAAACTGTCGCAAGAAGAAGGACTTCCAAAGTTCCTGTCCAGCCGTGGGCGATCCTGAATCGGATGTAGAACGCATAGTAGCCGATTCCGCTCGCAGCGGCACAAGCGACAAGAGCTGCGACAAGAAGCATGAGGGAGCCAACCCAACGCATGAAGTTAGTTCTTGATGCCTTTCTTTTCGTAGTACTGCTGGTGATACTCCTCAGCGAGCCAAAAAGTGGTAGCAGGAACGATCTCGGTGACGATCGGGTCTTTCCATTGCTTCTGCGCCTGAGGAACTGACTGCTTTGCTTTGCGTTCTTGCTCTGCGGAGAAAGTAAAGATTGCAGATCGATACTGTGTTCCGATGTCTGGACCTTGGCGATTGAGCGTAGTCGGATCGTGTGTCGTCCAGAAGATTTTCAACAGCGCTTCATACGTTACCACCTTGGGGTCGAACTCGATAAGGACCGCTTCTGCATGACCCGTGGTGCCTGTGCAAACTTGGGCGTAGGTTGGATTCTCGACTTTCCCACCGATATATCCGACCGCCGTCGCAACTACGCCCTCTGTCGCTCGGTAATGAGGTTCGTAGCACCAGAAGCACCCTTGCGCGAACACAGCGAGTTCATGACCCCTGTCGCGAGCAACCTTAGCGATGTCCTGGACCTTGCCGACGTCTCCCGGCCTCGTTCCAACATGTTTGGTGTCCCTGCCGCCCCCTTGCTGGGCTGCCCCCACTCCAAAATGACAACCCGCGGAAAGCAGGCTCACGGCCAAGATCGGTAACCAATTCATACCGTTAGTTTACGTCCAAAAACTCGTCAATGGTCTCTTGCCAATTGAAGCGAATTCCGGATCGGTGTAGAATCTTGCCTCCCATGGCAAAGGAGTTTTCGTTCGACGTAGTGTCTAAGGTCGATGGACAAGAAGTCAAGAATGCAGTTGATCAAGCTAGGAAGGAATTGGCGAATCGTTGGGACTTCAAGGGTTCCTCTTCTGAGATCGAATTGGATAGTGAAACAATCAAGCTTGTGGGCGACGACGAATTCAAGCTTGGGCAGCTTCGAGACATTTTGGAAAGCAAGCTCGTCAAGCGCGGAATCGACTTACGCCACGTTGAATACTCAAAACCTGAACCCGGTGCGAAAATCACCCTGAAACAGACGGCCAAGTTGAAGCAGGGCATTCCACAAGACAACGCAAAGACAATCTCTAAGTCCCTCCGGGATTCAGGCTTGAAAGTCCAATCGCAGATCCAGGGCGATCAGTTGCGGGTGTCTGGAAAGGACAAGGACGAGCTGCAGAAGGCCATTGCGCTCATAAAGGGCTTGGATTTGCCATTTGCCGTACAATTCGAGAACTACCGATGAGACTTTTCGTTTCGCTGGTCTGTGTGGGAATACTGGTTGCGCTCGGATGTCAAGCGCGGGAACCAAATCCGCTCCTCGGCAAATGGGAGCTAACCTCTCCTGAACAACAGGCACAGATGGAGCTCATCTTCAACAACGACGGCACCTTCGCGTGGGTGCTGACGGTCGACACAAGGCGCTCACTCATCGAAGGGAAGTACAGCCGAGAAGGCAGCAGCATAACCCTTGAGGTCATGAAAACCGACGGCGCTCCCGAAGGTGCGCGTGAGATAACTGCCCGACTCGAAGAAGACGAGCGAGAGTTGGCCTTCTCCGATGCTGGCCGCGACCTTCGATTCAGAAAAAAGTAGGGCGCACAGTAAAATTACTGGTTTGGCAGGCAATTAGCTAAAGTACTGGCTGAGGTTTTGCCTGATTCAGCCGATAAGACGGGTGTGAAGCCCCGACTGAGAAGACTCGCAGAAGCGGTAGCGGCGACCTACAGAGAGAGCCCGGTGCCGTGCGCCATCCTGGCCGCTGCGGTCTCCCTGGGTTTGGTTTATGCATTGGACGAGGGGACGGGCCATTTGCCAGGGCTCATCTTCCTTTATGTGATCCCTATCTGGATTGCGGCGCGGCTTGGAGACTTCCGCGCTGGAATCGGCGCCATAGCAGCTACCCTTGTTGTCTTGGGCGTAACAGATGTTCGAACTTCGTCTGACATCGAGTGGTCGTCGCTGATCGGCAACACACTCTTGCGGGCCGGCGCACTAACGCTCGTGATGTTCTTGATATCAACAGCCGAGTGGCGTAGACAAGTCGCAGAAAAGGCCGCGATGCACGATCCGTTAACCGAGTTGTTGAATCGCGAAGCAGTGACAGAGTTCGCAAAATTCGCAATCGAACGCACCATCCGAAACAAAGAGCCGCTGACAATCGCGATGGTCGACTGCGATCGCTTCAAGTCAGCGAACGACGAATTCGGCCACATCGTCGGAGACCGCATCTTGCAGATCCTCGCATCGAGATTAGAGGCGGGAGTCCGTCCCAATGGGACGGTGGCGAGATGGGGAGGAGATGAGTTCCTCGTCGTCTTCTCAGGAGCAGATGAAGCCGAAGCGGAAGAAACGCTTGCTAAGATTCAAGACTCGTTTGGCGACGCCACGGAAGCTCTCGTTTGCAGACTGTCGTTTACGTTTGGTGTTGCGCAGTTCGGCCCTGGTGGATTCAATCTCTCTCAACTGGTTCAGGCCGCTGATGCCGACATGTACCGAAAGAAAAGGCGATCGTCTATCTCTGCAGAGAGAACCGATAGCGGTTCGAGGTTGGCGTCTTAGCCTAATCTTGCGGCCCGACGAGATCCAGCCTGAAATCGGTGAGGCCCATAGAATAGGCAGGTGAGTGTGCATCGAGCGCCACTTCGCCGGTCGCCGAGGAAACGAAGAGCGGGTTTGCTACGCGAGAGCCTCGATCGCGAGTCATTGCAAACCAAAGCCTCGGCTCCATTCCGAACAGCCGTAGGCTCCACGGCCTTGTGCTCCTCCAATAGAGATTGTTGAAAGCGATGATCTGCCGATGGGACCGCGTCGGCTGAAATGCCTCGCCCGATGACCAGGTAACGATATTGTTGGCAAACAACATCGTAATTCCGGAATTGTTGCTTCCAGAGTCGATTTGCGGACCCTTCGCATGCAAAAACTGGTTCCCAGAGACCTGCAAATTGCGCCCGCGATGAATCATAAGCGAGTGATGCGAAGATCGCAGAACTCGGTTTCCTGCAACGGAGATTTCTGAACTGCCTTCGTCGAGATAAATACCCGAACCAGCGTACTTATAAGCCGAAACATCGCAAATGAAGTTGCCTTCGACTATGGTTCCTGGCTGATTGCCCAAGGTGTAAATGCCGCCCATATCGCTTAGGATAGGCCCGTCACCGTTCGACTTCCTGCCAATGAAACGAACATCGTTCCTCGCGATCGTGTTCGCATACGCATAGCTTGGTTGAAAGTCCCATTGCCATCCAACAGATAGGCCGGTGTAATACAAGTCTCGTATCGAGTTGTTTGTGATTCGATTGTTCGAGCTGTGGCCGATCCAAACGCCAACGCCACCATGAAAAACGTTTCCGCCGTTGAGAATCACTGAATTCGTCAAAGTGACATTTCGAGTTTCCAAGGACACGTTCGCCGGAGCCAGGCGAGGACCGATAAGCACTCCGCTGGCGCCGAAGTCTTCGAGCCGAACGTGCGAAATCTCAATGTCACGACAACCTGCGGAAATGTTGATGCCTGCTCCTCCGAGATGCTTGAGTCTTGCGTCGCGGATGATCACGCCATGGGTGTTTCGCATTTCGATGGCAGCACTGACTTCCACTGCCGCTTGGCCTGATTTACGCTCCATGGGTCGAGTCCAGTCCGTGTGTTCGAATCCTATTCCAACGATCTCGAGGCTGTTGGCGTCCGCCTCAGATCGATGGACGTTTTGTACGCGAAGAAGCGTCGTCAACCGTGGATAGACTGCGACAGTATTCTGCGTTGTTTCGCTCGGGAACGGAATGTAGTACAGAGTTTTCGAATGAGAATCGAGCCACCACTCGCCAAACGCATCCAACAATTCCGGTGCGTTCTCTAGGTAGAACAAGTCTCGCGACTCGATGGCAAGTTCACTTGGAACCAAAGCGTGAAGCACTCCGCTCGCATAGTCGATTCGGTCGACGCGCAGTCTTGATGCGATCCACTTCGACATAATCACAGCCTCTGTGCCAACAGGATTCGCGATGCTTGGTATCGATCCATGCTGAAATCTGAAACTTCGCTGGCCATCCCAGACAGACCCAGACTTTTCTGGTGATCCGGAAGTCTGCAGGTACCCAGTATTGGGATGCCTGGCGCGCTGTCGGGAAGTTCCGTTCACCCAGAGCTGTGTAAACCTGCCGTCACCAACAGTTGCTTTCCAGACTCGCTTGCCGCCAACTACGGTCTCAATCCAAGAAGTAACCGGCGTCCCACCACTAAGCACCGGCACCTCGCCATCCGCCGCTACAATCCTGATGGTTCCTGTCATAGAAGAGGGAATCGAGAGCGGTGCCGACAAGAAGTGAATGCCCCCGGGAATGATAATAGTTCCGCCCCCGCTTGCCGCCGCTAAATCGATCGCCCGCTGGATGTCGAATGGTTGACCCAGCATGAGCAGGCCTGTCATGAGTGCTGTTGTCACAGTCGGGCAACGGCAACTTCGATGCCAAGCCCTGCTTTTCTAAAGTCTGTCCGTCAACAGCCCTGCGCGAATCATAAGGGTTTCCGCAGAAGGTCCCCCAAGGTGCTCAAGGGCGCGAAGAAGGTGAAGGTCTTCGCCGTTGGGACCAAACTCCCTTTCGAGCATGATGTGCGGCTCGACTCCTACTCCCTCTAATGAAATGCCCTCAACACGAAACTCCACGATCGGTATCTCGAAGTAGGCCCAATCTCGGACTTTCCAAGGAGTTGTGCCTAAAACATGGCCCGCGGTACGAGAGCCGATGACAGTCGCTCTCTCGCTCTTCTTGATTTGATAAGTAAAGACTTCCTTCGCGCTTCTTGAGCCTTCGTTGGTTAATACGACCAGCGGTTTCGTGTAGCCTGGATTCTGACCATCTTTTCGGAAGAGCTCGGCATAGCCTTCCGGCCTTCCACCAAAACCGTCCCTTATGTCGAGAATAAATGCATCGGTATCCTTGGCTTCGCCTTTTAGAAAGTTTGCAAGCTCGTCCCTAAACGCGCGGCTCGCCATGAGCCAGATGTGGATGTATCCAATTCGTTTTCCGTTGTGCTCAATGATTCGCGCGCTGTTCTTCGTGGCTTGTAGAAACATATCGAATCCCTTGGATTCCTGAATCTTGACCACGGACCTCATGTTTGATCCAGCACGCCGAAACTCGATGGTCGCATCAGTATCAAGCTTCTCTTTGAGCACTTGAATCGGTTCAAAATGCTTGTCATTGATATTGAGAATGACATCGCCCTTCCTAAGATTGGCTTTGTTGGCAGGCAACCCTTGAAGCACCATCGTGACTGTGTAGCCGTCACTCGCCCTTTTGAACCATGCGCCAATGTGTGGGTAGCTTGCGGCAGCATCGCCCCGAAATCCATCCATCAAGTAGAAGCCCTGCTCATGATCGGACAGAAAGTCGAAGTGCGAATCTCCAAACTCTGCAACCATCTTGTCCATGATCGCGTCGAACTCGAGTCTGCTCGTCGCAGCCTTTGCCAAGGGTTCGAACCGATTGAGGATCTCGTTCATTTGGTCGGTCTTGGTTCGGCGCGCATAGTAACGCGTCTCGACGGCTCTGCGGCAATCGGCCCAAACCGACGCAAAGTCCTCAACAGGCTGCTGCAATGGAAAGAAAGCGAGTGCGGCTGCGATCATAGTTGCTTCGACTACGTCCTCTGGCTGATTGCGGTTCCCAAGACCATTAGATCTTATCGAACTTCTGAACGGTCACTCGGTTCTGGCGTTGCGACATGTTTCCTCGCGTGAGAGTCTGAGTGATGTCAGTTGTGATCTCGCCGCCCAAGACCTTCCCGGTTTCCAGAGTCAGGTTCACAAATCCGCGAATGATGATCACTGTCGTGCCTTTCGTATCGCCATCGGTTTGCTGTTCCGTCTTTTGAGCATAAAGGGCGACCTTATAAGCCTTGAGATCGCCGATCATGCTTGCACCTACAAGTTTGTAGTTAACCTTGATGGGGGCACCCGAATTTGGATCTGCTTGAGTTACATCGACAAACCAGTTCTGATTCATGACAGGAGGACTCTCTGGCAACACAAGCATCAAAAACGTTCCATTCACAATCTCGATAAAGCGGTTTGGTCCAGCTTCGAATCGATATGTGGTCACGCCGCGCGGGCTGACCGTTTGAGTCCTCGATCCGGACTGCAGTTCGGCCTTGAGTTGTTCAGTCAGTCCTTGTTCTGCTTTGTTTCGATCTGCAGCAGATACGTTTGAAGGTGCCTTGGTGATCTTCGCATTGGCCTTGACATCTTCGAAAGAGACCTTCATCGTTGCATAGCCGTCTGGGTCGACGTGACCCACATTCATGACTTGGATTCGACCGCCAGTCATCGTGACGCTTTCAGACTGACCTCCAAAAGTCATGGTGCCGCTCGAAGTCACGGTTTCGCGGTACCGAAGCACTTCGCCCGGTTCGAATTGAAGTCGAAACGGATAGGGATCTTGGACAGAATTGGCGAGAGCCAGTGGCGCCGCCGCAAGGAGCAAAGGCAAGTTCATAGGAATTTAGACGAGTATACTGGCCCGTCATGATTCGCGTCAGCGGCGTATCGGTGCGGTTCGGCGAGCGAACTGTCATCGACGACGTTTCGTTGAACGTCGAGGAGGGCGAAACGGTTGCGATTATGGGAGCATCGGGAGGAGGCAAAACAACGCTTCTTCGAGTCATGTCCGGACTGCTTGTCCCCACAAGCGGAACAGTTGAGCTATTCGAAATCGATATCAACAACTGCAGTCCCCAGGAACTCGAGACTGTCCGGCTAAGAACTGGAATACTGTTTCAAGGAGCTGCGCTCTTCGATTATCTCAACGTGTTCGACAACGTTTCATTCGGCGTTATTAGACACACGAAGCTGTCGAAGAAAGAAGTCGAAGAGCTGGTGTCGGAAAGGTTGAAACGTGTGGGTCTTGACGGCACAGAAACCTTGATGCCGAGCGAGCTAAGTGGCGGCATGAAAAAGCGAGTTGGATTGGCGCGCGCACTTGCAACAGATCCAGCCATTTTGTTTTATGACGAGCCGACAAGCGGACTCGATCCGATCACAGCCTATTCCATTGACTCTTTGATCGTTGATCTTGCGAAATCGACTGCATCCGCAAGCGTCGTGATCAGCCACGACTTGCATTCCGTAATGCGCGTGTGCTCTCGTGTTGTTTTCTTATGGGAGGGAAAGGTTATCGCTGACGGCCAACCGCAAGAGTTCCTAAAGTCGACCGATCCTCGAATCCGTGAACTGATCGACAAGTCCGAAGCGATCGACTTTTCAACCACCTGACGGCTTTCGAGTCAGAAGCCAGTCGAGCGCAGTTGGGAGCGCGGCAGCAACGACCATCGTATGCCCTAAGCCTTCGTATACTTTGAATTCGGTCGCTGCCCCAGCAGCCTTGGCCGAATCGAAAACGCGCCGCATTTGCGCGGGCGACGCGATTGCATCGAGCTCTCCCGCTACAAACATTACGGGCGGGAAACTTTGATCGGGGCTAAACGATCTCACGCCTGCAATCGCGACGACTCCTGCGAACAGTTCCGGAGTTCTCGAAGCGACCGTGATTGCGGCTCCTGCTCCCATCGAATGACCAACCAGGAAAATCCTTTCTTTGTCGATGACGAACGCTTTTTCAAGAAACGTCAATAGTGCGCGCACATTCTCTTGACTCCCGGAAAATGCTTCCGTGCGCGGACTGACAAGGAGGTAGCCCTTGGGAATTGCCAATCGCCGAATCAATCCAGCTCCGTAAGCTTCGAGAAACATATTCTCGTCGCCACCCATCCCATGAAGAGCAATCACGACCGGAAGCTTGGTCGCCTTGGTGTTTGGTACATAGATTCTTACGGGAAATGCCGTGGAACCGCGTAATCGAATCCAAAAGTCTCCTTGACCTTCTGCGAACGGGTTCTTTCCTTGCTTTAGTG
This sequence comes from Fimbriimonadales bacterium, assembly GCA_026129745.1. Classification (GTDB taxonomy): domain Bacteria; phylum Armatimonadota; class Fimbriimonadia; order Fimbriimonadales; family ATM1; genus JAHCHL01. The sequence continues at coordinate 37,877 of JAHCHL010000012.1, read as the reverse complement.
ATTCAATCTGCTTTTCGATCGATTCCATCAACTTTATCGGATTCGCAAGGAACTCCGCGGAGTTTCCTTCGCTTGGCTCATCTTTTAGCAGTTCTATCCTCGATTTGACCGCATCGACAAGTAAGCTGTCGGCTCCTTCAGGAAGCGCTTCGATTTCTCTCTCGAATCGGGCCTTTGCTGTCGACGGCAACTCCTTGCAAGCGAAAACGTGTCCCGCAGTCATTGAAAATCCACCGGAACTGACAGTCACTTCATACTGGCCTTCCGGCAAAGTGATGCTCTCAATGGATAGGGATGCGAATCCAGGAATGCCCGTTTGAATAGCCCCAAGGCTAATCTCCTTGACCATTCTTGTGTGACGCAGCTTCACCTCAATCAATCTGCTGGAAGTTTCACCATACATTCTCAGAATCGAAGTCGTCACATTGAATGGCTTGTCCGACTGAACGATTGATGGTTTGACTCGAACTTTGAACCTCCAAAGGTCTGCTTCATCTAACGGAGTGCCGGTTAGGAGTCTGGTTTGTGAGTCAATCGCTTCGATTGCAGTCGCATTCCTTCCTGTGAAGAATGCAATCGTCGCGGAATCGAATGCCTGGCTTATCGAGCGCAGACTGGATTCTCCAGGCGGCTTTGCTTCCATCGCCTGTTCAAAGCGCAAGTATGACGCGGCCAAGTCTGCACGAGTGATCGAATCCGCTTGTAGAAGCGCAATTCCCATTAGAACGGTTGCAAACATCTCAAGTTCTCCTTCAAGTCAGTGTACCAAATCTCCTTTTCGATTACTCCTCCAATGCACGACGCAAGGCTTCTTCCAACGTCGGATAATGAAACTCGAATCCGCTTTCGATCAGGCGCTTAGGATAGACTCTCGCGCTGAAGAACAGCAACTCATCGACCATAGGACCAGCAATCGCGCGCGCAGCGAATGCAGGAACAGGAAACCATGCCGGTCTTTGCAGAACTTTCGCAAGCGTCCTTGTGAACTCCAAATTGGTGACCGGATTGGGCGCAACTACGTTGACGGGACCACTGATAGTCGAGGAGTTGAGAATATGGGCAAGCGCCCCAACAACGTCATCCAAGGAGATCCAGCTCCAGTATTGACTGCCGTCTCCCAATCGACCGCCCAAACCGAATTTGAAGATTGGCAGAATCTTCGCAAGCGCCCCCCCTTTCTTGGACCATACGACTCCGAATCGTGTGTTGACAACCCGAGTCCTCTCGCTAGCAGCGGTTTTCGCCGCTGACTCCCACTCTTCGCCTACTGCTGCGAGAAACCCCTCGCCAAGTGGGGAGTCTTCATCGAGAAGCTCCTCTCCACGGTCCCCGTATATTCCGATTGCTGAAGCGGAAATGAAGCAGGAAGGCGGTCTGGCCGATTGAGCAATTGCCTGCGCGATCGCCGACGTTGCGGCAACTCGGCTTCGCCGAATCTCCTGCTTTTGATCTTCTGTCCATCGCTTGGATATCGGCTCCCCAGCCAAGTGAATGACCGCATCGAACGCCGATAAATCCGACGGAGTGAGTGAGCCGCTCTTCGAGTCCCAGAAAACGTCGGAGCCGTTTGGATTCTTGCGAACGATTCGAACAACTTCATGGCCAAGCGAGCTGAGAAGCGGCAGCAGGGCAGAACCAATCATTCCGGAGGCTCCGGAAACAAGAATCTTCATGATTGCGATTCAGTCCTCATGGCTCGGCCCATACCTTGCTACGAAAAAGACCCGATATTGCTTCGCTGGCGACGATTCGAGTTATTATGGCGTAGACTATACTTAACAGAAGAGTTTGTCTTATGTCAAAAATTATCGACAAGGCCAAAATGCAAGTTTCTCGGCGCCAGAGTGCGGCCGCATCTCTGTCCGAAGCATACGCTCAAGCGATCGCCCAAGGGAATACAACCGCCGCAGCGGCAGTCGTCGACCAAGCTGCCGCCCAGGGAATGAGTGCAGCCCGCATCTATTTGGATGTTTTCCTGGCTGGACAGATTCACGTCGGACGGCTCTGGCATTCCGGCGAGATCAACGTCGCCCAAGAGCACTTAGCGACTCAAATCACCCTCTCACAGATGGATCGCCTAAGGCAAATCACACAGCCGAGGCCTGCAAATGGCCTCAAAGCGATTGTGACGACACCAGAGGGCGATCACCATTTCATGGGAGCACGAATGGTCGCAGACTTCCTTTTGTTTGATGGGTGGAGCGTGGACTTCCTCGGAGCAAGCACTCCACTTAAGGACCTCGTCGCATTCTGCGAGCGCACAAAGCCAGACCTCGTCTGCATCTCGGCGATGATGCCATCTGACGTTCCAAACGTTCGCAAGGCAATTTCAAGCCTCAAGAAGCTCTCGCAGCAGCCCAAGGTCATGTTGGGTGGCAATGCGTTTCAATCGGTATCCGCATCGAGCATCGGAGCAGACATCAGTTCGCAAGATCCCATCGAAGGGATAAGAGAAGCGCGTAAGTTGCTTGGACTGACGACGGCAGACCGCTCGCTCGCCACTTATCTCCGTCGTCTCGGCCAAAGGGTCCAAGCGCAGCGAAAGAATCGCGGAATGAGTCAAGCGCAACTCTCAGAAGCGGCGGGCTTGGACCGGACTTACATCAGCACACTTGAGCATGGCAAGCAAAACGTCTCAATTGGCGCTGTAATGAAATTGGCTGACGCACTCGACGTTCCGATTTCTGCGTTGCTCGGAGATGACTAAGCCCGAACGGCCTGCTTCGATTCTCGAGCCGACCGCAGCACTTCGAGAGCTTCACGCGTCGATTCAAGCGCATCGTTTCGATACCGCCACTCAACCAGATCGTTCCGGAATCGTAGGCCCTTGTGCTCCCGTTGCAAGGCATGAACGGCGCGCAGCGGCAACTCTCGGCCCTTTTCCAGCCAAAGCATCAATCGTCCTTCGCGGCCCTCGACTTTCCTAACTCCCAATTCCTTTGCTAACAGGCGCAGGCGGACCGCTCGAACGGCTGCTTCTGCCGGCGATGGCAACACGCCGAAACGGTCTCGCAGCTCATCTTCGACAGAACGTATCGAATCTTCATCCCGAGACTCCATCAATCGCTTGTACAAAAAGAGTCTTTGGCTTTGATCTGGAATGTACTCTTTGGGAAGATACGCCTCGGCCGGAATCTCGAAGGTTGGCAGTTCGACAAAGCCCTCTTCCGCATGAGTTTGCATTTCGATTTTCGTCAGCCGAGCAGCAGGCTCCCCACCCGACTCCATTGCATTTCGAAGCTGTTGAACGGCTTGATTGATTAAGTGACAGTACATGTCGTATCCAACCGTTGCCATAAGTCCGTGTTGCTTCGATCCCAATAGTTCGCCGGCGCCGCGAATCTGCAGGTCGCGAAGGGCAAGGGAATAGCCGGAGCCTAATTCGCTGAACTCCTGCAACGCCTTGAGCCTTTCGATTGCGTTCTCCGTCATATTCTTCTCGCCTCGATAGAGAAGGTAAGCATAGGCTTGACGGTCGCTTCTGCCAACTCTTCCGCGCAACTGGTAGAGCTGGGATAAACCAAGTCGATCCGCACCCTCAACGATGAGCGTGTTCGCATTTGGGTTGTCGATTCCGTTTTCGATGATCGTTGTGCAAACAAGAATGTCGATCTCGCCGTGAAAGAACGCAATCATAATTGGTTCCAACTCATCAGCTTTCATTTGGCCGTGCGCGACTGCGATTCGAGCATTCGGGGCGAGCTTCTGAATCCGACTTGCGACATGGTGAATTCCTTCTATGCGATTGAACACGTAATACACTTGTCCGCCGCGCGATAGCTCTCTGAGAATCGCTTCTCTGACAAGCGGCTCACCATAGTTTCGAACATAAGTCCGAATCGGAAGCCTGCCGGGCGGCGGATCGGTGATGACAGAAAGTTCACGAACGTTCATGAGCGCCATGCTCAATGTGCGAGGGATCGGCGTTGCGGTGAGAGTTAGAAAGTCCGCTTGTGCACGAAGGTCTTTGAGTCGCTCTTTGTGTTTGACTCCGAACCTTTGCTCTTCGTCGACGATGACCAAGCCGAGATTCTTGAATTCCACTCCGCCTTGCAGCAGCGCATGGGTTCCGATGACAATGTCGACTTCGCCCGTCTTGAGTGCTTCAATGGTCGCCTTTCTTTCCTTTGCGCTTCGAAACCTGCTTAGAACGTGAATTCGAAGCGGGTATGCAGCCAAGCGTTCCTTGAATGTCTCAAAGTGTTGATCGGCAAGAACGGTGGTCGGACAGAGAACGGCGACTTGTTTTCCGGCTTGTGCGACTTTGAACGCAGCGCGTATTGCCACTTCGGTTTTTCCAAAACCGACGTCGCCACAGACAAGCCGATCCATGGGACGATGCTCATTCAAATCCTTCTTGATTTCTTCTATCGTCCGCAACTGGCTCGGAGTCTCCACCCACTGAAACGTCGCCTCCATTTCCGTTTGCCAAGGAGTGTCCTCGCCGAAAGGGACTCGCGATACCGCCGCGCGCTTCGCGTAGATTCTAATGAGGTCTCTCGCGAGGTCTTCGGCACCCTTCTTCGCGTTTCGAAGCGTTCGATGCCAATCTCCGCCCGTTATTCTGTGCAGTTGTGGTGTTGCATCGCCCGGACTCAAGTACTTCTGAACTCGATCAAGCTGGTCGGTTGGCACGAACAACTGATCGGGCGACTGATACTCAATGTGCAAGAACTCTTTCTGTACGCCTTCAACTTCTCGCGTGACGAGCCCGCGATATCTGCCAATACCGAATTGAATGTGAACGACATAGTCCCCGGGCTTCAAATCCAAGACGCTTGCAATTGGAGACCCCTCATTGAAACGCTTTTGCGGCAATCGCAGCTTTCCAACCCCGAAAAGTTCTGCGTCAGTGAGTAAAGCGAACTTCTCCTTTGCGTTGATGAATCCGCCGGCTGGATTGCCTTTGATGAGAATTGCGGCTGCGCCGGAAACATCACGAATAGTCATCTCATCGCTGGGCTCAAGAACCGAGACCGAAATGCCTTCCAAGACTGACCTCGCGCGAGTGGGCTGATCGGTCGCGACGGCGATCTTCACTCCTGACTTAACCCACGAATCAATGGCTTTTGCGATCGCATCGGCTCTACCGCGATAAGGGACGAGCGATGAAAAGCCCATTTCGATGCCCGTTCCATCTTGCGCAGTTAGTTCAACAGTCCAAGCAGAAGACAACAGGCGGTCGACGGGAGCGAGAAATCCGTTTGCATCCAGCTGCAGCGACTCTCCTCGGGCAAAGCGGTGTGCAAGCAACTGATCGACGTCTTCGCGCGCTCTCTCTGCTCGTATCTTGAGTTCGACTGGCTCCTCAAGGAACACGACTCCGTTTTCAACAAAATCAAGAGCACAATTGACTTGACTCTCAATGAATGGCAAGTAGCTGTCCAATCGATCGAAAAAGATTCCTTTTGAAAGAGGTACCGAATCGGCATCGATTGCTTCCATGAGGACTTTGAATTGATCTTCCGGCAATTTGCTTGCAAGCGCTTGAACGGCGTCCCGTATTCTTTCAAGTGCGGCAGGGCTCTTTGTCGCATCGACAGACCTAAGCGGCGGAATTGTCAACGCATCGGTCGGTCGAATACTCCTTTGGCTGTCAGGATCAAAGCTGCGCAAACTCTCGATCGTGCTACCGAACAATTCAATGCGTGTGGGCATTTCGCTGCCTGCGGCAAACACGTCGACGATGCCCCCACGGCGACTGTAACCGCCAGGCAAGCGTGCTGGCTCCTCTCGTTCATAACCGAGGGCGTCCAAGTAGTGCAACAGCTCCTCCAGGTCCAAATCATCTCCGACCCTCACTGTGATAGAGTGTTCGCGAAAGCTCTTGATGCTCATGCCGCGTTCGAGTGCGGCTTGCGGCGTCGCCAAAATGATCACCGGTTCACCGCTTGCGAGCGCGTTCAACGCAGCGGCTCGTTCGGAGAGTGCAAACCGCTCCGGAGGAGCGTCATCGAAGAGGCCACTTTGGCCGCTCGGCAAATGACGTATAAATGTTTGCGGAACGCCAAAAAGGGCGAGCCGCGCCTGCCATTGCAATGCGCGGTCATAGTCGGAAGTTACAACGAAAAACCGGCGGCGCTCTTCAGGCAAGTGAAGCCAAGAGGCGGCAACAATGGGCGCCATCGCTTCTGCGCACAGCGAATTCCATTCAGTGCGCCCTGGCACAAGAGCGGGAGGGGAAAGGGTCCGCACCCAATCGCGGACGTGCATCACGGAAATTGTACCTTTTGCGGCCAGGGCAGGACTAACGACAGCGGCTCTCGAATAAACGTATCTCCAAGTAATGTTACAGCAAAAGTCGTTACCGGTCGCGATGCTAGAGTCGTGGGAAAGGCACCGTACTAAGCCAGCCCTGCTCTACAGAGTTAGAGGCGAATTTCAGTCGATCTCATATGAAGAATTTCGTAAGAAGGTTTTTGAAATTGCGAGCGGTCTTCGTGCGAATGGCATTTCAGCCGGCGATAGAGTTGCGATCCAAGCAGAGAACTCCAAAGAGTGGGGACTGATCGATTGGGCAGTGCTCTCACTCGGCGCAGTGACCGTGCCAATCTATCCGACACTGCTCGCGGACCAAGTCGGGTATCTTCTAAAAGACTCGGGATCGAAGTTAATTTTCGCAGGAGATTCTAAACTTCAATCTAAAGCGCACTCTGCGATTTCTGCGGAAGAATTGACCACACGAATGGTTGTTATCGATGGCCCAAGACCGAATCTCGAATCGATCATCGAAGATGGGCGCGCATCGGGTTGGTCTGAGTCGGAGTGGGAGCAAGGAGCGCGTACAGTTGATCCAGAGTCGTTGGCAACGCTGATTTACACGAGCGGCACAACAGGCGAGCCTAAGGGCGTGATGTTAACGCATGCAAATTTCACATTCTTATGCGAGGCGATTCGAGAAAGCCTTCCTGCCGACCATCGAGATAGATTTCTGTCGTTCTTACCCCTGTCGCACGTATATGAGAGGATGGCAGGACACTTTCTGCCGATTTACTTGGGGGCAGATATTGCTTATGCCGAGTCGTTGCGCACGTTGGCACAAGACATCACAATCGCAAAGCCAACGATCTTGTTGACAGTCCCACGATTCACAGAAGGCGTGAAAAGCAAGATTACGCAGACTGTGCAAGAAGGAAGTGGACTCAAAAAGAAGCTCTTCTCAATCGTCGTTAGCAGAGGCGCAGAGCGGATCAAGAACAAGATGCGGCCTGTCGGATTCATGGGAGGCTTGCTTGACAAGCTGGTCGGAGCGAAGATTCGCGAACGCTTAGGCGGGCGAATACGATTCATGGTGAGTGGTGGTGCTGCGCTTCCAACAGATGTTGCTGAGTTCTATGGCGCTTTTGGAATTCTGCTGTTGCAAGGATACGGATTGACCGAAACATCGCCCGTCATTTCACTAAATCATCCGGATCGAAACGATCCCTCCAGTGTCGGCGAAGTCTTACCCGGAATCGAGTGCAAGATTGCCGATGACGGTGAGATTTTGATGCGTGGCGCGAGCCTGATGAAGGGCTACTACAACAAACCAGAAGAAACGGCGCAGGCGATTGATCGCGACGGCTGGTTTCACACCGGTGACCTCGGTCGCATGGCAGGGAATCGCCTTTGGATTACTGGTCGCAAAAAAGACATCATTGTAATGGCCAATGGGAAGAATGTCGGTCCCGAGCGAATAGAGAACATGATTAAATCGAGCGACTATGTTGAAGAAGCGATGGTGTTCGGGGACGATATGGAGTACCTCGCTGCCTTGGTTGTTCCTGATTTCGAAAACCTGAAGCACTTTGCCGAAGCAAAAGGCCTTGACATCGGTCACAACGAAGATCTCGTCGAGCACCCTGCCGTGCGAGAAATGTTCAAGTCTCAGATCGACCGAGTCAACAAGTCGCTTCCGGACTTCGAGAAAGTCAAGCGATTCAAGGTCATGAGCGACCGATGGACTCAAGAAACGGGCGAACTAACGCCTTCACTCAAGGTCAAGCGCCGAGTAGTCCGCGAAAAGTTCGGCGACGCAATGCGCCAGCTTCAATAGTTGACTCAGTCCGTTCCGTTGCCGTTCGGACTGCCGGTTCCTGTGCCGTTTCCAGTCGGCTGCGGGTTCAGTGTGCCGCCGTTGCTCGCCACGGTGGTCGTCGTCTTGTTTGGATCCGCAAGCGGTTGTCCATCTGGTGCGGCCGGCGTCGGGTTTCGAGCGATGATTCTTGCTGCGCCAGCGTAATAGCTCCTGCCCAGGTTGTCGCGCCTGATTTCATTGCCATTGACCTTGACAATTCGCCACGTTATGCACGACCGGCCGCCAGCCCCGCTGTCGACAACAGTTTCTTTGCCCGGAGGGAGCGACGGATCGTCGACGTACTTAACCGTGTTGCCCCACGCCTTGTGATCGGTTGTGATGATCGCGATGGACTTCGTAGGGTCTTTCCTTCCCAGAATCCAGAAGCTAACCTTGCCTCCGTCGACTCTGCTGATGACGGCGATTGGGAAGTCGTACTGATTCTTAATGACCAAATCGACGCCGCTTCCGTAATCCACAGTTGCGTCACGGCCAACTGGAACATAGGCCACAGGCCGCGAGTGATTCATGCGCTTGACGATCTCGAGATCAGCCAGCAGCGCAGCGTTATACATCGTTGTCGAAACTTGACAAACTCCGCCGCCGTTGTCAAGGACTTTCATGCCGTTCTTGAAAACGGGCGCTTCCTTATATCCATTGGCAGCGGTGCGCCTGCCAACGACTTTGTTGTAGCTCAGCTCTTCTCCAGGCATCAAGATGATTCCATCGAGGGCTTTGCAGGCGAGCCGAATGTTGCTGCTACGATTGTATTGCCCTTCGCTGAAGCTCGTCGTGAATTCGGCCATCACGTCTTGAATTTTGTCGAGTGCATCGTTCGGAATGGTTGGAGCATCCTTCTTCAGCGGAAGTTCGAAAGTCTCTTCCCCTGTTTCGATAGCAGCCAACATGGCATCGCCGACGCGGTCGACGTCGAGCTTGAATGCAGGAACCTCGTACTTTCTAACGATCTTGCCGCCTTCGAAAGAGATGCTCGCCGGTGTAGCCGGCTTTGCGTTTTGTTCGACGAACTTGGCGAGATTCGACGCGCTGGTTGATTCGACCAACTTCCAAACGATTGAAATCTCCGTCGGCTCGACAGTGCGGCCAAATGTTCGATCGAAGTAGGTCGTGAATCGCAAATTCGAGAGGGTCGCATCCCAGTCTGGTTGGACGCCGGACTCTTCCAGCGTTATCGACGAGGGTTGCGTGGTGAGGTAATTGCTTCTTGGCTGAATCTTTGATTGTCTCTGGGCATCCCACCATGCCTCGAGGCGTTGAAGCACTTCGGGTCGGGTAAGCCCGCCCAACTCCACTTCACCTAAACGAACGCCTTCCGGCGTCGTGGCGGGTTGAAGCGAGCCGTAGGCGAAGAAACCGCCACCGGCCACTACGAGGGCCCCAAGCCCAACGAATACTGCTTTCTTTGTATGTCTCATCCTAAGACCGCCTCCAGGTGGTTCCTTCCACCGAATCTTCCAATTGAATTCCTATGTCCTTCAAATCTTCTCTTATCTTATCGGCCAGTTCGAACATTTTTGCCTGCCGAAGCTCTTTCCTCAAGCCGATCAACAGTTCCATTAGACGACTCTCTGTTTGATCTGTCTCCATGGCCTTGTGTTCCGTGCTTAGGCCCAGAAGCCCTGTGAACTCGTCCGCAGTTCGAATGAGGCTATTTGCCCTTGAACCCTTATTCTCGACGCCGTTCGCCATCAACTCGTTCAATTCCCTTACGACTTCGTAGAGCACGGCCGTTGCAGCCGCCGTGTTGAAGTCGTGGTTCATCGCCGCTGCGAATCTCTCCATATAGCCGGAATCGATCTCAGCTTCCGATCCGGAGCCGAACATCTGGCGAGCACGTGCGAGCGCTGTCTGGATACGGTTGAAACCGGCTTGGGCTTCTGCCATCCGCTCGTCCGAGTACTCGATCGGGCTGCGATAGTCCGTACCCAATAGCAAGAGACGGACGGCACCGGCCGAATACTTCGCAATAGCTTCGCGAACCGCAAGAACATTTCCGACGGATTTGCTCATCTTGTCGCCGGCCATGCGAACCGCGCCCCAATGCATCCAAATTCGCGCGAACTCCTCTTTGCCAAGATAAGCTTCGCTTTGGGCGATTTCATTTTCGTGATGCGGAAACACGAGATCGACTCCGCCGGCATGGATGTCGAAGTTGGGTCCGAGCTCATTCAGCGACAACGCCGAACACTCAATGTGCCAGCCCGGACGGCCTTTTCCCCATGGGCTGTCCCAACTGGGTTCCCCAGGCTTTGCAGACTTCCAGAGCGCGAAGTCCATTGGGTGCTCTTTGCGCTCGTCGACTTCGATGCGCGCTCCTGCTTGCATCTCCGAGATTTTGCGTCGGCTTAACTTTCCATATTGCGGAAGGGAACTGACTCGAAAGTAAACGTCTCCGTCTACTGCGTATGCGTGGCCACGTTCGATGATCTTTTCGATCATCGCGACAATTTCTGGAATGTTTTGGGTGACGTAAACCCATCGCGCAGGTTCGACGCCAAGTGCCTCCAAATCGTCGAAATACATTTGCCCATATTTGCGAGCAACCTCTTCGGGTGAAGTTCCTTCTTCCTGTGCCCGTCGGATAATCTTGTCGTCGATATCCGTGAAGTTCTGAACGAAGTCGACGCTGAATCCAAGGTGCCGCAACCACTTGCGGATCACATCGAATAGCACCGCTCCCCTCATATGGCCGATGTGAGCAGGCGCCTGCGGAGTTAGTCCGCACGCGTAAATCCCTACTTTGCCTGGATCTCTTGGACTGAATTCGACCAACGTACGGGAGAGGGAATCGTAGATCTTAAGCTCGCTCAACGGTTGACCGCTATTTTATCCTGTAGACGGGTGTGCGTGCAATGCGCCTATTCGTCTTCGAGCAAGCCCCGCAGCATGTCGCCGTATTGCTTTAGAGCCTCTCCGCTCATGCCCAGACCGCCGACCCCCATCGAGCCCCCTAACCCGAAGTCGGTGTCTTCGACAAGTCTCCATCGGTTCTCGACGCTGTAACGGGCACAGAGCTCTTCGATCAAGCGATTGGTTTCTGAAATCCGCTTCTCGATGATCCGATGCTCTTGACCAACGGACTCTGCCATACCAATGTCGAGTTGATTGAGTGCAACCGATAACTTCTCGATCATCGTCGGAATGTCTTCGAGTGAAGACCCATAGAGCTCTGCAAGCGGAACGCACTCACGAGGTGGAGGGACGGACCTAAAGTCGCGATGCAAATTCCTGAAGAATTCGCGCACCGATTCCAGGATGCTTCCTGCTTCACCGCGACGCCTCGCATCGTCGATTGCAGCTTCGCTGGCTCTGTCTTCGGAAAAAGACCCCGGGCGCAACTCGCCTTGCGCACCAGTGTGCTGAGACGTAAGCGAGCGATTAAGTCCGCGCAATCGGTTGTGCGTGTGCAAAAGATGATCGAGCCAATCGCTGATTTCGCGCGGCATCTGTCCCGCGACAATCCTCGTGCTCGGCGGAGGCAATTCTGCATTAGCTGCAAGAGTTGGATCGTTGGCTTCATCGAACGCCGCGAGCGACGACTGATTGGTTTCTGCTGATGCACCCACTGCCGGCTGCTGCTTGCCGCCGACTGCAACGAGCCCTGACGCGCTTAATCCCCACGTGATGAAAAGGGCAAATGCGGCAACCCCCCCAATGATGAGGGGCTTCACCCACTTCGAGCCTGGCTGCTGGTCTGGACGCAGACCGCAGTTAAGGCAGAACGGTGCACCTTCTGCCACAGGAGTGCCGCAAGTTCGACAATTGGTCACTCTTCGCGCCTCTCAGTTTCTTTGACGATCACCGGCGGCTGCACGTTCTTCTCGTCTTCCGATCGAAGCATCGACTTCCACCCCGAGACTTTCAAAAGTGAAAGCCAGCCGGTACCGATGATTTTGCCGCAAAGAGGGAAGAACAGGAGACCAAACGCAATTGTAGCGAAGGCGAGCCTCAGTGCCATCTCCAGATCGCCGCAAAGCCTCGCGACAACAAATGAGCCCGCTGCCGCTGCAGCCGCAACGACATATCCAGGAACGAGCGCGATGAGCACTCGACCGATATTGAACCCAAGACCCAATGAAAGCATGATGAATCCAACGATCGCGCCCGTGCCCATGACGAGCGCCGTCATCGAAGCAGGCAGAGTCGCATCTCCTTCAGCGAAGGGGACCCAAGGCAAGACAATGAGCATCATCACGAACGCAGACCACCAAGTGATCGCAGCATACGAGTTGCGTTCGGATGCAAGCAATGGCGTGCTGCACATGAACGCATAAGTCTTCAGTAGCGCGGCAACTGCGAGCCATTGCGCTGCACCGACTGCAGGACTCCATCGTTCTCCTAGCAGCAGCGGAATGAGATCGCTCGCAACGACGATAAACCAGCCAACGAATGCGAGCGAAATGATGTTGACAATCTTAATTGACCGCAGCGATCTCTCGACAAACTTGACAGGATCGTCACGGTTCATCGCAAGAATCGGGAAGAGCGATGTCGTGGCTGATGTGCCGATTAGCGCTGCTGGCAACGACAAACTGGTGCCGACTCGATAGAGTCCTGCGACCACAGGTGAAGTGCGAATTCCAATAATGATCGTGCAAAGCCACTCAGTCGAACCGCTTGGGATATTGGACATCAGCATTCCGGCTCCAGTCCTTGTCAACTTCTTTGCGATCTCTCGATCGAACGCCAGCCTCGGTATGACTGGAACAACAGCATTGAATGCGATCGTCGCAACGACATACCTTACGATCCACATAAACGCAAGCGACCAAATCTGCTGATCCTTTGGCAGAATGAACAGAGATCCAACAGCGACCGCCGTGGCGACCGTTACAGCGATCGTTTCGCATATCGCCCTCTCTCGAAACATATGCCTCCGGCCCATCAACGCATTTGGCACGATTCGGAATGTGTCCAAAAGCTGCGCGCCTGCCATCGCCTGAAGGATGATTGCCAATCGCGGATAGTCGAAGGCACGCTCGAACAACGGAGCGCAGAGGATGACTGATCCGCAAAAAAGGCCGCCTGTTGCGATCAAGATCCAAAACGCCGTGGTGGCGAGATGCTTCTCATCGCCTTGATAGGTGACGACCGAGTTCGCGACGCCGCCATCTCGAAACAACTCGACGATGGTTACGATTGCCAGTGCGATGCCAACGACGCCGAAGTCTTCCTTTGAAAGGAACCGCGCAAGGATGAGTGTCGCAATGAACGCCGCGCCCCGCTGGCCGACGAATCCCATCGATTGCCAAAGGAAGCCTGTGACCGCCGTCCGCTTCAATCCGCTCAAATCGCGCCCATTTTGCCGAATCTCAGCGTCTAATCATTTGGACGCATGGAATCGAGGGTAGGAGAAACGCAGTGTCAAGAACGATTATGTTGTTCGGAAGGTGTGTCGAGGTAAGGCCCGAAGGCGGAGAAGCCGCCATTTTCGTTCCTTGGAAAGAAGCCTTCAACTTCACAGAAAACGCAGGCTACATGATCAGCGGAGAGTTCGAGAGCGCCGTCGTGATTCCAGTCAATTCGACGCATGGTGTCGGTGATTCTGCGGCCGTCCGCATAAGCATTGACAGAGAAGCGACCAATTTCAAGGGATTCCGGGCGGAGTTCTGGCACGGCGATCGCCCCTATGTTGGCGGAGAGTTGTTGGAACCATTCGACTTCGACTGGGTCGCTTTCATCCCCTGCGCGTCGATGTTGACGTAAGCTGCAGCGATGTTGCTGATTGGGCGTAGTCAGGAATCTGCAAGAATATTTGAGGTGCCAGCAGCTGAAGCGGGCACCGGGGGCTAATCTACTATGAACTTTGATGTTGCAATTATCGGCGGGGGGCCGGCAGGCTCGACAGTTGGAACAATTCTAAAGAAGTACGATCCCAATCTCAGCGTTGCGATTTTCGAGCGTGAAGCTTTCCCTCGAGAGCATGTCGGGGAAAGCCAATTGCCGCCAATCAGCAAAGTCCTGAATGAAATGGGCTGTTGGGAAAAAGTTGAATCTGCAGGATTCCCAATAAAGATCGGTGCGACGTATCGATGGGGAAGGAGCCCTAAGTTATGGGACTTCGAGTTCATGCCTGTCGCAGAATATAAGGATGAACCCCGGCCTGGCAAATACGAAGGCCAACGACGTAGACTCGCTTTTCAAGTCGATCGCGCAATTTACGACAAGATCTTGTTAGACCATGCGCGAGAAATGAACTGTGCAGTCTACGAAGAAACCAAAGTGTCCTCAATAAAATGTAACGAAGATCGTGTTGAGGGACTAATCTTGGAGAATGGAAAAGAAGTAACTGCCCGGCAATACGTCGACTGCTCAGGCGGAGTCGGGTTGCTCAGGAGGACGATTGGAGTCGAAATCGATGCTCCCACGAAACTCAAAAATGTCGCATTCTGGGACTACTGGGAGAACACGGAGTGGGCAGTACGCATTGGTACCGGTGCGACCCGTGTCCTCGTCCTAAGCATTGGCTCAGGCTGGATCTGGTTTATTCCGCTCGGTCCGACAAGAACAAGCATTGGATTCATTTGCCCTGCAGAGTTCTATAAGCAATCCAACAAGTCACCCGACGAGATTTACTCGTGGGCACTGGAGCAAGAACCCTTGATCCGTGAACTCACTGCAAACGCAACGCGAGAAAACAGTGTGAGGGCCACCAAGGATTGGTCTTTCATTGCGAAGCGAATGGTAGGAGAGAATTGGTTCTTGGCCGGGGAAAGCGCGGGTTTCGCTGATCCGATATTGGCTGCGGGTCTCACACTTTCGCACACAGGTGCCAGAGAGTGCGCATACACGATCTTGGAATTGGATCGAGGAGAGCATGATCCATGTTGGCTCAAATTGCAATACGAAGCTGTCCAAAAGAGGAGAATTGGTCAGCACATTCGCTTCGCGGACTTTTGGTATTCGGCAAACGGAATTTTTACTGACCTCCAGGAATACACGACTCAGATTGCAAGGGATGCCGGACTCGAACTTTCGCCTCAGAAAGCATTTCAATGGTTGGGAACTGGTGGATTCACAGACGACAATCTCGGGCAAGTTGGCGTTGGCGGGTTAGACCTAGCAGGAGCGCGCCAGGTTTCGCAGATTTTCATGGACAGCGATTACGAATGGGAGCTGTCAAAGTACAACGAATTCCGATTGAATGTCGAAGGTGCCGAATTAATCGATATTCCAACCTACGAGAATGGAACGATCAGCCGAATTCCATGCTACTTGCGGGGTAACAAGCATTTGCCCGTGTATGGATTCTTCAAGACCCTTATCGCAGTTATAAGCGAACATAAAGATATAACCAGAATCGTAGAGAACGTGAAGCGTGAATTGATGAAAAGTTCAAATCCAGCTGAACTTCAGCTTTGGGTGAATCAGGCAATGCAGGCAATGGAAGTGATGATCGGCGAAGGCTGGTTGAGAGGCAAGCTGAACTTGAAAAAGCCTCGTTTGGCTATAGGATCACCAAGAGAAGGAACGCTGATTCACACCAACGTTGACCTCAATGAGCGATTAGGACTGAATTAGATCATGTTATCGCTTGCACACGGCCCTTATTTAGCTTGCTAAACGCTGGCGAAGCCATAAGTGTCGTGACGATCGCCATAATGACCAACATCGTAAACAGTTCGCCCGTGATGATGCCAGCGCTTAGACCGATGTTCAACAGAATTAGCTCGATGAGACCACGCGCATTCATCAACGCGCCAATCGTAGCCGAGTCTCGCCAACTTTCGCCCGCAATCCGCGCGGCCAACATACACCCAAGTCCTTTGCCGAGAATTGCCACGACGACCAAAACTAAAGTGATTCCCCAGAGTAATGGCGAGGATAGCAACCCAACACTTGTGTTGAGTCCAGAGTAAGTAAAGAACAAGGGTACGAGCAGGACTGTCGTTACGTTTTCGCAATAGCGCTTGATGGTATCCGCTAGCACACCTCGTGGCATCGCTGCACCTGTGATGAACGCTCCAAAAACGGCATAGATGCCAATCGAATCTGTCAACCATGCAGACATTAGCAGGACGATGAAAGATGCCGCAAGCAGATTGTGACCGGCCTCGCCTTTCCGGTCTGCTCTGATCCCGAGAAATGCCAACAGATACCTACCTACCGTGAACATGCCGATTGTATAGAGAGTCCCCCCTCCAATCGCGATCCATGCGATCGTTGGATCGCCCTTCGAAGCCGCCAAAACCAAAGCTAAGAGAAACCACGCAAACGCATCGTTGATTGCTCCTGCTGAGAGTGCCAAAGTTCCCATCGAAGTCGCGGCGATCCGATGTTCGTATAGAATACGTGCAAGCATGGGAAACGCCGTTATGCACATGGCAGAACCCATGAAGAACGCAGCCGCCCACTGCGAAAGTTCAGGATTGAACAAGGGCGCGCGGTCCATCAGCAGCAGAGCAGCTGCCCCTCCCAGCAAGAACGGCGCAGCGATGCCTGTAAACGCGACTAACGTTGCGCTCTTCGCACGCTCTTTTAACATCCCAACGTTGAATTCCAGTCCAACGATAAACATATAGAGCACAAGCCCCAATTGGCTGGCAACATACAAGACGCTCATCGAAGGATGCGGCACAGTCGTTTCAAGCCCGTGGTTTGAAATCGTAAGCGTCTTTGGAAACAGATATTGCTCGGCTGCCGGCCAAACGATTCCGAGCAATGACGGACCGAGTAACACTCCGGCAATCATTTCGCCGACAACCTGCGCCTGGCCAAACTTCTGCGCAATCTTACCAACGACTCGGCACGCAACCAGAATCACCGCAAGTTGCAAAAAGAACTGGATGGCAAGTTCGACTTCGCTCGGCCATGCTGCCGAGCTGATGGGTAGCCCAATCATCTTGTGCGCGGTCCTATTGAATCTCGCCCTATCGATCTCGCTAGAGCTGCTGTCATTTCTTCACCGAATCAGCCCAGTTTGCGGTCGAGGCCGCAATGCCAAGTCTGGGTTCAGCATCGCAGAACGATAACCTTTCTCCATGCAGGCCGTCTATTCCTCCGGAGGAACAACTTAATAAATATGATCATCGAAGCCATTCTTGCGGCGACGCTCATGCCCCAGGGCACGCAATCCGACAACTTCGCCTTTCAATCCGAACTGAAAACGCTCGTCGTCTTTAAGGAAGGATTTGGGTTCTACATGAGGGAAGGCTCCGCAGTCTTGGAGAATGGATGGGCCACTACGAATCTCGTCCCGCGCGCCGCGAGCGGAACCTTTTGGGTCTACCCACTTAACCCCGCCGACCGCGTCGACACCGTTGTCACAACGAACGACAATCAGATTGAATTTGACTCCCCGGAAGAGATCAAGGCAAAGCTTCAGGGAAAGGTCGGCCTCAGAATGAAGATCGTTTCTGTCGATGAAGTTGCATCAGAAGGAACGCTCAGAGCAATTCTCGACGACATGCTTCTTCTCAAAGAACCGTCCGGCGGGTTTAAGGCAGTCGAGTACAAGACGATAGCGACAATCTCTCTCGTCGATTTTCCAGTCCGCTTCAAACTCAAAACAAACACGCCTAATGCGAGAGCGGGAATCGGAATCTCTTATATTCAAGCCGGTGTCAGGTGGGAACCAAGCTATTTGATGGAAGTTCTAAATGGTAATCGAGCGAGGCTGACCTTGCGAGGAACGCTGATCGATCTCCCTGAAGAACTCAAAAACGCAAATCTCGTCTTCGTCATTGGTGCGCCAAATCTGCTTAACGTATCGCAAATCGACTGGTTGCTCCAAGGCTACATGACTCGCTTCGTTCCTGGCGACATCGACAAAATCATGTTTGAGAAGTCCGACAGCAATGTTGCGATCCGGGAACGAGTCGCCCAGCCAGGATCGCCGACTGCGGGCGGCGGGTTCGGCGGCGGTGGAGCGAGGACAGGTGGCCCCCCTCCGATTCAAGAGTCCGGGGAACTCCAGTACTACACGAAACCTAACTTCAGTCTCAGACCAGGTGAGCGCGCGATGACCACAATCTTTGAAAGCGAAATCCCGATTTCGCCATTCTTCGAATGGAACGCAGACGGCGATCAAGTCGACTACATCGTCAAAATCAAGAACTCGACGGGCAATCCATTCACGGTAGGCCCTGTCTTCGTAATTGAAGAAATGCGTCCCGTCGGGCAAGCGACGATGGAGTACACAGCGAATGGCGACGAAGCTGAATTGAGAATGGCGAGGGCCGTCGGGATCAAAGTCGAAAGCGCGCAAAACGAAGTATCGAGAGGAGATCCAATAACTTTCGGCGAAACGCGATTTGTGCCGATCAAGATGCAAGGAGAACTCACAATTGAGAACTTCCGCAATCGCGAAGCTGAAATCCGTGTTTCAAAAACCGCGATGGGTCGCATCTTAGAAGTGCAAAACGGAGGAAAGGTCAAAGATACGCAAGTCCAGCCGAATAGCCCCAATTCACGCAACATCCTCGAATGGACCGTGAAAGTCCCTGCGGGAGGCAAGTTGGAAATTGGGTACAGCTACGAATCGTATACACAGATGGGCAGATGACGATGAAATGGATTTGCGCCGTTCTCGCAATGATCGCAACCAATGCTGTCGCTGACAGTTGGCTTCCTCCGTTTTCGCGAGTGTTCGCGTCGGAAGACGGCAAAGCCGGTGTCGAACTCCTCGTTCCTAAATCCACATCCGAAAAGGTGATTATCCGCTTATTTGCATTTGACGGCACAGACCGGAAAATAGCTTGGGAGCGAACGCTTGACTACGTCCCGCATCGAGTGTTCGTTGCACCGAAAGGAGATGCCGTTGCCACCATGGACATGTGGGGACGCGTCGGATACGATCACGCGCTCGTGATATACGACAGCTCAGGCAAAACAATAAAAGACGCTAAACTCGAAGACCTGCTGACCCATCAAGAGATCTCTGAAAAGGTCATGTCCACAGTGTCATCGAGATGGTGGTCGAGCGGTGCAGAAACAAAGTTCGTCGAAGATGGAGCGGAGTTCGAAATCAAACTTAGCTGGGGAAAGACGATTCGAGTTCCGACGCGCTAATCCCCGCCGGCATTCGCAAGCGCCGCTGCCTTGCGCTTCTCGACGATCCGCTTCTCACAGCGATTGACAATCTCGTCGAGCCAAACGATCAGCTTACGGGGCTTCGGTGGATTCAAGCTTTCTGGGTTCACACGCTCACCTGGAAGTGGCAACTCATCCGGAACATAGTACGTCCCAAAAACCCAATCCCAAAGCGGAAGCGCATACACGCCGCCGATCGCCTGATTGACGCGAATCCGTGCATGGTGCATCAGATGAAAGCCATACCAGTTCCGAACGAATCGATTCTTCTCAACCCACTTTCGCCAGTGCTTGTCGTAGTCCATGTGCTCGATCGCGTGCTTGATCTCGTAAAGTGAAAACGACGCGATGAAAGCTAAATATCCAGAAAGAAGAATCGGCTGGCTCGGAATAAGAAGCTGCAAAGGAACCAGGACAACGCTGAACAGACACAAGAATGCCGCCAGAGCATAAGCCGGAAACGCCGATGACTCGATCTGCTCTGGCGATAGAATCGGATACTTGTTCCTAACCTCGGTCTTACCGCTGGCATCGGCTGTGTGCGACAGCTCACGCACGTGCGTCAACGAATGGTGCTCCGTGTGCTTTCGCTTCATCGGACCGAGAGGACGCCAAAACTCGCTGTGCAAAACGTATCGGTGGAAGAAAAATTCGAATAGGCCGGCAAACGCATGAATCGCCGAAAACCAAACCAGATAGGTCCACCATGGAGACGAAATCTGTACCTTGGCAATGTCTGGGCGAACCCAGTTCCAAAGGAAATAGTTACCCGTCAGCCACACCGCCGAAACGAGCGTGACGAAAAGAACGAACCAACCGAGCGCGAAGTCGACGTCGTGCTCGTCGCGGTAGAGGACTAGTTTTTTCAAGGGAGAGCCAGTAACGATTATGGCAGATCGACCCAAAAGGGTGCTCCAAGGGGTAGAATGTTCCCGATACGGCCTTGTAGCACCGATTTCTCCCTGCATACCGCCTTGGCGAGTTTTGTATTGAGACTGAAGCAAGCAACGCGCGTACGAAACTCACCGAGCCCACGGGCTCGGATATAAAAGGAGCCAAGAAGTGGCAAACAAAACACTCTATGTAGGGAACATCTCCTACTCGTCCAGCGAGCAATCGCTCACCGACTATTTCTCCGCCTATGGAGCATCCAACGTCCGAATCATCGAAGGCCGAGGTTTCGCTTTCGTCGATGTCGATGCCGACCAGCTTGAAGCGGCCATCGCTGACAAGAACGGCAAGGAGTTCGAAGGTCGAACGCTAACCGTCAACGAAGCCAGACCCCGCGAAGAGCGAGGCGGCGGTGGCGGTGGACGAAGCTATGGCGGCGGCGGTGGTGGCCGAGGTGGCTACGGCGGCGGCGGTCGCGGTGGCAACCGAGGTGGCGGCGGCAGAGGCTGGTAACTCCATTCCCAGTCGCCAGCGGCTCTGCTCGATTCGGTTCGAGCAGAGCCGTTTTTGATTTGATCTCTAACTTCTGGTATCGACTTTGCTTCTGCCTTCGGAAGCAGGGAAGTACTTTGGTCGTGACAACCAATGGCCTCGCCTGCCCTCATCCAGGAAGAAGTGTGCACTCACAAAGTGCGAGAACCGGATGCAACGGACAGATTCGATTGGAAGTCGATGCCGTCGAGACATGGAGACGAATCTGCCCGTGCCACCCGAGGTCACGCCGCTAAGCAGTTTACGCATCCGGCACTAATCTCACGCACCCGGCGGCGTGGGAGAAAGAGCGAGGCGATCCGTTGTTTGTGGAGATTGCGACAACGCAGGTGAATCGCCCAACACCGATGGAGCCCACGAAGTTGCTGCAGGAAAGTTTTTCAATTCTTTGCATCTTCTTTTGTTCCGACCTCGGATACCAATTGCTAGTTACACGGAAGACCCGTTATGAAGTTCATCTTCACGAGGAGTTTTTCGAAGAATGGCAAGCCCTAATTCAATTCGGACAGACTTCTCATAGTCCTCGCGTGTCGGATCGGAGCGGTATGCAGCGAGATTGATCGGATAACCGTCTTCCGTGGGAACACCGAAGTGAAGCGCCGGGAAGCGTGCAGTTGCCCCGAACCATTCGAACGTTTCAAAGACTTCATTCTGGTAGTCTGTCACAACAGCTATTGGATGTTCGGCCTGAAGAAAGACTACTGGATTGCCGCTCGGCAGTGTAGTGATCGCTGCGATGCGAAGCCTTAGAACAGTTCCATCGAAGTCGCGCTCAATGGAAACTTCCTCGTGAACCGCCATCTGAATCTTCGTCATTAGAACCGGCTGTCCCATGTTTGGCGATAAAAGAAGAACTTCCCGAAGGGAAACGGGATTTCCTGCTTTCCCCATACCGTGATCTCCGGATGAGGAATGAATAACTGGAAGTGAGATGGAAATCGCACCCGGAATGGATTGCCGTCATAGTCCTGCGCGGGCTGGATTTCGAATCCTCCCAGCAGCATGTTGACCAGCCCAGTAGAAACAATCGTTCCTTGGTTATCCTCTTTCCTAAGCCCGAAATGGTCGTAGAAGAACGGGTCCGTTCGCGGATCGATCAGAGCCCAATACTTGCCGTTCGCGTGCCCCAGTCGCCAAACGCGAATCCACGGATCAAGCGTCCGTGGTGTCGGGCGATTGTTATCGGCCGGCGGGTGGCCTGGCTTACCCCTTCCAGTGTGACGGTTTCGCCTCTAGACTACGAAATCCGGGTGGCACGGACAGATTCGTTTGGAGGTTGATGCCGTCGAGACATGGTGACGAATCTGCCCGTGCCACCCGAGTTCACGCCGCTGAGCAGTTCACGCATTCGGCGCATCAAGCCTTTCATTTTGCTGTCACAACTTTGATTCATGCAGCATCAGCTTTTGCTTCCTGGAAAGTCACCCGGAGTACCCGTTCGGCCCGGTCCAAGCTTCATCCAGTCACTTAGGAGGAAGAGCGTCGCCTCGATCTCCGCCAACTGCCACTCCACTCTTTCGCGATCCAATTCAAACAGTGATTCCCTCGTTGACTCGAGGATACTTGCCGGGGTTTCTCCGGCGTTGTTCATTACGTCAATGATTGCGCCATGTAACAACAAGATGTAGACAGCACCAGACGAACTGCCTCTGGCGGCGTGGTGCAATGGTGTGGAGCCATCGAAATTGGGTTCGTTCGCGTGAGCTCCGTGAGCAAGTAGCAGCGCCATGCAAGCAATACCTGCTTCCATCGCGGCATGATGCATGGGCCTGTTCCCATGCCGGTCCTTTGCATCAGGATCAACACCCAATTGCAGCAGTTCGTTAAGAAACAACACTCTGCGTTGGATTGCTGCGGTGTGGATCGGCGCAAGACCGATATAGTCGCGAGTCGAAGGGTCTACGCCAGCAGCGACAAGAATGCGTAGGGATTCTATGTCGCCGAGCTCGGCCGCCACATGTATCGCGCCGAAGCCAACATCCGAACATTCTGATTGGTGCTGCTCCAGGGTGGCTTTTAATTTGAGTCTCTCGTGGTCTCCTCTACGCACAAGGGAAACCAAGAAAGGTCGCTTTTTAGAAATGCGTGTGCTTGGCATGTTTTCATGTCCCTGGGTCTACTGTTTCGGTGGATAGTATCACTATTCCCGATGAAGTGGTCGCAACCGCAGTCGGCGGGCGTGGCAGGGTTGAGGTTTCGGTCGTGTGTGCCATGGGTGAATTCATTGGCATTCGACATCCCCAATCAGCACCATCAGAATTTACTCGTGCCACAAACGAAACCGGCGGTTGCGTGTTGTATGTCTTTCTTTTCTTTTTCGTCGCTTGCATCACGTCGTTGTTTCACGGGTGGTGGGGAAAGACCGTTCATGTAGGAAGTGCCGTTGAGTGCCGATCGAGCGAGTCGCAATTCGCCCACCACCCATGGCACCCAAACTTGTTTCTACCGATAGCCTTTTTCATTCTTTTGTATCGTTTCGCTCTGGCCACCCTGCCGCGCACACGGCGTTGCTCAGCGGACAAGTGCGATGCGATAGACATCCGAGATGCCATTGAGTTGCGTTTTCATGTATGGTATCCGCAGGTCGGGGCTTCTAATCTCAGCTTCCAGAACACCGACCCTGTGGGGTACCGTGCGACGGGTCAGCAGAATGCGAGCCCCATCAAATGCTACGCAATCTACGTGAGGCACGGTAGCAATGAGCGTGTCGGCACGGTAAAGCCTCGCTTCTTTTTCTTGACCATGAGGTCTATCGTCTTTCGGAAGTACATCTTGGAAGATGCATAGCAAAGTATCTGCGTCAACCCAAGCTACCGGCGCGCCTGGGCCGACATAGCGAGCGGTAACGTCCCTGTAGTTTATGACAAATGTTTCGGTTTGAGCAGTACTGCTGATTTCATCACGGATTCGGTTAGAGGGTAGAGAAATAGCCACCTCTCCCTTGCGTGAGTTTATGGCAACGCCGCGAACTAAGTCGCAAACCGTCGTGGGAATTCCAGTCAATGCCGCTATTCTGGACTGGTTGAATTGTGATACGATGGAACGAGTTGCGACATCAATGATAACCAGCTCGCCAGAAAGTTCGAAGTAGAGGGCGATAACGTCTCCCGATTCGGAGATAGCAATCTGGGGACCTGACGAGAAATGAATCTCACTCCCTAGCAGGCGATAATCCAAGAGCATCTCTGGATCGGAGTTGGGGTCGTGCCAGAGAAAAATGCCATCTGGGTGCTTTTTCAACGCCACTGCCCGCAATTGGGGAACCCACGCGATTACGGAATAGCCGCGTCCCGAGAGGTCGGCCAGTTTGTTGTTCCCACGCTGCCAGACCAAGACATTGTCAGGGAACACGGACCACACGACTTCTATTCCGCCTTCGCTTGCCTGTGTTTGCTGAGCGACTCGAGCTGGGGAGCACGACAGTGACGGAGCAAGGAGAGCCGCGGCAAATGCCACATGGAGTTGTATAGTTCGCATCGTTGTTAAATCCTCACGGCGGGTGGCCTGGTTTACCCAATCCAGTGTGGCGGTTTCACCTTTAGATTACTAAAACCGGGTGGCACGGACAGATTCTTCAATGACTTTCGCAAACGCATGGCTTCCAAAGAATCTGTCCGTGAACTGCGCAGGGTAGCATCATCTTCTATCCCTCAACTGCTTGCCGTGGAGGGTGCCGAAGCCTGGCCTTAGATTGCAAACTGCCCGGAAGCCCTTTCTGCAAGATCCAGCGTGACGTTCTCATTCTAAGGTTGACGGGACTGGGTAGTAAGGACAGACACCTCAGCAAGCTACATACATAACACTCCATAGCATCCGCTCGTCAACCGATTCCGAACGACCGACAACTGCAAATCCATCGAACCGCCTACCCCGGCCTAACACCCACAATCCCAGTTGACAATTCACGAACAAAAGGCCTTAAACCACGTGGACGCCAACAAACGAAAACACCCCAAAACCCCCCAACCAACACCAAAAACCCATATCCCCAAAATTGCAGTGTTATCGGTGACGGCGGTGACGCGTTAACAATCCAAGTTCAAATCGACAGCAAATCAGCGAATGCAAGGTGACGAGTTAACAGTCCAACGGGCCGAAGTACAAGTTGACCAACAATTCTGCGTCAACCGGTTCATCGTAAATATGAGTGGTAATCAACATGCAAGCAAGACGGCGGATTCAGTTGGTCGATTCAGACTTTCGAATCGAAAAGTTCTCGACGATTCTCGCTTGCATCGAGGGATCGAGATCGGCCGTCGATCCGGTCACTTCGCGCTCTTTCCAAATGAAAGGCAGCAGGACAGAAACACGACGATTCGCAAAACTCTTCGGATCGGTTGGAACTTTGAGTCGCCTGTCCGCAAATCCGCGCACTGCCAGAACATCCTTGTCAGAAACGCCGGCTTGACGCAGCACGCGATAAGTCGCCGTTGCGCGATCTTGAGACAGTGTCCAGTTGTCATAAGTTGCGCCAGGTGCATACTGAGCGGCATCGGTGTGGCCGTCGATCACAATGTGTCGATTCGACTTTGCAAGTAGCTGACCCAATCGAATGAAGATTTCGCGCGCTTGAGTGCGCATCACTGCGCTGCCTGTTTCGAAAAACGCCGAGCCAACTCCTTCGGTGAATTCGATGATCAAACCTTCATCGGTCATGCGGACTTCCATCTGATCCGCAAGTTCCGCCAAGTCAGGATCGATCTCCGCCATACCGGCGAGCTCGTCTTGAATCGTTGCCAACTCTGCGATTTCGCGATCTCGGGCTTCGGGTGGAAGGTCTCGTGCAGCGCCAGCTTCTCCAGGCTCATCGGCTTTCGAGTTAAGCAGCGATTCAATTCTGTTTCCAGCCGCTTTCTTTTCGAAGTTGAATGGATCTTGAAAGTAACCGGCGATAGCGCTTCTTGTGTCTTGATCCAATCCCAAGATCCACATGACCAGAAAGAACGCCATCATTGCGGTCATGAAGTCGGCGAATGCGACTTTCCACGATCCGCCGTGGTGGCCGTGTCCGCCCTTCTTGACTTTTTTGATAATGACAGGCGATTGATCAGGCAACTACGCTGCCTCCTGTTTCTTTTCGCGAACCGCTTGTTCCATTTCCGTAAAGGTCGGTCGCAAGTCCGGATCGATGTTTCGCCTTGCGAACTCTACGCAAGTAATGGGGCTTTCGCCGCGAGCGAAACTAAACAACGCATACCGAATGCATTGCATGAACTGAGCGGACTGAGCGTTTCTCGCTTTGAGCGCGCTTGCAATCGGACCAAACACGCCATATGCCAAAAGGACGCCTAGCATCGTGCCAACGAGCGCTGCGGCAACGTGTGCACCGATCGAAGCAGGATCGCCGCCGATCGAACCCATCGTCACAATAACCCCCAAGACGGCCGCAACAATTCCGAAACCTGGCATTGCGTCGGCGATGGTCTGAATAATGTGTTGGACGTGTTCTTGCTCTTCACGTGCAACTTCGAGATCAATCTCCATCATCTCCATCAAATCATGCGGCGCAACTGCACCTGTCAATACGACTTTCGTTGTGTCTGCAAAGAACAATAAGGCATGGTGGTTTTCCAGCAGTTCGGGGCACCGTTTGAATATTTCGCTTTGCTCAGGTTTTTCGACATGCGGTTCCAGGACCAGCAAACCGTCCCGGCGTGCCTGGTTGAACATCGCGAACATCATCTTGAGAAGCGAGATGTAAGACTGCTTCGTGTACTTCGAAGGCTTCATGACACTCATGACTTCCTTCATGATCTTCCCAAGGACAGAGGGAGGATTGGACACGAGGATCGAACCCAATGCTGCGCCGCCAATGACGACGAACTCGGCGATCTGAACAAGAACGCCAACCTTGCCGCCGGCCATGATGAACCCGCCGACGACGGCCCCGAGTACGACGATCAAGCCGATAATCATGGCCGAGCGTCCCCCTCACGCAGTTGGGTGGAGACTTGTCGATGCATCAACACCCTGAATTGTCGGCAAATCCAGCCCAATCTCGCAGAGTTGTCGAGGGGAATTGACCTGCAACGAGAAGCCCGTCCTTGCCGTCAAACTTAACTCGATGCTTGCTGCAACATTGGTCCTGAGCCAGCAGGTCCTCCTCACGGAGGCGAACTACGAGGAGATCAAGGCCCAGATTCTTCCGCCCGCTCTGCTCGAGACAGCGGACAAGGTTCCTTGGACACCCGATCTCTGGACCGCCGTTGTGCGTGCAAACCACCAGGACAAGCCCGTTCTCCTGTGGGTGATGAACGGGCACCCGCTCGCCTGCACCTGAAACAACGGCGTCATCAACAGACAGTTGGTCTGGACCGATCCGAAGAACATCGAACTCGCTGAGGAGTTCGTTCCAGCCGCCGACGACGTCGGCAGGCTGCAACGCAGCACGCACCCAGACAGCTTGCTGTTCCAACGGGTTGTTGCCGAAAGCTTTTCCCGTGACCACCCGACCACAAGGCAAGGCATTTACGCCTTGACCCCTTCCGGAATCCACCTAGGATCGATCAACAGCAACGACCCCGCCAGGGTTGCTGCCGTGTTGGAGGCCGCCCTGGAAAAGTGGAAGGCTTTGCCGAAAGCTGAAAGACTTCAGCCTGAGAATCCGGTCTATGCCCGCGCTCAAGTCAACCGAGGCGAAGACTTTTTCCCGAGAGATGGAATGGCATTGAGGGTGATCTCGCGAGACTTGCCTCGTGAAAAGGAAGTCGGTGGGTGGCGGGGTAAGTCTTGGAATCAGGACTTCGCATGGTTCAGGTGGGAAGAGATGCAGGAGTTCGTTCCCACTCCCCATGAGCAAGGTGCGTCTCGCTATGTATTAGAAACGATCGTGCGAAGGATCGCTCGGCTGCACTTAGCGGATAACGTTCGGGGGCAAACAAGCCCCTATTCCGATTCGAATGTGCCAATTGCCTGGCTGCAGTCCACAATCGCGGTCCGGGCCGGCACGACGCTCTTGATTCGGTTTGAGGGGGCCGCGGTCGCTGCGCAGAGTGGCGTGTGGTCGGTCGGCGGCCCACCTGGACGACAACAGCGGGGTTACGACGTCAAGATTCTGGGCAAGGCGATTTACAACACCAGCACAGGGCGATTCACCATGTTCGAGCTCGTCGCAGCTGGTGAAAGATGGGGTGGAACCCAGTTCAACGAGCGTCGAGACGACCTGGACTCCAATCCAATCGGATTTCTTTTCACCCTCGCCGGAAACAGCCCGCAGGAGCGGATCGCTCCTGCGTTCTTCAATCACTACGGTTGGAGATAGCTCGGTTCAGTCGACTTGGGGGCGCTGAAAGCCACCGGCTCCTGGCCGTCCGCCGCCGCCGCCTTGCTGAAACTCAAATGGCTTACCGAGAAGGGCATCCCACTTCGCTTTCTGCTCCGGCGTCAGTAACGCGAGGATGTCTGATCGAAGCTTCTCACGGCCCTTGCGCATCTCCTCTGCGCGCTTCTGGGCTTCCTCCTGGCTCGCTGGCCGCTCGCCAAACTGTTGCCGGATCTGCTCATTGTGCTGGGAAACCATCGATTCGATCTTAGCCCGAGTCGCCTCCGGCAGCCCTACCTTGTCGGCTACTTCCTTCCGTGCCAGTGCGGTCGCCCCTTCTCGCTGGAGCTGAAGCTCGCCGAGTCTCTTTAGCTGGGCTGCAGTGAGAACAGATTTGGCTGCCGCCTCGGCTTTCTTAGCCAATTCTTCAGGGTTCACATTAGGGCGCTCACCATTCGCGCTTGGTTGGGGCATGATTTCGCGAAGCTTCTCTCGCAGCTTGGTGGCCTGTTCGTCGGTTAGCCCAATCTCTTTTCGAACGTCGTCTCTCATGGCGAGAGTGAGCATTCCTCCTGCTCCGCCACCACCCGTGCGCATTCCACCGCCACCTTGGCCTTGCTGACGATTGCCTTGGCTGCTGCTTTGGCCTCCGCCGGTTCGTGGCTGATTCTCGTTTGTGCCGCCTCCTCTCTGGGCGCGGTTCTCTTCTGGCTGCTTCTGTTCGGCGGCCGGCTGCTCGGTTCCGGGCGTTTCGGCTACGTCATCTGAACTTACTGCCTGGTCGGAGTCGGACTGCATTGCCGAATTGATTCCCTCCGAACCGTTGCCGTTCTCCGATTCCGATTTGTTGCCATTGTCACAGCCGAGAATGAACAGCAGACCGACGAAAACGAGTGCTAACGCTAAATTTCGAAACATCTTGATTCCTCCTGATGTTGGCTGTTTCTTACTACGAATGTGGCCCCGGAAAAAGTGCCTTGGAGCATCCCGTGCCTTCTGGCCGCTCGGAGAGTATACTTTCGGTTCCCCCGATGGCAATCGACACCAGCGATTTCAAGACAGGAATGGCGATCTATCTCGATGGAGAGGTCTACAAGATCGTCGAGTTTCAGCATGTGAAGCCTGGGAAGGGCGGGGCCTTCGTCCGCACAAAGCTCAAGAAGATCAAGACCGGCCAGACCATCGAGAAGACATTTCGAGCAGGTGAGAGGTTCGATCCGGCAAGGGTCGAACAAAAGCCCATGCAGTATCTGTATCGCGCTGGCGATTCTGTGACCTGCATGAACTTGGAAGATTACGACCAGGCGGACTATCCGATCGACATGTTCGGCAGCGGGTCGAAGTATCTGATGGAGGGCATGAACGTGAGCGCTACGACGATCGATGGAACCGTAGTCGGACTCGAAGTTCCGACATTCGTCGAAATGAAGGTCGCGGAGACCGACCCGGCCTTCAAAGGCGACACCGTAAGCGGTGGAACCAAGCCTGCGACTCTTGAAAGCGGGGCTGTCGTCGCGGTGCCGTTTCACATCGGCGTTGGAGACGTGGTCAAGGTCGACACTCGAACCGATGCGTACCTCGAGCGCGTCTCTTCTGCTTAACTTGTAAAACCGATGGCAAGAAATCCGGTGTCAGCGCCCGGCCCGACCCAGATCAAAGACGACTGGATCTCGAACATTTTCGAGTGGGCAGGTGGCAAAGTGCTCATGGTCGGGATCATCCTTAGTCTCATTTCGACTGGGATCCTCATCTATCTCACTTATTACTTCGGAAACAACTTCGTAACTTCATCGCCACAAGATCCAGCGGGCATCCAAGCGCTGCGAGATGCCGCAACCATGCACAGTTGGGGTCAAATCGGTCTTCTAATTGGGTTGACCCTGTTCGCTGCTGGCATGGCGCTGATGTTTTGGGGCGACATTGCGCTGCCGCTAACGCTTCTCATTGTCGCGACGCTTTTCTTCACATCAAATTGGTGGATCGATTGGGTAATCGGTTACCGAGAGACAAGTCCGGAAAGCTACGCAGTGTTGAACCGCGCGCTTTGGTCCCTAAAGCTCGGCGGACTCTTGCTCGGCATCATCGCAATCGTATTGCAGGTTGCGGACATTGCCGTTCGAATTCGAAACCGCACCCTCTTTGGCGCGAAAGACACGCTAATGAAATATGGGTCTGGAATTCGAGAAGACTATGACTATAAGAATGTCTTCATGGGCAAGTGTTGGCAGCTGCCATTCTGTCGGAAGTTCGTTCGAGAGAAGTGCCCGATCTATCATGCGAGGCGGTGTTGCTGGAGAGAGCGTGTTGGCTGCATGTGCGAAGAAGAAGTCATTCAGGGCGCGATGACTGGTAACGTCATTCCCAAGGATGCCGTTTCAGCAGCAAAGTACATTCCATACAACAAGATGTTGACGCCCGCGCAGAAAGCGGAGCGATGCCGGCAATGCGTGATCTACAACGAGCATCAGCGCCAGAAATACAAGTTAATGACCTATGTCGTCCCGCTCGGCGTGCTGGCCTTTTATGGAATGTTCAGGCAGCCGTTGCTGATGTGGACGATGGGTCTCGTCGGCGACTTTGACAAGATGATGAGCCGTTTCACATTCTCCACAGAAGGCACCGAGCCAGTTGCAGAAACTATCGTTGGTGCCGGGCCTGGCATGTTGGAAGAGTTCGTCCTAATTGGCATCATGCTCTTCATCTTTGCGCAACTAATGAAAATCGTTGAGTTCTGCATCTTCAAACTCAAGATATGAGCACTTTCAGCGTCAAAACGATCGAATCCATCGTTCGCTCAGCGAAGCGACTCGGATTGACCGAAGTGCGTATTAAAGAAGGCAACGCTGAAATCAAGATTGAATTGCCACCGAGCTCGAATACTGCAGAAACCATGCAGGTGACCACGCAAGAAGCAGCAGTCGAGATGCAGCCCGACATGGTTGTCAGGAGTTCGATGGTAGGCTACTTCCGGCTTGCGGGTGCGCAAGCAAGCGAGCAAGAACCAGTGGAATCGAATACGGTTATCGGAATCATTGAGGCGCTCGGATTGCCGAACGAGATTTACGCCGGCGTCGAGGGTGTACTCGATGAACTGTTCGTTGAGGACGGGCAGCCGATCGAATACGGCCAAGCCATAGCAAGGATAAGGCGATGAATCGAAACGTGTCGAGCGGGCATATGCTCATTGAGCTTGTAGTCGTTGTCGCGATCATCGGCATCGTCGCGGCGGTGTACTTTGGTGGCGGTTTCGGTACTGCGAAGAGCGATCGAGAGGATGGACTCGGTCAGACGACTGTCGGACGAGCTGCGCTGAAAGCCAAAGACTTCGAATGTACCAATCACTTAGGACAGGTGCGCGCAGCCATCAAGATGCAACACATCGACGAAGTCGCGATTGAGAATTTAGCCGAACTCAATCTGCCTACTCGAATGCTTCAATGTCCAATCGGCAAAGAAGCGTACCAGCTTGATGCAGCAACGCAAACAGTCAAGTGCCCTCATCCGGGCCATGAGGACTATTGATGCTGAAGAAGGTCTTGATTGCGAACCGTGGCGAAATTGCGGTTCGCATCATCCGGGCCTGCCAAGAATTGGGCATTAAAGCAGTCGCAGTCTATAGTGAGGCGGACCGCGACAGTCTGCATGTACGCCTTGCGGATGAAGCAATTTGTATTGGACCTGGGCCGAATGCACAAAGCTATCTGAACATGGCAAACGTCTTGATGGCTGCAGTCATATCGGGTTCTGACGCAGTGCATCCGGGTTACGGATACTTCAGCGAGCAAGAGCAGTTCGCGGACGCATTGCAAACACTCGGCATTAAGTTTATAGGGCCACCTGTCGACGCGATCTCGGTCATGGGCGACAAGGCGGCAGCGCGACTTGCGGCAATCGAATCCAAATGCCCTGTCGTTCCTGGATCAGATGGACTAATCACAAGCGACGAGCACGCAATAGAGCTTGCATCAAAATTCGGCTACCCCGTACTGCTCAAAGCGGCAGCGGGCGGCGGTGGAAGGGGCATAAGGCGCGTTGAGTCGCCGGAAGAACTGCCAAGATTGCTCCAACTCGCAAGTCAAGAAGCAGAGGCGTCGTTTGGGAATGGTGCAATGTATCTTGAAAAATGCATCGACAATCCGAGGCATGTTGAGATCCAAGTCATTGCTGACAGCTATGGAAACTGCGTAAGTCTGGGTGAGCGAGAGTGTTCCGTTCAAAACCTTCGCCATCAAAAGATGATTGAAGAAGCGCCGTTCGCTGGAATGGATGCAGATAAACGGCGCGAAATGGGAGAGTGCGCGGTTCGGCTCGCAAAATCAGTTGGCTATGTCAACGCAGGCACAGTCGAATTCCTAATGGATGAAGACGGAGAGTTCTATTTCATTGAGATGAACACTCGCTTGCAAGTAGAACATCCCGTAACAGAGCAGGTAACTGGAATAGACATCGTTCAGACGATGCTCAAAGTTGCATCAGGTGAAGAGCTTCCGTTTTCACAGGAAGACATTTCTTGGAGTGGGCACTCGATTGAGGCAAGAATTACCGCGCAGGATCCAAGCCGGGACTTTGCGCCGAGCTGCGGAAGGATCGTCGTTTGGGATCCTCCGAAAGCTGAGCACATTCGAATTGAAACGTTCGTTGAGGAAGGGGTGGAAATTACGCCTTTCTACGATCCCATGATTGCAAAACTGATCGTCACTGGAGACGATCGAAACGATGCTGTCCGGAAACTTGCTGACGCTCTTTCCAATTTCACCATTGAGGGAGTGCAGACGAACATCTCATTCTTGCGCGAGCTGATTGCGCATGAGGACTACGTGCGTGGCGACGTAGACACGAAGTGGGTTGCTCGAATGATGAACGAGGTAGCTGGTGGCGTCTAAGTCGCGTAGAAAGTCGCGCGAGCTTGCGCTGAAAGCGCTTTACGGAATATCGATTGGCGATCAATCTCTTGAGGAAAGTTTGGTAGGTGCGACCGACGGAGCAGAGATAGGCGAAGATCAGCGAGATTACGCGAAAACACTCGTAAACGGAATTGTAAGTTCACAAGCTGCGATTGACGCCAAGATCGCAGCGTTGGCAGAAGGTTACACCATCGACAGGTTAGCTGCAGTCGACTTTGCGATACTGCGCATTGCCATTTACGAAATACTCTTTGTGCATGACGTTCCCCCTGCGGTCGCAATCAACGAAGCAGTTGATTTGGCTAAGAAATACAGTACCGAGAGCAGCGGCGCATTCGTGAATGGAATACTCGGAAACCTTGTCAAGCAAGAAGGTCTCAAAACGCATGGAGACAGAGCAGAAGACTAAATTGCTCGATGGCCGTGCTCTCTCGAAAAGGGTTCGAGAGAGCCTTAAACCGCGTGTTCAGGCTTTGCGAGAAATAGGCATCATTCCGAGGCTGGATGTGCTTGTCGCCAAAAACGATCCTGCGAGCGTCGCTTATGTTCGGATGAAGCACAAATGGGCGGAAGAAATAGGCATTGTCGGAGAGTCCTATCCGATCAGCGAGGACACGGATCAAAGTTACGTCATGAGGAAGATTGCCGAGCTTAACAATGACGACAGCGTGCATGGAGTTCTTATTCAGCATCCTCTCCCGAAGCATCTCGACGAAGAGGCTGCGCTCATCGCACTGGGTGCTGAAAAAGACGTAGACGGAATCACCCCAGAGTCGCTCGGGCTTTTGGTTTCTGGGGCGAAAGGATTTCGTTGCGCGACTCCGCTTGGAATGATGCGGCTGCTTGATGAATATGGCATCTCATGCGAGGGCAAGCATGCTGTTGTCATCGGGAGAAGCGTCATTCTCGGCAAGCCTGCCGCATTGATGCTATTAGAGAGAAACGCGACCGTCACAATCTGCCACAGCAAGACTCGAGATCTTCCTGAAATCTGTCGACATGCCGACATTCTCGTCGCTGCCGTCGGTAGACCGGAGCTCATCAAAGGGGATTGGATCAAACCGGGCGCCGTCGTACTGGACGCAGGATACAACAAGGTAGAAGGCCGAGAAATGGATGTTGGAGATGTCCACTTCGAATCTGCCGTTCAGGTCGCCGAATGGATCACTCCGGTACCGGGCGGCGTCGGTCCAATGACAGTGGCGATGCTCCTCTCCAATGTGGTCGATGCGGCGGAGCGAAGCCGGAACTGAGAAGTACTATCAGGCGTTGAATCTATCGGATATGAACTACATCAAAACAGGGCTATTGATGGTTGTGATGGCTGGGCTGTTCCTGGCCATCGGCTACTTGTTGGGTGGACAAACGGGATTGATCGCTGCCCTCATTTTCTCATTCGTTTTCAATTTCGGAACATACTGGTTCAGCGAAAAGATCGCGCTGTCGTTTGCGCGTGCGAAGCCGATGTCTCGTCAGCAAGCGCCGTGGCTCTTTGAAGCGAATGAGCGAATTTCCGAAAGAGCCGGCATCCCTTCACCAAGAATTTATATTTCCCCAGACTCGCAGCCAAATGCATTCGCCTGCGGCAGAGGTCCTGGCTACGCAAGCGTTTGCTTCACAGCAGGAATCCTTGAATCCATGTCACAGCGGGAAGTTATTGGCGTTCTTGCCCATGAAATAGCTCATATCAAGAATAGAGACACGTTGACGATGACGGTCGTAGCATCTGTCGCAAGCGCGATCATGTGGATCTCGCACTTGGCGTTCTTCTTCGGTAGTTCCGACGAAGGCCCGGGGCCCATCGGCGCCTTGTTGGTGATGATTCTTGGACCATTCGCTGCGATTGCCATACAAATGGCTGTTTCGAGAACGCGAGAATATGCAGCAGATGAAACTGCGGCGAGGTTGCTTGGTGACTCCGCACCGCTTGCAGACGCCCTAAGCACGCTCGGCAAAGTCGTTCCGATTGCGCCGTCCCGCCTCGCTCAACCAGAGACCGCACATATGTACATCGCAAATCCGCTCAACGGCAAAGGTCTGTCGGCGATGTTCTCAACGCACCCGCCTATCGAAGACAGAATCCGCAGATTACGAAGTTTGCGATTCGCGTAATCGCAGTCAATTTGAAGAAGTGCCGACAATCTCGTCGATGCGCATATACAATCGAGCAATCTCCTGATCGAGCGACTTGATTCGATTGCGGACTGCGCTTGAGGCGTTTGATCGTGGCTCGATATATCCGTCCTTATCAGCCTGAAACATAGCCCGGTTTTGCCATAGAAAGTCAAGTCGCTCGATTCGAGACTTCTTTAGCGACTCGATGACATCGAGTTCCGACTTCGAGAGTTCGAGTTGATAGTCCATGTAATGCACGAACTCCGAAACAACTCTCATTCCGGATGAGTCCGATTGTGCTGCAGAGTAGGCTCGATGGGAATACTCAGTCACAATCTCACCCAGCCTGTCTACCCAACGCTTGTATGGTTCTGAGAGCTTTGATAAGGAGTTCTTTGTCTGTTCGTAAGACTTCTGATCCTTCAAGCAATCGTATTGCTCATCGATCGTCCAGTCGATCTTGTCGGTTTCATCGTAGAAGTCTCGGAAAGCAAGTTGGCTCTTGTAGAACATCTCATGAAGCGCATTTCCCATCCCGGCGATGTTGTCGTTTCCGCTAAATGGTTTGCCAGGAGAAATGTCAATGTTGTCGATGTACTTTCTCTGGGCATCAGCAGCAACACGACGAATCTCTTCATAACGAAAGATCTCACTTGCAACCTGATAGAATGCAAAGCCGACTAAAGCGACAAGTCCTAAGATCAACACGACCCCAACCACGATCAGTATGATTAGCCAGGAAGGCATTCCCTTCTTGACTGGCATTGGCGGGCTGTATCGCTGTTCCATCCCAAAATAGTATATCGGCCCTTTGCCCAAGTATGCTCAAGAACATGTCCGCTCCACGCACAATTTGGTTCATCTTCGGCAAACACAATCATTGGACGGGGATGGTATGGGAGTGGGGCGAAGACACCCTCGTCAATTCGACAGTAGCTCTCCGACGAGTCGTCGAGGAGACAGGTCTCAAGGTTGGGCTGAACTTCGACGGCAGAGGCATCGAGCAGCTTGCATCCATTTCGCCGGAGTCCATTGGATGGCTAAGGAATGCGATTCGGGATGGTCAAATCGAGATCTGGGGTGGAACTTACACACAGCCATATGGAGGGCTAATCGGCCCGGAATCGAACGTCAGGCAGCGAACGGAAGGTGTCGCGGTGTGTGAGAGAGTTCTTGGCGTTCGTCCCAAGATCTTCTCAGAAGAAGAATTCGATTTCTTTCCACAGCTTCCGCAACTTCTTGTTTCGCTTGGGTACGAGGCAGCGTTGCTATTTCCACAACACACTTGGCACACACCAACATGGCCCATGGAAGATGACGAAGTCGTCTTGTGGGAGGCACCAAACGGGGATGGGTTGCCGGCAATTCCATACTCCAAGCGCTGCCTGATGCGTGGAATTCCCACTGCCATTGAAACTCTTAAGCATCCGCTCTTACATGAGCATGGTGCGCTGATGATTACATGGCTTGAAATTCTCGACAAACCGAATTGGATGTGGCGAACTGAGTTTGCTGTGCCGTTTCTCAAAGAACTGTTGGCACAAAAAGAAGTTTGCGTCAAGCCAACGTTGATCGCAGAGTGGATTGAAAGAAAACGCAAGACTGCAAGTCCGCCAGTTCGTCGCTACTCGCTCGACGAATGCTTTCACGGCATAACGGCCGGCAAGAACGGTGATGCATTGCCAAGACTCTGGCGGAGGGCCGAGCGTGAGATTCTGCGAGCTGAGTTTCTTGCTGCGTGGTGCAGCCTCCTGGGTCAGCCCTATCCGCAATTCGATGCGTATCCGGAGTGGCAGCTCGCTGAAGCGTGGCGCAATCTCATGATGAGTCAAGGGCATGACGCTTATGAGTGTGAAGGCTTTACGAACAGAATTGGCCATAGATTCGCACAAATGGCGATCATGCTCGCAAAAGACGTTGTCGGCAGGTGCGAGAAGCACCTTGGGCGGATTGCAGATCCCCCGCAGCCATCGACTGCCAAGAAGATTTTGCGCGGTGACGGGCTCATTGCGCCGGACGTCTCGATGTACGGCGAAGCTTTCGACGAAAACACCGGCGAGCTCGTTTCGCTGCGACTTGGGCGTGGCGGAGAGAACGTGCTCGGCGCCCCGGTCGGCTTGCCCTCCGGTTGGAAGTCGGTATCGGAGCCGAGCCTCGTCGAGCGAGACGGTCAGGCGATCTTGACAACGCAAATCTCTGGACCTGAAGGTAAGGGCATGCTCAAGTGGACCATTGCGACCGGAGCGCCGCGAGGGCAACTCGTTCTCGAAATCGACCGAATGCGTTGCGGCGTCGACAACGCGATCACGCTTCCGATTCGCTGTGCAAAGCCGATAGAGCGTTGGCGAGTCGACGCTCCGTTCTCGATTGAAGAAGTCCATCCGCATGGCAAGTGGCTCACGAGGCAGCCGACTGCGCATTGGCTGACATCGACGCAAGAGGATCGATGGGTTGTGCGCCCCATCGTTCATCAAACTCTCATCTCGGCGGATTGGAACGGAGGGGGGCTGCTCTTTCTTTCGGCACAGAACAGCCTTGCGGTTGCTCAGGATGATGGATTCGACGAAGTGATCTTTGCATGGGATGCGTGGGATCAAGGAAAGTATGCAAAGAGCGCGACCATCGACTTTCAGCTATACCCATCGGGTTCTCTTCTCAATTCCGGTTTGCTTGCCCACTCGCAGCTCTTTCTGAAGCTTGGATTTGGCGAGTTCTTGCAGATTCTTGGAGGCAGACCCTGCATCACGGCGATTCGAAAGGTTGGAGAAGAGCTCGAGCTGCGACTTTTCGAACCAGACGGCGAAGAGCAAGAAGTCGAGCTTGGCTTCCTTTGGGAGATCGAGAACGTTCGGCGAGTGGATCTCTTTGGGGAAACAGTGAAACGACCTGCTGATTCGTTTGAAAATCGCGTTCGGTTGACGCTCAAGCCCAAAGAGATCGCAACACTGCGAATTCTGTTTGTCGGCAAGCGCACTGAGTATCTGCCGATTGACGAATACCGAAGCGTCTGGGTCGGATAGTGAAGTAACGCATGGTTGACGTCGTT
>JAHCHL010000011.1 GCA_026129745.1 Fimbriimonadales bacterium | reverse complement strand
TGGCCTTATCTCCTCCAATATGCGAAAGATAGAGCCCCCGCCACCCAAACAAAGGTCACCAGAAACCCCTCAAAGGGAATTATCGGACAATCCGTTTCCCGGCTTCATGGCCATCATGCACGTCTCGACTTTGAGTCGCACGCTGCCGGAGGGCATCGAATTCCGGGTCCTGTTTTCTCTCGGCAGCTGACCTACTACATCAATATGCCTAATTTTGGCCCGATCCTGGGGCTATATATTGGCGAACCCGTTCGCCAAAGGAGGCATCAATTGCCGATTCGAGATTTATCGGATGATCGTGAGACACTTCGGGCGCTGGTGGAGATCTACGGCGAGGTAAGTAGACTGCGCCTGACGGCTGACAGGCTCGACGACCTCGTTGACCTTGCCGAGGAGCATTATTCGCACTGTGACCCCCCGACCAGTCAGTACGCGCGGCGCCGGGACTGGCGAAGTACGCAGCGACGCTTTGAGATGGCCGTCGAGTTGGCGTTCCTGACCGATCGCCGAATCGAGAGGGGTCGAGAGCGGGCTGCCAACCATCACTTGACCGAGATGCCCCTCTCCGAGTTGCAGTCGCCATCGGATGCTGCGGGTGAAGTCCGCGAGGCTCTCGAGATGGACGAGCTGATCTGGCGACTCGCCCAACAATACGGAGAAGGACCGGAGATCTTGGGCGGCGTCGCTACCTGGCCGGGGGTCCACCATGACAGCCTGTTGAGCCGGCTTCACTCTCCGCCGTACACGGTCGAGTTCACCGGCGATCGTGACGACGAACGATACAAGGTGACCCCTTACCACGTCCCAGCATTTCAAATCGTCCCGCGAACAGAGGACGCCATCGCCGTTCGCTCCAGTCGCTTCAAGAGCGGTAGGAAGAGCTACGGATATGCCGACCTTTCAGAATACGACCTCCGAGTTCTGAATCATCAGAGAGCGTGGTTCGCGACATGCATCCGACGGATGATCGTTCCATACCTCCGGCATCGAGCGTGGATTCTCCTGACGCCAAAGCTCCGACCTTTGGTTGTGGCGTTGCAAAAGGGCAATCCCCCATGGTCAGACTTGAGAAAAGCGTTCAACATTTCTGACTCAGAACTCCGCTCCCGCTTCGATCAGCTTGACCGCAGGGGCTGGGAAAGGCTATCCCCTTACGACGAGAAAGGAATAGCATACACCCCTACCCGCGATCAGACCGGTAGCCTATTCGGCGATGCTACCTCCCGCTTCGTGCGCAGCACAAGCGCTACCGACCTAATAAAGGCGGTCGAGCCAGCGTACTTCAACTGCTCCGACGAACGAGAACTGCAATCCTTCATCGATGCAGCCTGGTCGGATGTCGTTTCGCAAAACGCGGACAGGGTGATGATTGTCGCCCATGACGCGCGGATAAAGTTCCTCATACGTCGTATTGTGGAGTCACCGATGATTGTTGATGACGCTACCCTCGGACAGTTGATTGCGAAGCTTAAACCCCTCGACAATCGTAGGCAAGCGGGGATATTGTTTGAAGCAATACGAACCGAAGCAACAATCGAATCACTTTTCAGCCTGAGCGACCAATACAGCAGAGAATTGAAAAGCGCTTCCCATGGGAAGGCTCCTATTACTCTCAGAGATTTGGAACGTGATCCCGCGATCAATATGAGGGCACCTGTTGGCGTCATTGGTGAAGGAGCCAAACGCCGCCCTCTGCATCCAGAATCGCGCGAAGCACCGTAGCCAAGGATGCCAGAGAACGGGGCCACGATTATATGTTATCCTCTATCCACATGGAGCAGGTGAGGGCGCTTCTCAAGAAATACCTTGCCGACCTCGGCAACCAACTGGACCAAGGTCACGGCACGCCTGAGTTGTCCCTGCGCAACCCCCTCCACAACCTCCTCTCCGGGATGGCGGCGCTCCACAGCTCGGAACTCCACGTTACAGGCGAACCCACGAAAGAGGTCTACGGCCAGCCCGATTTCATCATTACCACCGGACTCCTGCCGGTTGGACATGTCGAAGCCGAGAGCATAGACAAGGACCTCCGCAAGTTGACCGGCTCGGCGAAAGAACAGAACGACCGGTTCCAGAAGGACCTCGACAACTTTCTTCAAACCGACCACCTGGAGTTCCGCCTGTTCCAGTTTGGTAAAGAAGTAGCGGCGATACAGTTGCAAGACCCTCGAACGGACAAGCCCAGGGTCACAATGCATATTGCAGAGCAGTTCAAAGAATTGCTCGCAGTGTTCTTCGACTTCGAGGCTCCGCCGGCTACTTCAACAGAGCAGATCGCCGAAGTCCTTGCGAAACGAGCGCACTTCCTGAGAGCGGCAGCTGAGAATCTCCTTGCGCAGCCCGGAAACATCTTGCGTTCCTATCTCGAAGCCTTCCGGCAAACACTCTACGAAGAACTGGACGAAGCGAGGTTTGCAGATGTATACGCGCAGACTTTCACATACGGGTTGTTCCTTTCATGGCTCGAGCACCCGACCGCAGTCAAAGACCCGCTGAAGGCAATTGACAACATTCCCAAAGCCTTGCCGCCCGTTCGCGTGCTGTTAAAGCTCGGAGGAGGTGACGATCTACCGGAGGAACTTCGATGGATTGTTGACGCAATCTGCCGCGACCTGAGCCAATGCGATCCCGCAGACGCCCTCAAGGCGTTTCATGGCTCGAAGGACCCGTTGGTTCACTTCTACGAGCATTTCCTTGCAAAGTACGATCCCGCGCTCCGTGAATCGCGCGGAGTCTATTACACGCCGGACGAAGTTGTTTCCTTCATCGTTCGCTCCGTTGACGAGATAGCGAGAGACACGTTCGGCAAAGCCGAAGGAATTGCAGATAACTCGGTCCTCTTGCTCGATCCGGCAGTCGGCACGGCCACGTTTCTTGCACACTGCTATCGCAAGGTAAAGGAAACGCTCACCGAGCGAGGCGATGGAGGGTATTGGCCGGATGTAGTCCACGACCACATCTTGGAGCATTTTTACGGCTTCGAGATCATGCCCTCAGCCTATACGTTAGCCCACCTAAAGTGCCGCTTTTTACTGGAAGAGAGCGGAGTTGAGCTTGCGGACGATAAGAGATTGCCGATCTATCTAACCAATACGCTGGAGCCTGGTCGCACCCCTAATCTTGCCCTGCCGGGAATGCTGGAGCTTTCGCAGGAAACCGAAGCAGCGACACGCGTGAAGAATGAGGAGCCTATCATTATCGTTTTGGGCAATCCGCCTTACTCCGGCCAATCAATGAACCCAAGCAAAGATGCAAAAGGCAACCTTACTGCGATCGGGCAGTTGATTCAGACCTACTTCGAAGTAGACGGTGAGCCGCTTGGGGAAGCAAATCCCAAGTGGTTGCATGATGATTACGTGAAGTTCATAAGATTCGCGCAGGATCGAATTGCCGAGAAGACGGGTCACGGCGTTGTCGCCATGATAACCAACCATGGATACCTTGACAATCCGACCTTTAGGGGTATGCGCCGGAGCCTAATGCTGGCATTTCATGAGCTTTACTTTCTGGATCTTCATGGCAA
Organism: Fimbriimonadales bacterium; assembly: GCA_026129745.1. Classification (GTDB taxonomy): domain Bacteria; phylum Armatimonadota; class Fimbriimonadia; order Fimbriimonadales; family ATM1; genus JAHCHL01. Next base: position 111,389 of record JAHCHL010000011.1, on the reverse strand, counting down.
CAGCCTGAAGAAGGAGAAAGCACCCGATGGCTCCCCTGACAAAAACGTGTTTGACATCATGCAGGGTGTAGCTATCTGCATCTTGATAAGAAAGGACGGCCCTGTCCCAGGCGAGGGCGGGAAAGTGTATCACGCAGACCTTTTCGGGTCTCGCAAGTCCAAGTACGAAGTCTTGCAAACTAGGACGTACAGGGACATTACCTGGCAGGAACTAACGCCGTCGAAGGATTTCTACTTATTCGTGCCGCAAGATGAAACCCTCAGAGAGGAATACTCTCAAGGATGGAAAGTCACAGATATCTTCCCCGTCCATAGTGTTGGAATAGTGACTGCAAGGGACTCTCTATGCATTGCGTGGAGCAAAGATGATATGTGGAGCCGAGTCAATGACTTTGTATCGATGGCTCCAGAGGACGCGCGGCATGAATATGATCTAGGCAAGGATGCACGTGATTGGCGGGTCGGCTGGGCGCAATCGGACGCAAAGAACAGTGGCCCGGAAATTGGCAAGGTGAAGCCGATCCTTTATCGGCCGTTCGACCGGCGCTACACCTACTATACGGGCAATTCTCGTGGCTTCCTGTGTTATACGAGGCACAATGTTATGCAGCATATGTTCGATCCTGAGAGTATTGGGCTGGTGATATCTCGCGGAGTTGAGACAGGGGCCGGCTTTGAGCATGCCTGGGTCTCGCGCCTCCCGATCACGCATCACACCCTAAGTGTTAAGGAGGTCAACTACCTGTTACCGCTATGGGTGTTTGCAACTGGCAGCGACTCAAAGCTGGCGTTTGGGCAGGCACCAAACTTGGAACTTGACTTTCTAGTCGTACTTGCTAGGGAACTGGCATTACCCGTTGCGGACGTTGCCCCAAACGATGTCCTTGCGTACATTTACTCGATCCTCTACGCTCCGTCGTACCGTTCGAGGTATGCCGAGTTTCTGCGAGCGGATTTCCCTCGGATACCATTGCCGCAGAGCAAAGACGCGTTCTTCTTAGCTGCGAAAGTGGGAACGAAGCTCATCCGGCTCCACTTGCTAGAGGATCAAAGCTTGGACTCTCCGGGTGTAGACTTTCCGACCCCCGGGCCCAACGTTGTCGAGAAGTTCCAGGATCGCTATGTCGAGCCGACAGGCGGTGAACCCGGGCGCGTCAAGCTGAACGCCGCGCAATCCTTCGTCAACGTGCCGCCGGAAGTCTGGGAGTACCGAATTGGCGGCTACCAGCCCGCCAAGAAGTGGCTCAATGACCGGGTCGGTCGCAAGCTAACACAAGACGACATCACCCACTACCGGCGCATGCTCGCAGCCATCCGCGAAACCATCGTGCTATTGCCGGCATGCGACGAGATATTCATGGACTGCTTGAAAAAAGAGTGTGGTAGCGGCTGATTATGTTTGTAAGCGCGGGTAGTGGATTTGTGAGTCAAAACCCATTTTTGCCGGGGTACCCGGCCTACGCGTTTGTGGACGGAGGGTATCTTGAAGTTGCCTTTCGCGAAGCACTTTCACCGCTATACGGTGGTGCGCTCGAACCTGACTTGAACCAAGTCCGCCTTGCCCTCCAAGTTCTCAAGCTCTTCTACTACGATGCTCTTTATGAACCGACGAGCGGCGAGTCGAAAGACGTATTAGAAGCCACAGAGGTCAAAGCCAGTTTTCTGTCAGGCATTAACGAGGTAGATGGGGTTCATGTAAGAACGGGAAGCGCCGTTCGCCGCACTGGCAGGAACAAGAAGGGACTCGAGCAAAAGGAGGTTGACGTATTACTCGCGGTCGAGTGCTTAACCCATGCTTACCGTGGTAATTGCCCAAGTGTAGTATTGGTAACCGGTGACTTGGACTTCCGACCACTTATTGACGCACTAATTCACGCCGGAATCTACGTCACTCTCTATAGTGGTCCGAGAGGTGCAAAAGAATTGAGCTTGGCAGCTGATCGCAGAAACGTCCTGGACTACAACACGCTGTACAACTGGAGCTCCAGCAAATGGAAGATGGCGAATCCAGATGTTCATCGATGCCAAAGGTACAGATCGGCGTACGAGCACTACGCATTTCTTGACAAGCAAACGTTTGGCAAATTTGGAGTTAAGTTTTTCGACGACACACATCATAGCAACCCTGAGCGAAGATTCTACGCAGAGATCGACGGCTTGGAGCATGCCTACCAGTGTGCGAACGAAGAGGTGCTCCGCAGGTTCACCAATTTAGGTTGTACGAAGGGAGCCCCCTGGATTTCTGCCATTAGCGTGGCCGATTGAAACGCGTACAAGCTCTTACCGACAAGCTCTCAACCCCCCGCTGTTGACTGTGTGTTGGCTGGGTGGGGAGTGGAGGTCGAGGGTTGGGGAGCCGATAATCGGGGATATGGCAAGGGCAAGGTTGGGAATGGCGTTTCAGGACGTGAGGGGCACGATGGGCAACCAGGTGCTCGTTCTCACACGGTCGGGACTGGTCGTTCGCGGGAAGCCCAGATACAAATTCCCCGTTAGCCCCGCGACGCGCGCGCAGACCGAGCGCATGAAAGCCGCCGCCGAGGTTTGGAATTCGCTGACCATCGAACAGGTTGAGGCATGGCGCAGGTATGGCGAAACGCAGAGGCGCGTGGATCCCGTTACCCTGAAGGAATACACTCAAACCGCGAACACCGCCTTCGTCGGCCTGTCCACCAAGTTCTTGCAAGCATCGCCGGGGGGGGCTATTCCTCTATTGCCTCCTGTGTCGGAATTCATTGGAGACTCGATTGTTTTGACTGTGGCACCGGTGTCTCCGGGTGTCGTTCGCTTCGCGGCGAGCGGGCCGAACGCGCCAGATGTGATTACGGAGATCATGATGCAGCGGCTTCCCAACATTCGGCGTTCGCCGAAACCGTTTTATGCGTCGGCGGCGTTTCACGTTTTCGAATCGGGCGCGTTGGAGTTCGATATGGAACTCGACGCGGGCGTTTACGCTTTCGCCTACCGCTTCGTCCGCCTCTCCACCGGCCAATCCGTCGAACCGTGGCTGTTGGGGGTTGTCGAGGTTGAGGCATCCTAACTGGCCGCCGATCTATAGGAGGTCAAGTTGTCCGGGCGCCCCTGGGCGCCGCCTGGAATGCAAACTTAGCAAAATTACGAGTACTCCGATGCGGAAAAGCCTGTAAAAGTTGATATACTGTAAGGGTGTTGGTCTGCCAAATTGATTGGCAGGCGAGATTCACAAAAGGAGACGGAGTATGAAGAAACTTGCCACTTTGGCCTTCCTGGGATGCTTCGGAATGGCGAGCGCGTATGTAGTCCCTAACTACACAGAGAACACCGAAGGAGACGGAACATTCGCGTTGACTTCAACTGGCACTGCCGGTCGGACGTTTCAAATGACGATTGCTGCGAGCCAGTTGGCCGGGATCAACGGGCTGGAGATCACCGGCATGGCGTTTCGGCTGAATGGCCCCGGCACCGCCAACTGGCCGCCCGTGGATGCGAACTTCACGTTCTGGGACATCTATCTTGGCCCTGGGGTTGCACCGGGGAGCATGTCGAACACGTTCGCGGACAACTTCACGGCTGCGCCGACTCAAGTTCGTAGCGGCGCTTTGACGTTCCCAGCTGGAAGTTTCACATTCGGCAACACGCCGAACGCATTCGGCCCCACAATTGCCTTCAACACCGGGTACGTCTACACTGGCGGCAACCTGACCATCGAGATGCGCTTCTCTCAGCAGACCGGCGCAACCACGCAGTCGCCGCTCGATGCCGTTGCTGTTGCTGGCGGGCCCGGCAACGGCTGGGGCGTGGACTTCGCCGCGCGATGGACCGGAAACGCTCAGGGCACAAGTGGCTCAAACGGCAACTTCCTCGTCACGAAGCTGGACGTCGTTCCAGAGCCAGCTACGCTGACCGCAGTCGGTCTCGGTGTATTGATGCTTCTGCGACGCCGACGGCAAGCGAAGTAGTCTTCCGGATACGGAATCAAGGGAGAGGCGAAGTCGCCTCTCTCATTTCATTTTGCGACTTGTGCTTCGAAGCTTTGTGCTCGATCTCAAGATTCCGGGACTCTTATTCGATTCCGCAAAACAGAGCCGCCGCTTGTGTGGGCGGCGGCTCTCATGGCTCGTGTTCTCAACTCTCTCGGGCTAACCTTCCATCGGTTAGCCGGTTCCAGTAGTAATGTCGTACTCCGTGTTCGCATTGTTTGAAAGGTTGGTTTGGTTGGAGCCGTCTGCGTTCATGATGTAGATCTGCTCATTGCCGTCTCTTTGGCTTGAGAACACGATCCTATTACCGTCCGGAGTGAATGCGGCACCCCAACTTCGTCCTGATGACGCAGAAGTGAGTTGCGTAGGATTGGAGCCGTTGGCATCCATTATCCAGACCTGCTGGAGTCCTGTTCTCCGTGACGTCCATACAATCTTCTGGCCGTTGGGGCTCCAGGATGGGCGAATGTCGGTGTCTGCGTCGTTCGTCAGTCGAGTTTGGTTAGAGCCGTCGGCGTCCATGACGTAGATTTCGCTGTTTCCGTCGCGCGTCGAGAAGAAGGCGATCTTGGATCCATCAGGACTCCACGCGGGATGCTGGTTCGCTCCGGTACTCGTCAATTGCTGGAGGTTAGATCCGTCGTCGTTGATTCGGTAGATCTGGTAGGTGCCTCCACTGTTCGAGTGAAACGCCAGAGTGCGGTTGTTTGGATGATAGGCGGGGTGATGGCTGGAACTTGGTTGATTCAGAAGCTCTCGCACGTTGCCTCCGCTCGAGTTCATCAGGATGATGCGAAATGTGCCATCAATGCTGCTGTAGGACGCGCAGGCGATCTTCTTACCGTTCTTGGAGAGCGTCGGGTTGAAGTTCGTATCGTCACCTGCGAAAATTAGGGCGCGGCCTGAGCCATTGTAGTTCATTCGCATGATCTCTCCAGGGCCGTTGCGAAACACGATGAAGTTCGCTTTGTTAGACGAACAACTAATCGTTACGACGCAGACGCCGGCAATTAGCGCGAGTGTCAGTATTTTCATGATTTTGTGTCTCCTTCTATAGTCTTGTTCGCTCCGGCTGCGAGTAGAATCCTCGCACCGGGCTAGATTGACCTTCGCCACTTGTAAGAAGCACTCCTCCCCCTACACAAGATTCGAACTGCTAAGATTAAATCAAGGCATGCTATCCGCCCTCGGAGGTCGGTCTGAGAGTAGCATTGCCAAATGGAGTACACCAACCCCATCGGGTTGTCGCTGAACGTGCCTTTGCAGCTACAAGGTACAGAGACAACCGCTTCGCTTGCGATTCAAGACCCGTCGAACGAGAATGACGTCTGCTTTCTGTCTTACCTGTATGGTCCAGGAGTCGATCTCAAGTCGGGCGAAGTTATCGAAGCCTATGAGCAGTGGCTTAGGGAGGGGCTTGGATCGGTGGGCTTCGACGGTGAGCGGCACATTCTGCCTGACGGTATCGCCCTCTTCTATGCTGGATCGACGGACGGGTCGGGCTCGGTCGTGGCTTGGAGCTTGCGATCGATCGGAGACTTGGCTGCCGGGCTCGTCGGCATCTCGTCGCGACAAGATTTCGATCGGTCGCGGTTCTTAGAGCTTTCGGCCGCACTAAGGGAATCGCCGAGGCAGAATCCAGAACTGTTGTCGAGAGATTGGAAGTGGTCCGATTCGCGGAGCGATCCGCTTGTGGGCTTCTCCATGGCCGTCGAAAGGACTTATCGATTGACTTCCGATGGTTCCTTTCAGTCATGGAGTCGTGCAATTGGAGGAACTGCCGCTTATGGAGTCGACTCCGGGACAGAAGTCGACACAGTAGGAGTTTGGGGGGCAGACGATCGAAGACTGATTTTGTTAACGAATTCTTCAATCACTGCTTGGACGTACTATCTCGAAGGCAATGCGATTCTGCTGACCAGCGATGATGGTGACAAAACCCTATGGCAATCATAGGGCCTGCTTGATTCGCAACATTTGCTTCTTAATCAACTCGTTCGATCTTCCTCAGATTTGAATGGGTGCCGGTGTCCGACGTCGCGATGGGACCATCGACCCATGAACGATTTACGGTGTGTCGTACACGAATAGTGGAGGTGTCATTAGCCATGACGCGAAAAGTAGCAGTGTTCATTCTTGCTTTTGGGGTCGTTGCAGCGTTGTCTGGAGGCTGCGGCGCAGGAACCGAAGGCAACTACGTTCTAAAGTCCGAGCCGAATCGTTCGGAGCAAACAGCTCCGAGTTCGATGGGAACTGCGGACTCGACATCTCAACGGGCAACCGTTCGAGCCGCGAACCTCGGAATCGAAGTGAAAAACGCTGAAGAGTCAGAGTCGAAAGTGGAGTCGCTCGTCTCGGGCTGGGGCGGCTACGTCGAATCGACGCGAAGCAGCGATATGAATGGCGGTCCGCCGCGAGTGGAAATGTCGATCAGAGTTCCATTCGACAAGTTCGGTGAGGCAGTCACTCAATTGCAGACTCTTGGCATTCGGCGTTTCAAAGAGACGTCTGGACGCGACGTGACCGCGCAGCTTGCGACCATGAAAGCCGCGCAGCGACTTGGCGACGGAAGCTCGCCTGGTGAATCGCAATTCAGCGATTACATGCAGCTTTCTGAAGATGTTTTGATGCCGCGAATTTCACTGGAGATGTGGCAATCAGGACCTGGCGTCGCTGGGACGGATCCTGATTGGTTCGCATCTGCTTGGACAAACACATCCACGCTGTTCGGCAGTATCGTGCGCGGTTTGGTGACAGCCCTGCTGTACATTTTGGTCACTGCGCCCATTTGGTTGCCAATCGTGCTGATCTTCCGGTGGCTGATTCGACGGGGCGAGCGTGTCGCCGCTCCGAAAGCCTGATCGCGGCCTTGCGGGCCGATGAATTGTCGGCCCGCTTTCTGCCATGATAGTCCGCGTGAATCGCATGATTTTCAGTTTGGGTTTTCTGCTTTGTGCAGTCATTAGCGTTGCCCAACAGACTCCACCTACGAGCGTACCAACTTGAACTGGCTGACCAGGCGAGGGTCAATTGCTCGGTGCGGGCAATCTGAACAAGAAGTGGACTTTCGCAGCACGCTACGTTGATACGGAGCTGGATCGCCCTCGATGGAGGTTGACACTTGATTACCGAATCAACGATCGGTTGATTTATGGGATCGAATACAACCCAGCCGCGAACGAACTCAATCCGTTTCGCGCCACTTGGGACGCTGTATTGGAAACTGAGAAGGCGCCAATGGTTTCCTTCGGCGTTTCGAGCGATCGCATCGGCTCAGACAAAGGGAAGCTGATGTACTACGCGACGATCGCCAAGCAAATTCCAAATTCGCCTGTATCCCCCTATGTTGGAGTTGCTTACTCGGAGCAGGACAAGGGATTCAACATTCCATTTGGAGCAAATATTCAGTTATACAATGAGTGGAGCATCATGCCGATGTTCGATGGCAAGCGGGCGCATTTGATGGCGACCTATCGGCAGCCGGACTATTGGATCACAGGCGGGTGGATTTGGTTCGAACGGTTAGGAATCGCATTCGGTACGGGATTTTAGTTCGCAGGCTTTTGGCTTCGGTGCTCATCCTTTCTTGAGTCGTTCGTAGTCCTTGGCTGACTCAATGTCCTTTTCTGTGATTCCGCCTTCGCTATGAGTGGACAATGAGACCTTGACTTTTCGCCATGTGATGAGAAGGTCGGGGTGGTGGTCTACCGATTCTGCGTGTTCTGCGCACAGACGCGCGAACTCAATCCCGGCGAGGTAAGAGTCGAACTCAAACGTTTTTGTCAATTGACCGTGCTCGACTTCCCAGCCAGGAAGCGATTGTCGAGCGGCCTCGAGTTGTGAATCTGAAAGTTTCGGCATGGCGAAGTCATACCCTGCCGACACATCACATTACGCGGTCACTCCTGTTCGAATTCGGTCGCTGAATCCATGCACGCCTGCAGCTTCTGCACAGTGTGCGCAGCAGAACAACTTTTCCGGAGTCTCCATACCGTGCCCTAAGATGCGCGTTCCACAGTGATCGCACTTCGGGGCCAGCATGTTAATTGCACACTCGAACGAATCGAATGTGTAACTCTTTCCTTGCATAAGCACCTCAAACGATTTGTCGTAATCGTTTCCACATTGACTGCACTTTGCCATTCCTTTTTCTCCTGATTGTTTTCAGTCGTCGAGGACGAACGTGACCAACATGTTCACTTGATAGTTTGTAATCTTGTCGCCATCGACGTCGATTCTCTGTTCCTTGATCCAGGCTCCTTTGACATTGCGAAGCGTTTTTGTCGCTCTCGCGATGCCCTGCTGGATCGCATCTTCGAAGCTCTTCTCAGAAGTCGAGCTAATTTCTGTAATTCTTGCGACTGACACTTTTCTCTCCTTTACTGATTGCTACGCCGATGCGGCCCATTTCGTCGCCCGTGCCCCTTTCGTTAGGTAGTATCCGCCCATGTCCACCCCTAAACCTGAGGCCGTCGAGCGCGCCCAGAAGTGGCTCGAAGAGCAAGAGAACGAACTGATCGAAGACACGAGGTCGATGCTTCGGATAGCGAGTGTGGAGGGTCCTGAATTGCCAGGTGCGCCGTTTGGAAAAGAGTGCAAGGAGGCTCTTGAACTTGCTCTTTCATTGGGTTCCAAATGGGGCATGCAATCCAAGGATGTCGATGGTTATGCAGGCCATTGCGAATTCGGCGATGGGAAGTCGATGGTGATGGCATTAGGTCATTTGGATGTCGTTCCTGTAGGTGACGGATGGGAGCATGAACCGTTTGGCGCGGAGATCGATGGCGAGTACCTTTATTCGCGTGGCGCAACGGACGACAAGGGACCAACCATGGCTGCTTTTTATGCGCTGCGAGCACTGAAGGAGACGGGCGCAGATCTTCCATCACGAATGCGAATCGTCTTTGGTTGCGACGAAGAGAGCGGATTCAAATGCGTGGAGCATTACTTCAAGCACGAAGAGGCGCCAACGTTCGGAGTCGCACCTGATTCAGGCTGGCCTTGCTATCACGGAGAAAAAGGCATTGCGACATTCAAGACGCGCATTCCTGCGCCAAAGGGCGCGATTGAGATTCTCGATTTGGAAGCAGGCTCGCGGCCAAACATCGTGCCGGCCTTTGCGAAAGCATATGTGCGGGTTTCGCAAGATTATGTGGAGGAATTCGCATCAAAATTGATGGCACTATGGGATAGGAACGTTTCGCACAATCGCGTCGAGAACGAGTTTGTTCTGGAAGCCTCTGGCCGCGCGGCGCACGGCGCGATGCCGTTTCTTGGAGACAACGCATTAACGCGAGTGTTGCGTGCTCTGATGGATTGTGCGCCAATCGATATGAAGGATTGGTTTTGGAAGCTTGTCGAAATGGGACACCCAAGCGGGGTCGGGTTTGGCATTCACGGAAGAGACGAGGGCACAGGGGACTTGACTTCCAATCTCGCCATCGCTGAAGCTCGCGGGCACTCGATTGAATTTACAACTAATGTTCGCTACCCAGTTTCTTGGTCTGGTGACGAATTGAAGAATAAGATCGTCGATCACTTAGAAAAGGAATGGCCGGGATCAGAAGTCATTGAATTCGATGACAGCAAGGGTTTGTTTTTCCCTCTCGACAAAGAACCGATTGTTTCGATCGTCGAGGCGTACAGAATCGAAACAGGCGACATGGCGGAGCCTGGCGTTATGGGCGGCGGAACGTATGCGCGGGCAGTGCCAAACACGGTCAGCATCGGAACCGGATGGGACGGTGACGGCCCTGCACATGAGCATGATGAGCGCATCAAGGTCGCCCATTTGCTGAAGATGGCTAAGATTTATGCGCACATTCTCTATCGGCTTGCGCACGCTGCCGCAAAAGTGCGCTGATCATGAAAATCGAGCGATCCAATATCCAGCTGCAGCTGCAAGCGCCGTTGAGATGAAATTGACGGTGTCGTTCGTCATCCAGCGCCAACCCGAGATTAGTTGGCCGGGCTTGCTTTCGTAGATGTGGCCGTCTTCTCGACGAAATCGCGCTTGAACGCCGTCGCCTAACACGCTGTCGAGGATGCAACTAAAAAATCCGATGACGCTCAGAACGCCAATATACTTTGTCAGTGCCAGCAAAGGTGCAGTTGCAGCGACTGTCGCCGATCCAAGAAATGCGGCAACAAGTCCGGCAATCGTTATGACGCCACTTTCGCCGGGAGCGGCTGGGCTGAGCGAAAGGATCCGAAATGGCTTTCGCCCAATCAACGATCCGACCTCTGTCGCCCAGGTGTCGGCGTTCGCGGCCGCCAGCGACGCGATCATCGCGACCATTAGTGCAGGTTCTGGAAAGTAAATGTAAATGGTCGCGCACAAGGCGGCTGGCCCACCGTTGGCAAGCACTTGCAATGCATTCCGAGGTTTCGAATCAAGATCGAGGTCCCCGCGCTTTGCTTTTCGAATCAGACTCAATGCCGTAGCGGTCAGGAAAAAGGCAAGCAACGGGGCTGCCGCCTGCCACTCTCCTGCGTGCCAAATTGCTGCTCCGACTGCGGCAGCTGCGAGCGCTCCGTCCCACGTGAGCACCCGAAATGTCCAGCAGATTGCCGCAAAACCAATGGCGTAGAGCACGCCAGAGTTTACGCTTGAAACCTTAGTCGAACAGTGGGTGTATCTCAAAGAGGGGCAGGATTTGAAGCAGAGTTCCCCGAAAGAAGAACATTGATGCTCCCAGCATACGTGATGACGGCAGTCATAGGAGGCGTTTTGATAATCGTGTCGCTTTTTGGCGGCGAACACGACCATTCGCTGGATCATGACTCTGATCTGAGCGTAGATAAGGAGTTCGACACATGGTTGCCGTTCTTCAGCCTTCGATTCTGGACTTATCTCTGTTTGGGTTTTGGTTTGACGGGACTTCTCTTGACCCTGTTCACCGACCTGGCTGCTCCCATGACTGCCGGGATATCGGGTGGTGTTGGATTGCTTTGCGGTTTGGCGATTGCCTACACAATGAGGTGGTTGCGTGTGTCGGAAACGAACAGCTCCGCATCTGAGGCCGATCTCATTGGCGCAGAAGCGAAGGTGCTCGTACAGCTCCGTCCGGAGTCGCCTGGAAAGATTCGGGCGAACATCAAAGGTGAACTGATCGATCTCGTTGCGCTCGCGGACGAGAAGGATTCAATCGGTGTCGGCGAGCAAGTCATGATCGTTTCAATCGACGGAGATCGTGCGAAAGTCGTTCGCAGATCGATGTTCTTCGGAGAAGAGTAAGTGCCTGAGTTTCTCGAACAAAGTATTGACGTTGTCCAAGTCCTGATCGCGGCCGGGGCTGTTGTCGTCGGCTTGCTTGTGCTATTTGGACTCATTAAGTCGTTTCTCTATCTATGCCCGCCCAATCAAGTTCTCATCTTTTCTGGGCGGTCGCATCGCATGCCAGACGGCACGCGGCGGGGTTATCGGCCAGTGTTCGGTGGTCGTGGTTGGCGATGGCCAATTATTGAGAGCGTGGCTCGAATGAGCCTGAATGTCATGGAAGTACCGATCGCGGTTCGAAGCGCATACTCGTCAGGCGGAATCGCTTTGAATGTGGATGCGATCGCTAACGTCAAGATTTCAAGCGACCCTATCTTAATCGGCAATGCGATCGAACGATTCTTAGGGCGGGATCCCGAAGAGATTCGACGCGTGGCGAAGGAAACGCTCGAAGGCCACTTGCGTGGAGTCTTGGCAAAGCTGACCCCGGAAGAGGTGAACGAAGACAGGCTCAAGTTTGCAAGCGCTCTTTCCCATGAGTCCGAGGAAGATTTGAGCAAACTCGGAATTCAAGTCGACACCCTAAAGATTTTGCATGTCAGCGACGACGTTTCGTATTTGAACTCAATTGGCAGAAAAGCGATTGCGAGCGTAATCCGCGACGCAGAAATGGCAGAAAGCGACGCTCGTAGGGACGCAGAACAAACGGAAGCAGAGAGTTTGGGCCGTGCGCGCGTCATCGAAGCGAATACAGAAGCCGCGATTGTCCAAATGGAGAACGAACTGAGAAAGATCAAAGCTGATCTTGAGGCGCAGGTCAAGTCTGAGGAAGAAATCACTCTTGCTGCCGCGAGAGAGGCGAGGGCAAAAGCCGAACAAGAGTTGCAGCAAGTCCGGTCTCAACTCGAATCGATCCGTCTCCATACCGATCAAGTTCTTCCAGCAGAAGCGGAACGCGAGGCGGCCGTATTTGAAGCCAGGGGGGAGGCTGCTTCGATACGCGAACGTGGTCAAGCCGTCGGCAAAGCGTTGGAATTGCTGCAACAGGCTTGGGCCGATGCCGGAGACAATGCGCTTCGCATCTATCTCCTCGAAGACATCGAGAAGATACTTGCGAGCGCATCCAAGGGTGTGAGCAAAGTTAAGATAGAGAACTTGAACATGATCGATAGTGGATCTGGAGAATCTTTATCGAACTATGTCTCAGCGTATCCAGCGATGCTCGGTTCGATCTTTGATGCAGTCGCGGACACAACGGGTATCGACATCCCGAAAGTCATTGCGGGCACCGATAAGAGCAGGTCGGAAACTTCCAAGGAGGCGACGAAGTAATGGGCTCCGTAGTAGGCATCATTCTTGCAGTTTTAGTTGGAGCGGGCGTCCTTATCGTCCTAAATATTAAGAACCTAATCTACATTTGCGCTCCGAACGAAGTGCTCATCTTCTCTGGTTCGCGCCGAAGAGTGGGAAACAAGCTCTACGGTTACAAGATTATCAAAGGGGGGAGAAAACTTCGTGTTCCGCTCATGGAACGAGTGGACCGGCTGGACTTAACGAACATGGTCATCGACATTTCTGTCAGCAACGCTTATTCAAAAGGTGGTGTCCCGCTGGCAGTCCAGGGTGTGGCAAACGTCAAGGTTGCAGGGCATGAGCCGGTGCTGAACAACGCCATTGAGAGATTCCTCGGCAAGTCGCGGCATGAGATCATGCAAATCGCCAAAATGACGCTTGAGGGCAGCTTGAGAGGCATTCTCGCCACAATGACGCCCGAAGAGGTCAACGAGGACAAAATCCTTTTCGCTGAAAGGCTTGTCGCAGACGTTGAGGAGGACATGACGCGATTGGGGCTTGTCATCGACACATTCAAGCTGCAAAATGTTCAGGACGAAGTCAGCTATCTCGACAGCATCGGACGCAAGAAGAACGCCGAAATTTTGCGACAAGCCAGAATCGCTGAAGCAGTCGCTCGCGCTGACGCAGCCGTACGCGCAGCAGAAAACCGTGAGAGGGAGATGCGCGCAAAGATTACTGCCGAAACCGACATTGCAAAAGCCGATGCACAAAAGAGGTTGCGTGACGCATTGACTCGCAGAGATGCCCTTGTTGCAGAAGAACAAGCGACCGTTGCCGCGGCACTCGCTCAGTCCAAGGCAGAAATCGATGTGCAGAAGGCACGAGTCGAACAGATGAGGCGCAAGCTCGATGCGGACATTGTGCAACCAGCAAAGGCTCTTTGTGAATCGATGGAAGCCGATGCAAAAGCGCGAGCAGCGCCGATTGTCGCAGATGGTGAAGCCCGTGCGATGGTGCTGCGCACTTTATCCGAGCGGTGGAAAGCTGCCGGTCCAAACGCACGAGATGTGTTCCTTCTTCAGAAGATGGACAAGATTATCGACGCAATCACAGCAACGGTTGCAGACACGCATATTCAGCAAGTGACGATGATCGACTCCAAGACGCCTTCGCTTGGAAGCGACGGTTCCCTTCCTGTCCGAGCGATATCGACGATTGAGCAAATCAAGCAGGTTCTTGGGGTCGACCTTCTCGATCTGTTAAAGAATCGACGCCAAGATGGCACACAATCCAGCCAGTCAATAAGCGCGTCTTCACGAGAGATTCCAACAGCCGAACCACCCGAAAGCTAATCGCGGAATAATAGGGCCATGATCGTTATTGCCTTCCTTGCGATCCTAGGCCCAGTCCAGGGCGCATGGCCTGATCGCGTAGTTCGGTTGCACTCCGAGGCGCCATTGATCGACGGACACAACGATCTCCCGTGGGAAATCCGGAAAGCGGGACTTTCCGTATCTGCAATGCAACTCGATCGCGGCCGCACGAGTGTGCTCACTGACATTCCACGTTTGCGACGAGGCATGGTAGGTGGAGTCTTTTGGTCGGTCTATGTTCCCGCAACACAAACCGGAGACACTGCGGTTCGCACGACTCGTGAGCAGATCGAACGAGTTAAGCAAATGGCAACAGTCTATTCGAAGGATTTCGAAATGGCGTACACAGCAGACGATGTCATGCGTATATTCAAATCGCGAAAAATCGCCTGCCTGATCGGCATGGAGGGGGGGCATTCGATCAATTCATCGCTAGCTACGCTTCGCGATATGTATGCGAGAGGCGCTAGATACATGACTCTCACTCATTCGCGAAACGTTCCATGGGCCGACAGCGCAACGGACACTGCCAGATTGAGAGGACTGTCTTCATTGGGCGTTCAAGTCGTGGAAGAAATGAACCGCTTGGGGATGATCGTCGATCTAAGTCACGTTAGTGCCGACACAATGAGACATACACTTCGCGTCACCAAGGCTCCAGTCATTTTTTCGCACTCCAATGCGCGCGCAATTCGCGATCATGCGAGAAACGTTCCTGACGACGTTTTGCGACTCTTGAAATCTAACGGCGGCGTGGTGATGGTCACGTTTGTCCGATCCTTTGTCGCCAGCAGCGCTCCCGACGTTCGAAAGTTGGCGGACCATATCGACCACATCAGGAAAGTTGCGGGAATCGACCATGTCGGGATTGGCAGCGATTTTGACGGCGGCGGGTCCCTGCCTGGCCTCGAAGATGTGTCTAAGTTCCCTAACTTGACCCTTGAACTCATTCGACGTGGATATAGTGATGAAGACATCAGGAAGGTACTTGGCCTGAACGTGATCCGGGTCATGAGGCAAGTCGAGTCCGTGGCCGCTAAGCTTCAAGGCAAGGCGGCCGCATAAACCATGCGAAAACCGCTCAAAGTTTTGATGCTCGGCCCGGGTCTTCATGTAAAGGGCGGCGTGACCGCTGTCGAAAAGTTGATTGTCGCGCACATGCCAGATTCGGTTCACTTGCGCTTCATTTCGACAATGGAAGACGGCTCGAATGTTATGAAAGCCTTTGTTTTTCTGCTTTCAATTGTTCGAGTTTTTGGGTTGCTGCTTGTCGGATGGCCCGATGTCGTCCATCTGCACTTTACATCTCGCGGGAGCAACTTGCGCAAGATGACCCTGGCAAGGTTAGCCATGTTGTTTCGCAGGCGCGTCATCATGCATGGACACGGAGGAGAGTTTCACCTTTTCGTCGAAAGGCTGAAACCCTGGTACCGCAAATTCACATTGAAGACGTTGCAACGATCAAACTTAGTCATCTGTCTTTCTGAAAGTTGGCGAGAGTATTATCTGACGCTCGGCATCGACCCTCCTAAGCTTGTTGCTCTTCCAAATCCGGTGCTTGTCCCTGATGCTGTTCCCAATCGAAGCAATCGTCAAAGAATTCAATTTCTGTATTTGGGACTCATGTCAGAACTCAAGGGCGTGTACGATCTCTTACAAGCCTTTGCGTCGCTTCCAGATTCGACCCGACAGAAGGCCCAACTGGTGATGGCTGGCAACGGTGAACTCGACAAAGTGCGCCAAATTGCGGCTGAGATTGGGATCCAAGGTTCGGTTACCGTCTACGACTGGGTTGGACCGACAGAGCGTGACAGACTTCTTGAGGAGAGCGACGTGTTCTTGCTGCCTTCGTACATCGAGGGCCTTCCCATGGGCATGCTCGAAGCCATGAGCTACGGAATGCCGGTGATCACGACACCGGTTGGTGGGATTCCCGAATATGTAAAGGATGGAGTTACTGGCTTGCTCATCGAACCTGGAGCCGTCGATGCACTTGCAAAAGCCATGGAAACTCTCATCGAGTCAGAAGAGATGCGATTGCGGATCGGGGCCGCAGGCCGAGATGCGGTGAAGCCGCTCGATGCGAGGGTTTACTGTGATAAGCTCGCCAAACTCTATTCTTCTGTGATGGAATAGCGGCTCAACTGCGACGATACAAATGAAAAGACTCGCATCAGGAATTAAGGCGTTGCGGCTCGGCGATACACTCGTTCGTCGCAATCCCATCTATTATCGCAAAGCTCTCGAATTGTTCGATCGATTGGAGGCCGCTGAAATCGAAGAGCGCATTCAATGGACAGAAAAAAGGCTTCGAAAAGTCTTGCATGCAGCTTCAAGAACTCGCTACGGCAAACGCATTGCAGGCGGAAACGATATACGAAATTGGCCAATACTCGACAAGGATCAAGTTAGAAATCACGAAGCCGAATTCATGACAACGGGCGCTTGGCGAACCAGTCATGCAACGACGAGCGGCACGACCGGAACGCCGCTCCAATTGTATCGAAGTCTATCGTCGGTTTCGGTCGAGCAGGCGGCAATCGACCGATTATTGATGAAGAAAGGTGTCGATCCGCTGAAGTACCGAGCCGCAGTTTTGCGCGGTGACGACATAAAGGACCCAACTGATCGTCAACCGCCATTTTGGATTTACACAAACGGAGGCCAAAGGCTTGTCTTTTCCTCTAATCATTTGAATCGAGAGACTGTTCATGAATTTGTGAAAGAGATCAAGCGTTTCAAACCACAAGTGCTCCACGCATATCCGACGATCCTCGATTCTTTTTGCAGTCTCTTGCTTGAATCGCACGACAGACCTGTGATTCCGATAACGATTTGTTCTTCAGAGGTTCTTCCGCCTGAATCATGGAGTCGTTGCAAACTCGCGTTAGAGTCCGAAGTCATCGATTATTATGGGCAGGCAGAGCGAGTATCGTTCGCTTATGCCTTTGAGCCGAGCAACTATCGATTCTTGGCAGGCTATTCCTATAACGAACTGATCCCAGTTGAAGGCGATGATCGCATTTATGAACTTGTTTGCACCGGACTTTGGAACTTAGCGATGCCGCTCGTTCGGTTTCGTACAGGCGATTTGGTGCGCCTCGATGAAGAATCGGACTTGGAACGCATCGCCTTTGGTGTCGACACCTTTTCGGGAGTGATCGGCCGAAGTGGCGATTTTTTGGTTGCGCCGGATGGAACAAAACTGATGGGTATCGACCACATTCCTCGCGGAATTCGCAATGTCGTTCGAATGCAAGTCATTCAGGAATCTCCCGACTTTGTAAGAATCCTGGTTGTTGCGGAGCCAAGTTTTGGAAGTTCAGACCAAGCAGACATCGAAGCAAACGTCAGGAAGAAGATTCCGCCTTCCATTCGCTGGGAAATTGCCTTGGTGTCCGACTTGGAGCGAAATCAGGCAGGCAAGGCGCCGTACGTAATCCGGCGGTAAAATCCGGGGCATGGATTTCTCCCTTTCGCGCGAACATGAAATGATTCGCGAGTCCGCCTTCAAGTTTGGCCAGAACGAAATTGTCCCCGGTATTCGCGAGCGTGACCGAGCCGCCGAGTCAGACCCGCAAACCCTCAAGAAAATGGGTGAAGCCGGATTCCTGGGTGTGTGTGTGCCACAAGAATATGGCGGCATGGGAGCCGACTACATCAGTTTAGGCATCGTCTGCGAAGAATTAGAGCGTGCAGACACGAGCGCGAGGGTCGTGATGAGCGTTCATGCAGGATTGCATTGCATGACGTTGATGCAGTGGGGGACCGAGAAGCAAAAGAGGCGATGGTTGCCAGACTTGGCGACTGGAAAGAAGGTCGGAGCATTCGGATTGACGGAACCCAACGCGGGAAGCGATGCGGCAAATTTGAGGACGACCGCAAGAAGGGATGGCGCTGACTACATAATCAACGGACAAAAGACTTGGATCAGCTTGAGCGACTATGCTGACCAATTCTTGATTGTCACTCGACTGTCTGAAACAAACGCTAAAGCGCCTTATGCGGCATTCATTGTCGACCGCACCACTCCTGGGTTCAGCAGCAGACCGATTCATGGAAAGTTGGGAGTACGCGCTGGCAACACGGGAGAGATTTTCTTTGAGAACATGCGTATACCTGCGGAGAATATGCTCGGAGAAGAGGGTGACGGTTTCAAGGTGGCGATGTCGGCGCTGGATCATGGAAGGTATACCGTCGCATCCGGTGCAGTTGGAATCATTCAGGCTTGTTTGGACGCTTGTGTCAAGTATGCGAATGACCGAACTGTAGGTGGAGAACCTATTGGCAAGAAGCAGCTTGTTCAGCAAATGATCGCTTCGATGGTGCAGGGTCGTGAGATTGGGAGGCTTCTCTACTATCAAGTAGGTTGGATGAAGAATGTCGGGCTTCGCCACACTCGCGAAGTGTCGCTTGCAAAGTGGACGAACTGCGCTGCGGCATTTGATGCAGCACACAAAGCCATTGAAGTCCACGGCGCGTATGGTTTTGCAGATGAGTTTCCGGTTGAGAGGTACTTCCGGAATTCGCGAGGCGCGATCATCTACGAAGGCACTCATGAAATTCACACGATCATGCAAGCCGAATATGAGCTTGGATACCGCTCGGACAAGCCGCTTGCAAGGGACTTGCCGACATGGCCATTCGAGAAAGTGCCTACAGAAGCTTAACGTTGGAACAATTCTTGGCTTGCCTAAGACTAACGACTTGACATCAGTTGGCCAAGTGTCTATACTGACATTCAGTTGGAGGTTCCACCATGACGTCGATCCTCGCTTACTTAGCGATTTCGTCACATGTGCTAATTCAAGGCACCACTGAGTTCTCGAATGGGCTCCAGACTACTTCCTTCGATCTTCCCGAGGGCCGGGTGGTCGTTTTGCTTCCTGGCGATCTCGCCCCAGGCGATACTATATCAGGAACAGTGATCAGAACGCCAAAGGGAGTAGGCGAGGAGGCTATTCGAAACGGATCCATCCTGAACGGACTTGTTATCTCAATTGAGAAAGAACTGCCAAAGAAAGAGGGACAACAGCCAACTTGGATCATTCCTGCGATGACTACGGGTGCAGTCGTTTTGATGATGTTGGAGACTCCTGATGGTAAGCCCGTTGCCGAATGCTCCGTTCCAACTTTGCCGGAGCCTGTGCAACCTTTTCATGAAGGAAAGTTCAGCTGCGATCCAGTTGTGCAGGCAGGAACTCCGATTCAAGTGCAGGGGCCCTTCGACGGCGATTTGGACAACACAGCGGGAAAGTGCGGCAATGAAGAGTTGACTCCGATCGCAGAGTCCCCACGATCTTGCGTGTACGTTGGCATGCCAACAACTGCTGGCCCAACAAACGTTAGCATTCAGGAGGCCGACAAGAACGCAAGTCTGCCATGCAACGTTGCGACAGTTCAGCTTTCAGCATCGAAGGCGACGCTTTTGGAAGGTGAGAAGGCGACCGTCACCATGACCGTCAATGGATTGCAGGGTGTACCTGAGTCAGCATATCCAATCGAATTAGAACTCGAGAACTTATCTCCTGGCGTCATCAGTTTCGAGGGTGGATCGAATTTCTTCGCCGACTCAGTTGCCTTCAACATGGTGAGCAACGGGATGTGCACGATGAGCATCGGCATTGTGGGCATTCGGCCCGGCAACTTCCAAGTTCGCGGATTGTTCGGTGGAGTCAAGACGCACAAAGTTAAGCAAAACATGGACACCGCAACATTCGAAGCGTGGGTGCGCGGATTGGTGCTGGCTTACGAAGCGAGGATTGCTGCGTTGGAAGCTGAACTTGCGAAGAACCCAAATGATCGCGGCTTGCAACTGAATATTCAGCGGAAGAGAGGAATCTTATCTGCGATTCGCGCTTGCCAGAACACAAGGGGTATGGGCCTGTCAAACTGCAAGACCATCGTCGACACGCAGCTTGCGAAGGATCAATTCTTTGCAATGGCGTCCGACATGGTAACTGCAGCAGCTGACCTCTTGGGATATACGAGCATTCCGATGCCGAACGTCAGCACGATTGTCAAGGGAATCAAAGCTCTTGCAGGAGCGGCGAAGCTGACGAAGACTCTAAATGCTCTTGCCAAAGTCGAGAAACTCATCGAAGAATACGAAAAACTGCAGAATGCTGCGGACAAGCTGAAGAAGGCGCAGGAGATCAAGGAGGCGATTGACAAAGTCAGAGAAGCCTTAGACGCAGGGGAGTAGCCACTTCAGGCCCCATTGGGGATCGGCATCACATTGGAAGGGCCGCTACCCCAGAAATATTTTGCGGAGTCCCTATTCACTTCGATCTCTTCCAAGCCATGGCGACAGCGATGACGCACGCTATGCCACTGAATAGAATCCACACAATTGCCCAAAAGAGTGGAGGAATTCCCGTTTCGAGATACATATTGTGCGCGTCGCTTCGTGCCCCGCTAATAGTGCTAATAAACACCAAGTCACCAAGGCTCTGCGCAGCTGCGAGGCATTGAGTCATTCCAAGAAACTGTGCTGCGAAGATTAGCCAATTCCCTGTTGCAAACTTTGCAAGCGCAAATAACACAACAATCCACAAAACTCCGCTGCCGAAACCGATTGCATCGCCACGCACCCAGAGAACGAGGCCGAGTGTAAGGATTGTGCCGAGCGTCAAAAGCGCAGTCCGCGCGCCTCTTTGCGACGACGACATGACGACCATGACTGCGCCAAAGAGCGATGCGCCGAAGTAGCCTGCAGAACTGATCGCAACAGGCCATCCGCCAAGAGTGACGGTCAGTCCCGAACCACTTCCGTGGACTTCAATGTGGTGAACAACACCGCCCGTTGCGACAGCTGCGATGCCATGGCAAAGTTCGTGTAAGTGCGTGTTCAAGTAAACCAGCGGCAGCAAGGCCGGGCGCAGCATGGGGGTCAGCCAAATCAGAAGCGCAATGCCGCCTGTGGCAAGAAGTAGGTTCTTCTCGCCTCGATCGGACAAGCGTGCGCCAGGCATAGTCACATAAGATACGCGATTCCGTATGGTATGCGCTTACCGAAGGGGAGTCGACGGCTGTTCGCAGCAGGGGCTTTCGATTGCAGATTCTCAACCTGCCAACGAAATGTTAGTTCCTGATGAACGGACAGGCTCTGAGACGATAGAATGTTCCAAGGCTCAACGGCGCGAAGAATCTGCGTAACCGTTCCACCATCCGTTGTCCCATTGTCCGTCACCGTCGTAGTCATCCAAAACGGACAGCTTCATCGCTTTGCTGTGGCCGTCGGCGAATACAACAGCAATGAATCCAAGATGCCTCGAGTCAGGAATCGATCGGCATCCGTGAACACCGGAGCCGCATTCCGCGCCCTGCCCGTAGAATCCGCTCGGCCGTCCGCTGCCTCGTGCACTTTCCAACGGGGGATCGACCACATACTCGCCTCCGCCTACTGATCCGTCGTCGCGCCTCACCCCGCGAGTGTCTGCAAAGGCAATGGTCTCTGCCGGAGCGACGACATCGGACTCGGTCGCTGTAAATGGAAAGCGACTGTTTCCCAAGTACTGGTAGTTGTAGCCGTAACCGCCATACTTTCTGTTTGGATTGTGCGCCCAAGTCTTGCCCAAGACATCGAGTGTCGACACAGGGCAAATGAACATCTGATCGTTGCCGACATATGGATACAGATAGTCTGCCCAGCGCGTTCGCGGCGATTGCGTCGCAGGCGAGGAGTGCTGCGGGTAACGCTCATAATCGATCACATACATCGTGAGCGCCATTCCGATCTGGCGAGTGTTGCTTACGCAGGTCGTCCGCTTTGCGGACTCCTTTGCTCTGGCAAAGACGGGAAACAGTATTGCGCTGAGAATTGCGATGATCGCAATGACGACGAGCAATTCGATCAACGTGAAGCCAAGATTCTCAGTGCGGCGGTGCGTCATGTCCATAGGTTTTTTATCTTCCAACATCTGTTTTTGATTAGTCAAAACCTCAGTGCTGATTTCAATGTAATCTTGACGAAAATGTCAAGATTGACGTATCTCGTATGCTTGGGGCAGGTTGGAGACCTTCGTTGTCGACCGAGTTGAGAGGCTGGATCGGTTCCTTGCCGAAGTATTGCCTGGTCAAAGCCGGGCAAGGATCGCCGAGCACATCGCCCAAGGCGGGGTCCTTGTAGACGGAACGCAGCGGAAAGCCGGATTCAGGCTGAAGCCTGGGATGGAAGTGCGAGTTTCACCGATTGCAGAGCGGCCCGTCCAACCGCTTGAGCCGGTGGCCATACCGCTCGTGGTTCCCTTCGAGGACGCGTACTTGCTTGTCGTCGACAAGCCCGCCGGGTTGTCTGTTCACCCTTCACCGACTTCTCATGAGCCGACTCTGGTCCACGCTTTGCTCGCGAGAAGCCATAGTCTCAGCAAAGCGGCAGGCTCATTTCGACCGGGAATCGTCCACCGGCTTGACAAAGGCACGAGTGGTCTGCTCTTGGTGGCGAAGACCGACGCTGTGCACAGATCGCTTCAAAAGGCTATCCAAGAGAAGCAAGTGCAGCGAATTTATCGGTCGTTAGTGCGAGGGGTTCCGTCAAGCGAAACCTTCACGATCAAATCGTACATTGGAAGAAACCCATCCAATCGACAGAAGCAGGCTGTCGTAAGGCAAGATGCGCCGGACGCGCGATTGGCCATCACACACTGCACCCTAATTCGTCGTTTCGAGAGCGACCTGTATGGTATGGCTGCTTCGGAAATCGAATGCCTGTTGGAGACAGGACGAACACATCAAATACGTGTTCACCTATCGTCGGTGGGTTTGCCCATTCTTGGAGATCCGCTCTATGGAGTCGCCTGCGCATCGATGCAGTTTCAAGCGCTCCATGCCAGCAAGCTGACCTTCAGACACCCTGTTACCGAAGCTCTGATTACTCTTGAGTCAACTCCGCCGTGGAGTCGGTCTTGATCTCCTGACAGAACTCTCCGATCGTTGCGGTGACTCTGTCGTATCGGCCATTGATCTGAAGCGAGCCTTCGACTGGAACAGTAAAGCGCCTTCCGTCTCTTGTGATGATCGCAATTCTCCCTTGTCGACGATCTTCTGCAGAGCCGCGCCATCCAAGAACTTCCGACCATCTGAGTTTCCATCGATCACGTCCTGCTCGAACCAATCGTATGCCCTTCTTTTCGAGAATCAACTCGCACAACCTTCGCCGATTGTGATCGATGCGCATGATGAACGTGATCGTGGAGGCTAATGCGATGAAAGCGAGCAGGGCTGCCATCGCGTACGGCGACCGAGTCACGATGAACCATAGCACGGGCAATGGCACCAGCGTCGCCCAAACAACCATCGATAAGAATGTGAGTGCGTGGGCTTCCCTTCTGTCTGCAAGCGGAATGCGCAGCTCAGGGGACTTCGGGTCGCGAGTGGCTCGCCTCGAGGCCATTGGCTCTATTTTGACCTACGCTGATGGCCCCGAGGCGGTTTCTACTCAATCAATCGCAAGCCCAGTACCAGGTGCCCTCCGTAGGATGGGGATCGCCGGTTCGATTGCCTTCCGGGTTGATGAGCGCATCGTCGAAGGCTGCAGTACCAGAAACGTGCTTGGCATGTCCGTCGGCAAAGATCATCGTCCCACCGGTGTTGTGCCAACGCCGATAGAAATTCCAGGGCGGATCGCAGTCGTAGCCGTATCTCGCACAAGCGTCTTGCGTGTTTCTTCGGTCGAATGCGGCAAACATTTCGTCGCGCATGATCCTCGTGTCGGCAGGAGAAATGAACTCCGACTCTTTGACGATCTTCGTGTAGTCGTAAAAGATGTTATTTGTGCTCGATTCGTTCTCAATGACTGAGAATGCGCATTTCGTGAATCGATAGCTGCTGCCATAAGCTTCCCAATAGCTTCTCGCGCTCGGCACGTCTATGTCAGTATAGGGTCCGCCGCTGTCCAGCGGGCATTTGAAGATCGGCATCAGCCGCGTCAGGGGTTCTCCGCCTACGTAAGTGACAGTCCCGCCTGCATAGGGCGCAAGCTGTGTTTCAACGCCTTTGTGCCCTGGCTGCCGCGCGTGTGGGTTCGACATATAGGCGTAGAAGATCGGAAACGTACCGTCATAGTCACTTAGATAGAGCATGACGGATGAACCGATTTGTTTTGCGTTCGACAGACACGCGGTTCTCTTCGCAGCTTCCTTCGCGCTCGAAAACACTGGAAACAGGATCGCGGCGAGAATCGCGATGATCGCGATAACAACGAGGAGTTCGATCAATGTGAATCCGCGTTTACTCATTCTTTAGCCTCCAAAAGCCAATGGCCGCTCCGAAATCCTGCGGAACGGCCATTGAATTCTGGTGCTCCGCTTTCCTACGCCGGTCTAAACCGGATCAGGTTCCGAGGGTCTTCCGATCAAGCCGGAACTCTCAGCCCACACAGGGCTCCCCTAGCGGGAACTGCGCATTGGCGCTTGCATCTATTCTACTCCCAACTACCAAGTTATGTTCAAACTGGAAGTGAATCCTTTGGTATCTGCAATGGCTCTTACTTGTAGAATAGGAGTCAAAAATGAGAGTAACACCTACTGAATTGAAGCAGAAATTGGAAGCAGGCGAGTCGATGCAGATTTTGGACGTCAGGTCGCCGGGTGAGTTCAACGCGGGCCACGTGCCTGGTGCCGTCAACATTCCCCTCGAGCAAGTCGAGTCCCGGCTTGCGGATTTGCGGGGTTCCGAGCCTGTTGTGCTCGTTTGCCAATCGGGCCGGCGCGCAGAGATGTGCAAAGAGCTGATCGAGCACCATCGCGATGACCCGATCGTTCTCGAAGGAGGAACCAGCGCGTGGGTGAAGGCTGGATTCGAGACCGTCGGATCGACTGCGTCCCGGTGGGCTATCGAGAGGCAGGTTCGGCTAGCGGCAGGACTGCTGGTCCTGACTGGAACCGTAATGTCCGTTTTCGTCAATCCTTCGTGGGTTTACCTTGCGATGTTTGTTGGCGCAGGGCTGACGTTCGCTGGTTTGACCAACGTGTGCGGAATGGCGGCCTTGTTTGCCGCGATGCCCTGGAACAAATCCAAGAAATGCGTTTCGACAGATAGACTGTCTGCTGCAAGTTAGGAGAAAGACATTGATCCTCAAGAGATTTTATGACGAAAACTTGGCGCAAGCGAGTTTTCTTGTTGGTTGCGGCGCGACTGGCGAAGCTGTTGTGATCGATGCTAATCGCGATGTCGAGCAGTACATTCGGGCGGCTGCATCAGAAGGATTGCGCATCACGGCTGTGACAGAAACGCATATTCATGCCGACTATGTATCGGGTTCGCGTGAGCTTGCCGAGCGAACAGGCGCGCAGCTCTACTTGTCTGATGAAGGCGACAGCGAATGGAAGTACGCGTTCGCGAGCCAACCCAACGTAACGCTGGTTCGAGACGGTGACAGCATTCGTGTCGGCAAAGTGCGGTTAGACGTTGTGAAGACACCTGGTCACACGCCAGAACACATCGCTTTCATCGTCACGGACACAGCGAGTTCGGACGTGCCGCTTGGGGCATTTACCGGCGATTTCATTTTCGTCGGCGATGTCGGCAGACCTGACTTGCTCGAACGGGCAGCAGGGTTCGAGGGCACCATGGAAAAGGGAGCGCGGGTCCTCTTTCAATCGCTCGAAAAGTTCAAGTCTTCTTTACCAGATTCACTTTTACTTTGGCCTGCTCACGGCGCAGGGTCCGCCTGCGGAAAGAGTCTTGGAGGCGTGCCGGTAAGCACGCTGGGCTATGAGAAGGCATCAAATTGGGGTCTCAGAGCGAACTCCGAAGATGAGTTTGCCAATGCGGTTTTGCAGGGCCAGCCAGAGCCTCCGAAGTACTTCAAAGAGATGAAGCGAATCAACAAAGTGGGCCCAACAATACTTGGCGGCTTCAAGACCCCCCCCCGATTGGGTGGCAACGTGATCTTCGATTTGCTGGAACGCGATGAAATGGTTATCGATGTTCGTTCTGCCGGTGATGTTGCGACTGGTTATGTTCCTGGAACGATCAATATTCCTTTGGGAAAATCGTTCACGACCTGGGCGGGTTGGTTTGTTCCCTATGACAAACCTGTCTATTTGATCGCCGAATCTGAGAACGAGGCAAATCAAGCTGCTCGTGACTTGGCAATGATTGGCTTAGATGACGTTCGTGGCTGGCTCGGCATCGACGCATTGCGCCAGTATGAAAAGAGGTTTGGCGAATTGGCTATGGTGCCGCAAGTTTCAGCGCGAGAACTGCAAAGCAGGGTCTCGTCCGGAGTTGCCGAAGTTGTCGATGTAAGGGGCACAACGGAGTACGCAGCAGGCCATGTTCCCGGAGCGACGAACATTCCGCTTGGCTACTTGCCAGAAAGAGCCTCAGAGCTATCGCAGTCAAAGCAATTTGTGCTGCATTGTGGAGGCGGTGTGCGGTCGGCGATCGCCGCTACGATTCTTCAAAGGGCTGGATTGAAGAATGTCGTCAATCTTCCTGGCGGATTTCCAGAGTACAGAGATTTGGGATTCCCCGTCGAGACCGGAGCGGTTCACGAAGTAACGACTACCTGATTCGGAATAGAATCGCCGAGTGGACTTCGACCGCTTGGCGTCCAAGCACAAAGACGCCGTATACCGGCAGCTTCTCCGTATGTGCGGCAACCATGACGACGCTGAAGATGTGCTTGCCGAATCGCTTGCCAAGGCCTATCGCGCGCTGCCTTCACTCAACGACAGTGAAGCATTCCAAGCCTGGTTGGCTCAAATTGGTCGGAGGACTTGCGGACGCCTTAAGCGGCGAGACGCCGAGAAACCGGTCGTCGCGCTTGAAGAACTCGAGGAGCTTGGCTTTCAGTCTCGATCAAGGATTGACGATCCCGAAGCCATTGCTCTTGAGCAAGAGACAAAGCGATGTCTGCTCGAAGCGTTCGATGCTTTGCCCATTCAGTACAAGGATGTCTATCGAATGCGCGAAGTCGAAGGTTTGTCTGCGGAAGAAACGGCGAAGCGGACAGGGCTGACCACTGGAAACGTCAAGTCGCGGTTGCATCGAGCGCGCAAGCTTATCCGGGACTCGATCGACGCCATGCTTGCAACTTAGTTGGTGGGCCCGGCTGGATTCGAACCAGCGACCAAGCGGTTATGAGCCGCCTGCTCTAACCACTGAGCTACGGGCCCTCTAAAGGTTGCTGAGGATACCGTTCCTAATCTTCGTAAGGCGACGCGGGAGACTCCTCATCGTCCCCCAGTGGAACCGGCTCGTCTCCTGTGGCTTGAAGTCTCTGCAGATCTTCATGAGCTATTTTCCGGCAAGCTTCAATAAGTTGCGATTCAGGAAGGATAGAGCCTTGCTCGCGTGCCTTCTCGTAGTGGGCCCAGGCCCTGGCTTCGAGTTCCTCGTCTTCAAACGGTTCGCTGTAGATATAGGGATTCATGGGCTTGCTGGGTAGGTTACCTCGGCACCAAATTTTCCCGACTTTTGGCCGTTTGGGAGCTATTTTGGGTTGTTCTGCGTTAAGATGAGGAGTCACCAAGATTCAGGAGGAACTATCGACTATGACAGCACTTGCAGCCCTCGCATTAGGCGCATTCGTTGCCTTTGCCCCGGCACCCCAGCAGTCCCTTCCCACACCGGAAGAGTACACGCAGGCTTGGAACCACCCGCTCATCAACGCGGCTAATAAACAAACCGTCAAGATTTCTGACTTCAAAGGAAAGTACAAGGCGATCGTCATCGATGCATTCGCAAGTTGGTGCGGTCCCTGCCAAAAGATCATTCCAGAAGTCAATCAGCTTCATGCGGACTACAAGGACAAGGGTGTCCTGGTGATTGGTCTCAATGTCAGTGACGAATGGGATGACATGATGAAGAATATTCAATCCGCAAGCATCCAATACATGGTGCTGCATGACCCAAAAGACGACAATGAGATCATACGGCCGCTCAAAATCGCTGGCATTCCCACCGTTCTCGTTCTCGACGGAAAGACTCTCGAAGAGAAGGGCCGCTATGTCGGAGCGAATCCGAATCACAAGGAAGCGAAGATGAAGGTCATCGCATCGCTTGGAGTCGAAGTCAACTAATTTCAGAGGCAAGAAAGCCAAGATCGCGGGCAAAAGTCTGAACACACCAGTGTTCGGCTCTGACCGATTGCAATACCAATAACAGGAGGATCAAGTAGATGAAAAAAATTGCACTTCTCGGCGGCGGCGCCGCTCTCATCGCGGGTATCGCCATTGCGGCCAGTTCGATTGAATCTGGGCTAAATGTTGGCGACACAGTCCCTGCATTTCACCCGAAACATATCGCCGGACCTCACAAAGGCACCGATGCGTGTCCGCCTTGCACGTGGGGCGCACGTCCGCAGGTTCAAGTTTGGGTCGGATACGATAAGTCGGAGAACTCGACAAAAATCGCGAAAGCCCTGGATGCTGCGATGAAGAAGTATGAAGCCAAGGAGCTCAAGGCATTCATGATCCACATGGGCCGCTGTGAAGCCTGCACGACCGACATGCCCCCGAAGCTTGAGCAAATGGCTAAGGAAAACGGACTGGAGCGAGTTGCAGTCGCCTTCCTGCCGAACGCAGATGACCCCGCTGCCAAGAGCTACAAGATCAATGGCAGCACAGCCGTCAAAAACACCATCTTCGTGTATTCCAAGAAGAAGGTCGTGGCTAAGTTTGTGAACTTGGTCGCAGACGAAGAGGGTCTCGCGGCGCTGAATGCAGCGATCGCCAAGGTCGTCGAGTAAGAGAATCAACCCGAGGATCGGCCAACTGGCCGGTCCTCTTTTTTATCTGTACTGTATTTCGATATTTCTCGAATTATCGTGGTATACTATGACCGTGAGACCGAATGACCGTGTTTTTCAGGCGATGGGCGATGAGACTCGCCTTCGGATCCTCGCTTGCTTGGCCTCGTCCGGTGAATGTTGCTTGGATGTCTGTGCCTGCGAGCTGGTGGATTCTCTTCAGGTAAAGCCCTCAACGCTCTCATCTCACCTGAAGATCCTACGCGATGCCGGACTTGTGCGTATGCGCAAGGATGGCACTTGGGTCTATTACCGCCTGAATGATGAACTGCCCGGGTATCTCGTTGAGGCGATACGGGCTGCAGAGTTCCCGTCGGCAGACACCGATAGGCTCAAGAAACGGTTTTCACTGCGAGTCGATGGGCGTTGCTGCGTTTCTGCGGGCGCGCTCACAAACTAATCCTATAAGGAGGAAGACAAATGAACGACGATAAGAAGTGCGATTGCGGCTGCGGTTGCCGTGGATGCGGCTGCGGCTGCTGCTAAAGGCCGATAAAGGGTCGGCCGGTCGCGACGACCGACCCTTTCTTCCATTCTTCAACGATCCGATTTCTTTGCAGTTGGCTTCTTTGCCGCCGTCGATTTCTTTGCTGGCGATTTGGTTTCGGGCTTTGGAGCGTCTTTCTTTTCCGTTTTCGGCTTAGGAGCCGACTTCTTCGGCTTTGGCGCTGGGGCGGGGCCGTCTGGCAACACGAACGCGACATCGCGTCGTCCTTTCATGCGCTGCGCGGTCGTTCGTCGGCGTTTCGGCTTTCGGCCTGATCTTTCAATTCCCATAGTGCTGAGACCTCTCAAAAAGGCGCGCGCCTTGACCACTTGGGTGGGCGCGCGGGCCAAAAGAATACCCGACCTGGGATCAATTCAGGGTCGGTGGCGTATTCCTTCTATAATCCAACATTGAAGGAACGTAGACGGGGCCGTCTACGTTCCTTACATTGACCTTGAGGTGAATAGTGGGTCCAGCCGAGATTGCCAAACATGCGCAGGCCATTTGCGACGAAGTCGAATCCGTCATTCTTGGGAAACGTGACACGGTCGAGAAAGCCGTCCTAACGTTGCTCTGTAATGGACACCTTCTCTTAGAAGATGTTCCCGGTGTGGGCAAGACCATGCTCGCCAAAGCCCTCGCTAAGTCTATTGGCGGCGAGTTCCGCAGAATTCAGTTCACACCGGACTTATTGCCTGCCGACATTACCGGTTCGAGCATTTTCAATCAGAGGACGATGGAGTTCGAGTTCAAGCCGGGACCGATTTTTGGCAATGTTGTGCTCGCAGATGAAATTAACCGAGCAACTCCGAAAACGCAGTCCGCGCTTTTGGAAGCAATGGAAGAAAGGCAGGTCACCACAGATGGCATAACGCACACTTTGCCGACGCCCTTCTTCGTTATCGCAACGCAAAACAACGTCGAATTAGTCGGAACTTATCCGTTACCGGAAGCACAGCTCGACAGATTCTTTGCAAAACTCGCTTTGGGCTATCCGGACAAAAGCGTTGAGGCGGACATCTTGCGCGATCAGCAAAAAGTGCACCCAATCGAGAATGCGCGCCAGGTTGTCACAACACAAGAACTCATCGCGCTCCAAGACGCAGTCCGCAATGTCTATGTGCACTCGAGCATGCGAGACTACATTGTAGAAATCGTGTCCGCGACCAGAACTTCCAACCAAATTATATTGGGATCAAGCCCCCGAGGTTCGCTGCTCTTGATGCATGCGGCGCAGGCTCACGCGGCGATGCATGGCTCGGAGTATGTTCGCCCAGATGACGTCAAGGCAATGGCGCCGAGCGTGCTCTCGCACCGAATGATCGTGCGTGCCGACTTGCGATCGCGCGGCGTCAGTGTCGAAGAGTTGATCGAGTCAATCGTCGATTCCATCAAAGCGCCCGTTCCCGTCGCCTAAATGCGCCGTTACACCGTACTCACCATCGCGACTTCCGGCTTGATGCTGCTGGTGGTCGGCGTCGCGACCAATACGATGACTCTTTTTTACATGAGCACAGTGATGCTCCTTATGCTCGTCACGATGAGATTGCAAGCGATTCTTGCCACCAAGGGATTGCGATTCGAAAGAATTGCGCCAGGAACGATTGTCGCAGGCGAACTCATTACAATGCGAATTCGCGTGTGGTCATCGATAAGGTTGAGACGCCCTTTGCTCGTCATCACCGATAACTTGCCACCGACTTTGCTGCACCAAGCCGATATGCGTCCGCTTCCAGTCGCTCCGGATTTTGAGCAAGCCGTCGAAACTCGGTATGAGCTTCGACCTATGAAGCGAGGAAAGTATCGATGGTCGAGCATTCGCGTTCAAAGCACGGATTCGCTTGGAATCATCAGCGTTGAGAAAACGTATCCGACCGACCCAATGGAGTTCACCGTTTATCCGGCGCAAATTCCGTTTGGATTGGACCTCGTCGCATTGAGCGGATGGGGAGCCAATCAGGCAGATCAAGGCAGAAATCGTGGCCCTGGATTGGAGCCACGCGGAGTGCGTGAGTTTCGTTCAGGAGATTCGCTTCGTTACGTGCATTGGAGAACGACCGCAAGGCGTGGAGAAATGCAAGTGAAGGAGTTCGAAACGGGATTCAATACAAACTTAGTGCTGTTGATTCAGCAGACAAGCGGGTCGGAGGCAGGAAAGGGAGCGTATACGACCCTCGAAGCGATGTGCGGGCACGCAGCTTATCTTGCTGACATCATGCTGCAGCGGGGCAGTCCCATCGTGCTTCCGAATCTTGAGCCGGTAGACTTCGATCGCGCCAATTCTGCGGGCATACGATATGAACAGGTAGCGGATGCGCTCGCATCTGCGGAAGCAAATCGAACCGAACCTTTCGCGTTCGAGGTCGACTCGCTCGTCGATCAGCTTGAGCCAAGTTCGACCGTCGTGCTGATGGTTGCCGCCGCCGAACCAGGACTCGGAGATGCCATTCGTAGGCTGTCGGCAGTGGCTTCCGTCGTCGTATTAATCTACAACCCTGATCAGTTCCCGGGAAATTCTATTGGTAAGGGATTTCGTCCGGCGACCGACCCTGACTTTCTTGCGAAGATTGCGACACCGACTGTCGCTATCCGTCTGATGCAGAACCCCTATGCAAGCGACACGAAAGCGGCTTAGCGCAGAACAGCAACTCGTCCTGTTGCAGGCGAACGCGCTGGACTATATGGTCTTGGCGGCAGCCGGGATCATTCCGCTGTTCATGTCTGGATTGTCGATTCAAAAGCCAACGATCGGAATCATCTTTTCGGCGATCTATTCATTGGGCTTGCTGTTTTCCTATGCGATGCGCAGACTCATTCGCCCGAACAAAGTGTTTCAATACTGCGCATGGCTTTTGTTCGCGGTAGCGTTGCTTGTCGGCTTCTATCTTCGTGATCTCAACGCGATGCTGCCGGAAGGCGGATTCGACTTCAGGTTATTGGTGCCCGCATACCTTTGCTTTTTCTTGTGCTTGGCAAGTTTCTTTTTGTGGTCAGATTCGCCGATGATGTTCATGACGGTTCCTGGCATCGCGCTGTTTGGAATCTTGAGCTGGCTCGACACATCGGGCTACTTCGAAATCTCGCTCATCCTGTTCATGACAAGCGTCGCAGTCCTGCTTACGCGCCTTCATCTGCGGGCCATGTACGCGAATGCACGAGCAGCAGGATTCACAGATCTTCATGATTTGCAGATTGGCCCGTGGCGTGCCGTCGCAGGCCCGTTTCTTGCGATTCTCACCATTTTGGCCGTCGCCGGTTTCTCCTGGTTTGTCGCGCCATACTTAGGAACAGCCGCAAGGGCCGCAATCGGCAATCCAAGCTTTACCATCCAACCACCTGTGCCGCCGACTACACAAGGAAGTGGCGTCCGGGCAGAGCGGACAATCGGAAATGGGCCAGTAACAAGCAGCAACAGACTGATACTGCAGGTGAGAGGTTCATCACTTCCGCCATATTTGCGCTACCACGCGTATGACTCTTATCGAAGGACTGGGTGGAACCAGCAACCCGTAGTCAGGCAGATCGCGCCGAGCGACACAGCTCCGAATTCGAATATTGAGAGAGCTCGCGTGTTCGAGTTCGATATGCCACGAGGCATTGAAAGAGGCCAGGTTATTGACATGTTCGTGCGGTCGGCTTCGGGGGGGCACACCTACGCGCCAGTTCCAGGCCCGGTCATTCGCTTCGAATACGATGGCAGCGTCTCGCAAGACCGCAGACAGTTCATTTTGTTGTCAGACGGCTTTCCCAATGGGAAGACTTTTTTTGTCAGAGCTCAATGGCAGCGACCTACTGCGGAGATGATGCGATCTGCACGTCCTGCGAGTCAACGGTCTCCGTCGACAAACCGCGATACAGACGTCATCGATCCTCGGGTGAGAGAGCTCGCACGAGAGCTCGCGCAAGGCAACAGAACGGATTACGATGTCATCCAAGCCTGCATGGATTACATTGCCGATCAATGTATGTACAACTTGAATGCGGAAGCGATTACTGGCGACCGAGACCGAGTCGCTGCCTTTTTGTTCGACACTCGGGAAGGCTATTGCGATCTGTTTGCAAGCGCGCTTGCCGTGCTGCTTCGTGCAAACGGAATCAATGCGCGAGTCGCAGTCGGCTATCGAATAGAAGGCAGCCCTGACTCCAACGGATGGATCTCAGTGCGCGATAGACATGCGCATATGTGGACAGAAGTTCATTTCGAGGAATATGGCTGGATACCCTTCGATGTTACGGACATGGCGAGAGCAGTACCGGGAGGAGAAGTTGGAGCATTGCTGGATGAAGAAGAGGGAAACCTCACGCTTTCTTGGGCGGTCAGGGCATCCGCCATCGTGTTTGGTTCTGTGGCACTCATTCTGATCGCTGCATTTACGATTGGCGCAATGAGGGACCGGGCGGCTGTTCGCGGTGTTTATCGCAAGCTTCGCCCGAGTTACCTCACTTTTCTACGAGTTATCGGAAAGCAAGTCAAACGCCCTCGCATGCCTTCCGAAACGACAAGGCAGTACGCAATGGCTTATCGTGACGTCACTGGAAATGGCGAGCCCGTCTTTGCCGTCGCTGAAAAGTTCGAGCGAGCGTTCTATGGTATCGACGAGCCGACTCCAGAACAAATCAGCGACATCCGCGAAGCGGTCAAAGATTTGGTAGCACGACAAAGAATGCGGTAATGGCACAACAAACTTCAGCTCCCGCCGTAGTTGCGATCGCAGGTAGAGACACTGTTCAGATCGAGGAAGAGCTTAGTCGAGTTTTAACAGATGCCGGCATCGACTTGACTGACGGTTTCGATCATGCAGAGTTGGATGGAATCGACGCAGATGCGTCAGCGATTGTGCAGGCAGCAACGACGATTCCGTTTCTGTCGGCAAAAAGATCAGTCGTTGTGCGGAGGGCGGACAGGCTGAGGGATTCCGACGTGGAGCAGATTGCAGCGATGCTGCCCAATGTTCCAAAGACATCATTGCTCGTCTTCGTTTTCGAACCCCTCGATGATGGTGCCAAGGGAGTCGCGCTGAAGAATGCCGCGAAAAAGGTTGGACAACTCATCGAGATTCGCCCACCTGATCGCGCAAAGGTAATCGCAGACCTCAAGGATCGCGCAAAGCGAGAGGGAATCGCATTCGAACCGAAGGCTGCGGAGCATTTGGCCGACCTTGTCTCTGACGATCTGTCTGAGGCTGTCTCTGAATTGTCAAAATTGCTATCAGCATGCCGATCCAAGGGGGCAGTATCGATTGCGGATGTTAATGAGATTGTCATTCCCAGCCGCGAATATCGAGTCTTTGTGTTATTGGACGAAGTCTGCTCCGGACGCCTCGGCCCAGCGCTCGCTCAACTCGACCGCTTGATCAGCAGCGCCGCAACCGTCGAGCAAGCCGCGATGAGAAACGTGCTGCCGCAAATGCACAAACAGCTTCTCCTCATCTATCAAGCGAGAGCGATCGCTGACGCTCGCACACCGCTGACGTCCCCGGAAGCCGAAATGTCACTCAACACCAAATACAGCCTTGCGGCGCAAAAGGATTTCTCAAGGAGCAAGGCTACGAGCTTTGCGAGGCGGCTAACTCTTCGGCAGGTTGCGAGACTGCTTAGACTCGTGCTGGAAACGGACATGCGTTTGAAAGGACAGCTTGCGCAAGCGAGCCCTCGCGAGACCGTTGAGAGGATGCTGGCAGAAATGTGCATGGTCGCTGCACCGCAGGCATAGCCGCGTGGTAGACTGAAACTGCCAATCACCAACAGTCCAAGGAGGGCCCATGGCCACGACCGCTCCCAAGAGCGCCGAATCCGTTCGAACATTGCGCACTGACGCCTGGTGGGTTCAACCGCTTCTGACAGTTCTGGTTCTGACCGGATTCATCGCATACGCGACGTACCGCACGTTTGAGAACAACTTCTTTCTTGCCGAACTGACTTGGGTCAACGGCGCATGGCAAAAGAGCCAAATGTATCTCGATGGCAAAGTTGGGCATTTGCTCAGCCCGTTCTATTCTCCGCTGTTCTTGGTCGATTGGCGCGTCATGGGCTATTACATATCGCCCGCGATTCTCATCCTTCCGTTTCCGCTGAGCTTTCGATTGACTTGCTATTACTATCGCAAGGCTTACTATCGCTCGTTCTTCGGCAGCCCTCCCGCTTGCGCCGTAAAAGGAACGACCAAGAAAAGCTATCGAGGCGAGCAGGTGTTCCCTTTCGTAATTCAGAACTTGCACCGCTATGCTTTCTATGCGGCGTTTGCTTTCATCTTCATCTTGTCGTATGACGTAATATTGTCGATGAAGTACATAGACGGCTGGGGAATCAGTCTCGGCACGCTGGTTCTTCTGCTTAACGTCGTGCTTCTTGCCGGATATACGTTCGGATGCCATTCGTTCCGACACCTCATCGGGGGAAAAGTCAACTGCTATAGCTGTTCGCTTGCCAACAAAACGAAATACGGTTTATGGCGCAAAGCGACTTTTCTGAATGATCGACACGCACTTTTCGCATGGACCAGCTTGTTTGGAGTAGCCTTCGCAGACCTTTACGTCCGCATGGTTTGTTCTGGCGTGTTCGCAGACCCAGTCTTCGTGAAGTTTTGAAATGAGCAACTACGAAACGTTCGAGTACGACGTATTGGTAATCGGCGCCGGCGGCGCTGGATTGCGAGCCGTCATCGGTGCAATCGAAAAGGGCTGCAAAGTCGGTGTTGTCACGAAGTCGCTGCTTGGCAAAGCGCATACGGTCATGGCGGAAGGTGGAGCGGCTGCGGCTCTCGCCAATTACGACACCGAAGACGGCTGGAAAGTGCATTTTCGTGACACGATGCGCGGAGGAAAGTTTCTCAACAACTGGCGAACCGTAGAAATCTTTGCCAAAGAAGCCCCTGAACGGATTCTCGAACTCGAACGATATGGCGCGGTATTCGACAGAACTCCCGAAGGACTGATCAGTCAACGAGCGTTCGGTGGCCACAAGTATCGACGACTCGCGCACGTAGGGGATCGCACAGGATTAGAGTTGATTCGGACGTTGCAGGACAAAGCGGTCAGCCTCGGGTTCGACTGTCACATGGAAACGACGCTCACTCGTTTGCTGACTCAAGGTGGGAGAGTCGTGGGTGCATTCGGATATCGCAGAGTCGATGGGCAACTTGTCGTTTTCAAAGCGAAAGCGATTGTGCTTGCGACCGGCGGTTTTGGACGAATGTACAAGTTCACGTCGAACAGTTGGGAGTCGACTGGCGACGGTGTCGTCATGGCTTATGATGCTGGCGCGGAATTGCAGGACATGGAGATGGTGCAGTTCCACCCAACTGGAATGATTTGGCCGCCCGGCATGCGCGGAATCTTGGTGACCGAAGGAGTCCGTGGAGACGGAGGCGTGCTAAAGAACGGAAAAGGCGAACGGTTCATGTTCAACCATGTACCGGAGTTTTTCCGAGCGGAGACAGCCGACAACCCAGATGAAGCGGCACGGTGGGTCGATGACAAACGAAACAACCGGAGGCCGCCGGAGCTGTTGCCGCGAGATGTCGTCGCGCGCGCTATTTATAAGGAAGTTCAAGAAGGAAGGGGCAGCGAACATGGCGGCGCCTACCTCGACATTTCGCACAAAGGTGCGGATTACATTAGGAAAAAGCTTCCAAGTATGTATGACCAATTCCTGCACCTGGGTGATGTCGACATTACGAAGGAGCCAATGGAGGTCTACCCTACCATCCATTACGCGATGGGCGGCGTTGCAGCAGAGCCCGACACTTGTGCGACCTCGTTGCCAGGGCTTTATGCGGCAGGCGAAGTGGCCGCAGGATTGCATGGCGCGAACCGGTTGGGCGGCAACTCGTTAACCGATATTCTTGTGTTTGGGCGCCGCGCTGGTGAAGCGGCAGGGGATTATGCGAACGCGAACTCGCATGGATCGGTAGTCAACGAACAGATCGAAGAAGAACTGGACGTTCTCATGCGTCCGCTATCAGGGGGCGATGGAGTCAGTCCCTATGAAATTCAAACTGAGTTGCAGGAAACGATGCAAAAGTGCGCGATGATCGCAAGAACAGAAGAAAGCCTCAACGAGGCGTTGCAAACAGTCAGAGAATTGCAATCCAAGTTGGACGACATCCGTGTGCCAGGAGACACTCGGTTCAATCCTGGCTGGAATGCAGCCCGCGACGCCCGCTTTATGCTCACAAGCAGCGAAGTGTTGATTCGATCCGCATTGGAACGCAAAGAGAGTCGGGGCGGCCACTGGCGGCTCGACTTCCCTAACGAGGACCCGTATTGGGCCAAGCACAACATCATTGCCAAGTTCGAGAACGGATCCGTGAAGCTCGAACCGAGACCAGTGCCCACCATTCCACCTGAGTTAGAGGAGATTTTGAAGGACTAACGACATGAGCACAGTCACACTCAGAGTGTTTCGCGGCGACAGCACGAGCAGCGAGTTTCGAGACTACAAGGTCGAAACTGCACCGGGCATGGTGGTGTTGGACGCCATTCATTCCATTCAAAAGAATCAAGATCCTTCATTGGCGTGCAGATGGAATTGCAAAGCTGCGAAATGCGGTTCATGCAGCGGAGAGGTCAACGGAAAACCGAAGTTGCTGTGCAAAGCCCGAATCGACGAACTACCGCAGGATCAGCCGATCGTCGTTACGCCTATCAAAACGTTTCCAGTTATCAAAGACCTGGTCACCGACGTCAGCTGGAACTACGAAGTTGCGAAGCAGATCGAACCGCTCCGACTTGCCGATGAAGGAAGTACCGAACCGTTGCGGATGCAACAAATCGACGTCGATCGCATCCAGGAGTTTCGCAAATGCATCGAGTGCTTCTTGTGCCAAGACGTGTGCCATGTGCTGCGTGACGGTCAGCGCAAAGACATCTTCTTTGGACCCAGGCACATGGTGCGATTCGCTTCTCTTGAAATGCACCCGTTGGACACAGCAGACAGAAGGCCTTTTCTCAAAGAACACGCTGGGATTGGCACCTGCAACATCACCAAGTGCTGCACGGAAGTCTGCCCTGAACATATTCACATAACGGACAATGCGATCATTCCTCTGAAAGAACGTGTCGCAGACCTCTTCTTCGATCCGATTGCGAAGTTGTTTAGAAGGCGTTAGTGAACGCTTGTGCCTTCGGGCGCCTCTTTGTCCGGCATAAGCAAGATCGCTCCGCCGTCTTCCGCATCAGCGGCAAGAATCATTCCTTGGCTCTCGAATCCTCTCAGTTTTCTTGGAGCGAGATTCGCCACTAGGACCACTTGGCGGCCGATCACGTCTTCCGGAGAGTATTGCTGGGCGATGCCTGCCAGCACTTGGCGGCGCTCTTCCCCAACGATCAATTCTAATCGAAGCAACTTGTCAGCGCCTTCGACCTTGTGAGCGTCCAGCACTCTCGCTATTTGCAGTTTCACCTTCATAAAGTCTTCGATCGAAATCACATCTTCACTCGGCTGCAGCTTCGTATCCATCTTGTGTTGTTCCTTTTGTTGCTTCTCAAGCCTCACTAAGAGTGGCGTCGGCTTCTGGATCGCATGATTCGCTGGTAACGCATCGAGTGCTCCGATCTGCTCCCATCGCTCCGTCGGCGGAAGATTGAGCAGCCCGCAAATTCGGTCTGCCAAAACCGGCGCAATCGGACGCAGCAAACCCTCTATCGCTCGAACGATATACGCCAGCGTCACCATCACGTCATCAAGCCGTGGATCTGCGTTCTTCTTGAGCTCCCAGGGCTTTTCCGTATCGATCAGTTGGTTTAGCACACTGGCGATGGCGGGAATCTTCGCGCTTGCTTCGTCGACCCGGTAGCGCGCCATCGCATCTTCAAAGCCGTTTGCGATCGCTTGAACTTGGTCCGCGACGTTCCTGTCGATTCGTCCGTTTGGTATCACGCCTTCGCAAAAGCTGTGGGTCATCGAAATGACGCGATGGATGCCATTGGAAATGTCGTTGACTAACTCCGTATTGAATTTCAGGTCGAAATCATCGAATGTAAAAGTCGAATCGGATTCATAGGGAGCGAT
Source organism: Fimbriimonadales bacterium (assembly GCA_026129745.1). Lineage (GTDB taxonomy): Bacteria > Armatimonadota > Fimbriimonadia > Fimbriimonadales > ATM1 > JAHCHL01. Next base: position 72,286 of record JAHCHL010000011.1, on the reverse strand, counting down.
CCGCATCATGTAGTAGCGAACTGCGTCTACAGCGAGATCGAGATCGCATGCATTCCTATCGACAAGCGTTTGGGCGAGATCGAGCGGCGCGACCACGTTTCCTGTCGACTTACTGATCTTCTCTTGGCCCATCAGCGTCCAGCCATGTCCGACCAGCGTTTTTGGCAATGGCAATCGCAGTCCCATGAGCATCGCAGGCCAAAGTGTCGCATGAAAACGAACCAGAATGTCTTTGCCGACAAGCTGCATGTCGGCCGGCCAGAACTCTTGCCAGTTTCCATCCGGCCATCCGATCGCAGAGATATAGTTGATCAGCGCATCGAACCAAACATAAATGACCTGGGACTCATCCCCAGGAACAGGTATTCCCCATCCCGTGGATGCGCGGGTGATGCACGCATCGCGCAGTCCTTGATTGATGAAAGAGACAACTTCATTTTTCCTAACTTCCGGCAGAATGAACTCGGGATTCGCTTCGATATGAGCCAAAATCTTGTCTTGAAACGCCGAAAGTTTGAAGAAGTAGTTCTCTTCTTTGACCCACCTGACATCGTTCCCTTCAGGGCTTTTTCCATCGACTAATTCCGATTCTTTATAGAATGTCTCCGTGCGAACGTCGTACCAACCTTCGTATTCGCCTTTGTAAATGTATCCGGACTCTTGCAATCGGCGAAAGACTTCTTGCACCACCGAAATATGCCGATCTTCGGTTGTTCGAATGAAGTCGTCATAACTCAAATGCATCGCATCGAAAACACGCTTGAATTCTCCTGCAACCTCGTCGACAAATCGATGCGGATCTTTGCCTGAAGCCTGAGCAGCTTCGAACACTTTGGTGGCGTTTTCATCGGTACCCGTTAGGAAGTAAGCATCACCGCGCAACATGCGTTGAAACCGAGCGACCACATCGGCAATGACAGCTTCTTGGGCAGAACCGATGTGCGGCGCACTGTTTACGTAATAGATTGCAGTTGTCGTGTAAAAGCGCTTCGGCATTGGGCGGCGAATAGTACCCGGAGCCTGTATAATCGCCTCCCATGGAGCCGTTTAGAACGCACCGTGGAAAGATCGCGATACTCAACGAAGACGACGTCGATACCGACCGCATCATCCCGGCGCGATTTCTGACCATGGTGACCCGCTCAGGGTATGGCGAACTGCTTTTCAAAGACGTTCGAGGTGACGACTTTCCGCTCGACGATCCAGCCGCCAAGGGAGCCTCGATTTTAGTCGTGGGAACCAACTTCGGCTGCGGAAGCAGCAGAGAGCATGCGGTGTGGGCTATTCAGCAAGCAGGGTTCAAGGCTGTTGTCGGCAAGCGAACCGCCCAGACTGCCGCCTTCAGCGACATCTTCCGCCAAAACAGCGCGAACAATGCCCTGCTCTTGGTCGAACTTGACGAAGATGCCCATCGGGCTGTAGTTGAAACGGGCACAGGGACCCAAGTGGAGATCGATCTCCCAAATCAGACGCTTTCTATCGATGATACGAGCCTCCACTTCGATATCAACCCAGCGACCAAGCATGCGCTTGTCGAAGGGTTGGACCTGATCGGGACGACGTTGATTCATGAGGAAGCGATCTCGAGGTACGAACAAAGCAAAGGCCCTTTCGTCCCCACCAAATAGCCAGTATTTATACTGGGTTTGATCTTCTCCATTAACAGTCACCCTCAAGGACTTATGGTTTCCTGCCGATCTGCCGAAACTCCCTATTGGGAACATGCAGCAGCTAAGCCGATCCGCCGTCAAGATTCTCGTCGCCATTGCAGCCGCAATTTCACTCTCAACGGAATCATCCGCATCGACCGTGGTCGTGATGACAAGGGGTGTGCCGTCGCCTTACTTTGCAACGACGATAGCGACGGCATTGCAGTCGAGCCTGAGCATCGCGCTCGTCGAGATGGCCTACGGTGACGTGACTCGCGCCGCTCGGCACGCTCAAGCGTCGGGCCTGCCCCAGAAAATCACGGTCGCCATCGACACTTCTGCGATATCCGGAAGCCGCGCAACGGACCTCCGCAAGTGGTCTGAAGAGGCGGTTGCTGAGTGGCAGGACGCTGTCCCAGCCGTCGAAATCGAATTTGTTCCGTTCTCAACGAACGCAACCGCACACATTCGATTCGAGGATCGCTTAGTTGTGGACGGGCGCCGAGTCGCCGGGTTCATCGAGTGGCAGCGAAGAGTTTCGACAAGGGGAACCAAAAGCGAGCTTGACCTTCGCGCTCAGATTCGGATTTCAAACCGGTTCTCAACCGGTGGCCTAATGACTGAAAGCCAAATCAAAAAGGCAGTCGCTCACGAGTTCGGCCACTTGCTTGGTCTGCAAGACGACAACTGTTCACGCTCACTGATGGGCCCTGTCGGCCCTTCGGCTTCAGGGACTGTCGGCGAGCAAGAAAAGCAAGCGGTTGCCGAATTGCATGCGCGCAGCGAGCAGGTGGCGGCGGCCGCGAGCCAGGTTCGGCCAGAGTCGCGAAGGCCCCGCATTTTCGTATTCGCGAAATAGGTCTTAGCTCTTCGGAAACCCTGGGTGTGACCTAATCATCCAGATTTGGCCAGTGTGGTAACCGCAGTGTTGGACAAGCCTGTGTAGCCCTTGCCGCCCCGTTACATGGTCCCCAACTGGGCTGATCAGCGGCATCTCGAGCATCTCGGCGGAAGGATTCGCAAGAATTGGCTTGATTTCGGTTCGGGTGTAATCCAGTGCCAACGAGCAATCACGAAGATTCATCTCCGACTCTCCAAATGGCGAATGGCCTTCTCGCAAGAATCCGTCGTGAATCGCCAAGTCGAGTTTGGCGTCGAACTCCGATCTTTTGGGATCGATTCGATTCAGTCTGGCCGCCCAGTAGTGCTCTGCTCCGGCAATGTGATAGAGAATCTCACCAATCGTGTGTGAGTTGCCGTGTTGACGCCACTTGATCCCCGCATCGTCAAGACCCTCCAATGACTGGTCAAGGCGCACCCGAGTGAATGCCCAGACTTCGAAAAGATCGTTCATTTATCAAACTTACCTGGGACAGATTCCGTCAGTTGAGCAGAAATTGCGATATATTGGAGTCAGACCAAATTTGATTCCATTATGCCCGGCAATTGTGCTGGGACAGGAGGAAAGGTGATGTTTGTAAAGACACGAGCACTCTGTGCGATTGGCGCGATCGCGTTGCTCTCTGGAGCTGCGAAAGCGCAGACTATCCTATTATCCGACTACTTCGTGGAGACGGTGGTTGCCGGCGGCACAGGCCTGTCACAACCGACGACAATGGCGTTCATTGGCCCAAATGATTTTCTGATTCTTGAGAAAGCGACGGGTCGAGTGAAGCGATACACCAACGGTGTCTTTCAAAACATCGTTCTCGACTTGCCAGTCAATGCATCGAGCGAAAGAGGCCTGTTAGGAATTTGTCTGCATCCAGACTTTCCAACCGTGCCGAAAGTCTATCTGTACTACTCTCGTGCGCTAACAGATGGCGGCACTTGGCTCGACAATCGCGTCGAAAGATTCGATTGGGATGGAACCAACTTAACGTTAGACATCCCAATCATCGTCTATCCGTCATCTGGCACTCAATCGAATGGACCGAATCACGATGGCGGAATCATCATGATCGGACCTGACAACAAACTCTACGTCGTAACAGGCGACCTGAACCGTGGCAGGTTTTCAAACCCGCGCATTGAGCAAAACACAAGTCTGACGGCAGTCGCCGATGTTGGCGGGATCGACAGACTCGAACTCGATGGAAGCACTCCCGCCGACAATCCGTTCTTCAATCACTCAGATCCACGCATACGCAAGTACTTCGCGTACGGCATTCGAAACTCTTATGGCATGTGTTACGATCCACTGACGAACAAAGTTTGGATAACCGACAACGGCCCGAATGTGTATGACGAGATCAACTACGTGGAGCCTGGCTTCAACGGAGGCTGGCTCAAGATCATGGGGCCGGATTCGCGCAACGCGACTTATTCGGAGAACAACTTCACTGCATACAATGCAAGCGATCTGACGATGCTGCCTGGCGCGCACTATCGCGATCCAGAGTTCAGTTGGCTCGCGCCGATCGGTGTGACGTCGATCCGTTTCCTGAGCAGCGACAAGTTCCTGCCCAACGAGCGAAACGGGATGATCGTTGGAGACAACAACACAGGGTCATTGTTCTTCTATAAGTTGAAACCAAATCGAGACGAGCTCGAGCTATTTGGCGGCACAGTCGACAAAGTCGCTGACAACGCCACAGAACGAGAACAGCACCGCATCGGAATAGGGTGGGGCGTCACGACTGATCTCGTGATCGGCCCTGACGGCTACCTGTATGTCGTCAGTCTGTCCGCTGGTGCAGTCCGAAGAATTCGTCCGGCGGTCGAGATTGCTTATCCGACAAGCGTCACGGTTGGCCCCGGGGTCATCGTAGGCGGAGATGTCAACTCGCTTCGGGAGGATGACGGAAACAGGCTAAGCATTCGAGAAACGCCGCCGATCGCGCTGGGCGCACCCTCTGCGCGGGCGACCGTGTTTGCCACATCGCCATCGCTATCTCCCATCGAACTCAAGTTGATTGTCCAGACCGCCACAACTGGAGTCCCTGCTTCTTCGGTCACGACCCGAATCTTGATGTTCAACTTCCAAACGAACACTTACGACTTAGTCGATTCGAGACCAGGAACTGTCTCAGACACCGAAGTGGAAGTCACCATTTCAACGAATACTGCGCGATACATCAACCAAACAACTCGTGAAATGAGAATGCGTGTCGAATGGGTCGATCCAGGCACGTTGTTCTCGTTCGGATGGCAAGGTCGAATCGATCTTGTCAATTGGAGAGTTCGAATCCAATAACTCGTTCCATAAACAGAGGATTGGGCACTGGCAGCATTGCCGGTGCCCGTTCTTGTATTTGCTGATTAGCGAGAAAACAGGCTTCGAATGAAGAACAAGAGATTTGCTGGTCGCTCCGCAAGTCTGCGAGTGAAGTATGGATACCAACTGCTTCCGTATGGAACATACACTCTTACAATCCGCCCCCTTTTTTTAAGCTGTTCTTGCAAACCTCTTCTGATGCCATACAACAATTGATACTCAAACCTGCCAGGCGAAATGCCTTCCAACTGCACAAAGTGCTCAACTTTCTCAATGATGCTCGCGTCATGAGTCGCGATCGCTGGAAACACACCGTCCCGAATCAGCTTGCAAGCACAGGCTAAGTAGGCTTGATCGACATCTCTCTTCTTTTGAAAGGCTACGCTCTCTGGCTCGAGGTACGCGCCCTTCACCATTCGAACCCGAATTCTCTGGCGAATGAGTTCTTCGATATCTGAAGGCGTACGCAGTAGCATTGACTGCAGCACTGTCCCAACGTTCTTGTGCTTATTGTGCGCTTCGATCACCAGGCGAAGCGTTAAGTCCGTCATTGCACTCTCTTCCATGTCAATGCGAATGAAGATCGGATGCAAGCTTGCCGCAGCCAGAAGCTTTTCTAAGCGGTCCGCGCATCGTTTCTCGTCGAGGTGCGCTCCGAGTTGTGACAGCTTGATCGAAATGTTGATCCTTTCTGGCATCCACCCACCAAAATACGGGGAAGCCGCTATCGCCGATACGAGCCGAAGATACTCTTCGAGCGCGCTGTCCGCTTCGGCTTCCGACGCCACATGTTCGCCAAGCAGATCGAGCGAAACTTTGAAGCCCTTTTCTGCCAGATCCTCCGCAACCGTTAGGGCCTCTTCGAGCGTATCGCCTGCAATAAACCTGCGCACAACCCCACGCGTGATCCGGCTGGTGCGAACAAAGCGCTCAATGGCCTTGTTTCTGGCGAGGGCAAGGATCAGATTCCGGAGGAACATGCGGCGACGGCGATACTACCGAATCTAAGGAGAGGGTATACTTAGCGACCGCACGAACCCTCCCACTCCAAGAAGAGCGCACTTCCGCCAGGAGCCGAGTCGAGGGCTAAGCGACCGATTCGTAATGCAGGCCTTAAATCGACGCCGCAATCAGGACCTCGCCACCCAGGCCAAGACGGCCCCTGACCCAAACATTTTTGCTTCAAAACCTTGAATCTACACCCCACCAAAAGGTAGGCTAATGGTTTGTCGCTCATCTGCCGGAGGGTTGAATGAAAGAGATCAAGCACGCCTCGAGTCCAGTAAGCCAAGTTCTCGAGGTACCGAACCTCATCGAGGTTCAATTGAACTCGTACAAGCAGTTTCTTGAACAAGGACTTCCCGAACTACTAAAAAGCTTCTCGCCGATTAAAGACTTCACAGGCTCGAACTACATCGAGTTCCTTGAGTATTCGCTTGGCGAACCCAAGTACGACATCGACGATTGCCGGGACCGAGACGTCACTTTCGAGGCCCCAATCAAGGTCAAAGTGAGACTCGGAGGCCGGGATCGAGAGGTCATCGAGTCTGAGGTCTATCTGGGTGATCTGCCGCTCATGACCAATGCCGGCACGTTCATCATCAACGGCCGCGAGCGGGTCATCGTTTCCCAGCTTAGCCGCAGCCCGGGCGTTTACTTCTTCGACGAGCCTCAGCAAGCCACGAAGTGGGAACTGCGCCACGTCCTCATGCATCGGCTGCCATTGCGTGCCGAAGTCCTGCCCAACCAAGGAAAGTGGCTGGAGATCAGTGAGGCGGAACCGAACTTCGTGCTGTTCGCCCCGCTGAACCAGAGCAAGAAGATCCCTGTCACGCAGCTTTTGAAAGTGCTTTCAGCGTTCGAACAGGCGAGAGTGCCTGGCATGTTTCAATTGGACAGGGCCATTCACAAGCGACTGGCAGAGCCGCTCGCTGATAAGAGCACGGGCGAAGTCCTCGCTGACGCGGAGACCCTCATCACCGAAGAATTTCTCGAGAGCCTGCCGAAGGAGATGCGTAGCGAAAGGGTTCTTGCCTACACGCCCGTTGCGACAAATGAAGACTTGATCCTGTCCTTCGGCGTGAAGCACATCCTAAAGTCGCCCAAGGAAGCCGAGCTGGTCGGTAAGCGAGTCCTTGAAGACCTCAAGGACGGCGACGAAGTGGTCATCGCAAAATCGGGCCGCATCGACCGGGACGTGGCCAAGAAGATCGCCTCCATGAGCCTAAAGAGGCTCGAGGTCATGGAAGTCAATCCATTCATTGACGCAACCCTCGAAACCGACGCCACCGACGCAACCAAGACTGCGCTCAAAGACCTGCACCGAAAGCTCAGACCTGGTGAAGCGCCAGACGAAGAGAACGCGAAATCGCAATTTTATTCGCTGTTCCTGGACCCACGAAATTACGACCTGGGCAGGGTGGGCCGCCACCAAATGAATCGAAGGCTCGGCATCGACTTGCCGGACACCGCCAGAAACGTCACCGTAGAGGACGTCGTCGCCATGATTCATCGCTTGATGCACCTTCTGGACGGTGAGATCTCCGGCGACAACATCGACCACCTTCAAAACAAGCGAATCAAGTCGATCGGCGAATTGCTCCTCAATCAAATGCGCGTGGGCCTCAGCCGAATGGAAAAGGTCGCTCGCGAAAGGATGACGAGCGCAGAGCCAGAGAATCTGTTGCCTGGAATCATTCTTAGCGTCAAGCCTGTGACTGCAAGCATCCGCAGCTTCTTCAGCAGCAGCCACCTGAGCACGTTCATGGATCAAACGAACCCGCTCAGCGAGCTTTCGAACAAGCGCAGACTTTCGACCCTTCCCGATCGAAGGCCGTCCGCATCAGGTCGCGCTGGAGTCGTCGACGCTCAGCGCGAAGTGCAGCCGAGCGAATACGGAAGAATCTGCCCAATCGAAACGCCAGAGGGCCCGAACGTTGGACTCATGAAGCAGCTCAGCGTTTATGCGAGAGTCGACGAAGACGGCTTCTTGCACGCGCCATTCCGAATAGTTAAGAATGGAAAGGTCACCGACGAACTCGTCTATCTTGTGTCTGGAGATGAGGACGAGAAGAAGGTCGCTCCGCCCGATACGAAGCTCGGTCCAAATGGCGAAATCCTCGATGACCCAGTCATGGTCAGGTTTAGGGGCGAATTCCCAGAAGTCCCGCGCAGCGACGTAGAGCTGCTTGACGCTTCGCCTCTGATCTTTTCAGTTGCCGCTTCCTGTGTTCCATTCCTCAATCACGATGACGGTGCCCGCGCGCTCATGGGAGCGAATATGCAGCGCCAAGCCGTCCCGTTGCTTCGCTCGGAGGGCCCGTTTGTCGGTACCGGCTATGAGGAGAGAATCGCGCACGACACTGGAACTGCGATTCTTGCTCGGCGCAACGGAACTGTCAAGAGAGTAACGGCGCTGTCCATTGAAGTCGAAGCGGACGAAGACGGAACGACCGACGTTTACGTACTGGACCACATCCGCCAGTCAAACAAGTCGACATGTTTCACGCACAGGCCGCGCGTGTTCCCTGATCAAAAGGTCTACAAAGGCCAGCCCATCGCGGACGGCCCAGCTTGTGACGAAGGCAAACTTGCGCTTGGCAAAAACCTGGTCGTGGCGTTCATGCCCTGGCGTGGCTACAACTTTGAAGACGCGATTCTTGTAAGCGAGCGACTGGTCAAGGAAGATGTTTTCACGTCAATCCATATCGAGCGATACGACACTGAAGCAGTTGACACTAAGCTTGGCCCTGAAGAGATCACGCGCGATATCCCGAACGTTGGTGAAGAAGCGCTAAAGGATCTCGATGAAAGCGGAATCGTGCGCATCGGCGCAGACGTCAGGCCGCTCGACATTCTTGTTGGAAAGGTTGCGCCGAAGGGCCAGGTCGAGTTGACCGCAGAAGAGCGATTGATCATCGCAATCTTTGGAAAGAAGGCAGAAGAAACGAGAGACGTGTCTTTGCGAGTACCTCACGGAGAGCAAGGCACAGTCGTCGACGTCAAGGTGTTCAGCCGATACAAGTATCGCGACAAAGCGACAGGAAAGATCTTCCATGAATCGAAAAAGCGCGAGCATTTGGTAAGCGAAATCACTGGCGGCGAACTTGAACAGATCGCCGGCGATGAATTGCCAGCCGGAACGAATATGACAGTGCAGGTGCACGTCGCTCAGAAAAGAAAACTGACGGTTGGTGACAAGATGGCGGGCCGACACGGAAACAAGGGCGTCATTTCGCGAATTGTCGCTGAAGAAGACATGCCCTTCTTGGCAGATGGCAGACCAGTCGACATCGTGCTCAATCCCCTCGGCGTTCCAAGCCGACTAAACGACGGACAGATGCTCGAGTCGATGCTTGGACTTGTCGCACAGAAGTTGGGCGTCCGCTTCTTGTGCCCTGCGTTTGAAGGCTCGCGACCTGAACAGGTGATGGCAGAGCTGCGGCGCATTGCCGAACAAACCCGTCAAGACGTATTGCAGGCATATGTCAACTCTGAACTAAGGCTTGGTCTTCGGTTCAAGAGGGGCATGTCTGTACAGGAGATGCTGAACGAAATCGAGAGCACTCTTCGAAAGTTGGGTCAGTCCCGATTGGAGGAGATATCGCGAGTCGTTGCCGCAGAACCAGCAATGAGTGTGGCCGACATGGACATCGACCCGGACGCTGAGTTCGTTGTGAACGAGAACGAACCCGCATACAAAGCTCCTGACTCGGTTTATGAATCAATCATCGACGCAATCCGCCAGCGTGTGTGGGTGCGTGCAGGAATTGATGAAAAGACCGGCAAGAGCTTGCTACGTGACGGATGGACGGGCGACCCTATGGAGTTCCCTGTCTCGGTGGGTGTCATGTACATGTTCAAGCTCGAACATCTCGCCGAAGAAAAAATCCACGCAAGGAGCATTGGCCCGTACTCGCTCGTAACGCAGCAGCCACTGGGCGGTAAAGCGCAGTTCGGCGGCCAGCGCTTCGGCGAAATGGAAGTGTGGGCACTCGAAGCCTATGGCGCGGCCAACATCTTGCAGGAAATCATCACCATCAAATCGGACGATGTGATGGGCAGAGTGAAAACCTACGAGAGCATCGTTCGAGGCGAAACCATGCTGGAGCCTGGCATTCCGGAGTCGTTCAAGATTCTGGTCAACGAGTTGCGCAGTCTCGGCTTGAGGGTAACCGTCGAAGACGCGAACAACCGCGAAATCAGCTTGAGAGACTTGGACGAGCATTCGCAAGGCGACGACATGAAGCTCGCGAGATCGGTCGGCTTCTTCTAAAAAAACACATGGGCGAAAGCTCAGAACACATCAGGAGACACAAACAAAAACAATGGCAAGCGTAAAATTCGTATTCGACAATCGAGAACTCATCGTTCCTGCAGAAACAGATCGTAGTGCAAAGCTCATTCTTTCGAGCTTTCGCCGAAAGGTCGCTGAGGGCGAAGAGTACGTCGACGTGAAAGGAAAGGACGGAGTCCGCATCATCAATGCTGGCGAAGTCAACTACATCGAAATCGTGGGCGGTTCTGCACGAAGCAGCAAGCCTGCAGGACGCGGTGGCGCCAAGAAGGCCGCTCGAAAGCCGGCAGCCGGAAGAGGCCGAAAGCGACGATAAGACATTTCCCCGAAAGGGCTCAACGATTGGAGTTGAACTTACAGCATGCCTGACGTAACACTCTTCGAAAAAATTCGTGTCGGTATAGCCAGTCCTGAAGACGTTCTGGCATGGTCGCATGGCGAAGTCAAGAAGCCAGAAACCATCAACTACCGAACCTTCAAACCAGAGCGCGACGGTCTGTTCTGCGAACGGATCTTTGGCCCCGTCAAAGACTGGGAATGCCATTGCGGGCGATACAAGAAGGTCAAGTACAAGGGCATTGTCTGTGAGAGGTGTGGCGTCGAAGTCACACGTTCGCGCGTGCGCCGCGAGAGGATGGGTCACATCGAGCTCGCGGCGCCCGTATGCCACATTTGGTTTTTGAAAGGCGTTCCTTCACCGATTGCGCTGCTTCTCAACATCGGCCCAAGAGATCTCGAAAAAGTTGTCTACTTCGGTTCCTTCATTGTCATCGAGTTGGACAAGGAAGGGCTTGAGGAGGCTCGGAGCGAGATTGAAGAACTGGTCGAGAAAGAGAAAATGGCTCTTGAGCAAAGCATGGCGGAACTTGAAGAAGAGATTCGCGAAGCATTTGCAAGCGAGTTGGAAGAGAATAAAGACGAGTACGACGAGTCGATTATCAAGGATCGAACAAAGGCCGTCAACGATCGAATCAAGGCCGAGCAGCGCGACTCACAAGATCGAGTCAAGGAAATGGATGTCGCACTCGAAGTCCTGTACAAGCTCGAACTTAACCAGCTAATCGAGGAAGACAAATACCGCGCAGTCGACAGAATGCTCAATGCTGTTTCCCGGCGCACCGGCAAGCCGTTCAACCAAATGCTCAAAGCGGGCATTGGAGCTGCAGCAGTCAAAGAACTTCTGTCACGCGTCAATCTCGATGCGACAGCAAAAGAATTGAGAAGCCAAATCCTTCGCAGCCAGGGCCCGAAGCGCGCAAGGATGATCAAGCGACTTGAAATCGTTGACGCATTCATCACATCGAAGACGAAACCGGAGTGGATGGTTCTCGAAGTGATGCCCGTCATCTCGCCTGAATTGCGACCGATGGTGCAATTGGACGGCGGACGATTCGCAACTTCGGACCTCAACGATTTGTATCGGCGAATCATCAATAGAAATAATCGCTTGCGAAAGATCATTGAGATTCGCGCACCTGAATCGATTATCAACCACGAAAAGCGGCTGCTCCAAGAAGCGGTGGACGCACTCGTGGACAACGGACGCCGCTCGCGACCGGTTGTGGGCAGCAACAATCGCGCACTCAAATCTTTGAGCGACATGCTGAAAGGAAAAGAGGGCCGATTCCGAAAGAACTTGCTTGGCAAGCGTGTCGACTACTCTGGACGCGCGGTTATCGTTGTCGGTCCGCACCTAAAGCTGCATCAATGTGGATTGCCGAAAGAAATGGCACTTGAACTCTTCAAGCCATACGTTATGAAGGCGCTCGTCGACCAGAAGCTAACTCAAAACATTAAGACCGCGAAGCGGATGATCGACAGAATGCACCCTGCCGTTTGGGATGCACTTGAAGAAGTCATCAAAGACCACCCGGTTCTGTTGAACCGTGCGCCAACGCTGCACCGATTCGGCATTCAAGCGTTTGAGCCGGTCCTCGTCGATGGCAAGGCGATTCAAGTCCACCCGCTTGTATGTCCGCCATTTAATGCGGACTTCGACGGCGACCAAATGGCGGTTCACGTTCCGCTGAGCGCTGCCGCCCAGGCCGAGGCGCGTATCCTGATGCTTTCGAGCAACAACCTGTTCTCGCCTGCAGATGGACAGCCAACGATGTCGCCTGTTCAAGACATCATCCTCGGTGCATACGCTCTGACAGTCATCAACAAAGCCTCGAAGAAGAGACTGGACGAGCAGATGGAATTGCATCGCAGCGATCCATCCAAGCATCCTGCTCCTCAGACGTTCGCATCGCCGGACGAAGCGATATTCCTTGCGACCCATCCTGATCCGAGTGTTCGCATTCCACTCAATGACCCTGTGTTCGTTCGACTTCGCCGTCCTGCCGGGCCACCCAATGAAGCTGGCGAAATTGAGAACTGGGAGACTGTTATTCGTGAAATGACACCTGGACAAATGGTGTTCCACGAGATCCTTCCCTACCCCGTTAAACATCACGACGATTGGATTCCCGTCGAGATGACGAAGCGCGCGCTCACGCGACTCATTACACAAGTTCGACAACTGACGTCCGCGCAGACAACAGTCGACATGATGGATGCCATCAAGGAACTTGGATTCGAATGGGCAACACGATACGGTTTGACGATCGCGCTGTCCGATGTCGATCCACTTTCTGCTCCGACCTCGGACCAATCCCTAATGATGCAGATGGCAAAGCTCGAATATGCCGGTCAGCGCATCTCGCATGACGTCGACAAGGAATTCGAAGCAGGCGGCCGACTCAAAGACCTGATCGAAAAGAAGATCGGCGACGCCAAGAAAGCGACTGCGGACGTCCGCGAGCGCTATCAGATGGGATTGATGGCACGAAACGAACGCGACCGATCCTTGCAGGAAATCTGGAGCGGTGCATTCGGCCAATTGTCAAACACGATCGTCACCGAAATGGGGCAGTTCAATCCGCTCCGCATGATGGTCGAGTCCGGAGCGCGAGGCTCGCGCGAGCAGCTCGTACAGCTCATGGCCACTCGCGGCATGTTCCGCAACAACTTCAATCAGCCGATTACTGACATCGTGGGCGGTAACGGTCTGTTTGCGGGATCGCGCGTATTTGAATACTTCGTTTCAATGTTCGGAACCCGAAAGGGCGTTACCGATACCGCGCTGCTTATGGGCTATTCCGGATTCATCGCAAGGAGACTCGTCGACGTGTCTCACGACATGGTCATCAAGGCGGAAGACTGCGGGACCACGCAAGGCATCTATGTCGCTAAAATCGTGACCGAAGGCGATGTCATTGAGACGTTAAGCCTGCGATGCAAGGGACGCACATCCATTGAACGCGTTACCGATCCGAACAGCAAGGAAGAAGTCGTCATTTGCGAACTCGGAGATGCTTTCGATGAGCGTGGAGCAAATATGCTCGACGCAGCCGACGCGAGCTATCACAAGGCGCGTGAGGAAGCGAAGCTGGACAAAGACCCAGAGAAGGCGCTAGAAAAGATAGAGGCGCACTACCGCAAACACGGTTTCCGAATCGGCGAACATGGCGAATTGCAAGTCTCCATCCGAAGTCCTCTGACATGTGAATTGGAGAGCGGCATTTGCGCTAAGTGCTATGGCTGGGATCTTTCGACAAGGAAATTTGCAGAAGTAGGCTTGGCAGTCGGTGTCATCGCTGGCGAGACCATGTCCGAGCCGCTTTCGCAGCTCACGATGCGCACGTTCCACCACGGAGGCGTCGCGACCGGAACAGTGCTTACGGGTTACAACCAAGCGGGGCGAATGTATGGAACGCTGCACCAAGAGCTGAAAGCAGACCTGAAGACCGACGAACTCGAATCGCACGAGATGCCGGACTTCATCGGCGAACAACGTAACTTGCTCGATGAACTGACAGGCAAAGCGGAAAGGCTAAAGGCCGAAGCTGAGAAGTCGACCAAAAAGACCAAGAAAGCAGATACGCCCCCTCCAAGAACGACAGCCAATCGACAGCTTGCAAGAGAGTTGGTCGAACACTCGTTCTATCACTATGTCGGCATTCCGTTTGCCGAAAGACTTCTTGAGGCAAGACGTGCGCCGAAGGGCGAGGCGATCGTTGCGAGGTTTGACGGGATCGTCGATACCATCAAGGTTGGTCAACTCGGCAGGTGGATTGTCATACGTGCGAAAGTCACCCCCGGTGAACACGACATCTCTGGCAAGACCATCGCTGAGAAAGTTCTGCATCCTGAGACGAAAGAGACCGTCTTTGAAGCCGGCACTGACATCAATAAGGCAGTCCTCGACAAACTTGCAAAAGTGGGCGTGAATGAAATCACGATCTTCGAAGTCGTACTGCTGCCGAAAAGGCGAATTCTCTTGGTCGACACCGGTCACAAAGTGAAGGCGGGCGACCCGCTGACTCAAGGGCCGCTCGATCTCGGCACTCTTCTTGAATTCAGAGGAATTCGTGCGGTGCAAGAGTACTTGGTGAACGAACTTCAATCGCTCTACAAGTCGAACGGAGTCAGCATCAACGACCGACATCTCGAAGTGATTTGTCGCCAGATGCTGCGTAAGGTTCGGATCAAAGAAGGCGGTGACACGAAGTTCCTTCCGGGACAGATCATCGATCGATTCGCTTTCCGAAGAGAGAACGAGCGCATCCAGCAAATGATCGCCGCTGGCGAAGAAGCCGAGTACGAGGACATCGAGACAGGCGAAATCAAGAAGCGCACACCGATTCCTGCGACTGCAGACGCGGTAATTCAAGGAATCACGGAAGCAGCGCTTACAACAGAGTCGTTCCTGTCAGCTGCTTCTGCTCAAAAGACTGTGCGCGTGCTGACCGACGCAGCCGTCAAGGGACGAACAGACGACCTTGTGGGCCTCAAAGAGAACGTCATTATTGGGCGGCTGATACCAGCAGGATCTGGCTTCCCTGCTTACAGAAACATCGCTGTCAAGACGACCCGCGAACCGGTATGGGCGAAGGCTCCCATTACGGCTCTCGCAAGTATGCAAGACAGAGAGGAAATCGAAGAGGTCGAAGAATTCGACGAGGGCGATATCGGCGATATCCGCACACTTGCGGAAAGTTTGGGTGCCGAGAATCTCGACGAAGCCGACATCTAAACCGAGGACTGCCCAAGATGATCTGTCGCGGATTATCTTGGGCTTTCCACTTTTGAAACTCTCGTCCAATTGACGCGACAAGGCTTCCCTTCGCTCGTTGTAATGATTCGGGTTGGATCGAAGTCGAAGCAAACCGCTTCGCTTTGACCTTCGAACTGAACCGGAATCCTTGTTGGCTGCATGGTGAACCAGTTGGTCGGTGAACCCTCATACAAGAGGGCCTGAGTGTAGGTTCGAATGACGACGCGCTTGCCGTCAATGTCCATGTCCGCAGCGGTGACCATCCGCATTCCCGCTACCGACGCTTCGATCTTTAGTTCACCGATCTTCGTCAGCTCCAGCTTCGATGACTTCTCGGGAAGCTTCGCTTGGTACACGCCTGCGACTCCGTCTGGGCTTTTTGTGATGAGCTGAATCGCACCAGAGGGCGTAACGATGAGTGCTTCGCAGTCATGCGCTCCATCAGGATAGGTAAGCGTAAACGTTTCGAAGTCATCGATGATGTGCTTACCGGCAGCAGGCTTTGGTTCAGGAACTCGGTAAACGACAATCGTATCGCGAATTCGATTGTTGTCGCCGATGTCTCCAACAAACAAGTATGACTTACCGTCCAGGGTCGCGCTCGCGATGTCTTCCCAGTCGATCGCTTGTGCACCGCTCAAAGTGAAAGTTCCTCTGTCTTTGCCTTGCGAATCGAATGCATACAAATAAGGACCATCGCCGCTGTCGTTGTGCGTCCAGTAAACGCCTTTCAAGAGTTTTGAGAGCGCAATCCCGCTGCTTTCGGTAACGTTCTCATTCTCGAGAACGCACAAGATGCCATGCTGCTGCTCGACTTGCGTCTCGACTTTCGCATCGACGGATTGGACTTGCGACGATGCACAACCGAGAAAGATTGGTAGAGCGCAAAACAAGGCTCTCATGTTTGTGAGTATACATGCTTGCCTTTGCGGTAGTCGAGAATTCGCTCGTAGAACAGGTACTGGTGTGCCCATCCTGCAAGTTCGCCAAATTTCTCACGCATGAGGTTTCCGACAGCATCGTAGCGATTCTGCGTAATGCTCTTGCCCTTCCACTCTGGGAAGTAAAGGTCGCACGCGGCTTGCCACAAATGCGTATCGACGGGAACCGCTTCGGTGTGCCATAGCCCAACAAGGCAAACACAGTCCGCAACCTTTGGACCGATTCCGTCAATTTCGCAAAGGGACGAATGCGCTTCCTTGTACGGCATGGTTCGCAACGATGTTAGCCATCGCTCCGGTCTCGCAAGGACTTGGCGCGCTACATTGGGAATCGTCCTTGCACGATAGCCGAACCCAGCTTTGCGCAGTTCATTCTCCGGTATTTCGGCTATTCGCTCTATTGATGGAAACTCGTATAACCCGTCGCAGATTTCGTTGCCGTAACTACCTAAATGCCGCACCATCGGAACGATTCGATTGAGATTATTGTTCGGAGTGCAAAGAAACGAGAAAAGGGTTTCATGGGCATACTTCTGCTTCAAAACTCGAAGCCCGCGAAACCGACCGAGCCTCTTTGCAAGCTCTCCGCTCCTTTCGAGAATGCGACGCTCGATGTCACAAAGCGAAATCTGCAATTGAAACAGTTCACGCCCGCTCTCCGACACTTCCCAACCACCCTGAACGCGCCTTGCCGTAACTACATCTGATCCGTCGATCCCAATCCAACCTTCACCTGTCTTGTGAAATCTGAAAACCTGTCCACTTGAAACGCAGAGGTCAACGTCGAGTTCCGAATAAGGTACGAACACGCGCTAAACCGCTTCCTTTGGAACCAGCTCCAAGAACTCATCTTCCGTTAGGATGGGTATCGACAGCTCTTTTGCCTTCGCTTCCTTCGAGCCTGCTCCTGGACCTGCGACCACGTAGTCGGTTTTCTTGCTGACGCTCGTGGCGGCCGTTCCGCCGAGCCTTCGCACCAGTTCTTCGGCGTCTTCTCTTGTCATGTGTTCAAGTTTTCCAGTAAACACAAATGTCTTTCCAGCAATTGGATCATTCTCACCTGTTGCAGCTGATGAAATGGGGAGTGGCTGTACTCCCAGACCAAGCAGTTTGTCGATCAGTATTCGATTTTCTTCCTCTTGAAAGTACTCGACGATTTCGGCAGCCGTGTTCGGGCCGACATCCGGGACACGAAGAAGTTCTTCGTAAGATGCTGACCGAATTGAATCCAAATTGCTAAAGTGCTTCGCGAGCGAAAAGGCAAGGCTTTCCCCAACGTGGCGAATCCCCAACGCAAATAGGAAGCGATTGAGCGGACGCGACTTCGTGGCTTCGATTGCATTCAGTAAATTGCTGACGCTTTGTTCGCCCATGCGATCGAGTTCGATCAACTCTCCTTTGCGTTCTTTAAGTCGATAGATGTCGCTAACGTCTTCCAGGAATCCCAATTCGAGAAGTCGCAGTACGAGTTTTTCGCCAAGTCCCTCTATGTCCATTGCGCTGCGCGAAACGTAGTGCACGATTCGTTCTGCAACCTGTGCCGGACAAGTCTTGTTCGGGCATCGCAACGCGACCTCTGCTTCTCGCTTCACAAGCGGAGTTTCGCAGACTGGGCACTTCTCAGGCGGAGTGGGAACAGGCCTCTTTGAATGCTCCTTGTCCAGGATGGGTGAGACGACTTCAGGAATCACGTCTCCAGCCCTTTGAACAATGACGCTGTCCCCGACTCTAACGTCTTTCCGGTGCAGATCTTCAATGTTGTGCAGAGTTGCTCGCGCGATCGTGACACCCCCAACTTGAACGGGTTCCAGTTCTGCCACTGGCGTCACTGTGCCTGTTCTGCCGACTTGCCAAGTTATTCCAAGAAGCTTGGTCGTTGCTTGCTCTGCCGCAAATTTGTACGCGATGGCCCATCGAGGGCCGCGCGCGGTGAATCCGAGTTGCCTTTGATGCCGAATGCTGTCGACTTTGAACACAAGACCGTCGATATCAAAGGGCAATTCTCGTCGACGTGCGGTGTAATCTTCGACGTACGCTTTACAAGCATCTAAACCATTCAACAGTCGAATATGCTCACTCACACGAAATCCAGCTGACCGCAAAAAGTCGACAATTTCGCGCTGCCTATCGAACTCCAAACTTCCTTGTGCACCCAATCCCCAAGCCCAGAATGTCAGCTTCCTCGAAGCCGTAATGCGAGGATCGAGTTGCCTTAGCGTTCCTGCTGCGGCGTTCCTGGGGTTTGCGAATTCTTGTGCCCCGGCATCTCTCATCGAAGCATTGATTCGCTCAAATTCCGCACGGTCAAGCAACACTTCACCTCGGACTTCGATGATGCCTTCGACTTCAGTTCTGAGTCTCAATGGAATTGAGCGGATCGTTCTCGCATTAGGCGTGACGTCTTCGCCTTCTTCGCCGTCTCCACGAGTCGAAGCGACTTTCAACACACCGTTCTCGTAAGTGATTGAAAGCGACAACCCGTCAAATTTTGGTTCGCCGATGTACTCAACCGATTCGTCAGTGATTCCAAGGGCCTTTCGCACTCTGGCATCGAATTCGCCAAGTTCATCGAAACCGAACGCATTGTCGAGACTCAGCATCGGAACGATGTGCCGATGGCTCGCAAATTTGGAGCTTGGCTTCGCTCCGACTCTTTGCGTGGGGCTGTCAGGAGTTCTTAACTCTGGATGCTCCGCTTCGAGCGCAAGCAGTTCGCGAAACATCTTGTCCCACTCTTCATCAGTGATTTCAGGTTTATCGAGGACGTAGTACAAATAATTGTGTCGCTCGATTTCCTCGCGCAGTCTCTTTGCCTTTTGCTCAGGCGATTCGCCCATCGTTGATGTTTTACCGCACTCGACGGAGGTTCGCCGAGGCAGATAGCTTACACTTCGAGAAACCAAAGGCATAGTTCGGACCATCTAAGGCCATGTCGACGCCCCAAACCAAGGATGCCGATTCGACTCTGCCATCACTGCGATTGACATCGATCGTTCCTTGGATGCTGATTTCGCCTACGAGCTTTAGGTTTTGATCTTCCGGGTGATCGATCCGGCGATCGAGTGACACCTTCGTCTCAACGAAAAAGCGAAAGCACGGCGGATCGGTCAGGGCAGGTCCATCGAATCGATAGGTGATTGGAATCGAAATTGACCCGATCGGATCGTCTTCCAAGAAGGACTGCAGCGGAATCTCAAACTCCGCGATTGTCAAGTCACCAATCTTCAACGGCTGCTTCGGAAGAATCGGCCTCCATCCAATCGGCCAGAAGGGCAAGCTCAATATTGAAGGAACTCGATCCTTGCCATCCCATGTGTAAGAATCTTTTGGGTTCTTCAACGAGACAGTCCACTTGCCGAACTTCGCCAGCGCAGAGTCGCCAGCCGATAACTCCTTGCCGCCATCGGTAACGGTGGAGGCTTCTGACACTCCGACCAGGAACCACTCTCCTGATTTCTCTATCAGTTCAATCGCATAAGTGCCCGAAAGTTCGCAACGTCGAATTTCTGGAGCGGTCTTTCCGCCGATGTAGTTTCGAACAACCCGACCGCGAACATCATAAAGAGTTTTCTCAGCACGAAGCGGAAAACGAACTTCATGACCAGACTGCATAAAAGCGTTCGGCGCGGCCAGTAGGCTCGCGCCGAACATCATTGCTGTGAGCAATTTGGACTTACTCCGCTACTCGCACCATCTTGACCGTCGTTGTGCCGTTCACATCGGCCGTGAACATTCCACCGTCGATCTTTTGCTTCGTCTTTTGAAGCGTTTCTTGCTTGATGATGCGTCCGCTCTCGCGCTCGACCCAAACGACCGTGTTCGAGTCCATCGAGCCGGAGATCTTCATGTTAGCAAGCATCCCTGCCATTTCGTTACCGCCAGCGCCTCCTTGTGCCTCCATGGCTCGTGCCATGTCGACGTTCGTGGGATGCTTTGCAGTGACGCGGATCACGTAAATAGGCACACCTGCTTCTTCTCGCTGGCTCTCAATGGTAGCGACCATCTTTTCATCACCAACGCCAAGCATGGGATTCGCAGGGATCGGGATTTCCCATGTGTCGCCAATTCGCAACGACTTCTCCGGAAACTTGATGCTCGGGAACATCATGTTTGCGGACGCTCCGCCACCGAACATCATCATCATGCCGCCAGCCATGCCGCCCGGCTGCCCGCCACCGACTGCACTTACGTTCGTGATCTCACCGAACTGGTTCATCTTTCCGGTGAACTTCATTTCTCTTGGCATCTCCGCATCACCCATCATGCCGCCGACCATACCGAGGTCGTACTTCAAGTCGGTAACATGGATCTCGACATTCGCCTCTTGCTTCTCTTCGTCGACCTTTCCTGTTTTGATGGCGACTTTGCCACTGGTCGTGATTTCGATCGGCATTTCAGAGCCCATCATGTCTGAATAGACAAGCTGGCTCGAGAGGATCTCGAATGTGTATTTGTCGACGTCACCCTCGGTCAAGGTGCGCCGAAGGGTTATCCCGCCCTGCGTAAAGCCGGAAAGGAATACTGTGGCTACAAAAGCCGCAAGTAGAACTCTGGTTGTTTTCATGATTTTGGACCTAGGTACTCGATTTTGAATTGCGTCCGTAGGCGACGCTGCCCGACCGGATCGCCAGCCTTCATAGAGTATACGTGCGAAACCGCATTTGCGGTCACCTCAACTGCAGAAATCAGGCCCTTTGGGCCCTTGAACCAGACCGTGCCTCCTCCTTCGACCTTGGTCTTCACCACCTGGGCGACCTCGGCCTCATCGGTCGTCGGGTTGTTGTTCTCGTCCTCTTTGACTTCGTACTCCTGGGTTAACTGGACGCCGAACTTGGCTCCCTTTTCGTCGGTGCCCAGGTACTCAGCATGGTACTTGACGAGCGAGGCTCCAAACTTACGCTCAAAGGACCACTTGTGACCTTCCTCGATCTCCTGTTCCGGAAACTCCAGGAACATGAACGTCACATCGGGAATGTGCTGGAGGTCCAGCCCCGGCAGCCGCATGGGCAGTTCATTCTTCGGCATGTCCGTCTCAAGGATCCGACCTGACTTTTCGAACCGAATCGTGGAGGTTGGAAAGAATGGCCGGACGCTCTCTTCGTTGAAAGGCAGCACCGCCCATCCGCCGTTCTCAAGATCGCGCAGCGCGACTGAGAGCGTTTCCAATTGGGTCGTCGCAATTCCGTCGGTCCGACCTGAAACAACCAATCCGATGTTCACTTTGGCCGTTTGCTCAAGACCGCCTAATACCGGCAAGTATCCGTCGTAATTCAGTTCGACGCTGTAGCGAACCGGATCGCTGGGCAGCGTGTATCCAAACAAAGTCGCGGAGAGTGCGAATAGAGCAATCATCCCAATTGTTTAACGCCCTGCGCTGCTCCGGGGTTCGGAGAGCCGACCGGACGCCCTGCGGCAGCCCGAACGCTCTCGATCTTTTCTGGGGTGACGGCTTTCTCGAAACTGCGAAAGCCGGCAAGCTTGAAGCCATGCTTCGCAGCGAGTCTTTGCGTCTCTTCGACTTGATCCAAACTCACATCCTTGCCCACCGTAAACGACTCAGGTCTGTCTTCGAGAGCGAGCATCATCGTCTCACTCATGCAGGCATAGGCAGTCTTTGGGGGAAAGCCGAAACTGAAGCCGAAGTCCGGATTGCCGGGCACTTCCACCACACCGCCTTCGATGACCAGAACGTCTTCCCGCTCCTTGGCAACACGCACACTAACGTCTCTCGGTCTCGCGACGTCGCAAACGACTGCGCCTCGCTTCAGTTGCTCTGGCTGAATCACAGCAGCATCGCTGCTTGTGACCGTCACAATAACGTCAGCGTCACGAATTGCGTCGATGTCGGTTGTGGCTTCTGTCTTCGATCCAATTTCGTTCGCGATCGCTTTGGTCCGCTCAATGTCGCGCCCAATGAGAATCGTTCGCTTAAACGCAGGGCTAAGGGCAACGGCGCAGGTTCGCCCAATCGATCCTGTGGCACCGACAACGGCTAGGGTCGCTTCGCTTGGCACGATGTCCATTAGCCTCGCACCCTCCAAAGCGCCCTCAATGGCCGAGGCTACCGTATAGCTGTTGCCTGTCGTGACTGGTATCGGGCTTCGCTTGGCAATCGTTACGCCACCGTCTCCGACCACAGCAGTGAATGCGCCGAGGCCGATCACTTTGGCTCCGAGGCTTGCTGCCATCTCGCAGCATTCGAGGATCTTTTCATAGACTTGCTCGACCGGCATATCGAGCATCATCTTGGGTGTCAATGGACAGCCGATGAACCACCCCTCGGTTTTCGCGCCGGTCAGGGATTCGATTCCCGTCGCGTGCCCCATGAGGATCGGCTTCTTTCGTTTCAGGAGCCATT
The DNA here is from genome assembly GCA_026129745.1 of Fimbriimonadales bacterium. GTDB lineage: Bacteria > Armatimonadota > Fimbriimonadia > Fimbriimonadales > ATM1 > JAHCHL01. The sequence goes on along the minus strand of JAHCHL010000011.1, from coordinate 49,727 downwards.
CGATGACAGAAACCGGAAGATAGCGTGCGATGGGATATTTCCGGGCGACATCGCGCCTGGCGTCGATGGGATGAACAATGAAAGCGAAAGGGGTCATGAGGGGCTGGATTTGGGCAGATTATGGCGTATGGGGGCATTCCAGGCACGATTCGGGGGTACAAATTGGCGGGTCGAACGTCTAACCCCAAGGATAAACGAGATATGACGACTTTTATCGCAGCAGCGCTTCTTGGCACGGGCTTGGGATTTGCTCAGGGAGCGAATCCGCAAGTGACGATGACCATCGCCAATCGAGGCGAAATGGTGATCGAACTGTATCCACAGGACGCGCCTAAGACCGTCGAACAGTTCCTTAGGCTTGTGAACAACGGCTTTTACAACGGTGTCTTGTTTCATCGCGTCGAGAACTATCCGCGTCCTTTTATTATCGTGACCGGCGACCCTCTGACCAAAACGCTGCCATTGACCGATCCCAAGATCGGTACCGGCGGCAGCGGTAACAAGCTTCCGTTCGAAGCGAACAAGCGCACGTTTCAGAATGGGACGGTTGGCTTGGCTCGCGACCAGAAAGACAAGAACAGCGGCGATAGCCAGTTCTTCATTTGCAACGGCGCGCACAGTTTCCTCGACGGTTCCTATGTCGCGTTCGGGCAGGTAGTTCGTGGCTTGGATGTCATCCCAAAAGTTGAGCTTGGTGACAAGGTCACTTCGATTCGTCAGACTCGATAGCGAGTTTTTCGCCGCCAATCACTTGACGAGAAAGTCCGCGATGGGCAGCTTTGCTTGTGCCCGCAATTCGGACTCGATCACGGGCCTATAAGGAAACACCCTGATCGCAAGAACTCCAGTATGCCCGTCCCTGTCTTGCGCTTCTCCGAAAACGGTTACGTATGGGCTTGTGACAATCGTGTGGCCGTCTCTTCGGTAGGTGTCATCGAAGCAAGTCACGTTCAGAAGGCCGGTTTCATCTTCTAAGTCGAAAAACAGCACTCGCCTTCCGCTTTCGGTTGGAGGGAACCTTAAGCGAATGGGGATTCCTACCACATAAAACCTTTCACCATTGGGAGCGATACTTGCATCGTGTGCAGATAGCGCACCCTTAGACGAAACCCGCTCGCGCTCGAAATGAAAAAGGTGACGCTCGACGTCTAGTCCGAGTATTGCTCGTTCATGGACAGCTCGCATCAGTTGAGAATAGTCACTTCCAACAAACTCGATAGCTGGTTCGACCTCTGGAAACGGGAGCGGCGGAGATCGATGATCGTAAACGCTCGACTTTGCATAATCCACAATGCTCGGCAAACTCCACATGAGCGCACGCCTGTTTTTATAAAGCGAATCGAGCGCACCGCACAGAATGAGATTCGCCAGCTCTTCCCTGTTGGGTTTCACACGCCTCACAAAATCGAAGATCGACAGGTATGGCATACTTTTTCTTGTTTCAACAATCTTCTGTTGAGTCGATGCAGAAAGTTCGCCGATCGCTTTAAGGCCGACTCGAATGCCGCCATTCGGTATAGAAACGCCTGACGCACAAATCCCTTCAACGACAAAATCGACTTCGCTTGCGTTGACGTCGGGATAGAGAATATCGACCCCTCTGATGCGCGCTTCGTTTACGAGGGTGCTCGACTCGTAGTATCCGGCAGGCTGAGCATTCAGAAGCGCTGTAAAATACTCGCTCGTGTGCTTCTGCTGACAGTAGATCGATCGCACGGATATCTCTGCAAACGCGAGCGCGTGGCCTTCAGCAAATCCATATCCCTGGAATCCTGAGACCAAATCGTAAACTTCATTCGCAATTGACGCACCATATCCGTTGTCGATTATTCTTCCCACAATCTCTTCACGGATCTGCTTCGCAAAGTTCTCCCTGCGCTTCTTGTGTATCGAATCTCTAATGTCTTCTGCTTCGCCGGATGTGTACTTGGCAAACGTTTGGAGAAGCTGGTCTACCTGCTCTTGAAAGACGATGATCCCATACGTTTTTCCCAGTATCCGCTCTAACTCGGGATGGCTAAACGAATACGGCTTTCCTCTTCTTCTGGCGATAAGCTCATTGATCTTCACCGCTCCGCCGACACCCGGCCGGATCCCCGCTTGGACCAAACTCGCGTCGACGAGGTTCTCAGTACGCAGCCTGATATGCGCCTGCCGCATCGCTGGCGATGCAGACTGAGGAATGCCGATCAGCTGCCCTGATCGCATCGCTCTGTAAGTTTCTGGATCGTCGAGCGGAATCTGCTGCACATCGAACTCGCCATCCGTCATGCGAATTGCGTTTTGAGTTCCCTCTAATACGTCTTGGCCTCGCAGACAGAGGATGTCGAACTTGTCGAAGAAATGCTTGGCGCTTCTTTTATCGAACTGAATGATCCGAACGCCGTCGATCGCCGACTCCATAACAGGAACTGTGTGACTGATCGGTTCGCGCGAAATGACGACTCCGGATGAATGGGCACGAAACCCTTGCGGCACATCCATAAGCCTTCCTGCAAGGAGGAACACCCAACGAAGACGCTCTTTTAGAAACTCGCATCCGCGCAGCTCTGGTTTCCTAAGCAGAGCATCCTCCAACTTGTCTGGCATGACGCTTCCATGCAGCCGTTCACAAAGAAAACCGATTAGCTGCTCCGGCAATTCGAGCGCTTTTCCAACGGCTCTTACGATGCCTCGTGTGCAATAAGAGCCGATCGCAGCTACTGTCGCAACATGATCCTCCCCGTATCTGTTTTTCACGTACTCTCGAACGCTGTTTCTATGCCTTGCTGGGAAATCGATGTCGATGTCCGGCCGTTTGCTGCCATCGTCGGGAAGAAATCGATCGAAGTGAAGGTTGTGGCTATATGCGTCGATTCGCGATAGGCCCAAGCAATATGCGACGACAGAATCGACGACCGATCCTCTGCCGCTAAAAAGAATCCCCCTTTCTCTCGCCCAGTTACAAAAATCCCAAGCAACGAGAAAATGTGTCGCGAATCCAAGGCGAGATATTCGTTCGAGTTCTCTTTCAATTCTTCCATTCAGCTTGCTGTTGATTCTCACGTATCGCTCATTGGCTCCTGCGTACACCGCCTCCCTTAACGCGCTTCGGTCATCGGCGAACATTGGTGGAAGCGATGTTCTTGGAGGCAAGACAGAGGGATCGCATTCATCCGCAATCGCAAGCGTGTTATCGAGGAGATTCGGCAGGTCATGAAATAGCTCTCGCATCTCCTGAGGCGTTCGCAAATATCGTTCACAATTGATCGATCGCTCGGGGATACGCTCGCAACTCGGCTGCTCGGGTGCACGGTGAGGTTTTCTGCCGACTATCTCCTCGACGCTACACAGCGATTGCGCACAAACCAGAATGTCTTGTGCGGGAAAATGATCCGGACGAGCGTGGGTCACTTTCCCGCCTGCAACAGCCCTCACTCCTTCAGAATTCGCGAGTTCGATAAGCTTTCGGTTGATCGATATCTCCCACGGAACATAGCACCGTTCGATCTCGACAAATACGTTGCCTCGCCCAAATATGTCAATAAGTTGCCGAAGCGCGTTCGCACCGTCGGTGTATCGCTTTCTCAAAAAGTGCAGGTTAATAATTCCGCCGTCTCCGCCAGTCAAACAGATTGTCTCCTCGGAAAACTGACGCAATCTATCCCACGTGCACAACGGGAAAAGCCTCGGTTCGTTCAGATGACACTGCGTGATCAAGCACGATAGATTGCGATAGCCGATTGGGCTTTTAGCGATCAGCACGATGCATCCGCCTTCAGCCATTTCTATGCTTGCGCCAATCAGCGGCTTTATTCCGACTTTCTTCGCCGCAGCGGAGAACTCAACAGCGCCAGCCAAACTGAACGGGTCGGCGACAGCGACTGCTGGAAGCCCACAGGCAGCCGCAAGGATCGGTATCTCTTCTGCAAGCAGAGTGCTGCTTCCGAACGCATATCCGCTCAACACATGCAACGCCACGTAGGGCGAAGCACAGCCTCTGTTCGCGGAAGCCTCTGGAAAGTCCGCAAGAAACCCGCAAGCTTTTGCGACTTTCATGTCGCGTTGCTTTCTAACCCTTAGATCCCAGTCCTCCGTTTGTGTTTCTATGTATTCAGTTTGTGTCGACTTCATTGAAATCGCTGGAAGCGGCGTTTTCCGAGTGCGAAGCAAACCTTCTTCATCGACAAAGGTATGGAACTCGGTCCCGTTTTCGTTAATCCACCAACGCCCGGACTCTCTCCATTTCTCGAGCGTAAATCTTTCAACGCTCATACTTCCATTCACGAAGGAAACGAATGTATCTTGGGACAGGCAACTCTGAAGCGGATCGTATTGACCCTTCTCCGAACTTCGATCTGACTTGGCTCATCGTGAGATCAAGGCACCTGTTCCTCCTGGACGAACCCTGCGATTCGAACTGCATTTGATTCGCAGACCTCTTTTTTAGGTTTGGGATTGCTGCTCGAAACATAATCGCTTCTTCAGGAAGGTTGTCTCTTGCAATGCTGTTGAGTGCCGCGAGAACTGAATTCGTGCATGCAAGTGGCTTTGAAAACTTCTTCTGAATCTCTATTTTCCCGAACGATTCGGTTTCGATTGTCAGGTGCAATTCCCGACCAAACGAATCTTGGATGACAAGTTTCTTCGCTAACTTCTTTGCAAGAACCCTCAGCGCAGCGAGCATGACCTCCCCATTGTCGACTTTTCCATCGAAGCGCAGTGTAGCAAAAGCTGTATCGCTCGGATAGAGAGAAAGAATCGGCTGAAAATGTTTTCCTCTCGATGCGTTGTAAATGATCGATCCGAGGCTCCCAAAATGCCTTCTAAGTGTTGACCAATCAATCTGAGCAACGTCCTTCACCTTAGAACATCCGAGACGCTCTAATGACAAGATGCAATCGATTGGAACTGGAAGCTTTCTAACACTTAGCGCTTGCACGAAGTTGATCGTGTCGAAACATGGTTCAGTTCGCATTTCGAGTGCAGCGAGCCATTTGTTCGGACCTATGCCCCAGTAGCACCTTAGGCCGGAACGCAACTCGATTGTCTCGATCAGCAACGACGCGGCTTCGATCGGATCCGGGTGAGCAGTCAAGTCGACATAGGCTGCATGCTGGTCGACAGGCTCGATGGAATCCGAAAATTCCGCACAGATATCAAGCCAGCGATTGCTGGCGTGTTCGAATTCTTCCTTCACCCTTTCGACATAAATGGCTCCAGGGGCGATCAGCCGCGCCTCTTTCTCCTTCATTCCCAGCGAAATGCCCCGCTCGAGGGCTTGGGTGGAGGCGTCGAGGACGGCCTTTCCATCCAACAAGACGACCTCGTCAGACGCGCCAAACCGCCCCGACTCCACCAAGGCATTTGCATAGAGTCCCATGGTCCGGACAAAGCCAAAATAGAGCACGTATGTCTACTATACCGTACGATAGCTTAGGGGATATGATCGCCTGGTGTGCAACCGCTACAGGCTTGGAGAGTCGACGCAGCTGAAGCTGTTCGCCAAGCTTAGGGTTGAGGCGCCAAACATTTCAGCAGTTGGCGAGTTTCGCCCAACCGACCGAGTTACCGTCATTCGGCAATCAGGCGAAGATAGGATCATCGAAGAGATGCGGTGGGGGTTCGTGCCGCCGTGGCTTACAGTTTCCGAAACAAAAAAACTCGGACCCATGACCAACGCAAGGTCGGACCGCGTTCTTGAAAGCAAAATCTGGAAGCCTGCATTTCTGCATCGCCGATGCATCCTTCCCGCAACGGCATACTACGAATGGCAAGAAGTCCCTGGCATGAAGAGAAAGGTTCCTTATGCATTCACGCGCAAATCAGGAGAACTCTTTCCTTTCGCGGGACTGTGGAGCGAGGCGCACGACGACGATGGCAATCCGATCCATACATGCACGATCATCACCACGGATGCCGCAAGCAGCGTTACACACATTCACGATCGAATGCCTGTCATCTTGCCGGACGAAACGACCGAACTCGACTTATGGCTGGATCCAAACAATCAGCAACCTGAATCGCTCCTACACTTGCTAAAGCCATTCGAATCGGAAGACCTCATCTACGAACAATTGCCCGTGGGATCAGTTCGATAACCTTAGGCGAAAAAAAGTGCCGGGCTTCCGAAGAAGCCCGGCGTGGTAGCGGCATCAGGGGGAAGAGGCCCTAACGCTTCATGTTCAGGAGGTCTTGGAGCATTTCGTCGACGGTCGTGACCACGCGCGTATTCGCCTGGAAGCCGCGCTGAGTGACGATCAGCTCAGTGAACTCGTTTCCGAGGTCGACGTTCGACTGTTCGAGGAAGCCAGCGTTGATCGCGCCACGGCCATTCGTTCGCGGTGCGCCAACAACCGGAATGCCAGAGTTTTCAGTCGCGCGCCAAAGGTTGTTGCCGAGCCTTTCAAGTCCGGCCGGGTTCGGAAAGATCGCCATTGCGATTCTTCCCAACGCGCGAGTCAAGCCGTTCGTAAACAGGCCGGTGATCGTACCGTCGATGCCGACTGCAAACGATGCGAGCGATCCCGGAGGAAATCCGTTCTGTTCGGTCATCTGCACTTGTGTGTCGGTTTCAAGTTGGCTGATGTTCTCGAAGCCAAGAACGACATCAAAAGCAGGCGCGCCGTTCGAACCAGCCGGAACAGTGACGGACTGCGGTGTACCCGTGTCGATCATTCGGCCCTGGGCGTCGAAGTAGATCAACGCTCCCGTTGACCCGCTGCCGCCAATTGAAGTTGCGCCTTCGAACGCTTCCCATTCCCAGCTTGAAACTGCTCCAGGGGGGGGTGTTCCTGCCGGAGGAACGGAGTGTGCTCGGAGCGTCAGCGTAATGTCGTGTTCACCGCCAAGCTGATCGTATACTCGGAACGAAGTGTCCCACGACTCTGTCGGCAGTGCGCTCGCGGATAGGTTTCCGGCGAAGTTCGCTCGAGTCGTCACCTGGACCGCGTTCAGCGATCCAAGCGGAATGTTTATCGTGCTCGCAGGCGAAAGCTGTGAGTTGGTGTCGATTTGACCTTGACCATCCGCGGCCCAACCAAGCAGCCGCTCACCCGTCGTTCGCTGAACGAGGTTGCCGCTTGCATCGATGTCGAAACCGCCATCGCGCGAATAGGCGATTCGCTCGCCATTGCTGACGAGGAAAAGGCCGTTGCCTTGGATAGCGAGGTCCGTTGAGCGATTCGTCGCTTGAAGCGAACCCTGCTCGATGTTGGTGTCAGTTCCGCCGACGAGTACGCCCAGGCCGTACTGAACGGGGTTAGTGCCGCCCAAGCCGCCTGACACGGGGCGCGTCGCGCCTCGAATCGTCTGCGAGATCATCTCTTGGAACGTAACGCGGCTGGATTTGAAAGCCGTCGTGTTGACGTTGGCAAGGTTATTGCCAATGACGTTCATTCTCGTCTGTTGTGCCTTGATGCTGGCGACGCCAGCAAGCAGCGCTTGCAACATGGTTTGTTTCCTCCGTTGTTGTTTGCGCGCTATTCGATTGGTTTGAAGACCCCCGGCCCGTTCCGTCGGGCGCGGTCCAGCCTTACACGAATACCGCGCTGTCTATGTTTGTGAATACATTCTCTTTCAGTTGTTCTTTGGCTACAGCGGTTATGACCGTTCGGTTTTTCACGCTGACAACCAAAGCGATGTCGTCGAGCATCACGAGCGATTCCTTGCTTCCCTTTTGAGCAGCACGATCGATTCCGTCTTTCACGCGAGTCCAATCGCTATCTGCAAGGTCGATCCCCCGGCTCTTGAGGCGCGTCTGTGCGTGCCCGGATACTTTGAGTCCGAGTTCCTTCTCGAGCAGCTGGCCAAAGTCCACGCCTTGCGCATTGCGTTGCGGCTGCGAAGCTGGCCGTTGAACTTGCTTTTCGACAAGTTGACGTATCTGCGGGTTGTTGATAGGTTCTGCCATGATGCGTTTCCTTCGAGTTAGCTAACGACCCTCACGATGCTGTCCATCGGGAATCGGTAGCCTTCAATCGTCACGTACACTTTTCCCCGATCGATTTCGACTGTATCAACGACTCCGCGAAGCGGCAGGCCACCATCAGGGCGAACATCGACGGTTCTTCCAATGTAATTGGCAGCTTGTGCCATTTGCATCTGAGATCCGAGTCGATCGATTCCCTGAACGGTTCCAATCTGCGCGAGCTGCGCAAAGAAGTCGCGTTCGTTCATCGGCTCGAGCGGGTTTTGTGTCGTGAGCTGCGCAACCAGCAATCGCATGAACATTTGCTGGTCCATGTAGTTGTTTCTGTTTTCTGGAGGACTCGGCAGCGTATAGGTTGGTAGAGCGTTGATTTCCATGCTGTTCACCTATGCGCTTAGGTCGAGCGCTCCATTCGCGTTCCAAGATGTGAACCCAAGTGAAACGGCAGTTGCCGCGACATCAGGCTTCCAAATGGGCGCGTTCGGTTGTTGGGCGTCATGCGACTGGCCGCTTCCGTTTCCGTGCGTTCCGACTGACATCGAACCAAGTTCGAGGCCCCGATTCGCCAGCATTTGCGAAAGCATCTCGCGGTTCGCTTCGACGAATGCCCGGACATCGCCATTCGACGCGACGATCTGTGTGTCGACGCGTCCGTTCACGGTCCTGACTGTCACATCGATCGTCCCCAGTTCCGGCGGGTCAAGTCGAATGGTAACCGACTGTTCCCTTCGGCCTTCGACCATTTGCTGAATGCGATCGATGACGCTCGTCATCAAGGTCTGTGCGACCTTCGGCGATTCCAGCGCTCGCGCCACATCCATGACGTTGCTCTGCATTGGCTGCAATCGCATGCCATGGCCTGGCTGGTTGGTGACGACATCTCGCTCGACAATCATCGATTCGTCTTTTGGCAATAGAACGCGAAGTTCGTTGTCGACGCCAGACGACTTGAGAACGCGAGCAATCGCATCGATGACTCTTTGCGAGTTCAACGTGATGCGATCCTTCACGGACTTGATGGGAACGCCTGTGATCGGGTGCTTGTCGGTTGCAATGACCGAGTCGACAGTCTGCTTGACTTTGACTTCGACCTCTGCTGCGACTTTTTCGAACGGCACGCCACTCTTAGCGGCGTCAATCGCTTTGTCTCGCAGCTCAATGATCGCCGCACGGGCTTGTGGCGCGATGCGGTCGAGCAAGCGCTGGAGCCTATCGAGGATCTTGACCTTGGCTGGCGGACTTTGCGTGAGTCCGGGAGCTGGTCGTTCGCTGGGCGCAGCCTGTGGCCTGTCCGCCGAATCGATCTTTGACTCGCCCGACTCGCCTCTGCGGCCGAACGGATTCTCGACCAATGGCGGAGCCGGCTTGGCCGGAATAGAAGCAATCTGGTCGCCGTCCTGCCAAGCAACGAACGCCTCACCGGCTGGCGCGGAAACGGTCTTCGACGCTATGTCTGGACCAAGCGCCATGGGCGGAAAGGGCTTGGGCTTCGGTTGCAAGATTGGCGGAGACTGTGCCTCGTAGGTGTCGGCGTCGAATCCATCGGGAATGGAAGTCAAACTGACCGAGTCTGCAGACGCGACGATGGGCCATGGCTGAAGAATGGGTGGACGAGGCTCGCGCATCGTCTCAGCGGACGTTCTAAGGTCAGGAGAGACCTTTTCCGCTTTCCACTCCTCGTCCGGCTTGTGCAGGTCAGCATTCGGCTGTTTACCTTCGACCTCGAAGAATGATTCGGTTTTATTCGGTTGTAGTATCGGTGGCAATCCAAGTTCGGATCCATCCTCCTCCAGCAGACTTGCAATCGCTTCGTCGATCGCAATCGATGCCTGAGTCGGCGGTTGGACCTTCTCTTGAACCTCGAGGGAGAGCCCTGCTGCCACCTGAGCGTCGTCGGTCGGGTGGGCGAAGAACCCAATCGAACCGAGGGCGCTGGCAAGGTTGACTTGCATAGCAACACCTCCACTGAGTGTTCAAGGGTAATTCTCGGCGGCTTGCCGCCCAAGGGTTAGGGCCTGAGTAAGATGGGCCGTGAGATACGCAGTCCTCGCCACTGCCCTTGTGGTTCTCGGTTGCTCAAAGGGCCATCAGGAGACCCACGACAAACCGACTGATCCGCGTCCTAACATGGCTGCAGACCCGAGAGCAATTGCCATTCTTGAAGAGTCCGCAGCAGCGTATCGATCGCTCGAAACATATCAGGATGAAATACTGATCGCATCGAGCGGACGCAATATGATGCCAAGGCAAGCATTTGGCAAGACACTTTATGCAACCGACGGCAGGTTTCTGTTCGAAGTTAGCTCTCAAGATCCCTATGGTTCCGGCACTACGGTCAGCCGAGTTTGGGCCAATGACGGAAAAGTGTATGCAACATCCTTCATGAACTCGGGAAAGAAAGAGTCTTCCATCTTCGAGGCTCTTGAATCGATCAAGGAGCCTTCCGCATACGCATCGATACTTGTGCCATCTTTGCTGTTTCAAGGCGAGTTCCTAAATCAAAGTCTCTTTGATCGCATGAAAGCGCCGCAACTGGAAAAGGAATTGGAACTTGCGGGTGAAACTTTCATTCACATTGCCGATCCTGACGGATATTCTGTGCTCATCAGTGAACGGACAAAACTCATCAAGCGGATCTTTTTGCCGAACAATTCAGGGATGGTCGACATTCAGGCTACCGCGAACGAACCTCTCGCTTCATTCGAGGTCGGCGATCAACCGGGCGGGTAAAATAGCGCTCTTCACGGCGGAGTAGCTCAGCTGGTTAGAGCATGCGGTTCATACCCGCAGGGTCGTCGGTTCGAGTCCGACCTCCGCTACCACCCCCTACATGACAAAAGCGTCTTCGTGCGGCCCAATTGCAGCCGCGACCCTGCGAGCCGCGTCCGCGATTCCACGAAACTCGTCGGTTGAAACAGTCTGTGTGCCGTCCTTGATCGCCTGCTCCGGCCGAGGATGCACTTCGACAATTAGGCCATCCGCCCCCGCAGCGACTGCAGCCAGTGCGAGCGGTTTGACAAAGCGTCGATAGCCTGCTGAATGACTGGGGTCTGCAATGATCGGAAGGTGCGTCAGCGTTCTTGCGACTGCGATCGAGCTGACATCGAGCGTATTGCGTGTGGACCTTTCGAATGTCCTGATTCCTCGCTCACATAGAACGATCGCCTCATTGCCTTCTCGCGCAATGTATTCGGCTGCACAAAGCCACTCATCGACCGTCGCTGACATCGCGCGCTTCAGCAATACCGGTTTCGGCTGCTTGCCGACTTCACGCAACAAGTCGAAATTTTGCATATTCCTTGCACCAATCTGAATCATATCTGCGAGCTCTGCAACGATTTCGACTCGTCTTGGATCCATTGCTTCCGTTACTACGGCCAAACCCGTTTCGTCCGCAACTCGTCGCAAGGTCCGAAGCGCATCCTTGCCAAATCCTTGGAACGAATAAGGAGATGTTGCTGGCTTGTACGCCCCCCCTCGGAGTCCGATTGCACCTGATTCTTTCGCAGCATCTGCTGTTTCAGCAAGCGATTCATAGTCTGCAATCGTGCAAGGGCCTGCGATGAGTGCGATGCTGCCGTCACCAATGGTCGACTTTCCAAACTTGACTTGTGTTCGCTGCCCTTTGATCTCGAGCGAAACCAATTTGAATGGCTTGCCTGCGTGAATCACTCTCTCAACATGCTCAGAAGCGCTCAGTTGGCTGATGAGATCTGTCGGAGGATCCTCCCAGTACCGTTCAGCAAGCAAAGCGCACGCTCCGCTGGTCTCGATCTCGCGCACGTCACAACCCGCCGTTAGTAGCGATGCACGCAATCGTTCGATCTCTTCGCGCGGCGCACCAGGTTTCAATAGAACGATCATCTCGATTGCGCCCCAGTAGTCACGGTTGCCATTGCATTCTCGAGCAAGTCAAGGTCGTTTTCTGTTCCCATCGATACTCTTATGCAATTCGGCCGACCGAACATCGCTCCTCCTCTAACGAAAACACCATGCTTGGCAAGTGCATCGACCATCGGCGCCGTCGGTTCGTCGAATCTTGCCCAAACGAAATTCGCATGAGTTTCAGTAGTCGTTGCTCCGTACCTATTTAGAATTGAGCTGATGCGCTTGATCGCTGTGCGATTCGTATCCAGTGTATTGCGCAAATGATCTATGTCATTGAGTGCGGCGATGGCTGCAGCGTGTGCAAGAGCATTTGTGTTGAATGGCTCGCGAATTCGATCAATCGCATCTGACAACTCCGCCGGCATGAAACCGTAACCTATCCTGATGCCGGCAAGTCCATAAGCTTTGCTAAAAGTCCGGAGACCGACGACTGGATAACCCTCCACCAAGTACTCGCGTGCGCTCGCAAAATCGTGATCGCTTACGAACTCGAAGTAAGCTTCGTCGAGTGCGACGACGACATGCGGTGGCAAATCGGCGAGAAATGCATCGAATTCGACCCTTCTTACGATAGTTCCCGTCGGGTTATTCGGATTGGCGATAAACACCAAGCGTGTGGTCTCGTCAATTGCGTGCGCCATTGCGTTTAGGTCATGCGTCTCGCTATCATTGAGTGCCACTTTTTGAACTTGAGCCTTTTGAAGCTGCGCGCCTGCTTCGTATCGCACAAACGATGGATCGCCTACAACGATGCTTGCACCTTCGTCCAACAATGCAAGGCACAGGTAATGGATGATGTCATCGCTTCCATTGCCTAAGACAATGGACTCAATTGGCAGTTCAAGCTTTTTCGCGAGTTTTTCTCGCAGGGCGATTCCGCCTCCGTCTGGATAGTAGTTGGTTGCAGAAGCGGCATCCTTCATCGCCTCAATGGCTTTTGGCGATGGACCAAGCGGATTTTCGTTGCTCGCGAGGCGAGCGACACGACTCACACCAAGCGCACGCAGAGTTTCATCCAATGGCCTCCCAGTTGAGTAAGCGCTCATCGAGAACAGGTGCTCGCGAATTGGGAGGCGCATACCCAAATTCTGACACATGAATCCGCTAATTGTTGCCAAACCCAGCTAACGCCAAGAGCCTCTCATAGTCCTCCGGAGTGTCCATATCCAGGTACTCGTCGGGGCTGCCCGTTTCAATAATGCGGCGGCCGGCGGTCCGGAGAAAGTCTCGGAGTGTCCCGCCGGAAGCAATCGTGCTGCGAAGCGGCAAAGTCGCACCAAGTCGCAAAAAAACGGGATGCCGAGGCCTGCCCGCACAAACTGGCTGAATCGCATCATGGAAATCGTCAAGACTCTGGGCCAACTTGCCAATAGTCTCCGAAGTGAGCAGCGGCATGTCACAAGGACAAAGCGCAAGCCAAGGAGAACGGCAGTCATCGAGCGCTTCAAGCACAGAACCGCTCATGCCGCGTTCTGGTTCCAAATTGATAATGTAGCGATAGCCCAAAAGAAATGACTCGCGAGCAAGCTCGTGATCGTCTGGCCGGCCTATGACGCGAATCTTCTCGAGTCCTGCTTCCTGAAATGATTGCCCAAGCCGACAAAGCACTGTTGTTCCCCCAAATGGAAGCATCGGCTTGCTCGCGCCCATCCTCTCACTGAATCCAGACGCGAGCAAATAGACTTCGATCTCGTTACTCGATAACATTTCGAATGTATCTTATTTGACCCGCGTGATACAGATCATGTTCAATCAGCATCAAAAATAGCTCATAAGCCTTCATTCGCTTTCCGCCCCATGTAGCGACTTTTTGTTCGAGTTCATCCTCGTTCAGCGATTTCAATTTCGACAGCTCCAATTCGTATGCGCCATGCAGTTCCTCCACCATTGCGGCCATGTCCGATTTCGACAACTTGGTTTTTAGGCTATCCCAGGTTTCATTTCCGCCGTCGAACGCCGCACTCAACTGCACGATCTTGTCCCCGGTCACGTGATAGACAATATCGCATATCGAGCCATTCATCCATGGGAATCCGCTATGCCTCTCCGGCACAAAGAAGAAAGTCTCTTCGGTAATGTCTTTGAGCGCGGAGAGCAGGCTGTGCCAAGGGCTTTCCGAGAATGCTCTCATCGCAAGAGACTCAAGCTGCCCGACGCTCAGCATCTTCACTTCAGAACTCGAAACTCGTCAATCAGCTCGAATGCCTTGAGTTCATCTCCCCAGCCAATGACATCCACAGGCTTCTCTTCGAGCTGCTTATAGACTTCGAAGAAGTGCATGATTTCACGCTTAGTGTGATCGGCGAGATCATAAATCGAACGGATCTCCACAAACCTTGGATCCTTCATCGCAACACACAGGATCTTGTCGTCTTGCCCCTTGTCATCGCTCATTCCAAGAACTCCAATCGGCCGTGCTTCGACAACGCATCCGGGAAACGTCGGGTGCGAAATCAATACGAGAGCATCGAGTGGGTCGCCATCGGAGTAAAGGGTGCTGGGAATGTATCCGTAATCGCAAGGGTAAAAGAGCGGCGAATACAGCACTCTGTCGAGTTTCACAATTCCGGATTTTTCGTCGACTTCGTACTTATTCGAACCACCCTTCGGGATTTCAATGATCGTATTGACGACGTGTGGAGGACTTGGGCCGATACCGACTTCGCTAAGATTCATCTGGCACCAATGATACCCACGCGCACCCTTTTTCTCGATTGGCTCGTATCGACTTCAACGATGCAAGAGTTCGTCCGGGGAAACCTGCTGATTCTGAAAACGCCGCGCCTGTGGAGCTTCGTTTGGAAGCCCATGGCGATCGCGCTTGCATGCTATGTCGCCATCGTCGCAACAGTTTCGCTCTGGCTGATCCCGTATTTAGTCGGGATGTTCGATCTGCCTGTATGGATCGAAGAATCGATGAAGTGGCTCGGCAGGGCAGGGCTTGTGATCGTAATGTCATTTTTGGGACTGCCGATCTACCTGGCGATCTCAGGCCTGTTCAGCAGCTTACTTTGGGATAGATTGTCCCTGGAAGTCGAGCGGACATTGTATGGGACTTCTCCAAACGTCAAGGTCGGTTGCGGCGGATTGATTTGGGATTCGTTAACGCGGGCCGCATTCTCTGGTGTGCTGTTCTTGGTTAGCTTATGCTTCTTTTGGACTGGACCGATTGCGCCCGCCATCTATGCGGCTTGGATTGGCACTTTGGATTTCTCTGCCTCGGCATATATCCGACGCGGAGTACTGTTTCCATCAGAGTTCAGTCGCGTTTGGAAGCCCAAACGTGCAAAGGGCTTTGCCATCGCTTGCGGATTGGTGAGCTTAGTGCCGCTGCTGTTTGTTCTGATGCTCCCAGGAATGGTCGCAGGCGCTACCATACTTTGCCGCGAAGGCGAGAAAGCTTAGCAGTACACTTCGCGATAGTGGCAGTTTTTGAACTTCTTGCCGCTTCCGCAGGGGCACGGGTCGTTTCGCTTCGCCTTTGTAAAATCAGGGGCGCCATTCGATCCGTTTGGCTGAGTGACTGCAGCTAAGGCTTCACCTTCGACGCGCTGCATTTTTGGCGGCGGTGGCCCTGATGGCTGCTGTTGCTGCTGCTGAATCACCGCGTGGAACAAGTGCATCACGACGAATTCTCGAATTCCTCGCAACGTCTCTTCGAAGATCGTATGCGACTCTTTTCTGAATGCGATGAGTGGATCGACTTGGCCATAGCCACGTAGGCCGATGCCTTCGCGCAATCTCTCAATGCTCTGCAAGTGTTCAGTCCACTTCTGTGTAATCGCCTGCAACAACAAGATGCGCTCAAGATTCTCGAAATTCTCTTCACCGAATTGTTCGATTCGCTTTTGATAAGCCTGTTCGGCCCACTCTTCGAGTTGCTTCTGGATCGCTTCTGCGCCGCCTTTTAGATTGAGGTCTTCTGCAGATCCGTAGTCCATGACCGGGAAGATCCGCATGACATCTCTGAAAATGCCTTCGTAGTCCCATTTCGTCCGCTCGGTTCCGTCCGGCGCGTACAGGTCGATGATCTCAGCCAACGTTTCCGAAATGTACTGCTTTATCGTCGGTCGAGCCGGTTTGCCGAGCAAGTATTCTCGCCGATCGCTGTAAATGTGTTCTCGTTGAGCGTTCAGAACGTCGTCATATTCGAGAACATGCTTACGATATTCGAAGAAGTGCAGTTCGATTCTCTTTTGCGTCTTCTCGATCATCGAACTTAGGAACTTTGCGTTGACTTCCTCGAAATCTGGCCATGCACGCAGCAACGGGTTCTCGAGCATCTTCGGATTGAAGATCTTCCAAAGCTGATCCTCCAGCGAAACGAAGTATCTGCTCTCGCCAGGGTCGCCCTGCCGCCCAGCTCTTCCTCTTAGCTGGTTATCGATTCGTCGACTTTCATGCCTCTCTGTGCCTAAGATGAACAGTCCGCCCAAAGCGCGCACTTCGTCGGCGAGTGCTGCACGTTCTTGGTCGTCGAGTGGGAGTGGTGGAGCAGCTCTTTCCTTTCCGCCCCGGCGATGGGATGCAAAAGTCTCTGAAGAAAAGGATACGTCCGTTTTCTCTGCCGCATCGACCTCTTGAGTTTTGATGCGTCCACCCAGCAAGATATCCACGCCACGGCCCGCCATGTTTGTCGCGATGGTGACTTGGCCTTTTCGGCCCGCTTCCGCAATGATGAGAGCCTCTTTCTCGTGATACTTTGCGTTCAAAACGTTGTGCGGAATTCCGTGTCTTAGCGCTTCGTCGAGATTGGGAAGGCACGCGCTATCGAGCTTGAAGTGATCCAAGAACCATGTCTTCAACTCGTCTCCAAGCGGGTCAGTCGGCAAATTCAACTTGCGCGCTGCCTCTTGGAACGCCTTCATTTTCGCATCTTTGATTGGCGTACTGATCAGCTCCATTGCCTCCGCTTTCGTCTTCTTGTCTGCGCCTTTCTCGTTTGAACAAAAGTCCAGAACGCGCTCAGCAAGCACAAGCAATTGGAGCTTATCTGCCGTTAGGCGAGCAGAAACCCGCTCCGACATTTCAATCGATCGCGTACCAACGAGCACTGGCTGCTGCTTTGTGTAAAGCCTAAGTATCTCTCTGGCTATCGCCCGGAACTTCGCTTCTTCAGTTTTGAAAACGACGTCGGGATGGTCAACTCTGATCATCTCTCGGTGCGTCGGAACGACAACGACTTCGAGGCCATAGATCTTTGCGAATTCGTCTTCTTCCGTCTTTGCCGTTCCAGTCATGCCGCCCAGTTTTTCGTACAGTCGAAACAGATTCTGGAAAGTGATGACTGCGACGGTCTGGCTCTCCCTTTGAACAGGCACACCCTCTTTCGCTTCCAAAGCCTGATGCAGGCCTTCTCCCATCCGCCTTCCATACATTAAGCGCCCCGTGTTTTCATCGACAAGAACAACTTCGTTGTCTTTGACGACGTATTCCACATCTTTTTCAAAAAGGCCATACGCTTTGATTGCTGCATTGACATAGTGCATCAGGTCGGGGTGTTCGGCCAAATTGTCAATTCCCAGCAACCGTTCAACTTCGTCGTAACCTTTCTCAGTAAGCGAAGCGTTGTGGTTTTTCTTATCGACAGCGTAATGCGCCTCTTTGTCTTCTCGGTCGCCTGGACGAAGTTTCTTGACCACTTCGCTGATTCGATTGTAAATCGATACGTCCTCGCTGCTTGCGCCAGATATGATATGTGGTGTTCTCGCTTCGTCGACCAAAATGCTGTCGACTTCGTCGACAATCGCGTAATACAGGTCGCGCATTACCAGTTGATCTTGTTGGAACACCATGTTGTCGCGCAAGTAGTCGAATCCAAACTCGTGGTTGGTGCCGTAAGTAATGTCGGCCATATACGCATCGCGCCTCGATGCTTCAACCAGATTGGCGTACCGCGGATCGTGGTGTTGCGCTCCCGGTAAATACAAGTAACTTCCACCAAGTTCGTCCGATTCTGGAGATTGACCTTGAATAATTCCAACCGATAAGCCGAGGTGATGATAAATCGGCCCCATCCAAACAGCGTCTCGTCGTGCGAGGTAATCGTTCACAGTAACGAGATGCGATCCACGCCCCGCAAGCGCATTGAGATATAGCGGCAACGTCGCAACAAGCGTCTTACCCTCACCCGTTTTCATTTCAGCGATCTTGCCCTCGTGCAAGATAATTCCGCCAAGTAGCTGCACATCGAAGTGACGCATATGCAAGAGTCGCTTACTTACTTCGCGAACTGTTGCGAATGCTTCAGGAAGGATGTCATCGAGCGTCTCGCCTCTGCCAAGTCGCTCTTTGAACTCTGGAGTCTTTGCAGCGAGTTGTTCGAGTGTTAGGTCCTGAAACGTTGGCTCAAGTGCATTGATCTTCTCGACTGTCGGCCAAAGACGTTTGCACTCATCTCCGCTCTTGTCGAACAAATCTCTGAAAAACTTGTCAATTCTCATAAAAATTCGGTCCGTCCGGGAGCAAGGTGCGGCTATCCGAACGCGATCTTGGAGTATACCTTCCGGCCAGCTTGAACCCACCCGAAAGTCCTACTCCGACAGCCTGGATGGCCCTTCTAAACCGCAGGGTGTTGGCCTGCAGCGCGTGCCCTCGTCTACGCACCTACTGCGAACAAGTAGCGAAGGAAAAAAGAGCTTCCTATCGGAACAACGACTACCATGGGCGCCCAGTTCCCAACTTCGGAGACCCTGAGGCCGAGCTCCTCATCGTTGGACTTGCGCCCGCAGCCCACGGTGCCAACCGAACAGGCAGGATGTTCACCGGAGACCGCAGCGGTGAGTGGCTTTACCGCGCGCTGCATCGCGCTGGATTCGCAAATCAGGCGACGTCGGTCGATGCGAATGATGGTTTGCAACTGAACAATTGCCTGATCACAGCCATATGCCATTGCGCGCCTCCACAGAACAAACCTTCGCCGATTGAAATAGAGCATTGCAGTTCGTTCCTTGTTGAGACGATTGAAAACACTCCTTGGAAAGCGTTACTTGCGCTTGGCGGTATCGCATGGAAACAATCCGCGAAGGCATTGCATGCAAAATTGCCTAGATTCAAACATTTGGCAGAAGCCACCATCGACGGCCGCTTACTGATCGCGTCGTATCACCCCAGCCAGCAAAACACCTTTACGGGGAAGCTTACGGAAGAGATGTTCGATGCAGCATTCGCTCGATGCTGCGATTTCATCCAATCTTCGTAACGCTTTTCCCAATTCGATCAGCTCGATCGGCGAGCCGCTCCATGACTCCGCCAGGACGCGCACGAACGACGACGACATCGTCAGAAAGCGCAACCACCAATTCGTCCCGCAACTGATTGTTGCTTCCAATAAAGTGATCGTCTGGGCGAAAGGGGCTCACGACGAGATCAGTTACGGGATCGAATTTGTAACGCCACAGCCTTGCTGCAGGGAAAGGCTCTTGATCCAGGTCGTCCCCAAGCGCAGAAAACAAGCCGCGGTCCAAAACCAGAATTCTCGGTGCGCCCCAACGAAGCGGCACGACCGCAGCGCGCATGTAGGCATCGGTATTGGCACCGGTGACAAGCGTTTTCGGCTCAAGCACACCGCGCTCGACTTCTTGCTCGACGCGATCTACAGCGGTCCGATCCGAGTCCCGGCTTGCAAGCACACAGAAAGTCTTGTTGTCGAGTACTGAGCAGTTGCCGTACAAAAAGACATAAGCAGGAGGGTTCTCGCAAAATGACTCGATTCTTGTCGGATACAACGCCGCTTGAATTGTTGCGAGGCGAACAGGCTTCCCCGCGACGCGATCCTTGTAATGCTTCACCTTGGCTTCGAGTTCCTTTGCACCGTTTGTCAATGACTGCGCCGCTTTGGGTTTCAGCGCGTACTCCTCAATGAGTGTCGACTCGTTCAGCGACAAGAACTGCTCCGGCGTTCTGCCGCTGATCGCGTTTCTCGCGAGAATTCGCGAGATGCCGGAAGATCCAAGTGATGGCGTAAAGCTCAAGATCAACTCAAAATCGGCATTAAGATCTATGTTTGTCATCATCGGCTTGTTGCCCCAAGCAAAACTTTCAATGCCTTTTCACCGCAGACTTTCATTTCTGCAACAACTTCGTCATGGCTCAGCGGTGATTCCTGCAGTCCAGTCGCATAGTTCGTGACGATCGCAAGGCAAGCGTACTTGATTCCGGCTTCCCTCATAGCGACGGCTTCCGTGCCAGCAGTCATTCCAACCAGTTGACCTCCAAGTATTCGAATAGCTTGGATTTCGGCTGGAGTCTCGTAGCGAGGACCGTTCACACAGACGTAGACCCCTTCTTCCGAAATGTCGATTCCCGCCGACTTCGCTGCTTCAATCAACTTCGATCTTGCGGAAAGGTCGAATGGATGAGTCATGTCGCAATGCTCTACGAGAGATGCGAATCGCACCGATTCTCGGCCCGAAACGTCGAGCAAGTCTGAGCAAACGCACAGCGCACCGACTGGCATGGAAGAGTCGAGGCTTCCGACCGCGGCAGTAGAAAAGCAGTATTCAATACGCAATAGCCGCAGCGCTTCGGAAAGCGCGGTGTAATTGACCCCGCTTGGAGGCAGCTTGTGCCCTGCTCCGTGCCTGGCAAGAACCAGTACGTTGCCGCCCAAGTCGCGGGCTCTCACTAACCCGAATTTCGTTGGTATGTGAATCGCCCTCGTACCCTTCGCCAGTAGCAAGTCGCCGACCCCGGTGCCTCCGATGATTGCGGCCCTATAATCCACAAGCCATAGTGTACACGGAGGACTTCCCTTTGAGAAATCGAACCATATGCCAGTGAAGAGCGAACTCTTTCAGAAACTGAGCAATGCGGGAGCATCGTCGATGTCGCCCCTCGAATTGCTCGCAGTGGCTATCGTAAACGATGAAAAGGATGCCGATGCCGCCATTCCCATTGCGCGCGACCTGCTTCAATACGCGGGTGGCATCCGCGGTTTGCCTAATGCCGCACCGAAGATGTTTGAAGAACACGCAGGCTTTTCCAGTTTCCGATTGTGCCAATTCTTTGCATTGCTCGAGTTAGGGCGGCGAACTGTGGAAGCTGGGCGAGGAGATCGCGTGACGATTGGCGGGCCTGAGGACGTTTATCGCCAATTCTTGCACTTGCGCGACGAACGTAAGGAACACTTTTGCTCATTGCTTTTGGATGCAAAGAACAAAGTCATCAAGTCCCAAGTTGTTCATATCGGAACCGTATCAGCTTCTGTTGTCGGCGTCAAGGAGTTCTACAAAGAGGCCGTTAGAGAAGGCGCCGCTGCGATCATCGCAGTGCACAATCATCCGAGTGGTGATCCAACGCCAAGCCCCGAAGACTTCGAAGTGACTCGCGTTCTGTCTGAAGCAGGAAGAATTCTCGAAATTCCGCTGCTTGACCATGTCATCGTAGGTGAAGGAGACTTTCGATCGATGCAGCGACTGGGCGCAATCTGATAAAACGGACAAATGCCGACCAACTTATCCGAAATCTGCGAAGGGCTCCGTTCGAGAATGGAGTCACAGCACACCGCGCGCGAAAAAGCTCTCGCCGAGGGTCGTAAAGTCATTCAACTTTGTTCCAAAGCCATCAAACACATTCACCGGAATCAGCGAAGCGAAGCGAATACGCTTATGGATGAAGCTGATGGAATCATAAGATCTGCGCTCAATGTCCTCGAGGGTTTCCCAACGCTAAAATTCGCACCTTACTTTCAAGATGCGGTTAAAGAGTACGTCGAAGCCCGAACGCTCTTCGCAATCACATCGGGCGATAGGCTGCCAACACCGGAAGAGCTGGGTGTCGAGCCACAAGCGTACTTGAATGGACTTTGTGAGGCCGCCAGCGAATGCCGCAGGTATTCCCTCGATGCGCTCAGGAAAGGCGACGAAGGCACAGCCAGGCACTTGGCAGAGGAAATGGAAGACATTTATGATGAGCTGATTACGTTCGATTATCCGGATGCGCTGACAAGCAACCTGCGCCGAAGCGTGGACGCGCTGAGGGCCGTCCTCGAACGAACTCAAAGCGACCTTTCCGTAACCGGCATGCAGCTGGAACTGATCGAGCATCTAAAGAGCGTCGAACCCCCCAAGTAACCCGTGCCTATGCCAAGATAGGCATGGTGAAAGTTCTCCTTCTAAAGTTTTGCGATTACGCTGGCCGGATGGACGGCGGCAAGGGTTGCCTGATCGGCATGTTCGATACAATCGGCGGCTCTCAATATCCTTTGGTGCACCCGACCTTTTTCATTTGCGTCGAGTTCGAATTCGACCCCTTTGAAGCCGGATCCGTTTCTCGAATCAAACTTGTTTTGATGGACGAAGATGGGCATGAAATGATGGGAATCGAAGGCGAGTTTTCGGTGCCGAAGTCCGTCGACGGGCGGCCAGCGACCATGTTCGAGACCTTCCGCGTGGACGGAATGACGTTCCCAAAGCCGGGCAACTATCGGCTCGACGTGCTGCACAACGGTGAGCCTATTGCAGACGCGCGATTGACCCTCGTTCAAGGGCCGTCGCCAAACTGAACACGTAGGCATGCGGCTGAAACTTTTCAAGGGAATAAAGGACAAGCTCGACCGCTTGTTCGGCCGTGGAGTCGTCGATGAGTCGCTGTTTGAAGATTTGGAAGAGGTGCTGCTCTCTGCAGACGTTGGCATTACTGTGGCCACGGAAATATTGGATGATCTTCGAATGCGAGTGCGCAAAGAAAAGTTGGAGCATCCTGAAGAGATCCGCAGCGCTCTTGCACAAGCGATAACTAAGAAGCTTGCAAACGAAGAGTGTCCGCTTGTCGTTTCAGATTCGGCCCCAACCGTTTATCTGTTTCTCGGAGTCAACGGCGCAGGAAAGACCACGACCATTGCAAAGCTCGCGCACAAACTGAAGAGCGAAGGCAAGCGAGTTCTTGTCGCAGCTGCCGACACGTTTCGCGCTGCAGCGATTGAGCAGCTCGACATATGGGCACAAAGAGTTGGTGTTGAAATTGTCAAGGGAGTGCCAGGCGGAGACCCGGGCGCGGTTGTATTCGATGCAATCACGGCTGCCAAAGCGAGAGGCGTCGACTTCGTTCTCGCAGACACGGCTGGTCGACAGCACACGAGAGCAAACCTAATGCAAGAACTTGAAAAAATCGGACGCGTCTCGCAAAAGGCACTGGGGCGACCACCTGACGAAGTTCTGCTTGTGATCGATGGCAATACCGGTCAAAACGCAATCCGACAAGCAGAGGAGTTTGGGAAAGTTGCAGGAGTTACTGGCGTAGTTGTCACGAAATTGGACGGAACCGCGAGGGGAGGCGCGATCCTGGGCGTTAAGGAGCGACTCGGAATCCCCGTCAAACTGATTGGGGTCGGTGAAAAGGTGGAGGACCTGCGGACTTTTGATGCCAAGGAGTACGCAGATGCGCTGCTCGAGTGAGAGCTTTCCTCTTTGCCTTTGTTCTGACGATTCTCGCGGGATGCGGCGGCTCGGACTACGTTCCCAGACCAACCTTCACTCTGGTTTTGCCCGCTGGCGATGAGCAATGGAAGCGGGAGATCACCGCAGGATTCGTTGAGACTCTGCGGGCCTACGGATACGATTCCAAAATCGTGCGATGTGCCAACTTGGATACAGAATCGATCGTCGCCGCCGCCAAGCAAGCGCCGAAAGGAGAACGTGCAGCCATTTCAATAGTCTTTACGCGACGCGAACAAGTCGCAAGCGTCGTAAATGCGCTCTCGAAAATCGAACGCGACGTCATTACGGTCGGAGCAGACGACGCAATGGTTAGTAAAGCGGGGCACGTCGGAATCTCTGCAGAGCGCACGATTTATATTTGGAAGATTCGCCTCTCGCAACTGCCGAAAGTGCCATCACAAATTTTGTTCGTGTTTGGCAACGAACCGATTAAGACCGAAAGGATGCAAGGGAGCGTCTACTCCCGATCGGGCGAGGGCAAAGAGTTCAGGTCTCGATTCAGGGAGCTTGCCGATGTCACGCAAGAAGACCTCGAGTGGGCCGAACTCATCGTTCCAGTTGGCGAAGATGCTTACCTTTTTGCAAGCAAAGCTTCAACTCGGAATCTGTTCCCGATTAGCGGCTCTGATGTCGTATTGAACGCAATCAAAGAAGGGGTCGTCTCGCACGCCCTAACGCTCGAACATTATCAAGTTGGCGTTCGAACAGCGCAAATGGCCAGGGATTACCACCTTCAGTCGATCAGGTCGCCGGTGAATAATCTGCCTTGCGAAGAGGTCGACAAAGACAGCCTCGAAATCCACATGGACCGCCGATACAAGCTGCCACCGAACCTAAGGAGCGAGGGATAACGTGCAAGCTTTCATCGGATTGTTGACGATTACCTATGACTTTCCTGGATCCAACAGCCTCAAGGACAAGCGGCAGATTTTGCGATCCCTGTTGGACCGAGTTCGCAAGCAGAGGTATATCAGCATTTCGGAGGTAGGGTTGCAGAATCGAATTCGATCGTCCGTGGTTGCAGCGGCCATCGTCGGGCCGAACAAACGCACCGTCGAGCGAGAGAGAACGCAAATAGAATCGTTGCTTTGCGAATCACCAGAGGCGGAAGCGGTGGAGGTAGTTTGGGAATGGCTGTAAACATAATGCAAACAAAACTCACGAAATCAAATTTCACAGCAGGTCTGCAATGCGAAAAACGCTTGTACCTTGAAAAATATCGCAAGGAACTTCGTGTCATCACACCCGCCGATCAATTGCGATTCGATGAAGGAAACGAGGTCGGAAAGCTTGCGCAAAAGCTGTTCCCGCAAGGAACTTTGGTGAATGTCCCGGCATGGGATCAGAACGCGGCAGAGCAAAGAACAAAGCAGCTAATTGAAGAAGGCAAGAACACGTTGTTCGAAGCAGCTTTCGGAACAGAAAGGCTCTCAGTGCGAGTCGATATCCTGCACCGGAGTTCAAGCGTTTCGAGTGGTCAAGCATCGCTGTTCGATGAAGTGCCGAGCGATTGGGAGATCATCGAAGTCAAATCAGGAACTTCTCCACGAGAAGGCAATGAGCCAAAGCCCGAGTACCTGATTGATGTCGCCTTTCAAGTCTATGTGATGCGAAAGGCAGGTGAGAATGTTGGCAGAGCAAGCCTGCTTTTGCTCAACCGCGATTTCGAGCACCGAGGAGTCGATCCGACCCCAATCGAGCTTTTTGAGAAAGTCGACGTGACTGCGCTGGTTGAGGAACTGGTGCCCACGATCGAGGCGGACGTCGAGAGAATGCTCTCGGTGCTCGACGCCGGCTCCGAGCCCGCAATTGAGATAGGGCCTCAATGCGACGATCCGTACCATTGCCCCTTTTATGATCATTGCCATCCGGAGCCGCTCCCGATCGAGCACCTGATGAATCTGCCCCGAATCGACCTCCAGCAATACCGAATGCTTCGAGCAGCGGGAATATCCCGGATCCAGGACATTCCCGACGAAATGCTCAAGCACTCGACGCAAGAGCGGGTCCGCGAGGCGCTGCGCACCGGTGCACGCTGGGTCGACCCCGCAATCCGCGAAGAGTTGGATTCGATTCGCTATCCGATTCACTTCGTGGATTTCGAAACAGCGCAGTACGCGATTCCAAGGCATATCGGAACAGGGCCTTACGATTTCCTGCCTGTGCAATGGTCCGATCACGTGTTGGATGCAGACGGCAACCTCTCGCACGACGAATTCATTTACGCTGGTTTCGGCGATCCGAGACCGGACTTCATTTCCTCGCTTTCGAATGCTATCGAAGGAGCAGGGTCGATCGTTATCTATTCCAATTTTGAAGAACAGAGGCTGAAGGATTTGCTGAAATTCGATGAATCGACGGCACAACCACTATACGAGACTTTTTCGGATCGAGTCGTGGATCTTCTCAAACTCATCCGCGCTTACATTTACTTCCCAGAGTTTTGCGGAAGCTTCAGCATCAAGCGCGTACTCCCGGCAATGGTTCCTTCACTTTCTTATGATGGGCTGAACATTCAAGAAGGCGAGATGGCGACGACGATGTATCGCAAGATGATCGACCCGAAATGCCCACCCAACGAACGTGAGCAGATCAAGAAAGACTTGCTCGAATACTGCAAGTTGGACACACTGGCTATGGTCGAGCTATTCAAGGAACTGCAGCGACTCATAATGGACAACAGATGATTCAGCTTCCACCTGATGCCAGAGGCAGATTTGGAGATTACGGCGGGCGGTTCGTACCCGAAACGCTGATCCCTGCGCTCGACGAACTCGCCCGTTCTTTCGAAGCAGCCTGGGCTGACCCCGCGTTTCAAGAAGAATTGGCATGGCACTACAAGCACACGGTTGGGCGACCGACGCCAATCACGCCGGCGAAGCGCCTCAGCCAAGAATTCGGACTCGACGTTTACATCAAGCGCGAAGACTTGTGTCACACGGGCGCGCATAAGCTGAACAATGCGATCGGCCAAGCATTGCTCGCCGTTAGAATGGGCAAGAAGCGAATCATCGCCGAAACCGGTGCAGGTCAGCATGGCGTCGCGACGGCGACCGCTTGCGCGATGTTCGGTTTGCAGTGCGTCGTTTACATGGGATCCGAAGATGTCGAACGGCAGAAGATCAATGTGTTTCGAATGCGTTTGCTCGGCGCAGAAGTCATTCCGGTTTCGAGCGGAACGAAGACTCTGAAAGACGCGACGAACGAAGCGATGAGAGACTGGGTGACGAACGTTCAAGACACTCACTACATCGTTGGTTCCTGTGTCGGGCCGCATCCGTATCCGGTTATGGTCCGACAGTTTCAACGCGTAATCGGCGATGAAGCGAGGGCGCAGATGTTGGAAGGTCCTGGACAATTGCCGGATGTTGCGATTGCGTGCGTCGGCGGAGGATCGAACGCGATCGGATTCTTTCACGCGTTTATTCCCGATACTTCGGTGCGACTGATCGGCGCGGAAGCGGGTGGGCATGGACTCGAAACCGGCGAACACGCCGCGCCTTTGACGGCAGGGTCACCGGGCGTTTTGCATGGATCGTTTTCATATCTGATGCAAGACGAGGACGGTCAGGTTGTTGGAACGCATTCCGTTTCTGCCGGATTGGACTATCCAGGCGTTGGACCGGAACACTCATTCCTCAAAGACACAGGCCGCGCCGAATATCATGCGGTCACCGATCAGGAAGCGCTCGATGCTTTCGTTTGGCTCTCGCGGCTTGAAGGGATCATTCCGGCGTTCGAATGCGCGCACGCGTTCGCGTTGCTTAAGAAGCTCGACCTTCCGCGCGCCTCGACTGTGCTGGTCAATTTGAGCGGACGAGGTGACAAGGACATGGAGTCCGCGTCGAAGTTGTTGGAATTATGAATACTGTCCAAGTCTTGCGAAATCAAGCCGATCATGAATTCGCGTCCCTCATCGAGGCTCTCGACGGCGTCAGACAAGAGCACTCGTGGGCGGTAGCACTGATAAAGCCCGGCGAGCACATGCACAACAACGGCTCGATTCTAGGGATTGTTCAGCATGTCGCGACTTGCAAGGTCATGTACGGCAGCGCGGCATTTCGAAACCTCGAAATTAGATGGCGGGATGTCGTTGCACGATTGGAAGTGATCGGTTCGGACTGGAAGCGTACGCTCGTCTACCTTCGTGAGAGCCATGCATATTGGATAGACTGTTGGACTGGCTTGTCGGACGAGGACTTGTATTCACAGCGGAAGACAAACTGGGGCGAATTGTGGCCCGCATGGAAGATCATTTCGGTCATAACTACGCATGACGCGTATCATGCTGGACAGATTGCCGTCTTGCGGGCGACACTTTCGCAATCAGACGTTCCGCCGGAATCCATGGCTGAACGGACGCGTAAGTATCGCTCCGAATCGCCATCTTGGTAGGAACGTGGCAAGATAAGGTGTAGCTATCAAGGTAGCCATCAACACGATTGCGGAAAGAGCACCCAGAAGATACTGGATACGTTACAACTCCGCGCCTCCCATCCAGCAGGCTGGAATCGCCGCGATACAGGAGATACCGCTGGGCAAAACCCCCAATGGCATCGCATGGTTTGCAATCTACATCGTGGATCGTCATTGACGGAAAGCAGCCGAGGTAGTTTGAACCGACTCAGAAGCGATTGCTACATCTCGGCAGGTCGATTTCAGATGCGATTTAGTTTTAGTTTTGATTGCCAAACTCCTTTCACGGAGCGTGGCGATAAACCCATGCAAATTAGTTAGAAGAAGGATACCCATCCACAGAGGCGTCGTTGGTGAGTTGAGTGAGGTTCGCACCGGTATCGTCCATTACATAGATCTCGAAATTGCCGCTGACGCTCGACATAAACAGAATTTGGCTTATGTTCGCATATCTTGGCGCATGGCAAGCTGCATTGTGATGGGTTAGTTGGGTTTGTGATGCTCCTGTAGACGTTGCTCGCCATATCTCTGATTGCCCTGAGCGATACGATGCGAAACAGAACTTCGACCCATCAGGGCTATAACTTGGCGCATAGTCAAGTCCTGGCGAATTCACCAGCTGAACCACATTGGTTTCGAATTGCCCGGCTCTGCAGCGATAGATGTCGAAGTCCCCATCCCGATCACTATTGAATATTATATTGACGCCGTCTGGGGAGTAATCACATGACTCTTCATTGAACTGCGGACCCGTTATTTGAACCGGGTTGCTTCCGTCGGCATTGATTTCCCAAATGTCCCGAGTCGAACCGTTGAAGTGGGAAAACGCGATCTTCCTGCCGTCTGGACTCCATCTTGGCAAAAGGCAGTCCCCGGCAAACCCTTGCGTCAAGTTATACTGGAAATCGCTACCATCAAAATTGCAACTTGACAGGGTGAACCGGCCGCCAAAGAAGTGAGAGAACACAACTCGGCCATCTGCGCGGATATCGGGAACCATGCAATGGGTGTTTTCGAACAATCCCGCGATACTGACCCGCCGCAAATCGGTGCCGCCCGAGTTGACCCCGAAGATTTGGTAGAAGCCTTGGCGATTGCTGTGGAACACGATCCATCCGATGCCGAACGACTTTGGGCAACTCGACCCAAGGCATACAAGTGCGGTGGTGAGACCCATTGACGCCAAAAGTAATTTCTTCACAGTTTTCCTCCACTAACGCTTGAAGAGCCCCCTCCGGCCGCCGGCAGGAGCGGACCTCCAAGAGATTCTCCGAGCTTACCATACGTGGAATTCGATTGTGCAGTTGAGCTGAAATGTATGGGCTCGGGTTCGCGTCAATGCTGGGCAGGGGTGCTGCGCTGGTCAGTCAACCTCCATCCGGTGGAATCGGTTCGGCATTACTATAAAACCCCAACGGAATATAGGATAGAACAAGTCTCACCACCCGTCAGGCAGGCAATTGTGGTAAGAATGGCCAAGCGGTCTTCTTGCCCAGGGGTGGAGCAGGACAATGTCAAATCAGATCTTTTGCGTAAAGTGCGGTTGCAAAGTTAGCTCGGACGCTGAAGTATGTCCTCAATGCGGTGACTTTCTCCAACCGCACAAGATGGCTCAAAAGGCTCGGTCTATTTCGACACAGCGAGAGCCGTCCACCGACGAGACGCTGGAACCTTCTCAGGAATCGGTAGAAACAGGGGCACAGTCAACTGCCGCAAAGACGCCAAGCCAAGTTGTATTGCTGACACCAGAGACAACGCGGGGCCTTTCAACCCCGAGGTTCATTGCTGTACTGTCGACTGTGCTCGTCTTGGGCCTTGCGATTGCGATTGGCCTGATCAACAGGTCAACCAAAGTGGTCGAAGTGCCTCGAACAATTGAGCGCGTGGTGCTTGTGCCCGAAAAGACTGATCCTATGTCTCATCAGGGAGTCGTGGTCGAAACGACGCCGATGCCCCGCCGTAGCGACACGCCAATTCAAACTCAAGCTCCTACTAGCAATAACATCGCATCTCGTGACCATTCCGAGCAACCAAAGTCTCAGGAGCAGAAGCGTGCTGTTCAGCCGAGAACTGAGCCGCAATCGATCGCTACACCAGCGCAGCCGACAAATCTCATTTGGAACGGTGACTTCTCCCAGGGAAATGTCGGATTCGTATCGTCCGTTAACTATGTGAGCCCGGATTACAACTGCCTTTGGCACGATGGCTATACCATTGCGCCGGTTTGGAACAACCCGGTCTTGCACAGGCTGATTACTCCCGGTGAATACTCTGCACCAGAGAAGCAGACCGGAAACGAGCAAGTGCTCTACATGAATATAGATGGAACTGAATCAAAGCTAATTTGGGCTGCAGAAGTAGCCTGCGACCCCCAAACAAATTATGATCTGTCGTTCTGGACCATTTGCCTGAGTGGCGAACCGTACGTGCTTGAATATCAGTTTGTAGTTAATGGAGAAAAGGGCCCGGTTCAGTCAGGAGGTTTCGGTAGCTTCAAGAAGGTGACCATGAGGTGGAACTCTGGGTCAAATACAATGGCAAGAGTGGCGATCATGCGAATGCCAAGAGCTCACTACTATGGCGGTGTGAGTGCCTTCGCTAACATCACGATGATTCGAGCTGATTGACGGCGAACCTCGGATCTACCTGACCGCTTTGGATTCGGACAGAGTGTTTGGTTGAACCTTTATGTTTCATTCGCTCTGCGGACGTCACATTACTTCCAAGGAATGGATTGCATCGGACTGTGGGGCTATGCACATCCAAAACCGATCGAACGGTTGAAGCACCTCAAAGGACAACCCACTAACTTCGCCGCCTTTTGCAAAGCACAATGAGTCCAACAATCAGCCCCATAGCGGTCATCGGTTCAGGAACGTTGGTCATCTCGATGCTGAAGCCGCGCAGGTCACCGATATCGCCTGAAGCAAAGTCTTCGATGCGCAAAATCCAATCACCTTGCTTATCCAAACCATCGAAAACCGACAGTGGGGTTTCGGGCAACCATCGTCCGAACACATTCGGTATTCCAGGATGCTCAACCCACGGCACATCGTATTCGGGCGCCCATATCCGGCTGATAGCCTTCTTTGGCGAGGAAATCTTTGACCGCTTGCGTCGCTTCGACTTTCATATGGCTGCGCTCCGCGGCCTTGTTCAGAGCTGGCTTAGCGCGTTAGTTGATCGAGAGCGCGCTTGAGGTTATCAGATGGTTTCCCGTAGCTGTGCATCTCATTTTGCGACGTGCGGATTAGGCCGGAAGTGCGGTCGTATTCGATGACGACGACGACTTTCGCGCGGCGCAAAACGATCTTCGAAGATGGAGTGAACGTCCTGGGAGCGAACACTTGATCCACGTCCGCCTCTTTGACTTCGATCGCTTGCTTACCGTTGGAAACCGTAATCGCGCCCACACCCAAATCCCAGCGCAGTAAACCAGGTCTTCCTCCGCGGCCGAATGGCGAGTAGCGCTTCACGCTCCAGACTGTGCCAGACTGCGGATCAACGTATCCTCCAAAGGCCGCGATGTCCGCCTTGACTGTTTGGCCCGTACTGGGCTGAGATGCCGCGAGGCAATAGACGAGCGTAGACTCGTTGGTACCGATCATTCCGAGTACTGACTGTGGCAGTGTGTTCGATTCTGTATTGATTTCCCACGGCTTGGGGTTCCAGATGACGAGGTCTGCCGCGTCGAGGTTGATGTGAGTGACACCGTATTCGGATGACAGATGGACGAGGAAATAGTAAAGCGCGGATTCGAGTGTGATCGAGGGCGTAAGTGACGCAGGAGGATTCGGTAATTCGATGGTTCGTGCGAGCATAAGAAGCCGCCCGCTATGGTATTCAATTGTTAGAGAAATCTTATCGTGCGGATGAAAATTGACGTTATTGTATTGCGGCGCGTAGGACATGATGTATGCCATGTCGCCTCCGGCGACTCCCCTCAGAAGAGATTTGAGAACACAGAGCTGTGACCATCCGCTTGCGGCGATATACTGCTCGGCAAGAGCTTGAGCTGCAACATCGCCGACTGCATTCTGGCTATCCCAGGTGTCCGGGGGGGGCCAGTTCGCATCAGCTGGCGAAAAACTAAATCCAATGATCAAGTGATCGGATCGGCGCAAACGAACTCTGCCGTCTTTGAAGTTGAAGACGTATTGATTGGAGTCGTGTTCAGAATCTCTGAGTTCGAACGCGGGCTCGTAATGGTTCAAGTACGTGCCATTCGCGGTGGCAGCGACCTGTCGAAACGCGCGTGCTTTAGCGAGAGCTTCGGCTTCGTCGTCGAAAGCTGAGGATGCGAATACGAGAGTTGTGACTATTAAGCTAACCACCTGAGGGACCTCCTGGAGGATTGTTCGGTGCGCCGTTGCCAAAGCCAGGCGGATTCACGAGAACCCATTGCAAGCCCGCGCCGCGATACACACCCATCAGTTTCATGTTGGGATCGCCGACTCGCTGTGGAGGTAACGGTTGACTTCTATTTGATACTTGAGCCTTACCCGTTTCCCACGTTTGGCCGCGGCGTCTGTATGCCTCTAACTCAGGCATAGGTTCCTATCGGGCGATACTCGGTCGCGAGCAGCTCTTTGCGTAAGCCCGAGCAGAAGACCGAACGCCAACCCGAACGCGCAGTCCGTCAAGAAAGCGCTTGTCAACCATTCGCCATGGGCGATCCACTGAACGATGCCGACGACCGCTCCCACGAACAGCCCGAACAATCCAGACGTGACCAACCAGAACGTGTTTACCGGCCGCCGCTTCGATTCGGGTTCGTCGCCGTAGATAACGCCGAGGACAAATCCGAAGAAAAATGCAAACAGTATCGGCAATTCCACAATGGGCCCACCCCGGGTCCATGCCCCCGACATAACCCAAATGGCCACAACAAACACCAGCGCTATCACGTGTAGCTTTCTCATTCTGAATTCCTTATGCTTTGACGCATACTGGCCGTTGCGGTAGTCTTCAGAAGCGCCCTTCTTGTCAACAAGTAGTGCATCTCTTTCCTCCTTAGACGCCCCTTAGCGGCCTTGGGCACGAGATTGTACAATTGTACAGAGAGAGAGCTACAGTAATTTGACCAGGTTATAAACAAGAGTCGCAGATTCGGCGTGTGTGAGTCTACATGCTCACTCCCCGCCGCTCAACCCGTCCAAACCCGTGCGATGGCGAAGTTGGAGTTGCGGCTGCTTTCTCCGGACGATCCCCTGGTGGGCGACCGGCGACCCGGCAAGACTTGGATGGCTGCCTTAGTTTTTGACTGCCGACTCTTCTTCTCTTGGCGCGCTGCCGTCCGTGCCGTCGACTTTCTTGAAGACGATTTGGCCGGTATCGTCGAGGTCTGCGAGGATCGTGTCGCCTTCGGTGAACCTTCCGAACAAAATCTCTTCCGAAAGCGCGTCTTCGATGTAACGCTGAACCGCACGGCGCAAGGGTCGGGCGCCCATATCCGGCTGATAACCTTCTTTGGCGAGGAAGTCTTTGACCGCTTGCGTCGCTTCGACTTTCATATGGCTGCGCTCCGCTTGCTTGTTCACGCGCTCAAGCTGCAAATCGACGATCTGCAGAATCTCTTCGCGAGTGAGGTGGTGGAACACGATCACTTCGTCGACACGATTGAGGAATTCTGGCCGGAAGAGCTTCTTCATTTCCGAAAGCATCTTGTTCTTCATGGCCTCGTAGACTTTCGGATCGTTCGGATCGAGCTTCGCTTCGCGGAATCCCATGCCGCGCTCTTCTTCGATCGGCTTGACGCCGACGTTCGACGTCATGATGACGACGGTGTTTCTAAAATCAACGACTCTTCCCTGCGAGTCGGTGAGTCGTCCGTCTTCCAAGACTTGCAATAAGATATTGAAGACTTCCGGATGCGCCTTCTCGATTTCGTCAAGAAGCACGACGCAATACGGATTGCGGCGAACCGCTTCGGTGAGCTGCCCACCGTCCTCGTGCCCAACGTATCCGGGGGGGGCTCCTACGAGTCTGCTGACCGCGAACCGCTCCATGTACTCAGACATGTCGATGCGCACGAGATTGTTCTCGTTTTCGAACAGGTACTCAGCGAGCGCGCGTGCCATTTCGGTCTTTCCAATTCCTGTCGGTCCGAGGAAGATGAACGAACCCATCGGCCTCTTCGGATCCTTCATTCCGCTTCTGGCTCTTCGAACGGCGCGCGAAACCGCCGCCACCGCGTCGTGCTGGCCAATGACGCGCTTGTGGAGCTCGTCTTCCATGCGCAACAGCTTGTTGCTTTCTGTCTCGACTAACCTCGCAACCGGTATCCCTGTCCAGGATTGAACGATGTGCGCGACGTCGTCTTCGGTGATGATTGGGTCTTGACGAGGAAGCGCTTCCCACTGCTCTTCGCGCTCTTCGATGCTCGCTTCGAGATCCTTGACTTCCTTGTCGAGTACTTCGCCTCGCGTGTCGAGTTCTTGATGCTTTTGCAAGTGCTCGAGTTCTGTCTTCAACCTCTCAAGCTTTTGCTTGTCTTGTCGAATGTCGAGCGGCGGAAGCGTTTGCATCAGCCTTGCGCGGCTGGATGCCTCGTCGATAAGATCGATCGCTTTGTCCGGCAACGTTCTGTCGGTGATGTACCGCTGAGAGAGCTGGACCGCGGCGTCGAGTGCGTCGTCTCGGATTTCAACTTTGTGGTGCGCCTCGTAGCGGTCGCGAAGACCCTTGAGGATGGCGACTGCCTCCTCTTCGTTGGGCTCGCGAACCACCACTGGCTGGAATCGACGCTCTAAGGCGGCGTCCCGCTCGATATATTTGCGGAACTCGTCTTGAGTCGTCGCGCCGATGCATTGGAGCTCACCTCTTGCGAGGGCGGGTTTCATGATGTTGGAAGCATCGATGGCGCCTTCTGCGGCGCCCGCGCCCACGAGAGTGTGAAGCTCGTCCACAAACAGGATGACCTCGCCATCCGCTTTGCGGACCTCCTCCATGACGCGCTTCATCCTCTCCTCGAACTCACCGCGATACTTGGTGCCGGCGACGAGTGCCGCCAGGTCGAGTGCGACGATCCGCTTGTCACGGATTTGCTCTGGGACGTCTCCAGCGACGATGCGCTGGGCAAGCCCTTCGGCGATAGCGGTCTTGCCGACGCCCGGCTCGCCAATCAGGCACGGGTTGTTCTTTGTTCGTCGGCTCAAAATCTGCATGACCCGTTCGATTTCATTGGTGCGGCCAACGACCGGGTCCAGTTTTCCTTGACGCGCATATTCGGTCAAGTCCCTTCCGAATTCGTCGAGCGTTTGGGTTTGGCTTCTGCCGCTTCGGCTGCTTCCACCTGCCCGGCTTGGCGCCTCGTTGTCTTGAAGCTTCATCACTTCTTGGCGCGCCTTGTCGAGTTCGACGCCAAGTTTTGAGAGGACACGCCCGGCCAGGCCATCGCCTTCCCTAATTAGGCCAAGCAACAGATGCTCCGTTCCGATGTAATTGTTATTGAGGGTTCGCGCTTCATCGTAAGCGAGGTCGATCACTCGTTTTGCGCGCGGGGTGAGCGTCATCTCCTGCACGGGCTTGTGGTCGCCGCGAGGAAGCTGTCGCTCGACTTCGGATCGAATCCGGCTTAGGCTGATGCCAATTTTTTCAAGAACGCGAGCTGCGACGCTGTCAGGCTCCCTTACGAGCCCAAGCAGGAGGTGCTCCGTGCTGACATAGCCCTCGCCGAACTTCTGCGCCTCTTCTTGTGCGTAGAAGACAACTTTTCTTGCGCGTTCTGTAAATCTCTGCCACATATTTCAGATGTCGGTGCGGGGTTTCACCGCGCCACCTTTTTCGGTCCTGGGCGTTCATGCGGCTGTGCCGCCGCCCAAATTGAACATACCACACGAACCCGTTTCAATTGAATTATCGGTTAGGTCTCGCCGCCGGGGGAGGTCAACCCAAGCGATCGCCGAAAAAGCCGGCTTCGCCTTCGGTTGGTCGGTGGGTCATCGGCCGAGCCGAAAAGGATCAGTGTCAAAAGTGCGTCGAGCCTGCGTGGATGATGGTCGACAATCCCCCGCAGGGCGCCGAGTCGGAGCCACCCAATCGCGCGAGTGGCGGTTTCCATGTCGATGCCATCCTGGGCCTCGATTCTTCCTTGAGCGCTTTCGACGCCATCCCTTAGTTTCTGCTCGTGCAGGGCGCTTCTCGCTTCACGCTCTTGATTAATGAGAACGTCCAGCCGGGCGAAAAGTTCCTCTGGATCGTTGCCTGTGGTCGACACCTGGACGAAGCCGGCAAGCCCAGGGGACCTTTCACCCAGGAGGCCGCGAACCTCGAATCCTGCGTCATCGACCTCCTTGACAGCAGCATTGGCCTTGCCGGTTGCGGCCAAGGCACCGAGGTGCAGCATGACACCGAGTCGATGCCCGGATCCGGCGTTGCTGATACTGGAAGAAAGGTGTCCGAACTCCGGATCGCTTGCGAAGCTTAGGCGTTGGCCCAGCTTTTGTTCTGCCGCAGACGCAGCCGAAGCCGCCGACTCGATCGAGTAGCCCGCGGTCACAGCCTGGATCCGCAGGTGATCCTCTTCGTTCACCATGATCGCAACAGTTCGGTCTTCTGACAAAAGCAACACTCTTCCGGGCGAATTGGGATCAAAATCTGGCGAGATAAGCCGGCTCCCGACCAAGACTGCGCGTTGGACTTCCGGCAAGTTCTCGACCGGAATGAAACCGTCTTCCGCAAGGGCAGAGCGCACTTCCCTTTCGACTGCCTCCAAGTCGGGCCGGTTGGCTTTGTGAGGGAACGGAAACCCGGCGAGATTTCGCATGATTCTGGCGCGAGATGAGACCGCGACGTCACTGTGAGGTGCATCGCCAGCCAGCCAGGCTGGAGCGACGGCCTGTCTCATCACGGCATCGAGCCAAGGATCGAATTCGTCGGTCATGCGGGTTGACTTGGGAGGCTTCGCCGCCCCATAATCGGAGCTACCCATCCCCCCGAGGAAATATTCGAATGTTTCAACTTGTCGGAGTAGACGTTTACCTGAGAGCGGAAGGTGTTCCGGACATTCCACGAGAACACGGGCCGTTCAAATTGAGTTTTATCTCGAATCGTGGAACCAAAGTCTGGCCGGTTAAGCCGGAGGGGCTTTCGATGATCGATTGGCCCCGATGCAGATATGAAGCAGAAGGCGAGATTACGGACAGCGATATTGAGGGCTTGGTCGCTGCGATCACACAACATGGATTTCATTGGAC
Organism: Fimbriimonadales bacterium; assembly: GCA_026129745.1. GTDB lineage: Bacteria > Armatimonadota > Fimbriimonadia > Fimbriimonadales > ATM1 > JAHCHL01. The sequence goes on along the minus strand of JAHCHL010000011.1, from coordinate 12,879 downwards.
GAAGTGTCAAAAGCTGTATCGAAAGGACGGAGAGAATCAATACAGCCAACCTTACTAAATCGATTGACGAAAGAAGAAAAAAAATATGCCACATGATGTTTGCTTAATTCGCGGAGACGGAATCGGGCCGGAGATTACGGCTGCGACCGAGAAGATCATCAACGCCGCTGGAGTTTCGATCAACTGGATCGAAGTCGACGCAGGACTGCGCTGCGTCGAAGCGGGTGAACCGATCGTTCCTGACAGAACGTTGAAAAAGATCGAGGAAGTCGGTGTCGCGCTCAAGGCGCCGATGACAACGCCGATCGGCAAGGGATCCGTTTCGCCGAACGTGACGCTGCGAAAGCGATTGGATTTGTATGCGTGCGTTCGGCCCGCGAAGTCGTTGCCGGGAGTCCCAACTCCATTCGAGGGTTTGGACATCGTTATTTTTCGGGAGAACACGGAGGACCTGTATTCGCAAATCGAATACATGGAAACGCCGACCGTCGCGATGTCGACAAAAGTGATTTCCGATCCTGGCACCGAGAGAATTGCGCGCGCGGCCTTCGAGTACGCACGAAAGAATCGGCGCAGAGCGGTGGCATGCGTTCACAAAGCGAACATCATGAAGATTTCCGATGGACTGTTTTTGAGAACGTTTCAGCGCGTCGCATCGGAGTATCCCGATGTGGAGTCGTGGGACGTAATCGTCGATGCGCTTTGCATGCAGCTTGTTACGAAGTGGCGCAATTTCGACGTATTGGTGCTGCCGAATTTGTATGGCGACATTGTGAGCGATTTGGCTGCTGGAATGATGGGTGGACTGGGAGTCGCGCCCGGCGCGAATTACGGTGTCAACTGCGCGATTTTCGAAGCGGTGCATGGCTCCGCGCCGAAGTATCAAGGGCTCGACAAAGTGAACCCGATGGCGCTGTTGCTGTCGGGAACGATGATGCTGCGCCACCTCGGCGAAGACGAAGCCGCCTTGCGAATCGAGAAAGCAGTCGAAGCCACGCTTGTGAAAGGGATCAAAACGTACGACTTATTCGGTTCGGCGAAAACGAGCGAATTCGCGAACGCGGTTTGCGCAGAGTTGGCTTAGCGTCGCGTCAACACAGCCAACGACACCCCACCAAGCGTCGCGATTGACGCTATGACAAGTCTCGATGTGATGTGTTCCGACAACACGAACGCTCCCCCGAAGGCCGTCAGAATCGGCACGGCGAGCTGTACGATAGCGGCGCGAATCGCAGTCAGACTCGGTTGCACCATGTACCACAAAACGTAACCTAAACCGGATGTGACAATTCCGGAGATGAGCGCATAAACGACACCCATGCTTGTCATCTCGATTCGTGAAAACATGATCGCAGAAACCGCAATCGCAAAGGGAGCAGACCAGTAGAAGTTCTCCGCTGTTGCCAAAGATGGATTCGAACTGCCTCGTCCGCGCAATGAGTAAACGCCCCAAGCGATTCCAGCTACCGCCATCAGAGCGGCTCCAATTGGATTCGGTGCAGTCAATCCCGGTGAAACAAGATAAGTCAATCCGCCAAGCGCCATTACAAGCCCCATCCATTCGCGAATACCAGGCCTCTGTCCACGAACTATGCCAACTGCGATCATCGTCGCTTGTACGGTTCCGAAGAGAATCAGCGCGCCAACTCCAGTGTCGAGCGAGACATAGGCAAACGAAAATGCGATGGCATACAGCGCAAGCATGAAACCGGAAATCGCATTTCCCGCGCCTTTACTCTTCGAGCGGAGTGAAAACAACAGCCAGAGCGCAATGGCTCCCGAAACAAGGCGAATAGTGCTAAAACTCGCGGGATCGATCTGCCCTTCACGAAGCGCCAAACGACAAAGAATGGAATTGCTCGCGAATGCCACGAGCACGACGAACGTCAGAAATGCCGCACGATAGGGCGACAACTACTTACCGATCTTGACGATTTCCAAATCGAAAACCAGCGTGCTGAACGGCGGAAGCTGCGGACCTCTGCCGCTTTCTCCATAGGCGAGCTGATATGGAATCGTCACCTTGCGCTTGCCGCCTTGTTTCATGCCAGTCAAGCCTTGCGTGAATCCCTTGATCACCGCAGTCTGACCGAGCGTCACTTTGAACGTTTCATTGCGGTCGTGCGAACTGTCGAGTTTCAAGCCGTTTAGAAACCGCACCGTGTAATGCACTTCGAGTTCGTCTCCTTCTTTCGCGGGCGCTCCTTCTCCATCCGCCACTTCGACAATCTCGATTTTGGGTTCCGCGCCTTCTTTGTCGACACGCAACAAAGTGATTTCGTAAATCAGAGTGGAGTTGGGCGGAATCGGGCCATTCGCCTTGTCGCCGTAACCCAATTCTGGCGGTACCGAAATGACTCGCTTGCCCCCAGGCTTCATTCCGATCAACGCTTGCTCCAGCCCTTCGATGACGACGCCTTTGCCCAGCGGAAACGCTTGCGGCGGTCGATTCTGGGTCGAGCCGAATTCAAGTCCGGTCGTGGTCGTGCCTCGGTAATCGATGGCGACAATGTCGCCGGCTTGTGCAGGTTCACCCTTTCCGATGATCATGTCGATGAAGTTGATCTTAGGCTCTTGAATCGCCAGTCCGGCGAATGCGATAAGCGTTGCGACCATGTCCCATAGCCTACCTGCCCTTCGTATGTAAACTACAGCCATGGCGAAGATCTACACGCGAACGGGCGACACCGGGCAGTCTGGGCTTATCGGCGGCAGTCGCGTCTCGAAGAGCAGCCCACGCCTTGCTGCGATCGGAGACGTCGACGAAGCGAACGCCGCAATCGGAGTCGCGCTCTCCTGTGGAGTGAGTCCAGACATCGCCGATTGTCTTAGTCGCGTTCAGAATGAGCTATTCGACCTAGGTGCGATGCTCGCCACACCGAAGGAAGGCAACTACCGGACTTCGCAAGTTAGCCCGTCTCAAATCAGCCGGCTCGAAGCCGAAATCGACGAATTTACGAGCCAAGTCCCGCCGCTGACCCACTTCATTTTGCCGGGCGGTTCGCCTACGGCAGCGCAGCTTCATTTTTGCCGGACTGTCGTCCGCAGGGCCGAGCGCTCTGTCGTTGCCCTCGCAGAAGAGGAAGAGATTCCGCCCGAAGCAATCATCTATTTGAACAGGCTGTCGGATCTCCTGTTCACACTTGCGCGTACCGTTAACAGGCGTTCAGGCGTCGAAGAAGTGAAATGGACTCCGGAGGATAAAACGTGACCGGTTTGCTTGCTGCCCTTGTCTTTGGTCCGCTTTCACAGCCTACAGCGGCTCAGCTTTGGGACACGACGTTCGAAAGATACAAAAACGCGAAGTCGATCATCGGGACGATCGAGTTCGTGCAATCAGGAGTTGCAGGCGATCTCAAATCTGAGTCGATCATTCTCACGGAGGTCGCGGCAAAGCAGCCGAACAAGTTCTCCATCCGCCAAACGAAGCGCACCGGCCAGCCAGCGATCTTCATGGCGGCGAGCGATGGCAAGCAGATCGCTTTCACCGCACCGCCCGATTGGCAACGAATGTCACCGCGAGCGCGCACCGTTTATGGCTATGCACCAGAGAAAATCGAAGGTGCCCTCGACACGTTTGCTTCGATATTGCTCGACCGAAACCTTCCTGTCGCGTTGGCGCTCTACAACCCGGCTGACATCAAAATTTATTCACAAGGAATCCGCGCTCCAAAGCTCGTCGATGAAATAAAGGACGGCGGAAGAACCATCTACCATCTGGAAGCGAGCTACGCGTTTTCACGATTTGGCCCAGGTGATCCCACCAAAAGAAACGGCGTCGACGCCTGGATTCCGATTCAGCTTTTCGTTACGCAACAGGGCGATCTGGTCGCGATGGAGTTCGAGGAGTCTCTCAATTTCCGCGATCAGCGCACCGGGTTGAACATCACTTTGAACGTGGTCAACCGCTGGAACGTGAACTTGCAAGTGGACGCTGCGGTCGATGACTCGATCTTCGCGATTCGATAGTCACAAGGTATCCTTGAGTTCGAACCTCATTCGACATAGAACTCGTCGTTTTTCAGGAGACGCAAGATGTCAACAGTGTTTGCTGCACTCGCCCTACTAATCGCCCCACAAGGCACACCGCCCGACGGGAAGGTCGCCTTCGAGAAGATGCTCACCAAGTACTACGAAGCAAAGACCGTCAAAGGGACGATCGAATTCAATCAGACAGTCGAAGGCGTAGGCAAGAGCACGATCCTTACAACGCTGCAAACACAAAAGCCGAACTTGCTTTTTATCGAGCAAATCAAGACAACAGGTGACCGAAAAACCTTCCGGGCCGTATCGGATGGCAAATTGCTTGGCTTCAATGCTCCTGAAATCTGGAAGAACTACGATCCCGCCGCACGCATGGTGTTCACTGAGGCTCCTGAATCGATTAAAGATGCATCGGACGCTTTCTCGGTTCTAATGCTCGACCGCCAACTCGCTACGAGCCTTGCGATTTACAACCCATACGACGTCGTCACGTTCACGAAGCCGATTCGAAACATCAAGTTTCAAGATGAAGTGACCGCAAACGGTGTTCCAGCGTGGCGATTCGTTGCAGATTACGGAATCGGTGTGGGTGGGCCTGGCAGTCCAGGTGCGGCTGCTTTCACGAAAGCATGGTTTTATCTCAGCAAAGAGTACGACTTTCTTGGCATGGTATTCGAAGAAATCATCCAGGGCCAAGATGAGCGCACTCGACGAACAGTCAGCTACAAAGTCACCAACCAGTGGATTGTGAGAGTCGTTGTCGATGCGCCCGTCGACACCGCGCTGTTTCGCGTTCGATAGGTTTAGAGCGACTTCGCTTCACGAATCACAGCGTCCCACTCTTTCTTGGTTACAGGCGTAACGCTCAGCATGTTGCCCTTTCGCAGCACGATCATCGACACAAGCTCGGGCATTTGGCGCATCCTTGCCAACGGTAAGATCTTCAGAAACTTTTCTTCTGCGGCAATATCAACCATCCACCATCGCGGATCATCCTGTTTCGACTTTGGGTCATACGCTTCAGAATTTGGATCGAACTGCGTGTGATCCGGATACGCTTCCGAAACTATTTTCGCGATGCCGACGACGCCAGGTTCGGGACAGCTTGAATGATAGAACAGCACGCCGTCTCCAATCGACGTCCGGTCTCGCAAGAAGTTTCTCGCCTGATAGTTACGAACGCCGTCCCAGTGACCACGACCCGATGGCTCGTTTAGTAAGTCGTCGAATGAGTAGCAATCAGGTTCAGACTTGAATAGCCAATAGGATCGCGCGGCCACGGTCGATTTTGTACCCGAACCCCGGTCGGCATCGAGGCGATGGGCTGGGGTAAGAAGGCGCCATGTCCCTTGCAGACCAAGCGACCCATTCGTCTTCCGGCGGGTCTTTTCTGTTTGAGTCTCATCCTCCCATCGCCATTCCTGAGAACTTCGATTCCGATGTGCAATTGATGGCCGATACGGCCTTTCAATTCGCCCGCAACGAAGTGATCCCACTTATCGAGCGCTTGGATGAGCAAGAAGAAGGACTGATGATGTCGCTCGTTCGCAAGGCATGCGACCTCGGATTCGGTGGACCCGATAGCCCGGAAGCATACGGAGGTTTAGGGCTACCCAAATCAGTCGCGACGCGAATTCTCGAAATGCTCAGCCTGAACGGCAGTTTCAGCACGACCATCGGTGTTCATCAGGGCGTCGGACAAATGCCGATCGCACTCTTCGGAACGAACGATCTGAAATCGCGATACTTGCCGCCGCTCACTGCTGGCGAATACATGGGCGCGTACGCATTGAGCGAAGAGAAGAGTGGATCGGATGCGCTAAGCGGCAGTGCAAAGGCAGTGTGCGATGGAAGCGACTATGTGCTTTCGGGCAAAAAAATGTGGATCTCGAATGCGAAGTGGGCAGGATCGTTCATCGTGTTTGCGAAGGTCGACGGACAAGAGTTTACGGCGTTCATTGTCGAGAGGGATATGCCAGGCGTTTCCATATCGCGAGAAGAACACAAGATGGGCTTGAAAGGGTCATCGACCGCTCGACTCATTTTGGACAACGTTCGCGTCCCAGCGGAAAACGTTCTCTATCATCCTGGTCAAGGACACAAAGTCGCTTTCAACACTCTCAACATCGGCCGCTGCAAATTGGCCGCGATGGCAGCTGGACAAGTGCGGTCCGCGCTAAGCATCGGTACAAAGTATGCAAAGGAGAGAAAGCAGTTCGGGAAGCCCATCGCATCTTTCGGCCTCATTCGAGACAAGATCGCCCGATCAGTGTCAAGTTTCTTCGCAGCCGAAAGCATGCTGTATCGAACTGCGAACCTGATCGATCGTGCCTTCGCATCGGTCGACCCCAATGGCAATGAGGTCGAAGAGAATCGCAAAGCAGCGGAGGAGTTTCAAATCGAATGTTCGCTCGTCAAAGTTTTTGCAACGGAAACGCTGAGTTACGCTGTCGACGAAGCGTTGCAAATCCACGGCGGATATGGGTTCACCGAAGAGTTTCCGGTCGGACGCCTTTATCGGGACGCGCGCGTCATGCGGATCTACGAAGGAACGAACGAGATTAACCGCGTTTTCGCATTCGACAGAATCGTAAAGCGGGGCCTTGTTGAAAAGCTCGCGGACGCGTCACCGACAACAGTCATCCACGAATTCCTCATCCGTGGATCGCGTGCTGCCAAGGACCATCTCGGGGAACAAGAAATTGTCGCATGCGCAAGCGATTTAGCGATGCTGCACTTCGCGAGTCAGTCCGCAAATGTGAGAGCGGAGCAACTGAAAGCTTCTGGGCACGCCAATTCAGAAGTTGCGCTTGCAGCCGCTTCGCACTTTGAGGCAGTCGCTACGACAACAGCTGCATCGAGACTGATCGAGCTTTTGGACCGTTGCGGTCTAAGTGCGAAAGTAGAGATGCCTGCCGTTTCTTTTGCTGGGTCAGCCACGGTTTCCGAAGCCGCATTCGAAGCAAATGGATACCCGCTTTAGATTTTGGCCTGAAAAATGCACATCACCAGGCGTGTTGCTCGCTCGTCCGCCCATGCCCGTAACGCTCTTGGTCGCAATCGCCATGTTCGACTTGGTTCTGACCACAGTGCTTTTCTGTTTCGGGTTGATCGAAGAGCTGAACCCCCTGATGCGTCCTCTGCTCCACACGCACCCAGCGCTATTCGTGGTTGTCAAGCTTGCCACGATCGTAGCGGCGTTCATCGGTTTGCAGTGGTACCGGCAGTTCGATGAGCGATTCGTGAGGCTCGCTGCCGGATGCGGGGCCACCGTCTATTCAGTTGTGTGGGTTTCCTGGTGCATCGGTGCGCACATTTAGAGTGTAAACTCGCCGCATGATTTTCGGGCCTCCGGCCCTCATCCCCCCTGAGTTTCATTTGCCGCATTCGATGATAGAGTGTGCGGTCGTTCAGCAGCGGCCGATGCTAAGGCTCGGGGATGTGACGATCGAAGCTGACAGAGTTGAAGTGGAACTCGATTCTCGTCGGCACACATTTCATGGACGCGTTCTGCTCCGGTATTTCGAAACGACAATGGAAGCGGAGACCGGAATCGTTGACTTGCTGAATGGCAAGGTCCAATTGTCTGGCAGTCTTTCGATCAAAGACCCCTGGGGCACGATCCATGCAAAAGAGGTCGAGGCTGACATCGAAGAAGTCACTTCTGAAGACGGTGAATCGACCTTTCTCTTCAAAGGAGGATTCGCACATGATGTCGAGATCGTTGCATTGGAAGGAAAATTTCACGCCAAGGAAATGAAGATTGGTCCTCGTGCGCCAGGCGGACCGGAAGCAATGGTCATTCAGTTGAATGGCGTTATGGCGACTGCATGCGATCGCGAGACTCCGGATTTCCAGTTTCGTTTCAAAGAACTGACGATTCGCACAGGAGACAGAGCCACTTGGAAAGGCGGTGAACTTTGGCTTGGAAAAAACTTCAAGCTTCCGTTTCCTGATTACTACACGCTTCTCGCACCAAGAGAAACCGGCATCGCACTTCCTCAACCGACACTTACGAGTGGATTCCGTCCAGGATACCGGTGGCACAATCTGACTTCGATTGGATCAAACGCCCAGTTGCTTTACGAACAGAGCGCCGCATTTCACTCGGTCCCCGTTGTGAACATGAATCTCGCATACTCCATCGAAAAGCGCACTAAGCAAGATGCGGGCAAGGTCATCGGGATCCGCAACGAGGACGGCGAGCGGTTCAAAAACGGTTATTGGGACAACATCACGGTCCGCTCGATGAGAGACGAGGATCGCAGCATCGAACAGGGAGCGACGGCTGTTTATGTCGGCCGCAGCACCAACGTCGGCGCGACTCAGCGACTTGGGGCCGGAACGAGATTCGACCGTGAATGGTTCCTTGGAATCCAGTCTTCAGGGTCAATTGGCAAGATGCCTTGGCAAGCGCAAGTGGAGTATGGCTCCGTTCGAGAGCGGCTCACGCCGAATGTCATCAGGCGTGCTGAAGCGTACGCCACGGTTGCATTGCCCGATGCGAAGATCTCTGAGAACTTGGCGTTCAGAGTGCGCTGGGACTTTGGTTCGTTCTTCGGAAACGCACCTGCTTACTCTTGGGTTCGACCGATGTTCGGATTCGTATACACACCCAATAGCGAAATGCAATTCAGCGCTGCTTACTTCAAAGCGTTGCGATTCGGTACTCCGCAGTTCGACATCGACCGGCTCTATTCATCGCACGCGATTCATTTCCGTGCAGACTTTAAGTTCCCGGCAACGAGTTTTGGAGTCTTGCTGAAGTACGACTTCAACCGCAAACAACTATACGATATCGAATTAAGCATTAGCCAACTGATGCATTGCATCAGACCGTATGTGGCGTACCGAAAAGATCCTGGTGCCATCGTTTTTGGATTTGAACTCGAAGCGCAACGACTGTTTGAAGCATTGGCAAAGAACAATCCGCGCGGAAACTAACGGCTTGCCAGGAAGAGTATCAGTCCGACCACGACGATCGCAAGCAACACAAGTCCAGCGACCTTCCACCAACTGATGGGCGCGTCACCGGCCACTTCTCCAGTCCTGCCATTGACAAGAAACGTGTAGGATTTTTGCCGATATCTATATGAACCGAGCCAAATCGGGAGCAGAATGTGCTTGAAGGTGATGTTGTCGTACTGTGTCTTGACCGACGTAATCTGCTGCTCGTCGCCACCAATGTCGATGCGTATGCTGGTGTGAATTTGTGGCACCATCATCGTCTTCGCTTCTTCGAAGCCGCTTTCAAGTTCAATCTCATACCGCTGCGTGCGAAAGCCGCTAAGAAATTCATCGGAGTACGGTACGAGCTGATCGAGATCCCAATTTTTCATCGCACGTCCGTGCTTCGGAGGAATGTGATGGCTGCCTAAGACCAGCAGATCATCGAACGAATTCCAAACGACGCCCGATGCCGGATACCACCGCGTCTTTCTAACTTGCCTCGTTTGCGTATTGCCACTCGAGTCCCGATAAGTTTCAGTCTCCCAATAATGTTCTCCTCGAATTCCGGTGTACCAACTTGTGGTGTCGCTGTCATACGTCCAATACGGAACGTACATGCCCGTAAGCCCCCCCTCAGATAACGCGAATCGCTTGAGAGTGGTTGGAGCAAGCCAGAGCTTTTGAAGCCACTTTTTGTAGGCTTCTCGTGCATCTTTCGATTTCAGCTTGAAAGGCAACAGCGATTTTGGGTGAATGCGCGCTTCGGGAGGCACGGGAATTATCACATTCGACCCGCAAAACGCGCAAATGTCCGAAACTGCCTTCGCAGGCGCTGTAAACTCCGCTGCGCACGCGCTGCACTTGACCGTTTGCTGGCCGTCGTCGACAGCTTCCTCCATCGCCTTATTCGCATATTCATGAAAGTCGAGTTCCTCGATTTCGTCTTCGGACTGAGGAATATGGTTGGCGAAGCCGCAATAGTCGCACTTAAGGTTCACGGTCCCCGGCTCGAAGGAGAGCTGGGCACCACATTGCTGGCATGGAAACCGTTTGACAGACATGCGAAATCAACCAGTCCGGTTCTGCGTGAGCAGCTCGGAGGTTTGAAAACCTACGGCTGCGGTGGCGGCGGAGGTGGAGGTGGAGCAGGCGGTCCGAATACCGTAGAAAGATCCGGCAGCGAGCCCGCTGCGGCCCAGCCTTCCATTCCTGCTCGCCAAACGAGCGAGTCTTTGACCAATTCACCTGAAGCGACCATCTGAGAAAGCTGCTGCATATTGAATGGGCCTGTCTGCTGACCATTCACCGCGACGAAGTACACGATTTCTTGCGGCACAGGCGGCGGAGTAGCAGCCGGCTGCTGCTGCTGATTCATGCTCTGCGCCATCTGACCTGCCATCGCAAAGCCCATACCCATCCCCATCGCGTCGCTCGCCGTTCCACCGCCACCAGGTTGCGTTAGTGACTCGGCAGCTTGGTACTTGAGAAACTGGTCCATGTTGCCGATCGCACCCATGCTGCTGCGCTTGTCGATGGCCTCCTCGACTTCGGGTGGAAGCGAGATGTTTTCGATCAGCATTCGAGTCAGCTCGAGTCCATACTCCTGACACTTGGGAGCAATTGCGTTGACGAGCATGTCTCCCATGTTCTTGTAGTTGCCTGCGAGATCGAGAACCGGAATCTTCGCTTGGCCGATCACATCTGCAAACTGGGAGGCGATCAGATTCCGAATTTGGTTCGTGATTTCATCTTGGGTAAAGATGCCGTCTGTCCCAACGACTTCTCGCAAAAACTGTGCCGCGTCGCTCACCCTGATCTCATAAGTGCCGAAAGCCCGTACGCGAACGATGCCAAAGTCAGGATCCCGCATCATGATCGGGTTCATCGTTCCCCACTTCAGATCGGTGAACCGCTTCGTATTGACGAAATAAACCTCGGCAACGAATGGACTGTTGAATCCGTACTTCCACCCCTTCAGGGTCGATAGGATCGGCAGGTTCTGCGTTGTCAGTTCGTAGCGTCCGGGTGTAAAGACGTCCGCCAGCTGTCCTTCGTTGATGAACACGGCGACCTGGCTCTCGCGAACTGTCAATTGGGCGCCGTTCTTGATCTGATTGCCATACCGCTCGAATCGGTAGACCATCGTGTCGTTCGAATCATCGGTCCACTCGATGATGTCGATAAACTCGCCCTTAATCTTGTCCCACAGTGACATTGAACTCTCCTTTGGTTAGGTGCAGCAATTATACAGCGGATTGCTTAGCCGGGTTTCATCGCATGAACTTCGATTGCAGCTCCTGCTTGATTCGATGATGCAACGCTTGAACCCAAGACTCTTCCATCTTCATCGCAAACTCTGGCTCCTTCCGAAAGTCGACCGGGGAGATGACGATTCGCCGCTTGCTGGAAGGCGTGAGGGCACAAAGCGTGAACACTTCTTCGATGGCAGCGTCACCGATTGCGATGCAGCCGATGGATACCGCCCTTCCGTGCACGAAAATTTCTCCGCCCATTTGATATCTCGGGACTTTCGAATGGGCGATGTCCTCTTTATTCGGGTAATCGATGAAGACCGACAGGTGGTATCTGCTGTTTGGGTTGAGATACGAAAGGTTATAGAATCCTTCAGGCACTTGCCTATCGCCCTCCTTTCGCTTAGGCCCCAATCCTCCGCTCGCAGCCAGGATGTCGTAGGTCGCTACGAGCTTGGGTGTAGTGCCATCGTCATGCGCCCACACTTCCAACTTCTTCTCACGCTTGAGCGCAACGAGCACGAGGTTCTTCGGCGGCCAAGTAAGCTGATGTTGCAGAAAGAGCGGTTTGAATTTTGTTTCGACTTTCGGTCGCGTGTTCTTGAGCACGTCTGCGACCGTTCGTTGGCCCGAGTAAGTCACTGCCGTAGCAACGACAACTGAAGTAAAAACAACGCACTTACTTGCGAGTGATAACGCCTGCAATGCCATGGGAACTTCTTGCCAAAGGAATGGATAGGTTGTTTCCACTCGCCCTCGATTCGCCAGACCCTAATTCCTCGCCGGTCGCAATGTCGTACCAAGCGTAATTGTAGTTGCCGTCGCGTTGAACTGGCAATTGGATGTTGCCAACCATCGCTGCCTGCCCTTCAGGCACTGCCAGAGCAATGGCCCCCGATTCATCTCCAAGCGCACACGCATAGATGCCATCCAAAACCACGGGCACAATTTCGATGAATTTTCTTCTTTGCCAGTCCACTTTCGATACAAACCGATTGAATGGCTCGTGATCGAACGCCGCCTCGCTTGCAGAAGCCAAAACCGCTCCTGAGGCGGCTCCACCAAAAATCGAAGTCCAGACCGCCATGCGAGCTTGCTCAGCGTTTGCCGCCCTTGCAGAGGCAATTGGCACAATTGGCTTGTTTGTTGCCGAACGCGCAGACCTGATATCCGAAACAACCTGCAGAGCTGTGCTTGCCGGCGTATCACGATAGGTCACCGGAATCGTAGCGTAGCCCACTCGGTTCAATCTCCAAACATCCGGGGCGCCTGGAAAAGAAGAAATCGGAAGCAAGTACGTGTGAACGCCAACTACCTCGTTGGCCATTTCCTGAATCCAAAACGCTGGTGCCTCAATGCCATGGAAGAACTCCACACCCAAGATGTTGTCGTAGTTTTGAAGTCTCGAAAAGAGGTAGCGGAGGCCCCGCTTGTAAAGCAGTCTCGCGCGCAAGTTTGTCCAAAACTCGTCTGGAGAATCGCACGGCCCACCGTTCTCCTTATTGAACCTGCTTCGAGTCCATCCGCTCGACGGATTGAGTTCATTCGAAGATGAGAGCGTAAGAATGACCGCAAGGTTCCGAGCCTTGGCGGCGTCCAACGCGGCTTCCATCAATTGAACCGTATGAAACGAAGTTGGATCAGGATCGACTGCAATCTCGGAGATGTTGCGCCAGTCGCGTTGTGCGTTTGG
>JAHCHL010000010.1 GCA_026129745.1 Fimbriimonadales bacterium | reverse complement strand
CGTTGGAGTTCATCGTGTAGATGTCTCCACCTGCCACTCGGTAACTGACAAAAACGATCTTCGATCCATCCGGGCTGAACGAAGGTGCGAGATCGTCGACAGAGTTGTTGGTGAGCTGAGTCTTACCAGTACCATCGGCGTTCATAACCCATATCTCGTAGTCGCCACCTTGATCACATTCGTAAACAATTTTTGTTCCATCGGGGCTCCAGCTTGGCCGTGAATGGTTGGCTGAAGCATTCGTAATCTGGGTTTGACCCGTCCCATTGGCGTTCATGGTGAATATTTGCCAGAATCCATTGATAAGCCTTGAAAAGGCGATCTTCTGACCATCTGGGCTGAAAACAGGATCTGCATCGAATACAGTATTGTTTGTCAGGCGAGTGGGCGCGCCGCCGGATACAGGCATTACGTAGATTTCATCGCTGAGAATCACATCTCGATCGCTTGCAAACACGATCAGCGAACCGTTCGGACTAAGGCTTGGGCTTCGATAGAGTGCGTCATCGAGCGTGAGCCGGGTGAGTGCTGTTCCATCGCTTCGCATCGAGTAGATCGCGTTGATGCCTTCCGAACCGACATCATCGCGATCTGACGTGAACACAATCAAATACACAGCCGGCGGTGGCGGAGGTGGAGTTACGGTTACGTTAGCTTGTGCACTAACGCCTGCGCCTGCCTCAGCAACTTGCACAGTTGCAGTACCTTGGGAGATTCCTAAGAAGAGTCCCAATGGTGTGACAGATCCATGCGCTTGTCCGGAAACAACTGACCAAGTCAGCGCGCCTGGCGGCAGCAGAATCGTGCCGTTTTGGGCGGTGCGTGCAACGGCGTTGAGTTGGATTTCGTTTCCGGCTTGTACTGTAATCGGCTGGTTCTGAATCAAGATGTGGTCAATTGTGGTAGTGAGATCTGCGCTGACATTTACGGAAGTCGTTTCCCCTTCAGTAACCTCTACCGCCATGGTTGCAGTCGCGACCTTCGAGCCGCTTCCGTTCGTGTTCGTGAACGCTTCGACTGTGAGAGAGTTTGTTCCAATTGGTATTGCCTGTGGGAACATCGCGACGCCCTGGTAACCGTCGCTGCCGACGCGATTCATCGTGATTGTATAAACGCGATTCGTGTTGGTTGTCAGTTTTGCGACTAAGCTGTTGGCATAGTGCGGGACGTAGCGGCCTCTGCTTGGCCAGTCAACCCTAATTTCAACGCTTCCAGATGCGGGCGGTGGGCCACCTACGGAGCCGCCTCCTCCGCAGCCGAGCGCGAGCAGAAGAATGGGAACGATCGTGAGGGCGCGCGCCAATAGGGACATCCATTCTTCTTCATCGGCAAAAGTGCCGGTTTCGTTAGGCTCACCTGCCCTGGGAATGGAGTAAGTTATGGATATGTGGCGCGTCCTCGCCGTTTCCTGTCTCTTGGCCTTGTTTGGAGCATGCGCCAAATTTCCGCCTGGGCCTCCACCGGGGGCGGGCAAGCGGATCGAGTTCTTCATACGATTCAACGGCCCGGTGAACCCGAACTACGTCTATATCGTGGCGATTCGAGATGGGGATGACTTGACGGGGGCCGGCGGAGGGCCGCTGCCAGTCATTCGTCCGCCTTGGGGCAACGGTTTTTGCGCGCCAAAGGCAACTCACTTCATCCGATATGATGGCTTCCAGTCCGGCGGCGGCTATTCAGTCAACAGGTTCGTCGACCTTGTGAACTTGTTGACGTGGGTCAACATCGGTTTTCCGGTAACGTTTGTAACTCCCGGACCCAATGATGACTTCATCGAATTCTCCATAAGCCTTTCTCAACTCAGGGAACCGCCAGCCAATCCCGAAGACATTCGTGCGCTGCAGATCAACATTTTGACGATGAACAGAGTCATAACAAATCCAAACGATCCGGGGCCAAAAATCTGGGACGCGTTAGGTGACTCTTTGGATCCGAATTCAATCGATGATTACATAACGATCGAGACGACCGTAGACAGGACTTATCGAAATTCGGATACGAATCTTGAGCCGCAAGGAGACTGCATCGATCCACAGCTTGACATTATCGATTGGGTCATTCGCGTGCGATCACAGTAAGCAACTTGTCTAAGGTCAGCGTCCTCATCACAAGTTACAATCACGAACGCTACATCCGTGCGTGCGTGGATTCTGCACTTAAGCAGACGTATGGTGACTTGGAAGTCATTGTTGTCGACGATTCGAGCGCTGACAGTTCTCTTGAGATACTGCACTCTTATGGAGACAAAATTAGGCTCATCGTTAATAATCCAAATGTTGGGACCTATCCTGCATTGAATCGTGCACTCGATGCCGCGACTGGAGAATACGTCGCAGTCTTGAATAGCGACGATCTTTGGAGGCCAGAGAAATTGGATCGACAAGTCGCTTTGCTTGAGTCGGACCCAGACATGGCCTTTTGCCATACCTACGGTTGGTTTATCGATGAGAATGACGTTGAGATTGCTGGCGCACCGATGGGCTTTGAGTTTCCGAGAACCGAGATCGGCAAGATACTGCACACTTTTGTCGCAAACAACTCTGCTATAGCAAGTTCCGTTGTGATGCGAACATCGTATGCGAAGAAAGTTGGCGGATTCGACGGTAGTTTCCGAAACTTAGGAGATTGGGATATGTGGTTGAGGCTTGCTGAAGCGGGGAATGTTGGCTTTGTCGACGAGAAGCTAACACTCTATCGAGTCCATGGCGCCAACACGATTTATGCAACTGAAACGACTCGGCGTGAAGAGCAGTTGATTCGAGAGCGGCATCGTGAGAGAGCGCAAGAACTGTTGGTTAGTGCAAGCGATGAGTCTGCAATGAAGCGATCACTTGCACACAGCTTAGCCTGTCTCGGTTCCCTCCACTCAATTGCCGACAATCCAACTGAAGCGAGGGCGTGCTTCAAACAGTCGCTCAAGCTGAATCCAAGGCGTGTTAAGTCTGCGCTGCGATACCTATTGACCTTCGCTCCTTTGCCGATCAGGCGGCGTCTTCTTTAGCCGACTATCCGGCGGGGGAGGTCTTGGGCAGGTTTTGCATCGCTCGGCAGGTTAAGCTTGAAGTCGAACGTGAATGGAGTGGTCGGATAGTTGAGTCTGACATCCATGTACGACTCCTGCAAAACTCCACCCGGCAGGTCGAACCTTTCGTGGATTTCGAGGCGATCCAGGGCCTGTGTGGGTGTGAAGTACCAATACAGGTTGGTGCCTCGCCAATTCTGACCCTTCTGACTGAGTTGCCAAATTGCGGCTCCGTAAGGCGTAAGCGTTCCATCTGGCATGGTTAACCATCGGTAGTTCTTGCGAATCAGTAGCCTGAGGGGTCTCTGTGCGTCTTGGCGGCTCCAAGCGACGGCCGAGGACACCGCATCTGCAATCCCACCGCCTTGTGGAATGAACGAGAACTCCTTCTTGACATGGTCATAGCGCCAGATTTGCTTACCGTCGGCCACCACGGACGTTCGCAGTTGGCCGTCGACGAAGGACTGCACGAAGAGCCGGTCGGGGAAGGTGTCCGGCTCGTTTCGGGTCTCTCGCCAAATACGGGTTTCGAGCTGTGTGGTGTTCGACCCAGTCGTCACCCACCCGATTGCCTGTATTTGGACACGAATGGCCCCCTGGGTCTGAGTCAGGGAAAGCTCGATCTGCTGATAGGCATCCTCAACGGGCTGGGCAAAGCCAACTGAGGCCAATCCGAAAAGGGCGAGTGATATTGGTCGCACGGCTATTAGACTTGTCATGCTCCACTCAATGTTTCCAATTTTTGGGCACTTTTTGAGCACCCACCCTAATCCGATTCGGTATAATCTCCGACCCCAAGGATGGGTCATAGGAGTCAAAATTGAATTCCAAAAGGTCGGTGGTTGCCAATGCCGGAGACAAGGGCACCGACACGGAGCAGCGCCCTTTGCGCGCGCGTGACGGACTCTCTGAGCAAGACCACCTTGAAATACTGAAGCAGCTTTACCTTGCGCGTTACTTCGACGTGCGACTGATCAAGGAAAAGCGCCGTGGCAGATTGCGCGGCACCCTCTATTCTTCCCATAACCAGGAGGCAATCCTTGTCGGAACGCTTTATGGCCTTCGACCCAGCGATTGGATTTCTCCGATTCACCGAGACATGCCCGCTTTCTTCCTGAAGGATCTCCGTGGCAATTGGGACAATGATGATCGAATGGGCATGTCGATTGGTGAGGTGTGCGCACAAGTTTGGGGCCGCGCGACTGCACCTGGAAGGGCGCGCGATAACTGGTCTCACATCGGTGATGCAAGCAAGGGGATCATCTGTTCGACTAGCATGCTTGCGGGCACGATTCCCGTAGCAGCGGGAGTTGTCTACGACGCGAAACTAAAGGGTGAGGATACTGTATGCCTCACTTACAATGGTGAAGGCTCGACGTCGCAAGGCGTCTTTCATGAAGCGATCAATTTTGCTGCGATTCATAAGTTGGCGGTGGTTACGATCATCGAAAACAACCAGTGGGCATATGGAACTCCTCTCGAGCTCGGCAGTCCGGTTGAAGATGTTGCCGATAGGGCCAAGGGATATGATATTCCAGGGCTAATCGCTGATGGCCAAGACGTTCTCGATGTGCTCGACAAGACGATGTGGGCGGTAGAGCGAGGGCGCGCGGGCAAAGGCCCGAGTCTAATCGAGTGCAAGACATTTAGGGCATACGGGCACGGGGATCACGACGATGATCGAGCTGCGAAGTATCGGGGTGCGGACGAGGTCGAGAAGGGCAGGAGCCGTGACCCGATCGCAGTGTTCAAGAAGTACTTGGTCGAGAAAGGCATATTGACGAAAGCTGAAGCAAAAAAGTACAGCCCAGAAGGGAAGCATGCCAACGAAACGACCGATGAAGACTTTCCTCCGGATGTCGTTGACATCATGAAAAAGGGCGTGGAGTTTGCGCTCGATTCTCCTTTACCTGAGGCGAGCGAAGCGACGAAGTGGGTGTTTGCGGAGCCGAGAAGATGAGCGCTGTGATCGCAGAAGGTACGCAGACTGTCAATATGCTCACCGCCATCAAGCAGGCGCTCTTTGAAGAGATGGAGCGCGAGCCAGGAATGGTCTGCATTGGCGAAGACATCGGCATTCTTGGCGGAGCGTTCGGAGTCACGGAGGGCCTTCAAGACCGCTTTGGCGCTGAAAGGGTGATCGATGCTCCGATATCAGAGGCGCTTATTGTTGGCGCAGCCGTTGGAATGTCCATGCGCGGACGACCCGTGATGGCCGAGATGCAGTTTATCGACTTCATTTCATGCGGATTCGATCAAATCGTCAACAACGCTGCAACGATGCACTATCGAACGGCAGGCAAAGTTTCGCTTCCAATGGTCATTCGCGGACCCAGCGGCGGTTATGGCGGCGGCGGACCCTATCACAGCCAACAAAACGAAGCGTGGTTCGCGCATTCACCTGGGCTTCGAGTCGTTTGCCCAAGCACTCCGAGCGATGCTTACGGATTGCTAAAAACTTG
The DNA here is from genome assembly GCA_026129745.1 of Fimbriimonadales bacterium. Lineage (GTDB taxonomy): Bacteria > Armatimonadota > Fimbriimonadia > Fimbriimonadales > ATM1 > JAHCHL01. The sequence goes on along the minus strand of JAHCHL010000010.1, from coordinate 112,090 downwards.
CTTGCGCGACAACAACCCATGCATTTTTTATGAAGTGAAAGAGCTTTATCGCAAGCGAGAAATCGAAGAGCAGATTCCAGGTGGGGACTATACTGTTCCCTTAGGGAAAGCGAGAATTGCAAGGGAAGGCAGCGACCTAACGTTTGTGACCTATGGCAATATGGTCTACTTTTGTTTGGAAGCTGCGGTTAAGCTCGCGGAAGAGGGAATTGAAGCAGAGATCATCGACTTGCGATCGCTTGTTCCACTCGACGATGAAGCCATTCTCAATTCCATCAAGAAAACGAATCGAGTAATTGCCGTAAACGAGGCTCCCATGACTTGTGGATTCGCAGGAGAGATCTTGGCGAGAGTCAACGAATATGCATTCGAATACTTGGATGCGCCGCCGGCGAGAGTGACGAGAACAGATACTCCAGTGCCTTGGGTTAAGCCGCTCGAACTTGCGGTATTGCCAAGTGTAGACGACATCTACGAAGCTGCGAAGCGCGCGGTGAACTACTAAATGCCAGAACAGATTTTGATGCCCGAGTTGGGCGAGAGCGTCCACGAAGGAACCGTCAGCAGGTGGCTGAAGCAGGTGGGCGACAGCGTTAAGGAAGATGAGCCTGTCGTCGAAATCATGACGGACAAGGTGAACACGGAACTTCAGGCCCCCGCGTCTGGAACTCTCATCAAGATCCTTGTTCCCGAGGGCGAGAACGTCAAGGTTTTCGAACCGCTCGGTCTTATCGGATCCCCAGACGAAGTCTCAGACAACAAAACAGGAAGTCCCGCACCGCCCAAGGAATCGGTTGCGCCAGTTCCGGCCCGCGCTGAGTCCACACCGGAAGAGTCTGTGGCGCCAACTGTCACCTCGCATCCGGTTCAGGAAAGCGCTTCAAATGGTAGGAAGTGGTTTACGCCAGTCGTTCGCGCGATGGCAAAAGAACATCAGGTTAGCGATGCTGAACTTGGATCGATTTCTGGATCAGGTGAAGGCGGACGAGTGACTAAGCGAGACTTAGAAGCTTACTTGGGGCAGAGAACGGCGACTGCGCCCGTAACTGCCCGTGAAGCCAAGCCGGCAGTACAAGAGTCGGAGCCAACAATCGAGCCAACGAAGCCAAGGCCCGACCAGGAAATCATTACACTTACGGGGATGCGCAAAGCGATCGCCGATGCGATGACGAAGGCGCACCAGATTCCGAGCGTTTCCACAGTGACTGCTGTCGACATGACAAAGCTTGTTGAGTTCCGAAAAGTCAACAAAGACTCATTCCAACAAACGCACGGTGTTAGACTGACTTATACTCCATTCTTCATCAAGGCCATTGTTGAATCGCTGGTTCAGTTCCCAATGGTCAACAGCGCAGTCGCAGATGACGGCAGGCTGATTCGAAACAACGCGGTGCATATGGGCGTCGCGGTTGCCTTGGGCGACGGCAGCCAAGGGTTGATCGTGCCGGTGATTCGAGATGCGCATAAGAAGAATCTGATCGAGATTGCCAGGGAGTTGGAAGGGATCGCCCAGCGGGCGCGAGACAATAAGCTGGACCTTTCGGAGATTCAAGGTGGCACCTCCACGATAACGAACCCAGGGACCTATGGTGCCCTGTTTGGCACCCCGATGATCCCGCCTGGCCAGGGTTCGATCATCGGCACCTATGCTATTCAGGACACTCCGGTCGCTATCAACGGATCCTTAGCGATTCGTCCGATCATGCACCTGGTTCTGTCCTATGATCATCGAATCATCGACGGGATGCTGGCCGGCGCCTTCCTCAAATCGGTCAGGGATCGGTTGGAGGCCTTCGACTTCTTCCGATAACTGGAAAAATTACTAGGATCACCTCGAAATTTTCGCTGTATACTTGTTGTGATCAGGGGCTGGCTTGCCCTTGAAAGGAGGATTAGGACTAATGAGGCCTAAGCTGCTAATTGGAATAGCTGCGCTTTTGCTTCCGGGTGCAGGTTTGTCGTTCGTCAACGGTGATTTCGAAACCGGCAATTTTGCTCCCTGGGTGATAACCAATACGGCAAATGGGCAGACCCTCGCCCAGGAGATAGTCTTGTTCGATATCGACGGCCCGGGTCCGCTTGGCGCGTCTTTGGCTGCAAGATTCCGAGTCGGTCAAGTTACATTCCAGTCGGGTGTGCCCGCCGGGATTGAACTGACGCAGTCCATCGCACTAAACGCTGGACTCGAATACACGTTCGATATGGATTGGGCGGCCATCAGGGAGACCACTACTACGGGAAATGCTCAAGGCGGCATTTTTGAGCTGATTGTCGACGGCACAGTCCTTGCAACCGGCATGGCCGGCTCGACAAGCAGTACGACTCCCAAGTACGGACACTTGACTGGGGTTTACACCCCGGCCGTCAGCCAGAACTATAATGTCGGTGTTCGGATAACCAGGCCATTCACGATTCCGGCTGACCTATATCAGCTGGTGGACAACTTTGAAATGTCGGTAGTGCCGGAACCCGCAACATTGCTTATCGTAGGCGCAGGCATCGCTTTCCTGGCGAAGCGCAAGCGTAGGTGATCGACTCGCCTCACGATGTCAGGCCCCGGCTTTAAGCTGGGGCCTAGCTCTTTAGTATCTACAGAAACTCTTGAAAACATGGAATAGATTCATTGGAGCCAAGCCGATGTTGGATCTCCAAGAACTGAGTGCGTGAATAGGCCAACCCACGACGGGGGCCGGGAGGGATAACTCATGGATCACCGTCAAGACTACGAACGACTCGACTTATTGTTTAGAAGGGCGACCTCATTGCCCGTACTGCCAACGACGACGGCGGAACTGATCAAAGCCATTGACAAAGGCGATGCTACCGCTTCGGAGCTCGAACGCATCATCCAAGCTGACCCCGGACTAACGGCCGAGTTTTTGCGCATAGCTGCAGTAAGGCTCCCAGGCCAAACCTCGCCAGCGTACTCGTCAATTCGCGGGGCGATCATGGTGATTGGCTTCAAAGCAGTCAAATCGCTGGCGACTTCATTGATGGTTCGGCACTTGCTTAAGAAGAGCCCTTTGGTCGAGGAGTTCGATGCCGAACGATTTGCGCGCCACTCGACGACTGTTGCGTTTCTATCTCGATATCTTTACTCTCGCAGACAGAAGTCGGAGCCGTTCGACTCGCAATGGTCAGCCGATGAAGTGTTTGCATTGGGCCTTCTAAGTTCTTTGGGACTTGCGCTGCTGGCGTTCGTTGCTCCACCTGACTACTTCAGGATTCATCGATTCGCTGAGCGAGCGAAGTGCACGCTTGGTTCTGCGTTCCGCCAGATCTATGGCAAACCGCATGAGCTCCTTTGTGCGTCCGCGGCAAGAACCTGGGGGCTTGCAGAAGAATTCCACAAAGCGTTCAGCCACATTCATGAGCCGTGGGCATATGAAGAGGAGTACACAGTGCTGACTTGCGTCGCCTATGCAGACTATCTTGCGCACCGTATGGGTGCAACCATGGAAAGTTGGGAAACCGATCCAGAGCGGCCGGTCGAGGCGGAAGCAGAAGTTGGAATTCCGGACGAAGAGTTCGAGATACTTCAGTCTGTCTTAGCTCCTCAAGTTGATGAGCTTGTGGGCGCACTCTTTTCAAAAGCTGCGTGAAATTCGTTCCTTCAATTGATAGTTGCGTCGAATAGGCAGTGCGTTGGGACGAAACCTAAGTCCCTTGACACAAAGCCCGGGCCCCGACTAAGTCGGGGCCCTTAGGGGTGCGTGTGGGGAGGGACAAAGTCGATTAGTTCGAAGCTGACTTTAGAAAGTTGCCGCAGCTCGGGCAGTATTTCCAGGTTGCCTCCACGAACTCTTTGCATCGCCCACATTGATGCTTTGCTTCGATGTGGCTTCTGTTTGCAGATTGACTGGTTTGAATTGGGGACTCTGGGTCGCTAACCATGATCGTGCCGTAATCCGTCAGCGTATACATCAGCTTTGCGGATTGGGTGATCGAGTTCAATGCAAATCGGAGCGTGGTGTCGATGAGGTATGCATTGATTTTGAAGGGCTTCACGTTTGAAGCCAGTTCAATTTGGACCCCGACTTGTTTCCCAATCTCTTCGAGCACAGATTTCAGCTCCATCTGCTCGACTCGAATGGTCAGCGGCTTATTCAAAACGGACGGGTCGAGCGGCTTTGGCGTCGAAGCTCGCTGCGTAGAGTTTCCAATTCTCGTTCGAGAGAAAATGTACACGCCGTCCTCAATGGTGAAACTAAGGCCAGCGGTTCTGCAAATCATTTCAAGAGCTTTATCGAACGACACGTTGTTCAACGTAAGGTACAGGGAAAAGTACATTCCAACATCGCTGACAAAACTCTTGTCGGCTTGCTTGAATAAGTCGTATAGGACAGTACGCACGTCGAGTCCGTTTGACGTAACGGTCACATTGCCGTCTGGTGAAGTCGCTGTTGCTCCGCTTCCTTGCGCAGCGGCAAATGGCGAGCAAAAAAGGACGGCAGTTGCGATGATGATGCTTTTCATTTTGGTCTCCTAATTGGGTCGGATGGTTTCTCCCACTTTTTTCCCAGAAGCATCGAAGACTTCGACTCGATTCACTTCCGGTGGCTTTGCGATCGGCTGAGTCTTTCGGGGCGTTGCCTTGTGTTTTGGTTTTGAAGCGGTTTCCAGCGGTTTGGCGTTTGCAGGCTTCTCGGCGACAGATGGCGGAGGCTCAGGCTCTTCGGAAACGACAGGCATCGTTGCCACGACTTCCTCTGTCTCTTCAGCAATCTGTGCTCGCGTGTCAGGAGGTGGACCGCTTGTCAATGCTGTTGGCCTTTGGACTGGTGGCATGGCGTCGCCAAACTTTTCACCGAGCAGCGAGGATCCAGGCTGCACGAAATAACTCAGGCAGATCAATCCAACGGCAAGTACGCCGCTTACTGCCAGCAGTCGAATTTGGCCCTTCTTCAAGCCAGGCACCGATGCCGGCGTTGTTACGCTCTCTGGCTTCTCATCGATAGCTGCGATGAGCAGTTGAAGCGCTCGTCGCCGGTCGCCGATCAGTGAACGGCACACATCGCATTCTTTGACGTGCGCCTCGAACTCTGCGCCCTCTCCTGTGCCATCGAGTCGGCCAGTGAGGTACGCAAGGAGCGACTGCTTGGCTGTAGGGCAATCAATGTTCTCCATGCCGATTCCTCATATGTCACTTGAGGTTTTCGTCCCAGCGAACTGGGACTCCCGATAGGATTGTCGGCCTTCGCCGAGCGATCTTTAGGGTCGGGCATAATAGGCACCCTTGTCGGAGCCTGCAGGAATCGTTCTAGCCGCTGGAAAAGGCACTCGCATGAAGTCTGAGTTGCCAAAGGTTCTGCACACTGTTTGTGGCATACCCATGGCGGATCACGCTGGTAGGGCGATGCGCCAAGCCGGCGTCAGCCGGCCGATCGTCGTTTATGGGCACGGCGGAGAGGATGTCAAAGGAGTGCTTGGCGAGGGTTACCAATATGCTCTCCAAGCAGAACAGCTTGGCACGGCGCACGCAACGCTGCAAGCAATGCCTCTCTTGGAGAGTCACAGCGGCCCGGTATTCATTGGTCCCGGGGATGCTCCCTTGATTACTGGCAGCGCCCTCAATTGTCTGCTTGCTGAAATGGAATCGAGCAACGCAGACGGAGTCGTTGCCACTTGTGTCTTGGCAGATCCAAGAAAGTACGGTCGCGTCATAAGGAACGATGCTGGCCGTGTGGTTCGGATTGTCGAAGAGCTTGACGCGACCGAATCTGAGAAGCAAATTCGAGAAGTCGGCACATCTTTCTATTGCTTCAAAGCTGACGTGCTTAGAGACTTGCTCCCGAAAGTGTCCAACAACAATGCGAAGGGCGAGTATTACCTAACCGACCTTGTGGGAATGATCAATGAATCTGGCGGCCTTTGCACTGCAGTAGTATTCGACGACTTTGAGTTGCTGTTAGGCGTCAACGATCGCTGGCAGCTTGCCGAGGTTTCTAAGATCATGAGGAGGAGGATCCTTAGGGAATTAGCTCTCAGCGGTGTGACCATCGACGATCCGGACTCGACATTCATCGAAGTCGATGTTACGATTGGAGAGAACTGCATAATCAGGCCGATGACGGTTTTGGAAGGAAAGACATCGATTGGCGTCAACTCCGAAGTCGGCCCGTCGACAAGAATTACCGACTCGCAGATAGGGTCGAATTGCTTAGTGCATATGAGCCATGTGAATCGAGTCATTGTTGGCGATGATTGTCGAGTAGGGCCCTTTGCAAACTTGCGTCCTCACACTGTGATTGGCGATGGAGTCAAGATTGGGAACTTTGTGGAAGTCAAGGCAAGTGAACTGCGTGATGGATCAAGCGTATCACACTTGACTTACATCGGCGATGCGACAGTCGGAGCAAAAGCGAATATTGGAGCGGGGACGATCACCTGCAATTTTGATGGATTTAGCAAGCATAGAACAGTCATAGGAGACGAAGCCTTTATAGGATCGAATTCAACTTTGGTCGCTCCATTGACGATCGGAGAGGGAGCAATTACTGCAGCTGGAAGCACAATCACAAAGGATGTGCCGAGCGATTCGTTGGCGATCGGAAGATCAAGGCAAGAAATCAAGGAGCATTGGGCCGAAAGATGGCGAAAAAAGAAGAAGTCATAGCGCAGGAGAATGGGAGTGCGAACACAAACGGCGATCTGTCGATGATGAGGCTGTTTACTGGCAACGCTCATCCCGAACTGGCACACAATATAGCAGACTATCTCGGCGTTCAAATGGGGAGATTGACTTGCACACGATTCAGCGATGGAGAAACGCAGGTACAAGTCAATGAAAGCGCTCGAGGATGCGACATCTTCTTAGTTCAGCCTACTTGCTATCCAACGAACGACAACATCATGGAGTTGCTCATTATGCTGGATGCGTTTAGGCGCGCATCTGCTCGAAGAGTGACGGTCGTTATGCCGTACTACGGTTATGCTCGCCAGGACAAGAAGATTAAGCCTCGTGAACCAGTTACTGCAAGACTCATCGCGGACTTAATCGAAATGGCGGGCGCAAACCGAATCCTAACTTGCGATCTTCACGCAGAACAGATTCAAGGGTTCTTTAACATTCCTGTCGATCATCTGTATCTGGGGCCAGAGATCGGACGATACTTAGTCAGTGAAGGATATTCAGAGCAAGATGTCGTCGTAGTTTCGCCTGATGTCGGAGGAGTGGCGCGAGCAAGAGCGCTTGCTGAACATTTGGGCAAACCACTAGCTATTATTGCCAAGAGGCGGCCAGAGCCTGGAAAAGTCGATATTATGGAGATCATCGGTGACGTTGAAGGGAAGATTGCAGTAATGATCGACGACATCGTTGATAGCGGTGGTTCTGTGATTCATGGGGCAGAAGCATTGCTGCGTCGAGGTGCTTCAGATGTGATTGTAACATGCACGCACGCGGTGTTCAGCGCTAGTGCGCCACAAAGATTGCAGGAAGGCCCTGTAAGCAGAGTTATTTGTACCGATACAATTCCACTTGAGACTCGGAAGAGGTTTCCAAAACTTACGGTGCTGTCAGCGGCTCCACTTTTGGGAGAAGCAATTCGAAGAATTCACTTGGATCAATCTGTCAGTAGTCTGTTCTCTGGTTGGCGTTGAGTTAAAGTGCGCCGTTAATTTCAACAATACTAAGAGTCGAATAGTTTCCAGGCATATTTGCCCATGTCGATTGCAGTCAGCGTAACGCTGGGCATACTTAGACGTTCATTAGGCAAAACCAAGGAGGTTCAAGACAATGAAGTTGAGAACAAATCTTGTTGCCAATCTTGCTCGAATCATGACCATTGCCGGAGTCTTGTCGGTTGCTGCATCTGCAGCAGCTCAGCCGCAAGCTGCGTACTCAATGGGCCTTTCGCATGGGCGCGGCGACGGACTGCTGCGCTGGGATGGTTCCAAGCAGATGCAGGTCGAGCGAGTCGAGCTTCACCTTCGGCGCGATGGGGGCTTCGAACTCCATGTGATCGGTCGAGACAGGCATCGAATGTTTGGAACTTGGAGCCCTGGGGGCTCAACCAGCATCCGGCTGTTTGTTGAGAACGCATTCAGCGACAGACGCGCCTCAGGAAGCGGAACTGTAAGCTTTGGAAGACAACTCAATACTGTTGAGCGGATCGACATCTCTGGATTTGCGAATCGATCCGGTTTCTCTCTCTCGTTTGGGCCGTATCGCTATGGCGGACCACCGTCAGGCCCCGGCTTCGGATATGGTCCTGGACACGGCTTTGCCTATCCCGCCCAAGTTCGCCAGCACGGTTCAGGAACCGTGAACTTGAGTCGTGGCGGAACCACTCGAGTGCAGGAAATTGACATTCGTTTGTCGCCGAACGGCGAGTTCTTTGCCAGCTTCGTCGGCAGATGGTCCTACAATTTCAAGGGCTACTGGACGCCGAGATCCGGGAACTCCATCGACTTGCAAATCAATGGAGCGATGGGTGACGGCCGTGCGTCGGGCAGCGGGACGCTGATCTATTCGAATGATCGCAGGTTCGTCACTCGGGCGTTCGTCAGCGGCTTTGCCAACGGCGAAAGGTTCATGGCTCAGTTCGACTCCGGCGGCGGCATCGGCGGGCCTCGCGGACCTTATTTCGACTACAACTGGCAGGTCTTCGGCCAAGGCGAGATCAAACACGGCAACTACCGCATGGGAGTCCAGCGAGTCATCGTTGTTCTGCTGCCTGACGGTCGGTTCACCTCCCAATGGCACGACTCTCGAGGCCACCACGCATTTGCAGGTACCTATACCCATAAGCGTGGGTCCGACGACATCGAGCTTCGGCTCACGGATGCTTTCGGAAGGACGGTCTCTGGCAGCGGCAAACTGAAACTCTCGAAAGACGGCAGCTCGTTTCATGAAATTGAATTGAAATCGAGAGTTGACGGCAGGGACTTCGACGGTAAGTTCAAAGTTCGATAACGCCACAGGTCTCTTTGTCCAAGGTGCGAGCCTGAAACTGGGCTCGCACCTTGGTTTGAAGCACTTCGGTCAGTTGCCTGACCTTCTTTGCAGCCGGTTCCATTCCCTTCGACAAAACCATCATTCCGGGGCTTCACCGTGTAAAGTGAGCGAATCTATCCCGTCCACTTCGAAGTCTAAGGATGAAAGAGCGAACACCGGAAAAACTATGTTGGACAGTCCACTTGGCCCGGCGGGAGCCGGCAAAAACAGTGCTTGTGGTTGTGGTCGCAATCGCGGCCGGAGCCCTTGGCGTGGCTTTGGTGGGCAACTGGTGGATGTTCTTGCTCTGCGCTTTGATCATCGTGGTAGCTCTGGCAGACTTCCTGTTGCCAGTACGCTACGAGATCGGGCCGGAAGGGGCCACTTGTCGAGTCGGGATTGCGACCTCTTCGATTCCTTGGGCGGAAGTGAAGCGAGTTATCTCGGGCCTGGATGGTGTCAAACTGTCGCCCCTTGCAACCTCGAGCCGGACGGCTCCCTTTCGCGGAGTCTTTTTGAGAGCGGATGGGAACTTGCAGGAGATCGAGGCCGCGATATCGTATTGGAGAGCTAAACATGCCAGCGATCTGGGACAGCCCGCTGACGGACGAGCAGAGAGAGACGATCATTCGGAGGGTATCGGAAGAGATCTCGAAGAGAAAACTCGAGACTCCGGCGATACTGTTTCTTGAAATGCATAAGCCACTCGCGAACATTGCAGCGCACGCGATGATCGCGGTGTCGCCGTTCGTCATGCCCTTCTTCGGTTTCAGGTCCGTAGATGAATACTCGCAGTTCGTCAGCGACAGGCGAAACATAGAGTTGCTTATTCAAAGGCTGGAGAACAAGGAAGAACCCAAGGAGGTCGCGTCATGACAAGGCTGTCTTTCTGCTTCCTTGTAGCCGTGCTTGTGCTTTTTACAGTTGGGTGCGGCGGAAAGAGATTTGGCAGCGAGGCAGATTACATGGAGTCGCGAACCAAGTCGCTTTTCGCAAAGGCTGGAGTCAAGCAGGCGTTTGTTCAGGATAACGTCTCGTTCTATCTCTGGGAATTGCAATCGCTACAGACAATTGTCGATCGGATTCAGGTCGCTGATGGAGCGGTGACGGTCTTGGAGTCCATTCCATTTGGAAACAAAGCTGATGCGGAAGCTTGGCTCAAAACGGAGGAGCTTCGAGGAACCGGTTCCCTGAGCCCAGTGAGCCGATTGCGCGCCTCGCGGGTATCTGCACTCGGCGCGATTTCCAGTTCGCTTTTGGCTTCTTCTGGTTCCGGTCCGATCTACATGTACGAAATGCCAGATGGATCGGCGGTGGTTGATCTTGTTTCAAGCGACGGCCTGGGTGGACTGACCGTAACGGAAAGCAAGACTTTTCCAAGTGCGGATGCAGCAAGGGAGGAGTTCGACGAGTGGACTCCCAATCAGTTGGAATGGATTGAATCCAGAAGCGAAGAGCTTGGTGCAAGCCTGGAATGGGCGCGCACACTCAGCGACTTTCAACTTTACGGTTGGCAATCGCCGACAGGGGGCTTCACCCTCGACATAACTGGTCCTGATTCCGCTGAGGGAGTCGAGCTCATTCGGACTGTTGAATTCGCAACGATAGACGATGCTAGCGCGTTCGTCGACTCTCAGCTTCTCGATGGAACTGCAAGCTGGTCGGGCATGCTTCAGTTCTCTAAGCGTGGTTGGATGCTAATCGGCACGGTCATCATTGTCGCCTTTTTCATTGTCTTCAATGTCATGAGGGCGCAAGGGGCGAAGACTCTTACCATCAGAAGAATTGCCGGATTGGACCAGATCGATGAGGCGATCGGGCGCGCGACGGAAACTGCGCGGCCAGTTTTGATGGTTCCGGGGATCGGCGCGCTCGATGGCATCTCTGTTCAGGCGTTGACGGTCTTTGGTTCGGTCATCAGGTCAGCAGCAAGGTTCGCCACGCCCATTCGCTTGCTGACTGCGAATCCAGCTGTTTTTGGCGTGGCGCAAGAGATAGCAAGAGATGTTTATTTGAGCGAAGGAGTGCCAGAGCAATTCGATTCGGACAGCGTTCGATTTGTCTCTGATCGCCAATTCGCGTTTGCATCTGGCGTCGCAGGCATCATTCAACGCGAACGCGTCGCCGCTGCATTCTTTATGGGCGAGTTTTACGCAGAGTCCATGATCTTTGCTGAGAACGCAAACATCGTGGGAGCGATTCAAGTAGCAGCATCGACGCAAACGACTCAAACTCCATTCTTCATCGCGGCTTGCGACTACGTCTTGCTTGGCGATGAGTTCTATGCCGCTAGCGCGTATCTGGGAAGGCAGCCAGTATTGCTGGGAAGCCTTATTGGCGTGGACTGGGCGAAAATGCTGTTCATGGCCTTCGTGTTAGGTGCGGTTGCCATTCATTCTTTCAACCAGCTAAAACCCGTTGACTTGCAAACGCTGAGCGCGGAAGAGCGAGCCGTCTATCAGCAGACTGGCCAACAGTATGTGGACTACAGAACAGATTCATGGTTCCTAAAACTAACCAAGGCGAGGAGGCAGTAAGGTGAATCAATTCGGCAAACTGCTTGCTCAGGACGCCCCGCCAGGAACTAATTTCTGGGCGATGGAGCGAACAGCGGACCCTCTGTTCAGTCAACCGATTTTCTGGTGGGTTGTAGGCACAATTGTCTTTACCTCGATTCTCTTCTTCTTTTTGTCGAGGGTGCCGAGCAACTTTCGCAAACCGATCATCGTAACGGTCGTCTTTTTGTGCGGCTTCTACTACATTGCTGAATGGCTCATACCAAAACATCGTTTGCCGACCGGCGAAGTTGTTGCTCCGGTGCCAATTATTGGCAACTGGTTAGCAGGGCTACCTGCGGCTTCATCGACCGCACAGATCATCGCGTCGATGCTGCTCGTGCTTGGAGTGATTAGCATCTTTCGTGTTCACTTTGGAAGGTTGCTCAAAGCGCAGAAAGACTGGTTTTTCAGTGGGATCTTGCTGTTGAGCATGTTCACGATGATCTTCTTCGGTTTCGCAAACTTCAGCTCGACGAAGTCTAGAGACGTCACGCTGGCGGAGTTGAACATTGCTGCAAGCGATGGTTCGATGAACCAGCGCTGGGCCGACTTCGCGCGGATAGGAGGCGAGGCGCAAGCGCTCACCAATCGGCAGAACGTCGAGCAAGACGCGTTTCGTAGATTCCGAAAGGGTGAATTGACGAAATCTGAATACGAGGCAAGGCTTGCCGAAGCCAGGGCAACCTATGAATCTGAAATTCAGGCTGCCAATGAGCAAGTCGATTCTGCGCTGTCGAGCGGACAACTCGATAGTGGTGTCGCGGCGCTTGCAAGAGGTGGAATCCGAGCCCAGCAATCGAGAAGCTTTGTGGCGCAAGGGCAGAGATTCGTGTTTACGGACATGCTGCAAGTACTCGACGCAGCGACATTCAGCTTAATTGCTTTCTTTATTCTGTCTGCGGCGTTCCGAGCGTTTCGAATTCGATCGATTGAAGCGACGATTCTCATGTTCACGGCGCTAATCATATTGTTGAGTTTCGTGCCACTTGGACTTGCATTGACCAGCGGACTTGAGAGCGGGACATTTCCGGGCAACTTTAGAATTGACTCGATTAGCGACTGGATACTCGCATACTTAAACACCCCGGCGATTCGTGCGATCAACTTGGGACTCGCGCTCGGCTATCTTGCGATGGGAATGCGAATACTGATGGGACTGGAAAGGGGTGTAACAGAATGAAAGTCTGGCAAGCGCTTCTCAATCTCGATCGGAGAATTCTGTACCTGATTCTCATGTTGCTTGTAGGGTGGCAAATTGTCGCCCCAATCGATGCCGACAATGTTGTATCAGCTAAGACACAAGATCTGTTTGCAAGCATCGACGCGATGAAAGAGGGCGACGTAGTCGTTGTTCAAAGCGACTGGACGAACAGTACGCGAGGCGAGAGTCGGAGCCAGTTCCAAGCGTTGATGCGACACCTTATGAGAAAGCGCGTAAAGATCATCCTAACTTCGATCGACCCGCAAGCTATTGAAGTTGCGCGAGTGAATCTTGAAGAGGTTGCCAAGGAGCCTGGAAACAACAACTACGAACTCAATCGTGACTACGTAATCGGCGGCTATTTCCCGGATGCGTACAATTATGTGTTCGGAATGGTGAACAACATCCGAAAAGAGCTTGCTGCAAAAGGAGTTCTTGGAACTCCTGTTATGGAGAACATCAACGACTTGTCCGACTGCAAGGCAGTCATTCTTGTCACAGCTTCTGCGAGCATCAACGTTTGGTATCAGCGAATGAGGTCGAAGACAGATCTTGCATTGTTCTGCACCGCGGTCATGAGCGCAGAAAACATTCCTTACTATGCGAGCGGGCAGCTTGTGGGATTAGCAATCGGCGCGAAGGGCGCATTCGACTACGAGACTTTGCTCGAAGAAAAGTACGGCAGTCAAGACGGAATGATCAACATTGCGGCAGGCAAGCGGTACATGGGCCCGCTCGCTTTTGCCCTGATGTTGCTTATAGTCGCGGTCGTGTTCGGCAATATTGCGATGGTCATGGTTCGTAAGGGTGGTAGCTCATCATGATGACCGTGATTTCGCAAATGGACCAGAGCATTTTCGGGCGCGATTGGTGGCAGAAGTTCAGTGAAAAGGAAGATTGGCAGATCATGCCCCCGTTGCTGGTCATTACGATCGGTGCGCTTCTAACTCTTGGAATCTACAGCCTGCTTTATCGTGAGAACAAGTTTTATCGGTTCGTCGAACACATCTTTGTTGGCCTTGCAGCCGGTTATGCGGTCGTCGTAGCTTGGACTCAGATTCTTGCGGAACGCTGGTGGGACGCTATGCTTGGCAAGGCACCAACTGAGGCGATGCCAATGATGCTCGGCAGATGGGCGTGGGCAGTGCTGTTGCCAATTGGTTTCCTTGGCTTGTTTGTCTTTAGTCGAAAGCAGGCATGGCTGAGTCGAATACCGATTGGAATATTGCTTGGACTGTGGGCTGGTCAGCAGTTCAGCGCATTTCAGGAAGAGTTTCTGCCGCAATTGGCTGCTACGACGGTTCCGATCATTCCAAACAAGTTGGGTCTTGTCGCGAGCGGTGACGCTCCCGGCTCTTTGGCAGTATCGACGGCGATCAGCAACCTGGTCCTTGTCATCACGTTTTTGGTCGTTCTTAGCTACTTCCTTTATAGTTTCGAACAAAAGAACAAACTTGTCCAAAAGTCAGCTCAATATGGCCGGTGGCTGCTCATGATCGGTCTCGGTGCGATTTTCGGTACGACGATGATGACCCGGTTCGTGCTGTTCATCGATCGCGCTTACTACCTACTAATCGAGTGGCTGCGACTCGGTCCACCGCTGTAGGATGACAACCTCCACGGTCGATGCCGTGGTGCTTAGAAGGTGGGACTCTTCCGAGGCCGACCGGCGGGTTTCGTTGCTCACCAAAGAGAGAGGCAAAGTCATCGCTATTGCAAGAGGAGCGCGAAAGGCACGAAGCAAACTTGCTGCAATAACTGAGCCGCTAATGCGTTCGACTGTCGAGCTTGCAAAGGGAAAGCAGGCCGAGTACATCGTTCAGGCGCAGCCGACGAGAAGCTTCCCGGCCCTTAGGTCTGACTTCACGCGTTTGAGCGTTTCGCTTGCGTGGCTCGAAGTGGTCGACGCGGCATTGCATCCTGGCGAGAGCCATGACGAAGCTTTCCGTTTGTGCGTTGCGGTACTTGAGGCGATCGAGTCCGCTCGCGAACCGCTGGCTCCGCTTTGCTGGGGTGATCTTCAGTTACTGTCACTTGTTGGAATGACGCCGGAACTCGCTGTGTCTGCAGTTAGCGGAAGAGAGATTAGGCTTGGACGAACGATCCTTTGTCCTCGAGCAGGCGGCACGATCGCCGCAGGTGAGGCAGAAGAGGGATGGCCTGCATTCGTCGTTTCAAGAGAAACACTGATAGCGATGAGAAAGATTCTTGAAATCGATGAACCACCGGCATTTTTGAAAGGAGCAGGACAAGTTGCTAAAGCGATTTTCCCTTTTTGGATAGAATTTCTAAGTCATGATCTTCCTGCAAGAAGGAGGCTCTTCGACTCGATGCCCCGAAACGAAAACAGGCTGCAGTCGGTATTGAGCTAACAGGGTTTGCGATAGTGCAGAGAGACACTCTTTACTACATCGTTTTAGGATCCGCGGCGGCCACGGGGATCATCCTCTCTCTGTTCGGTAGTATTTCAAAGTCGGTGTCGGGCCTGGAGGGCATTGGCTCCTTTCTACAAGTATGCGGTGGCGTATTGATTCTGGCTGCAGTTATTTGCGCGGCGTTGCTGATCCTGCACCGAAGACCGAGTATTCACGCACTCACTGCGACCGCTCCGATACGCCAGTTCGAAGCGAGGGTGTTTCGCGTTTGGAGGACCGATGGTGGGAACATCGTGGCCCCTGAAGACGTGGAGTTGGAAGATCCTCGATATTGGGTGACGCTGGTTACTCCCGAAGGGCAGCGAATCGATGTCGAGACTGCAGCGGATGTGTTTGCGGAATGCATCGAGCAGGCGTGGGGACACGCTTCTGTTCAGGGATCGTGGATGGGAAGCTTCGTTCGAAGCGCAGATTTGTATCGGAAGTATCATCCTTGACGTAAACTGTCGCCCATGTCTCGGCTCGCGCTCGTGACGGGCGCCTCACGTGGAATTGGACGCGCGATAGCATTGCAGCTTGCGAAGGATGGATGGGTGCCGCTCATTCATTATCGCGAAAGAAAGGCGGATGCGGAGGAAGTGGCGTCGAAATCAGGCGGTATCGCTGCTCCGTTCGGCGCGGATTTGTCATCTGGCGACGTCTGCAAAAGGTTGTGGGATTGGGCGGTTTCGGTTGGTGAAATTTCGGCGCTTGTGAACAACGCAGGGGTCTACAAACCG
The DNA here is from genome assembly GCA_026129745.1 of Fimbriimonadales bacterium. GTDB lineage: Bacteria > Armatimonadota > Fimbriimonadia > Fimbriimonadales > ATM1 > JAHCHL01. Next base: position 96,239 of record JAHCHL010000010.1, on the reverse strand, counting down.
ATGGCATTCGACGTGCAGTCAGATGGAGAGTTCGAGGAGACGTGGCGGCTGCACTATGAATCGAATTTTCTTTCGACTTTGCGTTTGACGAGATACTTCGTGAAGTCGGCGGCGCGGGGCGCGAGAATTCTCAATGTTTGTTCGCGGGTCGGATATCGCGGAGAGGCGGGTGCCGCTGCGTATGCCGCCAGCAAAGCAGCACAGATCAATTTGACGCGTTCTCTTGCGGTGGAACTCGCGGCGAAGGGGATCGGAGTGTTTGGGATTGCGCCGGGTTGGGTGGAGACCGCGATGACGAGGCCCGGAATGGAAACTCGCCGCGCGGAGATCGAGGCGGGGATTCCGCTGGGCAGGGTTGCTTCGCCGGAAGACTGCGCTGCAGCCGCTGCGTTCTTGTTGAGTGACGAAGCGATGTACCTGAGTGGGGTGGTGTTGGATGTGAACGGAGCGAGCTATTTTCATTGATTGCCGTAACTCTCTGCTATTCTTGACGTCTCAGTACCCTACGGGGGGCTGGTAAAGGCATTTGGAGGAAGATCATGGAATCAGTGCGCTCTCTCTCTTCCCTCGGCGGCTCGCTAATTGAGCCAGGCTGGGTTCGCATAAATGAAATGTTTCCGGCGATGAGGGAGGAGGTCACGCTCCGCACAGAATACAATCCGTCCGGTGCTGCAATCACGGTTGAAACTCGGACCCATGTCACAGGTCTACCCAGCTATTGCATAGGCTCGCCAGAGACGAATCCACCTTGGAATCCGTATTGGGCAACAATGTTCGACACGACTGTAAATATCACTACGCAAACGGGCGGAACTGTTTCTGCAACAAGCGTAAAGCGCTGGAAACTAAAGTGGTGGAACATGGGTGGGGAAGAACAGCTTACTCATATAGATCCGTACGAGGGACCCTATATGCGCGTCCGAGTAGATCGTGGGAACCACGAGCTGGTTGTGTCGGAGGATTCGCTTATAGGTGGTGGTGGCGACCCGGGGGGCGGATAGTAAGATGTTTGCAATAGCTTATCTCATTCTTGCAGCACAGGATAGTCTGCCACTGGTCGTCTTAGCAACGCACGATCTGCCGTCGCCAGAAGAAAAGGCCTTTCTAGCAAAGCCCCTCGAATCTTGGAAGGACGAAGCGGAACGTCATGGTTACAAGATCGTGGTCGACCAGGAGACGAACGCGTTTTTCGTTTATCACGAGAATCTGTACAACCTGGCAGCGTTCGATGAAGTGTTGCGTGGAATTGCCAGCCTCGAAGCTTGTGTTCGGTCCGCCAGCTCCACGCTAACTCTTGGAACGATTGATGAAAATGCGCGGAGAGGGGTTCAGCGCTTGCTATTGAATACCTTGATTGGTAGAGAGGCTGGACCGCTTCTGTCGAATGACCAGACTCAAATACGAATTTCATGCGAAGTCAACATCACGATCAGCGACGGAAAGCGACAATTAGCCCTCCAATTACCATTTCCGGAGGAACCGCCCAACGCGTCATTCTATAACTCGGAACCGTCGACCGAAGACTCGAAGCGCTTTGAGGAAGGGCTAAAGAGTCAGTTCACGGTCAAGCCGTACCCAGATCAGGTGATCTTTTGCTTTTCTAAGACCAGTGTTCCGAGCGTTAGAAAGACCGAAGCGGTGCAGAAGTTTGCACAGATCTTGAGCGATCAGCTTGAATCTCAGTTTCGGAAATACACGATGGCACAGGAAGGTTTACGCGCAGCTCTGCTGGGAGACCGAACGCTTCCGAAGGAAGGGCAGTCCACTGCAGCGCTCGACGATGCGGCGCAGAGGTATTTGAAGGAGTCTCTGGCGAACAACGCTGCGGCGTACGGTTTTGAGAGTGACCTGCATATGCAAGCATTTCTCGCGGATGCAAAGATTCAGAGAGTTGAAGTTCAGCCGACCGTTTCGGTTGGTGTGTTGAAAGGCGGTCAGCGCGTGTCGTTTTCTGCACGAATGACGTTCAACCGAAATCCGGGAAGGTGACTTGAGATCGAGCCGAGACGTTGGCCGGCTGAAATTAATAGGATTAGACGATCAGTCTTTAAGCCAGAGAGCGGCGTAATCTAACCGCGCTTAGTGGTATACTGCGCGGGTTCCCCCGAGCAAGGCGACCCGGCCCTTGCGCGCGTGAGCCACGATCGAGGCATTGGAACGGCACCTGATCCTGAAAGACGGAAAGGTGTTCAGCGGGAAACCGCTGGGCGCCGAGACCGACGGTTTTGGCGAGGTCGTGTTCAACACGGGCATGACCGGGTATCAGGAAATTCTCACCGACCCGAGTTATGCGGGGCAGATGGTGTTGCTCACTTATCCGCTGATCGGCAATTACGGGATCAACGACGACGACTTCGAATCCGACCGAGTGCAACCGACCGCTCTGATCGTGCGGGAGGCTTGCGAGGCACCGAGCAACTGGCGCAGTAGGAAAACGCTCAACCAATTCTTGCGCGAGAAAGAGGTGCCGGGGATACAGGGAGTTGACACGCGGGCACTTGCCAAACACATTAGAAGCGCGGGTGTGACCATGGGGATGGTGACATCGAGGCCGATCGAAGAAGCTAGGGAAGTGCTCGATTCAATTCTCGACTACGGTGAACAAAACTTCGTCTCGATGGTTAGCACTCCGGCTCCCTATGCATGGGGAACAGCAGGCAAAGAGGACCTCGATGATCCGGTTACTGAATACAAGCACAAGATTGTCGTTGTCGACTGCGGGCTGAAGTTCAACATCTTGCGTCGGCTCGCTGCGCTCGGCTGCCGCTCGATTGTTCTGCCGCAATCCGTTACGGCGGATGAAATTTTGGGATGGAAGCCGGACGGAGTGCTGCTGTCACCAGGGCCGGGTGACCCAGTGCATTTGGGCAACGTGATGGAAACAGTTCGGGGATTGTTCGGGAAAGTTCCGATGTTCGGCATTTGTCTTGGCAATCAGATGATCGCCCATGCAATCGGCGGCAAAACGTTCAAGTTGAAGTTTGGTCATCGTGGAAGCAATCATCCAGTCAAAGACTTAGTTTCCGGCAAGACTACGATTACGAGTCAGAACCACGGTTATGCCGTCGATCCCGAATCGCTCGTTGGAACAGGTGCCGAGATAACACAAGTGAACCTCAATGATGGAACCGTTGAGGGCTTGCGTCACGAGGGATACGGTGCGATGAGCATTCAATATCATCCTGAAGCGGCACCAGGGCCTTGGGATAGCAGGCCATACTTCGAAGAGTTTATTCAACGCATTGAGAGGGCCGGCGCATGAAGAAAGTGCTTGTCATCGGCAGCGGCCCAATTGTTATTGGACAAGCCGCAGAGTTTGACTATGCCGGTTCGCAAGCGTGTCGTTCACTTAGAGAAGAAGGTTTGGAAGTCGTGCTGATCAACAGCAATCCGGCGACGATCATGACCGATCTTGAAACGGCCGATCGCGTCTACATCGAGCCGCTTACCGTGGAGTTTTGCGAGAGAGTGATTGCACAAGAGCGCCCCGATGGCTTGCTTGCCTCGCTTGGCGGCCAAACCGGACTCAATCTTGCAACTCAACTTGCGGAAGCGGGAATCCTCGATGATTACAACGTCAGACTTCTTGGAACACCACTCAAGACTATCCGATTGGCAGAGGATCGCGAAGAGTTTCGAAACTTGATGAAAGGGATTCGCGAGCCTGTACCGGAAAGCTGGATCGTCGAATCTGAAGAGCAACTTCAGGACTTGATTCCAAAAGCTCCTTACCCGTGCATCGTGCGTCCTGCTTATACGCTCGGCGGCACAGGAGGTGGGATAGCCAACACTCCGGAAGAGTTGTTGGAGATCGGGAGGTTAGGATTGCAGCTCAGCATGCGCAGACAGGTATTGGTGGAGAGGTCACTTTTGGGATGGAAAGAGATCGAATACGAAGTCATGCGAGACGGTGCAGACAACTGCATCACGATTTGCAACATGGAGAACTTCGATCCGATGGGAGTCCACACAGGCGATTCCATCGTTATCGCGCCATCGCAGACACTGTCCGATGTCGAGTATCACATTTTACGAAGCGCGTCGCTCAAGATCATACGAGCGTTGGGAGTGGAAGGTGGATGCAACGTTCAACTTGCAGTCAATCCGAACTCTTTCGACTATTATGTCATTGAGGTCAATCCGCGCGTTTCGCGATCATCTGCGTTAGCTTCGAAGGCGACGGGCTACCCGATCGCAAGGGTGTCGGCAAAGATTGCAATTGGCAAGACCTTGGATGAAATCGACAATGCCGTTACCAAGACTACGAAGGCGTGTTTTGAACCGGCGCTCGATTATTGCGTCCTAAAGATTCCTCGATGGCCGTTCGATAAGTTCACAAGCGGCGATAGGCGACTTGGAACACAAATGAAAGCAACGGGCGAAGTCATGGCGATCGATCGGACTTTCGAAGGCGCATTGATGAAAGCCGTTCGAGGTCTTGAAATCGATACGGACAATTTGAAGGATCCAAAGTTCAGTTCGATGACGGAAGACGCGTTGGAAAAGTCGGTAAGAGTTCCGACGGATGATCGACTATGGGCAATTTGCGAAGCGTTGCGCAGGAATTGGGGGGTGAAGCGCGTCAATGAGCTATCGAGAGTCGATCCTTGGTTTTTGGATCGTATCGAATCGCTTGTGCAGGGAGCGGTTGAACCCGAAGCGAGAAGCTTCAAGATGGTCGACACATGCGCAGGAGAGTTCGAAAGCAAAACTCCCTATTACTATTCATCACCCGATCGCGAAGACGATTTCGTGAGCGATACTTCTAAGCCTGCCATCTTGGTTTTGGGAAGCGGTCCGATTCGGATAGGGCAAGGAATCGAGTTCGACTATTCTTGTGTGCACTGCGCGTGGGAACTGCACGCGCTCGGATATCGTTCCGTAATTCTCAACAACAACCCAGAGACGGTAAGCACGGACTTCGATACGGCCGATGCACTGTACTTCGATCCAGTTACCAAACAAGACGCACTAAATGTTGCCGCGCACGAGGGCGTCACCGGTGTCATGCTTCAATTCGGAGGACAGACTGCAATTAACCTTGCCGATGGATTAGAGGAGAGTGGACTCCCTGTGATGGGTACCTCGCCTGCATCGATTCGAGCGGCGGAGGATCGCGATCTCTTCGAACAACTCCTTACAAAGCTGAGCATTCCTAAACCACCTGGAAAGGGTGTCGCTTCGGTAGATGAAGCTATTCGTGTTGCAAACAGCATCGAATATCCAGTTCTTGTGCGGCCGAGCTTCGTTCTTGGTGGGCGCGCGATGGAGATTGTTTGGAATGAAAACGAATTGCGCAACTATATGGAAGCGGCCACACGAGCCAGCAGCAGAGCGCCTGTGTTGGTGGACAAATATGTGTTGGGCAAGGAAGCGGAAGTCGACGTCATTTCGGACGGTGTCGACACGTTGGTTCCAGGAATCATGGAGCACGTCGAACGCGCAGGTGTACATAGTGGAGACAGCATGGCGGTCTATCCCGCTGTCACTCTCTCTGTAGACGAGCAAAGGCAGATGGTGCGCTTTGCATGCGATATTGCTAAGGAGTTGGGAGTCAAGGGCTTGATGAACATTCAGTTCGTCGTCGACAATGGCATTGTCTATGTTCTTGAAGTCAATCCGCGAGCAAGTAGGACGGTGCCTTTCCTCAGCAAAGTCACAGGCCTGCCGATGGTCAAGATTGCAACTCGATGCGCGTTGGGAATGGCTTTGAAGGAACAAGGGTATTGCAGCGGTGTTTGGGATCCGGAGCAGAGCAAAGTCAACGCATTTGGGCTGGATGAGTCAGTTGCCTTGCCACCAGACCCAGGGCTGTTTGCAGTAAAGGCGCCCGTGTTCAGTTTCCAGAAACTAACACTCGTTGAGCCAAGCCTCGGTCCAGAAATGAAATCGACAGGTGAGGTCATGGGGATCGACCACACTTACTCAAGTGCGCTGTTGAAGGCGATGTTAGGTGCAGGCATGAAATTCCCTGAGTCTGGTACTGCGCTCATAACCGTTTGCGATGATGACAAGGCAAGGGTTGTCGACATTGCACGCGAGCTAATTGCACATGGATTCAAGATTCTTGCGACGAAGGGCACGCACGAGCATTTGGCAGGACAGAAACTGTCGTCGGAGCTGGTCATGAGGATTAGCGAGAGTGAAGAGAATGTCCTCACACAAGTTAGGTCAGGGGCCGTTTCACTCATGATCAATACGCCGAGCCCGGACAGGGATGCAGAATTGGAAGCGATGAAGATTCGGAGAGCGTGTGTTGAAACAGGCGTTCCTTGCTTGACTTCCATTGACACAGCCGAAGCTTTTGTGATCGCATTGAATGCACGCAGAGACAAGGCTCGCGTTCACTGCAAGGCGCTCGACGACTACTTTCCTCGGGTCAATCTAAGGAAAACGATGACTGCAAGCACTATTCCTGCAGAGTCGTAAATTAGGTCGATTGGTGTTCCGGTTCGTGAATCGAACTGCGCTTGACGGACTTCATCGAACACCCCGGTTCCTAAAGCCAGCAGGCTCGCGGCGGCGACGCTTCGGAGTCGGCAAGCGAAAACGAATCCAAATAGCGACCAAGCGATGAGGGCGGTTAAGATTCCGTAGTACGAGACGTGACCAGCCTTGCGAACCACAAAGTTGGTCACCTCAAGGGCATTGCCGCTCAGTCCAAACCAATCTGCGAGGAGTTTGGCGGTCCAGCTGCCCGACGCCCCTTCGCCGCTGGAGCCGAAGACCAGCGACCACCAGAACAGGGTAACCACGATTAGAGCGAATCGTCTCAATGCGGGAGTACAATCATCATGGCCCAAACCGGGCAGGAGGTAGTGAAACCATGAACCTTTCGTTGTTGGCAGCCTTGGCGGTCGGAGTCGTTGGAGCACAGGATAGAGTCTCCTTAGAGCGCACTTATGGAATGGGTGAGAAGGCGAAGTACGAGTTCTCGAACAGGTTGGACATGGATTTCAGGACCTTCCCACACGTCAATTACTTTCCTGTTCGATACTTGGTGAGTTACTCGTTTGACTTTAATGTCGAGGCCCTTAAGCCAGACGGTGTCGCTGACGTGCGGTTCTTACGTCCTTCGATTGTCATTCGAGAAAGCGAATCTCCATGGGGCGATGCTAAAACAGAGACCATCGAGCTCAAGGAGAACGTGCTTTACACGTTGAGCAGGGCAAATCAGCCAATCGGCGTGAAAGTCGAAACACCTGCCGACAAGCGTCTATCCAATCGCATAAGAACTTTGACTCCTGCAGCCGAGCCGCAGCTCGATATCGTTGGTCCGTTCGTGAGTCAGATTTATCAGCTTGCTGGATTTGTTAACTTTTTCGACTTGGGTCCAAACCTACCGCTAAGGCCAGTCGCGGTGGGCGACACATGGAAGGAAACAAAGGCTTATGCTCCAATGACCGTCGAGTCGGGTGCTGATCGTGGAAAGAACATGGTTGCCAGACTGGATTACGAATACACTTTCAAGGGGTCGACCGAATTCGAAGGCAAGCAGGTAACTTGGATACAAGGTCGCCTTAAGCAAGATACCGACGCTGTCGGATACATTGCTGAGTTGTACGGATACGAGGTGTCGGCATTTCCAATCAGCTCGATCATCCTGAAGCTCGACATGACCGTGGACTACTACCTCGACGAAAAGACTAAGTGGCCGATCAAGATCATCGGAAACAGCCAAGGCGAGGCCTCGATCACCTTTAGAGGCGAACAGGCCCCGCGAGAAGAGATCAAGGTTAAGGGCAGCGCGACTCTCGCGAGAAAGTGAGAATCGTTTGCCGTGCCGGTCCTGTCTGTATAATCGAAGGGAACCGGGGCCCTAAGAAGAAAAAGCCGCATCTCGTTCGCAAGGGACTGCGATGGATGCTAGGAAAGCAAAACAAGGCGCAAAAGTCGTTGCCGGGACTGCGATAGTCGGCGGCGCCGGCGTAGCTCTTAGTTCACTCATGGGGCCAATTGGGCTGTTGGCCTTGATCGCGCCTCTATCTGCACTGGCAATCCGGAAAGGCGAATCAGGATTTGACGAGGTCAAGTCTGCAGCAGAACTCATTCGTGCAACGAGTACCGCTTTGTATCTGCATTCATTTCGGTCGGCAACCTATGCGAGCGCGATTGCGGCCCAAATGGGCTTTCGCTCTGACCGAGTCAAGCATGTCCATGGCGCTGCCCTGGTGCACGATATCGGAAAGGTGGCAATCGATCGGGAGTTGCTAGAACGTCCTGGACCGCTAAGTGAAGAAGAGTTCGAGGAAGTCAAACGCCACTCCGTATTGGGCGAGCAAATCCTTTTGGAGTCGATCGCGCAGCCAGAGTTTGCCAAGTGGGTGAGGCACCACCATGAACGCATCGATGGTACCGGTTACCCAGATGGACTTTCCGGGGAAGACATTCCGATCGAAAGCAGGATCATCGCAGTTGCTGACGCTTACGATGCGATGGTTGGCGGGACCGGTGAACCCGCTCACCCATACCGCGAATGCATTGAATCCAAAGACGCTATCGAAGAACTCTATCGCTGCAGTGAGTCCCAGTTTGATCCAAGCGTGGTCGACGCATTCGACCAGGTGCTGAGACAAGGAGACACTCTCTTTGAGTCGTAACGTTCGAATTCGACTCTTAGCGGCAGTTGTTGATGCTCACTTGGGTGACCCAAGACGCAGCGAGGCGATTTCGCGCCTGACGCGACTTACTCTGGAAAGAATGGGTCTGTCGAAGCCTACCGTTGTTCGCGGTGCCGAAGCCGCGATGATTTGCGATATAGGATTGATAGATTCCAGCAGCAAGAAGTCGGAAGCAGCGAGAAGGAGCATTTACCAACTACACCCGGAGCGAAGCGCAACTATTCTTGCCGAGATGGGAGGCTTCGAAGACCTACTTGCAATCATACGTTGTCATCATGCGAGGCCAACGATTGATGCTCCCATCGAATCGTTTGTCATTTGCGCTTGTGAAGCCTATTGCGATGCGGTTGGAGTTCGTGGTGGATTCTTGGCTCGGGACGTTTTGAGATGCGGAATGGGCGTTGAGTTCAAGGCGGAAGTAGTCGAACATGTTCTTGCAGTGCTAAGATCGACAAGTGGAGAAGAGCGAGAAGATCGAATCGCAACCGCTGGACCTATTTCTTAGGCCGCCGTCCAAGCGGGCAACAGCGATCTGGGCAATCAGCTTTTTTGTTGTTGCTTTTGCGATTCGGCTGATAGGAATTGGATGGGGACTTCCGAATGAAGCCAGGCACCAATCGCTCCACCCTGACGAGACGATCAACGTGCTCGTGGCAAACGAAAGGCCGTGGTTTACTCCAGGATTCTACAACTATGGGACTCTATTCTTCACCTTAACGAAGGCCAGCGGCGAAATGGGAAAGACTTATGGTTGGATTCAGGTCGGCGAGTCGGTCGAATCCTGGCAGACTCTCGGTGGCTTAACTGCGACCTCAAGAATAGTATCTGCACTCGCGGGCGCTGCCACAGTTGCCATCGTATTCCTTCTCCTGGTGTGGATCACGAACCTTCTCGGTGCGGCAGTTGGTTCAATTGCACTGCTTGTTGCTCCCGGACATCTCGTCCATTCGAGATTTGCAACCCCCGATGTCTTTGCTACTCTTTTGGTCGCTGTCGCTGCAGTGTTGATTTGGCGAATTATGGTAGCTGAACCGGAGCGAAAAACTAAGGTTGCCATTGTGTTGGGGCTCGTGATAGGGCTTGCGGCAGGCACTAAGTACACAGGGGGACTGTTGCTGCTTTCTGCATGGCTCGCAGTGTGGATTTCTGCGAGAGAGGCGTTCTTGCGGTTGGCCGGATTAATATTGACTGCCACGCTAATCGGATTCTTCATAGCGACCCCTGGAGTGTTGCTCGAATCCGGAGCATTTTTCAGAGATTTTCGCTATGAGTTAGCGCACTCAGCAGAAGGGCATGGACTCGTGTTCGCCAACACTCCAACAGGGTTGTTGTATCACATCGTCAATCTTGCGACCGCCTTCGGAATGTTTGCGCTCGTGCTTTCAGTCATTGGACTTGGTATGGCTGTTTATAAGAAAGAGAAGTGGATCTTTCCATTCTTGCTGTTTTGCATCGCTTACTACGTGGTGATCGGTCGTGCAGAAGTCAAGTTCGTTCGATATGTGTTTCCTTTGCTTCCATTCTTAGCAGTAGGATTCGGTTACCTTGTCGGAAAGCTTCATGAAAGGAGCATATCTTGGAGAATTGTCAACATTCTCGCCATTCTTGCAGTCGGATTCTCGATCAGGGCAGAGAATGGGGCCATACCACTGACGACTTTGATGATGGTCGAAGATCCCAGAGATATGACTGCAAAGTGGATTAGGGACAATGCAGCAAACGAGAGTGTAGGATTGGTCACAGACCCATGGTTCTACACTCCGCCGCTCTTTCCTGACACAGGGCTGCCAGGGGCGAATGCAAGACTCAGTGCGATGTTCGAGGAGAATCGACAATTGATTCGGTACATCCCGCCGGACGGACTTCGAAAAGAATGGGATCCACGACTGATAACCGAACTAAGTCCCAGCTGGATCATTGTGAGCAGTTTCGAATTTGTAGACCACGACCGGGTCAATCAGCCTGACTTCATAAGTTCGATGGAAGCACTCTCCCAGTCCTATGAGATCTATGTCGTCGCATGGGGTGGCAAGATTCTGCAAAAGTCGGAAGACCAGTCAGAATCAAATCAGGAGAAAATCGATCTTCGCAAAGCTATGCGCGAGCTTTTCAGAGAGAGATATCCTCAGCTCCACGACATGATGTACATTCAGCCAACGGTATGCGTACTTCGGAAGAAAGCAGATTAGCAGAGGAAGCTGAGTGGTTCCTCGATCATTTGCTGGTCGAGAAAGGAGCAAGTCAACACACAGTTGCAGCATATAACTGCGACCTCGGGCAAATAGCTGAACTCATTTGCAAATGGGGTATCAGTTCTTGGTCTCAATACGATGAGCACGTCGATGCCAAGGTGCGCGCAGCGTTCGCTCGGCGGAAGCTATCGCCAGGAACTGTCGCCCGAAAGGCATCGTCCGTTCGGAGTTTGTTGAAGTTTCTCATTCGAAGGGGAGAAGGCCCGCCTGCCGGATTGTTCAGTTCTTCGACCGTTCGGCGAAGAAGACCTCTGCCAAAAGCATTGTCATTGGATGAGGTTGATCGATTGCTATGCGCAGCGGACGAGGGAGGTTCAATTGGACTCAGGAATCGCGCGATGTTCGAATTGTTATACGGCGGTGGCCTTCGTGTATCTGAACTCGTTGGATTGCGGATCGAAGACTACATGCGAGACGAGTCGGTTATCAGAGTCTTAGGTAAGAGAGGAAAAACCAGACTCGTGCCATTGCCTGCAGGAACAAAAACGTGGCTGGACCGCTATTTAGATGAAGCCAGGGATCGCATTGCAAAGCCGAAGGCAGGATCTGTTATATTCGCAAATTCGAAGGGCTCTGGCCTTTCGCGATCAGGCGTGTTTCGCATACTACGCGCGAGTGCGACTCGTGCCGGAATTTCCAAATCCATCGGTCCGCACACATTGAGGCATACCTATGCAGTGCATTTGGTGCAAGCAGGTGCAGACTTGCGAAGTGTCCAAGAACTGCTGGGACACGAGTCCGTTGCCACGACAGACATCTATACGCAACTCGATGTGCAAACTCTGCGCAGAAAGTACGATAAGGCCCATCCAAGGGCAAAGTAGGTGCGAGCAATTGTTAACGATCAATAGATTGTTAGAAGTCATTAACACTTCAGTAACGGCCAGTTAACCTAACTCTTACGGCACGTTAATCATACGATGGTGTCGTTAACGTCGTAAGGACATGCTGATCGTGTTTTGCAGATCGGCAAATGAGGACACATCATGAACAAACCTAGCCACCAGCCTAAGCGTGGGTTCACGCTCATCGAACTTCTTGTCGTCATCGCTATCATCGCAATCCTCGCGGCGATTCTGTTTCCAGTCTTCGCTCGCGCCAAGGAGGCGGCGAAAAAGACGTCATGCCTCTCTAACATGAAGCAACTGGGTACGTCGCTAATGCTTTACAAGAGCGACTACGACGACACGTATATGAAGACGACGTACAACAGCGGAACGCCAAGGCGTGGATCGTGGGTTTACACGTCGCAGCCCTACGTCCAGAACTTCAACATCTACAATTGCCCAGCAGATGCATTTCCTGTTCGTTTCAACACAGTTGACAACAACGGAAATCCAGCCACCATCTTCTACTCCTACATCAACAACTACAACATCATCGCCGCGCACGACTTTACTGTAGTGAATGACTCTGCAGTCGAAAATCATGCTCAAGTCATCGCACTTGCAGAGCGGCGCGACAAATTGCAGAACGGAACCCAAATGGGAACTCACAAAGGTACGAGCGGCTTCATTCCAGGACAGCCGTGCCCTTGGTGGACTTTGGGTGTCGAGTATCGGATGGCGACCGTTCAGGACGCCAGGAATGCGTTAACCGGCACCAGCGATAAACCAGAAATCGTTCGCGTTCAGTGGGATCGCCATAACGGTGGCGCCAACTACATTTTTGCTGATGGCCATGCGAAGTGGCACAGACTCGAGCAAACACTCGACCCTGAGAATTTCATGTATGGCAGCCGCTTCTATCCGAGACCGGAACCGGGAGCGAGTTGCCCAGGCTAAGCAATCAATCCACATAACAAAGACAAAAGGAGAAACAATCATGAGAAGGACAATCGCAGCACTTGCGTTTGCAGCGGTGGCCGCTGGCGCGAATGCAGTCATCATCACGCAATGGGACTTCGAGGGCGACGTTCTGACGCCGAACATCGGCTCAGGAACCGTTGGCCTCGTTGGAGGAACGACCAGCACGTTCGCGACTGGCTGGGACCGAGCAGCAATGTCGACCGGTGGGCGAGCATTGAATACCAGCACATACCCTGCACAGGGAACAGGTTCGGGTACTGCTGGAATTCAGTTCAATGTCTCAACAGTTGGTTTTCTGAACATCGTCGTCGACTGGGATCATCGAAACAGCAACACATCGTCCAAGTGGGTTCAGTTTCAGTATTCGACGGATGGAACCACTTTCTCGAGCGCAGGCCTCGCTAATGGTGGCTTGTTCAGTGCGCTGGGCGGAGACACTTGGCATCCGGTAAGAACAGTCGATCTCAGCAGCATTGCTGGAGTTGCAGACAATCCGAACTTTGCGTTCCGAGTCGTCGCAGTTTTCGACCCTGCACTAGGCGAGTACGTCGCTGCCAACCCGAACAGCAACTATGCTTCAACGGGCACTCAGCGATTCGACAACGTAACCATCACGGGAGATGTCGTGCCTGAGCCGGCAACTCTCGCCGCAATCGTAGCCGGTCTCGGAGTGCTCGCAGCGCGTCGGCGCCGCAAGTAAAAGCTTATCCTCATTGAGTCGATTGCGCCGCCGAGTGATCGGCGGCGCCTTTTTCTCTATTGCAGCAATGAACTTGCTGGAACTTGCTTGTGAGGTTGTCCATCGATGCTCATTGTCAGTTCCAGTACAGCAGCCCCAGTTTTATTGAACCATTCGACGCGAATTTTGTGGAGGCCCCTCTCAACTGGTACCCGGCCGACTTTGGTTACAATTGAGTGCAAGCCATCATTGTCCACGACAAGTCTTCCATCGATCCACAGGCGAGAGCCGTCATCGGAAGTCAATGCAAACTCGACCAATGCACTTTGTTCCAATCGCAAGTACCCTTCGTAGACTCTGCCGACGAACTCTTCTGGAGCTTCGTCCTTATAAGAAATATGAGAAGTAGTAGTCGTGACCATTGGGGTTAGCGATTCGAAGTCTGGTAACTGGTTCCAGTTACCTGTGTAGATTCTTAGCGACAATCCTTGGCGCAAATCGAGTTGTTCGCGAATCGCGGGCCAGGGTTGAACATTCTTGAAGCGTTTTTCAGCGATGTCGGATACACGTTTGTCACCTTCGAATGCTGCTACCTTGAGTGTGCAATCTGCATGGATACTGATTGGCCCCTTGTACTGTGCAGACGCTGCAGTCGGATAAGTGCCGTCGAGTGTGAATCGGATATCCAGCTTCTCCGAACTGGCAGCGATTGAAACCGGAATGGACGTTACAAAGTCCGTTCCAGGTGAAGCGATCTTTGGCGTTCCGTATACGATCGGCTCGCCATCGATGACCAACTCAATGACCGTCGCGGCCTCGTGGAGTGGACTGTGCGGTAATTCAATGATAAGATTTGACTCAACACGTTGTACACGGGTCGATGCTCCTCCAAGTATTCGAGCAGTAGCGACGTCGTTTGCAAGGCCCGGAACAACAAGTCTCCCGTCTTGCGGCCAGTCAAAGACGTGCAGAAACAGTGTCGATTCGTTACCTTGCGATTTGGCGGTGCATCTGCCCCATGGAAGCGATTCGAAGGGCGAGGCGTTGGTACCGTAAATGGCTTCTGAGTTGACTTTCATCCACATGCCGATATCTCGTAGGCGCTCAATGCATTCCGGAGGAAAAGTACCATCTTGTCGCGGCCCGACATTCAAGAGATAGTTGCCACCTTTGCTAACGATGTCAATGAGATTTCTTATCAGTATGGTCGACGATTTCCAATTCGTTTCATAAGCGTTGTATCCCCAGTGATCTCCAATCGTCATGCAAGTTTCCCAATCCTGACCAGGCAGTCCGGTTGCAGGAATGTGCTGTTCTGGTGTTCCAAAATCGCCGACCACTTGTTGCAACGCTGAATTGCCGATGGCGTCTTCCATGCCAACTCTTACTTGGCTGACTCGGTTGTTTACAATCGTTTTTGGCGAGAGTTTTCGGCAATGTTGCAGTAGGTCGGCACCATATTTAGGCAACCAAGTGTTTTCCCACTCTCCATCGAACCACATCACGCCAACTTCGCCGTAATTCGTTAGCAGCTCTTCAACCTGACCCTTCAAGTAGGAAACGTAGCGATCAAAATCTGCACCTTCGGCACTACGAGTCTCCCATGCTCGACGCGGCAAGTAATCGGGATGATGCCAATCCATGATCGAGTGATACCAACAGGGCACAAGGCCTTGACGTCTGCTCGCATCGGCGATTTCAAGCATGATGTCTCGCTTGAATGGAGTCGCCATGACGTCGTAGTCTGAGTGCTTACTGTCAAAGAGTGCAAAGCCATCGTGATGTTTGGTTGTGATGACGATGTATCGCATCCCTGCGTTCTTCGCTATCGAAACCCATTCGTCGGCGTTAAAGTTCACCGGATTGAATTGAGAAACGAACGTTTCATAAGTTGGGATCGGAATGTTTGCGGAATCCATAATCCATTCGCCGTAGTGAGTCTTGTCGCCCCACTTGCCAGCGGGGATGGCATAGAGTCCCCAGTGAATGAATAGTCCAAATCGAGCTTCTCTCCACCACGACATATCGGGTTTCTGAATCGTGGGGCTGTTCGAGGACACGCTAAGTGCAATTAGAATCGGAATCATGGAGCTTTAGCCATTGCATTCGCGAGCGTCCAGGAAGAACCCTGCAAAAAAGCAACGCGGGCAGCAACTTTGGTTGCTGCCCGCGTCTGTCGGTTGGTAGAGACTACTTTATCTCGACTGTTCCGCCAGCTTCGGCGATAGCGGCCTTGATTTTTTCCGCTTCGTCCTTGCTTGCGCCTTCCTTGATTGCCTTTGGAGCGGCGTCCACGAGGTCCTTCGCTTCTTTCAGTCCAAGTCCAGTCAGCTCGCGGACAGCCTTGATGACTTGCAGCTTCTGGTCGCCGGCAGCTGTAAGGACGACATCGAACGATGTTTTCTCTTCTGCTGCCGCTTCGCCTCCGCCTGCTCCTGCTGCCGGCATCATGCCCATCATGGGCATTGGAGCTGCAGCGGTCACATCGAACTTTTCTTCGAGCGCTTTCTTGAGTTCGCTTAGCTCGAGGACCGACATTCCTGCGATCTTATCGACGATTTCTTCAACAACGGTTGCCATTAGTTTTCACCTTCGGAATTTTCAGATTGGGTTTCGGGGGTTGCTACTTCAGTCGGCGCTTCTGCTTCAGCCTCAGTTGCTGGGGCCTCAGGTTCGTTTTCGCTCGAAGCTTCGGCGGTGGGGGGCTCATCAGCAGTTTCTGTTGACGGCGCACCTCCGCTTTTCTCTATGATCGCGTCAATGACTCGAATTGGCGAAGCGATCATTTCGTTAATGACACCAACTACTTGAGAGATTGGTGCAGCAACGAGTCCAACGATCATCGACAGCAGCTCTTCACGGCTTGGGAGCTTTGAAAGCGCGTCAATTTCAGCCGCTGAGAACACTTTGCCATCGAAGAAGCCGCCTTTGATCTGCAGCGCTTGGTGAGACTTACTGAAAGTCACCACAGCTTTCGCGCAGGCCGGCTGCTCCCGGAACACGAACACCGTTGCGGTCGTGCCGTTGTGGAGTTCGTCTGGAAGCTGAGCGATGTCCTCTCCTATTGCGAGTCGAAAGAGAGTGTTCTTGACGACATGAAACTCGGCGCCGGCGGCCCTGAGCGACTTGCGCAGGTCTTGCATTTCCGACACCGAAAGGCCGCTATAGTCGGTAAAGATCAGTCCAATAGACTGCTCGTACCATTCTCGCGCCTGTTCGACTGTTGCAACCTTTTTTGGAGTTGCCACGGTTTTCACCCTTTAGAAGTGGTTTGGGGGTCCCGCCAAGGCAGGCGGGACCCCCAAGACCGAATTCGTTTTTGGCTCGGTTGTCGCTGCCCCTCGGTTGGCTGGTGGATTAAGCTCTTTCGAGCGCCTACTGTCTGCGGAGACCGGGTGCCATTATGACAGAAGACAGAAGTCAAATCAAGCTCTGAACCTCGTATTCTTGCCAGCATAAGTCTTTGCCACGATTGACCTCTCCAACTGTCTAATTCTTCAGCAGCCTACAATTGCAAGTAAGGCACCCGACACGGAAGCAGGCGAAGTATGAAGAAGCAGCACGACATCTGGGACGAACTGGAGTCCGCATCAAGCCCTGACAGCCTTGAGGAGGAGATGTTCTATCTCATTTCGGCCTATGCCGATGGGGAGTGCAGCCATAAGGAAAAGAGATTAGTGGAGGCTTACCTCGCTGAGAACCCTGAGGCAAGGGAAATGCTATCCGAGATTCGGGCACAAGCAGCGATGCTTGGGTCAGAGTCCGTTGAGCCGCCGACGTGGCTTCGAGAAGCGATTTTGAGTGCGACTACCCGCCGTCGGACCTTGCTTGGGGGTTTGGGCATCCCGCGGCTTGCCGGTTTGGCCGGATGCGCGGCGGCCATCGCTTTTGGCGTGGTCTATTGGCAGAGAACTTCTGTTCCGGAGGTCGGCCAGCCAGACGTAGTGGCCGTAGCAGAGTCCGGATCAATCGACCGCTTGGTTAGCCCGTCGACAGTTGGCCCGCTTGTCGGGAGTGTTACGGAAGAACTCCCCGTCGTCACCGATGTGATTCCAGAACCAGGTAGGCGGATTGCTATTCAAGTCGCCCACAGAACACAGAATTCATCGAGCGGCGCTGTTCCAGTCGCATCGCCAGGAGCTCAAGCTTCCAATCCAGGTCATGTGCCCGTGAACGGAGGATCCAGCTCAGCGACTTCGCCGGTTGTCTCAACGGCTCCCGTCAGGATGGGCCCGGAGCAGCAGCCGGCTGGAAGAGTTGTGCCTGATCAACCGGACGTGGTCGCTATGGCTGGATTGAGCTTCGAACAGGACGAGGCGCCCGTCACAGACGTGCGGCAACCTGATCAGAAGAGGGCGGCACCTGCCAACGACCCACGGGAAGATCTCAGGCGCAGACTCCAAGCAGTCAACAGAGACAACGATGTTCAGGACGCGTTTCGAGGTGGAAAGTAGCGTTCAGCGTTCAATAGACTCGCATTGAGACCGAGAAACTAAGTAGGCAATATGGGAATTCGGAGGACGACATACTTGGCGATGGCAGCGGCAGCGACCCTGCTGCCTGCTGGTGCCATTTCTCAGTACCTCCACATGCAAAGCGACGCGCTCCCTGCTGTCGCATCTGGCACTCCGGCAAGTTTGAAGGGTCGGGCTGCAGTCGATTTGATGCCTGGCAAGCGCAATGGCCTGGGCTATCCACTTCGATTCGGCAACGTGATTCCCGGCACCGTTCGTCTCGAACTCGATGGAAGGCACCTTGAAGAAGGCAAGGACTTCACAGTCGACTACGGTGGCGGAGCCGTATTCATTAGTGGCCCGGTGAAGGACTCCTCCTCAATCAGGGTTTCGTATCGTCACGATCCTGAAGCAAAGAGCACTCTGACTGGCAACGCACTGCCGTTGCTCGCTCTTAATTTTGGAGACGCTGGAAGTGTTCGCATGCTCATGGGCTTTTCTGGCGCACAGCGTTTTGCCGATGGATCGATGGTGCAGTCGAACAATGTGGGGATACAAAACTCGCTTTCGTTCGGAAGCGGCAAGCTGAGCGGATTCTTCTTGGTCAGCTCACAATCGGAAACGACTGTTTCTGCGGATGGAGCGTCGCCAGACAAGACGGCGCCAAGAAAGGGTGAGAACGCAACGGATTATCTGTTGATGCAGAGTTTCGACTTGGATGTCGGGGGGGTCAAGTTAACGGCAGACTACACCGATGTCGGGGAGAAGTTTGTCGGCTTTGGGATGCTTCAAGGATCCGGAGTCAGTGATGAACGGGCGAAGCAACTTGAAAAGGAGAAGGGAATTACTCGAATGGGATTTGGCCTATCCAATGAATCTCCAAAGGGTCTTTCCTTCAACAACTCCTATCGAACGATCGACGATGGCGATGCGAAGATCACTTTCCAGAACTATTCGGTTAAGTCGTCCATGTTCGATGCGTACTACACTTCGCGCGCAATCGATAGTGGATTCAAACGATTCAACGATCTCGCCGAAGCCGACCGAAATCAAATGCAGAAGGAGCGGGGAATTACTCGCGAAGCGCTCGGCGGAAGACTTGGTCTTGGATTTGGCGAACTGAAGTTCGATCGCAATTCGATTTCTGAAAATGGCGACGGAATCTTCAGGCAATCGCTGGCGCTAAGCTCGGATTGGATAAGGGGTTCATGGCAAACACAAGAAATTAGTGCGAATTTCAACCGCTCAAACGATCTGTCTGAGCAGGAGCGGGCACAGTGGCACAAGGAACGTGGCATTGCACGCGAATCCCTCAGCTTAGCGACCGGCGAATCGATCAAAGGAGTTTCAGCGCAATTCGATCAGAAGTCGATCGAGTACTCCGGTAGGACATTCCAATCGATGGCGTTCGATGTCAGCACGAGCATCGTCGACTTTAAGTGGTGGTCGCGAGAGACTGATCGAAGCTTTGCGCGGCTCGGCGACTTGCCTCAAGCAGAACTTGACGCGCTGATTCAGCAGACGCTTCAGATGTATGATCCAAAGGCCGGAGTGAACGGCAACGATCGCGGCTTCATAGTGCGTGAAGCCGGCCTTAGCCGAGACTTTATGAAGATTGCCAGTTCGCCAGTGAAGGACTTAGGCCTCTCATACCAAAGATCGACGATCGATGGAGAGGGCGGTGGACTTGAATACACGGTTGCCGGCGTTGACTCAAAGAGTGTGAAACTGGACTATCGGCGTACTAAGATCGACGAGAGCTTCAGCCGCATTCACGATTTGCTCGATGCAGAAAGGAAACTGTACGGTTTGCAGGCAGGGTTTGATCGAACAGATTTTGCGGGGCACTTGGCTCTTGGCGGTAAGTCAAGCCTCGGATTCTCTGCATTGGATGTTAGCAGCCAGCAAGGTGGGCTTCAGCGGTACTCGGCAAACCTTTCTTTGCCGGGATTTGAATTCAAAGGCAATTATCGCAACGTCGACAGCAACTTCGAGCGCGCCATCCATGTGAACGACAACGAACGCCAATTCTTTCAGGAACTGATTGGATACAGGCAGTTCGACGCCGGCCTGAAGTTCAACGGGATCAAGGGTCTCAATGTCGAAGCGTTCGTCTATGATGCAGACAATGGCTCGCAGGATCTTCATCGTTACAGGCGAAATGGTCTTATCTCTTACACCCCAAACAAATCGACGGCCTTCAAAGTTGTTTACAACTCGCATAAGCTTGAGGGAATGCCTGGGATGCTGTTCGAGAATGATCTGTTCGCTGTGGAAGGATTTCAGGACTTTGGTCGATTCGGAAAGCTCACTGCGCGCAAAGAGACGGAATCTTACTCCGGCATTCAAGGAACGTTGCCGGATAGGGACACCTACTATGCGAAATACGAAACGAAGCTTGGTCCGAAGAGTGACTTTTCAACCGAGCAAGTTCGAACAACGTTCTCCGATGGCGGCTACGAGAACATTCAAGCTTACAAGCTTGGGTGGCAGGTCTTCAATCGATTGAATGTCAATGTCACTCAAATTTTCGTGGATCGTGATGGTGACAAACCGGACATAGAAACTCGAAACTACGGTTTTGTTTATGACCTTGGAAATGGCATGAAACTCGGCTGGTCATGGCATCGCGAATTGAACTCGGCAGGAAACGGCAAGCGAAACTACAGTTGGAATTTGACACCAGGGCAAATGGGTGGCTTCGAGTTCGGTGGCGGATACGAGGAAAGACGAATCGACAACACAAGAACGACTGCTCTCGGAAACTTCACATTCAAGAACCAGAAGCCGATGAATGTCGGGTTTATCAAAGATCTACAAGTGAACCTTGGCTACGACAGTCATACTGACGGCGGAGTCTGGAAAAAAGAGAATACTCTTGCGAGCATTTCTTTCAAGGCGTTTGGCTCGGCATTCGGCGCAGACTATGGTCACGTCATGCTGCCCAATCAACTTCGCGCAGCCGATCGAACACTAAGATTCAATTTGGACCCGACTGGAAAGAATCCGCTGCAAGCGAGCTTTGTTTATAAGATTCGGACGCTTCCCGGTGGCGAAGGTCAAATCATCCGAGACTATGACGTTAGCTACAAATTGAATGACAAGTTCACGCTGATGCATTCGCTCGATACGCTTCCCGAAAAACAGCAGCAGAATGTCCCGCTTGGCAGCTTGGCTCTTCCGCGCGCGAAAAACATCTGGGCAATTGGTTGGCATCCTAACGCAGGAACCAGCGCGACGTTTGGCTTTGAAGAAGAAAGGCTGCTGGACCAGAATGCTTTGACGCGCAGACTAGCTGCTTCGGTGTGTTTCTTCAAGGACTTAGGCAGTCCGCTCACGTTGCGATACGCACTTGAACAAAATCACAGGCCGGATGGAAAGCGATTTACACGGAACGCATATGAATTGATGTTCGAGCAGAAGCCAGGCCCGAATCAGACATTCAGCTTCGCTGTTGGGTACATCAACTGGCTTGACGGAATCGCAGTCGGGGACGTTTGGAACAACTGGAATCTTAGACTCGACTATCAACTCAGATTTTGATATAGCGATTCTGGCAAAATCATGCCGTGAATCATTTGTGGCTCTACATTGCCCCAGAAGACTTTGAGACGGAGTGGCTGCAATGTCAGCAGGAGGGTCTCGATGTTTCTTCGATTGACCTGCCAAATGACCCATCGGCTCTTTCGCAATCGGAAGCACGCGATTATCTCGAATTGTTGCGACACGCGCCTCCAATCAAGGAGTTTCCCTATGTCGAGCCAAACTCGTTGGAGGAGATCAAGTCGGAGCGGCCAGCGGATAGATTTACCAGATCTACGCATGTAGAAGACTTAGAAGATCGCATCGAAGGTGCGTGGTATGGGCGGTGCGCCGGCTGTCTTTTGGGAAAGCCTGTCGAAGGATGGCATCGATCGCGGATTTCAGGCTATTTGAAGGAAACTGGTCGGTGGCCGCTTGAATATTACTTTTCTTGCGAAGCAGACGAAGAAATTCGCAAGCGATTTGAAGTCTACCGCAGAGGGCCCTTCATCGAGAATATCGATCGCATGCCAGAAGATGATGACTTGAACTACACCACAGTTGGGCTTGCCGTACTTGAGAAGCACGGAAGGAAGTTCACTTCAGATGACGTTGCCCAGATTTGGATGGACCGAATCCCAATTCTTCGAACTTGCACTGCTGAAAGAGTTGCATATCGAAACCTTTGCAATGGACTGGCTCCACCCGAGTCTGGTGCTCGAAACAATCCGTACCGCGAATGGATCGGCGCACAGATTCGGGCAGATATGTGGGGTTATGTGAACGCTGGAGACCCTGAGACTGCTGCGGAATTTGCTTGGCGAGACGCACGTGTGTCCCATGTGAAGAACGGGATGTATGGTGAGATGTGGATTGCTGCGATGATTGCAGCTGCGTTCGTTGAGCCAAACGTTGCCAATGTGATCAAAGCCGGACTTGGAGAAATCCCGAGCAAGTCGAGACTGGCAGAAGCGATCAATAAACAGTTAGCCAATCGGCAAAGTATGAACTCGTATGAAGATGCAATAGCTGACATTCATAGCCGCTGGAATGAGAAGCGAGCGCACGACTGGTGTCACACGATCTCCAATGCAGAAGTCGTAGCAATGGCGTTGCTGTGGGGGGAAAAGGACTTTCAGAATTCGATCTGCATGGCTGTTGAAGCAGGATTCGATACAGATTGCAATGGCGCGACGGTTGGCTCGATCATCGGTGCGATGCAGGGCCGGTTCTTTTTGCCCGAGAGATGGCTTAAGCCGTTCGGTGACACTTTGGAAACCGGGGTACAAGGGTTTCATAAAGTTTCAATCAAGAAAATGGCCGAGCGCACATTGCGACAAGCAAAAACGTAGGGCCTCGGGAATATCCCGAGGCCCAATCGTCTACCGAGTTTAAGGGAGGTCGAATTATCTGAGCAGGCTGAGAACAGACTGCGGCGATGCGTTGGCTTGTGCGAGCACAGCCAGACCGCCCTGCTGCAGGATTTGCAGCCGAGTGAAGTTAGTGATTTCGGACGCCATGTCAACGTCGCGAATGGTAGACTCAGTCGCCGTCAAGTTCTCTCGGGCGATTCCGAGCGATCGAACGTTGGACTCGAGTACGTTTCGTTGGAACGAACCGATTTCGCCTCGGGCCTTCGACACTTGCGAAATGGCAGCATCGATAACCTTGACAGCATCTTCTGCGCCAGTCGCAGTCGTTACGTTGATCGTTGCAAGCGTTTGACCTGCAACGACGCCAGAACCAAGCTGGCTCGACAGCATGTTCATCAGTGAAAGGCTAACGGTTTGTCCCGCATTTGCCCCCACCTGGAACTGCGCAGAGCCGGCTTCAATTCGACCAACTGCAGCCGCAGCAGCAACCGCATTGCCTGCCTCGTTGAGCAAGACTGAGTTGCCATAGTTGTCCGTCAAACGGAGGCCGCTGTCGCCGTTGCGTCCACCCGTGAACGTCGCGGATGTCGCGCCATTGGCTGTCGTAACGGTGACCGTCGCGATGGCGTCGACACCGGCGGCAGTTTGGTTGCCAGCAGCGATGATTCGTCCAGCAGTATCCGTGAACGAGATCTTCGCATTGGAGCCATATCCGTTCGTCGTAAGGACAACGTTCGTACCGTCGTAGTCGAACGTAACACCCGTTTGAGCGGAAGCGTTGTTGAATCGAGACAGAAGCCCTTGCAAGGTCTCTGTTCCATTCGTGGAGAATGCAACGCCGTTGACAACGAAGTTGCCCGCACCAACGACAGTCGCAAGGCCCGAACCAAAGGTGGTCGAACCTGTGATAGCGCCGCGCGTTGCTGCCGTCGTGACTTGAACGGTGACGTTGCCGCTGGCGTTGACGGCGTATCCGCCGAATGTGCCGCCGATGTTGATTCCGCCATAGTTCGTAGCGTTCGTAACGCTCGAAGTGATGCCGGCAGAACCGTCGAGCAGCTTCTTGTTTCCAAACTGCGTTTGGTTGGCGATTCTATCGATGGACGACAGGATCGAGGCGATTTGAGTCTGATTCGCTTGAATCGCCGTTGCGTCGAGCGTTCCGGTGTTGCCGGAAGCGATCGCGAGTTTTCGCGCGTCATTGAGCAGTCGGCTTACTTCATCGAGTGCGCCTTCTGCTGTCTTTGCGTAGTTGATGGCGTCCTGGTTGTTTTGGACAGCCTGGTCGATGGACGAGATCTGAGAGCGGAAACTCTCAGAAATGATCAAACCCGCAGGGTCATCCGCTGCGGTAGTGATGCGGAGACCCGTAGAGAGCCGCGTGACAGATTTGTTGAAATCCGCCGCCGTTCTATTCAGGTTCCGCAACGCGTTCAGAGCACCAAGATTGGTGTTGACTCGAAACGACATCTGATTCCTCCTTGATAGCTATCGCCCGGAACCTGAACTGTTTCTGAGGCATTCTCCTCGGTAGACACAGTCCGAACTCTAACAGAGCACTCCGAGCGGCGGAGATCCCCGGCCATCCCTGACCCATCTCCGTCCAAGACCGGTTTTCCACACCCACGTCTTCAGCCGGCCAGCACGAATACCTGGAATGCTCTGGTTGTCCTATCGAAGAGAAAGGAGGCCCGCCTTGCGGCGGACCTCCCGGTCTTTATCCCCTACTGGTGCCACTACCTCAAAAGACTGAGTACCGCTTGGGGTGATGCGTTTGCTTGAGCGAGAACGGCCAAGCCGCCCTGCTGCAGAATCTGCAAGCGCGTGAAGTTGGTTATCTCGCTCGCCATGTCGGCATCGCGAATCGTAGATTCAGTCGCCGTCAGGTTTTCGCGAGCGACGCCAAGTGACCTGACGTTGGATTCCAGCACGTTTCGCTGGAACGATCCGATTTCGCCTCGAATCTTCGTCACTTGCGTGATAGCAGCGTCGATGATTCGGATGGCATCCTCAGCTCCAGAAGGAGTGGTCACGTTGATCGTTGCAAGCGTCTCGCCGGCGACAACGCCTCCGCCGAGTTGGCTTGTCAGCATGTTTGCAAGCGAGAGGCTGACTGTTTGTCCTGCATTCGCTCCGACTTGGAACTGGGCCGAGCCAGCTTCAATGCGGCCGATGGCAGCTGCAGCACCCACGACGTTGCCAGCTTCTGTCAACAACAGCGAGTTGCCGTAGATGTCGGTCAAGCGAAGTCCGCTATCGCCGTTTCGACCACCCGTGAACGTTGCGGATATCACGCCGTTCGCAGTCGTAACAGTGACCGTTGCGATTGCATCGGTGCCTGCCGCATTTTGGTTGCCTGCTGCAATGAAGCGACCAGCCGTGTCCGTGAAGGAGATCTTTGCGTTCGATCCCCAACCATTTGAAGTCAGAACGACGTTTGTGCCGTTGTAGTCAAATGTAACGCCGGTTTGCGCGGATGCATTGTTGAATCTCGTGAGAACAGATTGGAGCGTCTCTGTTCCGTCTGTAGCGAACGCGACGCCGTTGACAACAAAGTTGCCGGCGCCGACTATCGTGTTTAGGCCGGAACCGAATGTCGTCGAACCGGTAATCACTGCTCGTGTTGCAGCTGTCGTTACTTCGCCAGTGACAGTGCCGCTTGAGTTCACCGCGAACCCTGCAAACGTGCCACTCATGTTAATTGCCGCAACGTTTTGAGCGTTTGTGACGGAAGTCGTGATACCAGCTGACCCGTCGAGCAGCTTCTTGTTTCCGAATTGCGTTTGGAGGGCGATTCGGTCAATCGAAGAAAGAATCGACTGAAGTTGGGTCTGGTTTGCCTGAATCGCAGTTGCGTCCAGGGCGCCGGTGTTGCCAGAAGCGATCGCAAGCTTGCGAGCGTCCTTCAAGAGCCGGCTCACTTCATCAAGCGCACCCTCTGCTGTTTTTGCGTAGTTAATTGCGTCTTGGTTGTTTTGGACCGCTTGATCCAGTGACGCAATTTGGGCGCGAAAGTTTTCTGAGATGATTAGACCTGCCGGGTCATCGGCTGCGGTTGTGATTCGCAGGCCAGTCGAAAGCCGTGTTACCGACTTTCCGAACTCCAGGCTGGTCATATTCAGATTGCGGAGCGCATTGATCGCTCCGAGGTTCGTATTGACGCGAAATGACATCGCTTCGATCCTCCTTGACTCGTTCGGTAGTGGTTTCCGTCCTTGGGGCTAAATTCCGTTTCAGCCGTTTGGGGCGGGAGCGCTGGACTAACCGTCCCTGCTAACTCTGCGAGGGTTATTCCTGGCTGGATTACCAGTAACCCAAGTATAATTACTGGGTTTTCCTGGTCAGATGCTGTGTTCGGACTTGCAAGGAGACGGAGAGCGTGTTCGGACCCTGGCGGAAGCTAGTCGCCGTGAATGACCATGACTTCGTGGCGCCCAACTTGATCGAAAACTCTGACGGCGGTGACCTTCTCACTTGCCTCAAAGCTTGCTTCCACAGTGAATGGCGTCAGAGCTTGAGTGGCTGGTCCCTCAGGCGGGGTCTGCTTTAACTCGAATTCCGGAGGCCAGATCTTGGTAAGGCGCTGAATCAGTTCGTTCTTCCAGCCCCCGGTTGGGTTCTCGCCCGTTGCGACGATAGTGACTTTGTTGCCAACCTGCTTAGCGGAGTACGTGACCATGTTCTTGGGTTCTTCGGCCTCAGTTGCGACCCGTGGAGCGCCGATGGGACGAGCACTCTGGTCGCTAATGGGGGATTCTGGAGGCGGAGCGACGTTCTCGTTCTCTGAAGTGCCGCAGCCTACAGTCGAGGCCAATAGCGATAGAGCTGCGAACACGCAAAAAGCCTGCCATACGAATTTCATAACTGTAGTTACGTGGTTGCAGCGATCAAAGTCTCTCACAACGACTTCAGGTTTGACGAAAATACACTACTGCCGTGCTCGTTAATCTGCCTCCAAATACCGTTTGGGAACACGCAGTTTGAAATCATTGTGGCCCGTCATGCCCAATTCGTCTGGCCGCCTTGACTTCCTCATCTCCCGATGGGGTGGAATCGTCGAATGCGCTCAGATGGCCGCGAACACCTCGCAAACATTCCATCCCCGATAGAAGTCGAATCGGAGGATTTCAGATCGGTTGGTCATGCACTGGTCGATGCACTGGCTGACCACATGGAGAGCTTGCGTGAGCGTCCTGTTACGCGAGGAGACGATCCGAAGCATGTTTGGACTGAGTTGGGTAATGGTTCGTTGCCGGAACAAGGAGTGCCACTTCGAGAACTCTTCCAACGAACGACAGAGCTGCTTTCGGAAAACTCACTCTTCAACGGCCATCCCCGCTTTTGGGGCTACATCACGGCTTCACCGTCACCGGTTGGAATTCTCGCCGATCTACTCGCATCGGCAATGAATCCAAATTGCGGTGGATGGACCTTGTCGCCAATGGCGAGCGCGATGGAGTTGCAGACCGTTCGCTGGCTTGCGGAGTTCATCGGATATCCCACATCCTGCGGAGGCATCCTCGTCAGCGGTGGAAACATGGCGAATATGATCGGATTCCTTGCTGCGAGAAGGGCATTCTTAGGAGAAAAAGTCCGCTCGAGTGGGCTGGAAAACAAAGGGTTGACTGTATACGCCTCCGACGCAACTCACACATGGCTTCAAAAGGCTTCCGACGTTTTTGGATTGGGGACGAATGCGTTGAGGTTCGTTCGATCAACGGAAGACCGGATGCCTATGTCTGCCTTGCGTGAAGCGATACACGAAGATAGGTCAAAGGGATTGAAGCCGTTCTTGATCGTCGCGACAGCCGGAACCGTAAGCACGGGTGCAATCGACCCTATTATCGATCTCTCGAAGGTAGCGAGGGAAGAAGGGCTGTGGTTGCACGTCGATGGAGCCTACGGCGCACCCGTTGCTTCGCTACCGGAGGCAGGAGACGACCTTCATGCGCTGTCGCTTGCCGACTCAATCGCACTTGATCCTCATAAGTGGCTCTACTCCCCATTGGAAGCAGGATGCGTTCTCGTAAAAGATCCGGGAGCACTTGAAGCGGCTTTCAGCTTTCGACCTCCGTACTACTACTTTCACGCCGGCGAAGATCGAGTGAACTTCTACGAGCTTGGACTTCAGAACTCAAGAGGATTTCGCGCATTGAAAGTTTGGATGTCACTCATGCACCACGGAAGGCAAGGGCACATCCAGGCCATTCGGCGCGACATCGCTTTGACAGAGATCATGCGAGATGCGCTTTCTGTCCACAGTGAAATTGAAGTCGCTACTTGCAGGTTGAGCATCGTGACATTCCGGTTTCTTCCGAGTGTCGACGTAGATGTCAACGCGCTCAATGAGAAGCTGCTTGCAAGCATCCAACGTGATGGCCGAGCCTTCGTGTCGAATGCGGTGATCGATGGCAAGTTCTATCTGCGTGCGTGTATCGTGAACTTTCGAACATCGAAGGAAGACGCGAGATCGCTTGCCGACATTGTCGTTGAGCTGGGCCGCAAGGTTGAGTCTGAACTTGCAGGTTAGCACGCGGCGACACAGGAAGGATTATATCTGTGTGCTATTCAAATAACTCAATGAGAATCTCGACAGATCCATTCATCGGTTCCTCGTTCTGCAGTTCACCAAACCTTAGCAAAAGGTGGCGCATTGCTTGGTTCTCACTCGCAATATAGGCCATCCATTTCCGAACACCCGACTCTCTTGCATGAGCCGCGAGGCGTTTCATGAGTGCTGACGCAACGCCTTTGTTCTGCCAGTGGTCGAGCACAGCAACAGCGACTTCCGCCGTGTCGCTTTGGAAATTCAGACGAATTGAATGTGCCGCCGCAACAGATTCGATCTCACGGTGATCTTCGCCCAATACTGCCAACACGAAGGTGACCGTGTTGATCCCATCCGTTTCGACCAAGTGGCGTACTTCCTCAGCAGAGTAATCGACCCGATTTGAAAAGAACCGCAATCGGCGAGAGCGATCAGACAGCTTCGAAATGCCTTCCAAGAGTTTGTCGATACCATCACGGCGGATTGGGCGAATGACCGCCCTCGTGCCGTCCTTTAGCGTTACCTCCTCTTGAGCCATCTCCCGATTTTGAACTGCTTTCGTCGTAGAGATACAATGGCAAGACTATGAGCGTATTGGTTGCATTCGCCGCAATGTCTCTGTTCGCGGACCTCGAAAGACACATCTATCCGCTTGCAAAGCAGCTTGAGACTCCTCCCGTGGTGCTCGACGTCTCAGAGTTCCCTGAGTCGAAAGCTTGGGGAGAAGCCGCGAAGGCGCTAGTTGAGCGATGGTTTCCAATAGTGACTTCGATGCTTGCTACGCAGGACTATCGCGTACCTGACCAGATTCGGATTCGAATACTGCCAACAGCCAATGCGCCCGCATTTGCATCAGGAAATACGATAACGATCAACGGCAAATGGATTACCGATAGACCGGATGACTTAGGAATGGTGATTCATGAACTTGTCCACGTTGTTCAACAGTATCCGCGCAATGATAAGAAGCCGGGTTGGCTTGTTGAAGGGATTGCCGACTACATCCGTTGGTGGCGCTACGAGCCTGAAGCTCCTCGACCGCGCATCGATTATGAGAAGGCGAACTTCACGGATTCGTATCGCACTACCGCGTACTTTCTGGCATGGGTTTCTCGTCGATACGATATGCGCTTGGTGCCGACACTAGATTTGGCGTTAAGAAAGGCAGAAGATCCGATGCCGATCTTTCGACAGCTAACAGAAAAGAACGTCGAGGAACTCTGGAAAGAGTTTATTGCAAGCAGACCGTAGCTGTCCTAATGGGAGACTTTGCTTTGCACCTATTGGAATGCCAAGCACGATTTGGTTCGTTTCGCGAAGAGTCTATTCGTCAGATTGCTGTGCACTGCTTTCCACTGCAATCAAGGGCGCATACTCGAGATGCTTACGAACAAACCTCCCAACAACCGGACAAACAATCCTGACCCTGAAACCCGAGGCCTTTGCCGAGTCCAAGGCGAACTTTGCGAGCGCATTTGACAAGCCGTGGCCCTGCAACTCCTCCGGCACTTCCGTGTGGACGAGGGTTATTTCCTTCCCATTGAGGGCGTACGTTAGGAAGGCCAATTTGCCCAACAATTCCAGCTCGAACCTGGACTTTTCGCTGTTGTTAGAAATGGGAAGGTCACTGGCTTCCATTTGGCTTTTCCTGTGGTTCTCGTGTAGGCGGATCGGGGTCCTTAACTGCTAATTTCGAGTTGTCGATGACGGCGTCCTCAGTGTAAACGTTGCGAGGATTCCAAAGCAGATACTCTTCAATGCCCAATTCCTTGAGAGCTTTGATTTGCGCCTGAACTTGCTCTTTGCCATAGCTGACCCCATAGAGTGAGAAGTCTTGGAGCCATGGTCTTAGCGGAGTATCCGGAACTCTTCGAATGAAATCAGCTACTGACTTCTTTACTGTCTCGTAAGGGGATGCATTTGGGTGTGCAATTCCGTACTCGCCTCGTGCGTAGTGCGAAGGATAAACCATTGGGCAAAGCAAATCGAATGGCTTCGCGATGTCCTCAAGTATCTGCCCGATGCCCTGGTCTTTTGTCGACTGACTTATGATGCCGAATACATCAGCACTGAAGACGGCTTTCTTCTTTCTAACTCGTTCACCTATGAATTGAGCAAACTGCACTATGACGTCTGATTGTGTGGTTTCCGGATCTTTCCATTCCTTCTTTGCTGGGAACACTGTATCCTTCTTGACCCCCTCACTGGGAAATCGAACGTAATCGAGTTGTATTTCGGGAAATCCGACGTCCAATGCAAAGTCGACGATCTCGGCGATGTACTCCCAATTCTTCTTATTGTAAGGATCGAGCCACATGTACTTTCCGCCATCAGCCCACGGCTTTCCGTCCGGGTTTTGTACAGCGAGTTCAGGTCTCGCTTTTGGAACGTGATTGTCACGAAAGCAAGCGATCCGGGCAATTGGATAGACACCTCGCTCTTCAAACAGTTTCATGAGGGCTTCGGGGTCGCGTATCGCCACCTCAGTCGCCTTCGACTCGTCCGATAGCGCAATGTCGACTTTCCAAAAGTTCTTGCCGGCGTCTCGGATGTCGACGACAACCGCGTTCAGTTCCGTGCGGTCGATTAGGTCAAGCAGTTCGGTAAGGCGTCGTTGAGATGACGCTGTCCAAGCGGTAACATAGATTCCGCGAACATGATCCGGCTTAGGAAAGTTATACTTTGGCTTCGGTTCCTCTACTTTAGTGGCTGCTTTCGGCTGATCAGGCTTGGAACATCCGATCCCAACTGCCAAGCCAAAGAGTGCAAAGGGCAAAAGAATCGACAGCGATTTCATGTGGCTCACCTCCTCGTCGGTTCGCTATTTTGCACGTTTGGATGCGGTGGTAGTCCGGAGATTGAAGTTACGGCAGCGGATCCGGTGTCGAAACCTCGTGTTAGCGATCGAGAAGCGAACCTTGATGGTGTGGTGTTAATCCTTCAGTATCACCGCGTCGTACCCAATGCTGGACCATACGACAGAACTCCTGAAGATTTCAGAAAGGACTTGCAGCGTGTCTACGATATGGGCTTTCGGCCTGTATCTTTGATGTCTTACCTCGACAACAAGATGGACTTGGCGCCGGGAGCTTCGCCGGTTGTGTTCACGTTCGACGATTCGAGCATCTCACAGTTCAAACTTCTGGAGAATGGAGAAGTCGATCCAGAGTGTGCAGTTGGCATATGGCTTGACTTTGCGAAAGAGCATCCAGACTTTCCACTTATCGCAACGTTCTACATCATGCCAAATCCATTTTTTGGGCAACCTAAGTTTGCGGAAAAGAAGGTGGAGCTTCTGAAAGAATGGGGATGTGAAATAGGCAATCACACGATGACTCATCCGAATCTATCGAAGATGTCAGATGAGGAGGCAAAGAAGGAAATAGCAGAAGTTATCGACTTTGCGAACCGCTTCGGATTCCGAGTCGACTCGATTGCATTACCGATGGGAATCTTTCCAAAAAATCGAGAATTGGTGAAGGGGTTCACTTACAATGGGAAAACTTACGCAATGCGAGCGGCCCTCCTCGTCGGCGCGAACCCGGCACCGTCTCCTAATTCCGAGAAACTCGACCCGTACCGGCTCCCAAGAATTCAGGCAGTCGAAGGAGATTACGGCATTACGTATTGGCTCGATAAGATCGAGAAGGGGGACGTCAAGCCATTTGTCGCGCCTTGAGGCATAATAGCCCCTCACTTCCGGGCTGCGCCCGATTCCCTCGATACAAAGGAGTGTCATGTCCGACGATATCAAGCGCATCCTCGCTACAGACTGCGGATCGACCACAACCAAGGCGATCCTAATTGAACAGAACGCCGAAGGCGAGTATCGCCTGGTTGCCAGAGGCGAAGCCCCGACCACGGTAGAGAAACCTTTTGAAGACGTTACGGTAGGAGTCGTCAATTCCGTTCGAGAGGTCGAAGAGCTGACTGAGGAGAAACTCGGCGCGAAGCGTACGTTGATCAAAGACAATCGCGTTTGGCGCCTCATGAAAAACGGAAAAATTGTCGACGTTCGCAATGACCCGGATGAGGCTGCTGACCTTTACGTGTCAACTTCCTCAGCAGGCGGTGGGCTGCAAATGATGGTGGCGGGTGTCGTCAAAGCGATGAGCGCAGAGTCTGCAGAGCGGGCCGCACTTGGTGCCGGCGCAATCTTGATGGACACGCTCGCGGTCGACGACGGAAGAAAGGAATATCAGCGGGTAGAGCGGCTAAGGCAGCTGAGGCCAGACATTATTCTGATGTCCGGCGGAGTCGATGGCGGAACAGTCGACCACCTTGTAGACATGGGAGAGGTCATTCGACGTGCGGATCCGCGACCTCGATTTGGAGACATGAAGCTTCCAGTTATCTTCGCGGGCAACAAGGATGCGCGTGAGAAGGTTCGACTGGCGATAGGCGAAACTATCGAAGTCAAGAATGTCGACAACCTTCGACCGACGCTCGACAGAGAAAATTTAGGACCAGCACGCGAAGAAATTCACGAAATGTTTCTTGAACACGTGATGCAGCAAGCGCCCGGATACAACAAGCTTCTCGAGTGGACCAGCGAAGAGATTATGGCCACACCTAATGCGGTGGGAAAGCTGATGGAACACTATGCCAAGGCGCGAGGAATCCACCTATTGGGTGTGGACATCGGAGGTGCCACGACAGACATCTTTTCTGTTTTCACATCCAAAGACGAAAAGGGCGATGAGCAACTGGTTTACAACCGAACCGTTTCAGCGAACCTCGGAATGTCTTACTCAATTTGCAATGTCCTGAAAGAAGCAGGCACTGAGAACATCAAGCGGTGGCTTCCATTCGAAATCGACTCATTCGAGTTGAGAAATCGACTGCGAAACAAGATGATTCGGCCTACTACGATTCCGCACACGCTTGAAGATTTGCTCATTGAGCAAGGTGTCGCAAGGGAAGCGCTGCGCCTCGCTCTCGATCACCACAAGACACTTGCTCGCGGGCTAGTGGGCGTTCAGACACAGCGCACGATTGGCGAAGCCATATCGCAAGAAGCGACGGGCGCAACCCTCGTTAATATGTTGAAGCTTGACATGGTCATCGGTTCGGGTGGAGTGTTGTCCCATGCGCCACAGCGTGCACAGTCTGCGCTCATGATGATAGACGCTTACCAACCCGAAGGGGTGACGATTTTGACTGTCGACTCAATTTTTATGATGCCGCATCTGGGAGTGTTGTCCGAACACCATCCAACTGCTGCATACCAAGTGTTTGAGCGCGACTGCATCGTCAAAGTTGGAACGGTGATTGCCCCAGTCGGAGCAGGCAAGAAAGGTGAGCCATGTATAAGAGTTCGTGGCGGCGGAATCGATGCCAGCGTGCCGTTCGGCGAGCTACAAGTGTTTCCTTTGCATGAGGATGCGAACTTCGAGATCACGGTGGAACCTGCCAAGGGCTTCGATGTTGGTGCGGGCAAGGGCAAGGCAGTCGTCGCAAGGCCATTCGATCCTGGCGGTAAACAATCGCCTGGCCAGCAACGGTACTGTGGCGGGATCGTAGGATTGATCGTCGACACTCGCGGCCGTCCGCTGCAGATTCCTTCGGGTGATTCGGAACGGATCGAGTGGTTGAAAATGGCGCTCAAGGCGCTAAACTTGCCGTATCCCGGAGCCTAACTCCGTGGTCTTCGCAATTCAATAGGCTCAATCTGTCTTCGATTGAGAATTTGAATCGAAAGGATGCCACGGTTCGTGTTTTGTGTCTCTAACAATTCTTGACATATGCGTCCGAACTTGTGATCGGGTAATCCGGCCAATTGTCGCTATAATCCCCGAATGCGCGTATTGATCATGACCGATATGGAGGGCGTCTCCGGAATCGTCGTGTGGGACCAAGTTAGCCACGGCGGCTCTATGTATGAAGAGGGAAGAAGACTTTACACCGAAGAAATTAATGCTGCGGTGCGTGGTGCAAAGGCAGCAGGAGCAACGCAAATTGTCGTCGTAGACTGCCATGGCGCAGGCGGACCGAACACATTCAATTCCTTAGTCCCCGAGTTGCTTGATCCAAATTGCGAGTGGGTTGCACATCATGCTTGGTCGCGTTATTCTGAGATGTTCGAATCAGGGTGTGACGCATGTCTTCTAGTCGGGATGCACGCGAGAGCAGGAACGCCCGACGGTGTCATGTGTCACACCATTAGCACGACGACTTGGAGAAACTTATGGTTTAACAACGATCTCGTTGGAGAGGTTGGAATCAATGCGGCACTCTGCGGACACTTTGGAGTTCCTATCCTGCTTGTCACCGGGGATGAAGCCACATGTCGCGAATCGCGTGAATTGATCGGAAGTGGGTTGACAACGGTTGCGGTCAAGACCGGCCTGACAAGATACTCCGCGAGACAGATTCCTCCCGTCCGTGCGCGGCAGATGATCGAAGAAGGAGCGAAGGCTGCGCTAGGCAACTTGTCATCCACAAAACCTTATGATCCAGGCAAACCGTGCGAAATTATAGTCGAGCTCGGAAACGTTGAATCAGCATTAAAGTTCAAAGGTAGGCATGGAGTAGAGTTAGTCGATCCTCTAAAAGTAGTCAGTCGTGGCAACGATTGGATGACGGCTTGGGACCAAATTTGGGGTTGGGAACCATGAGGTGCGAGTTCCCGGCAATATCACCTGCCGACACTCGCAACATCGCGGGAATATCCACAAAGCGGAGGAACCATGATGACACGAGTCAAGATTTGTGGAGTTACGAGGTGGGATGACCTCGAAGCGGCAGTTAACTTTGGAGCGAGCGCGGTCGGCCTTGTTTTAGAGCCGAAGAGTCCGAGATTTGTCCGTCAGGACAATGAGATGTTCAAGCGAAAGCACCATGTGCCGCCATTTGTAACGATGGTTGCAGTCTTTCAGCGAGTGCCAAAGTTCTTGCTTCCGCCGCAACTTTCATTCTTTGACGTCTTGCAGTCAGAAGAGGGCAAGCTTCCAGTCATCGTAAGTGTTGGAGGTGGACCTCCGAAGGCGCACGTTCGTGCATTGAGATTGGATGCAGAGGCCACAGTCGATGAACTGCTCGAGATTCAGCGCGTTGCTTCAGCATTCTTGCTTGACACATTCATTCCAAATTGGGATCACTCGAGCGCTCCGTTGAATTGGGAAGTTGCCGCAGAATTCGTGCAGGCATGCAGGCTTCCTGTGATCCTTGCAGGCGGATTGACTCCAGACACCGTTGGGGAAGCTATTAGGAAAGTCAAGCCGTACGCTGTTGATGTGTGCGAAGGGGTTGAGTCTGCACCAGGCGTTAAGGACCACGGCAAGCTTCGGGCCTTTATGGAAGCGGTGAGAGATGCCGACAACGACCTTTGGCGACTCTCATCCAGTTCTGATTTGCCGCAGGCAGCCTAATAGGGCGAAGGGGCGGTGAGGGTGTGGCATATGCGCCTCAATGACTATCGGCGCGTCCACTGCAACCGCCCCTCCGCTTAGTTCAATGACTTAGGACTCATTCCAAAGGCGCGGTAGAGTGCGACTCAAATGATGGTCGCATATCTTCTTGGCGGTGTCGGCCTCTTCATTTTGGGCATGTCGCAGTTGACCGAGGGCCTTAAGAGCCTGGCCGGCGACGCGCTTCGGCGGGCGCTCACAAAGCTGACCGGCGGCTCGATACGTGGATTTCTCGCGGGCGTCGGTATTACGGCGGTCGTTCAATCATCGAGCGCTACGACGGTGATGACGATCGGTTTCGTCAGTGCGGGGTTAATTTCGTTGACCAGCGCCGTTTCCATCATTATTGGAGCAAATCTCGGCACCACAAGTACGGGTTGGATCGTTTCGTTGCTGGGGCTGAAATTCAGTGTTTCTATCGTCGCCTTGCCGCTTGTTGGAGTTGGTGTTGGATTCCGGATGTTTGGTCACGGAAGGCTCAGAGCGTTCGGGACCGCACTCGCGGGTTTCGGGCTGATCTTTGTCGGAATCGACACGTTGCAGGAAGGCATGGCGGACTTGTCCACAAGATTCGATCTCCAAAAGTTTGTGGGCAGCGGCATCGTTGAGGTCTTGGCACTCATCGCAGTTGGCGCAGCGATGACGATCGTTATGCAGTCTTCTAGCGCAGCCGTGGCGACGACATTGACGGCCTTGAATGCAGGCGCCATCGGATTGCACCAGGCTGGTGCCCTTGTCATTGGTCAAAACATCGGAACGACGGTAACCGCTGCAATTGCTGCGATAGGGGCATCAGCTGCAGCTAAGAGAACAGCCCTTGCTCACATCTTGTTCAATTTGGGCACCGGAGTTATCGCAGTGCTTGCACTACCTGCATTGGGAACGATCTCGGAAGCGGTGCGCACGGCGATTCCTAGTGATCCGGCCGCCGTCAGCATTGCCGCGTTTCATACGGCATTCAACGCAATTGGCGTACTGATCTTTCTGCCTCTCGTTCGTCCGTTTTCGATGTGGGTCGGACGGTTGATCCCAGAAACTAAGTCGCCACTGGTGTCTCGCCTTGACCGAAGTGTCACCCAAACAGGCCCCGTAGCCATTGAGGCTGCAAAGCGAACGCTGGCAGACATTGCGGCAGAAATAGGCAAGGTAGGAGCAACGGTGATCCGACGCCAGAACGGCCGGGCAGAAGCTGAGAGGACAGCAAAGAACACCATGCAGGCTCTCGAAGCTGTGCGCAAGTTTATGGCAGCAACTGTAATAGATCCAAACTCACAGGTTGATCACAAACGGCATGTGGCAAACCTACACGCTGTCGATCATCTTGCCGAACTATCAAAGCTCTTGTTGGTCATGCAGCGAGTTCCAGAGTCTTTGGACTCTGAGATCCAAGTTTCTCTTGCCAGGGCATTCGAGTTGTTGAACACAAGCAACCGTTCGGACGACAGCCGACCTGCAACTGGAAGCGAAACCATCATCGGGTCGGTTCGAGACTTGCTTAGAGACGCAAGGCATCAGGTTCTATCGGACACGGCAATTGGCAAAGCGAATCCCGAAGAGTCCTTTGCACACTTGGACTTCATTCGATGGGCTGATCAATGCCTAAGGCACGTCGGAAGAACGGCTTTCTATCTCTATGGTCCAGAGACCATTGACGACCAAGTCGCCTATTGATTGACGACTCGAATGGGTTTACCCTTCAAAAAGCTTAATATGTTCTCAACAGTTTGCGTTCTGATTCGTTGTCTCGCTTCTTGTGTGTAGAAAGCCATATGCGGTGTCACCAGCACGTTTGGATGCTTCATAAGTCTCAGATTGATAGAAACGATTGCCTTTTCTTCTTCAGTCATCGAGTATTGGTTTAGTGCATTCGCGCCGATTCGCATTAAGTCTTCGCGTTCAAGCACATCAAGTCCAGCGCATGCTACATGACCGGATTCCAATGCGTTCAGAAGTGCTGAGCTGTCGATAATCGCGCCCCTTGCAGTGTTGACGATAAACACGCCGCGCTTCATCTTCCGAAATTCCTCCCTTCCGATCATATGGCGTGTTTGTGGATTCAACGGACAACAAATGGCAATGGCGTCAGATTCAGAAAGGAGAGCTTCGAGGGTGACGTACTGGTCGACTTTTCCAGGGATCGGTTGGGGATCGAACCCGATGGTGCGCAAGCCCAGGCACCGCGCCATCCGAGCGACCTCGCCACCTATCAGTCCGGTGCCCACCACACCGAGGGTCTTTCCAAACATGTCGAACCCAAGGAGCCCTTCGAGACTGAATCGGCCACTCTCGATAGGAGCCCTGGCCGCGGGGAGTCTGCGCATGATCGCCAGGAGAAGCAAAATTGTGTGTTCTGCTATTGTTCGCGACCCATAGTCCGGGATATTGCAGACCACGATGCCCTTCTTGGAGGCAGTAATCAAGTCGATATGATCGAAGCCAGTCGAACGAGTCGTGATTAGGCGCAGCTTGGGCAATTGCTCCATTTCGACTTCCCCAACCGGACTGTGGACCATGACCGAGAGGACACTAGTTTCGGGATCTGGGTGGATCTCTTTGAGAGAGAGTGTGGTGGCTTCGACTTCAATCCCTTGAAGAGCGGAGGGATAGAACTCCAAGTCCCCTTCCTTGCACTCAGTAAAGAGAGCCTTCATGGGAAACGAGTCTACCGACCCTCAAAAAATAAAAAGTGCGGGAACGCCGAAAGGAGAGCAAAGCACGTTCCCGCAAGCTTTTGCCATCGACCGTTGGGCCCATTCCGGTAGTTTGAACCTTCCTCGGGGTCTCGACCGATGGCCTTACCATTATGACGGCGTTAACGCGAAAAGTGACGTCTTTTTTTACTTTCACTAGAAAATTTTGCATTTCTGGGGCCTGGCGGGACCATTTTGCCGCTCGAAGCGTATGGAGTGGGAGGCCTTGCCGACGTCCGGGAGACCCGGCGGTATACTTTCGCGTCCCTAAGATTGCCCATCAATTGTTTGAAGGTAGAACTGCGTGCCAACAGCCATTAAGACTGAGAACCTGACAAAAACCTACCGCACTCGAAGCGGATCGGTCAACGTTGTAGACAACCTGAACATAGAAGTCGAGGAGGGCGAGATATATGGCTTCCTCGGACCAAACGGTGCAGGAAAGACAAGCACTATCAAGATGTTGCTCGGCATCTCTTACCCCTCTTCCGGGCAAGCGTGGTTGCTTGGCAAGGAAGTCGGTGATATGGAGATACACCGAAAGATCAGCTACCTCCCAGAAAAGCCGTACTACTACGAGCATATGACCGGGATGGAGATCCTGAATTTCTATGCGAAGCTGTTCAACATCGGTCCCGCGGAGCGGGCGGCGAAAGCAACGGCACTACTTGAGAAGGTCAACCTCGCCTCAGATGGAGCCAAAACCATTTCGCAATATTCAAAAGGAATGCAGCAGCGGATTGGGCTTGCGCAAAGCTTGCTGAACGACCCGGTTCTTCTCTTTCTCGACGAACCGACGGCGGGTCTCGATCCGATTGCCCATGTCGAGATTCGCGACCTAATCCTCCAAATGAGGGATGAAGGCAAGACGGTCTTTATTTCGAGCCACGAATTGTCTGACGTTGAAAGGATTTGCGACCGAGTTGCCATTCTCAATAAGGGAAAGGTCGAGCAGCAAGGCAAGCTCGACGACCTGCTAAAGGGTGGAAGAATAGAGATCCAGGCGGAAGGGGTCCCAGACGGTGCCGTAGATTCACTTAGAACTGATGGAGTGATCGTTTCTAATCACGGGGGAAGACTGATCATCGATGCGCCAGATTCTGCTGGCTCCGATGGTTTCCTCGATGCGATCCGTACCGCTGGGGGTCGAGTAATCAGTGTGATTCCCCGGAGGAAGCGTCTTGAGGACCTATTCGTTGAGACGGTAACTCGAGCGACGGAACGAATCAAGAGGGAGGATGCACGATGAGTCAGATTCTAGCAATAGCCAGCACGACTCTTGGCGAGGCTATTCGGCGACGCGTCCTCCTGATTATTTTGATGGTAGGTTTGGCCTTTCTTATCATCTCCCCCAGCCTGAACCAGCTAACTCCGCGAGGCGAGAGGATGGTTCTGATTCAGATGACGCTTGGTATTCTAAAGATTACTTCTGCAATCCTAGCAGTAACCTTGACCGTTTACTTGCTGCCAAATGAAGTCGAACGGCGCACAATCTACACGATACTCAGCAAGCCGGTTCAGCGCTATCAGTTTCTGCTGGGCAAGTTCTTCGGGTCTGTTGGCGCACTCACGCTGATGATCGGAATGATGACGCTGGTGTTGCTTGTAGCATTCGTGATTCAGCAACAGACCTTCGACATGAAGGATCTTGGCCCAATCA
The DNA here is from genome assembly GCA_026129745.1 of Fimbriimonadales bacterium. Classification (GTDB taxonomy): domain Bacteria; phylum Armatimonadota; class Fimbriimonadia; order Fimbriimonadales; family ATM1; genus JAHCHL01. The sequence goes on along the minus strand of JAHCHL010000010.1, from coordinate 56,223 downwards.
TCCGGTCATCGATCATGCTGGTGTTCCAGATGAGCCTCTTGGCAGCCGTTGCGATGTTCTTCTCAACGTTCGTCACACCAGTCGTCAATTTCTTCCTGACAGGCCTGGTGTTTGTTTTTGGGACTTTGCTTAATCCGCTCTTTGAGGCGCTCGGTGAGCGCGGAAACCAGCCGGCAATGCAAGTCATTACAAAGATTGCGCACTATGCAGTACCTAACTTCAGCACACTCGACATCTCGACGAACGCCGCATCGGAAGCTGGCACAAGAATCGGCGGCAGTGAACTTGTCTATATGACTCAGGGAATGCTCTATGCCCTTGCATATATTGGCATTCTGCTGATTCTCTCAGTTCTTGTTTTCGATAGGAAAGAGGTTTAGGTAATGGCGAAGAAGCGAGGAGTTCTGATTGGCGTACTTGCCGGAGCATTCATCGCTCAGGCGGCTATCTCCCAATCTATGTATCCGACTTGGAAGCGCGACTACAGCACGGGAAACACTGGCATAGCCGAAGGGCTTTCAGTTGACCAATTGCTCGCTTCGATGTCGGGACTTCGCCAGATGGTCGCAGGAATCCTCTGGGTGCAATGTGACGAGTACTTCCACAATGGACAGTTCGATGCGATCTTGCCTCTTGTTAGATTGATAACATGGCTCGATCCACGCCAAATGGAAGTGTACTCATCCGGTGCATGGCATATAGCCTACAACTTCACTGACGAACAGAACCGCTCAGACCGCCGTTACATTCCCATCGCACTTCGCTTGCTCGAAGAGGGTGTGGTTCAGAATCCAGATACGTATCGCCTCTTTCATGAGACGGGTTGGATTTACTATCATAAGGTTGACGACAATTTTCCTGAGGCAGTCAGATGGTTTGAGCAATCTGTCCAAAAGCCGGACGTTCTGCCTGCTTTGAGAGGCATACTTGCCAACGCTTACCTGAAGGCTGGGCAACTTGACAAAGCCGTCGACTGGTACGCCACACTCGAAAAGGATTACCAAACGCGATTCGAGCTTACTGGCGATCGCAGCGACGAAACTCAGTACGATGTCATGGCCAACAACTTGAACAATCTCCTCATTAGGATGACATCAAGGGGCGTCTTTGGACGACGAGCTGGAGTCTATGATCAATATGACTACGATACACAGAATCCAGTCGATCTGAATTTCACGGTGAAAATCGAAGTGCTCCAACCGAAAGTTGTTCGAGTTAGCGGAACTTGGGGAATTCCGGCGACAGGCGCAAGAATTCGGTGCGTAATTCGGGACAAAGGTTTTGAAATACCGTGGGAGCCTGCTCCAAGCATGGACTTTGAGCTAGACAAGGGAAGAACGTACATGCTCGACTCTCTGTATACTCAAAACAATCGGTTTGACCGCAAAATCGACATGAGCAGGAATCCCACTATGTATCCGTTCAAAGCAGATACAGTTGTAGTCGAGTTCATGTTCAACCCCAGAACCGCGCCCCACCACATTCAGGACAAAGTCGGTTGGGATGGCGAAGGCATGACGGATAAGCGTTACTACGTTTTCGATAAGGAACGGAATCACCATTGGCTTTATGCAGCGTTTGAAATCCCCAGGGACATGATCCTGCGACGTGGCAATTACCGGCTCGAAGGTGTGCTCAGATCCGAAGGGTTCATCGACGTCGAAGTCCGGGAGCAGAGCGACGTGATCGAGAGGATCCCGCGAGCTCCATTACGCAACTGATGGGACGGGCGGCTCGAAGCTTGGCACGGTGCTATCATAGGGCAACGTGCCGGGAACTGCGCGGCGGAAACTCGACGAACCCCGCCAGGACCGGAAGGTAGCAACGGTAAGGCGAGCGACCGCGCGACGCAATCTTCCCGGCACTTTGGAGAAGCCGCTTGTCCCATTTGGCACTTTATCGAAAGTATCGAAGCCAGTCGTTTGACGATTTGGTAGGTCAGCAACACATCGTAAAGACGCTTCAGGCTGCGCTCGACGATGGAAAGATCGCGCACGCTTATTTGTTTACCGGTCCAAGAGGAACCGGCAAGACAAGCACTGCTCGGATACTTGCAAAAGCACTTAACTGCAAGAGCGGCCCAACGTCAAAGCCTTGCAATGAGTGCAACATTTGCAATTCAATCACTTCGGGTACTGGCGGTGACGTAATTGAACTCGACGCAGCTAGCGAGGCGGGTGTTGAGGAAGTCCGCCAGCATATCGTTGAGAATGCGCGGTATGCGCCAATGGAGGGCCGCTATAAGATCTACATTATCGACGAAGTGCATGATCTATCGAACAAAGCATTCGACGCATTGCTTAAGACAATCGAGGAACCACCACCACATGTAGTGTTTATTCTTGCCACTACAGAATATTCGAAGGTTCCAATAACGATTCGGTCGCGTTGCCAAAAGTACGAATTTCACCGCGGATCGGTGACCGACTTGATCGGCCGATTGGAGTTTGTATGCAGAAGTGAGTCTATTGCAGCCGACAAGGCTGCTTTGCTTGCAATCGCAAGGATGGCGGATGGAGGTTTTCGCGATGCACTGACGCTGTTGGAGCAGGCGATGATTCGAGCGGATCGTGAGATTACACTAAAAGGCGTTACTGAGCAGCTAGGCCTTATCGATGACGAATTGATAGACAAGATGCTGATTGCGGCAGTAGAAGGTGACGCCGAAACTCTAATACTTTCGGCAGATAGCGCCGTAAGAATGGGCAAGGACCCTCGAGGAATTCTTGAGAGCATTCTATATAGGCTGAGCGAATTGACTTATGCTGCTTATGAGGTGGACGTTTCGGAAGGTGCAGATCCAGAAAGGCGAGCTGCCAATCATGCAATGGCTGTAAGAATTGGGCGACAGAGGCTGGTATCCATAAGGTCGAGCATTGCCGAAGCCCACAAGGAAATCCGAAGCGCAAGTCTTCCAAGGCTTTGGCTAGAAGTGTCGTTGCTGAGACTCATCGATGGTCAGGATGCGAAACGTGTGAGCAATGCTCAAACAGAACCGGTGCAGCAACGCGGAACTCCCGCTCCAGATCAACAAAACGAATCAAAGAAAGCTGCCGTATTCGTAGATCCAGCGAAGAGGCCCAAGAAACCAACTGTTCCGGCCATGCCGCCACCGACCAGCTTTGACGAGCAGTCACTGGCCAAGTATTGGACAGCTACAGTCGAAGCGATCAAGCAGTGCTTTCCATCTGCAGGGGCCATGCTCGACGCTGCGAAGCTGGTTGGTAAGGAAGGCACTGGGTACGTCGTCGCCTTAGAAAGCCGGTTTCAGCTCGAAAGACTTCAAAACAAGCCGGAGTTGCAAGAAATAATCAGTTCGGCTTTTGGGCAGGCCGTTAGTGAAAAGGACTGTAAGCTAAAGTTCGAACTTGCCGAGACTGGTTCGCCGCCCACTGAACCGACTTCGGTACAATCCCCGGTCGAGGGTGAAGCATTGGCTCGCCTCGTCGAAGACGTATTCCAAGTGAAACCGGAGTAACCAAACCAAATGAAACTTCCCAAAGGTCTCGGAGACATCAATTCCCTCATGAAGCAAGCCAAGGAGGCGATGGAGAAGGCAAAAAATCTGGAAGAGGAACTAAAACTTCTCGAAGTCGAAGCCACAAAGAACGGAGTCACCGTGAGATTCAATGGTAGTGGAGACTTGCTTTCGTTCAAAATCTCTCCAGAAATCGTCGATCCGAACGATATCGAGACACTAGAAGACGCCGTGATCATGGCTTTTCGCGAAGGTCAAGAAAGGTCAAACGAACTTAAGCAGCAGAAGGTGCGAGAAATCACGGGCGATCTTCCGATTCCGCCTGGCATGGGTATGTGATGCTGTTTGCGAAGCCTCTCGCAACACTTATCAGTCAATTAGAGAAGCTGCCAGGAGTTGGCCCAAAGTCTGCGCAGCGGCTTGCCTATCACATTCTTGGTCAACCTGAAGAAGATGTCCGCCGTTTAGCTGATGCCATTCGCGATGCTCGAGACCGCATGACTTTGTGTGAGAGGTGCCAGGGATTCAGCGAAGCATCAATCTGCGCCATCTGTTCGGACCCAAAGCGCGATCCATCGCTGATATGTGTTGTAGCGGAAGCGAAAGACGTAACTGCGATCGAGCGAATGAACGAGTTTCGTGGAACGTACCACGTTTTGCACGGAGTCCTGAGTCCAATGGATGGAGTTGGTCCAGAGCGACTGAAGATCCGTGAACTCCTGGCGAGATTAGAAAGTGGCAGTGTCGCCGAAGTGATTCTTGCGACGAACCCCACAGTCGAAGGTGACGCAACTGCGCTCTATCTTGCGCAACTCCTTAGACCGATCGGCGTGAAAGTTACTCGGTTGGCACACGGCATGCCGATTGGTGGTGATTTGGACTTTGCAGATCAGGCGACGCTTCTCAGTGCGTTCGAGTATCGGCGCGAAATATGACGAATCTTGAGATTGCCCAATCAGTCAAGCTGCGCCGAATTGCAGAGATTGCGGAAGAGTGTGGATTGTCGGAAACCGACTGCGAACCACTCGGAAATTATAAAGGAAAGCTTACGTATGAGGGGATGGATCGCTTGCGATCGCAGCAGCACGGAAACCTGATCTTGGTAACTGCGCTGACACCGACTGCTGCTGGCGAAGGGAAAACGACAACTTGCGTCGGACTTGCCCAAGCCCTTAATAGGGCAGGCAGAAGGGCAGTGCCTGCGCTACGCGAACCTGCGCTCGGCCCTGTCTTTGGTATCAAAGGCGGTGCTGCAGGCGGAGGGTACAGCCAAGTGCTTCCGATGGAAGACATCAACCTATTCTTCACCGGTGACTTTCCAGCGATTTGCGCTGCCCACAATTTGTTGAGCGCGATGATCGACGCGTCGATCATGCATGGCAATCCCCACGGCCTCGACGTGAGAAACATCTCTTGGCCGCGAACGATTGACATGAATGACCGCGCTTTGCGGTCGATTGTCGTCGGACTTGGTGGGCTTTCGAACGGCTATCCGAGACAAGATGGTTTCGTTGTCGCTCCAGCAAGTGAAGTCATGGCCGTGCTTTGCCTTTCTAAATCGATCGATGAACTAAAGTCAAGGCTGGGCAATATTATCGTTGGGCTCACACCAGACAAGCGTGCAGTTACAGCGAGAGATCTCAATGCGTCCAGCGCGATGGCGGCATTGCTTCGCGACGCGATTCGGCCTAACTTGGTGCAGACGATGGAAGGCGGGCCCGCATTTGTTCATGGCGGACCATTTGGAAACATTGCCCATGGATGTTCTTCCGTTATCGCAACGCAGTGCGCGTTAGGATTGGCGGACTATGTCGTGACTGAGGCAGGGTTCGGAGCGGACCTTGGCGCAGAAAAGTTCATGAACATCGTAACGCACGAGTTGGGCAGATCACCCAATGCAATTGTATTGGTCGTCACAGTTCGAGCGTTAGAGCACCATGGCGATGGCGACATAGTTGCGGGATTCGACAATGTGCGAAAGCACATTTCGCATTTGCAAATGTACGAAGTTCCAATGACTGTCGCGATCAATGAGTTCCATACAGACTCAAAGGAGCAACATGAACGAATTTCCGATCTATGCCAGTCACTGGGAGTCTCTTGCGTTACATCAAGCCCTTGGCTAAGAGGAGGAGATGGTTGCGTGGATTTAGCCGAGCAAGTCGTTGATCTCTGCACAAGACCCAGTGTGTCTAAGCGGCTTTACGAGCCAACAGACACAGAGGAAGCTAAGCTGAATTCAATTGTGAAGCACGCTTACGGAGGAGAGTGCGTTGAAATCTCCAATGCTGCGGCGAAGCACATGGCTTGGGCAGAATCGAATGGATTTCCTGATCTGCCAATCTGCGTAGCCAAGACTCAATACAGCCTCTCTGCTGATCCGAAGCTCAAAGGCGCCCCGAAGGGATTCAAAATCAAACTTAGAGATGTCACGCTTTCGGCGGGCGCGGGCTTTCTTGTCGCACATGCTGGTGACATATTGCTAATGCCTGGATTAGGCAGGTCTGCAGCAGCAGAACGTATCGATATCGACGGCACAGGGAAGATATCAGGACTATTCTGAATCCTGTTGAGCAACTGTTATGCAGGGATACTGCGTAGTTGCCGATCGGTGACGTAGCTTTTGAGAACTCGTTCCAGTTCATCAAAACGTTCGGTCTTCGTGATGCAGTTTCTGATTTCTGCTGCTCCAGGCTCACCTTTTATATAGAGGGGAAGAATGCCTCGCAAGGATCGCATTGCGACCAACTCCGCATCGAGCTTGTTATCGATTGCGTTTTGTCGCTCCAAGTCGATTGCCAGTCGAGCGTGCTCGAGAGCAGTCGAAACGCGTTCATCTAATGAAGGAGGTGACGAGGCTGGCAGTCCACAAACAGCCTCTGTTATCGCTCGCAATGCCCATGGGTTTCCAATAGCTGTTCGTCCGACCATCACTCCGTCGCAGCCAGTTTCCCTAAACATTCGAAGCGCGTCGTTCGGAGTCCGCACATCGCCATTTCCGGCAAGCGGAATCGAGATTGCCTTTCGCAAGTCTTCAATGAGCTTCCAGTTCGCGTTACCATCAAAGCCTTGCTTGGCAAACCTTGCATGGAGCGTTAGCATCTTCGCGCCTGCCTGTTCGAAGCGCCGTGCAAGGTCGGGCGCGGTGTACAAATCGTAGTGCCAACCAGCGCGGACTTTCACGGTGACAGGAACGCTAACACTGCGAACTACGGCTGAGACGATCCTTTCTGCTGCTTTAGGATCTTTGAGCAGTGCGGCACCTGCGCCCGTTTTGCAAACTTTCGGGACCCAGCATCCCATGTTGATGTCGACGATGTCAGCACCCATCTCGACACTCAAGTTGGCCGCTTCAACCATCGTATCGACATCGCTGCCGAATATCTGAATTCCAATCGGCCGTTCTCCTTCGTGAACAATCATTTTCTTGATCGTCTTTCTGGCGTTGTGATGAATCGCCATTGCGCTGACGAATTCGGTGAACATTAGTCCCGGTTTCGCGATGCGCTTTGTTATCAGGCGAAATGAAGCGCTCGTCACATCCTCCATCGGCGCAAGCAGAATGGGAGGGTCAACCTGTATTGAGCCGACAAAGAAGCCATGCATTGCCGAATAGTTTACTGCCAACAAGAAGAAAGCCGCCCACCGACAAGCTGTCGGTGGGCGGCTCGAGAAGGTCGGCTAAGGCTGCAAATGGACCCTTACTTGATCGATTTCCGCATTCCAGCCGATGGATGCCGCAGCGCCGCCAAAGTACGAGGTACGCACTCTAATCGTATTGCCGCTTGAATTGATATAGTCATTGACGTTCGTCGTTACTGTGGCAGTCTGCAGAGAATCTGCCCCTGTGAGCACCTGAGAAGAGATCTCGTCCCATCTGTTTTGAGCCACATTGAATAGGGAGATCTTTCCTGTTACTCCGATTGCAGTTGCGCGGTGTTCGACGCCAACTTCGAGGAGGGTTCCTGCATTTGTTGGCGCAGCAAGCGTAGTCTCGACAGTAACGTTGGGCCCGCCAAGTGCGATTGGCGGAGCTTCTCGCACGCGATACCGTAGGTTGTCGCTTAGAAGCAACTCATCGAGTCCTCCGCCAACGTGAACCCCAAACGTAGTCGCTACACTTTGATGCGCTGCCCACGGGGCCCCGCCAAGAACGACCAACGAATAGTCGACATCGACTTCTGGCGTTTCGACGTGTCCGTCTACGTTGACTTCATTCGCACGAACTTCAATTGTATAGACTCCGGATGCTGGTGCATTCAGAATCACGCATTGAACGTTGTCGATCAAGTTCCATGTTCCGCCCGAAGTGTTGAAGTTTCCAGCAGCGAGGCCGTTGTTTCCATACCAGTTCGTGCCGGTCGGACCGATGACTCGAACACCGACAGCATTGATTCTGTGCTGCGTCGCTGACGTCGTGCCCCAATAGTCGTTGTAGGCAAGAGTGACGTTCAGTTGCGGAGTCCCAGCAGGCACAAAGATTCGATACGTTTTCGTTTGAAGGTTCTGAAGAATGTCCGTCTCGTTGATCCAGAAGAATCGATTTCGCATGTCGTAGATCTTCTGAAGATCTGGCAGTCCCCAGCCTTGCTTGTAGCGAGACAAGTTGTGGCCTGTGCCAGAAAAGCTGTACTGGCGAGCAGACGCGATCATCCAAGCCTTCGCCAAAGTTGCCTTCGGTCTATTCTGGAAAACCGTCGAACCCATCGCGGTATTAAAGAACAGTCCCTTGTGCCACATTTCGTGGAAGAGGCCAAACGCGCCAGCGGTCATCGGAGTCGCTGCGCTCGTTCCACCGAACGATGTCGTGTACGACGTGTCGCTGGTGCTCGATGGACAAAGGATCGAATCGTAGTAGAACGACATATCTGGCTTCAGCCTTCCGTCGGCAGCAGGGCCGATGCTCGCAGAAGTCCATTGGTCGTCGGAGAGTATCGCGTTGTTATAGTGGCTGATTCCACCGATTGAGACGATGTTCTTCGCCCATGCTTGCGGACGAGAGTTCTGATTGCCGGTGTTGCTTTGCGAATTCAGAATGGTCAAATCAGTCTTGAAGATGATTTCGTCCATTTGCGCAGAAACGCTTGTGTACTCGGTCGTTTGAGGGTTGCCCCAACTGTTCGACTCAACAACACATTGATGGATGTTTACCGTGTCTTGCGTCAAAGCAAGCCGCTGAGCTGTAGACCAACTTGTCGAATACACAGAAAAGATCAATTGGCAGTCCGGCATCATTCCAGTACCTGCCGCATTCGCAGCGCCGCTGCCACCGACACAACCGGTCGTGCTTGTTCCGTGACTCGTGGACGTTGAATTGGAGCGTACAGTTAGCCGTCCCGCGAATGCTTGGTGCGTTGCGCGAACGCCACCGTCGATGACGTGCGCATTGACCCCTTGACCGCGAAAGGTGCCAAACGTGTTGATGTAGTTGGCTCCGCTGATAATCCGGACGTTGTCCATATCCGGTTCTGGAGCAGACCACGGCTCAATCCACATAATCCCATCGAGATGCGCAGCAGCAACAAGCTGTCCGGGAGTCATGTAAGCCTCAATCAGAATGCCTTCGTCGGGTGCGCTTTCGACGATGGCGCCAATTGTCGAAAGCTGAAACGCAGTTGCGCGCTTGAGGAGCACGTCATCGCCGACCATCTGAATGAAATAGCGCCCATTGCCCAGCTTGCCCGATGCGAGCGAAGCCCGAAGCCCTTCTTCTATGCGGTACGCCGGCTCATAGAATCCGACATATCGAACAAACGGCAACTGACGCAGCGCACTTGCGCCTTCTGCCGACAGATTGCAAATGTACGCATTGCTTGGAAGATAGTTGTAAATCTCGCCGCCGACGCTCCGAATCGCCGAGCGATATTCATCCAAAGTCTGAGAAACAAACTGCACGATGTATGCGCGAGAATCACTGCTTGCCTTCAGCGCAGCCGGAACCGTCGGAACCGCTTGCGCCGGGTCGAACTGCGCATAACGCAAATGAATCTTGTTGTCCGCTTGTGCCACTCGCTCGAACTCGCCGCCCGTAAGTGAAACGCCGAAAAACGGAACACTCGTCCTGCCAGACGTCTCCGTCCAAGTCGCAACTTGGCCCGAAGAACCGCCAAGCCGAATCAAGCGTGCATCGCCGACCCGCGCCGTCGTCGTGTGAATCACGTGCCCGTCGGATCGCAACACCTCAAACGTCCCGCCCGTGCGGCGGACCGTCAATTCTTCAACCGAAGGGACAGGAGCAACCTGTCCACCCATGCCCAGAACTATCGCAATGATCGATGCAAACATTTGCATCCTCCCTCAACTTTGCTGACATTGGCGCCACGATTGACGCCAAGATGAACGGAAAGGACGTCAAAGCGCCCTGACGTCCTATTTTCGCCCAACTTCAAGACGGAATCCTGCCCAAACTTAGTTCAAAGCATCAAATTTCGATATCTTCGACAACCCGCCCGGCCCGGTCATGTCGACCGATCAAACGAACGCTCCCATGGCCCGACACGGTCCACTCGAAAACGTGCCGATTATCCGTCGACTCCAGCAGCCAGCCGAATCCCGCGCTCGGCAAATGTGAACGCCCCTCCAACTGAGGCCCCTCCTCGCGAAGCTTCCCCGATAGCAGCTTCAAGCCTTCGCCAAGCTCGATCTCTCCGATTACGCCCCGGCAAACCTTTTTGTCCCGACCAATCCTCGCCACATAGCTTGGCAAATACCCCGTGTTCTCCACCGCGAAACGGATCACCGTCCCGTCCCCAACCGGGCGCAGGTCGATCGCCGCCACCTCCAGACGAGGCGAAATCAGCGCCTGCCAAACCACCCAATCCGCGAACGGCGATATCTCCGCCTCCAAGAAATCCGGCGGCGGATTCCGGAACGCAAAGTGTGAATCCCAACCCCCAAGCTCCACCTTCCCCAGCTGCGGGTGCTCGAACTCGTACCAGTCCACGTACCCTTTCCCACCCAACTTTTCGTCCGACCACTTCAACAGCGCGATGTCGTCCTCGTGCGGGTGATCCCGGAACCAATCGATGTACTTGTAATCCGTAATCCCCGCCTGCCGCTGAGGCGACCAAATCTCCGTCGTCCACGCGAAAACGCCCCGGTGCTCAAACATCCAGTCGTCGAACACCCCCGTGATCACCTCCTTCGGGTGATACCGAAACTCGTGGTAGTTGCTGATCGCCGGATACCCCGTGATCTCCTCGCCCTTCTTGCCGATCTCCTTGTACAGCCACAGATCCTCCGCCGGGATGTCGTCGTCCGGCTTCGTGCTCGGCGGGCGCAAATGCACCCCGCTGAACGTGTGAAACGTCACCGCCCCGCAGATGTTCGGCCGATCCACGATCGCCTGGACCAGCGCGCGAATCTCCGGCTCGCTCGTCGGATAGGGCCCCGCGCCGTGCTGTTCGCCCTCCATCCGCCACTGGCTCGGGAAGTTTCGGTTGAAGTCCAGCCCCTCCTTGATTCGCCGCCCCTTCAGCGTCAGCGGGTCGAAGTTGTGGAAGATGCCCTCCGGCAGCAGCCGGTAATACTTGCCGCCCGACTCGCTCGGCTCGCGCTTCATCAGCAGACGCGGTTCTTCTCCCGAAACCTTCCAGCCGCCGTTCGGGTCCTCGATTCGCATATTCAAAATGCGCCCGTCGCCATCCATGTCCTGCCGCTCCAAACCGTAAAAATCCTCCTCGTCCCAAGGATAAGGCCGCGTCCCGCTGCGGATGATCTTCGGCACATCGGCGAGCGCCCACTCCGCCCCGTCCGGGTTCACGCGCGGAACCAAATAGAACGCCCGCGTGTCCACCGCCCGCGTGACCTCCGCGTCCTTCCCATACCGCGTCACGAGTTGCCACAAGATGTTCATCACCGACGCGCTCGCGCTCACCTCGCTCGCATGGATATTCCCGTCGCACCAAAACGCGGGCTTGTCCTTCGCGTCGCCGGTCGCGCGATTCGTCACCGTCGCCAGCCAAATGTCGCGCCCCTCGTGGCTCTTGCCGATCGACTCCACCGACACCAAATCCGCGTACTCCTTGGCGAAAGCCTGCAGCAGAGCGGTCAAGTCGTCATAGCGGTAATAGCGGTCGAATGCGATCTCAGGCATAAGCGCAGATTACCGCTTCGGAACGCAGTCGCTTCGATCCCGCCACAGCAAGCGGAGGAGGCATCCAAGGCCAAAAATAGGCCGAATGGACGGTTCCGATAGCCGTAGGGACGCTCCATTAGGCTGAATGGAAGAGCGATTCAGCCTAATCGACGAGCCATTTGGCTTAGTGGACGAGCGATTAGGCTCGATGGCCGAGCCATTAGGGCTAATCGATTCGCATTAGGCAGAATGGACGAGCGATCCAGCCTAATCGAAGAGCCATTAGGCAATGGGGAAGCTCCATCGGGCGATGGTTTTCGGGCGGCGACCCCAAAATGCCAGACAGAGAGGCCACCGGCGGGTGGTTGGAGTGAGATACGGAGAGTCCGAGCCGAGGGGGCCGGCGCCACGACCATGCTGTATAATTTTCCCGAACTCTTGCGTTCGATGGACGTGAGGGGCAGAGACTTATTAGGAGGACCCTTAACTTGAATCCAATGACATCTGCTGGCCGTGCTCGATTGCGGTTTGGCTCAGCGTGGTTTCTTGCGGCGCTTGTGTTGCCGCTTGGTTTGTTTGGCTGCACAACCGGCGGCTCGGTCGTCAAGATCGTCTTCGGCAGCAACCGTGACGGCAACTTCGAGGTTTACGTCATGGATGCGAACGGGACCAATCAGACGAGGCTCACAAACAGCCTCGGATTCGACGGCGAAGGATCGGCGTCTTTTGACGGTTCGAAGATCGTCTTCACCACCGAGCGCGACGGCAACTTCGAAATCTACGTCATGAACGCGGACGGGACGAACCCGACGAGGCTCACGAACCATATCGCGCTCGACAACGAGCCATCATGGTCTCCAGACGGAACGAAGATCGCCTTTACGAGCAACCGTGACGGCAGTTCTGAAATTTACGTCATGAACGCGGACGGCACGAACGTGACGCGACTGACAAACAATGCTGCAGTCGACACCGAACCTTCGTGGTCTCCAGACGGAACGAAGATCGTGTTTAGGAGCGACCGCGATGGCAACGCGGAAATCTACGCCATGAACGCGAACGGGACAGCCCAAACGAGGCTCACGATCAATACTGAATTCGATGTCCATCCTTCATGGTCTCCAGACGGAACGAAGATCGTCTTCACGAGCACGCGCGACGGCAACAGTGAGATCTACATCATGGACGTAAGCGGAGCGAACCCAACGAGATTGACTACCCATCCAGCGAGCGATCTTTGGCCGCATTGGTCACCTGATGGATCGAAGATCGCCTTCACTTCCGACCGCGATGGCAACTATGAGATCTTTGTCATGGACGCAAACGGGGCGAACCAAGTAAACGTGTCGAACAATTTAGCGAACGACGTCTATCCAGCGTGGAAACGATGACGAGTCGATGATTGGAGCCGCAGGGTGCACACGCGCGGGTGAAGCCGGACCCATCTCAGGAAACGCCAGCGCAACGGTGGTGGCGTGAAATAGACAATCTCGCCGGGGCGTCGACGCCCCGGCATTCGATAGGAGCGGAACGTTTGCGGCATCTCGAAAAACTTCGTGAGTAGTACAATGTGCTTGTGAGCCGAATTGAGATCATCCCGCTCGGCGGTTGCGGGGAAATTGGGAAGAACATGACCGCCGTGAGGGTCGGCGACGGAATGATCGTCATCGACGCGGGACTCAGCTTTCCATCCGAAGAGATGCACGGCGTCGACGTCGTTATCCCGGACATCGAATTCCTCAGGCAGAACCGCGACAGCATCCGCGCGATCATTCTTACGCACGGACACGAAGACCACATCGGCGCGCTTTCTTATGTGCTGAGCGAAATCTCTGCGCCGGTTTTCGGCACCGAACTCACCATCGCGATGGCGAATCGCAAACTGGCGGAACGATTGCTGCCGCATCAATACGATTTGAAAGTGATGCGACCGGGCGAAGCGTTCGATGTCGCAGAGTTCACGGTCGAACCGATTCACGTGACGCACAGCATTCCGGATTCGTGCGCGATCGCGCTTCACACCGAACTCGGCGTCGTTTTGTTCACCGGCGATTTCAAATTCGATTTCACGCCGATCGACGGCCATCTCACGCAGCTATCGCGATTCGGCGAACTCGGCGACAAAGGCGTTTTGGTTTTGCTCAGCGATTGCACGAACGTCGAGAACGACGGCTGGTGTCCGAGCGAGAAATCCGTTTACGAAGGTTTTCGCCGCGTGATCGGCAACGCGCCCGGTCGCGTTTTGATGACGATGTTTTCGAGCAACTTGCATCGCGTTCGCCAAGCGTTCGAAGTCGCGCAGGAGTTTGGGCGCAAAGTCGCGCTCGCCGGCCGCAGCATGGAAACGAACGTCAAGATCGCACAGAATCTCGACAAACTGAAGCTGCCGAAAGACGTGATGATACGACTCGAAGATGTCGACGAGTATGCGCCGGAAGAAGTCGTGATTCTCACGACAGGAACGCAAGGCGAACCGCTCGCTGCGCTCAGCAGAATGGCGCGCGAAGAGTATTCGCGATTGCAGATTCAACCGGGCGACACGGTGATTTACGCTGCAAAACCGATTCCCGGAAACGAAGCGGCGATTTGGCAAACGGTCAATCGATTGTTCAGGCAGGGAGCTGTCGTCGTTTATGGTTCGGAAGAGGGCGTGCATGTCAGCGGCCACGGTTATCGCGAAGAATTGAAGATGATGATCAATTTGACGCGCCCACAGTACATTGCGCCGGTGCACGGGGAGCCTCGGCATCAATATCATTACGTAAAGCTCGCAGAAGAAATGGGCTATTCGGAAGAGAACATCATCGTGATGGAAAACGGCAATCGGCTGATTATCGAAAAGGACGGCGCGTTTTTTGCAGAGAACGTCGTGTGCGGAAGGGTTCTTGTCGACACGAGCGGCTATGCGGGTGTCAGCGACGAAACGCTTCGCGATCGCGGCAATTTGGCAAGCGACGGAGTGTTGTTCGTCCATGTCGCGATCGATCCAGACGCAGGCAAGGTTGTTGGGAAGCCGGAGCTCATCTCTCGCGGAATGATTTCGCCAAATGGGGAACTGGATTCATTGCGCGACGTTTTGGCTGCGATGCTCGACAAACTCGATCACGCTGAACTGCGTGACACTTCCGCGCTGCACCACGAGATCAGCGATGTTGCGAGAAAGTACATCAAAAAAGCGACAAACAAAAGGCCGCTCGTCATCGCTTCGGTCATCGAAGTTTAGGCTTCCATTGTGTTTTCGGGTTCTTGCTGCTCGGCCATTTCGCGCAGTATCGCGATTGCGCCAAGAACGACGCTAAGCAACACAGGCCCAACGAGAACGCCGACCGGACCGAGCGCGACGATTCCGCCCACGATTGCAAAGAAAACGGCGATCGGATGCAGTTTGACTCGCGCACCGATGATAAACGGTTTCAATATGTTGTCGACAATGCCGATGACGAATGCGCCGAAGAGCGCGAGTCCAATCGCTTCGACCCATTGGCCGCGCGATGCAAGCAAGATGCTTGCAGGCACCCATAGAATGGGCGTACCCATGAAAGGAATCATCGACAGAATTGCGCCGGCGACTGCCCAAATTAGAGGCGCCGGAAGTCCCAAGAACCAAAAAGCGACGCCAAGCAATGATCCTTGTATCAAGGCGACAATGACCGTGCTGAAGAAAGTCGCATGAACGGTATCGTAAACCGATTTCAAAATTGATTCCGCTTTGTCACGAGGCACCGGCATCAATTCGATCACAGGCTCGCGCATTCGATGCGCATCGCGTAAGATGAAAAACAGCAGAAGGATTGCGAAAACGAAACTGAGAATGCCGATCAACCCCGATCGAATGATTGAAGGCAGGCTTGCAGAGAACGTTTCGAAGGATTGTTCGATTGCGACATGGAGGTCGAAGTCCTTGATGCCGATTTGTTCGAGTGCTGGTTTGATGAGCGCGTCTGCATCGTCGACGAGCTTTTTGATCGTCACTCGCTCGCCGTTCACGTTTGCGTTTTGAAGTTGCGTGGCAACGGAGCGAGTTTGCGCAACGGCTGCGATCGCGATAAGAGCAAGCGGCACGATGATGAAAATGAGCGTCGCGAGCGTAGATAGTGCCGCGCCAATGCTATGCCCGAATCGATCTCGAAACTTGGTGTGCAGCGGAAACACGAGAATAGCAAGTACCGTGCCCCAGGCAAACGCCGACCAAAGCGGCAGCGCAAGCCAAAAAGTTGCGATTGCTAAGAGTCCGCACACAACGCCGAACACAATCTTCCGATAGCGTTCGATGGAATACATTTATTCGGCTTCCTCTACCTGCGCCATTTCTCGGACGACTTCAACCGCGCCCAGCGCGACGATGACGATGACTGGGCCAAGGAACGTTCCAACTGCACCAAGCGCAAGCACTCCGCCGACCATGCTGAAGAGCACGACGATTTCATGAAGGTTGCTTCGATGTCCGATTAATCTCGAACGGTAAATCTTGTCAACAAAGATCGTGATCAGAACAAATCCAACAATTGCGAGGAAAATCGCTTGCGGCCATTGTCCTTGGCTTGCGAGATAGATCGCCCATGGAATGTAAATCGTCGGTGCCCCAATTAGCGGCATAATCGAAATGACGACAGAGATAATTCCCCATAGAATGGGCGAAGGCAAACCGAGCAAGAAGAAGAGCAGCCCCATAATGATTCCGTTGAGAATCGCGATGAGAACGACGCCATAGAATGTAGCGTGGACGGTATCGTAAACCGAGTCGAGAACTTTCTGTGATTGCTTCGGTGGCAAAGGAATCAAATCGGCTGCAGGTACCTTAAGCTTGTGCCCATCCCTGAGAATAAAGAACAGCAGCAATACCGAAAAGACAAAGATCAGAATGTTTTTTACGATGCGTGCAAGCAGGTTAGGAGCAGACTTGATGGCAGGTTCGACCATCTGCTGAATGCTCTCACGGAGATTGAAGTCGGTAATGCCGAGTTGCCCAAGGGGTCCTTGTATGCGGGTGTTGAGCTGTTCGAGGGTTTGCGCTGCGCCTTCTTGCGCCGAACCGTGCGCGCTGATGTCACGCAGATGTTCGAGTGTGTGCTTGACTTCGAGCCAACCGGCAAGAACAACAAGAACGACAGGTCCAACAATGAACAGAAGTGTCAGCAGGGTCGTTACGAGCGCGGCCCAGGTGTCGTTCATGCGAGTCCTTAGTTTTGTTCGGATCGGGTAAACGATGATCGACAGCGCGACACCCCATGCAAGCGCTTGCCAAAACGGCAGCAGGATATAGAAGCTTGCGATGGCGAGCAATCCGCAAGCAATACCGAAAGCTACTTTGCGATACCTCTGAAGGGAATACATCGCCAGTTACCAGCGAATGAGATTCGCGCCCCAGACGAGTCCCGCACCGAATCCAACGGTCAGCACAAGGCCGCCTTTCTTGAGTTTGCCGCTTTGCTCTGCTTCATAGAGTGCAACCGGGATGCTGCCTGCGCTCATGTTTCCGTACTTCTGCACATTAACGAAGACTTTTTCGGGAGGCAAGCCGATTCGTTGTGATGCGGCCTCGATGATTCGTAGGTTGGCTTGGTGCGGAACGAACAGATCGACTTCATCTGCCGAGACGCCCGCTTTTTCCAGGACAGAGCAGCAACTCTCGCCCATCGCTTTCACTGCAAATCGATAGACTTCGCGCCCTTCCATGAAGATGTGACACGATTTGCCTTTCGACGATTCAGACCCGGATGCGTGCAGCGAACCACCAACGTCGATCTTGATGTGCTTCGCTCCAGATCCGTCGGAGTTCATCACTGTTGCAATGAGGCCTCGATTCGTGTTCTCTTGCGCACGCATGAACACGGCGCCTCCGCCGTCTCCGAACAAGATGCAAGTCGAACGATCCGACCAATCCACGAATTTTGTGAGAACATCGACGCCGATTACGAGCGCGTTGTCGATCGTTCCGCTCTCAATCATCGATGCAGCGACTTGCGCTGAGTAGATGAATCCGGCGCACGCGGCCCCAACGTCAAATGCACCGGCATTGGTTGCGCCGATCATGTCTTGGACGAGTGATGCGGTCGAAGGGAAAATGTAATCTCCAGTAACGGTGGCAACGACCACCATCTGAACGTCGTTCGGATCGCAACTTGCTCGTTCCAACGCCTGGCTTGCCGCCTTTGCCGCTAAGTAACTGCAAGTTTCTTCGTCGGATGAAACTCTTCTTTCAGAAATTCCGGTCCGTGTGCGAATCCACTCGTCGCTCGTTTCCACGATCGCTTCGAATTCGCTGTTTGGCATCACGCGCTCGGCAACTGCCATTCCAACGCTTTCGATGACAGCTTTACGCGACATCGCCCTTGCCCCCATGCGCAATTCCTGCCTTCTTTTCGATGATGTCGTTTATATGTTCTTGGTATTCGCGCTTGACGACGAGGATTGCGTTTCTGATTGCCTTCGCGTTGCTGCGCCCATGGCAAATCACGCACAGTCCATTGACGCCAAGCAGCGGTGCGCCTCCGTACTCATCGTAATCGGTTTTCTTCTTGATTTCACGAAATGGCGCCCGAAGGAAAAGCATCGCGCCGATCTTGCTAAGCGTGTTCGCTGACAACTCGTCTTTGATCGCTGAGAAAATTAGCTCTCCAAGACCCTCTGATGACTTCAGCACAACATTGCCGACAAACGCTTCGCATACGACGACATCGGCAGCGCCTTTCCACATGTCTTTGCCTTCGACGTTTCCAATGAAATTGTCGATATGTTCGCGAAAAAGGCGGTAGCTTTGTTTCGTGAGCGCGTTGCCCTTTGTTTCTTCCTCACCGATGTTCAGTAGCCCGACTCTTGGATTCGCAATTCCGAGTACGGTTTGCGCGTAGGCCGCTCCCATGATGGCGAACTCAACCATGTTCTGCGCGTCCGCATCGACCGTCGCGCCGCTGTCCAAGAATACAAAGCGACCCGTCTTAGACGGAAAAATGGTTGCAATTGCAGGCCTTGAGATCCCTGGCAAGCATTTCCAATACATCGTTGCTGCAGCGGTCGCAGCTCCTGTGTTGCCAGCGGAGATCATGGCGTCCGCTTCGCCATCGCGAACTAAATTTGCGGCCACGACGAGAGACGAGTCCTTCTTTCTCCTGAGGGCCTCCACTGGCGCTTCGTGCATATCGATCGACTGCGAAGCATGAATGAGGCGAACATTGGGAGGAAAGTTTCCATGGAATGATGACTTTATTGCTGATGTTTCACCGACGAGAAGAATCTCACCTTGGATGTGTGGAGACGCTTCGATAGCGCCTTTTACAATTTCTGATGGCGCGTGGTCACCACCCATTGCGTCGAGAGCGATTCTCAAGAGCCCTTTTCCTCCGGAGTCAGCAGCTTCTGAAGTTCGGCGAACTCGGGCCGTCCCTCGGACTCGCTCGGTCCCAAGTCGATCCCCTGGCAATCGGGAGAACACAGCGGCTGTGCGGGAAGCGCTAGTAGGAGATCCTGACGAAGGAGTTCCTCGACTCTTAGGCTGTTCCCGTCGAACAGCGGAGATGGCTCGTCTTCCTCGACATGGGCGTAGGTATTACCCCCACCGCTGGCAGGAATTCCGGCGACAGGAAACTGCTCGTCGACTTCAAATTCCAGTTCGAGGTTAATCGGCGAAAGGCACCGGCTACATTCGACGACTGCCGTTGTGTCGAACTTTCCCCTAAGCAAGAGCATATTGCCAGTGCTGACAGCGTGAAGATTGCCAGCAATAGGCTGGAGCAGGTCAATATCCTCGACTTCTTCTAAGTTCGTCGATATCTCGAAGTCAAGGTGCTTGCCAGGATGCTGGATCGCATCGTTGAGGTCAATGACCAAGGGTTTCTTCATACCGGTGTCCGGTGTGGCGGGCTAAGTCTACCAGACGGTTTTCCCCTATCTGGGGCTTGCGGTTTTGCCGGCTTGGGTCGTTCGCAAGACTTCCTGTTTCCCTCGTTCAACGCTCGCCATCGCTTTGCTGATGACGCCCTCAACTCTCGTCAGGAGGTCGAGAGTGTATTCGTCGGCGCTTCGCTTGAGCCGCGTTGCCTCGGCTTCAGCCTCGGACTTGAGGCGTTCGGCTTCCGACTTGGCGGCCTTGAGCACCTCGTTCTCGGAGATGAGCCGCTCGCGTTCGATTCGAGCCTGCTCAAGCGTTCGAGCAGCTTCCTTCTCGCTGGCTTCCAGCAGTCGCTTGCTTTCAGCTTGTGCTCGCTCCAAGGTTAGTGTGGCGTCCTCCTTCGCGGAGCCAACTATCCGATCGGATTCCTGCGTTATCTTCTCGGCTTCCTTGATCGCTTCTGGCAGGCCTGCGTGGATCTTGCGAATGAGGAGAATGCACTCTTCCTTGTTGAGGCCGAATGTAATTCCGAGAAACTGTCGCGGCTTTTCTATCCGCTCTTTGAGGTCTTCGAGAGCCCTGATGACTTCCATTTCATTATCCGTGCTTGAATTTTGCCTTGAGCCGATCAGCAACTGCTGGCGGGACAAGCTTCGAGACGTCGCCACCAAGCCTGGCGACTTCCTTTACAATACTGGACGAGACAAACATGTGCTCTGCCGTTGCCATTAGAAAAGCGGTCTCGATTTCTGGGGCCAACGTTCGGTTGGTGAGTGACATTTGAAACTCATGCTCAAAGTCGCTCACGACTCTCAGGCCACGAATCAAAATGGTCGCGCCCCGCAACCGGGCAAAGTCCACAAGCAGGCCGTCGAACTGCGTGACTTCGACGTTACGAAGCTCGCTCGAAATCTCTCGAAGCATCTGCATCCTTTCTTCAAGTGCAAACAGATTCGACTTGTCTGAATTGATGCCGACAGCAACAATCACCATAGAGAAGAGACTCGAAGCTCTTCGAATCAGCTCCTGGTGTCCAAGAGTAGGCGGATCGAAGCTCCCAGCATAGATCGCGGTTGGCATTTAGGACTCCAGGTGCTCGTATTGCTGCCGCAAACCTGCTACGACTGCGGAGTCGGCGAGTGTGGTGGTGTCGCCAAGGGCACGGCCTTCGGCAATGTCACGAAGCAGCCGCCGCATGATCTTTCCGCTTCGAGTTTTCGGGAGGTCTGCGCAAACAAACAAGTCGTCTGGACGGGCAATTGGACCGATCACTGAGGCTACGTGCTCGCGAATTTCTCCCACCAAATGATCGCCTTCGAATCCTGACCTGAGGAGCACGAAAGCGCTGATCGCTTGTCCCTTGACTTCATGCGACCGTCCGATCACGGCAGCTTCTGCAACTGCGGGGTGATCGACAAGCGCACTCTCAACCTCCATTGTACTGATGCGATGCCCGGCGACGTTCATGACGTCGTCGACGCGTCCAAGCAGCCAAAGGAAACCATCGTCGTCTCGTTTTGCGCCGTCACCCGTGAAGTAAACACCGGGGAATCTGCTCCAGTAAGTTTCCACATAGCGGTCATGATCGTTGTAGAGTCCGCGCAGCATAGCAGGCCAAGGCCTGGTCAAAACCAGATAGCCGCCTTTTGCTCCTTCCAAAAGGTGTCCGTCCTCCGAAAAGAGTTCTGCCTTGATGCCAGGAAACGGATGGGTCGCAGAGCCGGGCTTGCAGCGAGTCAAGCCGGGCAACGGACTGATCAAGATTTGTCCAGTTTCGGTTTGCCACCAAGTGTCCACGATTGGGCACTTCTCGTTGCCGATGTGTTTCCAATACCAAACCCACGCCTCTGGGTTGATCGGCTCGCCGACCGTCCCCAAAAGCCTGAGAGAAGACAGATCGCAGTTGCCAGGAAACTGCTCTCCCCACTTCATAAATGTGCGAATTGCCGTTGGAGCAGTATAGAGAATGGTGACTTTGTGCTTTTCGACAATCTTCCAGAATCGGTCTTTATCAGGGGTATCTGGTGAGCCTTCATACATCAGCACTGTCGCGCCGTTAGCCATTGGCCCATAGACAACGTATGAATGGCCGGTAATCCAGCCGCAGTCCGCAGTGCACCAATAAATGTCACTGGGCTTATGATCGAAGATGCAGTGGAAAGTTGCGCTGGTTCCGGTCAAGTATCCGCCTGTCGTATGGACGATGCCTTTGGGTTTACCGGTGGAGCCACTTGTGTAAAGCGTAAACAGCAAGTCCTCGCTGTCCATTACTTCACATGGACAATCTGAGCTTTCCTTGGTGACCAATTCGTGCCACCAGTGATCTCGCCCAACAACCCAAGTTCCGGCATTGAAAGCAGTGGAGTCGCCGATCCGTCGCAATGTCAGCACGTTTCGTACTGTGGTCGCTCCAGCGATCGCATCGTCGACGGTCTTCTTCAACTCAACCACCTTGCCTCTCCTCCAGCCTCCGTCCGCGGTGATTACGCAGACGGCTGAAGCATCTGCGATCCGTTCCCTCAGCGCGTCGGCAGAGAAACCACCGAAGACCACGGTGTGCGCAGCACCGATTCGCGTACAGGCAAGCATTGCGAATGCCAGCTCGGCTACCATCGGCATGTAGATACATACGATGTCACCCTTCTTCACTCCCAGCAGTTTGAGTGCATTGGCAAGCCGCGCGACTTCCAACTTAACTTCGCTGTAGGTGAACGTTCGCACATCGCCTGGCTCACCCTCGGAAATGATTGCAACTTTTTCGGATAGATCTCCATCCGTGTGCCGATCCACGCAGTTGAAACAGGCGTTCAGTTTCCCGCCCACAAACCATTTGGCATAAGGCGGATCCCATTGGAGCGCCTGGTCCCACTTTGTGTGCCAATCGAGTCGTTCTGCCCACTTCTCCCAAAAAGAGACATAGTCCCTTTCTGCCTCCTCGTAGATACTGCCGTCGCTTACGTTGGCCTGAATTGAAAATGACTCCGGCGGCGGGAATGATCGCCCCTCACTTAGCAGGGCCTCAATGGTCTCTGGCACATAGAGAC
The DNA here is from genome assembly GCA_026129745.1 of Fimbriimonadales bacterium. GTDB lineage: Bacteria > Armatimonadota > Fimbriimonadia > Fimbriimonadales > ATM1 > JAHCHL01. The sequence goes on along the minus strand of JAHCHL010000010.1, from coordinate 33,796 downwards.
TTTTCGACGATTTGTTGGGAATTTCCTTCAGCCAGCGATGTCTGGTAACCATTCCTGTAATGCGTGGCGAGACTTGTGGAACCAGCTTGAAGGCCCTTTTCTCGGGATGGTGGGGGTTGCATGGAGAAATCAACCACCATGAACGAGCATCCAGAGTCGGTCATCACGTCGCTCAATTCCATTAGAGCGCTTTTGCCAAAAGATTCAACCGCAGCGGGCAAGTTTTTGCGGTCGCACTCCTTTTGCACTTCGCGAGCCCAGTTCGAAGGCAAAACTTCAGACCAAAATTCCCACATCGCAGCTGTTGCAGGCAATTCGGCCGTCGGTCATGAGGGAACGGTTTTGGTGATAGAGGATGACGAAGACTTGCGTGCCATTTACTCCGAGGCTCTCCGAGCTTCAGGCTTAGACGTACTTACAGCCCAAGACACATTTCAGGCCTTCGAACTTGCCCAACTTCATTCGAACGATGTTCGATTGATCGTGTCAGACGTAATGCTGCCAGGCGCAAACGGCTATGAACTTACCAGGCGGCTAAGGGCGGCAATTCCAGGCGTTAAGGCCCTGTTCGTAACTGGGCAATCGATGGACAAGCTTCATGCACTTGGATTTGACTCAAGCCGAGAACATGTGCTTGCCAAGCCGTTCGGGCCCCAGAGGTTAGTTGCTTTAGTCCACGAAGTTCTCAGTTCAAGGTGCGGCAAACTCAGTTAGTTGCGACCTCAATGGCTGCTGGGCTATAATCGCCCTCTGCCCGCAAGGGCGAAACGCGGGCGTAGCTCAGTTGGTTAGAGCGCCGGCCTGTCACGCCGGAGGTCGCGGGTTCAAGTCCCGTCGTCCGCGCCATCTTGTAAATCCACAAGTGCCGCGGTAGCTCAGTTGGTAGAGCAATGGACTGAAAATCCATGTGTCGCCGGTTCGATTCCGGCCTGCGGCACCACCTTCTCCCGATGCACGTTATCACACTTCGGACGACTCTTAACAAATTCGAAAGGGTAAAACTGGATCAACATGACTGTCGCATTGCCGGAGAAAGTTAGAGAGCTTTCCATAGAGTCGATTGCAGAGAAAGTGCGATCTGGCGAGCGAATATCAAATAACGACGCGCTTCGCCTTTTTTATCACCCCAATCTCGTAGAGCTCTCAGCGCTTGCTAATCTTAGACGTCAGCAGAAGAGCCCAGGACGAACCGTTACCTACATCATTGGACGAATCCTAAACTACACGAACATCTGTTGGGTTCGATGCAAGTTCTGCGCATTTTATCGTGTTCCGAATCATGCGGAAGGCTATTTATTGAGCGATGATGAAATTCTCCAAAAGGTCGGTGACACCGTTGACAAAGGTGGGATTGAGATTCTCTTCCAAGGAGGACTTAATCCAAAGCTCAAGATCGATTATTACGAGAGCATTTTCACAAAGATTATCGAAAAGTATCCGAATGTCATTTTACACGCGCTCTCGCCGGCTGAGATCATTTACATCGCACACATCAGTAAGCTGAAGCTTGAAGACTGCCTGGCCAGACTCAAGAGCGCTGGTCTGCATTCGATTCCTGGCGCCGGCGGCGAGATTTTGGTCGATCGAGTTCGAAAGATCATTGCTCCATACAAGGACACCACCGATGAGTGGCTGCAATGCATGAGAGCTGCTTCTGCTCTCGGAATACGATCCACTGCGAGCATGATGTTCGGGCACGTTGAGACAATTGAGGACCGTGTCGAGCACCTATCCCGGATTCGCTCGTTACAGGACGAGTGCAGCCCGTTCAGAGCGTTTATCACCTGGAGTTTTCAACCAGAAGAAACCCAACTGCAAATTGACCGCAAGGCGAGCGGATTTGATTACTTGCGAACACTTGCAATCAGTCGAATCTATCTTGACAACATCGAGAATCTGCAGGTGTCGATCTTAACGCAAGGGCCGAAAGTCGCACAACTCGCGTTGGAGTATGGCGCAAACGACTTTGGCTCAGTCATGATTGAGGAAAACGTCGTGTCCGCTGCCGGGAACAAGTTCATTTTGAACGCAGAAGAATTCGAACGGCTAATCCGAGATGCGGGTTATGAGCCGAAGCGAAGAAACACTCGATACGAGTTGATCTAGTTAGACTTTTCTTGCCACTTGATTTGGCCAGACTTGTCGATGTAGGCAGCCCGCCCATCGAGGTAGACGAATGAAAGCCCGTGTTCGAAGTCGGTTGCTGCTTGGAACCTTGCTGAGATCACCATGCGACCTGAAGTGTCCACGAATCCTATGTTGCCGTCACTGATTCGCACCCATGCCAATCCCTCGCTGAAGTTGCCGGCAGCTGGTTCTTCGCTGTCCACGTACGGCATGTATGCGGGAGAAACGATTTCCGTTCCGATCTTGTCGATGTAGCCAAGCTTGCCGCCAACGACCACTTGGGCGTAGCCCCGCTTAAATGGGCGCACAAACTCGAACTTGGCAGGAATTACAAATTTGCCGCTACCGTCGATAAAGCCCCATTTTCCGTTCCTCTTCGCAGGAGCCAGCCCTTCCGACATTGGTCCGATGTCCTCAAATGCCTCCGAGATGGCCACCCTTGCTCCGCGATCGATCCACCTTGGCTTTCCATCGATCTCGACTACCGCGAGACCCTCCGAGAAGTCTGATGGAAGCGGGAAGCTCGGTTCGATTACCCAAAGGCCCGCTCGATCGATGAAGCCGTACTTCCCATCAAACATGACGCAAGCCAAGCCTTCGCTGAACGCGCGGTATGGAATGAGGTCATCGACTAGCTCGAACTTGGCAGGAATAACGAGATCGCCTGCCTTGTCAATGTATCCGACTTTTCCTCCCAAAATGACTGGAGCAAGCCCCTCCGAGAAATCGCCGACTTCTTCGAACTTGCACGGGATCACCAGGCGGCCCTTCGAGTCGACAAAACCGGCTTTTCCGTTTTGCCAGACCTGTGCCATCCCGTCGCTAAACGGAAGAATGCCTTCATACGCTGGTTCGACGACGGGCTTGAATTCGAGATCCATCAGGCCCCATTTGTCGTCGACCACGTAAGCGAGTAAGGGGCCAGACACGACCGCGCCGCCCGAACCCGGCTTCGAAACGGGTTCTGTAACCGGCTCAGACGATGCCTGGGGTTTTGTGGGGCTGCAACCAGGCAGGATGCAAGTGGCGACAAAACCGATTACCAGTGTGGATCTCATCGTCTGTAGAATCTACCAGGTTTGATTTCGCTATGATTTTCTTGGAACTGGGGTGCGTTCCGAGAAGTCATTTAGCTAAGACTGTGATATAATGTTGGTCAGGCAAATGCGTGTGGCATGGGCCTTGCTATTGACATTCTGTCTGTACTTGCATTCAAAGGAGAAATAGATGAATAGATATTTTGGGGGGTCTGGGCGCGTCCTTGCGTTTGCGGGCCTAGTTGTTGGTGGAGCTTCGGCTCAGGCGCTGATTACGATGGACTTCGAGGTCGTCCTCACGGGTTCAACTCCGGGCGGCGCTTCACCTTGGGCGACCCTAACGATCCAGGACATTGCCGCCGACACGGTGGAGATGACGCTGACGCACCATGCAACCAGTACAGCAGGGCAATTCGTGAGTCGGCTTTGGATGAACATCGACCCGTTTCCGGGTGATCTAGCCTTCAGCACGACGAGCGACAAGATTTCAGGGCACACCTTCTCTCAAGACGGAATCAACACCGTAGGTGGCCCCTATGACTTCTTTGTCCAGTTCAACCTAGCTCCGCCCGCAGCACGGCTGCTCCCTGGAGACTCGGCAACGTGGCAGGTTTCTGGAACAGGGCTTACAGAGAACTCTTTCCTTGCGATGTCGCCAGGTGGAATCCAAGCCATGATTCACATTCAGAATATTGGACCGAACGGAGACTCCGGGCACATCACCGTGGTTCCAGAACCGGCGACGTTCCTGGCGATCGGTGTTGGACTCGCTGCGCTCGCCGCAAGACGACGACGAAGCGCTTAGCAACACAGAAAGAAAGACTCGGGCGCGTAGACCTGACATTTATGTTAGGTTTACGCGCTCGTCTTGTTGACGAATCGAACTCTTTTGCCAGTTGCTCCAATGGCTATATGTTGGACCATTTCGACTTCGAGTCTGACAGTGTTGCCAGTTAGGTTTGATAAGACTTCCACAACGCCGGCGAGTGCGCCTGCTTCGCCCTTCTCGCCGACGTACTGCAGGAGAAAATCTTGAGAATTCATCTGCGTTAGCTGATACTCGCGAATCCAAGGGACATTGGTGATTTGTCCAAAGAGCGAATACGCGGGTACGAACTCTCCCGAGGCCGTTAACAGCCTCTCCCTGACTCGGCCATGAACCCGCTCAATTCCCATAAGCGAACGGCCGCAAGGGCAGGGCCCCTGAGGAAGTTGGACATAGTCGCCGATGTCGTATCGGATGAAGGGAGTAGCGTAGTTATGCAGAGCGGTAACGACAACGCGACCCGTTTCACCTGCCTGGGCCTGCGTACCATCTTCTTTGATAACCTCGAGCAATACGCTCTCTTCGTAAGCGTGCATCAGTTGAGACTCGGTGCATGCAGTTGCTATCCTGCCTGTCTCGACAGAGGAGTACGTATTCCTGACTTGCGCTCCGGATGCCTCTTCGATGAGCATCTTCGCAGAATCATCCAAGACTTCGCCGAACGTTTGCACTAACTGAAAGTGAAGCCGATTGTTGACGTCAGCTTCAATGAGTCGTGAGATGAGGGCTGGCATCGTTTGAAGGTATGAAAGGCCAGCACTGGTGAACAACTCGATTATCTGGTCGACCTTTGCGGAAGCCGCAATCCAGTAGCCACGGCCGGTCTGCACCAAATCGCCAATGACTTGGAATGGCCACCGGTGCAGTTGCAAGATCGGTGCATCCTTCGGGTGCTTGTAGGTATCGCGGTAGACACAGTACGAACCCTTTGGATCCAGTCCATACCAGTCAAACTCTCGCACGGCACAGGCTAATCTAATCGCTTCTGTTTGGTTGGTCGTTAGAACTTTTACTTGCACTCCGGTTGTTCCGGAAGTGCTCGCCTCGGAGAAAATCTCTGTCCCTACAGGCAGGTGCTCGGATCGAATCAAATTGGGGTCGCCACTGAATGCTTCTCTCGTTAGAATTGGAAGCCCCTTCAACTCTTCAAATGTGGTTGGTGGTTCAAAGTCAGCATACATTTGCCGATAGATGGGAACATGCGTCTTAGCATGCAGAAAGAGTCGATTGAACTGAGTAAGTTGATAGGAATCAATCACATCACGAGGCCACCATTGGCTCTCGTTTAGCATTGCGCAGCGCCTCTCAACTATTGCCGCAGCTGGGTGTATCGAGGCCACCCTGTGCCGGGCGAACCAATCCCGATTTGTCATGTTCGACTAAGTGAGCAGCAATGTAGGGGATTCGAGATACTTGCGCAAGACGCCCATGAACTCTGCGCCTTGCGCTCCATTGATTATCCGATGATCGAATGAACCTGTAATTTTCATCAGAGTTCTTATTTCCAGTTCTTCGCCGTCATCGCCATCGACCACGACAGGCACTCGCTTGGCAGTTGACACAGCGATTATCGCCCCATTCGGCTGATTAATGATTGCGGAGAAGTTCTCAACGTCGTACATTCCCATGTTGCTGATTGCGAATGTGCTTCCGGAGAGTTCATCTGGCTTTAGTCTATTCTCCTTTGCCTTTGTGGCTAAATTGCGGATTTCCGAGGCTATTTGCCGTAGCGGCTTTGCTTCGCAGTTATGCACGACAGGCATCGTCAATCCGTCAGGAACCGCGACTGCAACTCCGATGTTGACCGATCCGTGAAGCCGCAGGTTTCCTTCCTCCCAACTCGCATTGATGTGGGGCAGGTCTTGCAATGCCAGCGTAGCCGCCTTAACGATAAAGTCGTTGATGCTTAACTTAGCGTCGGGTTGTTCTTCATTCATGGCTTCGCGAAGTGCAGTCAGGCGTTCTAAATCGACCTGAACGGTAACGTAATAGTGGGGAACCACTTGCTTCGCCTGCGCCGTGCGTTGCGCAGTTATCCTTTGAAGCGTATTGAGCTGTACAACTTTGCTCTCAAGCTGCGTGGTCGGAGCAATAGAAACCGGCTGGGCGCCGGACTTTTGGATCCCAGCAGAAATCGCCTCGCGAACATCGCGCTCCACTACTCTTCCTTGGGGACCCGTGCCATGTATCGCTTCGATGGAAATCCCGGCATCTTCTGCAATCCGTCTCGCGAGCGGCGAAGCAAACACTCTTTGACCATCAGCTTTGGTAGTCGGCTCTGCAACAGCGACTGCTTCACTGCGGCCAGATGGCTTGGCCTGCTCAGCCGTTGCAGACTCCTTGGCTGATTTGCGGGAACCTCCAGAGCCCCAGCCTTCCGGTAGCGATTCGCCTTCTTTTAGTATCGCTGCAATGGGTACTCCAACAGGTACTGTTTCGCCGGCTTCTATGAGAAGTCCACTCAGGACTCCGCTACCCGGTGCCGTCAGCTCCACGGTCGCCTTATCAGTCTGAATGTTGCCGATATGGTCACCCGCTTTGACCTTATCTCCCGCTTTCATTAGCCACTCAATGAGGGTGCCCTCCTCCATCGCATCTCCCATTTTGGGCATGATCACTTCAAGCATCTCTTTGCGCGATTCTACCTTTCGGGCGGAGCGCCAGCACGGCGCCACCGCAGTTCGAGCATTCGAGACTCGGGCCTGCGACACTCGGTATCAGTACACAATTGAAGGCGGAGTTCTGCGGTCGCAGCTCCTCTTGAACCCGGACCTGGTTTGCCGGCAATCGTTACGACGTGTGTTTGCCCTTCTGTCGTAAGGGATGCCGTTGGGTTTTCCAGGCCTTCAATTGCCACGCCGAGTTCTGTCAACAACGGGGTCTCTTCGATTGCCACGCGCCAGCCAGTTGGCGGCTTGATCTGAACCTTGAATGTCGCAATGCCCGCTTCGTCTACTTCAGACTCTGTAACGTCGATTTGAGTGAGCTCTGGTGTTATGTCGGAACCTCCAGCATCAAAATACATTGAAGCGGCCAAATACGCGGTCTCAGTGGCAGACGGCGCGATCTCCATCCAGCCATGCATGGATTCTAAATCTTCACGGGCAACATCGATGAGACCAAGTCGTATTGCACAGAGAGCCATGACGGAACTTGGACTGGGCATTGATGAGTCCAAGACAGGTTTATTCAAACCGAACAGGTTCTCATGATCTGTGCTTGTGAAGAACCAACCTCCAGACTTCGAACGAAACCTACCTCGAAAGCTTTCAAACAGTCGAGAGGCATTATCCAAATACTTTGATTCACCAGACGCTTCATGCAAGTCGAGCAACCCTTCGACCAAGTAGGCCGTATCGAGAAACGGTCTTCCTTCAGGCTTGCCTGAAACGATTTGGTGCGGAAGCGAATCTCCATACTCCATAAGTGCGTCTGCGATACGGGAAGCCATTGCAATCTCGCCCGCTTTTGCCAGCGCACCCACTGCCAATCCGTTCCAAGCAACAAGCGCCTTGTTGTCAATCTCAGGCCTAATACGTGAACTTCGAACTGCGCGAAGGACCTCCAGATCCTCGTCGAATTCGTCCAAGTCCTTCGTTTGCGCAATGAGTACGTTTCTTCCAGTCAACTTTCCAGTCGCCTCGTCGAAATAGTTGCCGTCCTTTCGAATTCCGAAGGCATCAATGAAAGCATCAGATCGACGACCAAGCGCGTTCTCGATTTCATTTTGCGTCCACGTGTAGTACAGTCCTTCTTCGCCATCGCTGTCGGCATCGATCGCGGAGTAGAGCAATCCGTCAATTGACGTCATCTCGCGCTTCAGCCATGTGATGATGCGGTCACATACACGTTTATGGGCTTGGTCATGGGTTAAGCTTGCGGAAACAGCGAACGCTTTTAGAAGCAGCGCATTGTCGTAGAGCATCTTCTCAAAGTGAGGCAAGTGCCACCTCTCGTCTGTAGAGTATCGATGAAAGCCTCCGCCAACATGGTCGTGTATTCCACCTGCCGACATCGAGTCCAACGTCTTATTGACAATTGCTGCAGCAGCGGGAAAGTCGACTCGATGAAGGTACAGCAGAATTGCGCTATGGGGAGGAAACTTCGGACGAGTTCCGAATCCACCATTGACTGCATCGAACGACGCCGCAATCGTCTCCAAAGCACCATCTATTGAATCCCGCGTCAATGCAGATGAGGCACTTGGTTCTGTTGTACGATGCCTTTCTAGAACTCGCGAGAACTCGTCCGAAGCAGCCAAGACTTCCTTTCTGTTCTCCTTCCATGCAGCAGCAATGCTCATGAGAACCGAACGAAATCCTTGTCGACCTCCCGTATCGTCTCGTGGTAAGTATGTGGCTGCAAAGAAAGGCTTCTTGTCAGGAGTCAGGAAAAGGGTCATCGGCCAGCCGCCTCGTCCAGTCGCTAACTGAACAGCCGCCATGTAGGCATCGTCAACGTCGGGTCGCTCCTCGCGGTCAACTTTGATTGACACAAAGTGCTGGTTCAGCAGGTCCGCGATTCCAGGGTCCTCAAAGCTTTCGTGCTCCATCACATGACACCAGTGACAGGAGCTATAGCCGACACTAAGGAAAACAGGCTTCTCCTCCTTCGAGGCATAAGAGAACGCTTGTTCGTCCCAAGGTTGCCAATGAACAGGGTTCCCTGAATGTTGCTTCAGATAAGGGCTGGAGGCTTGGCTTAGCCTGTTGTATAGGTTCTTCATGGATTTTGGCCTTTGGGATTCGCTGGAACTTGCGATATAATGATATTGACGCATCGCCGCTGCCATCAGAGATCAATTGGCATGAATCAATGCATTTGAAGTAGGAGGCAGTAATGAAAAATCGTGGGTTCACGCTTATCGAGCTGCTGGTGGTCATCGCGATCATAGCGATCTTGGCAGCGATCCTCTTCCCTGTGTTTGCGACAGCCAAAGAGAAGGCCAAGCAGACCTCATGTCTCAGCAACAATCGGCAATGGGGAAGTGCATTTCACCTCTATCTCGGGGACCATGACGACACCTATCCACTTGCCATGTCCATCAACCAGGCAGCAGGCACGTACCGGTGGAACTTCAACCACGCCGTACCGAACAATTGGCGCGTAAGCCTTGGAACGCAGTACGACGAAGAGATGAAGACTCACTGGTCGAATGCGATCAAACCCTACATCGAGAATTATGGAATCTATGCATGCCCGTCTGGGCCAGAGTTCCGGATCGATGGGGTCAACTTCAACGAGGGAGGCCCTAGACCAAGGGGTGTTGCATATACCTACAACGGATTGCTCCACACCTATAACGCTTCGGGAATCATCTCTCCGGCTGAGCTAATCATCCTCTGGGAAGGCAGAGGCAAGGCGAATGTTTTGGGCTTCGCTCTATCAAGCCCTACTTTGCGTTGCGACTTCCCAATTACCTCGACAACACCATGCATCTACCGCCCGCAAACACTACCCTCCGGAGCAATGTTTGTTCTGCGTGGAACGGCATGGATTCATAACAGAGGTCTCAACTGCGCCTTTGGTGATAGCCATGCAAAGTGGCGCAGAGTGGGCGCACAAGTGACACCTGGATCGCCGGGTCCGCCATTCACAGATTGGAGGGTCGACCCATTCACTGGCTATGACCTCCAGGGCTTTCCCGGTTGGTATTGGTGGGATGGCTGGCATGCCTGGCTGTTTAGGCCGGGTTATGACTTCAGCGATTAGAGTCGTCACAGACCAACCGTGAAACAATACGCCCGCCCCATCCGGGGCGGGCGTAGATCTATTGACTGAGATTCTAAGTGACGGTATCCTTGTCTTGATGATTGGCCTGATATCGATAATGTCGCTCGTCGTCCCAAACACGGTCGGCTCATTTTCGGGTGTGCCGGGCTTCGTCGGTACGATTGGAGTGGACCTCGAACTTCGTACTCACGCCGTTTCGGCAGAAGTGTTGCAACGGGGCCAGTCTGTGAGGTCGGTCACTCAGATTAAGAACCACTCGAAGGAAGGCGGCGAGATTACCGTTCTCATACCGAGCAATGCCCGCACCGCTTTAGGCGATTTCGCACTTAGAGGCATTTTGGGTTCACTTAGAGTCTACTGGGACGGTCAACAGGTTCCAGCGCAAGTTGATGCCGGCTCAATTGAATTTGTAGGAGATAGGCCGGTCGACATTGACGGTCAGATCACCGCAAAGGTGGTGATCAAGTCAGAAGGCACTCACAATTTGACGATTGAGTACAGGAGCGAGCTCGCATCGACATTTTCGGCGGACTTGCAGACTTTCGCTTATGACATTCGGTTTGTCAACTCATGGAAGGACCGAAAGATAGGCCAGCTTAGCGTCGCCCTTCGCTATGCGCAACTGCCGAATGGCCAGTCTGCTGTCTTCTCGGTGGACTCGACCTATCCAAGAGGATGGCAGGCAGGCAACGGCATCGGTCCGGGTCAACAGGGAGCTTACTTCGGTGCCCGCGACTTTCAAGCAGCGGAACGAGTTAGTGATAGGCGTCCGATACTGTTCACCTACTACGCAGGCGGCTTCTAAGAAAGCGAACAAGCCCAGACGGGCTCGCCCGTCCAGCAACGATTGTGCGCCCAGTGACGACTCACCAAACGAAGAAGTAAAAGAGCAAGCCCAGGATCACCACGACCAAGGCTATGACCATGGCCAATGTCGCGGGCGAAACATCGTTCTTCATCGGATGGCGAATCTACCCAATTCCGCCGCAAGTTCGTAGCCAGCTACCACTCTGTGATCTCGACAAAGTGGTGCTACAATCCTTTTTGTTCAATCTTAGTACCGCATGTCGATCGTGCGGACACGGGGGAGAAACTGAAATGGATCGGCCAGACTGCCCTGGGCTGTATCGGATAAGAATGCTCACTTCAAACGAGCGAGCAATCATTGAGCTTGCCCGTCAAGGGTATGGGGACAAGCAGATTTGTTCGATGCGAAACATCGCCAAGGGAACGTTGAACTCCTACTGGCTGCGCATACGCTCAAAGCTTGACGTCGTGACGAGGGCGGAAGCGGTGGCGATGTTAGTCGAGTGGGAGTCGCGCGGAAACTTGCAGCACGCTGTAGATTTGGAGCGGAGACTCGCTGAAGAGATTACGCTGCGGCAAGCAATCGAACAGGAACTCGAAGCGAGTGAACAACGTTTTCGGAGGTTCTTCAATTCAGATCACGTTGGAATCGTTATATGCAAGGCGGATGGTGCAGTTGTAGAAGCAAACTCGAAGTACTTGGAGATCATCGGTAGGGATCAGGAGGAGGTTGAAGCCGGTGAGGTGTCGTGGATCGACCACATTCCTGAAGAATCGATTCAGGAAATCATGGAAAGAGTAGATAGCGCATTTACTTCAACCAGAGAGGACCCGACCATAGTAGATCTTGCGAAGCTTGACGGAAGCCGAACCACCGTGAAAATTAATGGAGGAGTGTTCGACAAAAGTGCACGGCTCCTTTACGCTTTCGTTGAAGAAGTCAGTCCTTCCGGCGAAGCGACACGCGAGGCACGTTCGAGGCAATGTGCTAAATCCAGCAGTACAGTTGGGCATTGGTTCGCGTGTTTCGAAACGATGAGGATCATTGCAGACCCAACGGCTTATATGCTTTGGGGCCAATTGACGAAGCATCCAAAAGCACTGACCGTGGATGAGTGGCTGGAGAACGTCGATGAACAGGATCGGGCCAGGATCCAAGGGCTTTGGACTTCGTTTGCAGACGGTGAACTACAGTATGCGACTTCGACTGTAGTTGTGTTTGAAAATGGCCGACCAGCGCGAAGAATTCGGGCAGAGGGGAAAGTTGCACGAAGTGGAGATGGCACTCCAACTCAAGCATTCGGTCATGTCGAACTCCTCGAAGAACTTTAGAGCGGCACGCCCCACCCCGGCCTCGGCGTGCCGCTGGACCGCCTACGCGAGTTGTTTCGCGGATCAACACTCACACGCTAGCCCAGAAAGCATTCTATCGATTCCAGACTAATTGCGTCTGTCGATAAAAATCATGTCATGTTTTTGAATGATTACGAAAGTACTTGTAGCGCTCCTCCAATTTCGGCCATTGACCGTTCCGAATCGTTTCTCTAATCTCCGCCATTAGCCTGGCATAGAAAGCCAAGTTGTGAAGCGTTGCGAGCCTAGCCGCTAGTGGCTCTTTAGCGAGGAACAAATGTCGGATGTAAGCGGCTGAGTAACCCTCTAGCCCAGGAAAGACGCTTTGTTCGTCGAAAGGTCCATTGTGATCCGTCCACTTTGAGTTTGTGGCATTTACAATTCCATCAAGTGTGTAGATTGCGTGGTGCCTCGCCATCCGGGTTGGTAAAACGCAATCAAACAAGTCAATACCGCATTTGACGGCATGAATGATGTCATTTGGATGACCTACTCCCATGAGATACCTTGGTTTGCCGACTGGTAAAAGCGGCGCAGTAAATTGAACGACGGGGCCTTGAGTCTCCGTTGGCTCTCCAACACTAACTCCGCCGATAGCGAATCCATCAAAGGCAAGTGAAGACAAGTATTCGGCAGACTCGCGTCTAAGTTCTTCGTATTCGCCGCCCTGAACAATACCGAAAACAACTTGGCCAAGCGAGCGAGCACTGAGGTTTCTTGCTGCCCATGAATGCGTTATGTGCATTGCATTTGCCACTTGTTGTTTTGTAGCGGGATAGGTTGGGCAAACGTCAAGCGCCATTGAAATGTCAACACCGAGTTTGCTCTGTATTTGAATGCTCTTTTCTGGTGAGAGGAATATTTCTGTGCCGTCAAGATGCGACCGAAAAGTGACACCGTCCTCTGTTAGCTTTCTGGTCTTTGAAAGGCTCATTACTTGATATCCGCCGCTGTCCGTCAGGATCGGACGTTTCCAATTCATGAACCTATGAAGACCACCATGCCTGTTGATAAGTTCTTCACCAGGTCTAAGATGAAGGTGATAGGTGTTAGCGAGGATTAGTTCGTATCCGAGCGCGTCCACGTCTTCCGAGCTAAGAGTTTTCACCGTCGCCTGAGTTCCAACAGGCATGAATGCCGGCGTTTGAACTACACCATGAGGAAGCGTTAGCTTTCCCAGCCGAGCTTGGCTTGTTGGATCAGAGGTGACAACATCAAATTTCATCGCTGCTGTCAGCATACGCCATGAGGATGGTACGATACATGGGTCGTGGTCGCATCCGTCACCATCGCAAGCCTATTCGCAGCGCTTCAAACCGGGCGAGCCGACTTGCCACCTGTAAATCAGCTCTTTCAAGAGGCGAGAATCGTCTTTACAGGTAACGGTCCTATCAACGGAGTAAGTTGCATTTTGGACACTTCCAGCAAGGTGGCTTCGCCAGAAGCACTGTTTGATTTGCTGTTTCGTGAGAATGAAGTTCCGGGGTTTAGACTGCAACCATTCACACCGAACGGTGCGCACACGATTGCAGAGTTGACTGCATCGCGTGGCCATGTCATTCGCAAATTCGCATCATATTCGGGGAGTGGAACGATCGAATTCGAGACGACAATCTTCCCACTAGACATCGATGCAAGAAGACTGTCTGAGATTGACAAAGAGCTTCAAATCGTAGACTCAGCCACTCGGCGCATCGGCGATCAGCGGTTCGCGAGGCGATCGGAATCGCTGACAGTGCGGTTCGCTGTCGGACCCATGCTTGGAATGGTGCGCGGAACGGGAGTCCACATAGACTTCATCGAAGCCTTGGCTGTCGCCCTCGAATTTCGAGCATCAATGGCGTTGCCGAGTTTATCGGGAAAGGCGATGACAGTCAGGATTTACAAGAGAGGCTCCGAAGAGAGTGGGGGGACCGGAATACTATTCAATAATCACGTTCTTGTAACGTTAGACGGCCTTGAAGCGCTTGGCGCAAGCGTCGAATTAGTTTGCGATCGCGTCAATTGGCACGCATCTGTTTCACTTGGCGGAAAGTCAGTCAAGATTGATGCGTACTCCTGGAAGTGTGATGTTGCGGGTAATAGCAAGGCACTATCCTTGGCTCCGATCAGTTACGGTGGAGAACTGCTGTTGCCTCTCGACGAACTTGCCCCCCACTTGGGTCTCTCGTTATTTAGAGTTGGCGACAGAGTCGACGTGATATCTCCAGGCGAGAATTAGGCTGCCAATAAATCTCCAATTGCCTCGGGCACAACGGTCATTTTCATTTCCTTGCCGTCACGCAAGATAGTCACTTCAACTGCCTTGCCAGCTTCAGAGTTTGTGAAGATCTCTTGGATGTCTTCGATCGACTCAATCTTAGTGGTGCCCCACATGATGATTCGGTCACCGCCTTGCAGGCCCGCTCGTTGGGCGGGCGAATTATCTGCAACTCCGCTCAGAAGCAAGCCGGGTCCGCCGTCTCCGTATTCGGGAATCAAGCCGACGCGAACTCTCCTTCCCATGTTTCGATCTGACGTGTCCGTTGCGGGCGCCTTTCGATCCACGATTGTCTGTCCCCTCTTAAATGCAGGCATTTCAGCCATTGCATCGATTCGTTTGATAATCTCGATGGCGGTGTTGCCTACGATTTGCATTCCGGCATAATCGATAAATTCAGCTGTATCAGTGTGTCGATGGTATCGAGGATGCAATCCGGTGTGGAGAAAGAGCACAGGTACGCCCTGATTTGCAAATGGCCACTGGTCGCTGTCTGGCCGCACGCCTTCTACAGACTTGATTTCTGCGGTTTCCTTAACGCTGTCTATCAATGCTGGCCACGAGGGTGACGAGCCAACACCGCTGATTTCAAGCTTTCCATCAGCATAGTTGCCGACCATGTCCAAATTGATCATCGCGGCAATCGAGTCAAGGGCGATTGTTGGGTTTCGTGTGAAAAACGTGCTGCCGATTAGTCCGAGTTCTTCTCCTGAATAGAGTTGAAATACGAGCGTCCGTCGATTGGATTTTGATTTTGCGAAGTGCTTGGCAATCTCCAGCACCATTGCGGTTCCACTCGCGTTGTCATCCGCGCCGAAGTGAATCTTCTCGCTCCCTGAAAGCGATCCCACGTCTCCCCAGCCAACATGATCGATGTGGGCGCCAATGACAATGTGTTGATTTCGCAAGTTGGGGTCGTTTCCAGGAAGTACGGCGATTACATTTCTGCCAGTTACACGATTCGGTTGAATCTCGATCTTGGCAGTGATCGATGCAGAGGTCTGCTTTGGGGCTATTACTTTTCCAGACTTCGCGGCCGTGCGGGCTTCGTTGTAATCCAGGCCTAAGAGTTTCGTGAAAACATCTGCCGAAACTGCCAGCGCCACAAGTCGCGAGTCGCGGCCAATTCCTCGCTGGCGGGTGGTGCGCATGACGGAATGCGAACCGTCCTCTGTCGGCCCCGCGAAGATTACTCCAACCGCACCCCTGTCTTCTGCTGCTTTTGCCCTGACCGCATTCGAAGGGTTCTGCCTCGGTGCTGCAGGGAAAAGCATTACGAACTTGCCTCCAACATCAAGTCCTCGAAAGTCATCTCTCTGGTCTGACACGACTCCTTCGCCGGCAAAAACTAACGATCCCGTGGCTACCTGGTTCTCGGCTGAGCCGTAAACGGCACTCCAATCGCTGTCAGCAATAGCAAGTTCGGAACCGTCGCTGAGCTTGATGCGAAGATCAGAGTTTGGCGCTTTCGTTCCACCATAGGTCACCGGGAAGTCTTGAAAGTATGTTCCGCCGACTCCCCCTGGCAATGCGCCAATCTCTTTGAAGTAGTTCGCACAATACTCTGTTGCTTCTCGTTCGCCGGGGGAGCCTGTCATTCGGCCTTCCAATTTCGGATTGGCGAGGAACTCCACATGGCGTTGAAGTGCAGTGGCGTCGATGGATCCGATCGACGCAGCAAGTACAAGAGAGAGAATCATGATTAGTCCACCCAGTCACAAACGAATACGTTCGTATCGCCTTTGTTCGTTCCGTTTCGATTGCTTGCCCAAATCAGTCGCTTTCCGTCTCGGCTGAACATCGGGAACCCATCGAATTCTGGCGTATGTGTGATTCGCTTGAGGCCAGTTCCGTCGACGTTGATTATGAACAAATCGAACTCTCGACCAGTCGGATCTCCGTAGTTTGAAGAGAATATGATGCGTTTGCCGTCCGGATGGAGGAATGGCGCAAAACTCGCCGCACCGAGCCGCGTCACTTGGCGCTTATTCTTTCCGTCGGCATCCATAATCCAGATTTCGAGCTTGCCCGGTCGGACCATGTGTCGTGAAAGAAGATCGAAGTAGTCCTTTCGATGCTCTTCATCCATGATCGGGGCACGCCGATAGACAATGTGTTTGCCATCCCAACTTACAAAGGGACCGCCGTCGTAGCCTTCTTCATCGGTGAGCCTTTGCAAGTTCGTTCCGTCCAAGTTCGCACGGTAGATCTGGAGGTCACCGTCGCGGTCGCTCGTAAAAGTCATGAATGATCCGTCTGGCGCGATTGTTGTTTCCGCAAAGTAACCTGAGCCGAGATCGATCATTCTTCGCTCACCCGTGTCGAGATTGACTCTGAAAATGCGGTACCAGGGATTCACAACCCAAACGTATCCCTGCGACATGTCTGCTTTCATTCCAGGTCCCGGATCCTTCCAGTCAGTGGCACTGAAGACCACATCATTGGTACCGGGCACGAAGTACCCGCAGGTGTGTCTGCCTTTTCCGCTGCTGATCATTCTCTTGCCCGTGCCATCGGCATTCATTATCAGAATTTGTTCGTCGACATAGTCTTCTTGTGTCGACTGATAAATAATCTTGTCGCCGGCGAGGTTCCAATAAGCTTCGGCGTTTTGGCCAGTGAATGTTAGTTGACGAATGTTCTTGAGATTGACTTCATCGGGATGGCGATGCAAGGCGTCGTTTGGCGCCATGGGATCCTGGGCAAGTAGGAGCAGGCTCAGGGTAAGCATAGGTTTAGGCTACCTACCGTTTCTCCCGGAGTGTGCCGTATCGCCATTCGATCCGGCATCTATGCAGTCTTGCCGACAACCGCGCAATTGATCTCGGCTCCATTGCACCAAGGGTAGGCATGGGGCACGACCCCTGGCCCAAGGCCGCGAAATGATTTAGGATTTAGAGCGTTAGTATTTCAGATAAGGAGGATTCACCATGAAAGAAGTCGTTCTCGTAGTCGTTTCAGCGGCGGTTGGAGCCGTCCTCACCGCAGTCGCATTCGCCGGCAGTCCAAGCCAATCCACATCCGATGTAGGGCCTTGGGGCGTGGTTCAAAGTGAAGGTGCGCCACAGGCAATCATGTGGAACAGAAACACCGCCGAGTCGTACGCCCTCGTTCATGACTTGGCGTCCAATCCACCAAGATTCTATTGGGTGCGAATCACAAGGTAGGGGTTTGCAGTCCGCGCATGATGAATCGGCGCGGACTGCAACTATTCTGATTTAGTCGTCTGCCGGGTCTTTTGGTATGTCGCTGCCGGGCATATTCTTCGCCGCATCTTTGCGCATTGCATCCTTTTCGCGAACTGTATCAGGGTTCGATGCAGTATCGCTGGCACATCCGCATAGTAAGAATGCCCCAATCGCGAACACAATGAACGCAGTGAGGTTGCCCATCAATTTAGTGCCCAAAGCGGCCACTCTTTGCTCCATGTTGGCGGCGAGGCGACTGTTCTCGATCCGCTGTTTGGCCCGCATTGCCAACCGGAGCCATAGCTCGGCACGATGTAGTCTGCCGTCGTCGGAGACTCAGCAAGGAACTGACGAGCATTAATCGCCTTCGCGGAAGAGTCCGCTCTTCCAATGACGAACACTTGATTGTGCGGGATCAATCGCGCGTCGACTTCGTTCGTTGGAGTGCAGTCTGCCGCACTGACCCACTTCATGAAATAGGGAGCCCAAAGCTCCCGGAGTGCGACTGGGTATGCGGTCTGAATAGTTGCGCTAGGTGTGGTGAACACGGGCACGAACGGAATGGTTGTGCTCGAAAGCTCCATGAACAGCATCGCAGACGAAGGATCAGGAACATTCGTTGTCTTGCCGCCAAGGAATGAATTTCGGTACGCGCCAAGTCGATTCGGATTTCCCCAGGTATTCAATGCGCCGGTCAACGCCAGATTGACGGCGTACGCGTTTTGGATTTCTCCGTTCTGGTCCCATTGAAGTCTGTCTTTCTCTCTCGATGGACAGACATACATTTTCCAGCTCTCTCCAGAATAGGGCATTAGCCACTTTGGCCATTTGTAGTGGTTCACACGGTACGCGAATGGAAAGTTTGTACAGCCATCGCCTGGCACCGAACCTGGAGTTCGATGAACCGGATTCAAAGAACCTGTCAAATACTCGCAGTTGTCGGCACGTGCGTAAGTATCGTCGTAGTCCGTCGCGTAGAGTTGAGCCGCGAGCCCGATTTGCTTTATGTTTGAAACGCAAGTCGTTTTCTTTGCCGCCTCCTTCGCACGCGCGAAAACCGGGAACAAAATTGCCGCGAGAATTGCGATGATCGCAATGACGACGAGCAGTTCGATCAGCGTGAAACCGCGTCTCGACGTAGTCGATTTCATTTGGATATCCCTCTTTTGCTTTTATTTGGTTTGGTCCGCGGCCAATCCGTCAGCTATTGTATCCCTCGCAAGAACGCCTGTGGTCAAGGGGAAGTTAAGGACAGTCCCCGGCTCGCTGAGAGCCGGGGACTGTGCAGTTCAAACCTGAGTGCTACTGGGCCGTCCTGCTGGATCCGCCAGTCTAATGGTCCGCCAACTTGCCAGCTCGGCGTTCCTTCCATCGTTGCCTGATCTCATTCAATTTGGCCTGCTGATCGGGCGTGAGAATTGCAGCGATCCTCTGCTTAGTCTCTTCTCGAATCGCAGCAAGCTCAGCTTTTAACGCTTCCTTTGTTGGGCTTCCCGACTTAAGAGCCTTGATCCTTTCATGGTTCGATCTTCGAATCTCGCGAACCGCAGTCCGTTGTTGTTCGGTGAGCGCTAGGTCACCAAATACGGTCTTGCAGTCCTTCTTTGCTTTGTCTTTCGCTGCCCTCCACTCTTTGAGGAGGGTGGAGGTCTTGCTCGTGTTGCCGTCGAGAGACTGAGCGGGAGCTGCCTTTTGAGTCTGATCAGCAGACCTATTGGCCGCTGGGGACAATGTCGCCGCGAAAAGCGCAACCAAGCCGATTGCGATTCCCAACCACCACCTTCCAAATGACATCGCTGATTTCCTCCGTTCTAAAGCCTTTTCGGCTAGACTCATCAAGATTATACGAAGTTGTTGGGAGAAAGTTCGCCGGTAAACTGGCTCAAATGCTTGACCGCGAAGCAGCGTGGAACCTGCTCTGTGAGCACACCGAATCGCTTTCGCTGAGGCGCCACTGCCTCGCGGTGGAGACAGCCATGACCTGGTATGCACGGAAGCTGGGCGAAGATGAGCCTAAGTGGGCCGTCACCGGACTGCTTCACGACTTCGATTACGAAAAGCACCCGAACGGCCACCCCGCATGGGGTATGGCGCTTCTGCAGGAACTTGGTTGGAGTGAAGAGATAATTAGGGCAATCGGGTCTCACAACGATTCGCTCGGCATCCCCAGGGAATCGGCGCTGGAACGATATTTGTTTGCATGCGACGAGCTTTCCGGATTTATTTCAGCGGTGACTTACGTCCGTCCGAGCAAGAGCGTACACGAGGTTGAGGTCAAAAGCGTCATCAAGAAGCTCAAAACGCCCCAGTTCGCTGCTGGAGTCAGTCGGGCCGATGTCTACGCCGGTGCAGCAGGAATCAGTCTTACACTAGAAGAACATATAGAAAACCTGCTGCAAGCGTTTCGAGATAATGCCGAAATGCTTGGCCTCGCAGGCGAGTTATCGAAGAACGAAGGGAGCGATGAAGATAATCCTGATTAGCGATGATCGAGAGTTGCTTAGCGCAGCCGAGGATGCCTACAAGCTCACAGATGAGTTGGCAACGTTCAGTAACTGGCAGCAAGCATTGGATCAATCAGCGGGAGCAGAGCTTATCATCGTCGACCTTATATCGACCCTGGAAGAACCGCACGTCATTGAAGGATACGAGAAGTTTGGACTGACGAAAATGGCTCATCCGACCGCCAAAGACGTGCCGGTGGTTCTTATCGCGCCGCCGGCTGACTACGATCTCGACTATATGGTCGGTTGGCCGAACTTCCTCCATGGCATGGTCAGGAGGCCAGTCACGATGAAGATTTTTAGGAGAATATCGACCTGGGTTTAGGACCGAGGTGACCGAAGATGATAACCATGTTGATGCCAGTCTTGATGCTTGGCGTGGTCGCCCTGCAGTCCCCGCCTCCGCCGATTCCGGTTGGTACCGACCCTTCGAAGGCCTACATTAGGGCAGAGGTCAAGAAGACCATTGAGATCGATATCGCTTCTCAGACTCTGATCGCATTTGAGAATGGCGAAGAAAAGCACAGATTCAGGTGCAGCACGGGAAAGAACAATCGGACCCCGCGCGGTGTGTGGCCGATTAGGGAGAAGCGCCGATATAACCGGGCGCTGCCGGAATACGGCAGCGTTCCCATTCCATTTTCGTTACGATTGGATGTGGTCAAGAATGGGAGAAGGTACCGAATCGCCATCCACGCACATAAGAGCGTACCGAGCTATCCGGCGTCCAATGGCTGCATTAGGCTGAAACATGCGGATGCTGAAGAGCTATTTAAGTGGGCGGACGTCGGAACGGTCGTAACGATACGGTAGCCGCGCCATAATCGGCGCATGTTTGAACAGCCGTTGCCCGGGGTGTATATGCGAAAGCTGAGGCGTCATCAGGACAGCCGCGGCTGGCTAATCGAGGCATTTAGGGAAGATGAGTTGCCGGAAGGTTTTTCACCCGCTATGGGATACATCAGCGTAACGCATCCCGGGGTCGCTCGTGGACCGCACGAGCATGTTCATCAAACGGACGGATTCGTCTTCTTGTCCGGAAAGTTTCGTTTGCACCTGTGGGAGAATCGTGAAGGTAACGAGCAGGCCAAGATCACGCTTGAAGTCGGTGACGAAGACCCAGTCTTTATCACCGTTCCACCGGGAGTTGTGCACGCCTATGAGAATGTAGGAGATGGTGACGCTTTCGTTCTCAACTTTCCTGACAAGCTATATGCGGGACACGGCAGAGCAGAACCTGTCGATGAAATCCGTCACGAAGACGATGCTGAGACGAGGTTTGTCCTATGAACTTGTTGGTCACGGGTGGTGCGGGGTTTATCGGCAGCAACTACTGTCGACATGTATTGCAGCATCACCCGGAAGATAGCATCAGCGTCCTTGACGCCCTGACATATGCGGGCAGCCTATCAACGATCAGAGATATGGAAACGGACCCGAGGTTTCGATTCCATCAGGGAAGAATTGAAGATCCAAAGATTGTCGATAGAATCATTCAAGAAGACAAAATCGACGCGATCGTAAACTTTGCAGCAGAGACACACAACGATCGAAGTCTCATCGATGCAGGCGATTTCCTAACTTCAAACGTCATTGGAGTCCATGTTTTGTTGGTCGCGACCAGGCGACACAAACTGCAACGCATGCTGCACGTTTCGACAGATGAAGTGTATGGCTCCATTTCGAGCGGAGAGTTCACAGAAGAGTCTCCGCTTATGCCAAACACTCCATACAGTGCAAGCAAAGCGGCAGGCGATCTGCAATGTAGGGCGCACTTCGTTTCGTTCGGCACTCCGGTAATCGTGACCCGAGGCGGCAACACATATGGCCCTTACCAATACCCTGAAAAGCTGATCTCGTTCTTTTGTGCGCGACTGATGGACAACAAGAAGGTGCCTGTATATGGTGAAGGGAGTCAAGTCAGAGAGTGGATTCATGTCATGGATCACGCTTCCGGCATCGACACCGCCCTGAGAATGGGCAGCCCCGGGCAAGTCTACAACGTCGGTGACAGCAATGAAAGACGCAATATGGAAGTGGTCGAAATCTTGCTTGACGAGTTAGGAAAGTCACGTGAACTGATCAAGCACATCCCTGATCCGAGAGAAGGTGCTCATGACACTCGTTACAGCATGAGCGCAGATAAACTGCAAGGACTGGGTTGGAAACCTTCAAAGACTTTCGAAGAATCGTTGCGTGACACCGTTCGTTGGTATGTCGACAATGAAAGATGGTGGCGCCCAATAACTCAAAGGCTTGAGTACCAGACTTTCGTCAAGTCGTTTTATGGACCAGGTCTTGGCGAAGATCTTTAAAAAGTGGTGGTACCCCCGACGGGATTCGAACCCGCGATCTTCGCCGTGAGAGGGCGATGTCCTAAACCGCTAGACGACGGGGGCAAGCAGGCGAAGTGTACCGAATTCGCTAACGGCGGAGCAAGCCTAAATAAGGTCGAAGAACGTCTCCGCGTCGCGCACTTTTTCGGAGATTGCCTCAAAGAAAGCGGGCAACTCTTCTTCTCGCAAATTGAGCCATTCATCGACAAATGGATCGAGATAGAAGGAACCGTTTGGAACAGATGCGAATCCGCACAAAGACGCATAGTAATCTGCAGCATGCACGAGTGCAACACTGACAGAAGGCATTTCATTGTACGGCCCGTGATGGTGCGCAACCATGTCTGTCAACTCAACAGGAAACTTCCAAACCTGCGTGAGCATGCCGCCGATTTCTGCGTGGTCGATTCCAAGAACTCGTTGCTCGGATTCCTGCATCATTATGCCGGTCGCAGCCGATTGCCTGAGAACTTCACGAAGCAAGTCCGGAAAGTTTGCCAGCAAGAACAGTTCGCCCAAGTCGTGCAGTAGCGCGCCTGTGTAGGCAATGTCGCGAGTCTCAACGCTGCAGCCCTTTCGCTCCGCCAACATTCTTGCAGTCGAAGCCGTTCCAAACGCGTGTCTCCAAAAAGCGTACTGGGTCTGAATCATGGCCTGAGTTCTTGCCTTGACAAGGCTCATTGCGGCCATGCTCAAGACGAGATTTCTAACCTGTTGGAATCCTAAGATGACGATAGCGTGCGAAGTTGTCGACACTTCGGCAGATAATCCGTAGTAGGCGCTGTTCACAACGCGCAGCACTTTCGTTGCAAGTGCCGGGTCGGAGCCGATCAGCTTGTCCAAGTCTGATGCAGTCGCGTTAGGATTCTCGGTCAATTCGAGAACTCTGGTCACGGCCGTGGGCAGTGCCGGGAGGTCCTGAATCGACCTCTCGATGTAGCGCCGCAGCGCGCTTCGATTGAGGGATAGAGCCATCTTGAGTAGTTATTCCGATCGTCTGACTTGCGGGATCCTTTGAGATTATCGGCATCGAACCTAATCGAAGTTAGCTCCGATGCGCTAACATTGTTCGCTGTGCGTCTCGAATTCCGGCGAATCGTGATCCAGCGGAAACGACCCTTTAGAATCAGTCGAGGCCTCTCCACCGAGACGGAGAATCTGTTTGTAATTGTCGAGCATGAAGGTCTTTCTGGCCTCGGAGAGATGGCACCGGTAGGATATGGCGAACCCCAAACGGCTGAGACAGCACAGCGAGATCTTACGAGCGCTATTCCCGGAATTGATTCGCTCGAACCAAGTCGCTTGTCCAGGATCGAGCAGGTTCTCATGGAGCATCGCGTTCAGCCGGCCGCCCGTGCAGCAGTCAACATAGCGTGCTGGGATTGGCTTGGAAAGCGAGCCGGCTTGCCGCTTCATCGACTTCTTGGGCTTGAGAGGCAAACGGCGGCGACAAGCCTAACCATTGGGATTTGCTCACCTGATGAGGCAAGAGAACAGGCCAAAGAAATCTTCATGGATCATCCCGAATGTGCCATCAAAATAAAAATGGGGGACCAGGATGGACATGAAGCTGATCAACTGCGTTTCATGGCTATTCAGGAAGCAGCTCCGAATTCAAAGCTCCGAATCGATGCAAATGGCGGCTGGAGTTCGAAAGTTGCAATTGAAATGATGCGCTGGCTCCTTCACCGAGGGTGCGAGTACGTAGAGCAGCCGGTGCATCACGAGGACATCCCGGGCATTCGAGATGCAGCGAGACATCGTTGCCTTCCAATGTTTCTCGATGAGAACATCCACACAGCCGCCGATGTCCCCGTCTGGGCGGACTTTTGCGATGGTGTTAATCTGAAGTTGATGAAGACCGGTGGAATATCCGAAGCGCTTCGCCTTGTCCATACTGCTCGCGCACTTGGCAAGAAAGTCATGATAGGCTGCATGTCGGAGTCATCTGTTGGCATTGGCGCGGGAGCACACATTGCTTCGCTTTTCGACTACGTTGATTTAGACAGTCAATTCAATATGAACCCTGATCCTGCGTTCGGACTCTTGTTCGATGCTGGGCAGGTGCTGCCAAATTCCGATCCGGGACTTGGAGTCGACCTGAAGTGAATCGGTTAGGCCCTGAAACAAACGTCGCACTATTAATGCATGGCTTCTTGGGTCATTCTCAAGGCAAGCACGGCATCGGAATGCTTCGCTACTCGGAATCGAAAATTGTTGCGGTCATCGACAGGGAAGCTGGTAGACAAACCGTTCGAGAGAAAACAGGTATTGAAACAAATGCTCGAGTAGTTGCGGACGTCGTTGCTGCAAAGGAGCTTGGCGCTGAGGTCCTTGTCGTAGCAATTGCTCCACCTGGCGGATTGCTTCCGGAAGGTTGGCGCGAAGAGCTTCTGATTGCGCTCGATAATGGGATGTCGCTCGTCAATCCGCTTCATGCTACTTGGTCGGATGATCCCGAACTTCGCTCAAAGCTCAAACCAGGTTGCTGGATTTGGGACGTTCGACAGGAGCCTCTCGGACTGCAACCGGCGACAGGCGCCGCTCGGTTGTTGCCAAATCGCCGTATCCTAACAGTTGGAACTGACATGGCGGTAGGAAAGATGACGGCTTCCCTTGAACTTGTTCGATCGCTCAAGCGACTCGGTGAATCAGCTGCGATGCTTGCGACTGGACAGGTGGGAATCACAATCACGGGAAATGGCGTGCCGGTCGATGCGATCAGGCTCGACTATGCCCCAGGAGCAATTGAACGCGAGACGCTGCGACTGGCGAGCGAGACAGACGTCATTGTCATTGAGGGCCAGGGAGCGCTTTGTCATCCTGCTGCGAGCGCAAACCTGGCGCTGATTCGTGGATCGATGCCAACGCACTTGCTAATGGTGCACCGCGCAGGACAAACATGTGAGCGTCAATACGAGTGGGCGAAAATTCCAGAACTAATGGATTTCATTCGCTTGCATGAAGATCTTACTGAAGCCTGCGGGACATTCGATCGCCCGAAGACGATTGGAATAGCGCTGAACACATCGCACTTGGCTGAGCCAGAGGCGCGACAAGCCAAAGAAACACTTAAAGCTGAAACTGGCTTGCCAGTAGCCGATCCAATTCGAGACGGCGCAGACATATTTGCGAGAACGCTGATTCCATCTACCGAGCGAATCGCGCAACGATAATGCCGAGTACAGCGGCGAATGCAATCGCTAGCAACAATGCTGGCAAACTCGCGAATCCCAACGTTCGACTGATGACCCACCAGCCGGACCCCAACACCGCAGCTGCAATTGCCCAAGCGCTCGCTCTTCTTCGCATCGCTAAGTTGAGATTACCGCGTGTTTGAGGGCATCTGCGACCTTTCGCTGAGCAGCCGGCATGGGCAACTCAGCAATCGCATCCTGGCTGAACCAACTCAGCTCTCGCTTTTGCTTCTTTGCTCTCGCGACGAAGGAGTGAAGCGTTATCGAATACTGGGTCACCGAGTGCTTGACGATTAACAAGCCTTGTAAGTCAGCAAACCCCAGGCGTTCTGCTGCAGTCATTGGCGTTTCCGTGGTATCGACTTCCGTTCGAGGAAACTCCCACATGCCGGCCCACCACTGTCCGGAAGCGATTTTGCACAAGCCGACTTTGCCCTTATGAACTGGGCAAACGCATGCATGAACGAGCTTCTTCGGCTTTGCGGTTGGTTTCGCAATCGGATACTTGGATTGGGTAGCGGTCTGATTTGCTTTGCAAAACTTTGCAACAGGACACTTGTCGCATTGCGGTTCAAACGGTCGGCAAACGGTTGCACCGAGTTCCATCAGTGCCTGATTCCAGTCACCTGGATTTGCGTCGCCCATCGCGCCCTGCGAAACCGATTCACAATTCCGCTTCAGCTTGGAGGCAGATGCGTCGATGCAGCAAAGTCTGCTGATCACGCGTTCGACGTTGCCGTCGACTGCGGCGCGTCGTTCTCCAAAAGCGATGGATGCGATTGCAGCGGCGGTATACCTGCCAATCCCTGGCAATTCGAGCAGTTCACTATACGATTGCGGAACTGACTTTGCTATCTTTGCGGCAACCAACAAGTTTTTCGCGCGACGATAGTATCCAAGGCCCTGCCACAGTGACAGCACTTCCGGTTCGCTCGCACGTCTCAATGCTGCTAAATTGGGAAACTCCTGAACGAAGCGTTCAAAATACGGAATTACGGTTTTGACTTGGGTCTGCTGCAACATGATCTCGCTAATCCAAATGCGGTATGGATCGTTTGTTCTCCGCCACGGCAACTCGCGGCGATTCGACTCGTACCAGTCGATCAGCGCCGTGCGAAACGCCTCAGAGTCCAAGTGCGGCAAGCGCCTTTTGCGGGTCTTCAGCATTGGTCAACGCTCGGCCGATCACAACGTAATTCGCGCCATTTGAGATTGCGTCTGCAGGAGATGCAACTCGCGCTTGATCGGTTGCAGCACCACTTGGCGATTTCATGCCAGGTGTCACAAGAACTGGCTCAGGGCCGACACGAGCGCGCACGTCCGAAACTTCGTGGGCCGAACACACCAATCCGTCAAGACCGGCTTCGATCGCTTGTTCGGAAAGGTGCAATACCTGGTCTTTGAGTGTTCGCTCGATGCCGATTTGTCGCGACAATGCGATTTCGTCGATGCTAGTCAGTACTGTGACGCCCAGAAGGATTGGGGGGATTTCGGGCTGTGCATCGGCAGCAGCTTCAACGGCAGCGGCCATCATCGCGCGACCGCCGGAAGCGTGCATGGTCATCATCCAAACGCCCCTCCTCGCAGCCTCATAGACTCCCAATGCAACAGCACTTGGAATGTCGTGAAACTTCATGTCAAGAAAAATCCTTTGCGCGCCTTGGTCCTGCAAAGTGCGAATGACATCCAGTCCATGGCCCAATACGAGGCCATGACCGATCTTGAAGGCGAACACGTGGGGGGACAGCCTTGAGATAAGTGACTTGGCTTGCTCGAGGTCAGCGGTGTCGAGGGCTACGATAACGTGAGAATCCACTCCACCATTGTACATCCGGCGGACTCAGAGGGAGACTTCGCTGATGCAAGCGGTTCTTGATCCATTCGCGGAGCCGTTGGGACTTTGCCTCCGGTTGCCGACAATCAATACCGGATAACCAGCATGGGATTCAGCGGATCAGGCATCACATTTTCTGGCTTGGCGTCGGGAGTCGACACCGAGACGATCATCGGGCGCATTCTTCAGCTTGAAAGGCGGCCGATCCAGCGGTTTCAACTGGACCGGGTCAGGCTTCAAACGCAGCAAGCCGCACTTAGTCAGTACAAGTCACTTGTCACAAGTCTGCGGTCAGCCGCATCGGAACTGAACAATGGGGCGACGTTCAATTTGATGTCGGGTACCAGCTCGAAGTCGGATGTCGCTTCGATAACGGCCGGCCCGAACTCCGCTCCTGGCATTTACTCGCTTGCAGTATCAAAGCTCGCTCAGGCCCATAAGATCGCGACAGCAGCGCAATCGACGCCGACGGAAGCCCTTGGCCTATCCGGCAAGTTTCTTGTCAACGGCAAGTCTGTCGAGGTAACCGCAAGCGACAGTCTGACCGCAATCGCAACCAAGATTAACGCTGCGGGTGCCGGCGTTATCGCGTCGATCATCGATGGCGGACAGGGCAACGCTTATCTGACTCTCACTACTACGTCAACAGGATCGGCGCAGGCCATAGCACTTAGCGATGTCGATGGATCGGGAGCGTTGAGTGCGTTAGGATTGGTTTCCGGCGCCGCAGCGATTCGAAAGCCGATCACCAACGGTGCACAGGGAATCGGGTTCGCAGATGGCTCGACTCCTGTCGGTGTGCTGTTGGGGGCGTCGGTGCCGGCAGGTGACGTAGTCGTCAACGGGGTTGCCGTCAACATCGACTTTGATACCGATTCATTATCGTCGATTGCGGCCAAGATCAATGGTGCGGGGGCAGGAGCAACTGCCAGCGTCGTTACAGAGTCCATAGGTGGGAGCACAGTATATAAACTGCAGATTACGGGTGCATCGACTCCAAGTTTTGTCGACGCAAATGGCATACTCGAGAATCTCGGCATACTTCAGCGCGGCTACGGAAACGAATTGCTCGCAGCGCAGGACGCTCACTTTTCCATTGATGGCATCAACCTGACAAGTGCGACAAACACTGTCACAACCGCGATTCCTGGAGCAACGATAACGTTGCACAAGGCAAACGACAGTTCGCCTGAGACTACGACGATCACATTGCAACGAGACTCCACCGCGATTCGCGGAAAGCTTGAGTCGCTCGCGAGTGCTTACAATGCGATCATCGACTACTTAGCAACGACGGCTTCATTCGATAAAGAGTCGCTCGAAAGCGGCCCGTTGTTCGGTAACTCCACCGTAAATATCCTGCAATCGTCGATGTTCAGCAACCTACTTTTTCAACCCCCAGGCCTTTCGGGGAATTATCGAAATTTGCTGGCGCTTGGAGTGGACTTTGATAGTTCCGGTCGTATGACGATAGATTCAGCGAAATTCGAAGCGGCGCTTGGAACGCACTTGAACGAAGTGAGAAGCCTATTTGTCGAAAGTGGCATCATCGAGGACTCAGAAATAAGTTTCCTGAATGCGACGGGCCGAACGAAGGCGAGCGGCATTGCAGGGTACGAAGTGATTATCACGCAGCTCGCGACACTCGGATCATTCACGTCGAATACGGACTTCACCTCGCCAACAACTGAGCAAGAGACATTGACGTTCAATGGGTCACTGTTTGGCAACACCCAATATCAGATCACAATGGACGCCGGCAAGACTCTTGACGACGTGATCGCACAGATCAACGCCGACAATCGCCTAAAAGATCTAGTCACGGCAAGCAAAGATGGCGACCGCCTTGTAATCACATCGAAGAGGCACGGCACACCCGGGGGTTTTACTGTCAAGAGCAACCTTGAGCCAGGAAGCGACAACACCGGAATTGGCACAGAAGAAGTTAGTGTTGTCGGACTCAATGTCGAAGGAACCATCAATGGAGAGCCTGCGTCCGGCCTAGGACAGACTCTGACTGGCAACATCGGCAACGCAAATACGGAGGGGCTCGCCATTCAGGTATCAGGAGGCGCGCTGGGAAGCCGCGGAACACTGATCTATTCGAAGGGCGTAGCCACCATGCTGCAAAGGACCCTTGACGACGCTCTCGATTTTGTCAACGGTTCACTCAATGCTGGCGTAAACGCTCTGGATGCGCAGATGACCGGAATCGACGATAACATTAAGCGACTAGAAGAAGCATTGACTCGAAAGGAAGAGTCGTTGCGCAGGCGATTTCTTGCGATGGAACAAGCCATATCGCGGCTGCAGGCACAGACCGCTCAACTTGGCTCTTTATTGGCGAATATGCAGCAGCAGCGCTAGACTCGCATCAAAACCTTTTCTTTGGTAAACAGCTTTACTGCAAGCCATAGGCCCCCAATTGCCAAAACAACGCTGACTGCGGACGTCATGCCCAAACTTGTCCAATCAACGCGATTGAGCAGCGCGTCTCTCATAACGCTTGCACTGTTGAGGATAGGAATGAAGTTCACCCAAGCCTTGCCGGCAATGTCCGTATATCCGATGATTTGACTGAAAATAGCCGGAATGAGTACTACGAAGCTGAGCAAGGACAAATAGCTCTGTACTTCGCGCTGGTTTCTGGCAAATGTCGAAACTGCCAACAATATGCCTGCGAAGAACATGACGAGAGGAATAATGGTTACTGCTATTGCAAACATTGAGGCCGGTGACAGGCTGAGTCCAGACTCGAACAGCCTTTGAGTCATTGGGATCGGCGCGACACCCATGATCAAGACTCCGGCCAAAGCTGATATGCAAGAAGCCAAACTCACAGATCCGAGCGCACAGAATTTGCCAAAGGCAATAGCTTGCCTCGATACAGGAGTTATCAAGAGGGTTTCTAGCGACCCTCTTTCCTTTTCGCCGGCAACCAAATCGCCGACGATCGAGAATCCGCCATAGAATGCCCAAATAACGATCAAGTAGGGAAGGAAACCAACCAGCCACGCGCCAGCAAAGGGCTTTTCAACGGGCAACTTGTCCTCGACCAAGACAAACGGCAACAGAGTCCTCGCATCGATGTTCAGTTCTGTCATACGTTCAATCGAATACTTCGACGCGAACGAGGAGTAGACTTCTTTGACGGCAGCAAGAGATATAAGCGCAGTTTCTTCGTTCGGATCATAGGTCACTCGAACTTCTGGTGATTGGCCCGCCTCAAGCAATTCTTGAAAGTTTTCTGGAAAGCTGATTGCGAGTCGCCCCATTTTTTGCGCGAGCGCTTCTTCGGCTGACATGCCGGGAGTGAGCTCTACAATTTCAAACTTTTTGGACTCGACCATCGCAGAAAGGAATGGCTCTGCGTGCCGCGAATTCTCAACAACCACTTTGTGAGCAAAGTCTTTCGTGAAGCTGGTGCTCAGATATCCGAAGAGCAAGATGATGAAGACTTCCAGAACCAACGGGCCGAGCACCGCGCTGTAAAGCACGCGCTTGTCTCGAACGAACTCCTTGAGTTCCTTCCGAAATACGTCGCTCCACCCCCTCAAGCCGCAGACTCCGTCGGTTCGGTCAGCGCAAGAAATACTCTCTCAAGTCTTTCCTCTCCAGTCGCTTGCTTGAGCTCTTGAAGCGTTCCAATGGCGCGAATCTTTCCATCATGAATCACGCATATACGATCGCACACCCGTTCTGCCTCGCTCATGATGTGAGTACTGAACACGACGGTCTTGTTTCGATCGCGACAGCTTTCGATGAACTCCATAATCGTTTTACTCGCAAGCACATCGAGTCCTGCAGTCGGCTCATCGAAGAACAGAACCGGTGGGTCATGAAGGATCGTTCGGGCCAATGAAGTGCGCTGCTTTTGACCGGTACTCAGCTTGTCGCAAAGCCTGTCTGCAAATTCTTCCATTTCCAGCATAGCGATGGTTTCTTCGACTCGCGCTCCAAGTTGGGATGACGCAATGCCATATAACTTGCCCATGTACTTGAGCATTTCGCGCGGTGTGAGCCTTGAATAGAGGGCAGTCGTCGTAGACATAAATCCGATGCTCTTGCGAACCGCATCAGGCTCATTCGCAACGTCGTGACCATGAATCTCTGCTCGACCGGAAGTAGGCGCAATCACAGTACTGAGCATTCTCAGCAACGTTGTCTTTCCGGCTCCGTTTGCGCCAAGCAGCCCAAAGATTTCGCCCGGGCTAGTTGAGAACGAAACGCCATCGACTGCTCGGACCACACCCCTCTTCGGGTCTTTGAAATGCTTGGCGAGGTCTTCGACGGTGATCATTGGCGCACTATGTTACTGCGGAATGCTGGTTCTAGTTTCATGAGAAATCAATGAGTTGGTTAGACAGGACGCCCGACCATTCGCTGCCGAGACTGAGTTCAACTTGAAGAAGTCGATTGGGCTCGAAAATTGAGCCAAAGCCTAGGAATTGCAATTCGGCAACGTCTCCAGTCTCACGGTCATAATCCCACGCCATGCCATTCAAAGTAGCTGTCCTACCAGGTGACGGAATTGGACCTGAAGTAACCACTGAAGCGATTCAAGTTCTCAGGAGTGTCACAGACGAGCTCGAATTCGATGAATGTCTAATTGGCGGTGCAGCTTACGATGCCGTTGGAAAGCCGCTACCTGAAACAACGCTGAAGATTTGCAAAGAGTCAAATGCCGTTTTGCTCGGAGCAGTCGGCGGGCCGAAGTGGGACAAGATCGAGCCACCTGAATTGCGCCCAGAGGTTGGTGCGCTGCTTCCACTCCGACGGGAATTGAATCTATACGCAAACCTCAGACCCGCAAGGATCTTTCCGGCACTGATCGATGCAAGCCCGGTTCGATTCGGTCCAAGTGGCCCAATCGATTGCATCGTTGTTCGGGAACTAACAGGCGGAATCTACTTTGGCAAGCCGAGGGAACGGCGGGACAATGGAGAAGTCGCCGTCGACACTTGCGTTTACTCCAAGATCGAGATTCGCCGAATCGCACGCAGAGGTTTCGAGATTGCGCGACAGAGAAGACGAAAGCTGCATTGCGTCGACAAGGCAAATGTTTTGGAGACGAGTCGACTTTGGAGGGAGGTCGTAACCGAAGTTGCGGAAGGGTATCAGGATGTCGATTGGGAGTTCATGCTCGTCGACAATTGCGCGATGCAACTCGTGCGAGATCCAGGCCAGTTCGATGTGATCTTGACTGAGAATATGTTCGGAGACATCTTGAGCGATGAAGCCGCACAAGTCACAGGCTCACTGGGCATGCTTCCGAGCGCATCGCTATCGGACCCACGCGGCGATAATGTTTTCGGCATGTATGAACCGGCGCACGGAAGCGCTCCCGACATCGCAGGCCAAGGGATTGCCAATCCGATAGCAACCATCCTAAGTGCAGCGATGATGCTTCGGTTTTCGTTCGACATGAAAGAGGAAGCCGAAGCAATCGAGAGAGCAGTCTCAAAAGCGCTGGATTCGGGGTTGAGGACCCTTGACCTGGGCGGCAATGCAGGAACCAAAGACGCAACGGCAGCGATCCTGGCAAACTTGGCATAAAAAAGACGAGTTCGAAGGCAAAAATGCCTTCAATTTCTTGCCAGAGCCCTTGACTTTCTCCCGTGGTTCGGGTACGATGCCAAATCGCTGTCACCCCCGAAATGGGGCGCTGACCGGCTAACCAGCCTTGCACCTTGACAGTTACATAGCGTTTTGGAACCACGCATCAGTCGAATCTCGACAGAGGTTATAAGCTACGAAGGGTACACGACGGATGCCTAGGGACGAGTGGCCGATGAAGGACGCGAAAGCGGCGATACGCCTCGGGGAGTTGCACATAAGCGTTGATCCGAGGATTTCCGAATGGGGAAACCCGGCAGGGGTAATGCCCTGTCACCTGCACCTGAATCCATAGGGTGTAGGAGGGAACCTGGTGAACTGAAACATCTAAGTAACCAGAGGAAAAGAACTCGAAGAGATTCCGTCAGTAGCGGCGAGCGAACACGGAAGAGCCTAAACCAATCGGCTTGCCGGTTGGGGTTGTGGGACCGCGTAATCCGAAAATAGACGAGTGGAACATCTCTGGAAAGTTGGGCCACAGAGGGTGAGAGCCCCGTACACGAAGTCGACGATAGGTGGCGGTATCCCGAGTAGCACGAATCACGAGGAATTTTGTGCGAATCTGTCCGGACCACCGGATAAGGCTAAATACCACACGTCACCGATAGCGAAACCAGTACCGTGAGGGAAAGGTGAAAAGTACCGGGAGAACCGGGGTGAAATAGTTCCTGAAATCGTGATACCCACAAACAGTCGGAGCCCTATGTGCCGAGCAATCGGTAAATGGGTGACGGCGTGCCTTTTGCAGAATGAGCCTGCGAGTTACTCTACGTGGCGTGGTTAAGTGTCTCTGACATGGAGCCGCAGCGAAAGCGAGTCTTAACAGGGCGTTCGAGGTCAGTGGGGATAGACGCGAAACCGAGTGATCTATCCATGGGCAGGCTGAAGGTCCGATAATCTCGGAGTGGAGGGCCGAACCGGTAAGGGTTGAAAACCTTTCGGATGACCTGTGGATAGGGGTGAAAGGCCAATCAAACT
>JAHCHL010000001.1 GCA_026129745.1 Fimbriimonadales bacterium | reverse complement strand
CGCCTACCCCGGCCTAAAACCCACAATCCCAGTTGACAATTCACGAACAAAAGGCCTTAAACCACGTGAACGCCAGCAATTGAAAACACCCCAAAACCCCCCAACCAACACCAAAAACCCATATCCCCAAAATTGCAGTGTTATCGGTGACGGCGGTGACGCGTTAACAATCCAAGTTCAAATCGACAGCAAATCAGCGAATGCAAAGTGACGAGCTAACAACCGTATGCACCAGATGTCGAGCTAAAACAGAAAGAAACGTCAACCAGCCCGCACATTGTTGCGGTCAACTGTGGATAGAGTCTGGGCCCTACGCTAAGTCGAGCTTGGCCAGCTTGCTCTTAAAGGCTGCCAAAGGCTTTTCTTCGAGTTCTGGTTCTTCGCCGCGCAGCATCGCAGCCAAGGCCTTGCACTCGGAACGTGAAAACTTCACCGCGTGCATGCGATGTTCCTCGAACGCTTCATAAGCCAAGGGTGCGACTGCCTTAGCGCATTGCGCGAGCGCCAATGCGAACACGCGAATCTCAAATTGCGCATGAGCATCGGCCCGTAGATGGATAAAGTGAAACAGATTGTGCAAATCGATCTGCCAGTACCACTCGGTGTAAAGCGAAAGCGGCAAGTTGATCCGGGCCAGCTCACGCGCCAATCCCGCCTTGAGCATCTCTTCGTAGTCGCGATAAGTATCGGCGTTAGATTGTTCAAGCTTTGAAATCAAAGCCATCGCTTCATCGAGGGGAATCGTTTCCTCGCTTCGGCCTTGTTTGTTGTTCTTCGACTGCAATCGAACTTGATCGGCCTCAGGCAGATAAAACTCGTCCTTCATGACGCTGTAGCGTCCGCTGATCTCGTTGAGTCGAGCTGTCCGATGCCGCACCCATTGCCGCGCAACGAAAATTGGCATCTTGCAATGAAACGTAAGAACGACTTGCTCAAATGGCGACGTATGATCGTTCTTCATCAAATAGTTGATGAGTCCCTTGTCTTCACGAACAGTCTTGGTTCCTGCGCCATAAGAAACTCTGGCGGACTGCACAATGCGCGCATCTCCACCAAGGTAGTCGACAAGACGAACGAATCCCTTGTCCAAACATTTGATTTCCTTGTCGAGCAGCTCTTCCGCTTCGGGAACGATAATGCGAGCCATCGGTTATGAGTCGAGTCTTGCCGAAAGAGAAATTTCGGCGGTGAGCAATCGTGAAATCGGGCAACCGCCTTTGGTTTCGATTGCGATCTTGTCAAACTGTTCTGATGATATGCCCGGAACAGTCGCGACGACTTCCAGATGAGATTTCGTTACAGTCGGCGCACCGTCGACGGTGTCAAGCGAAACGGTCGCCGTCGCATCGATTTGAGTTGCTGTGAAGCCGGCTTTGTCGAGGTTCGCCGAAAGGGCCATCGCATAGCATCCTGCATGGGCAGCGGCAACTAACTCTTCGGGGTTTGTTCCCGGTTCGTTTTCGAATCGCATTCTAAATGAATAGGGCAATCCTGAAAACGCCCCACTGGGAGCTTCGAGCGTTCCGGAACCTTCTTTGAGACTTCCTTTCCAAGTGGCAGTAGCTTTTCGGTCCATGGGGCAAGGATGTTAGCACGGCGGCCCGATGAGATTGCGGGAACCTTGCCCCACACTGAGGCGTCTTAGCTATACAGGCAATCATAGGCCATACATTTGCCGCTCAAGGAGTCTTTCCCTGGGCGGCCTTTTGATTTATGGGGCACAAAGCTTAGACGGGCCCCGCTACGCGGGACCCGCCAGTCTCCTCCAGTGCATGCCCAGACCCTCAGGCTGCGCGTTTTTCCAGCGGCTTGAGCTCGGCTGCTTTCGCGACTTGGCTGCCGTTTCGTCCCGCTTGCGGATAGTGAGAGTCGCCGATCATCACGCTTACACCTGCTTTGGCTGCTCCCGAGTTCAGCCATTGAAGCAAGCGACCCTCTAAGCGCTCCCGAACGGCCGCGACCGCGGACCCGGTTCCAGGCAGAACGACTCCGAATCCCGTAGCTCCCACACGTCCGACCATGTCGAGCCTTCGCACAGAACCCCTAATGAAGTCGGCAGCATCCGTAAGGAACTGAACGACTGCATCAGGGCCGTAAAACCTCTGCAAAGCTTCCAAACCGTCGAAGCGAATCGCCACGAATCCGACGAATCCGTTCTCACACGCCGCAGCAGAGCATTCTTCTTGCAGCCTTCTTAGCAAGTATTCTTCCGTGTATGCTCCAGTCAGATCGTCAACAACTCCGCTTTCTAGATTGCTCGATTGCCTCTGCAATGTTCGATCCAACTTCTCTTCGTTCGTAATGGCATTTCGCAGCTTCGCGAGCGACTGCCTCATGATGTGGGATACATAGTTTCCTGAGATGTTGAGTTGGCTCGCAATCTCCGTTTGACTCATCGACTCGAAATGAAACAGATACAACACTTTTTGCTCAAGCTCGCGCAAACCCGAAAATGCTCTTTCAAGAACGACCTTGTCCTCAAAGGACAGCAAGTGCTGGCAGTCGTCTGCAAGGTCTAGTTCATCTCCTTCTTCTTCGTCACTTGAGGACGGCGATGTCAAGCTTTGGACGCGAAAAAGATCGTCGGTCGCTAAAACTTCTCGGACATTCGTTACCGGAAGCTCAGCACGATCTGCGATTTCTTCCGGAGTCGCTTCTCTGCCGAGTTCTTGTTGGAGCTGCGCCGCGGTGCGATTTGTCTTATGTCGTACTTCTTGAAGCCAAGCAGGTTCTCGAATAATCTTTGAGCGATCTCGAAGGTGATGCTTGATTGCTCCTGCTACCAAATGAGTCGCATACGTGTTGAATCGCACACCCTTCGATGGTTCGAACAGGCTCAGCGCGTTCAGCAGCCCGATGTACCCGACTTGCACCAGATCTTCTTGTGCTTCGAGGCCGGAATAGCGCCGAGCTATTCGCTCAACCATATCCGAGTACAGACCGATGATCCTGTCTCGTATCTCCGGGTTCTTCGTACGCACGTACTCGAGTACGTGCGACTCCGCAATGTCACTGCGGGACTGTGTATCCGACATTCTTCACTCCGTTGATAGTTGTTCGCCGAATCCTTTCGGCGATGTTTCTCAATGGGGCGGCAATCCATGCAGCCCCATCGTACGCAATGCTGTTTAGTTGACCGAGTTGACCAGCTTGAAGATCGGAGTCATGACCGAGATCGCGATGAATCCGACAACGACGCCAAGAAAGATGATTAGTGCAGGCTCGATCATCGAGGTCAATCCTTTGACAGTCGATTCGACTTCCTGATCATAGAAGTCACCGACTTTGACGAGCATTTCGCTCAATCGGCCGGATTCTTCGCCGATATCAATCATATGCGTGACCATTGTTGGGAACAGTCCGCATGCAGTCAGTGGCTGGCTGAGTTTTTGGCCTTCCCGCACCGAGTTTCTTGCACTGTCGATGGCTTCAGCGAGAACACGGTTGCCAGAAGTGTCACCGATGATTTCGAGTGATCGCATCATTGGAACGCCAGATGAAATGAGAGTTCCAAATGTGCGCGCGAATCTTGCGATCGCCATCTTGAGAACAAGCTCGCCGACGATCGGAATCCTTAGCTTCAAATAGTCTAATTGATAGGCACCTTTGTCGCTCTTGGCCCAGATCTTCGTTCCTATGAATCCTCCAACTGCGAGTCCAATCATGATAAGCCAGTAAGATTGGAAGAAGTCGCCGATGGAAAAGAGAAAGGCAGTGACGGGGGGAATCTCCACGTTCATGCCAGCAAAGATCTCTTTGAATCTCGGTAACACGAACGTGAATAGAGCAAAGAGCATGATTACCGAGAAGCACAGCACCAAGACCGGATACATCATCGCGCTCTTGATCTTGCCTTTGACTTCGTTTTCATACTCCAAGAAGCCGGCAAGGCGATCGAGAATTGTGTCCAAGATACCGCCGAGTTCGGCAGCTCGGATCATGTTCACATACAGCTTATTGAAAACGTTGGGATGCTTAGACAGCGCCTCGTTCAGCGAGAGGCCTCCCTTTACATCGGTCAAAACTTCACCTGATGCTTCCTTTAACACGGGATCCTTCGTTTGCTGATGCAGGATCTCAAGACACCGGAGAATCGGGATACCAGCGTCCACCATTGTCGCGAACTGGCGACTAAAGACAACAATGTTCTTGAGCTTGGTTTTGGTCGGTTTGAAGAGGCTCTTCTTGCCAGCTCCACCCTTAGTGGCCTTAACTTCAGTTACGTGCAACTGCTGATCGTGTAGTTTTTGCAGAACCAAGTCTTCGTTATCGGCTTCAATCGATCCTTTGATCGTTCGTCCCGTTGGGTCGACTGCGCTATAAGCAAATCTGGGCATGGTTGTGTCTCCCGGCCCGGCAAAGGTCGCCGGCCTACCTTGATTGTCGGAGGTGAGAATTAGGAATTCAACGGGCTAATTCCGCAATTTCGAGGAATCTGATTCCAATCAGGCCAAAAACCCGCATAAGTGCCGTGCACTCATGGAAGAAACCTGACAGAATGGTTCAGCTTTGAACGAATCCGACTATCCAAGAGAACGGCAGAGGCTCGTCGAACAGATGCGTGAGCACATCACCCTGGCTCCGCAGATCGAGAAAGCAATCCTTTCCGTTCCAAGAGAAGAGTTTGTTCCGCAGGAGTACGTGGATTCGGCCTATGTTGATACCGCTTTGCCGCTGGTCAGCGGTGCGACGATTTCCCAGCCATCGATGCTCGCCATTATGCTGCTCGAACTGCGACTGGACCCTGGTCATACAGTTTTGGAAGCTGGAAGCGGTTGTGGCTATTTTCTTGCGCTGCTATCGGAACTGGGTGCAATTGCAACTGGAGTCGAGATCATTCCTGAATTGGCACGAAAGTCAAAAGAGGTCTTGGCAAAGCTTGGTTACCGTGCAGACGTTATCGAAGGGGATGCGGCCAAAGTTAGGTTTCTTCGACCGTTCGACCGCGTAGTCTTTAGTGCTGCAGTTGATGAGATACCGAAATGGGCAATCGACTTGCTTGCGCCAAACGGATTCGTATTGGCGCCGGTTGGCGGACGCTCAGATCAAGAGCTCATCAGAGCTTATGTAGACCGAGTCGAATGCACGGGAAAGAGATGTCGATTCGTTCCTTTTGTTTAGCGCCCCGAACTTAATTCGACTAAGAACTGATAGCCAAGGTCATCGAGAAGAATGTCCATAGCAAAATAGATCGTCTTTTCGTTTTCGCTAACTCCTTCAAGGCTTCGGCCTGCTTCGGTGTAAATCTGGTCGACAACTTTTGACATTGCACGAAGCTGTCCTGCATTCAAGATTTTCTCCAGCGAGTCCTTCAGAATCAGCGAATTTGCCAAGTTCACAGCCTGTCGTTCGCTGGTGAATTGCTGGAACAGGTCATCGATTTTTTTCAAGAACTCTTGCGATGGCACGATGCCCTGCGCGGCATCCTGGTGAACCCTGTCTATTTCAGGCTCCAACGCTTTCAAGCGATCAGCCTCTTTCTTTTCCTGGTTTCTAATGTTAACTCTGCACTTCTCAATTTCGATGAGAATCGACCGAGCTTGCTCTTTTGTAAGCAACAGTGGGAGAACTCGATTCGCTTTATCGATCTTGGCGAGCTTCTCCATGATCGGCCGAACTCTGTTGGGATCTTCTCGGCTTGTCTGAGTAGACGCGGCAAAGAGAAAGGCGAATGTAATTACGAAAGCAAGTGCGAGTCTCATGTTGGGTCTCCTGAAGAATTCTGAGGATTGGACGTCGGAACTTCTGTCGGCGTTACGCGATCGACAGCTAGCGAGAGCGTCAAGGCTGTGGCGATCATCTGGAGGTGGATGAAGACAAGTCCCACGGCCGCGACTGCGACCATACCGAAGACGGATAGTCCTTCTTTTGTCATCCACCCTGCGCCAGCGATCCCAGCAATTCCCGCAAATAGGATTGCGAGCGAGCCGATCAAAGCAATAAGCATCCAACCGATCCTTACGGGCCTTGATATGTTTGCGAATCGGCTTCGGCATCCACGCATCCAATGTCGGCGAATCACGATAAACGCGATCCAAAGTCCGAAAGCGGGCAGCGTCTGCAGCCAGATCACCGCTCTGTTATACCGCCCCTACCGAATGGAGCGAACATACACCTCGTATGTGTAGGTCAGCAAGAGTGTTTGACCGCCTTCGATCTCTTTGGTCCAGTCGAGAATCGCCCTTGAATTGATCTGTCTGAGCCCCTTGGCTGTCTTCGTAATCTTGGGATCCCCATCGACCTGAGTGACTTCACCGGTTATCTCCTTTGAGATTTGCAGTTTGACTTTGTCACTCTTGCGATTCTTGATTTCCAGAGTTCCTTTGACAGTTACGAGGTCATAGCTCGTCGATGGCGATGACAATGTTAGGGCGTTGCGCTTCCTATCCATTTCCTCTTCTGTTCCCTCAGCACGAACGTCGAGAGCTTTCGTTATTTTTACAAGCGCGTCTGCTCCAGGACTCACGTAGTAAAGGAGGTCCTGTCCCAGGATTTCGCCATTCTTGAATGTAGTCGCTGGTGCGGTTGTGAATGGCCTCTCACTTGTGTTCCTGAACTTTAGACTGTGCCAAACATCGCCAGGACCTTCAGGCAATCCACGATAATCAGTCGCTGTCATCGCATCGGGTATGTCCCACGTATAGATATGTTCATACTCTGACTCCGCCCTGAAAAGTATGTGATACCCTCGCTCGCCTTTCTTCAATCGTACATTGGGTAAACGATAAAAGAACAAGTCTTCTGCAGTCATGCCAGGAATGTCGGGAATCTGAAACGCTTCATCGAATCCTGAACGACGATCAGCACGCATGACATTTTGAGACATCGCTTGTCCACCCATCGCTGCACCTGGTGCGGCCAGGCCTGCATCGCGGCCAGCTCCAATGGCCATGAGCATATTCGTAAACTGATCGACAGTCATTCCACTAGTCAACGGATCGTAATACTGCATCCATGGCAGATTTGGGAATCCTGTTATTAATCGAAGCTCGATGTTGTCGATATCGGATAGGTCATTCAGCAATGTGGCCTTGCTGACCAGCGTAAGTTTTTTTTCGTCGGTTATGTCAACCGAATACGCTGGCGCCCAAGTAATTCCTT
Source organism: Fimbriimonadales bacterium (assembly GCA_026129745.1). Lineage (GTDB taxonomy): Bacteria > Armatimonadota > Fimbriimonadia > Fimbriimonadales > ATM1 > JAHCHL01. Next base: position 325,890 of record JAHCHL010000001.1, on the reverse strand, counting down.
TTTCCAGCGAGACTACATAAAGTTTGGCAGCTTGGTTAGAGATTCGCGACCTAATTCGCAGACCGGCCGTCTTCGACTTCGTCTTTGTCATCCATGTGAGCCCTGAGCCAGTTATCCTCTGGACTTGGTTCTTCGGAATTGCGAAGATTCCGTTACTGTTCTCAAGCACAAGCACATTTCCGGAGACACTTCGGACAATTCCAGTTTCAAACCGCTCTTCGCCAAAGGCGATCGTAACCGTTTTGTCCATGTTCGCTGCAAGGAGATCATCGAGCGATGAGATCGGGTTCTCAGTTTCGACTTCGCGTTCGGCTCGCACAACTTCTTCAAGCACCACACCTGGTGTTGCAGTTATCCACATTGTGCCAAGTGACCCAATGGGGAGTCCTTCGATAACGACGTTAGGCCCGCTTAGCGGAGCCTCGCGTGTAACAACGGCGTAACCATTCTTGAAGAGGGATGCTGACACGACTTTCAAGGTTGGGGCGTCCTGCGCCGACAAAGCTAGAGTTAATGCAAGCGTTGCTATCATTGATCGTTCCTCCGTTTCTTCTAATTCAGACGCAGAAACCGGCCGACAGGCACACCGCTGGGTTGTGCAGTCGCGGAAGCGCTCCATTCTGTTCGATGCCGAACTCAGAGTAACATTTGGCGTCAGTGCCCATAGAAGCTGACAAATCGAGGAGTCCCATGAGAACAGTATCCCTTGCCCTGCTGACACTTGCGGCATATGCCGTAGGTTTTTCCCAAACTGGAGTTCAGGCTGAGCGCGACGTTCAGTACGGTGAAGCAAACGGCCAGAAGTTGCTCTTGGACGTCTATCGCTCCACTACTGAACAGGTGCGCCCAGCCATCGTTGTCATTCATGGAGGCGGCTGGTCGGCCGGAAACAAGTCTCAAATGGCGCCCGTCGCAGAGCGATTCGCTCAAAGCGGATTCGTGGCGTTTTCGGTTGGGTACCGGCTTGTAAAACCTGATCGAGATAAGTATCCGGCGCAGCTCGACGACGTTCAGCTCGCAGTGCGCTGGATCAGGAAAAACGCAGACAAGTATAAGATCGATCCGGAAAGAATCGGCGCGATTGGATTTTCTGCTGGAGGCCACTTAGCCGCGCTTTTGGGCACCCGTGACACGAGAGACAAGACTATTTTTCCAGAGTTTTCTTCCAAGGTTAAGGCCGTAGTCGACGTCTTTGGACCAGCAGACTTTGATCCTTCGCAAAAGGACATCGTCGGTCCAGTTGCAATGGCGATTCTAACGAATTTTATTGGTAAGTCACCGGACGCCGCGCCGGAGATGTATCGGGATGCATCGCCCGCTCATCATGTCTCAAGGGACTCAGCACCGTTTCTGATCTTTCATGGAATCGACGACAATTTGGTTCCCGTCGATCAGTCCCGCCGGCTGGAAAGGGCACTTAAGGCAAAGGGAGTCGAGGTGACTCTGATTGAGTTCGAGGGTGAAGGGCACGGCTTCCGTAGGCCGGAGACAAACCTCAGAATGTTCGAGGAATCGATCAAGTTCTTCCAGAGGCACCTCGCCAAGGGCAACTGAATTTGCCGCAGCCTCAGCGAAAGTAGAGACCCCGGCCGCAAATAGATAGCGTCCGGGGCAAACGATGCAGGAGGAATTTATTGCAACTCAATTGCATTATAGCCTTAAAAGCCGGATATCATTGCAATGCTTAATGCCACAAAATAGCAAGGGCCGCACGATCGTGCGGCCCTACGCCACTCTCCTTTCTTTTGGCTCTCGCCTTACGCTCGGCGTCGCCGCCGCGCCATCGCCGCTAGGCCAAACAGGCCAAGTGCGGCAAGCGTTGCCGGCTCGGGAACGGGAGCCACGAAAGACTGGCTGGATCGGGTGTTGCCGTTCAGGTCTGCAAGATAGTAGGGCGCCACAGACGTTCCCTGCAGCGCAAGGATCGTATTTGCCTCGTTGATGACCGTAGAGCTCAGTTGAGTGCCGTCGGTCCTTGTGGCGCGAAAGACACCCTCTGTGATGTCGAAGTTGCCACTGGTCTCATAGAGCAACTCCCAAATGACAAGTTGGAGCGCGGTCGCTTTGGCATTGTTGTTGACCTGAAACGCTTTCGTGTTGACAGCGTTTGCAATTCGGGCTCCATTGGGGTTTAGAGAGTCAGTATCGAGTATCTGAATCCCCCACGTGTTGTTTGATACGGTGATCGTGGCGTCGACGCAATAGCCAATGAACTCAGCTATTCCTTCTGCCGATGTTAGTTTAAGCTTCATCTCGCCGGCAAAGGTCGATTTGTGGGTCGCGCCGTCGTCCATGGTCCACTTGACGTTCGAGCCGAAGCCCTTGCCGAGGTAGTCCATGGTTGGCAACGCGAATGCGCCGATGCAAAGGCCACTCAAGCCAACAAAGGTAGCTATGCGAAATCTGATCATTGATGCTTTCTCCTGGGTCAAAGAATTACAGGAGACACTAAGGGCAAAGGGCGTGCCAACAGGGGCCTCGAAGGTACAATGTCCCAGGCAGTTACCCCAAACATAGGGCCGTTCCAAAACTTATGACTGAAGCTCAATTCGCCAGCATCGAACGCGCCTTGCAAGACCTTCGCGATGGAAAAATGGTCGTTGTCGTCGACGACCCTGACCGCGAGAATGAAGGAGACCTTGTCATGGCTGCAGAGAAGATGACGCCAGAGGCCATGAATTTCATGGTCACAAAGGGACGAGGGGTGCCGTTCATTCCCACAACCGCTGAGCGGCTAGACCAGCTTGGCATCCCGATGATGACCAAGCAAAACACAGCCAGGCACGGTACTGCGATGGCGGAGACCGTAGACGCAATCCATGGCACGACTACCGGCGTTTCTGCTCAAGATCGGGCCAAAACCGTCGCGGTCTTTGTCGACGACAACGCGAAACCTGCCGACCTCGCCAGACCGGGCCACATCATTCCGCTTCGTGCCGAAAAGGGCGGTGTCTTGAAGAGGGCAGGACATACCGAGGCGATCGTCGATCTTTGTGTCCTTGCCGGCTTCAAACCGGTTGGTGTCGGTGTCGAAATACTCGACGAAGACGGGAGCATGATGCGATTGCCCAAGCTAATCGACTTTGCGCAGGAGCACGGGCTTTCGCTGGTGACTATCGCCGATCTCATCGCGTACCGTCGACGCACAGAGCGTCTAATTCAAAAGCAAGCCGGGCCGATTCCGCTGCCAACGAAATTTGGCAACTTCGTGGTTCATGCCTATGAAGGAGAGGTCGACAAGACTCCCTATGTTGCCATGTGTATGGGTGAAGTCGCCGGAGACGAACCTGTTTTGGTTCGTGTCCACAGTTCTTGTATAACCGGAGACATTCTTGGATCTCTAAGGTGCGACTGCGGGTTCCAACTCGATCTTGCCTTGCAAAAGATTGCCGATGAGGGAAGAGGCTGCCTTCTCTACATCGCCCAAGAAGGGCGCGGCATCGGCATCATCAACAAGCTCAAGGCGTATCAGCTCCAAGACCAAGGAATGGACACAGTCGAGGCAAATCAAGCGTTAGGATTCAAGGCTGACCTTCGCGACTACGGACAAGGTGCCCAAGTTCTCGCCGACCTCGGGATCAAAAAAATTAGGCTGATGACGAACAATCCGAGCAAGGTGGCCGGGATTCAAGGCTTCGGGCTTGAAATTGTCGAACACGTCCCGCTCGTTGCTCCGCCAACTGAACACAACGAGCGTTACCTCGAAACCAAGCGTGACAAGCTTGGCCATCTCATCCCAATCGAAACGGAAAACAACTGATGATCGAAGGCCAGCTCGACGCTTCAGGCGGCAAGTTCTACATCGTCGCCGCACGGTGGAACGAGTTTGTGGTGAAGGAGCTTGTAGCAGGTGCAGAGCGAGCGTTTCGAATGCACGGCGGTTCTGCTGAGGTCGTTTGGGTGCCTGGCACATGGGAAATCCCCGTTGCCGCGCTTTCCATCTCGAAGAGTGGCGCCGACGCGATTGTTTGTGTTGGCTGCATCCTGCAGGGAGCAACGACTCACGCGCAGCAACTTTCTAACTTTGTCGCGGCTGCGCTGGTTGACATTTCGACGCGCACTGGAATACCGATTACCTGGGGCGTTCTCACCTGTGCAACGCAAGAAGAAGCAATCGAGAGGGCCGGGATGAAGCTTGGCAACAAGGGTGAAGAAGCAGCCAATGCCGCAATCGAAATGGCGAGTCTCGCATCGCAATTGGGGCGATAGACCTCTTAAGTTGGAGGCAAGGTCGAATCTGACCTGATATTAGCGCGTAAAATGCCAATTCCGATGCGAAAGTCGATTCCTTACATCTTCTTGTTCGTTGCAGTGTTTGGCGGAGTTATCGGAGGCATGTGGGTTTATGACCGCATCATGCAACCAAAGGCAGCTCGCACAGACTCGCTGGGCGCGCTGGTCAATACGCAGCCCATTGAGTACCCCAAACAAGCCGGACAAATCGCATTCGAAGCTACGGCGGCCAAATTGCTGCCCTCGGTTGTTTCGGTCTATCGCCGCGAGCAATCGTTCTGGGGAGACGAAATGCAAATAAGCGGACAAGGATCGGGTGTGATCCTTACGCCGGACGGCTATATCGTCTCAAACCACCACGTCGTTGCCGGTGCGCAAGCGCTCGATGTGAAGCTGAGCGATGGTCGAGTCATGCAAGCCAAGCTTGTCGGCGAAGACCCCATCAGCGACCTCGCGTTGCTCAAACTCGATGCGACGAATCTCCCGGCAGCGGAGCTTGCAGACAGCGACAAGATCACTATCGGCGAGTGGGTGCTGGCCGTTGGAAGTCCACTCGGATACGAAAGCACGCTCAGCGTCGGTGTCGTCAGTGCTAAGAACAGAGACCTACCAGGTGATCGCGGCCGCGCGCCATTGGTGGGAGCGATCCAAACCGACGCGGCGATCAATCAAGGCAACAGCGGGGGTGCGCTGGCAAACATACACGGCCAAGTCGTAGGCATCAACACACAGATCGCCAGCATGACGGGCGGAAGCATCGGCATCGGCTTCGCGATTCCCGCCAATCGCGTCAAACGCTTCGTCGACGACATCAGAAAGCACGGACGTCCAAGACACGCAGACCTCGGCGTGCTTCGATTCGGCCGCTCCGAGTGGCTGAGAGACCCAGGCTTCGCGGAGGAAATCGGCCCGAATCCTCCTCAGGAAGGACTTGTGATTTGGGCAGTCGTGCCCAACTCGCCTCTCGCCAAGGCAGGGCTTGGCAAACTCGATGTCATCATTGAAATCGACGGAAATCCGATGATCACGCTCGACAACTATCTCACGTTTCTGCTCAAAGCGGAGATCGGCCAAAATGCGGTCGTCAAATTCTGGCAAAAAGGCCAGGTTAAAACTGCCACCGTCCAGCTCGAAGAGATGCAATCATAAGGGACACTCGAACGTCAGGAATTATTGTTGGAAAGAACGAACGAAGAACTTCTCGAACTGCTCAACGCCCTGCCTCCTGTCGTCCGCGACAGAATCATCCAAAGCCCGGATTGCGACCGACTGATCGAAGTCGTTCTCGATTACGGCAGACCCGCCGAAATTCGATACACAGACCGATTCGAAAGGCTCGATGATTACGTCGTCAGCGAAGACGACATCCGCTTCGTAACAGAGCGGGTCGGAGAGTTTGGCGGAGACAACCGGGCCGGCATCGAACGAACGCTGCACCGCATCAGCGCCATTCGAAACCGAACCGGGCGCGTCGTCGGATTAACTTGCCGTGTCGGCCGTGCGATTCAAGGCACATTGGACATGATCCACGATATCGTCGAAACGAACAAGTCGATTCTTTTTCTTGGAAAGCCTGGCGTTGGAAAAACGACGAAACTGCGCGAAGTCGCAAGAACACTCGCCGATGATTTCAAAAAGCGCGTCGTCATCGTCGACACATCGAACGAAATCGCAGGCGATGGGGACATACCGCATCCAGCGATCGGCTCAGCAAGGCGCATGCAAGTGAGCGATCCCTCCGCACAACATCAAGTGATGATCGAAGCGGTCGAAAATCACATGCCCGAGGTCGTCGTCATCGACGAAATCGGCACCGAAATGGAAGCTTATGCAGCGCGAACGATCGCTGAGCGTGGCGTTCAGCTTGTCGGAACTGCGCACGGTCGCACACTCGAAAACTTGATGCTCAACCCGACGCTCTCCGATCTCATCGGCGGCATTCAAACCGTTACACTTTCCGATGAAGAAGCGAAACGTCGCGGAACACAAAAGTCTGTTCTCGAACGCAAAGCACCGCCGACGTTCGACGTGATCGTAGAATTGATCGATTACGACAAACTCGCTGTGCATCACGACGTGCAGCGCACCGTCGACGCAATACTTCGCGGAATGCAACCGCAGCCCGAAATCCGAGTGCGCACACAAACAGGAGAATTCGAAGTCGTCGCAAAATCGCGCGTTCCGGAACCGATGGAACCCGTGCGCAGACAAGTCGAAAAAACAAGAGAACCACTCGCACCTGTAATCGCGCAAAGACAAACGCAAACAAACGGCGAAGCAAAACCGCTGACGAGAGTCATGCGCGTCTATCCATACGGAATCGCACGAACAAGACTCGAACGCGCAATTCGTGAAAAGAAAGCACCTGTCGTCATCAGCAACGATCTCTCCGATGCGGACGCCGTCATCGCGATGCGCTCTTCATTGCAAAAGAAACCAGCGAAACTTCGCGAAAGATTGGGAAGATCGATTCCAACCATCGCAATCAAAAGCAACACGCTCGCACAAATCGCAACCGCGCTCGACGACTTGCTAAAGGGCGGAGCAAACGATCCCGAAGTCGAAGAAATGACGCGGGAAGAAGTGCTCGAAGCCATTGAATTCGTTCGCGCAAAAGGAAAAGCGTATGAACTGCAGCCTGCTGGCCCGACGATAAGAAAAATGCAGCACCAAATCGCAGAATCGCATCGCTTGAGAAGCGAAGCCGTCGGACGCGATCCAAACCGCCGCGTACGCATCCTTCCTGTCGGCGCATGAAAGGCCGATTCATCACGCTCGAAGGACCCGAAGGCGCGGGTAAATCCACGCTCGCAAAAGCTCTCGCAGAAAAACTCCAACACCAAAACATCGACGTCGTCATAACAAGAGAACCCGGCGACGGAGCCATCGGTCCAAAGATCCGCGAAGCGCTCCTCGATGGCGACAATCTCGACCCCTGGACCGAACTCTTCCTCTTCCTCGCCGACCGAAGCCAGCACGTCCTAACGGTCATCCAACCCGCACTCGAACAAGGCAAGTGGGTCGTCTGCGACCGGTTCTCCGACTCCACAAATGTCTACCAAGGACACGCGCGCGGCCTGCCGCTGCCAGAACTCTATCACCTGAACATCCTCGCAACCCACGGCGTCCACCCAGACGCCACGCTGCTGCTCGACCTCGATCCCGAAGTCGGACTTGCGCGCCTCAAAGACCAGAACCGACTCGACAAGGAGCCGCTCGAGTTTCATCAAAAGGTGCGAAAGGGATTCCTAACAGAAGCGCATCGCCACCCCGATCGCTGGCAGGTGCTCGATGCATCTCAACCGCCCGAGTCCCTGCTCGAACAAGCGTGGGCAGCTCTCACCTCCCTCCTCGCCGCAAGACACAGATAACCACAACAGAAAACCAGTCCGGCTCGATGCACCAAAATAGAGCCGACATGAACTCAGCCAAGAACACCGTTTGCCTATGGTACGACCGCGACGCCGAAGAGGCCGCCAACTTCTACGCCAAGACCTTCCCAAATTCCAGCGTCGAGCAAGTCGACCGCGCCCCCGCGGACTATCCAGCCGGAAAAGAGGGGGACGCGATCCTCGTCCACTTCAACGTCATGGGCATCCCCTGCATCGGACTCAACGGCGGCCCGACGTTCAAACACTGCGAAGCGTTCTCATTCCAGGTGCTCACAGAGGATCAGGAAGAAACCGACCGCTATTGGAACGCCATCGTCGGCAACGGCGGCGAAGAGAGCATGTGCGGTTGGTGCAAAGACAAATGGGGCGTCTCATGGCAGATCACGCCGCGCGCCCTCGTCGAATCGCTCGCCGACCCTGACCGCGACGCGTCCAAGCGCGTGTTCGAGGCGATGATGGAGATGCAAAAGATCGACATCGCCAAAATCGAAGCCGCGAGAAAGGGTTAGCCTGCGCGAAGAAAGCCGAAGCCGCCGCCGACGGTCGTTGCGCGCCGCTTCCTCTATCGCCTCGCCAAAAACCGCGTGATTTCGTCGAACGTCACCCACCCGTCGCGGTCGAGGTCCATCTTCGGTGCGCTCAGGATTCCGTCGCGAAGGAGCGCTTGGACGGTTTCGGCCTTTTTGGGATTCGGGGGTCGGTGGAGGAAACCTCCGGGCGGGCCATCGCCGATGAAAAGGAAGTTGGCGACGAAGAACGTGTAGTCGGCGGTGGCGGCTTTGCCGTCGGCGCTGAAGTCGCAGTGGGGCGGTTGCGTCCCGATGGGCGTGTCGGGTGTCGGCCATTCGCTTCCAAATTGCGCGGCGAAGATGGCGAAGTCGACGATGTCGATCACGTTGTCGCCATTCGCATCCCCACCGAAAAGCGCGACGCTCGCCTGATAGCTGCTCCCTCCGAGATGCGAAACGGGAGCGAGTTTACGAACGGTGTGCAGCGGATCCTTGACCGCAACGAGCGTGAAGTTCGCATGGTTCGAAGGCACTCCATCGGCTCCTGTCAAAACGATGGTCCCGATGCCATTTGGCGCAAATGTCACGTTCCTTTCAAGGTATATCGGCGAGCCGCTTTGCGTTCCACCAAGATGTATCTCCATTCCTCTGATAAACGAGTTTGTGTGAGATGCGCCGATCAATTGGATCGTCAGCTCGAATTGCGGCGGCAATTCTTGTTGGTACTTGATTGTATAGAAGTCCGCATTTGCTGCTACTGAGCGACCGGTCACATAAACACCGCCAGCGTTGTCGATGCAGATTGAATTTCCTTCATCGATTCCGTTACCGGGTCCGTTATATCGCATGACCCAGTCGAGACCGCCATTCGTATCATATCGAACGGTCGCATAGTCAGGCTGTCCGTTCGATGCCGCAGAACTTCCGGTTATGTAGACTTCTCCACTTGAGCCCAAAACGATTGCTCGCGCGAAGTCGTTACCGTTAGTTCCATCATAGCGCGACACCCACTGTTCCACTCCAGAAGAGTTGTACTTGATCGTGGCATAGTCCGCTCCTCCTCCCATTCTTTGCGAATCCCCAGTCACATAGACTGAGTTATCCAAGCCGATTGCAATTGCGATGGCATTGTCGGTTCCAGTAGCCGGTCCGTCATACCTTGCGACCCAGATCTGCGCTCCATCGCTTGCCGAATACTTGATCGTTGTGTAGTCGACGTTTCCACCGGCTGATCTTGAGTATCCCGTTATGTAAACAGAACCAGCACGATAAGCGATTGCGTTTGCCCCATCCTCTCCGTTTCCAGGGCCGTTGTAGAATTTCGACCATTGCAGATTTCCTGCTGAATCGTATTTGAGTAAGAGCATGTCGAGGTTAAAGGCTGGTCTTCCAAACCCTGCGACATAGACATTGTCGAACTCGTCGACCGTTACTGCAAACCCTTCATCTCGCGCACCGGCTGGTGCATCGAACGTGCGAGTCCAAATCTCGTTTCCATTCGAATCGTACTTGATGGTAGTGACATTCGCTGTGCCGTTGGGTGGGCCATGTGAGCCGCCTGTGACGATCACGTTTCCTTGGCTGTCCAGAACAATGGCGCGAGCGAAATCATTCGCATTGCCAGCAGATGTGAATCGTTTCGACCAAAGCAATGCGCCGGATGGCGAGTACTTCGTTGTTGCGTAATCGAAACCGGATGTCGAACCGATCGACTCGCCAGTGAGATAAGCGTTTCCTGATGAATCGACGGCGAGAGCGCGGGCGCGGTCTGCTCCCGAACCGCCGTGATAACGCGATTCCCATAACAAGGCGCCGGACGGACTGAGTTTTAGCAACGTGAAATCCACGTTCGTGCCGACGCCTTGAGACTCTCCCGCCACGAAAACGTTCCCCCCCGCATCGAGCGCGACCGCGTAAGCGATGTCCAGATTCACCGGACCGTCGTAGCGATGCGACCAACTCTCCGACACCTGCGCGTGCGCCGAAACCGCGCCGAATGCCGCCAACCAACAGACTCCTCTCTTCATTCCCTCTCTCCTCGCCGCCTCAGGCCCACCTGCTCGCGGCCCTCTCGCGACGTTGGGCAAAGTCTACAGAACCTCGCGCGTTCTGTCAAGACCCGCTTGCCGGGTTTGCGCGGGTTCTGGCTGGTTTTGGTTGCGACATGGCGCAAGGCGGGCGCGATCATCGACCGCACGGAGCTGCTGAGTTTCGGGCCGTTCGATCCGGGGGTGCTCGCTGATTTCGATGCTTGGGGAGATCGGCGATTCGGGCGGCGGGGTTTTCGAGATGATTGGCTCTGCGACGTTTCTTTTCGGGATCAACTTGTTCGCGGCGCTCTGGGGGAAGGGGCGGCCGTATGAGTTCAGCTCTTCTTCGGTGGATTATTTTGGGAGCGGTGCGGCCGCGCTCGGTCAATACGCAGTTTGGCTTCGGGAGAACGGCGCGATTGTCGTGCCTCGGCCATGGTTTCCTCTTGACAAGTAGGACGCTGGGCCGTCTTCTCGGTGCCGGGGGAGCAGACGCATCGCGGGCCACCGTGGGCAGGATCGGGCGGGCTTATCGGCGAAGTGTTTACGCGTCATGGCTCAGAACTTTGGAGCCGCGAAATCCCACAAAGGGCTGATGTGCGGCGTCGTGTCGTGTTTTTTGCTGCTGTTTTCGATCCCGATCGCGCTGTTCTTCACGTGCCGCTCGGGCTGCGGAAACGACCCGCTGACGCGGCTGATCATGGATGAGGAGACGTATCCGGTCCCGGGCGACCCTGCGAATTTCAAACCGTTCGACGCGCTGGTGGGGATTCGGGAGCGGGTCGGCCAGGACGCGCGGTTGACGGAGGTGGAGATTTGGCTGGTTCGTTCTGATGGGACGGTGGATCTGACGGCGACCTACACGCCTGCGCCGAGGGTTCTGTACACGTTCGTTCGGCCGGCGAAGAAACCACCCGCGGAGATGCCGCCGATCGGGGCGGGGCGGAAGGAGGGTGACATTTGGCTGGAGGAGGTCAAGGTGGAATGCTACCGTCCGGGTCAGGTCAGGCACGTGAAGAAGATGGGCGGGAACGTGAACAAGGAGTATCGGTTTTCGAACGAGGGGATGGTCCTGACGTTCGGCTCACCAAGCATGGGGACGCTGCCGGAGGATTTGGGTTCTCCGAAGATTTCGGTCGAGGAGATTTGGTCGGCGGCGATTGGGCAGGGCGCGCCGAGGGAGGCGGTCGCGCGGATCACGTGGGGTTCTCGCGGTTACGACTTTCTTGTGGACGGCTGGGACTCGATGCTGCGCTGGGACGAGTCGGGCGTCTTGCGGGATTAGCTTCTGCCTATCTCGCCCATAGCCAGCCGAACGTTCCGGCGGTAATGAGGGCATAGACGATGCTGTCGAACAGGTAGGACCAGAAGCCCTTGCCGCCGAACCAGATCATGTTGGGCATCCATCCGAGGCCGTGCGCCATAAACGCTGCGGTGCCGGCGATTCGGAAGACGGTCATGTATTCCGCGCCTTTGCCGAGCGCATGCCATGCGACGTAGGCGACGAAGACGCCGACGACGAGATAGAACAGCAGAGTGAGTGCGAGGTTTTTGCCCATGTTCGTCTGGCCGGGCCAGATGGTCACAACTCCGACTGGGCCTTTCGCTACTTTTTCTTTGTATTCGGGCGTGTTCATTTCCGCCATCGTGCAGAAAGGGAACATGTATTGGCCGGGCGGTGAGCTTCGGAGCGCGTCGAGGGCCTGATCTTCGTTTTGAAGTCCTTTCCACTCGTTCTTGTGATGCGGCAAGACCATGTGGGTGATTGCGCTAGCAATCCAGACGAAGACCGCAGAGACTGCGATCGGCATCCAGAGTTCAGTAAGAAACTCCATGCGTTCCTCCTATGGGGTCGCTTATCGCGACAATGTGTACAGACGAATCAAAGTCAGTGATGGACTCTTCGGAGCCTTCAAAAGGCAAAGTGATTGTGGTGAAACTCTCTCTCTCTCTCGTAGTAAATCATATGATAAGGGTTCATAGGAGGACCAAATAATTCGAACGAGAGGTACTTGGGCATTGTCGGGCTTGATTGCAACGCTGTTGGCCCTTAATTCGGTCGTGTGGGGAGCCTCGCCAGAAGGCCTGATTCGTGGATTGTGGTTCGATTCGACCTTGGGTTGCAGTTCTGGTAACGGTTGCTCCGATTCAAAAGGGCTTACGGTAACGGGCGGCTTTGATGTTGCGTTCCATAATGAATCATACGACTGCTCGAACTGTGTTTTCATGTCGCAATCGAAGCAGCATTGGTGTCGGCTTCGCCAGCAAACCGAAGAAACATGTTCGCACCCGTGGTTTCCATGGAACAACAACTACGCGTATTATCGGTGGATGACTTTCTACTCGTGCCCTGGCAATGTCATAGCCGTTTATTGCGATCCTTGGGTATACGACGGATGCTGCAATTCAGGAGATTCTAACCCCCCAGCTTGCGCCGATGGTGCATATCCAGAGTGTTTGACAGTACCCGTCGCGGAAATCTAATGATGCTGATACAAATGCGGCGACGATTGTCGGAACGGTTGCTCACTTCTTTGCTCGCAGCTGTGTCAATGGGAGGTTTCGTTTGCGCGGTCTCGTATTTGAGCCGCCCGCTCGCAGGCATTTACTTCTATGCCATATGGTTTATGGTGCTGGCGCTATTGGCATTGCCATTTTCCACGATGATTGCTGATCGAGTTAGCAGGAACCGGGCTTTTGTTCTGATTGGTTTGGGAGCCATTCTTACTTTGGGTTCGAATTGGTCACCGCCGGTTCCAGTCTGGATGCAATGGATTCTCATTTTCGTACACGCCGCTGCTTTCGTCGGTCTATGCATAGGGGTAACAGGCATGTTATTGTCGAATAGTGGGAGGTCAAGTAATTGAACTGTTCAAAACGCGCTTTTACGCTCTTTGAGTTGTTGATCGTACTCGTAATTGTGGCGCTGCTTGTGGCACTAATCTCCGGAGTCGTGTTGCGTACGAAACAGAGCTCGACACGTACAAACTGTACGCAATCTTTGCGCCAAGTCGGGCTTGCAATCTTGATGTATGCCGAAACGAATGGGAGTTATCCGCGCATTGACTTGGATCCACTTGTCCAGGAAGGGCTTGTTACGGTCAGTCTATTGCATTGCAAAGACGATCCTTTCGAAGGGTTTGGAAGCAAGGCTTGGGCGTGCAAGACTCCGCATCTGCGGAGCACAGTCTTTCATGCAAGCTTCGAGTCTCCGCTCCACTACCAAGGAACTCGAATTTGGGATGCGCTTGGCGATGCGGACTCGAATCATGGAATTCTCACGTGTCGATTGCATGGCGACAAGACTGTTGATTACGGCCGCGATCAGAATTTTTGCAAATGGGCAATGATGGCTTATGAAGGCAAACTGCTCCGGCTTCGAAAAGATGGATCGGTACAACAAGCGAAACTGCAGTTTGCTTCTGTCGGGAAAACCGTCCATTTTTCGCCTTGGCGCCTTTGGACGGATGAGCCAGAGCCAGATTGGTGGCCCGGACTCAACTAATCGGGGCATATCTGGTTCGATTGGTTGTGACCATCCATCCCGAGTTCTGCCCCGGCTATAATGGCGCTCCCAACGGGGGAAGACGTGAAACTTCTCATCGCGGTCATTCATAACCGAGACAAAAACAGCGTCATCGAGGACCTTGTTCAAGCGGGGTTCAAGTTCACCATCATCGGCTCGACGGGCGGATTTCTTCGCGAGGGAAACACGACGTTTCTAATCGGTGTGCAGGACGAGGAAGTGAATGCAGTCTTGGATTTGATCAAAAAGGATTGCCATACTCGCGATCAGATGGTGAATGTGATTCCTCCGGATGCGACGGCCGTTGGCGGTTTCGTCGCAAGTCCGATTCAGGTTCCAGTTGGCGGAGCGGTTACGTTTGTTTTAGATGTCGAACGGTTTGAGCGTTTCTGAAATTGGTTGCGTCGAAGCGATGAATGCTGTCGGCGCTGTTTTGCGTTCGGGTGCGTCGGTTTCTGTATTGGTGTATGGATTGGATGGCGGTGGACAGCACGAAGTCGCGGAGCGCTTGGCTTGCGGTCACTTGTGCATGGGCGAAGACGAACGTCCTTGCGGAGTCTGCAAAACGTGCGGAGCCTATACTCGTGGCAATTCAGCAGATTTGTTGCGCGTCGAGCCTGAAGGCAAGTCAGATTTGATTTCTGTCGGCGCGGTTTCTTCGCGCGAGGGATCGAGTTACGATGGAGTTCCGATTGCGGACTTTTTGCGAGTTGGGCCGCTTGTTGCACCGCTAAAAGTTGTGTTGATTCACGAAGCTGAGCGAATGACCGATGCGGCTTCGAATGCTTTACTCAAGACGTTGGAAGAGCCACCGGAGTACGCTCGCTTCGTATTATCAACTGGAAACCTTAGTCGGTTATTGCCGACAATTGTTTCGCGTTGCCTATTGATCGGTTGCGACTTACCTGATGAAAGCAATCTGCCGCGAAGCATTGCGGCCCTTTCCGGCGGGACGAATGCTGTCGTACTACAATTGTCAGAAGAACGATTTATAGAGTTTGTCGAAGACTTTTCGAGTTGGGTTCACTCGCTTGCAAAGCGAAGTGCCATCGAAGCGATGCGATTGTCGTCCGACTTTCAATCGTTTGCAGAAAAGTATCAGGAACTTGCGAAGACTTCGGAAGATAAAGACAAAGCTGATCGTGCGTTTCGTGCAGAGTTCCTGACTCTATTCGCAAATGCGCTCGGGTATGAATTGCGAAAGGGCGAGTCGCGGCTTGTGCGCTTGGCGGAGCTTGTTGTCGAAGGTCATGCCTCGGTGCAAGGAAACGTTCGGTTTGATTTTGTTTGCGATTCGATGTTTGCAACTGCATTTCAGCCGGGGTAAAACTTCGAGATGCGCCTGGAGCTGGGTGAGCAATCGATTTCGCTGGATGCATCCGGCGCGGCCATCATTCTCGGCCCCGGCGTTTTGTGCATCAACGAGCCCACTTGGTCAACCGATCAGGGTGCGCTCTTTCCCGATGCGGGATTGGAGCGAAAGCTTCACGACGATATCGAGAGGCTTGTAGGAGTTCATCGTATCGACACGGTTGCTTTGCTCGGTCGACAGGCGCCAAGGGAATCTGAGAAGTTTGAGGACTTCCTCCGCAGTTTTGGGCCGGATGTGGTTTGGATCGGTGCTGACGAACAGACGCTTCATGACGGCGCCTCAAGCATGGATGTCCTCGACGTTGAGGGATTGCTGGTTGCGCTCAACCCCATGATGCGGCCTGCGATCGTTGGTGGATTCGCCCCGGGCGACACGGGAGGAGCCTGCTTTTTGCTCGACAATGACCAGTTGCTATTGCCGAGCGTTGGCTCACTTTATCCACGGCTACCCGAAGAACTTGGCAACTCTTGCCGCGCCTTTTGGATTGGTGGAAGGGGAATCTCGGAGTCGGCCTTTGAGGGTCCTAAAGCCAGTCTGCGGTAACATTGCAGAAAGTTCGATCGAGCAAATTGGCTGTGTTAAGCCCGTCTAATCGAATCGGAAGGTGATCCCAATGGGAAAGTGCAAAGCGTGCAACACACAGAATTCGGACGACAGCAAGTTTTGCAAGATGTGCGGATTCGAATTAGAGCCGACGTCGCCATCGACTCTCCACGTTAAGCCGGAGGAGATCGATGGACTCTTGACCGACGGCTATCGATTGGTTAGTGAGTCGAACATCGAGGAGGCCAAATTCATCGTCGACGCGATCCTGCAGATCGACCCCGAGAACTCGTCCGCACTCGCCTTGAAGGCCACGATCCACGAGAAAAATGGCGACTTGGCTTCCGCGATCGAGTGCTACGAGCAGGTCGTCGCTCTCAACCCTGATTCGACGCTCGATCGAATCAAACTCGCTCACTTGGTGAAGAAAGCGGCCGCTGAGCCGACTCCGGAAGAATTGGAAGTGCGGAGCAAGAACTGGCTTGCCATCGCAAGCGCAGCCGCTGCGGTGATTGTGGTTACGGGCGTTGGAGTCGGCCTTGCACTCAACTCGAAGCCGAAGCCCAGCGACGAGCGTTTGGTAGCCTCGAATGAGGCGACAGGCTTTAACATTAGCCCACCCGCGACGACCGGCATCGAGTCGATTCCACGTCCGGACTTGACGAATCCTCTGGAAATGCCATCCATCCCGACCGAAAGCCCAGTGCCTACCGGCAGAGTTCCGGCTCCGATTTTCAACCCGGGTCCCGGATTGAGCGGCACTCCATCAAATCCCATTTCAACCGGACCTCTTTCGTTAGACAACAACATCGTGTGGAGGGAGTCGGGCGCACCAACCGGATTCTCCAATCCCGGTCCGTTGCTTCCAGATCCTTCGAATCAAGTTAGCGGCTCTGGAGTTCGCCAGGACCCGCCCGTGACCACAACGCGGCCCGAAGACAACATACTTCCCACCCGAGAGAATCCGAAGCCTCAGAATCGAATTGAGATTCGAATGAGCGGCGGTGGGGAATCAAATCCACCATCGACAGTTGACCGAGAAGCCGAAAGCGCAAATATCTACCGTGTCGCGCGGCAAAAGATGTCCGCTGGAGATTACAGGGGTGCAATCAGAGATTTCCAAGCGGCTCTGAGCGGCAGCGGCAATCCTGCGCAAATCCATCAGTTTCTTGGCCAGTGCTACAAAGCGATTGGTGAAAACGGCAGCGCGCGAAATCATTACGAACAGGCGATAAGGCTGTACGAAGCCGCAGGCAATTCGAGCGCGGCGGAGGCTTGTCGCCAGGCGTTGCGGACTCTTGGCTAAATGCTAGGCAAGCTGCCCGTCGTCGTTTCTTGCATAGCGATCTTCGCAACCTCAATGGCTGCTAAGCCACAAGTCTTGCTTGTACAGCAGCAGGTGCAGGAATTCACGGAACGTGATCCAAATCTTGACTTGCTTCCGGTGTTCTCAAACACTTTGCAAGAAACCGGGTGGGTAACCACGACTGAATGGTTTGAAACGAATCCTCTCATCGTTGCAGCAATCGCGGACGGAATATTGCGATCTTATTCGGCGAATCCTGCACCTGCAGACGTATTTCGCGTTGCGCGAGCAATTCGTGCGGACTTCGTCATCTTTTGCTCAGCGCGTCTTGTCGGCGGCGGCGTAAGGGGCGATATGGAACTGTTCCGCAGTTCAGGTGGTCGCTCAATATTTAAGGACGAGAACTCTGTACAAATACTGATCGAAGGCGCGATCGACAAACCTTCATCGATACTTTCGATTGCAAACACCTTTACGACAAAACTGTTTGCAGGGCCTCTCAAAGAATTTGCTGCGGCTACACCGATTCAAACGCCGCCTGCGACGCATTCGACGGTAACGACGACTGCGAGACTACCCATCGACAAGGCACCCTTCGAAAACGGAATGGCAGCATTGAATGAAGGCAAAATTGTCGAAGCGCTAAACCTGTTGCGCGATGCAGTCGACGCGGATCCGACTCACGGCGCAGCTCGATTGGGGTTGATAGAAGCGCTGAGAAGAGCAGGAAAGCCATTTCTCGCCGCTGACGAAGCAATGCGCGGAGCGGAATTGAATCCGTATGACATATCTCTCGTAGTCGTTGCCGCTGATTGTTATCTTTCCGCCGGCCAGCCGGAGAGAGCGAGAGCGACGGTTCGCGCGGTACTCGATGCAAATCCAAGCAGCGACGAGGCTTGGCTTGTTTACGGTGATATTTGCTTGAGTACTCTCAACAATGATGAGGCATTGTCTGCATATTCGAAATCGATTAACATCAAACCGACCGCCGAAGCATTTTACAAACGAGCCCAAGCTTATGCGCTCTTAGAGGACTTTCAAGCATCGAATCGGGACATGGAGTCGGCTAAGTCTTTGGGGCTGGATGACGATCCGGTGAAAGTGCTTGCTCGCTATCGTGAAACGATCAAGATTGTCGACAACGTTTTCGTTTCGTTGGCTACTCGCGTTCGCAACATTATCGTCGAGGCGCGAGTCGCTGCAGGCCCGGACATTGCTAGAAGAGCCAGAGAGACTGCCGGATCTGTCAATTCATTCAGTGAGTTCGTCGCGAAGTTGACCCCGCCTGATGTCCACTCTCGCAGCCATGAGCAGCGATTGTTGGCACTAAGTTTGCTTGTACAGGCAGCACTCGTAACGCAGGATTTCGTTAACCGAGGCGGTACCGAAACCGGAGATGAGGCGAATCTGCTTCAGATCGAGGCTATGCGCGAGTTTGGCGCGGGCCAATCGATTTACGAGAAAGAATCGAAATAGCGGGAGTAATACGATGTGGCTCGAAATTGCCAAGTTTGCGGGGTTTTTCCTCGTTCTGTTCGCAGTGTCGTTCTTTGGGGCATTGACAGTGGGTCGACTCTTCAGAAGGAGCGTCACTCCACCACCAGTAAACACAAAGATTCGGCTTCGACAGGGCTCCGCGTTCTTCACTTGCTATCTTGTTGAAGCGGATTCCAAGACTTGGACGCTAACGAAGCCCGTGCTCACGTCATCGGTCTCGCCCACAAAGCCTGCCAGTGAGTACTTGTGCGATTTCACGACAGAAAACGGCCTTGCTGTGTTTTGGACTCGCTTAATTGAAGAACCGGCGAAGAAGACACCATATATTCGAATTGAAGCTCCTGCAAGAATACTGGTCCGCGAACGCAGGGCCTTTGTAAGAACGAAGTTTCGAGTGCGCAAACCGGCCATGGTCGATGAACGCCCGGGCATTTACGTAAACGACATCGGGCAAGGGGGAGCAGGAATCTCATCCGTCCGAGCACTTGCAATTGGATCGGATGTCGAACTTCGTATGGCAGACTCACCTGCCGTTTTAAAAGGAGTCGTGCTCGAATGCCGACCTTCCCAGTTAGCTCACGCTGCGTACCTTGCGAGGCTTCGCTTTGATCGCGAGGTGCCGATTGAGTTCGTGTTCCAATTGAGCGCATAAGTTAAATGCCCTGGTTGGCTAGACCAGGGCTTCTCGGCCGTTAGGCCGACTTTCCCGGAGAGGGAAAGGAGGACATGCGCACACTTTCCAACGTCGGCACATTCGGCTAAGTTCCAGAGGCCGAGTGCCATAGGTCATTTGGCTTTTTGGAGAAATCACTATCAAATGCCGCTCCATCCGGACGTAGATAGATCCTTGTGATCCTTCGGTCTGTTTTGGCAACGCTGATTGGTGCCGGCCTCGGATACGGTTGGCACCTCCTAATGTCTGCATCCGGCAGCAGCTGAGTCTCCTGTCGCGAACCGGCGGTGCCGGTTCTCATTTTTGCGGTCGCCGCTCTGGTTATCGCCCTAACGACTGGGCGCGAGATGCCAAACTCTCCAAATGCGCGTTGATCTCAATTGGTCCGGCGACTTTCGATTTGAGGCGCACGTCCCGTCCGGAGCTGTAATCCCGTTCGACAGCCACGCAGATCACGGAGGCACGGGGGCTGGATCCCAACCGATGGAAACTCTCATTGCGGCACTTGCCGCTTGTACAGCTATGGATGTTCTCGCAATCCTTCAAAAGAAGCGCCAGATGGTCACGAAGTATAGGGTCGAAATTGACGCCGAGCGCAAGCCAGAAGGCGATTGGCCACGGCCATTCACAAAGATTGTCATACGGCACTACGTGGAAGGCCAAAAAGTCGACGAGGGGGCTGTTCGCCGAGCAATCGAACTAAGCGACACGAAATACTGCGGCGTCATGGCCACACTCAAGCATCAACCGGAGATCAGAAGCGAATGGGTAGTCAACTAAAGCCTGGGCTAACAAAGTACCTCGAGGAACTGGAAGCAAGCCAAAGCCCAGTTCTTCGGGCGATGGAACGTGAAGCAGAAGTGCGTGGATTTCCAATCATCGGCCCGCAGTGCGGCCGTCGCATGGCAATTCTTACGATGGCCATTCAAGGCCGAAAGGTTTTCGAGATGGGCTCTGGCTACGGCTATTCCACAGTTTGGTTCGCTTCGGCCGCTGGACCGTCGGGGGAAGTTGTCCACACGGACTTCGATCCGGACAACACCGCCAGAGCCAAGGAGTACCTCGAAGAGGCAGGACTGCTGGATCGAGTGAAGTTCTTAAACGGAGATGGCTTGGAGCTCCTGGCAGCGCAGGGCGATCACTTCGACGCGATTCTCATTGACATTGACAAAACCCAGTACCCTCTCGCTCTACAGGTCTCCGTGCCAAAACTTAAAGTGGGCGGCTTCCTCTTCTGCCACAACGTCGTTTGGAGCGGCCGGGTCGCGGAGGACGTCCACGACCCCGAGACGTTCGCGATCCGGCAGTACAACAGGGAGATCATGACCCATCCTGAGCTTGTGAGCTTCATTGACCCCGTCCATGACGGACTGTCGGTCAGCTTGAAGGTTGGGATCGACAGCCGAGCACGAATTCCCGTGTGACGGATTGCTTGGGAATCGCGTCATACTGAATAATCGTAGTACACCTGGATGTTCGGGTAGGATTCCCGGACAGCCGTAGGAGGTTGGCCGAACAAAAATGAAAAGGCTAGTATCGGTTTTTGCCATCGCGAGTGTCGCCAGCGCAGCCCTCGCTCAGTCCTTCACGATCATCTCCCCTCGAGATGGGCAGAAACTCCGTGAAGTTGTCGAAATGACGTTCCCCAAAGGTGTGGGGGACATTGAGCCAGGTTCCTTCATCGGGATCTCGCTTAACGGCAAGTTTCTCGAAGCGGTCGTGCCTGACGTCGACCAGCAGCGGGGAGTGCTCTCCTACAAGCTCGATACGAAAGCCATGCGGCTGCCAGATGGCGAGCACACTCTTGGAGCGGCCCTTTATCGAAAAACCCCGAACGGGACCATGATTACCGAGAGGTCAGAAGTTCGCATCACCCTCGCCAACTACGACATTCCTGTGCCTGCGGAGGGAATCCTTTTACGCTACAACTGGAAGCCTGCGACCCAGAACTACTACGCGATTTCGTTCTTGCAGGATGTTTCGATGATGACCGGTGCCCAGAACAGAATGGGCGGCAGGGCAGCGCGTCAGCCGATTTTCGAAGAGAAAGCCAGATACCTGATTGCTGTCGACGACGTGAAGTCTGGCGGTACGGGTGTCGTCAGGATTCAGCTCGTTCCTTATAAAGGCGAGAACAAGGACTACCTGTATATCACTCGCCCGGGCGCGACCGGCCCAGCGGTCATCAACAAGTGGGAATTCGGTTCGCTCGTAAGGCTGATCTCAAACCGGGGTCATGAACAATACGCGGACGTGCCCGACTATCACGGCTTCTTCGGCGTCAACCAGCGGAAGATGGACAAGATGCTGATGATCAATATCCCCATGCCGCTCTTGCCTGAGCAGCCGCAGAAAGTTGGCGACCGGTGGACCGGCAGAATCGTGATCAGCGAAGGTGAAATACCCGAGATTCAGGCGACCGGAAGAGCGGCCATCGAGATCCCTGCCCAGGCGACCTTGGAATCGATTGAATGGGAGCAAGGCAGGCGAACGGCAAAGATCAGATTGGTGACCGAGCGCGCAGCCGATCGCGGTGGTGTCCCGACGGTTCAAGTCGGAACTCGAGACTTCCGCAATGACAACAGGCTCAGCATCTCCGAAGTTCTCTGGTTCGACATCGATCGCGGAGAGATGGTTAAGAGAATCTTGACGGTCGAAGGTGATCGAAGAATCGAGCCTGCTACGACTTCTCAAGGAGCAGGAGCCGGCGGAGCACAAGGCGGGCCGAGCGCAGCCGGCGCCACTGCAAGCGGTGGCGGAGGCGGTACAACTGGCCAAGCAGGCGTCGACCGGGGTCTCCAGCGAGGCGGTCCTCAAGGACCTGGTGGGCAAGGCGGTCCGACTTTCGGCGGAGCCAATGCGCCTGGACAGAGAGGCGGCCAAGGTGGTGGCCAGCAAGGCGGAGACGCAGCACTTTTCGTTCGCGAGCGGTTGGTGATTACGATCACGCTGGACAACTAACGCTCCGTTCGGAGCCGAATGGCTGAACCGAACTACGACTACGACGAGGGTGACCTCATCGATCCGGAAGATCCGGAGACGAACAAGGCCACCCTCGTTGAACATTTGGATGAGCTGCGTGCGCGGATTTTGCGCTCAATTTCCATTGTGGTGGCTGGATGGGTCGCTGGCTGGTTTGTGCAAGATCCGGTGTTCCAGTATCTCGAAGGGATACTAAAGGATCCGTCCGTCGTCCCAATTGGAGTCAGGCCGCCTGAGTTTGTCTTTACTGACGTAACTCAGCCGTTCTTTCTTAAGCTTAAACTTTCATTTATCATTGGGCTGATAGCCGCAGGTCCGTTTGTCATTTGGCAACTTTGGGGCTTTGTGAGGCCTGCTCTCAAGAAGAACGAAAGAAAGGCACTGAGAAAGGTCGTGCCGTTTAGTGTGTTCCTCTTTCTTTTTGGTGTTTGCGGAGCATTCGTTATTCTCAAACCTGCCGTGAGGTGGTTCATGGGATTCTTGCTCGACTTTGCCGGTGCAAGTCTTCTGCAGACACCTGGTGCGTTCACTTCGTTCGTACTCAAGATGATCCTTGCATTTGGAATCGGCTTTCAGTTGCCGGTTATCGTTTGGTTCCTTGCAAGAATCGGCCTTCTAACTTCAGAAGTTCTTTGGAAGCAATGGAGAATTGCGCTCGTCGCAATCATCGTGTTTGTTATGATGCTGACGCCAGGTGGTGACGTCTTCAGCAACGTCATGCTTGGAGTTCCGTTGTTGTTGATGTACTTCATAACGATTATTGTTATTGGAATTGGCGAAAAGAAGAGACGAGCTCGCGGTGACGAGTATAAATTTGACTGATCCAGAGGTCACCCTCGAACTCTTAGAAGATTCTCCATTCTATAGTGGACAGATCGTCGCTTGTGCGATAGAACAGCCGAAGGCTCCCGCCTACGCGTCAATTCCTCAAAGCATCCACCCGTTGCTTCTATCTCAGTTGCAACAAATGGGAATAGAGAAGCTCTATACGCACCAAGTGCAAACATTTGAAACGTCGAACGCTGATTTGGACTGTGTCGTAACGACGGGGACCGGTAGCGGCAAGACACTCTGTTATCAGATTCCGGCCCTGCATCGCATTCTGCAAGAACCGAGTGCGCGAGGTCTGTTCATTTATCCGACGAAGGCTCTTGCGCAAGACCAGCTTGCCAAAATAAATGCGATTGTGCCCGCTGGCATTCGAGTCGCAACCTACGATGGCGACACACCGAAGCATCAGAGATCAGCAATCAGGAAAGAAGCAAACCTAATTCTTACGAATCCCGACATGCTGCACGTAGGCATTCTCCCCAATCACAGTGCATGGACGAAGTTCTTACGCAGCTTGAGGTTCATAGCAATCGACGAAATGCACGCCTATTCGGGTGTGTTTGGCTCGCACGTAGCACTCGTGCTTCGAAGGCTGCTTCGACTTTGCGAATGGAGTGGCGCAAATCCAAGGATCGTTGCGACGAGCGCAACAATCAGAAATCCTGCTGAACTGTTTCTTGCGATAACAGGAAGGACGGCTGTCCACATTGCGAACGACGGTGCGCCGAGGGGCAAGCGTTGTTTTGCTATTTGGAATCCGCCGATGACGGACGAAGAGTCGCGCAAAAGCACAATCTACGAAGCAGCTTTGATCTTCTCGGCCCTCGTGCTAGCCGGAATGAGAGTGATTGCATTTTCTGGCTCTCGTATTGCAACTGAATTAGTCCTGACCTATTCGAGAGAAATGATCGATCTCGAATCCAAGGAGTTGGGAAGTAAAGTCGAGGCGTACAGAGCGGGCTACACCGTGAAAGAGCGCAGAGACATAGAGGAGGCGCTGTTCTCGGGTGAACTTCGAGGCATCAGCTGCACGAATGCGATGGAACTCGGAATCGATGTCGGCGGCCTCGATGTTGCGATTCTCAATGGCTTTCCTGGATCGATCAGCAGCGTTCGACAGCAAGCAGGACGAGCAGGGCGAGGTGAAGAGAGCGGACTTGCAATCATGATCGTAAGAGACGATCCGCTCGAACAGTTTCTCGCCGAACATCCTGAATTGATCCTGAATGGTGAAGCCGAACAGGTCCGAGTGCGGCCGCATAATCCACGCATTTTGCATCCTCACATTAAGTGTGCCGCATTCGAGCGTCCAATATCACCCACCGAGTTGTCACAGTTTCCTGATGGATCACTCGAAGCATGTGAAGAACTTGAGTCGAGCGGAGAACTAATCAGACGAGCCGGAATGTGGTTCTATCCTTCGCATGCGAGTCCGGCTGCCGATGTCGATATTCGCGGATCGGACAGAACTTATGTCGTCGAAAGCGGCGGCGAGCAGATTGGAACGATGGAAGAGTGGCGTGCATTTCAAAACGCACACCCTGGAGCCATTTACTTACATCGTGGAGACCAATTCATTGTCCGAAAACTCGATGTCGACGCGCTGCGAATCGAAGTCGAGGAAACAAGTGCCAATTACTTTACACAATCACTTGTTGAAACTTCTGTATGGCCGACCGTGTCCATTTCCGAGAAATCATTTGGTGACGGATTGGGGTTTCTCAAAGGACTGACCGTTACCAACATCGTGGTCGGATTCAGAAGGCGTTCGTTGCTAACGGACTCCGTCATTTCCGAAGAGCCACTCGAAATGCCTCCGCACACCATCAGTACGCTGGGCATCAGGATCGACATTCCCATATCGACAACTGACGATGCACAGTCATGGAGTGGAGGAGTCCATGCATTGGAACACTTGCTCCTATCAATGGCTCCCATCATTGCTAAGTGTGAACCTCGAGACCTCGGGAGCGCGTACTATCCGTTTTGGCCCGAAACGGGAAGGCCGACAATTTTTGTCTACGACGCAGCGCCCGGCGGTTCGGGCATCGCCGAAGCGCTTCATGACGAACTTGATCGGTGGATCGGTGTAGTTGTCGACCGCCTCGAATCCTGTAGGTGTGAGTCGGGCTGCCCTGCATGCATTCTAAGTCCGCGATGCCCCTACTCAAACGAAAACCTCAGCAAACCCTTCGCCATCAGCGTAGCGCGGACGCTTGCGCGGTAAGCGGATTGGCACGAATCTTGCCCTCAAAAAGCTGTCTTCGGACGTTCTGTTTTTGAAAGGAGAGATTCATGCAATTGCGGACTCACTTTTGTCTGCTTGCCTTCTTAGCGTTCAGTTCTCTGAGTGCGGCGCGATTCGATGTCGCGCTTAGAGAAACGACAGGCGACTACTCTGGTTCCATAACCGCAGAGTACGCAGCGCCGACGATGAATGTAATCAAGGCAACGCCTCCAATTAGAATTACTGTTCCCAATCAATCGCTCACCTACCGAATCGTCACTGAAGGCTCCGCAAACGCCGACTGGTGGTTCGTCGGGCAAAAGTTTTTGACATTCGATGGAGCGTGTTGGTGGAATGGCGATTCCAACGCCATTCAGCAAGTGAAGCTCACTTCCACGATTACGGATCTGGATCACGGCCATGTCTATCAGCTCGTATCAATTCTCAATCGAAACGGCTCCAACTGGGGGCGCGACCTTGAGTTCATCCAGCCGACCAAGAACATTCGCTGGGACGACAAAATCGAATTGACAACGGGGCCGACCGGAACCATCACCGAATGGTTCGCAACGCGGCACACGATGGACATGATGCAGATGGTTCCAGAACCAGCTTCGATTCTTGCAATTGCCTTCGGCGTGGCGGCCATCGCGATTCGGCGCAGAACTCGCTAATGTAGACAGGCAACAAAGGGGGCGGTACGGCTATGATTAACCGTGCTGCTCCCAACCATCATCGCGACACTCACGCTCGTTTCATCAACCGCCCAAGTCGGCCCTATCAAGCGCGCAAGAACCCCAAGCCTATCGCCTGACGCAAGCAAAGTAGCCTTTGCCTATCAAGGAGACATTTGGGTCGTGTCCTCGAATGGCGGTCGCGCAGAAAGACTGACCGTCCACCCCGCCGCAGAGTCCATGCCTCGATTTAGCCCTGACGGCAAGTGGATCGCATTCACAAGCACGCGCAACGGCAGCATGGACATCTTCGTGATGTCCAGCGATGGCGGCGAACCCAAGCGGCTCACTTACTCCAGCGCGAACGAATACGCGATGGGATGGACTCCCGACTCAAAGTGGATCCTCTACTACAGCAACCGGTGGGGCAACCTCGAAATCATGAAAGTCGCGCTTGAAGGAGGCGAGGAAATCCGACTGACCAGCGACGGAATGGAGCTTGAATTCTTTCCATCGATTTCGCCAGACGGAAGGAAAATCGCTTACAACTACGGCGGAGGCCCTGGAAACTGGCGACGCTCGGGGTTGACCGGAAGCGGCACTGCAGACATCTGGATCGCAGACTTTTCATCGCCGGTTTCGAATGCAATCAATGTCACGAACGACGACCGCCCACAACTTTGGCCGATGTGGTCGCCCGACGCGAGAACGATTTGGCATGTCGCCGATGGAGGCACGCCGAACGTCTGGCGAATGGATCCGGACGGAAAGAACCGAAGGCAAGTCACGCAACACACCGGCGACCGCGTACGCTACCCAGCACTGAGCGCAAATGGAAACGCGATCGCTTACGAATACGCGAGCGACATCTGGGTGCTCGACACAAGAAGCAGTCGAACGCGCAAGCTCGACATACTTGTTCCTGGAGACCAGAGATACAATCGCACTTCAAGGCTGACGCTGACACAAGGGGTCGCAGATTTTGCCGTCTCTCCTGACATGAAGCGAATGGCGCTCACCGTGCGAGGAGACATTTTCATGACGCCGGAAGCCGGCGGAACAACGCGGCGCATGGCAAACGATCCGGGTCGCGAAATGATGGTGGATTGGATTTCCAACGACAAATTTGTGTTCGTGCGAATGGCCGACAACAGCCTCGGCATCTATGTCATGGATGTCGACGGTGGTCAATCGCCGCTCGCCGACGGCGCAGGCAACGAAACCACGCCGGTCGTTAGCCCGGATCGGAAGTGGGTCGCATTCCATCGTGACTACACAGAGATCTGCGTCGTTCCAGTCGAAGGCGGAACGCCGACGATCGTATGCACCGGATACTTTCAAGGCGCGATGTTCGGCAGCGCGCAATTCTCGTGGTCGCCGGACAGCAAACATCTTGCGGTCGCCCGCCCGACCGAGCGCGGAGGCACAAACATCTATGTCGTCGAAATCGATTCGCGAAAAGAGACGCTGGTTGCGCGATGCGCAAAATCTGCAGGAACGCCGATGTTCACGCGAGACGGCAAGCGTATCGTGTTCGCTGCCAATGAATTCGCCAACGACTACGATCTGTTCGTCGTCGATCTGACTCATGATCCAATAACGTTTACAGAAGACGCGCTTGACAACATCGGCAAGCAAGAAGAGAAAAAGGAAGAAGGGTTCCGAATCGATGAAGAAGGCATCTTTCAGCGCATGAGGCGGCTAACGTCGACGGGAGGAGTCACAAGTTATGCATCGAGTGTGGACGGGAAGGCGCTCTTTTTCAATCAAGGCGGCCAGATTCATCGAGTAGCCTCGGCTGGCGGACAATCGACAGCAATCACAACGGGCGCGCCGAAAAACGGCGTATGGCTTGCACCAAATGGACAAGCGCTTTACACGCTGGAAGCAGGAAGAGTCGCACAACTGCCAATCGCAGGCGGAAACGCTGCGCCAAGAGCATTTACCGCAGAGTTCTACATCGACCAATACGACGAAGCAAAAGCGCTGTTCGACGAAATCTTTTGGGTGATGGATCAAATGTATTACGATCCTGCGCATCAAGGACACGACTGGCGAAGAATCCGAAACTACTATTCGAGTTTGCTTCCCCATGCTTACGATCGTGCAGAGTTTTACGACCTGATGCTCGAAATGGTGAACGAACTCAATTCGAGCCACCTCGGAGTCAACGGGCCTACGCAGCAGCCGCAAACAGGCGACGATGCGACTGGCATCGTCGGCGCAGAGCCCGACTGGCGCCATCTCGAATCGACTGGCGAATATCGAATTGCACGAGTGATGAAAGGAAGCCCAGCCGATCATCCTGATTCAAAACTGTATCGCGGAGATGTCGTCGTCGCGATCGACGGAATTCGACTTTCCAAATCCGACACGTTTGATTCGCTGATGAATCACAAAGCGGGACGGAAAGTTGTGCTTCAAGTGCGAAACGCGAGCGGCACCAGGGATGTTGCGATCAAACCCGTACCGCTTTCAGCATTTGCAGACCTCCAATATGAGAACTTCGTCCTCGAAATGCGCGAGCTAACGGATCGGTACAGCAACGGCAAACTCGCCTACGTGCACATCCGCGGTATGAGCATGCCGTATCACGAGCAGTTCATGCGCGAAATCAGAACATTGACGCAAAACAAAGAAGGGCTTATCATCGACGTTCGATACAACGGCGGCGGAAACACAGCGCATCTCGCATTGTCTCTGCTGATCAAACAGCCGTGGCTCATCCGCACGGTGCGCGGATGGGAAGGTGTCGCGATGAGCGAAAACATCTTCCGCGGAGATACTGTCGAGCTGCCGAGCGCGCTCATGATCAATGCATCGAGCGCGAGCAACGCCGAGATCATGGCCGAAGGTTTTCGCCAACTCAACATCGGACCCGTTGTCGGTGTCGCGACGCCTGGCGCCGTCATCGGAACGGGCGGATGGACGCTCTTCGATGGCGGAAACCTGCGCATCCCATTCGCAGGCGCGTACACCGTCGACGGCGAGAACCTCGAAGGCAATGGCAGACAGCCCAGCATCCCAGTCGCCTACGATCCGAATGCGCGAGCGCGAGGCGAGGACCCGATGCTCCGGGCCGCTGTCCAGTCGTTGCTTAAATGAAGTATGGCCATTGCGATCGGCAGGCATCAAATCAGGACGAATTACCAGGTTTTTAGCCCAGTTTCAGAAAGCTAAAGGATTCTCTCAGTTTTCTCGTATAATTAGCTCGTAACGGGCAAACAGGGCTCGGGCGGGAGCAGTGCACGCGCCGCGTCCGTAGAAATACGGAACCGACCGGAATTGTCCGGGATAAATCCAAATCCAATTGGAGAGAGGAAGAACAAAATGAAAAAACTCGCAACTCTGGCCGTCGCAGCCTGCCTCGCAGGTTCCTCGATGGCAGCAATCCTTTGGGACAACGGACCCCAGATCACACATCCAGGCGGTGGTGCGGGCGGAGCAGACGAAAGCCGGCTCCAGACTACGTCGCTTGGCATGACGATTCTTGGCTTTGGCGTGGGCGCAGCAACCAACGTTTGGCTCACTGATGACTTCACGGTCGGCGGCCCTGGCTGGATCGTCGACTCCATCACCGTCTACGGTTACCAAACCAATGCTCCTACTACTGCCGCAATGAGCCAAATGTTCTTGCGAATCTATCAGGGTGGTCCTCCTGGGACTGGAACCCTTGTATTCGGAGATACAACAACGAATAGGCTTGGAAGCTCCGGTTGGACCAACATTTACCGAACCACTGAGACAACGGTCGGCAACACTGCACGAGCGATCATGTACGCCAAGACCGTCAATTTGGGCCTGAACCTCGCTGCCGGCAACTACTACTTGAACTGGGCAGTCAATGGTTCGTTCAACCCAGCGGGCGCCGTCTTTGCTCCACCCGTGACCTTGAATGGACAACTCGGTAAGCCTGGCGCGAACGGCCTTCAGTCTACAACCGGACCCGATGGAACCTACAATCCATTGCTCGACGCCGCGACGGCACAGGACATGCCCTTCCTCGTCGAAGGCACGGTCGTTCCTGAGCCGGGAACCATAGCCGTCATCGGCCTCGGCCTCGCCGCTCTCGCAGCGCGCCGACGACGCAAGTAGGCCAGGCACACGCCTGCCGACACACGATATCGAGCCCCGATTTCTCGGGGCTCGATGCTTTTTGGATGAAGCGTTCCGCGTGGGAGTTTGCCGTTCGGCATAGGCGGAATTACCGGGTTTTCATCGGTTTAAAATCAGGTTGATCATTTCATTGGGTTTCTTCGTCATAATGCTGGTGCTTGTTTGCCCTACGCTCACCGTGCAGGGGGAACCTTACCGGGCCCGAAAGGCGCAGGCCTAAATCTAAACCACTCTGAAGAGAGGAGAAAATCATAATGAAGAAGCTAGCACTTCTTGGCCTTCTCGTCGCAGCTGTCGGCGCGAACGCCTTCACCTACACCGAGCACGACGGTGTTTCTGAAAACTCACTCGGTCTGACTGCAGGCGGCAACATCGCTTGGATGATGGCCTTCCAGGTCACAGGCGGAAACAACGTGATTACGGCCATTCGAACGTCGTTTGGATCGCCAAGCTTCCCGGGTAGCTCGGGTGTGGCAGCCGGCACTCCGTTCCGCGTTCACGTTTGGACGCTGAACAGCCCGACGGGCGACATGGCAGCAGGCGTCAACTTGCTTGGCTCATGGAACGGCACCGTTGCTGCAGGCAGCATCGACACCGACGTTCTTCAGTCGGTCGCCGTGAATGCAACGGTCGGCGCGAATGGCACCTGGTTCGCGATCGGCGCGGATGTCAACCACGCAGCTGGTGGCTTCCCTGCTCCGCTGGATCAGACGGCTCCCTTGAGCAACAACTCGTGGGTTGCTGGTAGCGGAACTGCTGGTGGGTTCGACCCGAACAACATCGGCGGCGGCATCGGCCTCTTCCGTATGAGCGCAATTGGATTCCCCGGAGACTGGCTGCTCGAAGCTGAAGGCGTCGTTCCTGAGCCGGGAACCATCGCCGTCATCGGCCTCGGTCTCGCTGCTTTGGCAGCTCGCCGACGCCGCAAGTAATCTCGATCTGATCGAGACTGCTCATCGAATTCGACCCCCGAGACCTCGGGGGTCGAATTACTTCTTTGGGTCGGCTGAATCCGTTTGTTAAGGGTGCGCATTTTCCAGCGGAATCTTCGCGTCCGACGAACTTAGCGGACAACCAACCCGTCTAAGAGAGTGCCTCGTTCTTCTTCAAACAAGATGCCACCAGGTAATCCTGCTGGATTTGCGGCCGAAAAGCCGGATTCTCAGGGGAAAATGCCTGGGAGCAAGGAAATTGACCTTGTCGGCACGAAATTTGTTTGGTAGAATGTGGCATTCGCGGAGATGGCGCAACGTGCCATTCCTAAGATCCATTTCCGGCCCGCCGGATAGCGGGAAACATTCCGAGAGGAGGAATCGAAACAAATGAAGAGAGTAGCAATAGCCGCGCTCACAGTAGCCGCGCTTGGAACAGGTGCCAACGCTATCGACCTTTGGGTGCAGGCTCCCATCGGCCCAACCCAGTCCGGGTCGCCCGTTCCCGCTTGGAGCATCAGCAAGGGCAACGTCTCAGGCCTCGATTTGGTTCGTGAAGGCGCGAACGATTTCGTTGTCGGCGGGCCCGGCTGGAACATCAACCAGCTCGTCATGCGAGGCGTGTTCTTCGATGGCGCCGACAGAAACCCGACAGGTGGCTTCGAAGTCAGCTTCTACGCCAACAACGGCGGCGCACCCGCTAACACTGCCTTGTCAACCCAAGTTTCGACTGCTATCACCAGATCGGGTTCGCAGGGCAACTACGTTGGCCGAAACGCCTACGATTTCACGATCGACCTCACGACCGTTTCGCTTGGCCCGGGCACCTACTGGGTGTCGCTGATGGCGCTCGATACGACCAACTTCTTCTGGGTCGTCGCTCAAAACGTGGTTGGAAATGAAGCTCACCTCCGCGACACAGGCCCTGAAGGTGGCGGCACGAACAGCTATCCGACAGCGTGGACGAAAGTCAGCGACATCGGCGGCGATCCCCAGGACTTCGGAATCACGATTCGTGGCGAAGTCGTCCCTGAGCCGGCCACGCTGGCTGCAGTCGGACTCGGCCTCGCTGCGCTCGCTGCGCGCCGACGCCGCAAGTAATCTCGAATCCTCTCGGTTCGAACGAATTCCCGGCTATCGCCGGGAATTCCGTTTTTTTACTGGGTTTTAAGGTCAGCGTCTTGTCAAGCCAGAACTCATAGGATAGACTGATTTCGCCTGCCTGCCGAACTAAGACTCGGCGGTTGGTGAAGGAGAGAGAAATGAACAAATGGATTGGCGCGCTGGCAGTCGGTGCGCTCAGCGTTGCCGCAAACTCGCAGGTCGTTCCGATTGGTCCCTTCGTCGGAGCCGCGTCGGAAGGTTACGAGACCCAGACAAGATTCCAGTTCTTGCCGCAATATGTTGTTTTCGGCGGAGCAGGGACTGTCGACCAAGTTGGAACTGGACAGGGTCTCCACATCACGACCGGTTGGGGTTTCTTTGTGTCGGTCTTTCCGCACAGCGGCGATGTTTTCATGGGCGGAGCGGGTGTGAACTACGAATACAACTTCGCGGTTCCCGCGTTCCGATTTGGAGGCTATTTCGCGACCAATGCAGATGCGCCTGATGCGACAGTTGCCTTCTACGATGCCAACAACAATCAAATAGGCTCCGCGCTCGCGGCGAGCGCACCTCAAGGCCAGTGGGCCTGGAACGGCTGGGAGTATGCCGGCGGCATGTCTCGAATCGTCATCCGTGCGAACAACCAGTTCAACGGGTTCATCATGAACGACAGCATGCAGTACACACCAGTTCCTGAGCCTGCAACGGTGGCTATCGTCGGACTCGGCCTCGCCGCTCTGGCAGCTCGCCGACGCCGCAAATAGTCTCGGATCTTCTTGGTTCGAAGGAATTCCCGGCTTTGGCCGGGAATTCCTCTTTGTCCCCATGCCGAAAGCTAAGTCCATCTTCGCCTGCCGTGAGTGCGGCGCCCAGTTTCCAAAATGGCTTGGGCAATGCTCAGAGTGCGGCGCCTGGGGATCGGTAGCGGAAGAGGCTCCGTTGCCTGCTAAGGCGATTGTTGCAATCGCCGCAAAAACGCCTGCCGCGATCCGCGAGATCTCAACGCTCGAAGGAAAGCGAATCTCTTCAGGCATCGAATCGCTCGATTTGGTTCTTGGCGGCGGATTCGTTCCTGGATCGCTGACTTTGCTCGGAGGAGAACCCGGTATTGGCAAGAGCACGTTGCTGACGCAAGTCTCAGGGCTTCTTGCATCGAAAGCAAGAAGGGTTCTGTATTTGTCGGGCGAAGAGTCTGCTGCCCAAGTGAAGCTTCGAGCCGAGCGAATCGGCGCAACCGGGGATTCATTCTATTTGGCAAACTGCTCCGAGCTGACTGAGGCAGTGGCTTTTATAGAAGGTGCCGATCCGGACTTGCTGATCGTCGACAGCATTCAGACGATGCATTCATCCGATGCCGAGAGCGCTCCGGGGAGTGTCAGCCAAGTTCGGCAGTGCGCGGCGACGCTGCAGCAAATCGCGAAGTCCAAAGAAGTTGCCGTCGTCCTGGTCGGCCATGTCACAAAGGACGGATCGCTCGCCGGTCCCAAGGTATTGGAACACTTGGTCGATACCGTTCTTTCGTTCGAAGGGGAAGGCTTTGGTAGGATGCGCGCCGTTCGGGCAGTCAAGAACCGTTTTGGCAGCGTCGACGAAATCGCCGTGTTCGAGATGACAGAGCGCGGGCTGGAAGACGTTCCGAATCCGTCTGCTGCGTTGCTGGCAGAGCGAAACCCCGATGCTGCTGGCAGCGCGGTGTTCCCAGCGATGGAGGGCAGCCGTGCAGTCTTAGTCGAGATCCAGGCTCTCGTTGCGCCAAATTACGCGAACAACCCACGAAGGTCTGTCGTTGGCCTGGATTACAACCGAGTCATGCTCGTTCTCGGTGTGCTTGAAAAGAGATGCGGTTTGAGGCTTGGGGCGCACGACGTCTTTGTCAGCGCCGTTGGCGGACTTCAGATTCGTGAGCCTGCGGCCGATCTGCCCGTTTTGCTCGCGGTCGCAAGCAGTCTGAAGGATGTTCCCGTTCCGCCAGACCTCGTCGCTTTTGGGGAAATCGGACTGACCGGAGAAATACGAAGCGCTGGCTCGGCAGAGCAGCGGCTAAAGGAAGCAGCGCGGCTCGGCTTTTCGCGAGCGGCAGTTAGCAAGCACCTCAAGCAATCGCATGGAGTACCAGGGATGAAGCTTGGCGCATTCCGGACGGTTCAAGACGCCCTTGCCCTGCTTGCTCCATGAACCGCTTCCGTTCTCGTGAACATTACTGGCGCTTGAGTGGTCAAAAAATCGAGTGTCCGTTTGGGCAGAACTCTCTGTACAATATGGAGAGCAAGGAGACGAGCAATGCGTAAGCTGTTATTTCTTTTTTCGATCTTTGCGCTGGTCGCCGCGGCATCGGCGCAACAGGTGTTCACAGGTTCTATGACGCTGCAATTTGGCGGGTATTGGGACGGTAAGCGATACGTCGATCTTCGCGGAACGAAGATTCCCTATGTCGCTGAATACATCGGGCCGATTCGCGCCGATGGACAGGTCATTCCCGCTCGCGGAGTGCGACCCGGGCATCGGTTTGGAGATACCGGAATCCGTATGCTTGGAGGCGAAGACGCTCCGGAGATTTACCGCAATGACAATGGGACATACTTCACATCTAACGCGGAGTTCCCCATTCCAAGTGCGCTCGACGATATGCGGATCGCAGCGAGCGGCGTGAACCAAGCGTGGAAGACGCTAACCGTTGGAATCAGTTCTGCAACAACCTCGACGTTTCTGATTCGATGGAAGGTCTACTATCAGTTCAGCCCCGGACTTGGGCCTGGCGTCCAAGCGTTCCTTCCTCATCCACCAGCACCGAACCGCGATTTTGGCGGTTACTTCAGCGTTCCAATCGAAGGCAACTATCTGGTCACGTTCAATATTGCCAGCGTTGGTTGCAACACGCCTCAGGCGCAGAGCTACTTCGTGCAGCAGTTTCGATGGCCTCAGATCCCTGAGCGGGGCGAGGGTCCGTTTGCAGAGGGCTTTGTCCAAACTGTCTTCAGCGGCGGATTCCCGACAATAGGCAACAGTGAAGACCTTTTCTACTACGACTGGGATCCGGTCGACGGCATTTACGACGAGACCGAGATCGACAACTTCGGCGGCCAGCCGAACGAAGCGGCGAACTTTGCACTCGTTGCAACGGCAGGCGGCCAGCAAGATACCGTTCTGCCGACATCTTTCACGATCACGACCGGAATTCAGCAGAGCGGAAATCTGGGATCGCTTTGGTTCAGCGATGATAATCGGCTCATCATCAGGGAGGCACCCCCGATTGCGCTCGGACTGCCGTCTGTGCGAGTCATGATCGAAGGCGGAGTCTCGCCTGGTCAGGTTGCGGGATTCGAGTTCCAAATGGAGGCGCGAGTGCCGACTGTCGGCAACAACGTTCCGCAAGTGATCGAGCTGTTCAACTTCAACTCGAATCAGTGGGTCGTTTGGGACACGAGGCAGGCGACAACCTCGGACTCGATTGTACAGATCGTGATTCCGAACAACCCAACACACTACATCTCGAGCAACAATCAAATGAGAGCGCGCTTGAGTTGGTACGATCCAGGCAACTTGATTATTCCGGGCTGGACAGCCCAGATCGACCAGGTGATCTGGAAGATCAATCGGCCCTAAAGAGGGTTAGGGCGTTCCATCGGCTACGCTGGAACGCCCTATTTGCAAGCAAAATCATAAAATCGACGCCCAACCCCTTGACAAATCGCGCGCGACCTGCCTATAATGACCCTTGCCTCTCGGTTCTCGAGACGGCGCGCTCCTTGAAAACCGGTTGGAAAGCGCAGCATATCGTCCACGACTCTCATTTCGAGAGTTTCAGGTTTGTCGATTTCCTTTCTAAGGAAAAGACGAACCCAACATTCAAACGATTCCTCATGGAGAGTTTGATCATGGCTCAGGACGAACGCTGGCGGCGTGCTTTAGACATGCAAGTCGAGCGAACCTTCGGGTTAGCGGCGAACGGCGGAGTAATACATAAGCAACCTGCCCCTAAGACCGGGATAGCCCCTCGAAAGAGGGATTAATACCGGATGTGGCCTTCTGAGGACATCCTCGGAAGATTAAAACGCGCAAGCGGCTTAGGGAGGGGCTTGTGGCCTATCAGCTTGTTGGTGGGGTAACGGCCTACCAAGGCATCGACGGGTAGCTGGTCTGAGAGGACGATCAGCCCGACTGGGACTGAGACACGGCCCAGACTCCTACGGGAGGCAGCAGTTTGGAATATTGCACAATGGGCGAAAGCCTGATGCAGCGACGCCGCGTGGAGGACGAAGTCCCTCGGGATGTAAACTCCTTTTGCCAGGAAAGATAATGACGGTACCTGGCGAATAAGCCCCGGCTAACTACGTGCCAGCAGCCGCGGTAAGACGTAGGGGGCGAGCGTTGTCCGGATTTACTGGGCGTAAAGAGCGCGTAGGCGGCCTGTTAAGTCAGAAGTGAAATCTCCAGGGCTCAACTCGGAAATTGCTTTTGATACTGGCAGGCTGGAGTGACAGAGAGGTAATTGGAATTCCCGGTGTAGTGGTGACATACTTTGATATCGGGAGGAACACCAGATGCGAAGGCGGATTACTGGCTGTCAACTGACGCTGAGGCGCGAAAGCGTGGGTAGCAAACAGAATTAGATACTCTGGTAGTCCACGCCCTAAACGATGGATGCTAGTCGTCAGGAGTATCGACCCTCTTGGTGACGTCGCAAACGCATTAAGCATCCCGCCTGGGGACTACGGCCGCAAGGTTGAAACTCAAATGAATTGACGGGACCCCGCACAAGCGGTGGAGCATGTGGATTAATTCGATACTAACCGAAGAACCTTACCCAGACTTGACATCGATGGCAAGCCCTAGAAATAGGGCCCCCTACCCACAAGGTAGGCCTGAAGACAGATGTTGCATGGCTGTCGTCAGCTCGTGCCGTGAGGTGTTTGGTTAAGTCCAGCAACGAGCGCAACCCTCATCTCGTGTTGCCAACGGATAAAGCCGGGGACTCGCGAGAAACTGCCCGTGTAAACGGGAGGAAGGTGAGGATGACGTCAAGTCAGCATGGCTCTTACGTCTGGGGCTTCACACATGCTACAATGGGCGCAACAAAGGGAAGCAATACCGCGAGGTGGAGCGAATCCCAAAAATACGTCCTCAGTTCAGATTGCAGTCTGCAACTCGACTGCATGAAGGCGGAATCGCTAGTAACCGCAGGTCAGCTATACTGCGGTGAATACGTTCCCGGGGTTTGTACACACTGCCCGTCAAGTCACCTGAATCGTCTGCACCCGAAGTCCGTGGCCTAACCGCAAGGAAGGAGCGGCCGAAGGTGTGGGGGGTAAGGGGGACTAAGTCGTAACAAGGTAGCCGTACCGGAAGGTGTGGCTGGATCACCTCCTTTAAAGGGAGTTCATCACTGAACACGTTCCCGCACTCACGCAGGAACACTCCCAGGTCGAACGATTTGCTGCTCCAACCGGCTCAAGGACTCAAAAAGCCCCGCTCGTTAGAGTGGGGCTTTTCATTCTAAGACGTTGTGAGTTCCTGTAGCCAACCTTTGAGCCTTTGCAGCTTCTTGCCAATTCCACCGGGCGGAAGTTCTACTGCAAGGTTTGCTGGGGCCCATTCTGAGATGGGAGACAAAGAAGCCACGTAAGCCTTTCCGCACACCACGAGTGCGCTGTCAAATTTTGTTCGCTTACAGAGTCTTGACAATTGATTGATGCAATACTCGCGGTGCATTTGAGCCAACTCACGTGACATCTTCTCGTCATAGTATTCAATCATCGATTCCGGCTCAATCAAACCATATTTCGCGGACAGGATGCGAATATGGAGTCCACCCATTGGCGGACGCGAGCCAAGGGTCTTTTTAGCAACTCGAAAGAACACGCCGTCATAGAGCTCCCAAGCTGAAACTGCGCCAATTGCCGCGACCTTCCTCGAAGAACAACTCAGAATGAGCAAGCGATTGTCAACCACCTAGTAGTCCCTTTAACTTTTCAAGAGCGCCTTCATACCTCGTTCCTTGGATCCTCGACTGGACAAATGTGATTTCGCCACCGCGAGCGATTGAATCTCGGTATTGATTAGCCTCCCAGTTGAATACCCAAAGGTTGTGACAGGCTCGATTGTGAACGTTCTCGTTGCTCTTATGATCAACTAACTCATCAACGTAATCTAATGCCTCCGAAAGTTGTGAGCAATTCATTTTGACGCCCCTCATCCAGTCGCAGACAAAAAAACCTTCATCACCTGCAAGTTTCAGAATACGCTCTGCGAAGCTTTTCTTTGCGGTCTTGAAACTGTGGACATCCTTGTAGTCCCGAGGGCCCAATCGAACTACGTGAGTTCCTGGTAATTGTGCGTATTTGAACGCTGCGCTAACCATCCAGCTCTGCGAATCAACGGAATCTGCGCCCGCCAAAAACGCAAGTAGCATGAGGAGCCCTGAACCCATCGAAAAGCAATGAATATGCGATTGCGGACAAAGCTCCCTGACAATGTTGATCAGTTCAACGGCCATCGCGGCATTTCCCCTCTGAGCAAGCGGTGCAATACTTCCAATACCTATTCTCCTCAGATCGCCACTGCCATACTTCTCAACTTGTCGAGTAATACCCTGCAAACAATCACTCAATTGCTTTCGATTATGTCCGTGAATAACGGGCATCAATTCGAGCGAGCTATCCGCAGACTGAGCCTCTTTCAGCATAACTCGAGTATTAGCCAATGTCCGCTTTATGCGTTTGTCCTTGTCGTTGGCTTCTGGTATAAATGGATGGTCAAGTATTACTGCTAAATCTGCCTTGGACCTTCTTTGCAGATCAAATACCTCCTTCGGCGTTACTGTCATATTTGACTTCCGAACAAAGTAGTAGGCTCCAGAATCAATGATGATAGGCCGTTTTCCCGTTTTGAGGTACTTTGACGGTGTCCAGCCGTTCATTACCAGCTTGTTAAAACGCGGCCTGGTAAAGTCATACGCGTTAATTAGAAGAGCCTCTGTACGCGTGAAATCCCATGGCATGCATTTCAGACCAGATTCAGGGTAGTCACCTAAGCGGTATCCCGCGAAGAAAGCAGGGAGTCGCAGCCGCTTTGTGCCGAGGATTGTCGATTTAAGGCGATTGCAACTCAAATTGTTTGTCCGTGTCCTTGTTGAGACTCAATAGGAACCTTCTTATTCGCTCGTTCGCATCTGGACAGTGGATTGGTATTGGGACCGCTTCCAATCCTGCAGCATCGTAGCTCGCCAGCAGCCAGTCGCCTTTCTTGAATTTAAACGTTTGTCGGAAGTTCTCCTCTGTAAACCCAAACGCTTCCGAGACAGCTTGACGATCGTATTGACGCGGCAACTTAGAAACGAAGTATGTATGAGGCTGAGCCAAAATGCTCGCGTCAAGGTGGGCGATTCGTTGTGTTGCAATGCCCAGTCCGAGTCCGAACTTCCTGCCTCTGCGGGCAAGAGTGGTCGCTGCTGCTCTGGACTTGGCATGGCTTGAATCTTTATCGGCTTGCCGAGGAATAAACTCATCTGCCTCGTCGAAAAGGAATGTGACGGGTGGACCAGTTCTCCCCGACAATCGCCTATTGCCAAACATTGAGTTGACAAGTCTTAGACTGAGGGATCTAAGCTCGTCGGGGTCATGGGACTGGATGATCAGAAGGCAGCTCTTTGTTTCATCGTTGAGGACTTTCTTTACGTCATCGAAACTAAACAAGACATCCGTTGGCAATTCTTGTTGTTCCGCACGATCGTACTCCTTGAGCTTAGAGACAACCTGTTCCATGTTTTGTTGCGCCGTCCTAACAGTAAGCGTTTCGAGTAATCTCTCACACTCAGAAACGCAATCCTTAAGTGCGTCAGCCACACTCTTCTGGCCATACTTATCTTTCAAGCTCCTCAGTAGCGAATCGACTGCCCTGCCGTCATTGCCCATGTTGCCTTTTATAACCTCTTTGCATTCAATGAGGATGTCCCGCATAGATGGCGGGGGCAATGCCAAAAACCTCGTCTTTCTGGCAATGAGTAATCTCGAAAAGGCTTCCTCTCGCTCGTCATTTAGTGCAAGCAGAGGTCGTGGGCAAACTGATGTTCGCGCATACGCTTTCGATGCCACCTGCAACTTCGCAGGAGGCCGTTCCGGGTCACGGTAGTAGTCAGCAACGGCTTCCGGCACGGTCTGCAGGCCGAGATTCAGAATTGCGGCTGCCTTCATCGAACACAACTGGTCAATCAGCAATGTTGAAAACTCGCCAAGCAGGTCGAAGATGACGACCTTGCATGGGAATTCTTCGACACTTAACACACTTGCGACCAAGGTGCTTAGCAGATTTGATTTGCCTGCGCCAGTAAAGCCAAATATCCCATAGTGTAGGCGAACCAGCTCGTCAACTTTTAGGAGAGCAGGAACGTCATCATCTCTAACAAGTGTGCCAATGTTAGTGACCTTATCATGTGCTTCATCGATATTAAGGTTTGCGACGATGCTCGTTGCCTCAGAGTCTAGTGGTAGCGCGTCGTGCCCCACCATGGGGATACTACTCTCCTGTTGGAAGTCCTTGCGAATGACTTCCGTCACTCCATGCCGCTCAATCCATTCGATGTTAGTCGGTATGGCGATGCACTTAATCTTCGTCGTCTCATCGGTCGCCTCTCTCTCTTGCGATACCCAGTCCTGGCCTGCACTCTTCGCGGCTTCCATAACAAACCCTGGGTAACCGCTGATGTCATTACCTAGCGCGTAGTGAACCGGCAATAGGCTGGCAATCTCCAGAATTGAATAGTGTCGTTCTTCGCGAGTCGAGGCGAAGTTCGCTACTGCCACCATCGCTCCTTCACTGATCGTCGTCATTGCTTGACGAGTGTAGTCAAACCAGATCTCGTACTTATAGCGAGTTTCGGCAGCCTCCTCAATTCGCATCAACGTCCCTTTCATGCCTTTTTGAAACATTACCTTCTACCCCTTTCGTCTCTTATTGATCTTGCAGTCTTTGCCAACGGGTTGGCGCGAAATGAGAAAGTTGACGATGCAATAATGTCCTTCATCTTTCTGCCAACTGTCTTCGCACCCCAATCTGCTTTGTGGAGTGGGTCTGGGTAACCGATCATCTCCGGATACAGGTTTCTGGTTAGCACATCGAGAATGTACATCATCATACTTTGACTGTTATTGGGTACTGCATTCGTGGCTTGAGAAAAGGCCAATAAGTTACCAATCGCTGGACTCGCGATGGGCAGGTTATGCATGAGCTGGGAGTCGAGCATAGGATGCAACAATCTGTCCACAAATACAACGTGGCCTGCCATAGGCTCACCCTTTGATCTGCTCAAAAAGAATTGAGCCAACGACTTTGCAAACAAATTCTCTTGGGCCACAGCATCCGCATATCCTCCTCGAATCCTGCGCCTTCCGTCGGCTTCTTGCACTACGCGCACCGTCATAAAGGTCGAATCAAATTCAACAGTTGACCAAGGTGCCTTTAGTTCGGAGTCTGCGTGAGGAAGGAATTCCAGCAACATCCGATCAGTCCAGGGCAGGGGTGCAACGCTCAACTCTGCGAGGTCTGGATACCCACCTTTTGCGAGGAAAGCTAACTCCTTCATCACTCCCAAGTAGTTCCGGCTGAAGTAAGCTGATGAAGAGTCCTTTGTAATCCCGATCAACATTATCCCGCGACACCAACACTCCTCCACGAGTGCCCGTAAACCCACACCGATGAGAAATCGCAGATCATCCGGCGACATCCAGCGTTGGCGTAAAACACCATCTTCATCTGGCGACTCGTACAATAGCGCCGTTTGGTCCTTGTCCATAAAGAGTTTCTTGCAAATCGACTGAAACAGTCGAACGCTGTAGTCCCATGACGCATTTAGAGAAGTGTGAAATCGCAGGGTTGCGATCTCCGACTCAACGGCAATCGGCTCATCTTTCGTAATCCTTTCGACCGCTTCGTGTAAATCGGATATCGCCATTCCGTGGGCTTTGGCCAAGGCCTTCAAGTCGAGCTCTTGTGACTTTTGAAAGTGCGCGGCAGCTATGAACGCGGTGTGACGCCTGAACCGCTTCAGACTTGGAATCTTGGCTGACTCGTTGAATGGATGGGCGAGTGCGATGACCGCATCCTGGTAGGTCAAACCCCTACCATCAAAAGGGTAACCGACCATTGGAACATCTCGTGCACTTAGGGCCAGATCAGCGAACATACCACTCAATGACCGGTCTAACAGTATCACTTTCGGTGACTCGATACTCGACGATGTCGCAACGTTGTACGCCAAGTAAATTTCGGCTAGCTCCATCATGCGCGTTTCAATTCGCGCCATGTCAACGCGTTCACTCTCGCTGGCACAAAACGACTCTTCTTGATACCTCGGATCAACAATGTCTGCAAATTCAACAAACGGTAC
Source organism: Fimbriimonadales bacterium (assembly GCA_026129745.1). Lineage (GTDB taxonomy): Bacteria > Armatimonadota > Fimbriimonadia > Fimbriimonadales > ATM1 > JAHCHL01. Next base: position 283,562 of record JAHCHL010000001.1, on the reverse strand, counting down.
CGGCATGTAAGCTACCATGGAAACATCTTTCTCCATAGTCCACCGTTGATATCGGATTTGCGGCGGATCTTCTGAAAGCGCGACTTGGCCCTTGGCACCATATGCACACGCCGAGAAGACTACAAAGTCTTGGAAAGTGTCTTTCGCGCAAGTGCCGTCTATAGCAACGAAATCGAGCTTTTCCGAGCCAAAGAACGCCTCTATATCCCTGTGCAATGCGGCTCGCGCCATTTGACTGGAAAACGCCGGATGGAACTGGCAAATTAGTTTATTCAGAAAGTCGTCATAGAAGATTGCTGCATTCTTCGCCCTGGATCGATAGGCATCGTCGTACTTGCCTCGGGAAAACTTCAGCGATCCGGAGTAGCTTTCAAAGATGTTGGACAGGGTTGACATATTCCGTCCCTCCACGCGTGTATTCAAATCCAAAGTATTATACAATTCGTAGCCGAGAAAGTCAGTTCCGATGTAATGAATTGCCTGGTAACTCGTGTCTCGGTGTGAATTCTTCAAAGAGTTCACCTTCGAAGTCCCAAGCTGGTTGCCTCGATGTCATGTAGGCCATCAGTGCGGAGGTCTAAACCGGCATTCTTTTCGAGTCTGCCGGTACGTGGATGGGTTAGTTTATCCCTCATCAGGCAGGGCCTTGGACTTCATGGAGGTCAAAGCGCGCTTCGAGTCCATTCTCGACCGACCGGACCGTCGGGGTCTCAATGACAAACCTCCGTTGTGGAGGCCGAAGTCGATCAACATAGAGAGGTGGATTTGGGACAGAACCAAGCGCTTTTCCCACTCCATTGTCACGTGGAGGTTTATGGAACCTTCACTCCGGGCCACGTTGACTCCGGCGGAATGATGATTACTGTTACTAATTGAGGAACCCTCCGCCCACTCCCAGTCCTCAAATGCCAAGGAAGCGAAAGCAGGCGCCGCTATACGACCATCAATAATAGCAAAGACGACCTCCATAGCAAACTTCACCCACGAGGCGGGCACCTCTCCAACTGGCAGATTTCGAGCGAGCAAAAGCCTTCACCACTCCTGCCAAATCAACCAGAGTCGTCAGGCCGTTGTCCCCATCTTTCCGGCGGGGTGAGACCCTCGGATGCTGGCGAGCGTTAGAAAAGAGACCATAATCTAACGAGGCGCGGATCGAGCGCTGGAGAAACTGATGAAGAATGTGCACTTTTTGATTATTGCGGCCGCTCTCGCGGTTGCTGTCGGCTGCGCAGGTGAATCGACGACCACCACGATTGAGAAGCCCGCTACGAACGACCAAGGAGCGGTCGCCAGTACGGAATCGACACCAAGCGTAACGACCGAAGTCGGGCCTGGTGAGCCGGGCGAAAAGCCGACCGAAACCGAACAGAAGGCGCCGACAGGGCAGCCACCAGCCACCAATCCGCCTGCAGCGAGCAACAACACGCCGCCGAAGGGCTCAAACGCAGCGGCCCCGCCAACGACGGGTGGCTATCTGCTGCGACTCAAGCCGAACAAGGGCGAGAGCTTCCGGTACGAATTGGCGATCAAGCCAGAAGGCGGCGGCCAACAGGCAGCGATGGGCGCGATGGATGCGAAGGTGAGAATGTCCGTTGTCGACTCTAAGAATGGCAACACAACCATGCGCATGACGTTCGAAGACATCTCAATGCCGATGTTCGCACAGGCTCCACCGGAGCAGCGGAAGCAAATCGAAGACATGTTGAAGTCCATCGCAGTCGTTTATGTGTTAGACGAAATGGGGAAGACTGTTTCTGTAAAGACCGAAGGCGGGCCTCCCGGATTTGAGCAAGCACTTGGAGGACTCGGCGGCGCGACTGCGACTTTCCCCGAGGGGCCGGTAAGAATCGGCGACTCTTACACAACAGAGCAATCGGTGCAAGGTCAAACTCTCAAGAGCACTTATAAGGTACTCGCCGCGGAACAAAAGAACGGCGTCCAGTCCCTAAAGCTCGAAGTCAAGTTAGAAGAGGGCGGCCGGCCGCAAACGATGTTCATGTGGATCGACCCGAGGAACGGAACGCTCGTTGCGATGGAAGGAACTGCGCCGATGCCAGCTGGCCCCAATGGTCAAAGCAGCGGCAGCATCCGGACTACGATGCGTCGGATCTAACGTTTGCTGATTGGTCGAATGCGCCGGCGATTGCGAAATCGCCGGCGCACTCCTTGTGTAAAATATAGTTATGGCGACAATGAGGGAAGATTACGAGAGGGACGGTTTCGTCATCGTGCGAAACGCGATGACGTGGGAGCAGATCGAGGAGATGCGTCGAGAGTCCGACGCGGTTGTTCAGCGGGCAAAGGATGTTCAGGCGGGAACCAGTTTCTTTTGGGGTGGCGATTTCGTTTCACCTGAAGAACGCGCAAAACTCGATATAAACGGCATTCATGATCCGCAGTTTCATTCTGCAGCATTTTCTCGTTTGCTTGTTAGTTGCGACAAAGTGCTCGATGTTGTTGAAGAATTGATCGGTCCTAACATCCAACTGCATCACACGAAGCTTATTGTGAAGCCGCCTGAATCGGGCGCACCATTTCCTATGCATCAAGACTATCCTTACTTCCCACACGAGAAAGACACGATGCTCGCTGCGATGTTTCACTTCGATGATGCGACAATTGAGAATGGGTGCTTGCGCGTTGTTCCAGGTTCCCATAAGAGTGGAAAGCTCGACACTATAACCGGTACGAACTATCTTGATCCGAAAGAGTTCTCAATCGAAAATGCGTTGCCGTGCGAAGTCAATTCGGGAGATGTGTTGATTTTCAGCTATTTGACGATTCATGGCAGCGGACTGAATACAAGCGACCGACCAAGAAGAAACTGGCTTGTGCAAATGCGCGCCGCCGACGATTTGCCCACTGTTGACACCCATCACAGTCGCGGACAGGGAATGATGTTGCGGGGCGTTGATCCGCTCGTGCGGATGTCCAAGTTGTAACGTTTCGGAGTTTATGCAAGCAACGGCGCGGCCTTGGCGTTGTCGCTCGTCTTCAGCACGCAAAGAGCAGGACCGGAGCCAAGCGCCGATCCATAGCAATGCTCGACGCTAATGCCGGCGTCTGCGAGTTTCCGCATGGCTTTTGCCATCGCGCCTACCTTGTTCGGCAGCTCGACCGTCACACATTCGTGGCATTCACAATTTAGGCCCGCGTTTTGAAGGACAGTGCACGACTGGCTCGGGTTGTCGGTCAACAAATGTATGAACGCTTGCGTTGGCCCAGCTCCATAGCCGACCAGCCCGACGACGTTGACGCCCGCCCCGGCGATGGCTTCGAGCACCTTCGCGCCCGATCCGCCCTCGTTGGGCATCGAAATGATACATTCATGAGTCAGTTTTGCATTTGACATTTTCCAATTTACTCCGTAATGTAGGAGAGAATTTCTATGGATTTGAAGAGAGTCCTGCATGGTTTACGTATCTGGATACTAAGTCATGCGGTCAGTTGGCACCAGAGTCGGAACAATGCAGTTTCAGCATGAGTTGATTCGGAGCTATGGAGTCCCTCGAGCACACCCCAATGAGAAACTGACCCAGTATTTATACTAGTTTCATGTCGCTGTGTGTGTGTGTGTGTAATTGATCTCGGTTACAATTGTCATTGGTGAAGATTAGTGACAGGTCAAGCTTAAGGTTAGAGCCTGCAACGAAGGCAGGCGCGTTATTGAGTGGCCTATCTTTAGCGGTTCCATGGCTCACTCTGGGGCTTGGATATGTTGGGCTCTGGATGGCCTGGCCCAGCATGTGGGAAGGTCCCGTTTCCAAACCGCAGAGCATCAAACCATGTGGCGACTCAGCTTGGAACCGGGACCTCATTGGCAAGCGAGTCAAAATTCCTCAATCCGACATGAAGGGAGCGGAGATACCGCAGTTCAGTTTTGTAGTAGCCCTCCGGTGCGTGCCCTGCAATGGACCCGAAGAGGTCCAGCACGCGGCCGCCGCTGCCCGCTCAAAGCCTGTCTTGGTCCTGTATTACGGCGACGAACGTGAATTGCCTCGGTCTTGGCTCGACGATACTGACAACGTAAGGATTGTGATTGCAAGCGATTTCGGAGATGCGACCCTTGGGCTTTTCAAAGGCAGCATGCAGGCTGCGGAGTTGGACGACGAAGGTCGTATTGTTCGAGTGCCTGACGTTGGCGAGCCCATTGCAGAGTTTCTTGGAGAACGATTCAATTGAAGAGACCTTCTGGGTTTACTATAGTTGAAGCAATGATCGTGTTGGTGATTATTGCCGTCGTTGCTGCAATTCTTATGCCGATTATATCATCTGCAAAGAGATCAGCAAAAGTTTCAACATCAATCCAAAAAATGAGGCAGCTGTACGCAGCGTTGGAGGTTTATCGACTCGAACACGATGGATCGGATGGAACTTATGACTTCTATAAGCTCGGACTGGCACCTGGTAGGCACTTTCAGGACACGCTGCTTGGGCTTCGACCGTCTGCCTGGGAATCGCCGTTTCCATTTGACAAAACCATTTTTGATTCAGGACCGACTACAATTCCTGGCTGGATAACTTACGGTCCCGGCTTTTATGATCCGATGTATCTTCATGGGCACACGAACATCGATTACCATACATACTTAGCGACATACCGCCAAAATGCAGTCGTCTTTATCGATCCGTATTGCAATCCGCCTGGAACTCATATGCGAGCACCGTTTGTTTCTAAACGAGCGCTTGCAATTCTTCTATCAGGTGAAGTAGTCAACAGAAGTCGCACGGGCAATGCTTTCCTATTGCACTTCTATTCAGATGTCCCTGAGTGAAATATGGAGGAAGGATATGAAACCAATAGTTAGATGGGCAAAGTTAACTCTATTCTCTTTCCCGTTTGCAATCATGCTGGCTTTCACCTTCGGAGAAGGGCAGTTGCCGCCAGTTTGCGGATTCCTTCCGGAGCCGACATTGGGCCCTAACTGTGGCGGTTCACCGAACTGCGCAGAATCGAATCCATGTGCTGGCCCGAAGGGCTGGCAGTATGGGTACTGTTGCTATGAATCTGCGTTCGATTGCAGACAGTTCACTGGCCGCTGGGAATGCTGCAACAATCAATGGCAAGCTGAGTGCATTGCCGAATGGACCGGGATGTCTGTTTGCGGAAACGATCATAAATGCTATGGGTAGCAAACAAGCAACGCTTCCGAGCCGAAATTGGATCGTGTTTTCTGCTGTCGGAGTGCTTATAGTACTGATCGTTGCATTCATTCTCCTGCGAAGTCCGAGTCGGGAGGCAATCGCAAGAGTCGCCCTCGGTGCATTCGCAGAGGGTGACGCCGAGACAATTTTGCAACTTCTGCGCAAAGAGGAAATCGAGTTATGTGGTTTGACGAGCGATAGTTTGAAGCGATTCTGGGCGTGTACTTGGGGAGCCGAACGGCAAGACTTCGTGGAACAGGGAGCACCTGTCATCGAGGAATTTGAAGGCCAACGCTTGACTTCCATAACGCAAATGTATGTTTCAAAGGCAGGAGCTGAAGTGGGAATTGGCTTCGCCGTTGCAGATACTGATAGCGGACCCAAGCTTGTCACGTTTGTTCGTCCAGTTGTTCAAGTGACGCTGGCAGCGAGATGGCCAAGTAATTTGCCTCAGCCGCGTGGCATCCAGCGCCATGAGTATTGGGCATCTGAACTTACGAAAATGCTGCCGGAACTTGAGGAATCTGGAGTCAAGGGTGTTGCAATCCCAGAAGATAGAACGCTTGCGAAGTTCAAATTTCTAACATGGAGGGAGTACATTGACGAGCAACATAGCCACATCAAGAGGCTCCAGGAAGCGAACCAATAGTCTATCGCCTATGCCGTCGCGTGTTCGCCGATGATGCCGAGCGTCTTACCACACTTCGCGAACGCATCCAGCGCGCGCGCCAGTTCTTCTTTCGTGTGCGCCGCGCTGGGCATCGTGCGGATGCGCGCCTTGCCCTTCGGTACTGTGGGATAGCAGATCGAAAGCGCGTACACGCCTTCGTCCCAAAGCATCTTCTCAAGCTTTACTGCTTTTTCCTCGTCGCCACAATACACCGGCGTGATCGGCGTTTCGCTTCCCATCGTGTCGAATCCGAGTTTCGCTAATTCCGATTTCCACCAGCGCGCGTTTTCCCAAAGTTTGCGCATCGGTTCGGGATCGGTTTCCATGATGTCGAGCGCAGCAATGAGCGCGGCGGCGGTGACGGGCGGAAGCGCCGTGCTGAAAAGATATGGGCGTCCACGATTGACGAGCCATTCTTTCAATAAAGCTGATCCCGCGATGTATCCACCGACCACTCCGAGCGCTTTGCTCAGCGTCCCAAGTTGGATGTCCACGCGCCCGTACAAATCGAAATGCGACGTCGTTCCCGCGCCGTTCTTTCCCAATACGCCGCTCGCGTGCGCATCGTCAACCATCACCAGCGCATCGTATTTCTCCGCGAGCTGCACGATCTCCGGTAGTGGCGCGATGTCGCCGTCCATGCTGAAGACGCCGTCGGTCACGATCATCCGCTTCTTGAACTTGCCCGCTCGTTTCAATATCTCTTCGAGCTGATTCATGTCATTGTGCGCATAAACCCAACCTTCGGACTTGCGGTACTCCGCTGCGCTCAAACGAACGCCATCAATGATCGAAGCGTGATTCAATTCGTCGCTGATAATCACGTCATCGGATGTCATCACTGCGGGGATGCAACCGCTGTTCGCCGTGAAACCGCTCGTGAAAACCAGAACCGCCTCGACGTGCTTGAATTTCGCCAGCCGCTCCTCAAGCTCTTCGTGCACCCGCATCGTGCCGCCGATCCACCTAACCGCCCCCGCGCCGACGCCCCATTTTTCGAGTGCGTCCATCGCCGCCTGACGCACCTTCGGATGGTTCGCGAGACCGAGGTAGTTGTTGCTCGAAAGGTTGACGACATTCTTGCCGTCCATTACGACCGACCCACTTGCAGGCGTGTCGAGGATGCGCGGCTTCTTATAAAGGTGCTGGTCTTTGAGCGATTGGATCTGTTCGGCGAGCCAGGTCTGCAAGGTTGCGTTCATGCCAACGGCATTCTACCGGGTGAAACCTAATCGTCCAAAATCGACTTAGCGGCTTTGCGGGCTTCGCGAGCGACTTCCGGTCTGCGCGTTACCACCGCCGCAGCGATTGCACCGCTTGCGATAATTGCGAGCCTTCGTCCCGATACTTCAGGCCTTCGGCAGCCCGCAGCAAAGCACAAGTCGGATAGGTAGAGCTCGAAGCGGTCATAGTGAGCTCTTGCAGCCAAATGCACTGGGTTGTCTGTTTCTGAAAACTCGGCAGCGGCGCATTGAAACATGTCTCCGCAGAAATCGGGTCTGGCGAACCATTCTTGAAACGCATCGAAGACTGCGAGCGCCCTGCGCTTAGGGGTGTCCCCAATCGCGTCGACCCGGTCGCGTAGCCAAAGCATCCATTCATCGCTTTTCCTTTTCAAGACCTCGACGATGAGCGCTTCCTTCGAATTGAAATGCTTGTAAAGCGTCATTTTGGCGACGCCGGCCTCAGCGACGATGGTGTCCACTCCGGACGCATGAAATCCGTTGCTGAGGAATAGCCGCGATGCGGCTTCAATGATCTTTTCTCGAAACTCTTGCGAGGCTGGCGCTTCGATGATCGCTGCCATAGGTTCTTTCCCTGCTTCATCGTAAGACGATGTCAATACGATATTTGTTGCCAAATTAGTTTACCGCTTACACCAATCGATCGTTGACCGCTTCCCAGTCAATGGTTTCCATGTACGCATCGATGTATGCTGCACGGCGCTCGGCGAAGTCGATGAAATAGGCGTGTTCATACACGTCCATCGCCAAGACGCACGTGTGATTCCACAGGGGAAATGTGTTCTGTGCGTCGCCGAGATAGTTGAACACACGGCCGTTCGAGTGATCGTAGGCGAGAAACACCCAGCCGCGCCCAGCGATCCCGGTCGCTTTCCAATCCGCTGCCCAGTTCTCGAAACTGCCATACGTTGCTCGAATCAATTCTGCGATGCGTCCTGTCGCAGGTCCACCGCTTCCTCCGATCGTTTCGAAGAAGATGTTGTGGTTAATAAGCCCTTGATAAGCGAACGAGTAGTCCACTTTGAGCGAACGCAGCTCGCTGTAGATCTGATTCGCTTTCGACGGATCGGGCGCAAGCTGCGCAAGCACTTGGCGAATCTCGTTCGTCTTTCGCGCATAACCTTGCCAAAGCTTTTCGTGGGCTTCGTGTGTTTTCATGCTGATTCCGACAGACTCGGTGTTTTTGACTTTTGCGGGCAAAGAAGGAATCGGCTCCTCGCGAAGAGCAAGATATGGGCCTTGTTGCCCCGGGATTCGTGGGATTCCAGCCATGGCCGCGCCACCAATGGTCGCCGCCGTCGAGAGAATAAGGTTTCTGCGAGTGATTTCATTCATTGTGCTTATTTTCCTTACGGATTGTTGATGTTTTTTGCTCCGAGTCCAGATGCAATCGGCTGTCCATGGCCATTGCGCAGATGAACGAGGGAATCATGACAAGGGAACTTTGGTGTTGAGAAAGCGATTGCAATCGATGCGATTTCATCGAAGCCGTAGAGTAAGGAATAGCCAAAGTGACTCGGAAAGACGCGGACTCGACACATCCTAATCAACCCCTTCCTCTACCTCAGTCATCTTTCAACTGCCCATATCCGATCCACCAATGGTATTGGCGGCGACGCAGTGCGCTCTTGATGCTCTGTTGGAACTCTCGCGCTTTTGCGTCGTTTTTCGCGCGTTCTGCGCCGAGCATTCCGATCAACAGTTTCTGCATCTCTGCTGGGCTACTCGCTTCGGTCCTTTCGCGAAACAGGAACTCCTGCATTGCCGAAAGCTCGCCATTCTCGACCCAGCATCCGCCGCAGCTATCGCAACCGTCCAGCTCCACATTCGAAGTGTACAGGTAACGGTATCGAATCAGAGGTGAGTCGCACATTGGGCACAGCCGGAACGGCCCTTGACCGCGCCCGAATCCGGTCGGCTGGACCTTTTGATCAAGCGAACGGAGGCCATCTTGCACGGATTGCACTGTTAGGATCTCGTCCTCTTCAAACCAAATTCCCGCGCAGATTGGGCAGGCATCCAAATGCGCGGCTGCGTGTTCGATTCGCTTCAACTCGACTCGGCAATCCGGGCAGTTCATGAAAACCTCCGCTTCCTTCCGTATAATAGCCGAACGAATGCCCGAAACCCGACTTCTCCTCAAACACTCAGGCGACGCGGCCTATCGCTCCATCCAAGGCTACATGGACAAGGGAGGCTATGCAGGCCTGAAAAAGGCCCTCAGCATGGATCGCCAAGCAGTTATCGACGAAATCAAAGCAAGTGGCCTGCGCGGGCGAGGCGGAGCGGGCTTTCCTACATGGATCAAATGGAATGGCATTGAAAAGGAGAAGACGAAGCCACACTACATCCTGTGCAATGCAGACGAAGGTGAGCCGGGGACCTTCAAAGACAAGGAGCTGATGGAAAACACGCCGCACTTGATGATCGAAGGGATGATCATCGCGGGTTGGGCGACTCAAGGCGATGTCGGCTATGTCTATATTCGCGGTGAATTCGTCGACTGTGCCCGTGCGGTGAAGAAAGCGATCGACGAAGCGTATGAGGCTGGATTTCTCGGCAAGAACATACAAGGCACGGGTTGGAACTTCGATATGTACGTGCACCTCGGAGCAGGTTCGTATGAGTGCGGAGAAGAGAGTGCGCTTATGAGCAGCCTGATGGGCGAAAGAGGAATGCCCAGACTCAAGTTTCCGCACGCGCCGCTGCCAACAGTCGCAGGGCTTTGGGATTGTCCGACTGTCATCAACAACGTCGAAACGTATGCCTGTGCACCGTATATCCTCGTCAACGGCGGTGAGTGGTATGCGACGCTTGGCGCATCGACGAAGAATTCGCGCGGCACGAAGATTTTCAGCGTTTCAGGTCACGTGAACAGGCCGGGAAACTATGAAATAGAGTTTGGAACGACGCTCGCTGAGCTTTTGGAGATGGCGGGCGGAATGAAGGGAGGCACCTTGAAAGCTTGCGTGCCCGGTGGATCGTCGGTGCCGATCTTGAATGCCGAGCAGACGATGAATGCAGTGATCGGTTACGAAGAAATGGTCGATGCTGGGAGCATGGTCGGTTCAGGCGGATGCATGTTTCTCAATGAGCACACCTGCATTGTCACCTTCATTTGGCGAACGGCGTTGTTCTATGCTCGAGAGTCGTGCGGCAAATGTACGCCGTGCCGTGAAGGAACCGCATGGATGGAGCAAATTCTGGATCGCATTCGAAAGGGCGGCGGAAGAATGGAAGACATCGAATTGCTAAAAGAGATCTGTTCACAGATCGACGGACGCTCTTTTTGCGGTTTGGGCGATGCTGCTGCGTGGCCTGTTGCGGGGGCGCTCAAAGTGTTTCCGGAGGAGTTCGAGTACTTCATCCGCCATGGGCACTCAATTGTCGATGGTCCAGAATATCGGCGAATGGCGCCGGAGCCATTGACTCCTGCCAAGGTGTGACCTGACCGGTCACGCCTGGTCTGGGTTTGCAATCCAAAGGTTCATCTCGTTCTCCAGGATGTCCAACGGAAGCGGGCCGAGATCCAGTATCGATTTATGAAACTGCTTAATTGTCTTTCCGGCTTTTAGCGCCCGTTCTTTCAACTTTTTGACTTTCAAATATCCAATCTTGTATGCCAGCGCTTGTGCGGGCCAAACGATGTAACGGTCTATCTCATTGATGACGTCATGTTCTTGCTTTGCGGCATTCTGCATGAAGTATTCGATGGCCTGTTCTCGTTTCCATCGGAACGCATGGATTCCGGTGTCGACGACCAAACGAACTGCACGCCACATCATGTAAGTGAGATGTCCGAATTCATAGTAGGGATTATCGAAGAACCCCATGTCGTAGCCAAGCGTCTCCGCATGCATCGCCCATCCTTCTATGTAACCAGTAAAGTGGCCGTGCTTGCGAAACTCAGGCATGTCTCCTAGTTCAGTCGCGTAGGCGATCTGCAAGTGATGTCCGGGAACGGCTTCGTGCAAAGAGAGCGTCATCATCTCCCATTTGGGCCTTGTTTCAGGCTTGTACAAGTTCACGAAGTGTTGGCCGGCACGTGAGCCGTCGACAGCGAGCGGCATGTAATAGGCAGTCGTTGTGTCCGGTGCGGACTCCATGGGAATCGGCGTAACGCCATACGGTGTTCGAGGCAGCTTAGAGAACACTTTGACGAGCTGCAAGTCGATTTCCTTTGCCATCGCACGATAAGCTGTGAGCAGCTCCTCGCCAGTCTTATAAAAAAACTGTGGATCTGTTCGCAAGAACTGAAAGAACTCGTCGAGTGTGCCATCGAAACGTGCCCGAACTTTGCAGTTCTCCATTCGTTCTCGCAAGAGCTGAACCTGCTCTAAACCGATTTTATGAATCTCTTTAGCCGAGAGATTTGTTGTCGTTTGTTCTCGAATCGCATAGGCATAGCGCTCTTCGCCTTGTGGAAGTTGCCAAACACCAACATCATCCAAGCAATTGGGAAGGTACTCTGAGACGAAATAGTCGTGCAAGTTCAGGAAAGAAGGTTTGATATGCTGTTGAATGCACGATTCAGCCCGAACTGCGAAATTAGTCTTGTTAACAAATGGTACGAAGAATGCAGACTCTGTTGGATCTGTCTCCAATTGTTTCTTCAATTGCGTTGGAACGCGCTGCATGACGACTTTTGGATGAACGATTCCGCTTGCGATTCCTTCACGCAGCAGATCGATCACTTGGTCGATCATCTTAGGGAACTGCGCCATTCTCGATAGCCACGCTTCGTAGTCGTCGTCTGTCTCGAATCTTAGATTGCGAGCAATGTCGCCGTAGAACTGCGGCCCAGATCTCGCTTGAATTGGGAGCAAGTAATCGCGAAAGGGCCGGCCGTCGATCTCATCGGAAAGCATTCGCAAAAAAACGCGTCGATTCAGTCTGTCTTCTTGAGATAGACCGCTTTCGCTGATTGCTTCCGCTGCCGACTTCCTTGCGGTCAGCTCGTCGTATCTTCGCTCGATGGCCTCGATGCTGTGGTCGGTGACTCGATCTCGGTACCGCTTGTCGCCAAAAAACGAGGCACGTTCCGGATACTGCCGCATACGCCACTCCCAATCCTCCGAAAACAGCGTTTCAAGTCGGTCTGTTGTCATAGCGAGGGAGTTACTTTACAGAAAGAAGCACTTGGTTTGCAATGCTGCAGCCGAACAATACGAACTCGTCTTAGCCCTATCTTTTTGAAAGGAGCTATCTGAGAATAGGTCCTGCCGACCCAATGGTCGGCAGGAGACATCTCACATCCGGAACTTTCCTGTGATCCCGAAGAAGAGGTTCGTTTTCATGAAACCAGCTTGGATTCGAATATGGTCATTTGGAGAGTATCGGATTGCGCCATTGACATTCTTCGTGTCCCATTCTCCGATGACGCTTACCTTGTTGCCAAAGAACAGTTCTCCGCCAGCAAACAGTTCTTCGCTGAACATTCCAGTACCGAGTCCTGCATGAACCTTTAGGCCAATTGCTGGACTGCCTTCGACTGGACTTGCAATGTTTGGTGGAATGAAATCTGCACTACCGACCAGATACAATGTCCTTTCGATCGCATCGAATGCGTCGATTACTCCGATGCCAATTTCAAAGTTCTTGAAATTCTGCGGCAGAATAGTCACCTTGCCGTTAGCAATAGCTTTGTTAGGGGGGCCCCTTCACGATCCATAAAAGCGGCACCGATTTCGATGTACTGGAGAAATCCGAAATTGGCAGCCGGGCCGCGAATGTCTTTCCCGTAAGATCCACTTACGGCGAATGTGTTGTTTTCAACAGTATAAGCAGTTGGGATTACAATGAGCCCAGTTGGTCCGAAAAGCGAGTTTGCTCCGGTCAAGTAGGTCCTGGTACCTGGAGTTTGAGCCCAGGATGCTGAAACCAGAATTAGGCCAATTCCAAACATGGCATATTGCCTTATAGTCATTGTTCTACCTCCGTGCGATAGTTGTCCGCGATGACCGCGTCGATCAATCTTAGACCAACTTTCCATCGCAGTTTGCAGTTTCTTTGCGCTTCCCATGCCAAAATCCCCTCGATGCGCTATGTGACGAGCGTGGGCATGGAGGTCCACGCGGAGCTTCTCACCAAGACGAAGATGTTCTGCCGGTGCCCGAACGCGTTTGGCGGCGAGGTGAATACGCGCGTCTGTCCGGTGTGTTTGGGGCTGCCGGGGAGTCTGCCGGTTATCAACCGGCAAGCGGTTGAGCATGTGGTCAGGACCGCGCTCGCGCTCAACTGCCAAATTGCGATGTGGAGCGTATTTCACCGAAAGAACTACTTCTATCCCGATTTGCCGAAGGGCTATCAAATCAGCCAGTACGGAGAAACGAACCCGATCGGATATCACGGCTGGATCGAGATACCTTCAGAAGATGGTGAAAACAAGGTCAGCATTCAAAGGGTGCATTTGGAAGAAGACACCGGAAAGCTGATGCACCTGCCAGGCGGAAAAGCGGGCGTCGACTTCAATAGAGCCGGCGTGCCGCTGATGGAGATAGTCACCGCGTTCCCGCCCGACATTCATACGCCCGACGAAGCGCGCGAATACCTTCACTATCTCAGGCTAACTCTCATCCACCTCGGCGCGTCCGATGGAAAGATGGAACAGGGAAGCTTTCGATGCGAGCCGAACATCTCTGTCGCACCGGAAGGATCCGACAAGCTCGGAACAAAGACTGAACTTAAGAACCTCGGATCTTTCAAAGCCGTGTCTATTGGAATCCAGCATGAAGCCGAGCGGATGATCTCAACAATCGACAACGGCGGTGAGCTGCATCAAGAGACGCGCGGCTGGGATGAAGGGCGACAAATTAGTTACCCGATGCGCAAAAAGGAGCGTGAGCACGACTACAGATATTTCCCCGATCCGGACCTACCTCCGATGGTTTTCGATGAAGAGTACATCGAAGGCCTCCGCGCTGCTTTGCCGGAACTACCGCTGCAGAGGAGAAAGCGATATATCCGACAGCTTGGGCTCAGTGCATACGACGCGTCGCTGCTGATTACAGACGATCCAGGCTGGGCGGAATACTTCGACGAGGCAGTTTCACTTGGCGGCTCCCCAAAGCTGATCTGCAACTGGATGAATGGCGATTTCCTTGCAATGCTCAACGAGGAAGGCTTGCCTGCCAGAGAGTCCTCTGTCTCGCCCGCGCACATTGTCGACCTTGTGGCGCTCCTCGAATCCAACCGCATCAATGGAAAACAAGCGAAGGAGATCTTTGAGCAGTCGTTCAAGACCGGCGAAAAGCCTTCTGACATCGTCAAGAGAGAGGGCTTGGAGCAGCTAACGGACGAGTCTGAAATTCGGAAAGCCGTAAAAGAGGCGATGAATCAGAACCCCGACGCCGTCCAAAAGTATAAGGAAGGCAAGACGAACATCCAAGGCTTCCTAATAGGACAAGTGATGAAGAAGACACAAGGCAAAGCGAATCCTGAGATCGTGAGCAGAGTAATGACCGAGGAACTCGAGCGATGAGACGGCTGGCAATGATCATCGTTGTCGGGGCATTCGTCGCCGCCCAGTCGCAAATTGAGCACGATCACGATGAAGAGCGGCGGGTCCCAACTGCGGAGAATATGCAGCCAGGCAAGGAGAGGGCTGACCGAATCTACGAGATGTATGACTATCAACTTATCGATCGTGCAGACAGGGCTTTCCACAACGGTCAGTATTGGGAGGTGATCTCTTTGCTCACCCTGAGGAGTGGGATCAATCCTGACGATGCGGGAATCAGCGGCGACCTTGTGTACTACCTCAGGAGTTCGGGTCGTTACGACCTTGCCTTGACTCAAGCGATCAAGTTTCGCCAAGGCCATGAGAAGAATGAGTTCGCAGCGCTGACTGAAGCGACCATCTACTCGCAGTACAAGCTCTGGGACCGGATTCCCGGGATCCTTGAACCCGTCCTTCCCTTGGCGAATCACGTCAATTCCTTTGTGATGCTGATGAAATCCTACGAAGAGATCGGTTTGATCAAAGAAGCGATTCGCGTGGTGGAGGCAAGAATGCAGCGGTTTCCCGATGATCGATCGGCCAAGCAAAATTATGACCGCCTCAATGGACGGTTGAAAGGCGAATAGTCAGAGATGGCGAAGCCAAGGATAACGGCACTAGACATCGAACAGAAGGAGTTCACGTCGTCTTTCAAAGGTTACAACGCGTCCGAAGTTCGTGCTTTCTTGGAAAAAGTCGCTGCAGAAATTGAAATGCTTGAGCGTGAGAATCGGATGTTGCGGGAGAAACTATCGAGCATCGAGTCGGAAAGAGACAGGCTCAAGGAGATCGAAGATCGAGTGAAGGACACGTTGCTCGTCGCACAGTCGGCAGCTGACAGCGCACGTCAAGATGCACGCAAGGAAGCGGAGCTTATCTTGCGGGAAGCGGAAGTCGAAAGGGTCAAAATCGTTTCAGAAATTGAAAGGCTTCGTGCTGAACGAGATGCTTTCGTCGTGCAGCTCAAAAGTTATCTCGATGCATTTTATGAGCGCCTGAGTTCTCCTGCTCAGGCGGCCGTGCTTATCGAAGACCGAGAAGAAATCAATGGATGAGGCGGTCCTCAAAGCAAAGGTGACGCCAAGAGCTTCCTCAAACCGAATCGAATTCGATGCCGGCCAAGTAAGAATCTATGTCACGGCGGCAGCGATCGATGGTCAGGCAAACCAGGCAGCGGTGTTAGCTATTAGCAAACTGGTGGGAGTGCCGAAATCAAGAATCCGCATCGCAGCTGGGGTATCTTCGAGGAACAAATCGATCAGAATTGGCGGTATCACACAAAGTCAATTGGATAATCTGATCAAGGAAAAGATCTCATGAACAAAGTCGTCTGTTTCGCCATCGTGCTGGGAGTGTTCGCTGTTGGATACGCGAATCCGTCGATTCGGGTAGGCAAACTGAAGCATGCTACCAAGCTAACAATCTATAAACAAGGAAAGGATCCCATTTCGATTACCAACAAGGAAAACATCGATTCGATTGTCAATCTCATTGAGATCAAGATCGATAGAAATCGAGTGACTGCAGGTACTCCGCCGTATCGAATCGAGTTTTGGAGATCCGCCGGCGACCGCAAACCGTTCGAAGAGATCTGGGTCGATCAACATGGAAGCTGGGGTTTTGTCAAACTTAGAACCATCTATGGGAACGACCGGAAGATCGTGGAGAGAATCGAGACGTTCTATCGCTAAGATTTGTCTTCCGATTGAGTTTGTCTGACCAGATTGATCTTCAGGTCTGTCATCAGATTTTGAATGTGCCGCCTTTCGTCATCATCTAAAACTGGGTCGAGCGACTCGGCAAGTCGCGCCGCAATGTCTATTGCGACCTTCGCCTGCTGAATGTCCTTCTCAACTTTGTGAGTGATGACATCGGGATGCAAGCCCATCTTTTGCCAGGCAACGGCAACGAACTGGTCAAGACTAGCCGCAACCAAAGCGTAAACGCTAAGGGGTTCTTTCTTTTCTTCGTCGGACATCGCTCCCCTATTTTGACCTACTTCTTCATCAAAGAGAAAAGTAATCTAACGTTGTGCTCGTGCATTGATTCCGCCTCAGGAGTCTCGACGACTATAGGAGCATGGGCAATAGACTTGTCGTTAACCAGCAATCGAAATGCCTCAAGGCCGATATGGCCGTCGCCAATGTGTTCATGCCTGTCCTTTCGCGATCCGAGCGGATGCTTCGAGTCGTTCGCGTGAATGCAAGCAAGGCGATCGAAGCCTACGATATTGTTGAAATCGAGCATGGTTTGGCGGTAGCTCTTCTTGTCCCTAATATCGTATCCCGCCGCGAATATGTGGCACGTGTCGAGGCAAACTCGGAGCCGGGCATTGCCTTGGTTCGCATCGATGATCGTGCGCAAGTGTTCGAACTTGTATCCAAGGTTCGAACCTTGGCCGGCGGTTGTCTCCATCGCAATCGAAACGTCTTCGGGCGAATCATCCAGGATTCTCGCAACGCTTTCACTGATCATTGCAAGGCCAACTTCTTCGCCCTGACCCAGATGCGAACCCATGTGCGAAACGACATATGGAATGCCAAGCTTCGAGCATCGCTTGATCTCGCCGACAAGCGCAGCTTCGCTCTTCGCTCTGATTTCACGATCCGGCGCGGCGAGATTGACCAGATAGGAATCGTGCGAGATCAGACCTTGCATTTTGGTTTCCTTGACTGCAAGTCGAAAAGAGTCCGCTATTTCATCTGTTATTTCCTTGGCCTTCCATTGTTGGGGACTGCTCGTGAAAACCTGCACGGCAGTGCAGCCGATTTCGCTTCCGTTTCGAATCGCAGCATGAAGTCCTTTCGAAGTTGGCATGTGCGCGCCGATCAGCCTTGGCATAGCAGGGAAGTTACCCGCGCGCGCCGAATCTGAGTTGCCGATGGGACGATTGGGTACTCCAACCTGGCTCCAGACGATTTGGGACGGAAGCGATCGGTCGGTCTACTTCGACTCCGATCGCCGCTGTGTCGCTATGCCGCTCGGAGGTCTCGGTACAGGTCACCTTTGCATCTGTGGAGACGGAAGTCTTCGCCAATGGCAGATTGCTAACAACATTCATCACATTGCGTACGTTCCGTTTGGCTTCTTTGCGATTCGAGTCGAAGAGAGTTGGTCTAAATCCGTTGCGCGAATTCTGCATACGAACGAGTTCTTCGAACAGTCTAATTTCAAACCCGCGCCACTTGTCTCCGATCACCTCGTGCCGCAAGAACACATTCGCCTGTTCGAAGGCTATCCACTTGCTCACAGCACGAAGTTCGTCGGCGAGTACCCAATCGCAATAGTAGACTATGAACTCGAAGACTTGCCGATTTCATGTGAGCTGACCGCGTGGTCACCGTTGGTGCCTTTCGATTCATCGGCAAGCGGAATGCCGATCGCTGTGTTCGACATCGAAGTCGTCAATCGATTTGATCGCACCATTCAAGTTAGTTTGCTAAGTTCACTCCAGAATCTTGTTGGATGGGATGGCACAAGCCCAATTCGTGGCGTTTCGAATCAAGGTTATGGTGGAAATGTGAACCGACAAATCGAAATAGCCGGTCGGCCGGCTATCGAGATGCTGAACGTTGCATTGCCGACTGATCATCCTCATTTTGGAGAGCTCGTCCTGTGCTGTGATAGCAAGGACGTCTCGTGCGCTTTGCAGTGGAGCGATCTCGCTTCGTTATGGCAAGACTTTCTTGCAGATGGAAACATCGACATTGGCAGCGACGGGCCAAGTCAAAGAATGACCACATGGAATGGTGCGCTATGCCGAAAAGCGAAACTCGAGCCAAGGGAATCGCTGCGCACACGGTTTGTGTACGCATGGAGGTTTCCAAACCGCTTTGTAGATTTCAACCAAAAGCCGGATATCGCCCCGAGAGACCGCTCAAGGTTCTATCTTGGAAACGAGTATGCCGAACGTTTCGCCTCTGCTGCTGAAGCCGCCAAGTCAGTTATTGAGTCCAATCTTCTCTTTGAGCAAACGAAGCAATTCCATGATGCTTTTTACGACAGCAATCTGCCCTATCACATGATCGATGCCGTAACTGCTAACGCTTCGACATTGCGAACCTCGATTTGCGTAAGAACTGCAGATGGAAACTTCTTTGGTTATGAAGGCGGATGCGGTGCTTCTGCGGGTGGAGTGTTTGCTTCGGGCGGATGCTGCCCGATGAACTGCACGCACGTTTGGAACTACGATCAAACGCTCTTTCATCTGTTTCCCGATCTGCACGCCAAGATGAGAGACATTGACTGGTTAAACAATCAGCACGAAACTGGTTATCTACCGCACCGCGTAATTTTGCCGCTGTACCTTCGGCGATTATGGGAAATGCCCATCGGCGGGCCGACAAATCCAGCTGCAGACGGGCTCTTCGCAGGCATTTTGAAAACCTATCAGCAATGGCGCATTGCCGCGGAAGATGATCCGATGTGGGAGAAATGGAGGCCGCATGTGAAATCAGCCATCGAGTATGCGATGAAGACATATGACGACAAAGGCGATGGGATGATTAGGGGCGAACAGCCCAACACATATGACATTCATCTCTATGGCCCGAACACCTTCATCGGCACCATGTATCTTGCTGCCCTGCTTGCTTGCGAAAAGATGCTGCCTGAACTATCACAAGAGTGTCGCAAGCGATTCGAATCCGGCTCAAGGCTTTACGACGAGACTTGTTGGAATGGCGAGTTTTACCGGCAAGTTGTTGAGATGAACAAGTACGACCATCAGTATGGCGATGGATGTGCTTCAGACCAATTGCTCGGTCAATGGTGGGCTCATGTTTGCGGTCTCGGCTATGTGCTTCCCAAGGACAGAGTGAAGGCCGCACTCGAATCGATCTTTCGAAGGAACTTTCGCGAGGACTTCGCTGGTTTCGAGCAAAAGCCTCGTCAGTACGCGATGGATGACGAGAGAGGACTACTCAACGCGACCTATGAGCAAGGACAGCGCCCCAATGTGCCCCTGCTGTACTCCGATGAAGTGTGGTCCGGTGTCGAATATGCGCTTGCGAGTCTCATGATGTATGAGGGCATGGTGGATAAGGCGATGCAGTTAGTCAAGGCAGCGCGAGACAGATATTCCGGTTTTGTGAGGAATCCATTCAACGAGATTGAGTGTGGAGACCACTATGTCAGACCGATGAGCGCATATTCTCTGTTGCTTGCAGCAACTGGAATCCAGTTCGATAGACGAACTGGCACTTTGCTCTTTGCGCCCAATTGGCCGGGCGATGGTCTTAAGTCATTCTTTTTGGCGGGCAAAGCGTACGGAACGCTTCACATTTCAACTGCCAATGATCGATTCGAAGCATCGATTGAGGTCAAGTCTGGTGAGATCGACGTATCGCAAATCAGGTTCGAGCTGAAAGGTTGGAAGTGGAACAAGCTTCGAGCAGAGACGGACGAACGGCCGCTTGAAGTCGAGGTTACCGATCGTGGATGCGCCATTTCCGGATTTGCCGGACCAATCAGAGAGCCAATAAAGGTGTTTTCAACCTAAACTTTCTTCTCCTTCCAGCGGCCTTGCTTGAACAGCCACAGCATGGCAAGCCCGCTGATTGCTTGGGTCACCGACATGACCCACCAAGCTGCTGTTGAGTTGTAGCCCAAGTGCACTGCGAAGAACCAGGCAGCAGGCGCCCTCAATCCAAGCTGAACGATAAGAGTCACGATGGTTGGTCTCAACGTATCGCCGGCGCCCTGCAACGCACCTGTGTAAACCACTCCCAACCCGAAAAGAACTTCCGTGATAGCGATAATGCGCAAGTACAGAGTCGCAGCCTGATGCTGAAGCGGATCATTCAAGAAAATGCCGGCAAACCAGGGTGCAAACAAGAAGAACAAAACTGAAAGCGCGGCAATCACATAGAACGTTTGCTTTGCAGCAGCCGATGCCAATCGCTCTGCGCGGTCTGGATCACGCATGCCGAGGCTCTGGCCAACAAGTGCAGAAGCGGCAATCATGTAACCGAAAGCGGGCATGAACGCGATACTCTCCATCGCAAACCCAACGCGAACCGCTCCATAGAGACGCTCGCCCTCTTCCGTGTGCTTGAGCACTAACATGAATGCTGCCATGCTGATGATTCGAATGAGAGCGGCGAAACTTGCAGGTATGGCAATGCGAACAACTCTTTTCACCCATCCCAATGCCAGCCATTGCAGTTTCCACACAGGGCCAAGCACGGTTCGACTCGCAACGGGTAGGTAAACGATCGCCGCAAACCATGCGCTAATCGCAATGGACCAACCTGCGCCCTCAATTCCCATGTTGGCGCCCGGAATGGTGAGTTCGAGCCCGCCAAGTTGAACAACTCGCGTTGGAAAGATGAGCAAGTAGTTAAGAATAATGTGAAGCAGAATTTGCGCTCCTGAGACATACATAGGGCGCTTCGTATCGCCGATCGCGCGCAAACTTGCTGCAACAATGGCAAAGAGAAAAGTTGCCGGAACACCAAGCAGAGCAGGAGTGACATATCGAATCAGTTCTGAGTAAACAGGGCCGCTCGGATCCGCAAAAATCGAGCATAGTGGTTTGAGCACTGCGGCGGTTGCGATCGTCAAAACGATTCCGATGAGCAGACCGAGCGTTATCGACTGTCTGCTTGCGTCGATCATGTTCCGATGCTCATCGGCCCCATAGAATCTGCTTACGAGGGCTGTCGTTGCTGTTCCGAGCGCGAACGCAAGTCCCATAAGGAGGAACATGATGTTGAAAGATGCACCGCTCGCAGCAATTGCATCGGGTCCAACTTTGCCCAGAAAATAGCTATCCAACAGACTGTTGATTGTCTGAAGAAGGTTGAGTGCGATGGCGGGCCAAGCAAGGTGCCAGACTATTCGATGCGCAGACTTTTCATCGACATTTCTTTCAAGAATGATTTCTGCCATTAGTCGCTCACTTCCGGAAGCGGCTTGAGCGACACCTTGTATTCTGCGCGTTGGATCTGTCCTTTCCAATAGGCGATGTTGAAGTCGGTTACTTCTTGGAAGTGAATGTAGTGCGAGCCGTTGTGGGTGATGGCAACCAAGAGCACCGATGCAGCGTGGCCGTATGTATGCGGTATGCGGCCCTCCCAAAATGGATTCTTGCTGAGTGCGACCTTTCCGCGATCATCTGCTATAAGCGTTTTCGTTGGTTCGCCTTCGTAAATCTTTCCGTACCAGTCGCCTTGCTTAGGCTGCGCTTGCCAAATTTTGACCTTTGCACCTGCGGCTGGCTCCCCGTTCGGCAATAGGAACTCGATGATGTTTTGTTCTGGGAGATCATTCAAATACTCGCCAATCACCGAGGGCGCATTCATGTTGCCGCCACGAGCGCGCTTACCCGCGACTCTCTCCAGCGCCCCAGCAACATACTCGTCGATCGTCGCTCTGATCCCGCCACCCATGACCCCCTTGTACTTATTGAATCGAGCGAAGCGTTCTGGAAGCAAGTTTCCGATAACGGGTTTGCCGTCTAATTCGATACGAATCGACGGTGCATGCACATCGAATCCATAACTGTCAACGATATATCGTGCGTGATGCAACTCGTGGATCAAAGCCCAATCGACAAGAAATGCCGGCGTACTGTCATAGATTGAGCCACTGTGATCACGGCGTTGCCAATACTCGCTTACTGTTGCGTTCGGATCGACACTAAAACCCCATGCGATGTCAACAGTCTTGTCTCTTGAGTCTGGATTGTTACTGGGCAAACCACCATTCAATGGAAGCGAACCGCTGGGGACAATCCACACCCGATCTAATCGGAACCTGTCACTTAGACCTCGCGGCGAAATCACCGGGTAGATGGCTTTCTCCATCATTTCATTCCACAGTTCGATCATAAATTGCGCCCAGTTCTCAAAGCTCTCGTTTCTTTCGTTTTGTACGTGTTGATTCGAGTACCAGTGATTGACCAAGCCTTCTTCGACCCAAAAGCCGACTGTCAAAGCATTCGTTCGAAGTGTCAGCCGGTTGTTATGGGAATTCGAGTCCCAACTGGGTACGTTTAGGTTGAGCGTGATAGTCTCACCCGCTTGCTTCCACTTGCGATCAAGCCAGATTGCGTAGTCACGTGGCCTTGAAATGGTCACAGTGCCGCGCTCCACGACTTCGCCATCGACACGCCATTCGTATCCAATCGTTGCGGGTGGATTGTTTCGAGATCGAATGTGTGCAACCCAACGAACGTCACTGCCTTCTGCAGGCCATCCTGGTCCGTTGCCCAGGTCCGGTGCATCGTAATCGATGCGAGGAAGCCTTTCGATAAACAGTAGGTCGATGTCGGGTCGCGTATTCGAGTTGGGGATTCCGCGAACCTCGAATGTCTTTTCGGCAGATAGGTTGCCAGCAACGAATCGCAGTGTCGCCTTGTCGTCTGTTACAGCTCGAAAGGCGTTCGCTCCACCGTCCGGCCAGGCAACGAATCCATCGGCAACCCATCGTCCGAGATGGGTGGCTTCAATGGAAATGTCACCAGCGAATGCGTAGGCGCGCATTCGCACGACTCCGCCGTCTGGAATTGCTTCGCTTGGTTTCCATTCGGGCCTTGCGGGAACCATCTCGATCCTAACTCCCTCCGCCGGCACCATTCGTGCGAATTGCCACTCATAAACATGGACATAGTCATCGCCCTTTGTGCGATGAATCCAGAGCCGCCATACTCTTGCGCTGACTGGTTCGTCGAGAGTGATAATGCCCTCACCGGACTCGCCGCATCTTTGCAACCCGGACACGTTTTGATAGCTTCCCGCTCGATTGCGAAGGTCTACCAGAGAGTTCGCCGCTTCGATCTGATACTCGTTCGAGTTGAGCAACTTCACTCTGAAAGCCTTTGCCTCTCGAGGGCTGTCGAATTCGATGACGATCTCAGCGGGGTTGATCGACGGTGTCCGCCAAACGGATCCCTCGTCTCCGTCGAAAACATGCTTTGGGTCCCCAAGATCGTGCCTGGTCGCTGAAATCCTCGCCCGCCCTGCCTCAATTTCGCCGAGAATCGGCTCTGGGATCGGAACGAGTATTTGCTGAAAGCCGATGAGAAATGAGGCGAACATAGACTCATTTTGAACGTCTCGGCGCAGCCTGTGCCTTCGATGTCGGGTAAAGAAGTGAAAGGGATCGATGAATCAACCTGGTAATTGCCCAAAGTGCGGCGCAACGGTCAGATCGGATTCGGTGTTCTGCACCGTATGCGGGCACACGCTCCAGGGCTTTTCGCGGCCCCAGCCAGGACCAAGTCAGCCGCCCAATGGCCCGAGCGGACAAACTCCGTTCGGTCAGCCCCCGCCCGATCCGACGCAAATGTACGTGCCGCCCTCTCACCACGCCCCAAATTGGTCCCAACCGCCAAGGAGCCCAGGATTTGGGCAGGCTCCAGGCTTCGCTCCGGTGGCGGTGAAGAACTACCTCGTCGAATCGATTCTCGTCACAGTCTTTTGTTGCATGCCACTTGGGGTAGCCGCGATCATCTTCGCAGCGCAAGTCGATAGCCAGTTGCGATCAGGAAACTACGCGCAAGCATTAGATTCGTCGAACAAAGCAAAGACTTTTGCAACGATAAGCTTTGTGTTAGGGATTCTGGCACCCTGTTGCTATCTTGGTCTTGTGGCTTCGTCATTGCCGTTTTGATTCGATATGTCCCGCAGAATCGCAGTTTCTTGCTTACTGATTGCGATCATTGGATTTGCAATCTTCATCTACATCGTTCCGCCGGCGGGGCAGACCTTTTGGCCGAAGTGCCTTTTGGTGCAAACGACGGGTCTTTACTGTCCAGGTTGCGGTGGAACGAGGAGCGTTCACTTGCTCTTGCATGGTGACGTCTTGGGCGCGATCAGTCAGAATTTGCTCTTCATTTTTATCGGACTGCCACTTTCCATTTGGTTCTACATTGCAGGTGCCCGCTATGTTCTAACCGGCACCTGGAGCCATCCACAACTAAAAGGAACGAAGGCGACAGCGGCAGCGGTGATTCTTGTTGTGGGCTTTGGATTGATCAGAAACATTCCTTTCGAACCTTTCACGTTTCTTGCGCCAAAAGATTTGAACGCCAATGCAAAGCGTAAGTGATTGGGCAGCCATCATCGCAGCTGGCGGCAACCTTGGAGGCGAGCTAAGGGACGCAACGGGCAAGAATAACAAGGCGCTCGTCCAATTTGGAGGTCGTTGTTCTGGCGACATTGTCATCGAAGCTTGTTTGCAGGCCGGAATACCTGAAGTCGTCGTTGTCGCTGGCGAAGACGTAAAGGATAATCTCGCACTATCCAATGAAGTGAAGTTTGCAGAACCGGGACATAACGCAATTCGCAGTGCTCGGAGTGGCGCGGACGTGGTTGGCACGAATCGTCCGCTTTTGCTCCTTGCTGCAGACCTGCCGTTGCTGACAGCACCTTCTGTGAGGGAATTTGTCCATCATTCTGAAGGCATTCAAGGATTCACAGCCGGACTCATTCGATCCGAAGTTCTGCAGACCGCCTATCCGGGAGTGCCAGCAAGCTACGTTCGATTGCGTGAAGGCCGTTTTGTTGCCGCTTCCATCTACGGTGCAACTCGCGATGCATTTGACCGGGCACTTGTGACTCTTGAAGCAGCCAATGCTAATCGTAAGTCGCAACTCAAATTGGCTTTGAAGTTGGGATTTGGAAACTTGCTGCAATACGTGCTAGGTTTGGCTACTTTCGCGACCGCAGAGCGCGCGGTCGAAAGGGCCTTTGATGCGCCGGTTAGGCTCATACCGCACGCGCTTCCTGAAACAGCAATGGACTTCGACAATTTAGAAGACTTGCGCTACATCCAGGACTTCCTCAATAGGTAATCTCCAACTATGGAGTATCGCCAGTTCGGCCGCACTGGAGTGATGGTCAGCCCGCTCTGCTTTGGAACGATGACATTCGGCTGGGAGCCAGACGATTGGGGCAGCACGAAGGAGGATTCCGCCAGAGTGTTTGCGAAAGCGATCGACGTCGGCATCAATTTCTTCGACACGGCAAATGTATACGCCCGCGGAACGAGCGAGACCATTCTGGGAGAGCTTATCAAAGGCGGGCGAGACAAACTTTTCATAGCGACCAAGTTCCACGGAAAGATGGGAAATGATCCGAATGACTGGGGCAATTCTCGTCGCCATATTGTCATGCAATGCGAAGAGTCGCTGAAGCGATTGCAAACCGATTGGATCGATCTGTACCAAGCCCATCGCCCACAGCCGTCGATTCCGATCGATGAAACATTGCGCGCACTGGACGACCTAATCCGAGCCGGCAAGGTCAGGTACATCGGGACATCGACGTTCGCTGCGTGGCAGGTCGCCGAAGCGCACTACATCGCCCGCGAATTAGGGACCAATCGTTTCGTCAGCGAGCAGCCTCCCTACAACCTCTTTGATCGTCGCATCGAAAGAGAACTCTTGCCGTTCTGCAGAACATACAACTATGCTGTCATCCCGTGGTCACCGCTTGCTGGCGGCCAGCTAAGTGGCAAGTACCTCGATGATGCGAGAGATGGCAGATACTCGAAATCTGATCCGAACAACCGCGTTAGTGAAAAGACGATTGCTGCGACGAAAAGCTTGAAGTCGATTGCAGATGACCTTGGGATTTCACTAACGGCCCTTGCTCTTGGGTGGGTGTTGAATCAACCAGGAATCACTTCCGCTATTACAGGCGCTCGCAAAGTGGAACAATTCGATGGCTTGATTGCTGCCACACAGATTAAGTTGGATGAAGAAACCATTCGAAAAATTGACGAGATATTCCCATCAGGAGACTACATCTTGCCGTATTACGAGGCAGATTTCGGCCCGAACGCGCTGCCGATCTAATGGCCAATGTTGCTTGAGTCATGGAAATCTGTCTTGATCGATTCACCTCCACAGCGCCTATCGTTGCTTATTCTCCTGTCATCGTTCGACTCTTTCGAGCTTTCCTTCGACGTACATAACGATTGCTCTGTCTTCGAGTGCACTCCAGTCGAGAACAACGAGATTGTCACCTTCAAGCTTTGCAATGCTTGGTTCGACATCGCCTGGAAGCAAAGTCGCTTCGGGACTAGTGCGAAACCTTCCATCGTATTCGATTGAAGCAGGCCAGTCCGAAATGGAAATTCGGGACAAGACGACAGGAGACTCTCCGGCATACCCATGCAGGCTCAACGCATCTGAAAGGCCTTCTCGAAACACATAAGCTCCACGGTAATTGTCAGGAACACCAACAATCGCAAGTGGTCTATCGAAGCTCATTGCCGACCGAAGAAAGGTATCTGCTTGTCGTCCTGCTTGAATCCAATTGAACGACAGCGCAATAGCATTGACTGCGAAGGTCAAGCAAAGGAAGGCTGCAACTACCAAATTCGATATCCGATTAGAATCGAAAGCGACTGAAACGATAAGGGCTGCAAATACGGAAGCGAGAAACACGAACCGATCATTGAAGGTTGTTGACAATGGAACTCTCAGCGTCAATGTCGGAAGAATCGCAAGCAGCATCGCAACAATACAAAAAGCGAGTTTCTTGGCTGGGATTGTTGAACGAAGCAACAGGGCTGCTATCGACGATGCAGCGATGATCAGTAATACCAACTGAATAGAACCTGCAAGAACCGGAGAAGGCAAGAACGGTTTGAAGAATTGCACCATTGCATTTACAATGACTTCGCCGAGGGAAGAATCAAAGTGGCCTTGGCGATATCCTCCTATCAACTCTCCGACAACCAGCGATCGAGCAAGAACATAGAGAACTAGAAAGCTAAGAGCGCCAGAAAAGGCCCTGAACGTGCCTTTGCCTC
Organism: Fimbriimonadales bacterium; assembly: GCA_026129745.1. GTDB lineage: Bacteria > Armatimonadota > Fimbriimonadia > Fimbriimonadales > ATM1 > JAHCHL01. Next base: position 256,240 of record JAHCHL010000001.1, on the reverse strand, counting down.
TGCCTGTGAAGAGATCGTACGCGAGAATGACGAATGGAAAGACGATTGCACTTTCTTTGCAAAGCAGTGCGAGCGAGAACAACAAAAGTGTGAGCAGCAGGCGACCTCGAAGATGAAGCAAGAACGCTGCGGCGAAAAACATCGTGGCTAAAAGATCTGTACGCCCTGATACCCAGTAGACCGCTTCTGCATGAATGGGAAGCGCTGCGAAGAGGATTCCGCAAAGCAAAGCCGCTCCAGGCACGATCTCCCTTGCAATGAGAAACACTAAGAACACGCACAACACATACGCAATCGAATTGGTGATATGGTAACCGAGTGGATTCAATCCCCAAATTGAGTAATCGACCCAAACGGTTAGCGAAACGAGAGGCCTAAAGAAGTCCGATGGCGAATGCGACCAAACCCCGAACGGGCCACCATCGGATATTGCCCGAATCAATGCGAAATCGTCTGAAACCAAACCTGCGAACAAGCCAGGAACTGACACAAGAGCAGCGACAACGACAACAATCAGAATTTCGGGTTTCGCCTGTCGCACGGCGAGAAGTATGCCTCATCCAGCGAGTTTCGACAGAATCGACTTGCCATCGATACCACCAAGAATCTCCGCGCAGGCGCGCTCTGGGTGGGGCATCATTCCAAGTACGTTTCCCCTTTCATTGAGAATGCCTGCGATGTTCTCCATCGCTCCGTTCGGATTGTAATCTCCGCTAACTTGACCGTCAGAACCGCAGTACGCGAACGCAATGCGATCCTCGTTGCGCAGCATCGTGATAGTCTCATCGTCTGCTATGTATCTGCCTTCGTTGTGGGCGATGGGCACGCGCAGTACGTTGTCGATCCCCGAAGTCCAAAGCGAGGTCTTGTTGATGGGCTTGATGTAAACCTTTCTGCAGATAAACTTCATTCCGGCATTCCGTACTAACGCCCCGGGCAGAACGCCAGCTTCAGTAAGAATTTGGAATCCATTGCATATTCCGATGACAGGTCTGCCTTCGTTTGCAAACCGTACGACTTCCGAGACAATTGGCGAACGCGAAGCTATTGCACCGCCACGCAAGTAATCGCCATAAGTGAAACCGCCAGGCACCACGACCGCATCGTATCCTTGCAACGACGTTTCTTTGTGCCAAACATAGTTTGCAGCAAAACCGAGCCGGTCATTGAGAGCATGGAATGCGTCTTGATCGCAATTGCTCCCAGGAGTTTGAATGATCGCGATCCTCACGTTGTCTCGACCACCTCGAATGCTTCGATAACGGGGTTTGCAAGCAGTCTCTTCGCCATATCCTCGACTTCTTGCTTGGATCCATCTTTTAGTGTTACATCGATGAGCTTGCCGACTCTAACGTCTTCGACAGACTCGAAGCCCATAGCTCTAAGCGAATCCGTTACCGCTCTACCAGCAGAGTCAAGTAGGGCGGGCTTCAAAGTGACAAGAACTCGATATCGACTCATGAGGCAATTCTGGCACGCGAATCCCGTCTTTTTTCTGGGATTTCCTGCCAAACTTGCGTGTCGCCGTCTCGCCGGGAAGCGGAATGGCTCAAAGGACAAGAAGCCTTTTTGGAGGGATCAAGTCCATGACCGTACTCGGCCTAGCAATCCTCATCACTGGAACTGCTGGGGCATCGGCCAATTTCTCTCATTTGGTCGACAACGCCTCGGCAGACTACTTTTCGCGTGCTTTGGCCGCGTCTAGCGAGGGAGACCACCAAAAGGGACTTGCAATGTTGAAGGTATTGCTTGTACCTCGGACGAACGTTCGGGTCGACTATTCGGGTTTACCAACAAGCGTCGCAGAGGAATTCAGGCAAGGAGTTCAGAGCGGGCTCAGGATGTGGCGAGACGCCCTTGGAAGCGATATGCCCTTTTCATTGACGGACAGGCCTGACGCGCAAGTAACAATTCGATTTGTCGACTCGATCCAGGGTCATTCACACCAAGGCGTTGACTGTAAAGGCGAAATCACGGCTCGGCGCCGCATTCAGTGGGGCCCAGACGTGCATTATTTTGAGTTTGCGGCGCAGATCAGCATTGTTCGGTTCAGAGAGGGACGAACGTGGATGTCCTCCGGAGAGATCGCTCACATCACCGCCCATGAGCTTGGCCACGCGCTCGGCCTCGGGGATGTACAGCAATCCGGCCGCATCATGGGCCCGATGACGCTGGGCAGGCCGCTTTCAGCCTTGACACAGGATGAAGTTAGGGCGGTCCAAGGTTTCCGCGCTTCCGTTCGATTCGAAATCGAGCGGGTTCAGTCAAAAGCCAATTTGACTGGAATGAACGGTATTCGACCGAGAATCGGCGTGCCGATACCGTAACGTTCTTACACTTAGAGCGTCAATCTTCTGCTGCCAACGGAGGCAAAGCCGGCAACGTTGCCGGTAAGAGTGTAGGCTCTATTCCCTGGCGTTTGCCGTAGAATAGTTGTCATCACCATTCGTTGGTGGCGGAGGCTCTAAATTGAAGAGAATCTTTGTAACGACAGCTATTTTAGGTTTTGTAATCGCTCTCATGCCCTCGGGAGCTCAGATCCAAAAGGGCAACCCGCCAGGTAAGCAGGACCCACCTAAGTCGTCGCCACCACCAAAGCAGAGTCCCCCTGGAAGTGGAGGCGGGCTGGGTCAAGGCAATCCTCCGAAACAAACGCCGCCCCCGGCAAACAACCCACCGAGGCAGACTCCTCCGCCGGCGAACAACCCACCGAGGCAGACTCCGCCAGCGAACAATCCACCAAAGCAAACACCGCCCCCGGCAAACAACCCTCCAAGGCAGACTCCGCCCCCAGCGAACAATCCGCCCAAGCAGAACCCTCCCGCAAACAATGGTGGCGGTCTGGGTCAAGGCAACCCTCCAAGGCAGACTCCTCCGCCGGCGAACAATCCGCCCAAGCAGAACCCTCCCGCAAACAATGGTGGCGGTCTGGGTCAAGGCAACCCTCCGAGGCAGACTCCTCCGCCGGCGAACAATCCGCCCAAGCAGAACCCTCCCGCAAACAATGGTGGCGGTCTGGGTCAAGGCAACCCTCCAACGCAGAATCCTCCGGGAACAGGTGGTGGTCTCGGCAACGGAAACTCAGGCAACAACGGCAGCAGGACCCAAGGCCCGGGCGTGATCGGCGATCGGAATGGGCAGAACGGTAACCCAATAAGCCAGCCAGGGCCGAAGCCAGGTTTCTCCGATCGGGGAAGAATCTTCAATCCGGACATCCCGATTACTGACCAGTTCAAACCCAAGAACCCACAAGGACCAGCCTTCAATCCTCGAACTGGCGGTTTCCAGACAGACCGATCCTCGAATATTCCGTTCGGCGACTCGAGAGCGCACAAAACGCCAATGGCGTTTCCTGTGCCAGCTGGGCCGAAAATCAAGGACCCGTATTACGTCGATCGAAACTACTACTATGGTAGCCACTGTCGGTACGGATACACGCACTACTATCCATGGTGGCGCGATTGGTTCTTCGGATATCGGTGGTACGTCGTCGACCCATGGGCATACCGCTGCTATTTCTCACCGTACTACTGGTACGTCTCGATTCCAGCATACGTACAATATGATCGAGTTGTGATCATCACACCTGTCGTACTCATTCTCAATACTGGCTACGTGAATTGGAGATATATCGGATACGGCGTAACATACAACACTTACTACGGTGGTTACGGTTACACCTATGCGAGCAGCTATCGTCCGATTGACAGAGCTTTGAGTTCATTGACCGATGCATTTCGTTTCGAGGACCCTTCTCAACTTGAGCAGTTCTTGACATACGATGGCCAAGTGAACATCTATATCGATGGTAACTACGCCTATACGTTGAGCGGTGCGGACTACTACGATATGACCGCCGACCTCATTCATAACGTGTACACCACAAACTACGAGATTGAGCGCGTTCGCCAAGCGCGAACAGGTGAATTCGTCGTGGTAGCGCGTCATGACTTCGTCGATCCGAACAACTACCAGCAAACAGTGTGGATGACATTCACGCTGCAAGAGTATCGTGGCAACTTCTACATCGTGGAAGCTGGAACGAGCCGCACGCAGCCCCGAATCTAAGTCCACCTGAACGACAGAAAGCCCCGGCTCAGCAAAGTGCCGGGGCTTCCTTTTTTCTGTCGGTCAATGTGAACCATCCGAACTTGAAAGCGAGAGGCCTCGGCCGGAGGGGAGGATGCCGAGGCCTCTTTGGGAGGAGAGGGACTAATTACGAGCAAGGCTTGTCAGAATTCTTAAACTTACTGACGGACTCAGCGCGAGTTTCGTTCCCTGGCGCTACATGCTGGATCAGCAATTGAGATCGCTTTTGATGAACTTATGCAGCATACTGCACGCTCACACCTTGGCGTGGTGTCGTTTGGGAGCAAGATGAGCGAAGCATGGCAATGCCTAGGGCCCTGATTTGGCCGCAAGACACCAGATAACCTTCGGAGGTACTATTGCCCTGCACGAGCGGCTGTAGCTTAATGGTAAAGCCCCTGCCTTCCAAGCAGGTGACGTGGGTTCGATTCCCATCAGCCGCTCCAAGCACTTTATGGGTGAACTCACGCAGCTTTTGCAAGATTTCCTGAGTCGAACGGCGCAAACACTCTAACGATGTTCTGATAGGAGCATCGAGTAACGACCGCCACATGACTGTCGACCGGTATAACCGATACGTGTGGTTCCAGAACTTCGCAAAGCTTGTACTCCTTACCTGTCTTCACGTCGACGACGAAAGCGCGCCCTGTATTCTTCTCACCTGATGCGCCAACAACAGCGAGAAAGTGAGCGCGAGCCGACTGAATTCCCGAAAGTTTTCGTACCCTCGAAACGTCTCTCGAAGACCACTGCTGCGCAATCTCCATCTTCTTCAAATCGATAGCGATGAACTGATGTTCCTCTCGATCAAAGAGATAAAGCCGCGATCCCATCGCCACAAACGCTTCCGGTTCGGGCTCGAATGACAACTCAGTTTGTGAGACAATCTTTCCGTTGTCAGCTAGCAATTCAATCGCGAACCCGCCTGTTCGCTCCACGAGCGCAAGACTTGAGTCTTTGTGTCGGCAGACTCTAATGGGTCTTCCGCTGAATGAACCGACATGATGCAATGCTTCCCCTTCAGCTAGTACGACATTGCCGTCCTTGCCATAAGCAAACACGCGATGGCCCGAACTTGCAAGCACCAGGCTTTCGGATGGCAACTCGAGCGCTACGGGCTCGGTGACTGGATCGCCCTTCGGCGTTCGATAGTCAATGTATGCATGGCCATTCCGGTCGAATGCTCCAACCCAATGGTTGGCCGTGTGCGATTGGGCGAAGAACGTTCCTGGAAATGTGGTCTTCCTTGCCCACGCGTTCAGATCGCCCACATGCACAGACGATTCGCCGACGCAATACACCAAAGACTCGTGCGCGATCAAACGCCAATCATCTGGCGGTACTGACTCAGGCAACGCAATTCCGCGATCCTCTCTTCCGGGCCAGAATCCGCGAATAGCGGGTCCGTGCGTGTAAAGCAGCCTCCTTCCATAAGCGATCGGTGCGCCGACCGGCGACGTTCCAATTGGCGAATCGACTGGGTGCAAAAGATTAGGCTTAGAATCCCCGCTTAGTCTAAGGCCTCGATGAAACTCTGCACTCGATCTTCCTTCAGGTGAGCCTAGTGCGCTCGACCAACCCTTAGGCGTGACGAGTTCAGGCTCTTCCACATCGTCGAGGTCTGAATCCATTTCATTCGACGTTTCAAGGACCAACGTGGCCGTCGGCGCAACCTCTGCTTCGTCATCTTTAGAGGCAGTCTCATGCACTTGTGGTTCGCTCGGCTGTCTTGAAAGTCGAATATCCAACGCTTGAAGTTGATCCGCGATTTCAGAGATCCTTTGCGACAGCATTTCTGTCTGCGGTGATTCTTTACGCTCCGACTCAACCCTTTCTTGCAGTTCAGCTACCCTGATTGCCAACGCTTCGACCGCTTCACGATCGCCACTTTGCTGTTGTGCGTCGTCAAGTCTCTTCGAAACCTCAGTCATTGTGGCAAAGAGATCTTCGACTCGCCGCGAAAGCGGCTCAAGTTCGATCGGCGAATCGGCGGACGCAGCGATCTGCGCTTCGAATTCAGCCAGCCTTTCACTGAATTCCTCAAGTCGCACGGAAAGGGGTTCCAAGTCGATTGGCTCAGGCTCTGGTCGATCGAGCTTCGATTCGATTTCACTGAACTTTGCTGCGAGTTCATCGAGCCTGCCGACCAAAGGCTCGTTATTGTCGACATGAGTAGGCAGTTCTGAGATCTTTGTCTCAACGTTCTCGAATTTTGCGGAAATCTCGTTCAGTCGTTCTTCCAAGCCGACGATAACCTCGTTAGGTTGTGCTGCAGTTTCAAAGACCGAACGAAGTTCTGCGACGCGAATGTCGAGTTGCGAGAGCGATGCCTTCGATTGTTCTGCCAAGTCTTTCAACCCTTGTGCGAGGGGTGCAAGATCGGACGGAGTGGCAGATTTCTTTGCTTCGATCGCCGTGATTCGGTTCGTCGCTTCCTCAATCCTTTTTGATATCGCATTAATTGTGGTCTCGAATCTTGCATACGAGTCCGACATGGCATCCATCAGGCTCTTCTTCAGTTCAGACAATTCTTGTGAAGTAGCCTTGATGTCCGCCGCTCGGTCCGATTTAGCCACTTCATGCAGTTGCCTAATTGATGTGACTTGATCGCCTAGAGACTTCTGAGATTCGTGTAACTCGACAAGTCGCCTCTCAAGCGCAGCGATGCTGCTTGTCAGCTTGCTCGTAGATTGGGTGGCCACGCCTGTAGCGGACTCCAACTTGCTCAAACGATCTTCAATTGATGTAAGCTTCTTCTTGGCCTCTTTTGCTCCTGGCGGATTGGAAACCAGTTCGTGTTGTGTGTCAGCGAGTTGTTCAAGCTTCGATTGCAATTCAGCAAACATATCGCCAACCGAACTCCGCCTGCTTGGTCCAATCGGACTCGTAGGACTTGTCCGCCTCCCGGAAACCTGTGAGCGAACAAAAAGAAGCAAGAAGCCTAATCCAACGCCTGCTCCTGCCCAAATCACCCAACCCGGGACTCCTTCCGACTCTTTGGCAGCCGCCTTGGCTGCGGCAGCCACCTGCTTCGCCGCGCCTGGCGGCACCTCGACTAGCGAAGCGCCAACGGCCTTGCTCGGTGCAGAACCTTCGCCGAGAAACACCTTGCCGACGAATTCTCCGACCTCCGGTCCAGGAGCCAGCAACTTGCCTTCGGCTTTAGTCTTGCCTTCGACCTTACACTGGATCGAGCCTGGCTTGCCGCCGCCGAATCGTACGCTGACGATTCGGTCCCCCTCGCCTAAGCTTCCGTTGGGATAAACAACCAGTACCGGACTGTTCTTAATGTTCGAGCCGGTGTTTGGCACCACGAGCTCGTAGTCAGCTGCCAGCCCAGGGGCCGCCATGCCCAGGAGCAGCGTCAAGCATGCCCACTTGATCCGCATAATGTGAGCGTTCCATGCAATTCAGGCCAAGTGGACACTCTGATTACCAGGTATTTAGCGAAATCGCAGGTGGGCCGCCGGTGGCGTTTTTGCCTATCGAAATCCCAAACTTGGGCCTGAACAACAGAAGAATGCGGTGTAGAATAGATCTTGTCCGAGCGGGTGTAGCTCAGTGGTAGAGCATCTGCTTCCCAAGCAGAGGGTCGCGGGTTCGACCCCCGTCGCCCGCTCCAAAGAAAACCTAAAGGAATCTCTCAGCTAGCCGACAATCCTAACAGGACGCTTGGGGTCCAGCCGGATCTGGACATGTGCAGGCGACACAGGTGCTCCAAACTTGAGTATTCGCTCAGATTTTAGGAAACGCATAGAACGACTAACGGCGGCATCCCGGCTGGCAGTCTTAGTCGCTGCCGGTGGATTGCTCCTCCTTGGCAAGGCAAGCTGGGTTGTTTGGCTCGCTTATGGTGGTGTCCTCATCTTGTCTGCCGGGTCCTCTTTTCTAACCGCAAGTGACCGACTTACTCGTCCCAAGCGCGCCGCCATTGCCGGTTGGGTTCGAGCGATCGAAGTCGTTGCGGTTGCCGCCGCAGCGTTATCCTTAACGGAATCGATTCCATTCTGCTGGGTGCTCGGTTCCGGTCTGATCCTAACAGAAGCGATTGCATCGAGAAGCAGAATGAGAGTTACGTGTTTTGCCGTGTTGCTCGGTGTTGCAGGTGTTGCTGGCGAGTGGATGCATGGAAACGGAGCTTACGCGATTCTCGCACTGGTAACGGTCTTAGCTTCTTCAATCGTTGCACTGGGATTAGCGAAGTTTCACGTAGAAGAAGAAGCGATGGCAGCACGCGCAAAGAGACTTTCCGCTCTCCTCGCGTGCGGTGCAGGACTGACCTCAGAAAAGGACCAAACCTCGATACTTCCGAAGTTGCTTGCAGCAGCAGTTCGCGAGTCGGGTGCCTTGTTTGGTTACATCCTTATCGGAGATGAACAGGGTTCGCTTAGAGTTGCGCTAACGCATGGATACTCGCAAGTTAAGATGCTGGATGGAACAGAGATAACTGGCGGCGCGTCCGTCGTTGCAGCCAGGACTGGCGAAATCATCAACCGCGTTGAATCTAGCCCGGATGGGCAGATGCATTTAGGGGGGGCACACGCGATTGTTAGCGTTCCGCTTGTTGCGAAGATCTCTCCGGATGGAGGCATTGAATCCGGTGAGAAACTATACGGAACATTGACCGTCATCGATCCAAACCGCAGCGAAATGTTCGAAGCGGCAGATGTTGATTTGCTTAAGACCTTCGCGTCGCTGATTTCAGTTTCGATTTTGAATGCTCGAATGGAGACTCGGCTTCGAACTGCCTACGTGAGATCGCTCGAGGCTCTCGTTAGAACACTTGAGGCCCGTGATGAGTACACGCGGGGACATTCTGAAAGAGTCTGCAGTGTGTCGATGCTCTTGGCTGCCGCCCATTCGCTGTCCGCGAAAGAGATGGAAGAGTTGCGAGTCGGTGCGCTGCTGCACGATGTCGGAAAAATCGGCGTTCCCGATGAGGTGCTGAATAAGCCAGGCGGCTTGACGCACGAAGAGCTTGCCATTATGCGTGCCCATCCCTTGGTCGGCTACGAGATATGCAAGCCGCTCGGCTTGAATGATTCCGTTCTCGGATTGATTCGGAATCACCATGAGTGGCTCGATGGGAGCGGCTATCCCGACGCGCTCACTGGCGAGAACATTGGCCTATCGCTGCGCATTCTCGCAGTCGCCGACGCTTGGGATGCGATGAATTCGAGAAGGTCGTATCGCGAAATCCTGCAACCAGAAGAGATCTTCGCTCAGCTTGAGTCAGAATCGGGTCGCCACTACGACCCGAAAATCTTAGCAACATTGCGAGAGCTTTATGTCAGAGGTGCGCTCAAGCGGATTTATCCCGAAATGGCTGCGACCGCGAAAACAGAAGCCGCTTAGTTCCAAATCAAACTCGGCTTCAAATAGATTGTCTCGGTTCGCTCGGGTCCCACCGAGATAAGCGATACCGGAGTCTCCGTGAACATCTCGATTCTATCGACAAAACGCTGGGCTTCTTTCGGCAACTCTTCATATGTCTTGCAATTCGACAGGTTTTCGTTCCATCCTGGCTGCATCTCAAGAAGCGGCTTTGCCGCCTCCAGCTTCATCGTGTCTGAAGGAAAAGCATCCGTTTGATGTCCATCGACTTCGTAACTCGTGCATAAGCCAACTTCTTCGAATCCGCTGAGGACATCGAGGCGCGTAATTGCAAGCGAAGTGAAGCCGTTGATGCGCGATGCATGACGAAGAGCGACCAGGTCGAGCCATCCGGTTCTTCGTGCCCTGCCAGTCGTTGTGCCGAATTCGTTGCCTTGGATTCGAATGCGCTCGCCAATTTCATTGTGGAGTTCCGTTGGGAACGGACCTGCTCCGACTCGAGTCGCATAAGCGGCGCATACGCCCAAGACGTTGTCGATCATTGTTGGAGGTAAGCCGGTTCCAACACAAGCCCCTCCGGAAGTCGGATGGCTTCCAGTTACGTAGGGATACGTCCCCATGTCGATGTCGAGTAGCGTTCCTTGTGCGCCCTCGAACAAGACTTTTTCCCCGCGCCTGATCGCTTCGTTTACGATCAGTTCCGCTTCGCCTACAAAGGGCCTAATGAGATCGGCGTAAGCACAATATTCGGCAATGATCGCATCGGCGTCGATCGGTTTCTCACCGAAAGCTTGCAACGTTCGGTTCTTAAGTGAAACGACCTCTTTGACGCGCGATGTCAATCGGTTCGGATCGACGAATTCCCACATTCGAATTCCGATTCGCGACACTTTGTCTTGGTAAGCCGGACCGATGCCGCGCTTGGTTGTGCCGAGCGGATTGTCGCCTCGCATCTCTTCTTCGGCTGCGTCTTGTGAGCGATGATAAGGAAACACGACGTGCGCCGCGCCGGAGATCAGAAGCTTTCCTTCTCGCCCGGACTTCTCGCGAAATGTCTTCAGCTCTTCCACTAAGGCCGCGGGGCAAATCACCATTCCTGCCCCGAGTACGGCGGTGCAGGATTCATGGAGAATGCCTGATGGAATCAGGTGGAACTTATACGTTTCCGAGCCTACTTTGACGGTGTGGCCTGCGTTGTTGCCCCCGCTGTAGCGGACGTTGAACCTGGCGCTTTCTCCAAAGACGTCGACGAGTTTTCCCTTGGCCTCGTCGCCCCAAAGCGCGCCGACGATAATGAGCGTAGGCATGGCGGGACGAGCGAGTATACCGGGTTCGGGTCTCCCAACTTGGCCCGGCCGAATCGATCTCTCCCTGTCGGCAGCGGCCGGATCAATGAGTTACTGTCCAGCTCAGGAATTGCTTTTGAGTTTAGTTGACGTCGTTGGTCCATCACCTTGGTGTTTTCCGACTGTCGCAGACGAGAATTTTAATTCTATTCAGTTGTGTGGTGACGAGTTTTAATTTGGTTTTGACCTTGATTTGTTAACGCGTCACCGTCGTCACTGAAATCACTGCAATTGTTGGAATGTGGATTCTTGTGGTCTGGTGAGGAGTTTCTGCGTGTTTTCACATGATGGCGTACACGAGGTTTAAGACCTTAGCATGGGCATTCGTCAACTGATGAATGCAATTTCAGTCATTCCGTTTCATGGCTTCGTTTGGCGCAAGCCCTCTCGCTCGGTTGCGGCCTCGGTGAGACACATAGCAGCTAAGCGTTGCGCGCATCTTTTGTCTCCAGCTTTGACAAAATGGCGTCCACCGTATGGGCGATGTGCGTCAGCGCACGGTGGTCCGCCTCGGCCTTCCTCTCTCGCTCTTGTTCCGCCTTGACCTGTGATCGCTGCAAGGCAGGGAGCGCCCACCATTGAATCCACGATCCAGAAATGACGCCGAGCGTGATCTTGATGCTGTCGTTCATTGGGATAACCAACAGGGGCAAGATGAGCGCTGCATCAAACATCAAGATGGAGGCCAGCACGTGACTCGCGAGCCAGTCGAGAATCTTTTCGTTGTGACGAATGATCGCGTGCCTCTTGTCCTCGCCGACGAGGTTCGAAGGATGCATCACCGAAGGGTGCGAAGTAGCAATGGAATCGGGCTGTTTCACAAAACACGATTATGCGGAACTCTGGCCGGAATGCAAAGCAGCGTGAGAGAGGACAGAACTCGGTGGTCGCGATGCAAATCCCTTGGTGGCTAGTGCTTCCTTGACGAAGGAGTGCAGACCGCCACAGTCCCGTCTATCATAGCGGGCAGCCGCGAGGCTTGCTTGGCAGCCCAAGGCGATGTTTCATTGATTGGCAAGAGAACTGATCTTGTTTCGATTCCAGACGTGACACTAAGGACTGTATGCTGGCAGACCTTCGTCGGAATTGTTGTTGGAAAGTCGGTTGAGGTTCGCACCATTTAGCGACATCGAGTACAACTGAAAGTTGCCATGCCTGTTCGTGTTAAAAGCAATGGTGCCTCCCCGTGGGTTTGTGTAGGGTTCTCGGTCGCTTGAAGGGTGGTTGGAAAGGTTGGTTTGATTGCTTCCGTCGATTCCCATGATGTAAATTTCTTCGTTGCCATCACGACTCGAAACAAAAACGATTTGTGTCCCGTCTCGAGTGAATACAGGCTCTTTATCTGTTCCTGTTGCATCAGTCAGGCGCGTTTGGCCGGTTCCATCAACATTCATGATGTAAATCTCTCGATTCCCATCTCGATTGCTTGCGAATGCGATCAAGTTTCCATTTGGACTAAACGTCGGCATAATGTCATCTGATGGATCGTCTGTCAATCTTATTGGTGAAGAACCGTCCGCGTTCATCATGTAAATCTCATCGTTGCCATCACGATCGGTATCGAAAACGATCTTAGTGCCATCTGGACTCCATCTTGGATGCGCTTCATTGGCGTTACTGTTAGTAATGTTCACTTGATTGCTGCCATCCGCGTTCATTACGTAGATTTCTTCGTTGCCATCTCGTGTCGAAACGAACGCAATTTTTGTCCCATCTGGGCTAAAGACAGATTGGTAGTCCCAAGCCGAATTGTTCGAAAGCCTTTGCTCATTGGAGCCGTCAGCCCTCATTCGATAGACTTCAAGGTCGCCGTGTCGCCATGTGCTAAACGTCAAGAGCTGGGTTGGAAGGTTGTTCGTGCAGTCCCACTGAAAGCAGCCGGTCGACACAACCGTTAGAACAGCGCAGGAACCCATGCACATCCTTCGTAAGCTATTTCGTGTATTCAACTTCGATTCTCCTTTCAAGGCTCTTTCATGCCGCTGTCCGTTCGTCAATATGCCAGCAGCCTGCGCTTGAGCCAACTTGTTAGCTGAAGTATAGTAGGGTTTTCGTGACCATACCGTGACGTAGGCAGCGCAATGGAGCAACTTGCTTTAGCACTTAACCTTGGTGAATTCCTGTGGGCCGAAGCCAATGGCCGATCTCTTGGCCGTGCACCGAATGCGAGCGTTGCTGCCCTTGCTGTTTGTCTGGCGGAGGCAGGTCAGGAAGCGAGAAGCAGAGCGACGCTTGCAGCAGCCATATACCCTTCCGCGGATCGCGAGGTTGCTCTGACTGCGTTGCGGCAATCAGTTCGCAGATTGCGACAATGGCTTGGTGAAGACATCGTCGATGCCCGACGCGAGTCAATCCAATTTGCTGCACAAGTGACAATCTGCGTTCGGGAAGGAAGTTTGATCGCCGCAGGCTACTCGCACCCAACCTTCGACAGATTTCGCAATCAATCCGTAGCTGCGAACATTCACGAACCATTGAGCGCATTTGCGCAAATAGTCCGAGATGTTGCAGCAATCGACAAAGACAGTGCCAGAGGGCTTCTCGCTGGTGCGCCGTCAATGACAAAGGGGCTATTGCCCCATCAGAGCCTTTCCCTCCTTTATCTGACTAATCCTAAGTCTCGAAAGGACGCGTATGCCTTTGAGCATTGTGAGATGATCTCATGGGTACTCTTCATGATGGGCAGAAAGCGCGAAGCAGAAGAATGGATTGCCCGTGGCTCTCGTATCGCTCACCATGCCAAACGATACAGCCAATTGTCGCGCATAAAGTCACTACGTCTCTTTTTCGCACTCGAATGCGGTGACTTGGGAACGGCACGAGTTCTGCTTGCAGAATTGGAGTCCTCAAAGTTTGGTCAGAAGCTAATTGTGAACAATGCAGTTGCGGCCTTTGCTTGGAACACCGGACATGGCGAAACTGCACTCCGTCTATACAAGTCAAGACTCGGATCGATTCGCGGAGAGTCTCGCGCTGATCGCCTACATTTTTGGGCTAATGCATCCGTGCTGTCTGCAGAATCTTACGACCTTGAATTCTATTATTACGCCGCAAGCGAGGCAATGAAGATCGTGATTCCGGAAGTTGATGTAGAGCATTATTCATTGCTTCGTCTCGCGGAGTGTCGACTTGCTGTTTTGACCGAGCCTGACCGTGCCTGCACGATGATCAATGCCCTTCGGACCGAGCTTGAACATCAGGGGCGCAGCCTCCTGGCGACATACTGTTTAGAGGCAGAAGCTCTTGCATTAGCTGCCCAGAATCAGCCAAGCTTTGCACTTGCTGCTTGGCGCAAGGCGCAGGCTTTTCGCGCAAACAGCGGCTTCAGAAACACTCCACGCTTGCTGGCGATGGGTGCAAAGATTAGGCGGCTTGCGGGAGTGGCCTGACCACTCACTTGAAAGAAAGAGGTAGGCGGATTCTTCTCTACTGAGGCTTTAAGATTTTGAAGGGATCCTGCTTACATGAGTCGAAGTATGCGGTCATGCGAAAAGGAATCCTGCTTATGGTGGCACTAACTTGCCCGATTCTGATGTCCTGTGGTGGGAGCGGCGGTTTCAGCTACGTCTACTTTGGGGCACTGGCAGAAGGGAATTGGGAGATCTATCGTATTCAGTTCGGTGGAGGTGGGATGCACAATCTCTCGAGCCATTCCGGATACGATTCGGACCCCACCGTCAACTTTGTCGTGAACAAGATCGCATTCGTTTCCGACCGATCCGGGGCGCGCGAGATTTGGATGATGGATTTAGACGGATCGAATCAACAGCGGATCACGTTTCTAAACGGCGAGGCCGCCGAACCAGCATTCAGTCCCAATGGCCAAAAGATTGCGTTTGTCTTTAGCACAGTAGCTGACGGGTCGTCGTTCTATCGCGACATTGTCGTAATCAATTCTGATGGCACCGGTTTCGTTAGCCTGACTGAGGACGCGAACGGGAACTACTCTCCTGCGTGGAGCCCGAATGGACAAAAGATTGTGTGGTCCAATGACGAGCATGGCTTTTCGGAACTCTACTTGATGAATCCTGATGGAACGGGGCGAGAGAGACTAACGTTTAGCAGTTGGCAAAATGAGCAGCCCTCTTGGACACCAGGTGGAAGGATTCTTTTCAGTTCAGGCGAGTCTGGCAGTTTGCACGTGACGATCATGGACCCAGTTCCGGGTGCGGCCAGAACACAATTGACGACTGGTGCGCACTCAAATAACTCTCCTGCTGCAAGCCCGAATGGGCAGCGGATGGCATTCATCAGCACTCGAGACATCCTGCCGAACCTATTCAGCAGTCGGTCGGATGGCACGGACGTCACTAAGTTGACGAACTTCGTTACTGGTGGAATCAGCGGACCGGCGTCATCGGTTGGCCGATAATCGGCGCAAAGGCAAGCTCTCGAGTCGTCTTGTTTTGACTGTAACTGTTCTTCGCATTCAACATGGTGCGATGCGAGTTCGATTTGTGGAGTACCATCGAATAACAAATGTCTTCATTGGGGTCCCAAGCGACCGTTCTCTCGGCCATTTCTCCCGTTCGGCCAGTATTTCGTGAATCCACGCTGCAATCGGCAGTCGAGATCGTCCGCGAAACTGGCGTGGAATCGGTCCCAGTCGTTGCAGGCGGATACTTGGTCGGTGCCGTCGCGTCGGCTGACTTGACGGCGGCGCTTTTGGGAGGCGCATCCCCTTTGGATCCAGTGGATTCGATCATGCGCGAGCCGCTAACCGTGTTACCGAATGCGACGTTGACTCAAGCAGTAGCAGTATTGCGGGAGGCTCGGGCGCAAACATTGATTGTCGCAGATGTCGATGGAAGGTATGTGGGCGTCGTGCACGCGATGTCTCTGTTCGGACGCGCTCCGGTACCGGCAATGCCGGGGCTGGTCGGTGGCATGGCTACTCCGGCAGGCGTGTATCTAACGAATGGCGAGGTGAGCGGGGGGGCGAAACCAATCGCGCTTGCAATCACTGGAGCATTGCTGTTCATCACCTACTTCATCGGTATCGCTGTCACGTATGGTGGTTTGTTAGTTGCAGAGCGGGCTTCCGGCACACCACTTATGGAAAACGCATTCAATGCTGTTGGATGGCCGGGCGCGATTTTTCAACTCGGACCAGTTTTCATCTTCTTGTTGATGATTCGATTGTCGCCGATTTCCGGGACGCACGCCGCAGAGCACATGGTCGTGCATGCAATCGAACGAAGAGAACCGTTGGTTTTTGAAGTCGTTTCGCGAATGCCGCGAGTTCATCCCCGGTGCGGCACCAACATTGCCGTTGGTGCGATGATGTTTTTGATTCTGCTCGATTTTGGTTGGAGATTTATGGGGCAGATTGGCCCGCTATTTGCATTGGCGTTTACCGTGCTCACATGGCGTTCGGTCGGGGGGGTTGTGCAGTACTTGGTAACAACAAAACCTCCGAATCGAAAGCAGGTTGAAGGGGCTATCTCTGCAGCAAACGAGATGATTGAGAACTATCGAAAGAGCGCGCGGCTTTCGCCAAACTTTTGGCGGCGATTGTCTAAGAGCGGCCTACCCTATGTGATGGCTGGCGCTATGGCGACGAGTGCAACCGCGATGGCAATATTGCACGTTGTGGGAACGCCGATACCGATTTGGTGAGCGCTATCGGACAGCGATTTGTGCTGTTCCCGAGAACGTTCTTCCGATGCATGCAAATTCTTCAATCGGCGTTTTGCTGAAAATCGCAAGACCACCGCTGGTTTGGGGATCGACGACAACTTCTTTCAGCCAATCGGGTACGGAGTCCGCGAACGTCATCTTATTGCCAAGATGTGCGCGAGTTTTCTTTGAACCTCCAGTCAGGTTTTTGCGTTCGACCAGCTCTTGAATTCGAGGCAAGAGAGGCAACGCCGCAGAATCGATCTCGATTCCAACTTCGCTCGATCGAGCTACGTTGAATAGGTGACCTGCGAGGCCGAAACCGGTGATGTCGGTCGCGCACCTCGCTCCTGCAGCGAGGGCTCTCTCCGACGCTTCGCGATTGAGGTGCGACATCCATGCGATGGCAACGCCGATCGGCGAGTCCTGAATCACGGTCGCGCCTTGTGGCAGGGCGACTGGATCTTCGACCAGCGAATCGAAAGCAAACTCGTCGTCCCACTTGGCCGCGCTTGTTATGATCCCTGTGCCGAG
Source organism: Fimbriimonadales bacterium (assembly GCA_026129745.1). GTDB lineage: Bacteria > Armatimonadota > Fimbriimonadia > Fimbriimonadales > ATM1 > JAHCHL01. The sequence continues at coordinate 239,318 of JAHCHL010000001.1, read as the reverse complement.
TGGTTTGGAGAGGAAGATAAGGTCGCCCGGCTCTGCGCCTGCGTTGTCGAGCATATGGGTGGGGTCGATGAGTCCGGTTACCGAGAGTCCGAACTTTGGCATCGGGTCCTCGACACTGTGTCCGCCGACGAGCGCTGCACCTGATTCAGCGACTTTGTCTGCCATTCCGCGCAGGATGTCTGCCCAGACTTGTGCCGGGGCCATCTGCGGATCGAAACAGCAGATGTTCATTGCGGTGATTGGGCGGCCTCCCATCGCATAGACGTCGCTTAGTGCATTCGCGGCCGCGATTTGGCCATAGGAGTAAGGGTCGTCGACGATGGGGGTGAAGAAGTCCATCGTTTGAACGAGCGCTTGGTGTTCAGACACGCGAAAGACTCCCGCGTCGTCGTGGGTATCGAATCCGACGAGCAGGTTAGGATGTGAGCTGCGGGGCAGAGCCGCCAGAACCTCCGCCAACTGCGAAGGCCCGAGTTTGCTCGCTCAACCAGCGCAATCGACGAGTTGTGTGAGGCGAATCACGCTGAGAGCATACCGGGCAATAAGAGAAGCGGGAGCCTGTAATGGCCCCCGCAGTAGTCCTCTCCTCTCCCGGCAACAGCCGGGAAGAGGCTTTCGCCGGAAACAATATAGGGGAAATCGGCCCAGATGTCAATAGTTTTTTTGCGGAGTTTGTAAAGTGTGCTACTTGGGTCGTCTGGCCTGCCAGACGAATGCATGGCCGGTGAGGTCGGCGGTCCTATATCCCTCTAAGACTTTCGCTTTGAATTCGGACTTCATCGGCTCTTCCATCCGAGCGTAGAGCGTTGAAGCGGGGCCTGCCAATGCCATGACTTTTTCGAATACTGCTTCAGGTTGCATTTGGCTGAAATGAGGCACCTCGACCTGGAATGCGCTGATGTCGACGTAGCCAGTCTCCTTCAAGAGTTCTCGCACTTCATTCGCGTCTGCAAGTCGAAATGCGCTCGGATCGGTCGGCTGCGGCATGTTCAAACCGAGCCATTCGATCGCGAGTTTTGTGGGGGGGCCGACCCAGAGGTTACTTTCTGGCGGTCCCCATGTCGAGAAAATGATTTGTCCATTTGGCTTTAGCGCGCGATACGACTGTGCAAACGCACATTTGACGTCCGAAGCAAAAATGAAGCCGAATCGCGACACGATCGCATCGAATGTGTCGTTCTTGAACGGCAATGGGTCGAAGGTTCCCATCGCCGCGCAGCCATGCGCACGCACCATGTCTTCTGCTATGTCGAGTCCGATTGCGCGCCATTCGGTTGGATACTTGATCGAACCCGCGCCGCATCCGAGGTCAGCGAGCAGTCCACCTCGCTTGTCGAGCAGATCGACCATCGCGTCGGTAATGGGCTGAAACCACGTTTCGACTTCGTCTGCATGTGCTTCCCAATTTGTTGCGACTTGTTCCCAGATTCGCTTTTGCGTCGCTTCTTGTTTGTTCATTCGACGGCTTCCCATGCAAGCACTGATGCACCCAATAGTCCCGCGTCTTCGACTTTGTCGGCAAGCACGATTTTGCAGTCCGGCCACAGCGTCGGAATCGCATTGTGCCCTGCGACTTCGACTGCGGTCGGCAGAAAGTGCTTGTAGGCTTTTGCGATTTGTCCTCCGATTGCGATGACTTCAAGAGCAAAACCATTGATCAAATTCCCGAGAAGCACTCCCAAATACTCTCCCGTTTCTTTCCAAAACTCAATTGCACCTTTGTGTCCTTCATCGGCGAAGTCTGCGAGCAGTTTCGGAGTGAGAACGACATCTTCTGGTATGTGTGGCATCGCGCGGCGAATCAAGCCGTTTGTTCCAAGATATGCTTCTACGCATCCTCGTGTTCCACACGAGCATTCGTCGCCATCTTTGACGATCACGACGTGACCGAATTCGACTCCGCCGCCGTTACCTCCAATCAGCATCGTCGGGCGCTTCAATCCTCCCGACACGCATGCAGGTGTCAACACGATCCCCGTTCCAATTCCTGTCCCGATAGTAATGAGCGCAAGTCCCTTTGCGACTCCTTTGCCAGACCCAAACCAGTACTCACCCAGCGCGGCGACGTTCGCGTCATTGCCCATCTTGACTGGAACCTTCAGCGCATCGCGAATCGGAGACACCAGGTCTACATCGCGGTAACAATTGAATTTGCCATCGATCGTTGCTCCGAAATTCGGTGCCCAGCGGACGAGATCGCCTTCGATATGGCCGGGAACCGCCATTCCGACGGCGGCCAGGTCTCGATCTGTCTTTGCCTGCTCAATGGCAGCGACGATGGCGTCGATCGTATTTGGCGCGCCGTCTCTGGCGTGGGATGGCGATTCCACCCTTGGGCCCGCAGGTTTCCCCATCTCATCGAATGCGGCGGCGCGAACGTTCGTACCGCCTAAATCGACACCGATAACGACCGAATCAGTCACGCGAGGCATTTTATCGGAAACAATGGGGCGTGGCATTAGCTTCGAGCGATCTCAAAAAGGCCGCACTGGACGCGGGCTTCGATCTTGCGGGGGTCTGTCCTGCAATCGATCCACCACACTTCGAGGCCTATCTTGAGTGGGTATCGCAGGGCATCCACGCGGGGATGGACTGGATGGCGCGATCGCAAGAAGCGAGGCGTACAGTTCGCAACTTGCTCCCAGGATGCAAATCAGTATTGGCTGTCGGTCTGAACTACGCGCAGTCACTCGAGACTGAAAGAGTTGATGGTGCTCCAAAAGTCGCAAAGTACGCATGGGGTCGTGACTATCACAAAGTGGTTCGAAAGAAGCTGAGACACGTTGCTCGTTGGCTCGAAAGAACGCATCCTGGAGTTGGTTGTCGAGCTTGCGTTGACTCAGCACCAATACTCGAACGTGACTATGCGTGGCTGGCAGGGATCGGTTGGTATGGAAAAAACAGCTGCTTGATCAACACTCAGCGTGGTAGTTGGTTCTTCATTGGACTCTTGCTGCTCGATGCTGAATTCGAACAGGATTTGCCCGCAGTCGGCGGATGCGGAATTTGCAGCGCGTGCATCGAAGCATGTCCCACAGGAGCGCTTGTCTTGCGCGAAGGATCTCCCGTTGCGTTCGTAGACTCGAATCGTTGCATTAGCTACTTGACCATCGAGCATAGAGGCGACTTTTCGGAAGAGCAGTTCGCGATGCTGAATGGTTGGGCGTTCGGTTGCGATGTCTGCCAGGACGTTTGTCCATTCAACAAGCCAAGGCCCCATCAGCCACTTCGAGGTGCGCCGACAAAAGAGCCGGACTTTGCTTTGAGACCGCAGAACGTTAGTCCCGATCCATCCTTTCTCGATTCTGCGACAAAGGAATCGTTTATTGCGACTTACGGAGGTTCGGCTCTAATGCGTGCAGGTTTGAATCGCATGAAGAGAAACCTGGGCCTGTAGCTACCATTTTTCTTCCCCGATCCCTTCGACTTCGCCGATTTGCAAATCGAGTTCTGCGCGCGTTTCGATCTTTGCTATCTCACCATCCCGCACGTAAACGATTCGGTCCGAAACGTCGAGCATTTTGAGGTCATGCGTTGCGGAAATGATTGTCACGCCCATTTCTTCGTTGAGCTTTCGCAATAAATCGATGATTTCCTTGCCGGTCTTAAGGTCGAGGTTTCCCGTTGGTTCGTCTGCGAGAATGATCGCAGGATCGTTCGCGAGCGCACGCGCAATCGCTACGCGCTGCTGCTGCCCACCTGACAGTTCAGTCGGGCGATGATGCAATCGTTCACCTAAGCCGACCGATTCGAGAAGTAGGAATCCCTTCTCGTCCGCTTCGTCTGCGCTAAGGCCTGCGAACAGCATTGGCAAAGTTACGTTCTCGAGCGCGGTTCTCACTTGGATGAGGTTGAACGTTTGAAAAATGTAGCCAATGGTGCGGTTTCGCAAATAAGCAAGTTCGGGCGGAGAGAGCTGGGCGATATCGACTTCATTGATGTAAACGCTGCCTTCGGTCGGTTTGTCGAGCCCTCCTACCATGTTGAAGAGCGTACTTTTGCCGCTTCCGCTCGGTCCCATGATGCTGACGTACTCTCCGCGTTGCACATCGAGCGAAACGCCCCTCAACGCATGGACGACTTCGTCACCGAGGTGGTAAGTCTTTTTAACGCCGCGCGTTCTAACGATCAGTTCGGACTCAAGGGCGCGACTGGCTTCCATTTGTTTGCATTACACCTCAACGCGCAGAGCTGCGGCAGCTGGCATCCGTGCGGCCTGAATCGCAGGAAGTATCGCAGCAAGAATTGTTATCAGCGTTCCGATTCCAATTGCAGACAATAGAATGGGCAGCGAACCAGAGCCAAGCGCCGACAATGACGACGCTCCATCCGTGAAGACTCTTACGGCCACCATAATGCCGAACCCCAAGAACGCGCCTGCCGTGGAGGAAAGGACACCGATGAGGAGCGCTTCTAAAAAGAATACTTTGACAATAAACGAATTGGTTGCACCAAGGCATTTGAAAGTCCCAATCTCTTTGTAGCGCTCAGTAACGGACATGAGCATCGCATTCGTAATTCCGACCAGGCACATGAGCAGCGAAAGAAACACGAGCCAACGCAATTTGACCGCTCCTTCAACGGCCTCCGGGTCGCTTTCTGAGAGAGCAAGGCTTGTCCTGACGCTTGCATAGAACGCGATGCCGAGCAAGACACCGAATGCAGTCGCAAACTGCCGCAGCATTCGCATTCGAATGCTTTTCATCGCTTGCTTGAGCGCTACCGAGATCGGTGGATCTTTCTGCTTCATTTTTTGGGCACTTCGAGTGCAACGTACCTTCGCTTCATTAGAGTATCCAAGAACGCGAGCAACGACGCCTCTGCTTCAACTCTTGTGATTTTGAACTCTCGCTGCAACGCTTCTGTGATTCCCTGCACCGTGCGTTTGCCGTCACAAAGCTTCCAAACGAATGCCCCAATCGGCTCAAGTTCGACTTGCTTGTCCTCGGGCACCATCTTTCCAATCGTTCTTCCCAAGAATCCGCGCTGCGTTACTGGAACGAAAAGCATCACGCTTCCGTCGTCAGCTTGCTCGAAGCGGATTGCTGGGTTTCGGATTGGGCGCGCCCTGCGTATCTCGCTTCGCGTCGCCTGATTCTTTCTCTTCAGATTGATGCGAAGTAGTCCCATTGCGGCTCGTTGGCTGCAGAGTGTACTGCGTTCAGCACCAAGAGCTGATTGTTCGGGTCATCGTGCAGGATGAGTGCGGTCTTTCGACCTCGCGATAGCTTCAGCCCTGATTCATCCGGCATGGGTTTCGACTTGATCCCGGTCGCAGATACGGCCCAGTCTTCGAGGAGGTGCTTTGAGAGGATCTGTGATGCGAACGCCCATCGTTCGGCGGTCAGTTTCGCGCCGCGAGTTTTGAAGTGAAGTGTCGTTCGGCCGCTCAGCAGCTTATATGAAGATAGAGCGTATCCCGATGGCAATGATAGTGATAGTCCCAGCAGACTCCATGGGCGCCGTTCGCCGGTGTGCGATTCGAACTGATCGAATAGCTCGCGCGCCTCTCGCTTGAACGAATCAGCACCGCGGCCGGATCGTTCGATGAAAAGCACTCGCTTTGCTTCGGGATCGAACCACATTCTTCCGTAGCCCTTTGCTCCGGCATGCCAGTGATACTCGACGAGGCCTTCTTCAATAACATCAAGTTCGCTGTGCAAAGCTTGCTTTGCTCTTTTTGCGGTCCTTTCGAGCTGGGAGAAGTACTCAAGAACACGCTTATTCAGCGCCTTGACTGGTTTTGACGACTTCCATCTAACTTGAATAACGGACTCGCGGTCGCCTTCGAGTCGAATATAGCCCTCGCGGAATGTTCCGCTGATAACCGCCGGACGCCAATCGTCGGTGATGGGCAGGGAGAAGCCTTGCCATGCAAACCGGACTGTCCGGCTCAATGTTTGCCTTTACTCTTTTTCGCTTTCGCCTTCGGACGCGCTTGCGGAAGTCAGCGTCTTTGCCTTCTCGGCTTCGAAGATTCGCTTTCCTTCTTCGGCGCCACGCTGGAACTCGCCCATTCCTCTGCCTAGCGATCTCATGAGGGATGGAATCTTCGCTCCGCCGAAAAGAACGAGAATAATGAGACCGATAATCAGCAGCTCGTTGCCGCTCAGTCCGAAAATTGCCAGTGTCGAGTTATAGATTTGTGAAAACATCGGCCTTTCTGATTATACGCCCGTTCAGGCAAAAACTACAGCCAGGACGGTCGCCGGCTGGACAAATCGCGGCTAAAATCCCATCGTGGAAGGCAAGAACCTTCGGACATTGCCGAGCGTGGCAAAGCTGGCAGCTGCCCCAGAACTCGCCGAATTTCCCCATCCAATCGCGGTGGATGCAGCCCGCGAAGCCATCGATGAGGCCCGCCGAAACGGGTTAGATCCGAGGGAGATACCGGCACGAGCGGCAGAACTCGCAGCTCAAATCTCAACTCCCGCCTATCGCCCCGCCATCAACTGCAGCGGGACAATTCTGAACACCGGCCTTGGGCGGGCGCGGTTGCCTCGGGCAGCGGTCGAGGCGATGGCAGCAGCGGGGAGCTCCCATTCGACGCTCGAAATCGAACTCGCAACGGGGCGAAGGGGAGACCGGCAGCTTGGACTTAGGTCCTTGCTTACTCGATTGACCGGCTCGGAGTCTGCACTCGTCGTCAACAACAACGCGGGTGCCGTTCTGCTCGTTCTGAGCAGTCTCGCTTCTGGTCGCAAGGTCTTGCTTTCTCGTGGCCAGAGCGTTGAGATCGGTGGCGCGTTCAGAATGCCGGACGTCATTCGCGCTTCTGGAGCTACTCTTATCGACGTTGGCACAACGAACAAAACAAAGGTGTCGGACTACGAAACTGCTCACGACGCCGACACGGCTGTGCTGTTGCGCTGTCACCCGAGCAATTTTAAAATATCGGGCTTCGTCGATGAGCCAACCGTGAAGGATCTTGCGGAGTGTGCAAAGAGACTTAAGCTGATATTGGTCGATGATGTCGGAAGCGGAAGCCTGGTTGAAACTGAAAGGTTTGGTTTACCGCATGAACCGACAATTCAAGATTCGTTAAAGGCCGGAGCGCACGTTGTGACGGCGAGTGGGGACAAACTTCTCGGTGGCCCTCAAGCTGGAATCATTTTAGGAAAAGCGAAGCTAATCTCAAGAATTGCAAAGAATCCACTTGCACGGGCATTGCGGATCGATAAAGTGACTGCAGCGGCATTGGAAGCGACGCTTAGGCTGTATCGAGAAAGAAGGGAATCGGAAATTCCGACTATTCGTTACCTTTCAAGAAGCATCGATGAAGTGCGAGCACTTGCAGATCGGCTTGCTAAGTTGATCGGTGGAGAATCCAGTCGCGGCAAGTGCGAGCCAGGTGGCGGCTCTTTGCCCGGTGTCGAACTGCCTTCTTGGCGCGTGACGATTCCTGGACATGCCAACGATCTGTCGGCTAAGTTCCGTTCAATGCCGACTCCCGTAATCGGATATGTAGAAGGTGGGGCCTTCAGGTTGGACATGAGATGCGTGGAGGAGGACGAGATAGACCTTATTGCGAGGCAAGCCTCCGAGGTTCTGCGTTGAGGGACAAGAGCCTCTCTGCGATGCGGCAGATGCTCTTAGAGTTGGAGCAGCACAACCCTGCTCGAAAAGGTCACGGTGAGCGCGTGGCATCGTATTCGGTTGCGACTGCGCACAAGCTCGGTTTCAATGAAGAGGAGCTGTTTGCAATGCGAATTGCAGCGGTACTTCACGATTACGGAAAAACGCGAATCGATCGAACGATTCTTGAGCATAGTGGTCAACTCGAAGCGCATCAGCTCGTAGAAATTCGCGCATGGGTGGTTGGATCGGCATCCAAAGTCTCCAAGGAAGTTTTTTTGGAGTCCGTCGAACCAATCATCGTAAGTCAATATGAAAGGTTCGATGGGCTTGGATTTCCTGGAAAGCAAAAAGGCGAGGAGATACCCATCGGCGCTCGTGTCATCGCATTGTGTGTTGCCTTCGATGTCATGCGAAACCAACAATGTTGGAAGTTGGCAAAGTCTGAAGAAGATGCGATCGCTGACATCAATAGAAACTCTGCGACGCAATTCGACCCTGATGTCGTCGCGGCATTTTTGTCCGTGCAACCTCTGATCACGCCAATTGATTTATGAGTCGATATTTTTCAGAATCGTTTGTCGAAGCATGGAAGGCACGGTACGGAATCGATCCGCCAGCTGAACTGCCAAGCCTTACCAATTTCATAAGGCATCGCAGTGTTCGGAAATACTCTGATCGCTCGATTGATGAAGAGACCATCTCGATGCTGGTGGCTTGTGCGCAGTCGGCCGCAACCAGCAGTAACCTTCAGCTCTGGTCGATTGTCAGCGTCCAGGAGCCTTCGAGAAGGGAAGCGATTGCCAAGCTCTGTGCCGATCAAGACCAAATTCGGTCTGCGGCGTGGTTTTTTGCGTTCTTGGCGGACCACCACAGGCTACAGCGTGCCTCGGAACAGGCGGGAATCGACCCGGCAGGATTAGATTATGTTGAGTTCTATACGATGGCGGTAATCGATGCCGCTTTGGCAGCGGAAAGGATGGTATGCGCTGCGGAGTCGCTCGGAATCGGGATTTGCTACATCGGGGCGCTTCGGAATGATCCCGAAGGCGTTCGAAAGTTGCTCGAACTTCCGTCAGGGACATTTGGCGTCTTCGGTCTGTGTCTCGGTTGGCCCACCGATGAGCCGCGAGAAACGATAAAACCTCGGTTGCCCCAAGACTCCATCTGGTTTCGTGAAACGTATGAGACCGATGTCGATGTTTCTGGCTATAACGATCGAATGCGAGATTTCTATTTGTCAGAAGGAATGAAAGCAGAGTTCACGTGGGCACAGCGATCAGGTAGACGAGCGATTCAATTGACGGGCCGAGAAGTGTTGAAAACATGGCTCGAGTCCCAAGGATTCAATTTGCGCTAATTGCGCTTGTAATCGATTCTTACAACAACCGAACCCATTCTGCTTACAAGTGGCGGCAAGTCCGGAAAGACTTCACGATTGCCTTGACCGTTGAATTCAGGAAAGGCTGTGTCCTTGACGATGATAACTTGTGCTTTCTTTCCGTTATGCTGCCATGTCCAATCTGTAACAGCGGAATCTGAAATGGACGGATCAATGCGATCGAGTTCTTCTTTCGCAACACTGACAACTTCCTGAAACGGCCGATCGATTGAATAGACTTCCCAATACGCAATGGGGTTGTCTGCTTGTGTCGGCGGCGAAACGCGGATGGGAGAAGCACCTTGCAAAAACTCTACTTCGAGTTTCGCGATGCCAGTTTGTTTGAAGAGCGTTTGCCGCCGCTCCTGCTGCCTTGCTGTCTCTGTGATCATCCAATAGACGCCTCCGAATGCAAGCAGCGTGACGAACGCGGCACAACCGAGGACCAGCTTTCGCCCACTGACGCCGGGTTTATTCAAGTTTTCCATCAAATTTTAGCCTTTTGGCGGCATCTTGCGAGAATTGGCCCCCGTTTCGAGGACCTTACCTTGATCCATTCGGCGGCAATGCTCACGGCGATTTCTTCGACCGTTTCAGCACCAATGTCGATACCCATCGGAGATGCCACTTGCTCAAATTGTTCGTTGGTGCAGATTCCATTTTCTATCATTGTTCTTCTAACCATTTCACGCTTGCGCTTGCTGCCGATCATTCCGAGATATGCTCGATTCTTTTGTATGAGTTCTCTCAGTACTTTCGCGTCGTTCCGATGTCCTCTCGTAACCAGACATAAATAGGTGTCGACATCCGTTTGCAATTGATTCGCATATCGCTCCGGGTTTTCGCAAACAAGATTGTGAACGAGTGGAAGCCTTTCGCTGTTGACAAACTCCGGTCGATCGTCAACAACCGTTACATTGAATCCGAGCTGGACGCCGTGTTTTGCGAGTTGCGCTCCGATGTGACCGCCACCGAAGATGACCAACCTTTCGGGCGGCAAGATTGGTTCTACAAACCATTCACCATCCAATACTTCGCGACGTCTCGCAATGCTTGTTAGCGTCGCTTCGGTTTGGGCTTCATCTCGATTGACAAAGCGCGCCGTTCCGGACAAAAGATCGTATTCGAGTGCACCGTTCGCATTTGCTTCGTTGGCACAGCGAAACGCGTCGACAAACTTGATTGAGTCTGGGAGCAAGAGGACTTGCACTCTGCCACCGCAAATTAGGCCGTCGTCCCAACCAAAGTCGTCGTCCAGTTTGAACTCCCTGAGGACGTGCTTGCCGCTGGTGAGGGCTTCGAGTCCCAGCCTTCGACACTCCATTTCGAGGCATCCGCCGCCGATCGTTCCTATGATCCTTCCATCCCTGAGAAACAGCCCCTTGGCCCCCGGAACTTGCGGGGCGCTTCCGCTCTTTGCGACGACGATCGCAAGGCAGAATGCCTCACCTGAATCGTGGAGGCGAATCGCTTCGGAGAGAACCATAGTCAACTTTACGAACAATTCTTAGGTGATCGCCTCCAAAACCCTCATCGCGACCTTGTGATTGCCGAATGGCGGCATGAGGTAGAGGCCTTGGGCGTTCCCGGGAAGCTTTCTTGCGAACTCCTGCGCGACTGCAATCCCGACTTCCTGGGCGGACTCTTCAGGTGCATCCGCCATCTTCGATCTGAGCCAGTCGGGCACTTCGATTCCCGGCACTTCGTTGTGCATGAACTCGGCGTGCCGACTTGAGCGCAATGGAAGCACGCCAATCAAAATGGGCAACCTGACTCCACGCGCCGCTTCCAATGCCAAATCGAGGTGCCTGTCTTCAAAGAGCGGCTGCGTATAGATCAAGTGCGCGCCGGCTTCTGCTTTTCTTTGCAACCTTTCGATTTCGAAAGTTAGATCCTGCGCGGCTGGATTGAAGGCGACTGCAATTGTGAAAGCGCACTTTTTGCCGAGCGTGTTTCCTGCCATGTCACGCCCTTCATTGAATCTTGACAATACGCGAACCAAACCGATCGAGTCAATATCGAACACGCTTGTCGCGCTTGGAAAGTCGCCGATATTCGCAGGGTCTCCGGTTACAGGCAAGACGTTGCGGATTCCTAACGCGTGCGCTCCAAGCACATCGCTTTGCAAGGCGAGCAGATTGCGATCACGACATGCGACATGCATCATGACTTCGATTCCAATCTCATTCTGGATGATCGACGAAATCGAGACTGGACTCATGCGTAATCTTGCGCGCGCTCCATCGCTGATGTCGATCATGTCGCAACCAATCTCTTGCAATGCCCTTGCACCTTCGAGAACCTTCGTTGTGTCGAGTCCTCTCGGCAGATCGAGTTCGACGGTCGTGACAAACTTGCAGGACTTGAGCTTGTTGCTTAGCTTGCTCGGCTCGCTTTCTTGGAGAGGCTGTCTTTCGGCAGCTTCTTGTGTTCTTATATGAGTCCTCTTCTGTGGAGTGCGATTTTTTAGCGCGGCATTCAATCCAGCTATGTGTTGCGGGAACACGCCACAACAACCACCAATGATGTTTGCGCCCGCTTCAGCAAGCCTGGCTGCGGCCTTTCCGAAGTACTCGGGAGTGACGTCATATATCGGCGACTGCTTGACCAATTGCGGCATGCCAGGTGTCGGCATCGCGAGAATCGGAATATTGCCAGCTTCGCTCATCCACCGAACGATGTCGAACATGCGCTGTGGACCAACCACGCAATTTGCTCCAACCACATCCGCTCCCCACTCCATCATCGCTGTCGCGACACGCAGGGGAAAGCCTTCTGCGAGCGTCTCACCGTCTTCGATGAAACTCTTCGACGCGATGATCGGCAGATCGCAAACGGACTTCGCCGCTCGAATCGCGATTTCCAATTCTTGCAAATCGCTGAACGATTCGAGAATGATCGCATCGACACCTTCTTCCGAAAGCGCTCGCGCCTGAACAATAAACTCGTTGTTCGCGTCTTCTAAATCAACTGGGCCGAGTGGCGCAAGGGGTTTCCCGCATGGACTGATCGCACCGAATACGAGTTTGTCGCCGGCTGCTTGGCGAGCAAGCTTTGCTCCGAGGCGGCAGATTTCTTCCGGGCTCGCGTCGCTTCCATGCAAGCGCAATCGAACTTGATTCGCCCAAAACGTGTTTGTTTCGATTGCGTCAGCCCCTGATTCGATGAACTCGGAGTGGCAACGGAGCACGAGTTCGGGCGCTTCCAAATTCGCCAACGAGTAGGGAGTCTTGTCGAATCCCAGCACCGACAGGCGTGAGCCCATCGCGCCGTCGATGATGAGGATTCGCTCTCGAAGAGCATCGAGAAGTCGCATGCGGGATGGGATTATGGCAAATGAAGGGAAGGGGAGCAGATTCTGGGCGGTCGGGTAAACAGCGGCATATGCAAAGCAAGGCAGGCACCGTCGAGCAATACTTGGCATCGCTTCCGGAGGATCGCCGTGAAGCTATCGAAGCAGTCCGAAAAGTCGTCCTGAAGAATATGCCTGTGGGCGTCGAGGAAATGATGCAGTACGGCATGATCGGCTACGTGATTCCGCACAGCATCTATCCAAATGGCTACCATTGCGATCCTAAGCAGCCACTTCCTTTTGCAGGATTGGCCTCACAAAAGAATCATATGTCCCTCTATTTGTTCGGAATCTACATGGACAGCGAGAGCTCGGCGTGGCTTGTGAAATCAGCTTCGGAAGCAGGCAAAAAGCTCGACATGGGGAAGAGCTGCATTCGATTCAAGAAGCTCGATTCCCTTCCGCTGGATCTCATCGCAAAGGCAGTCAAACGGCACTCCGTGAAGGAATTCATTAAGCTTTATGAATCGAACTTGAAGCGTTAACGCTTACTGCAAGGAAGCCAATCGCGGGGGCTTGAAACTCGCGAGTTCGGCCTCGCTCTTTGGAACGATGAGTGCGCCATCAGAGATCATTTTCTTCGCTTCTTCGACTGCCTCTAACGCGCCGTTGGGCATCAGCGGCTTTGTGTAATCCTTGGGTTCGCTTAGTCCGATGTAGCCTTCTTTTATTCCGAGTTCGAGTGTGCGACCTTTGAATGTCCCATCGCGCACCATTCTCGCGGCTTCGAATACGGCTTTGTCGACGCTCTTGACCATGCTTGTCAATACAGCCCCTGGCTCAATGTGGTCTTGATCGCTGTCGACTCCGATCGCAAGTTTTCCCTTTTCCTTAGCAGCGTTGATAACACCCAGACCGCACCTGCCTGCAGCGTGATAGACGATGTCGGCACCTGTGTTGTAGAGAGACAGAGCCGCTTCCTTGCCTTTCTGGATATCCGACCAGTCTTCTGTGTATTTCGCTGTGACGACCGCATTTGGATTTGCCGTTAAGACGCCTGCACGAAATCCAACTTCGAATTTCTTGATCAAAGGAATATTCTTTCCACCGACGAATCCGACGCGATTCGATTTCGTAGTCATGCCTGCGAGCAAGCCGGCTAAGAAGGAGCCTTCCTCCTCTTTGAACGTTACTCCTAAAACGTTATCTGCTCGAGACGGCATATCGATCAGCGCGAACTTCTGGCTGGGGTTCGCTTTTGCCGCCTCATGAAGTGCGCTATCCATGCTAACACCGACTCCGATGATCAAGTCAGGTTTATCGAAGACGAGGCTTTCGAAGTTCGGTTTGTAGTCCGAAGCGGACTTGCTGTCGATTTCGCGAGTTCTCGCTTTGAGTTCTTCGGCCACTTGATCGAGTCCGCGCGCTGCGCTGTCATTGAAACTTTTGTCGCCCCGACCTGCTTCATCGAACACGAGCGCGATGGTCAAAGCAGGCTTCGATTCGCCGTTTGTTAACGGCTCTTCAGCTTTGGAGCCGCTTCCGCAGCCCGCAGCGACAATCACGAGGGCGGGTATGAGAATTTGAAGTTTCATGGCTTTAGTAGTTGACCGATTATATCAACTCGTAAAAACTAAGCGTCTTTGCGTTTGAGTATTCCAATTCCGCGCATGAGGTCTCTTTCGGCCATTCCGTGCTTGCTGACTTCCATTGCAAGCTTTCCCACAATTTCACGAATTCGGTTCGCTTGAACGCTGTCCGGGTGTGCGACGATGCTCGGCTCTCCACGGTCCCCTGACGCGCTGATCGCGGGATCGAGTGGAATCGAGCCCAAGAACGGAATTCCGAAGTAGCGGGCCATTTCATCGCCGCTCGTCCCCGCAAAGATTTTGGAAACCTCACCGCAGTGTGGGCAAACGAAGTGCGACATGTTTTCGATCACTCCGATCAGCGGCGCGTTCAGTCTTTCAAAAAGCGCAACCGCTTTGCCAGCGATGTTTGCTGCAACATCGTGAGGAGTCGCAACAATTACAACGCCAGTCAATGGAACCAATTGTGCAAGCGACATCGGCGCATCGCCAGTTCCGGGCGGCAAGTCCACGATCAAGTAGTCGAGTTCACCCCAGTCGACATCGGCAAGCAGTTGCTTGACAGTTCCTGCGACCATCGGTCCTCGCCATAATACGGCTTGACCTTCTTCCAACAAGAATCCAAGCGACATCATCTTTAGCCCGTACCGTTCGATTGGGATGATTTTGGAGTCTTGAGTCCATGGGCGTTCGTCAGCACAACCCATCATTAGAGGAACGCTGGGTCCGTAGACATCAGCGTCCATCAAGCCAACTTTGGCGCCGGACTGTGCGAGCGCGACTGCAAGATTGACGGAAACGGTGCTCTTGCCGACACCTCCCTTTCCGCTTGCAATGGCGACCACGTTCTTAACGTTTGGAATGAGATCAGCGTTGAGCGACTCGCGGACACGAGCCGTCATCTCGACTTCCACCGATTCGACGCCTGATAGAGCAAGCACGACGTCTCTTGCCTGCTGCTGCAACAAGTCCTTGACTGGACAAGCCGGAGTGGTCAGTTCGACCTTGAAGTCAACCGATGAACCCTCGATCTGTAAATCCTTGACAAATCCAAGCGACACGATGTCGCGCTTCAAATCGGGATCGATTACCGCTTTTAGGGCATCGAGAACGTCTTGCTCGGTGACTGGCATCGTCGACAGTTTACTTGCAGCGGGCGGAGAGAATGGGGAGTAGAATTCGCGGGTGACAAGAGTCGATCGTGTTGCGATCATAGGTGGCGGCAGCCTGCGCTGTTCGATGCCGGTGCTGGGCGGACTCTTCAGCGTCGAGCGGCGAAACGGTCTCGAGCTCAGGCTGTGCGATCTGCACGCGGAGGCTGTCGACCTGTTTGCTCGAGTCGCTGCGGTCTTTGCAGAAGAAGCCGGCACGCAGTGTGAGATCAAGACGAGCGACAGCATCGACGACGCAATTCCCGGCGCGACAATGTTGGTGCTCGCTTTCGGTCTTGGGCGTGAGAGGGAACGATGGGAGGCTTGGATGCGGGAAGCTCAAATCTCGGACCCGGGGTCTGGTCCTGCTCTTTTGGCTCGAGCTGTAATCCTTGGTTCGACCTTTGAAGTCGTGAACAGGCATCTCGACACGATGCGGGAAAGGCCAGTCGTCATCAATCTCGTCAGGCCTGTCAGTCTTACTGCGAGCTTACTGTCCGGTGCAGCTCATCATTTGGATTGGCCGGCTCCGCTGCCGGATTGGGAGCGCATTCCCGCAGCGCACAGCGCATTGAGGCTTGTCATGCGCGACTCATACGCATCGCATTCCATTGAAGAATACGCGACAACTCCATTGACCGAGATTTTCACGTCGGGAGTAGCCACGAGCGCATATTCAGCAAAGGCGATTCAAGATTGGACTGCACAACTGGAGAAAATCGCTCCACAAGCGAGTTCGCTGCTTGTGAGTTAGCCTGTCGGCTGCTATCCGCCCCAGTCGCGGCTTTGTCTCAGCTCTTGCTGCCGCAGAGCTTCATGCCAAAAGATGTCGATTCTCACGGTTTGATACCAGCCATAAAACATCAAGACCATTGCGATAACTGCAGTAATTCTCGCTATCTTCAAGGAGCCTTCGGCGGCGGCTACTTGCGGTGTGTCGTCTTTCATGACGCTGTGTGCGAATGTGCCCAAGAACAACGCCTGAAGGAGTGCGAAAACGTATAGTCCAGTAGTCACCAAGAAAAACATACGCGAGACTTTAACGCCCTCATCGACCCAGAAGAACGCTTCTCGCGTCATCGCATTGAGATGAAACGGAGCATAACTTGTCAGCACGACCGCTCCGATGTTGACAAAGATCAACACCCAGCCCAAGACGAAGAAGGCGGTCGCTCTCTTTTGCCGTTCTAAGACTCCGCTAGCCATCAGCTTTCTTAAACACCAACGTCACGTTGTGTCCACCGAATCCAAAAGAGTTCTTCATTGCATAACGAATGTCGCGCTTCCGCGATTCGTTTGGGACGTAGTCCAAGTCGCAATCAGGATCCGGCACCTCATAATTGATTGTTGGCGGAATGATTCCGTCTCTCAGCGCCAGTATGCAGGCGATCGACTCGATCGCACCGGCAGCACCTAAGCTGTGTCCAATCATCGACTTGATACTGCTTACTGCGAGGTTCTTCGCGTGGTCTCCAAAGACAGTTTTAATTGCAAGGGTCTCGAGTCTGTCATTGTAAGGAGTGCTTGTGCCGTGCGCATTGATATAGTCGACTTCGGCTGGCTGGATTCCGGCGCTTTTTAGGGCGAGAGACATCGATCGGGCGGCACCGTCTGCTTGCGGGTCTGGTTGCGTGATGTGAAACGCGTCGGCGCTCATCGCGTAACCGGCCACTTCCGCGATGATCGGAGCATTGCGTCTTTTCGCGTGTTCTTCGCTTTCCAACACGAGGATGCCACCGCCTTCGCTCATTACAAATCCGTCACGCTCTTTGTCGAAAGGCCTGCTCGCATGTTTGGGATCGTCGTTTCTTGTGCTAACCGCTCGCGCCGCGCAGAATCCTGCGACGCCAATTTCTGTTATGGGAGCTTCGACCCCGCCTGCTATCATCACGTCGGCTTCGCCGCGAAGAATGATGTGCGCCGCATCGCCAATGGCGTTCGCTCCGGTGCTGCATGCGGTCACGACGCACGAATTCGGACCCTTCAAGCCGTGTCTGATCGAGACATAGCCGCTCGCCATATCCGGAATCATGTAGGGAACGAGGAACGGCGAAACTTTGCCGGGTCCGCCTTCGATCTGCCTGCGATGCTGCTCGCCAAGAATGTCAAGCCCGCCGATGCCGGAGCCTATCAGCGCACCTACCCGCTCCTTGTCGATTGAGTCGAGTTCGAGACACGCGTCCGCGATCGCCATGTCCGTAGCCGCCACTGCGAACTGCAAGAATCGGCTAAGTCGGCGCGCCTCTTTTGCATCGAGGAAGGCAGCGGGGTCGAAGTCCTTGACTTCAGCCGCAATTTGGCAACTAAAGCCTTCGGGATCGATGTGGGTGATCCGATCGACACCATTTTCGCCCGCAACGATGCTCCGCCAAAATGTCTTGGCGTCGTTTCCGACCGGTGTCACCGCTCCCAGCCCGGTGACGACCACCCGGCGATTAGGATCGTATCCCCGGAGCATCGTCAGTATTTGAGTTATCCGTCGCCGGCTTTCTTTCCGATGTAGTCGACGGCGTCTTGCACGGTGCGCATTTGCTCGACGTCCTCGTCCGGGATGTCGATGCCGAATTCGTCCTCGAAGCCCATGACTAGCTCCACGATGTCAAGAGAGTCGGCGCCAAGGTCCTCGACGAAAGAGGAGCCGAGGGTTATCTCTTCCTCTTTTCGACCGAGCTGTGCTTCGATCACCTTCTTGACTCGCGCAACGATATCGTCCATATCAGTTTCCTCCGTATCTTCGTCGTCCGGGTTTGCAAACCCTACGGCTTCCATTTCGTCGAATTCTTCGATCGGGGCCATGTTACTCCGTTTTCCTCGCTATTTCTTAGATTTTGATTTTGGGCGACTTCAGACGGTCAGCCCTCCGTCCACCACGAGAACCTGTCCCGTGATGTAGCTTGCCTGCTCCCCAGCCAAGAAGGTAACCGCTGCGGCGATATCTTCTGGCTTGCCAAGCCTCGATGCGGGAGCTTGGGCAAGAATTGACTGGCGCATATCGTCTGATAGATCGCGCGTCATGTCCGTTTCGATGAAGCCGGGCGCCACCGCGTTACAGGTTATGCCTCTGCTCCCGAATTCCTTTGCGACCGATTTGGTTAAGCCGACGATGGCCGCCTTGCTTGCGGCGTAGTTCGCCTGGCCGGCTTGACCGCTCAAGCCTACGATGCTTGTCACGTTTACGATTCTGCCCCATCGGGCCTTCATCATTGGCCGCAGCGCGGCCCGAGTCATATTGAAGGGACCTTTGGCGTTGACGCGCATCACTTCATTCCAATCTTCGTCGGTCATTCGCAGCAGCAGCGTGTCGCGCGTGATGCCGGCATTGTTAACCAGAATGTCTACAGAGCCGAAGGCATCGATTACTGCTGCCACGGTGGTTTCGACTTGCGAAGCGTCTCCGACATCGCATCTAAGTCCGATCGCTTCCGCGCCTTGCGCCCTGAGCAATTCTGCGGTTTCCTCAGCAGCACCGGAGCTTGAGACACAGGCGACCTTTGCGCCTTCGGCGGCCAATGCTTCAGCGATCGCCTTTCCAATTCCTCGGCTTGCGCCAGTGACAATCGCCACCTTGCCCTTCAAGCTTTCAGTTCCTCTTGCAATGTTCGAATCGATTCAGCGCTCTCAGCCGAGATTCCTTTCGCACTTGAGTCGATTCGGCGCAACAAGCCAGTTAGAACGTCACCCGGTCCGCACTCGACGAATGTTTCCGCTCCCAATTCGATCATCTTTCGTACAGACTCCGTCCAGCGCACCGGAGATTCAAGCTGCCGTTCGAGGAGCTCTTGCCAATTTGTTCCAGGCTCCGCCGTCACATTCGAGATAACTGCCGGGTTACTCTCTGCGAACTGCACCTGACTCAACGCTTCACCCATCGATTTGGCCGCATCGTGCATGAGCGGGCTGTGGAACGCGCCACTCACGTTCAGCGGAATGCACCGTTTCGCGCCCGCCTCTTGGAGCAGCTTCGATGCTTCTGCGACTGCATCGATGTCTCCGGAGATGACAATCTGCCCAGGGCTGTTGTAGTTGGCTACCACCACCACTTTGTCCTGAGAACTCACCGCCGAGCAAATCTCTTCAATCTTGGGGTCATCCAGACCTAAGACGGCTGCCATCGTGCCGGGCCTCAGAGTTCCGGCTCTCGCCATCAAGTCGCCTCTCTTTTGCACGAGCCGTGCGCCATCTGCCACGGAAAATACTCCCGCACAAGCCAGCGCCGCGTATTCACCGACACTGTGTCCCGCCATAGCCACTCCCTTGGCCTTCGATTCGATGGCGCGAAATGTAGCGACTGATGCGGTGAACAGGGCCAGTTGAGCGTTCTGCGTTTGTCGCAAGGTTTCTTCCTCGGTTTCGAAGCACAGCTTCCGTGCGTCGACGCCGGTCGCGGCGGTGACTTCGTCGAAAACCTGAGCGGCACTTTCATAATGATCGTGCACTTCGCGCCCCATGCCTGGCTTTTGCGAACCCTGACCCGGAAAGACAAACGCGATGCGGCTCTCACTCACGGCGCGGAATTGTGACACGCCTCGTGCGCCACAATCTCGCTGTGCCACCCAGAACCCATGCCGAAGTGGTATTGGAACTCGACCGTGTGCTCGCATTGGCAGCGGCGAATTGCAGCACGCTTCTCGGCGCAGAGTTCTTGATTGCCACAAGTCCCATTTACGGGCGCGACGTGGTTGAAAGGCGGGTTTCGCAGACGTCCGAGGCCCTCGAACTCTTGCGCGATTCAGAACCTCCCATTTACAGCAACGCTCGAGATGTGAAAGCGGCCGTAGGTTCTGCGGGAAAGGGCAGCACAATTCCTGGAGAAGAGATCTTTCGGGTCGGTGAGACTTTGGACGCGATGATGCGGCTAAGAAAGTATCTGGTCGGCAGGCGAGAAGACACGCCCGAATTGGCTCGAATCTCAGAACAGCTGCCCTACCTTCCGGAGCTTCAAGCAGAGCTGCACGCTTCCGTTTCGCCTGAAGGGGAAGTGCTCGACAGTGCGAGTTCAGTTTTGGCGAAAATCCGTGGTGAGAAGTCAGCTCAGGCTAGGCGCATTGCGACTCGCATTCAGAATCTCATCAACGGATCGCTCAAGACTTATTTGCAGGAGCCGATTTACACGATTCGCGACGGCAGATACGTCGTGCCTGTCAAAGCGCAATACAAGGGCAAAGTTCCTGGGATCGTCCATGATGCGAGCGGTTCAGGTCAAACGATTTTTGTCGAGCCGGAATCGGTTGTTTCTGATTCTAACAAGCTTCGGGAAATCGAGTCGATGGAACGCGAAGAGGTTGAAAGAATTCTCCGTTCGCTTTCAAAGAAGATTGGCGACCAGTGCGACTCAATTCTCTGCGGCATCGAATCACTTTCAGAGTTGGACTCGATTTTCGGTAAGGCAAGATTCGCACTGGACACAGACTCCGTTGCACCAAAGTTTATCGATGGGAATCGGATTCGCATCGAGTCTGGCCACCATCCCTTGATCGACCGGGAGCAGTCGGTTCCGATCGATGTTGCAATCGGTGGAAGCTACGGTTCGATGCTCATCACGGGACCGAATACGGGGGGGAAAACCGTGACGCTCAAATTGATCGGATTGTATGCGCTCATGATCGGTTGCGGATTTCTGTTGCCTGCGTCGTCGGTGAGTTATGGCCCGTTCGGAAACGTTTGGGCGGACATCGGCGATGAACAGAGTCTGCAGCAATCGCTTTCCACTTTCAGCGGGCACTTGCGGAACATCGCTACAATTTTCGAGAATGCGAAGGCAGGCGATCTCGTGCTTCTGGACGAAATTGGTGCGGGGACGGATCCGCGCGAAGGAGCTGCACTCGGACAGTCGATACTGAATTCGCTTGCAAATCGAGGTGTCGTCATCGCTGCGTCGACGCATTACGGGGAGCTTAAGGCGTACGCGCAATCCGACGCGCGCTTTCATTGCGCAGCGATGGAGTTCGACGTCGCAAGCCTAAAGCCGACGTATCGGTTAATTGCTGGTGCTTCCGGCCAAAGCCACGCGCTTGAAATCTCACGAAGGCATGGCTTGCCCGAATCGGTCGTCGACGACGCAGAAGCGATACTCGGATCAGAAGCGGCGGATGAGAGAGTGAAGTCGGGAGAATTGGATCGGTTGCTTCAAGAGGCGAGGCAGCAGCGCGATGAGGCTGTGAAACTCAGGCATGAGGCAGAAGGCCTTATGAAAAAAGCGGAACTCGATCGCGAAGAGCAACTTGAAAAGTTGCGGCGCGCAAGAGCGAGAGCCGAGGAGATTGCGAACGAAGCCTTGCGGGAGGCGCGGCAGCGATATCGCGAGTTATTGGAAGCAACACGTGCTGCGCAAACTGTCGAGAAGGAAGCAATTTTGCAAGAGGCCAGGAAAATTGAGGATGACCTTCGCGCGGCGAAGTCTGAAATCAGCCCGGAGATCGTCGCTCAGCAAGCGCCGTCCGTGGTTGCTGGAATGGCCGTTCGATTGATTTCCAATAACCAGGTTGGTCAAGTTCTTGAGATTCAGAAATCGGGAAAGGTGATTGTTCAAGTCGGTGCGCTGAAGATTTCGCTCAAGCCGAACGAACTTGTTCCAATTGAAGATTCGCACAAGGAATCGAGAAGAAGGTCTATGTCGACTTCTGTCCACAAGACAATGCATGCTTCGAGCGAGCTGCATCTCCGTCACATGAGAGCTGAAGACGCTATCGAGAGTCTCGAAAAGTTTTTTGACGATGCCGTGCTTGCAGGATTGCATCGAGTTCGCATTGTCCACGGGAAAGGAAGCGGAGTTCTGCGCAAGATCGTTCGAGAATTTGTCGCGAATAGGAGCGATGTTTTGAGCGTGCGAGACGGCGATCCTGGAGAAGGAGGCACCGGCGTGACCGTGGTGAATTTCAAGTGAAGTCGGAACTAATCGAAGCCGCAAGGGGCGTTCGAGGCAACGCCTATGCCATTCATTCGGGCTATTCAGTCGGCGCCGCTGTTCTTGGTTCAGATGGCTTGATCTACGTTGGCTGCAATGTCGAGAACGATTCTTACGGGCTGTCAGTTTGCGCAGAGCGGAACGCGGTCGCGGCGATGGTTGCTCAAGGCTGCACGACAGCCGTCGCCATAGCGATAGCGACGAAAGATGGTGGTTTTCCTTGTGGTGCCTGTCGTCAAGTTCTCTCGCAGTTTCAACCGCTCGAAGGTGAAATGGCTGTCTTTATGGTAGACGGCGAAGGCAATGTCAATGAGACGACGCTTTCCAAACTATTGCCGAGCCGTTTCCGCCTTTAGTTGCGGCAGTACGTCCTCGACGAACCGTGCGATTCCGGTCTGCCAATCCGGCATCGGCTCAAATCCAAGGGAGTCGTATTTAGAAGTATCGAGAACACTGTACTTTGGGCGGGGCGCAGGGGTCGGCCAATCTTGCGTCGAGATAGCCTGCACCTCCGATTTGATTCCTGCCATGCGAATCGTTTCGCAAGCAAGTTCGAACCAACTTGCCTGTCCGCGATTGGCGACATGATAAATTCCTGGCACGGCATCGGATGCGACCAAGTTGCACAGCGCTTTCGCGACATCTCTTGTGTAAGACGGGTTGCCAATCTGATCGCTGACAACTCGCAGTTCTCTCCCTTCAAGTGCAGCCTTTAGAATCGTGCGGGGAAAACATTTGCCGTTCGAACCGAACAGCCATGCGGTTCTTGCAACGATCATTTCTTTGTTCTCATCGAATGCTAGCCGCTCACCATGAAACTTGCTCTTTCCATAAAGCCCGAGTGGACGCGCTTCGTCAGTTTCTTTGTAAGGTGAATTCGAGTTACCGTCGAATACGAAGTCGGTGCTGATGTGCAACAGTCTGGCCTTGATCCATTTGCAGAATCGCGCAAGCGAGAAGGGCGCAACGGAATTGAGAACGTTTGCGCGCGATTCATCGGATTCGGCAGCGTCGACGGCAGTGTACGCGGCACAGTTAATCACCCATGCAGGCCTCGCGGCCAAGAAGTACGCATCGATCGAACGAGGATCTTCGAGATCGAGAACAGTCCGACTTGGAGCGTCAACAGTCCAACCGCGCGATTGCAATTGCAATAAGACGTCGGAACCCAGAAGCCCCGTCGCGCCGATCAGCAGGACTTCGCCATTCACCCTTGAAGCGTACCACGCGCAATAATCTGCACACATGATTCGCCCGTATCAGCCTGGTGATGAACTGGGCATCGCCCTTGTCATTCGCACGGTGTTCGAAGAGCACGGGTTTCCTTGGCAGCCCGAAGGACACAATCGCGACTCTTACGAAGTTCAAGCTCACTATCACGATCGCGGAGGCGGATTCTGGGTTATGGAATCGGATGGCGCAGTTGTTGGAACGGTCGGAATTCGTCGAATCGATGACGAGCTGTGCGATCTTTGCCGACTGTATTTGCTTGCAGAGCATCGAGGACAAGGACTGGGAAAGCGACTGCTTAAAAAGGCTATCGATGAGGCGAGGCTTCTTGGTTATAAACAGATGGAGATTTGGTCTGACAAACGGCTCGAAGTGTCGCAAGAGATGTATCGGCGGTTCGGCGCAGTGCCAATAGGTGAAAGGACGGTGGCCGATCCCGAATATCCAGAAGTCTATGAAGAGTGGGGTTATCTATTAGAACTTTAGCTTCGCGTCGCAGCTTTCAAGGCTTCAACTTCTTCACGAAGGACATTCGATCCGGCTCCGTCGTTCCAGTATTGGTCCAGCAACGAAACGATATGACTTCCGACAACGGCTCCGTCTGCTACTGAGCAAACCATTCGCACTTGCTCAGGAGTGGAGATTCCAAACCCGACACAAACGGGCAACGCTGTAATCGACTTCACTCGATCTATCGTTCTCGATACGTCTTGTGGCACTGCGTTTGCCGCACCAGTTACGCCAGTTCGTGAAACGCAGTAGACGAATCCGCTCGCGGCGTCGCATGCCAGTTTGATGCGGTCGTCCGTGCTGGTAGGAGCCACGAGAAACACAGTGTCGAGATTCGCCAGCTTTGCCGCGTCGCGCCACTCAGTGGCCTCGTCCGGAGTCAAATCGCTCAGCAGCGCTCCGGTTGCTCCCGATGCGGCCGCGCGCTGGGCGAAGTCCCTGAACCCATGGCGCATTGCAGTGTTCGTGTAACCCATGTAAACGATCGGCACCGATATGTCGGCCGCTTTCACTGCGTCGAAGATGTCTTGAGTGCGAACACCCCTATCCAGTGCGCGCTGGCTGCTGGCCTGTATCGTCGGGCCGTCGGCGATCGGGTCGCTGAACGGAAGCCCAACTTCGATAATGTCCGCGCCGGCTGCTTCAAGCGTCTGGAGAATGGCGGGCAACTGCTCAATCGGCGGATCGCCGCCAGTTACGAACACGACGAGCGCCTTTTCGCTTCTTTTGCGAAGCGCTTCAAAAGTCTCATCGATTCGGGACATGGGGTGCGCAGTTTACCGGCGACATCGCGATGCTCGGCTCGGCTGGTGGCATGGATCGCCGGAGCACCCAGACTACGCGTTTGGAGTAGGATAAACCACGTAAAAACAGCAGAGGTACCCAAATGACACAAGCACTGGCATTACTCGTTCTAGCGCAGACGGTTCCCGTCTTCGATCAGGGGACGTTCTCGACCACGATGAGCGGGGTAGAGATCGCCCGAGAGGGATTCAGGCTGCTCGAAAATGGCAAATCAAGCTCAATTCTTTACACTGTGGCTGACGGCACCGCAACGATCAGCGCCAAAACAGAGTTCACATCGGGGCCGAGGGGGCTGGAATCGGCGGTCATCAACATCGTCAATGGGCCATCGACTCGGATGTCGACCCAGAACAACGTCCTGATGTATTCGGACGGGCGACGGGTGCAAGCCGACGGAAGGCCCATTTACGCTCTCGAGAGTTTTTGCTGGCACCTCTTCACTCATGTTTTCCGGGCGTACCAAGCGGGTGTAAGCAGCCAGACTTTCCAAGTTCTGATGCCCTCCGAGCGGCTCCAAACCAATCTTGTGCTTGTACGGGGCGGGCAGCGAACGGAGAACGGCCAGACTCGGGTCGATTGGACGGCAACGGTCGACGGCGTTGCGCACGAGTTCGTGACCGACGCCCAAGGCCGCATCTACTCGATTTCGGTCCGATCCAAGAATCTGCTTGTCGTGCGAACTCCTCCCGGCGGAGCGGGAACGACTCCAACCACCACGGTAACGACGACCACTCCCGGCCAGCCGACAGCGACCGGCCCGACCGATATGGCGAGGGTGATGCCGAATAGAGCCAGCTACGAAGAGCGTGAGGCTCGGATCTTTGGCGCATCGAACGTCGTCCTTGTCGGCAGCCTCACCGCTCCGAGAGGCAGAGAAAAGCGCCCGGCAGTGGTTCTATTCAGCGGCACCGGCCCATCCGATCGAAATTGGGATTCACCTCCGCTGGTTACGGGTGCGCCAGCCGCGCAACTTGCGGACGCTCTGACTGCCGCAGGAATCGTCGTTTTCCGATTTGACGATCGAGGGGTTGGCAAGTCGACAGGTGGTCAGTACTCCGCCACCTTCTGGAATCTTGTCAGCGATGCACGATCCATCGTCGCTTGGGTCAAAGCCCAACCTGAAGTCGACCCGTTCCACGTGTATGTTGCGGGCCACAGCGAGGGGGCCTTGATTGCGATGATCCTCGGCTCTGAGGATCCGACATTGGGCGGCGTAATCTCGCTCGCAGGGCCTGCGAGTTCCCTGGACAAAGTCATCGTCGAGCAGCTGAATGCTATGTCGACCGATGAAAGCTTGCCGGCGAGCGAAAGAGAGCGTGCGGCCCGAATGATCCCCAGGATGTCGGAAATCATTGCCAAAGCCCGGGCAGGCGAGCGCGGAGTGATCGATGGAATCAGCCTCCCTTGGCTTAGGGAACACATGGACGTCGATCCGCTCATGTACGCTCGGAGGCAGAGAGGCCCATTGCTGATCATGCAGGGCCTGGACGACCTCATGGTCCTATCCAAAAACGCTAACCAACTGAAAGAGGCCGCAATGTCGGCAGAAGTGGACACAACCGTCGAGATGATCGCCCGGATGAATCACTTCCTGATGAGATCGCCCTACCAGAACCCTGACTTTGATGCCACTTGGCCCACGCAAGTCGTGCCGAGGGTTCCGGAGGTGATTGCCAACTGGATTAAAGAAAAATCGAAGATCCAGTAATTCCAGTTAGTTGAAACAAAGGGCCTACCGACAATAAGAGTTGTCGGTGGGCTTCTTTTTGTCATTTATCAGGAACGGCCCGCCCGGAGGACCGAAGGATGATGCATTCTGAATTAGATCAGCCGAAGCTAACGCCCGGCATGACGATTCAGGTTTCGCCCGTGGGCACAGATTCGCTCGATCCGTCACTTGGAACGATCGAGGAGGTTAAGGGCGACAACCTAAAGCTGAAGTTAGATCTCAGCTTTGCGATGCTTGGGCCGAAAGATCTCTTGCTCTTGCAAGTAGACGACGACGATCGCGTCGGTTGGGCGCGTATCGTTAGGGCAGATATTGGAGATGACGTGCAAGTTGTCCTCGGCAGCATTCGCTGGGAAACGAATATGCAGCAACGCTCCGCAAGGTACCCGTCACGGCACCGGATCGTGCTCACCTATTCCGAGCATGGCTTGAATCCAGGAGACAAAGAAACCAAGCGCTCTTTGGGTGAAACCATCAACGTTAGCGAAACAGGCGTTCGATTTAGAGTCAGAACACCTTTGAGAGTTCACACGATTGTGAAGATGGAATTGTTCATCGACGAAGTTGAACCGTTCGTTGCGCTTGGAAGGGTTGTGAGAATCGTCGAAGGTGCAGAAGGGAAGTCGGGTGGATTCGAAGTCGGCGTCGAGTTCTTGAGAAAACTTGGAGGCGAAGAGTCGCTTTACGACTTGCTAAAGACCTTCGAATCTGAGGAGGAAGCGGCCTAATCGACCGCCATAAAATGGCTACGCACTATGACCTCGTTGTCTTAGGTTCCGGCCCTGCAGGGCACCATGCAGCGATTCAAGCAGCAAAACTCGGCAAGCGCGTCGCAGTCGTCGAGCGCGGCGATTTTGTTGGCGGCACATGCTTCGCAAGCGGCACGATTCCATCCAAAACCTTGCGCGAAGCTGTGTTGTACTTGTCTGGATTTCGGCAGCGTGCGCTTTATGGAATGGCCTATCGAGTTAAGGAAAACATCACGATTCAAGACCTAATGTTTCGTTGCAAAAGAGTCATCGAGCATGAAGTCGATGTCTATCGAGCGCACTTCAGTCGCAATGGAGTCTCCGTTTATCAAGGGCATGCCGAATTTGTGAACGCTAATGTAATTCGTGTCAGGCGCGAAGAAGGAGACGCAGAAGTTCGTGGATCAAGAATCATCATCGCAACCGGTACACGACCGGCGAGTTCTGCACATTTTCCAGTAGATGGTGTTCGAGTCTTGAATCCGGACGCTTTGATGTACCTCCCTGGGATACCGCGGTCGATGATTGTCGTTGGCGGCGGTGTGATCGGTATGGAGTACGCGGGAATCTTTGCGGCGCTCGGCACACAAATCACGCTTGTCGATGGCAGACGCCGTTTGTTAGAGTTTATCGACGGCGAGATTCTCGAAGCATTGATGTATCACATGCGTGCAATGGGGGTTACGTTTAGGCTTGGAGAAGAAGTCGCCAGAGTCGAAATCGAGCCAGATGGCGGTGTCAACGCGTTCACGCAAAGCAACAAGCAGCTTCATGCGGATGCAGTGATTTATGCGGCAGGCAGGCAAGGAAACACCGACCAACTGAACTTGGAGGCGGCAGGATTGTCCGCCGACGATCGAGGCAGGCTGACTGTGGATGAGGATTTTCGAACGGAGGTCTCACATGTCTATGCGGCTGGAGACATCGTCGGATTCCCATCGCTTGCAAGCACTTCGATGGAGCAAGGGCGCGTGGCAGCGTGTCGTGCATTCGGTGTCAGCGCGACGATGGTTCCGGAATTGTTTCCCTATGGTCTATACACGATTCCTGAAGTTTCTTTCGTCGGTCCGACTGAAGAGGAGCTGACGCAGAGTGCTGTTCCATACGAAGTGGGAATCGCGAACTACCGCGAGATTGCCCGGGGAACCATTCTGGGCGACGAAACGGGGCGGCTGAAACTCATATTCAACCGCGAGAACGAACAATTGCTCGCGGTGCATATCATCGGAGAAGGTGCGACGGAACTCGTCCACATCGGCCAAGCGGTGATCGCGCACGGTGGCAGCATCCGGTACTTCCTCGACCACGTTTTCAACTACCCGACGCTTGCGGAGTGTTACAAAGTGGCAGCATTGAACGGCCTCAACAAGATCGGCGCGTATCGATTGGCAGCGTAGTTTCGTCTCTTCCATTTGTGAAGACCGTCTTTATCGTGCTTGGCGTCATATTTGCCCTGGGGCTGTGCCTTGTTGGCAGCTGTGTCTTTATGTTTTCTCGGCTACTCGGCCCTCCTGCCGAAGCCGCCGATGCGTTCATAGCCAAAGTGGCCGCTGGTGATTTGCGTGGCGCGTATGACTCCGCAGACCAGTCACTGCGGGCTGCGATGCCTTACGAGTCATTTGCTGATGCTGCGAAAGAGATCGGTCTAGACAAGGTCACGCTCGCAAAGTGGCGCTCGACGAATGTCAGGAATTCGACTGCGGACGTTTCAGGCTCTGCGAACACCGCTGGGGGAGAAATCGCGGAGATAGCCATGACTCTTATTAAGAGCGATACATGGCGTGTGTCGCAGGTTAGTGTGAATGGGCGCCCACTTTCAGGTGATGTTGGTTCCGATGCAATATCCAAGTCAGTGAGCTCCAATGAGGCGAAAGCCCTTGCTCTGCAAACGCTGCTCGACTGGGACGCAGCGATCAAGGCAAACGACTTTTCTGCGTTCTACAACAAAATCGCCGATGTTTTGAAACAGGAAACTACGCCATCTAGCCTTCGTGAAAGCTTCAAGGCATTTATCAATGCAGAAGCGGATATTGCCGGTATCGCCAATGTCGATCCTGTGCTTTCGCTGCCTCCTTCAATCAATGATGCCGGTTGGTTAACCGTCAAGGGGCACTATCCGACCACACCCATGAAAGTTTTCTTTGAGTTAGCCTACATACATGAGCGTCAAGATTGGAGATTGGTTCAAATCAACGTGCGAATTGCGGCGAACTGACGAAGAACAAGCGTGCGTCGTGCAATACCCGAAGCGCTCTGCCATCTGAAAGCTGAGCGGTCGCTTCCCAGCCTGACGGGTAGGTGGATATTGTCAAATTCGCTTCGATGTTCAGTTCAGAGGCCGAATTAGCATATCGTTGCTCAGTTTTGAAGAATTCTCGCTGCGCCCACCAGATTCGCATCAGCAATTCTCTTGCTAGCCAAGATTCGTCGTCGGTTAGCTGGGCTTCGCCAGGCTTTGCGGTCGTAAACTGAACATAGCCCCATAGCCACGGTCTGTGCATGTCGACTGCCCATTGCGGCGACCAAACCCAGTTGTCCTCTGGTTTGCCTGGCACTTTGACGTATTTGCCGTCTTCTATGACATGCTCCCATTGCACTCTCGAAAAATTCACTCTCCAGGTGTCGCCATTCTTTGGAGGAGCGTCGGTGCCGGCACATTCCTTTAGCGACTTCCACGGGATGGCGAATTCGACCGACCAACCCCGATCTGTGTCGGCAGGGTTATTGAGAGAACCGTCGACGAATACGGCATGCCTAAGTCCGGCGATGTCCCAGCCGTTTACCGCAGGTCCACCTGCGAGGTACGGCTTTATGAGTAGCAAATCCCAAACGGTATTCAACGCGTTGATTTCGATTTCGTAATACTGGTGGTTGTCGCCGTCTGGGTCGATGAAGATTTCGAAATCGTTATCATGAAAAATGACTGAATCGCGCACAAGCAGCGTTCCCCACACGTGCGGTTCTTCCATCTCCGCCAGGACATAAAAGTATTCGTCATCCCAAAGCATCTTGACGCGTGTTCGAAATCGCGGTTTAGGCTTTGCATCGCCTTCGATGTCGACGAAGTCATCGGTCCACTGTGCAATTTGCCAAGCTGGATCACTGCCTCTTCCATCGATGACGATTGGAGTCTCTGTGCGATGACAAAGGTATTGCTTGGGCATCGGGAGCGGCATGAGGATAAGGGCTGCGACGATTGTCGTCATCGTGAGCTTTGGTGAATGGGGCGACGAACGGGGATTGAACCCGCGACCCCCTGAGCCACAGTCAGGTGCTCTACCACTGAGCTACCGTCGCCACGCGGATGCGAATAATACCTCGGCGCAGGTCACGACAAGGTTAGATTTGAGCAGGTTTCGCTACTGATTCGCCAATGAAGCCGCAATGCAGGGTAAGACGCACGCCGTGCGAATCGACACGGAGCAACAGATGATCGAACTGGGAGAAAGGCTGGCACAGCATGCCAAACGGGGCATGGTCGTCGCGTTGGCAGGTCCGCTCGGTGTCGGCAAGACAACGCTTGCTCGAGGGGTTCTACGCGGTCTTGGATGGACTGACGAAGTCCGTTCGCCAACGTTCAATCTAATTCATGAATATGCAACTGAGCCGCCTGTTTGTCACGCCGATCTCTACAGAATACGGAATCCACAAGAACTCGCCGACCTCGGACTTGACGACTACCTCGAGTCGCACCTTTGCCTAATTGAATGGCCTGAAGTCGCCGGCGAGCTCTTGCCAAGCGATGCGGTCGCAATAAGTTTAGAGTTTGTCGATGGAGCGCGCGATGTCAGAATCGAGGGTCTATCACTATGACCCTGCTCGTCGTTTCGACATCTTCACCAAAAGTGTCGGTGGCTCTTTTGCGTGACGGTTCGCTGATCGCTGATAAGAATGAAATCGCACCCCGTGCAGCGAGCGGGACTTCAATCCGGCTAATGCAATCGCTTCTGTCTGAAAACGGATTGACGTTGAAAGATGTCGATTTATTCGTTGCTGATATTGGGCCAGGGTCATTCACCGGCGTTAAAGTTGGTGTGACGCTTATGAAAACGCTTGCGTTTGCGCTCGGCAAGAAGTGCGCAGGAGTCTCGGCCTTCGACTTAATTTCACTCGGTCCGTGTGCGATTCCGGCAAGGCGCGGGCAATTGTATCTGCGTACGGACAAGGTCGAGGTCGTTACAGATACAGATCCACGCCTTGAAGGTGCTACCATCGAACAGCCTGATGCGAAGAACGTGATGCTCGTGTTGTCAAGTCTTAGTCCGATCGAGCCTGAATACCTGTTGCCGGAATACATCCTCGAGCCGAGCATAAGTCAGCCGAAAGTGCCTTACAAATCACAGGTGCCAGAATAGCCGCCGATGGAGAGCGCAATCACCTTTCTGCGCGAGCACTTCGCAAACGAGATCACAATTCGCGAGAATGTGCCAATGTCCCATTATACGACGTTGCAGGCAGGAGGACATGCCCGTTATTTAGTGGATGTTGGACGCATAGATGTGTTCGCAAAACTTGCTGCCGTTGTTCAAACAATGGATGTGCGATACATCATCCTTGGTTCTGGCAGCAATGTGCTTGCAAGCGACAAAGGCATCGAAGCACTTGTCATCATCAATTCGTGTGCGCGCATCGACATCGGCGAGGAAACGTATGCAGAGACAGGCTGTTGGCTGCAAGATCTCGTGCTTAAGGCGGCTCAGAAGAATCGAACTGGACTTGAGTTCGCGGTCGGCATACCGGGAACGCTCGGCGGTGCACTCGTGAGCAATGCAGGTGCGTATCGGTCGAACATCGAGAGCACGCTGACAGCCGTAGAAATTGTAAGGGATGGCGAACGAAAGTGGGTAAAGCCGGACTATCTGGAATTCAAATACAGAGATTCCATATTGCGGCGTCAAGATCCGCCGAAGATCGCATTGTTATCGGTTCGCATGAACTTGTCAGAAGACGATCCAAAGCAAATCTATGATCGTGCGCGCGAGTTTCAGCGGCAACGCATCATGAAGCAGCCGCCCCATGCGAGCGCAGGATCATTCTTCAAGAACGTTTACGACGTCGAACTTGCTCAAGAGATCGAAGGACTGACAGATGGAATGCGAGCCAATGGTGTTATTCCAGCAGGCTATCTGATGGAAGCTTGCGGACTTAAGGGGCACATTGAAGGACGAGCGTGCATTACTGCGAAGCACGCCAATTACATCTGCAATTTAGGTGGAGCAACGGCACAAGACATCAAGCGGCTTGCAACCGTTGCAAAGAAAAGAGTTTTCGATCGCTTCGGAATCATGCTCGAAGAGGAAGTAATGTACATCGGCGATTGGGATGACGCCGAGTGAAAGACGCGCCACTGTTGGGCTTTACGGTCGCAGCGATTGCTGCAATCCCATTTGCGGCGTACATCTTCCCTCGCAAACTCAGTCGACTACCTGTTCTTGAGTACCAGTGTTGGCTGAGCCTTGCAGTTGCGCCGATCGGTGTATTGTTCGCCTATCTGTTCGGGGGAGGGCTTGACATCTCGCATCCGATGGTCGGCTTCGCCTTCATTTGCGGGCCGATATGGACGCTCGGGTCCATTTGTTACAGCAAAGCGGTCGATCACATCGGTGTCGCGAGAAGCACGCCAGTTAAGAACTTGGCGCCGATGTTTGCGGCAATCTATGGCATTGCTATTTTTGGGGAGTACACGATCAATGATCCGATCTCGCTTGCGATGACCATTGGTGGTGTCGGATTCATGATCTCGGCAGCGAGTGTGCTTGGCAAAGCTGGCGCAAACGAAAACGAAAAAGCACTTGCTTACGATCATCGCCTCTCCGACATGCAGCGCAAAGCACTGATGACAAAGGGTTGGATCTACTCGGCACTAACCGCATTTTTCTATGGCCTATACGCAATTCCAGTCAAGCACGCACTTCGAAATGATATGGAGGCAGCGACCCTATGCGCATGGCTTGGCATAGGCGTTCTTGCTTCATCATCGTTCGCACTATTCATAGTGAAGAAGCGAATTTGGCCAACGTGGCCAGGTATGAGAGAGTTTCGGCTTGGACAAATCGCCGGAGGAATCTGGATAACTGCTCAGACGCTCGGAACTGTGGCAATGCAATATGTTCCTATGGCGATCAGCTGGCCAGTCACGAATTTGTCGACTTTGATCGCCATCGCTTGGGGAGTTTGGGTGTTTCACGAAGTTCGAATTGAGCGGCACTTGCGTGAAGTGGTCGTCGCGATCTTTCTCTACTCTATAGGACTCGTGCTACTCGCCTTGGCGGCACCGAAGGGCCAGGTATAGCCCATACTCTGCTCCATTCGATGCGAGCATTCTTGGGAATCGGCAGCAACCTTGGCGACCGCTTGGCGAACCTTCAAGCGGCTGTCAACTTCCTGGACCTTCGAGCGGGCAAGGTTGTGGGTATTTCGAGAGTCTACGAAACTGCGCCGATGTACCTCGAAGACCAGCCCCCGTTTCTCAACGCAGCCGTCGTTGTAGAGACAGGTCTTGGACCGATCGAACTTCTTCGAATCTCGAAGGAGATCGAATCGGAAATCGGTCGCATTCAACGCGAGCGAAACGCACCGAGAGAAATCGACATCGACCTGCTCGCCGTGCTGCCTCAAGAAGAGTTCGAGACGCATGAACTTTCCCTCCCACATCCGATGCTGCTGGAACGCCGATTTGTTTTGGAGCCGCTTGCTGATCTGGAGCCAGAATTGCAAATCGGACGAACTTCCATAAGGCAGAGATTGTCTGAACCGGACGTAGCGTCACAATCCGTCGAACTATATGGCGATGCAAAGCTTTCGATACACCGCGACTGACTCATCGGGGAAGGGCGTCAACGGAACGATCCATGCCAAAGACGCCGCCGAGGCAATGTCGAATTTGTCATTGCGCGGATTTCAGAATGTACGATTAGGCGCAGATCAAGTCACAGCGAACTACATTAGGACTGGAAAAGCCAAAGACGAAGACCGCATGTATCTGTATGCTCAGGCTGCATCTTTGATTCGCGCGGGCATCAATCCATTTCAGGCGTTCGGAACGCTTGCGGGGCGCGTGACAAACAAGTGGCTTCAGCAAGCATGCACCGCCATCGCCAACGAAGCGAAGGAGGGAATTGGTGTCAGCCGAGTGATGGAGAAATACGTCGACTTGTTTCCGCACAACGATGTAGCGATGGTGCGCGCCGGCGAGATGGGCGGCTTTTTGCCTGAATCGCTTGAGTACTTAGCGCAACACTACACCGAGTCGACAAGTTTCAAAAGGAGATTCTGGTTCTTCAGATTGTTCGGTTGGCAGCTCTATCTGACGTTCGTTTTGATGGTGCTGATACCGAATGCATTTTGGGCCGGCTTTCATGCAGGCACCGTGCAAGGGTTCTTCCGTTCCTATTTGGAGCAAGTGATTTGGCCTGTAGGACCTATCGGCATTTTGCTTGCAGTTTTGTATTACTTGGGTCAATGGATACTTAAGCAGCCGCAGAACACTCGATTGCGACATTCCTTGATACTGAAGATGCCGATGGGAATTGGTGCTCGGGCGAGGATGGAGTCGATTCGAGCGTTTCTTTGGACGTTGCGTAATTTGTTCTCTGGGGGAGTGGGACCCTCGGCCTCATGGGCGTTGGCCTCAGCATCCAGCCCTAACGCCGAAGTGGCAATACAACTCGCTCAGGCTGGTGGCAACATGACCAGCGAGACTCCGGCTTCGGTGGCGTTCGTCAATTCCGGCCTGTTCCCATCCGAATATGCGCCGATGATTAAAACGGCGGAGCAAACCGGCGATATGGTCGCGACGCTGGACCGGATGGTGAACTTGGCCAACGAGGGCTTCGAAGCGGGAAAGCAAAGGGTCGCCATCGGCCTCGCTTCACTTGGCTGCATCCTAACCCTAATTGGAACCGGTGTTCTCGCGATTTGGCTCGTGAAAGGGTATTACGGCCGAGTGTTCGACGAAGTAGAAAAGTATGTTCAGGAGTGACGTATCTATCCGTATTGAAAAGATAGCTCGTTTCGAAGGACCGATATGCCGACATACTCATACATTGCATTAGACTCTTCTGGGCAGCGCCAAACGGGCGTCGTCGAGGCGCTCAACGAACGACACGCGCGGCAGCGACTGACAGAGACCGGATTGCTCGTCGAGACCATCACTTCGGGACAGCAATTCAGCGAAGATCGGGATGTCGTAACGAAGTACTTCTTGTCTCCGCTCATCGGTCGCGTCAATCGCGAGGCGCTGCAAAGATTCTTCGCGCAGCTCAATTCGATGTATCGCGCCGGAGTCCCCCTGGTTCAGTCCCTTGACACATTGGCCAGTTCTACTTCGCACCCAAAGCTCAGAGCCGTTCTTTACGACATGAAGGAGTTTGTTCTTGCAGGCCGCTCAATGTCCGATTGCATGAAGAAGTATCCGGAGGTTTTCGACGGGTTGCTGACGAGCCTGGTTGTCGTCGGAGAGCGAGGGGGCGTTTTGGATGCAAGCTTGCAACAATGCGCGGATTACCTCGAGCGTGAGATTAAGCTTCGAAATCGAATCAAGCGTGCGACGTTCTATCCCAAACTGATCTTCGTTGCCATTCTCTTGATACCGATTCTGACTGCAGCGATCATCAAAGCAATCGCGCCGCCTTCTGCGACGATTCTTCCGATCTTCTCACTTTCGGACCAGCCCTGGTTTTGGCCCGTCGTTCTGATCCTGCTAATTGGTGGCATCATCTTCTTTCGACTGTTGCTTGAAGTACCGCAAATTCGAAGGGGATGGGATGGGTTTCTGTTGCGTGTGCCATACATTGGGCACACGCTTCACATGTTCGCCATGGCCAAGTTCAGCCGCGCGTTCTCTGCGCTTTACGGAGGTGGAGTACCGGTCAATGAAGCGATGGCGATGGGTGCCGATGCATGCGGCAATGAAGCGCTGCGCTGGCAGATTCGCCCAGCTGCACAGAAACTCGTCGAAGGACACCGCATCGCGCAGTCGATGGCCGAGACGGGTGCGTTCTCATCAGTAGCGTTGGACATGGCGGCGACCGGCGAAACCACGGGCAACATGGAAGCGATGCTTGAGCATGTCGCAAAGCAATATGAAGACGAAGCCGATGTCAGGATGGAGATGACTACTTCTGTGCTGCAAATTGCCGCAATCGGCATCGCAGCGATAGTTGTTGGATTCATCGTCGTAACGTTCTTCATGAACTATGTCGCAATGATAGGCGAAGCCGGTGCCGACTGAACCTACTCACTACGAAGTTCTGGGTGTGCCGGAGAACGCATCGCAAGAAGAGATTCGGCGGGCCTATCGACGGCTCGTCATGAAACTGCATCCGGACAGGTCTGGAGATCCTAAAACGACAGACCGTTTCGTGCGAGTCAATCAGGCCTACGAAGTTCTGATCGACCCCGAACGTAGGAGCAACTACGACACCGTTCTCCGAATTCAGAGGGAACGAACGGCGAGGTCTGCGTCGCATGCTTCGCAGAACCAAACACAGTCGCGAGCGTCTGCAAGTCCGAAGCGAGACGCCAATCCAGACGTATCGGCGAAGATCGCTGAAGCGGCGGGACTGCTGTCGCAAGGGAAATTCGATCGCGCTGCGTTCTTGGCGCGCTCGATCCTGCGAACGAATCCACGCGCGGCAATGGCGCACGCTATCCTCGGTGATGTGGCGAGAGCGAGACAAGATTTGCGGACGGCACTCGAACGATATTCGCTTGCCATTCAGCATGATCCGCGCAATCAAACGTTTCAAAAGCGTTACGAAACGCTTTTCCAGCAACTGGGAGAGATCGATCGCTATGGCAAAGTCGAACCGCCAAAAACGGCGCATCCTGCGCTTTGGGGTGTCGCCCTTCTTAGCGGACTGATGATGTCTTATGTCGCTATCGCAGGCGAACAGCCTGCGAGCGGCGCGCCGCTGATGATCCAGACTTGGACAGTCGGACTCATCGTGATGATGTTCGTGAATGGGGTTGTGATCGGGGCGACAATCGCGTTGACCAAACTGCTCGATCGATGGGAAGTCGTTGCGCGCGGAAGCTCCGGAAAGCTGAGCACAGCGAGCGTTCTAAGTGTGGTTTCGATCATCAACTTTTGGATTGGCGGATTGCTTTATATCATTTTGGGTTTCGCACGCAATTCGTTCACATACAGCATGAGCCGAATCATGTTTGCCGTTGCCATATTAACTGCCTCCTATGCGATTATGAGCGGACTCTCGGAATACATCGCTTGGGATCAGACGTTGCTATGGGGCGGAAATGTGATCTTTCTGGGAACGGTGTGCGGCTGGGCCGTGGCAGACGCCTTTCGGTAAACTGTTCGACAGTTGTTAAGATCGACATTCATTCATGTTCCGGGCGTCAAGCCAGAAGGAGAGCGCTCGCTGTGGCGACAAGGAGCCGCGACGTGGTACGACCTCGCGGCCGAGCCAAACAAGTACTCGATTGAAGGTGTGCAGAGTGCATCGCTCGCGCGAGTAATCAAGAATAGTGAGAAGCGGCTGGACGATCGCGACTATCGTTACTTCGGAAAGCGAATACCGCAACGCGAACATTGGCGAGTGTTCCCTGAGTGGGAAGACAGGCTAATGTATCTCGATATCGAGACCGACGGCGGCTGGGCGGGCTCTTCCATTACGATGATTGGATGCTACAACGGCTCCGAGTATCGAGCGTTCATAAAAGGTAAGGACTTGGACGCTTTTCCGAATTACTTAGAGCGCTTCGGGACGATCGTTACGTTTTACGGCGCAGGTTTCGATGTGCCAATGCTCAAACGGCTCTACTTTACGTTGCCATTCGATCAAATGCACATTGACTTATGTCCAGCGATGCGAAGGTTAGGCTATCGTGGTGGACTGAAGAAAATTGAGCGCGCACTCGGCATTGCGAGAGATTCCGATACGGATGGCCTTACAGGACGTGACGCGATTACACTTTGGAGACACTATGCGCGCGGTGACAAGCGCGCTCTCGATTTGCTCGTGAAATACAATGCAGAAGATGTCGTGAATTTGAAGACGCTTATGAAGTTCGCTTATGCAGGATTAAAGCAAGCGACACTACTTCACTGATCAGCGTTTCAGTACTTCCCACGAATATTCGAACATCCTTTCAAACAGTTCGGACCAATCGTGATAGACGTTTGGCAGCTCTTCACGTGATACAAGCCTTCTTCCTTCTGACTCGCTGTTCTCCGGAATTGGAAAAAATTCGTCCACTTCGCCGACGTAAACCTCGGCCCACCGTGTGTTCTTTGAATCGCACAGGCGATAGCAGCCCATGTAACGAATATTCTTTGCG
Organism: Fimbriimonadales bacterium; assembly: GCA_026129745.1. Classification (GTDB taxonomy): domain Bacteria; phylum Armatimonadota; class Fimbriimonadia; order Fimbriimonadales; family ATM1; genus JAHCHL01. The sequence goes on along the minus strand of JAHCHL010000001.1, from coordinate 201,103 downwards.
GTAGCTCCTGCTTCTTCATACGCTTCTCGCAACGCTGCTTCCAATCCTTCTTCGCCGCCTTCCACGCGGCCGCTCGGGATGGTCCAGCCTCTGTCACAGATATTGCAGAGCAAAGCGCAATCGCCTTTCCATAAAAAGATCATTGCTGCGAAGGCGCGAAATGGCGGTCTGCATGGCGCTGGAGTAAATTCGAGGCGATTGTCGAGCCACTTGCCAGTCGGAAACTTTCTCATCTTCCGACGACCTTTCCCAATACAGTCGAGAGTGGCACAGCGCCAAAGGAGCGGCTGTCCTCACTGTTGCTGAGATTATCGCCAAGCACGAAAATGTGGCCCTCGGGAACTATGTAAGGTCCATCCACAAAGCTCCATTTCTCCGGCTGAAGGCTTCTATCGACTGTTTCGCCCGCGATGAATGCGACTCGCTTGACCAGATACTCGCTTTCCTCCTGGCGCTTCAGAACGACCAGATCTCCCTTTTTGGGTTGCCCGACGAGCCAAAGCGCCTTGCAAACCAGAATACGCTGATTAGGCTCGAACGTCGGATACATCGAGATGCCTCTCACGACTACCCTCTGAAAGTTCAGGAAGAAGAAGACCAAGAAAAGGAAAACGAGCAGAAGAACAACGAGGAACCAGTTCCTCGCTGCAGGCCTCATTCCCCGACGAACTTGTGCGGTCTGCTGGGGGGCGGGTTGGGACAGATTGAACTCCATGCTCGGTAGAATGACGGCGCGACGGTTAATTCTTGCCCATAAAGGCCGGTCGTGTCAGGTGCTATGACATGATTTCGCAACTCGATTCCGCTGTTCCGGCGATTGTCTTCGGATTGATCGGCCTTCTTGCGTTCGTGCTTGTATTGTTTTACCTGCGATTGAACCGGGATCTGGCGTCAATACGCGAGGCCCTCAAGGGCACGAGTGGCGAAAGCCTCGAGAGGCTGCTTGTCGACCACACTCGGGGCAGGCTGAAGCTCGAGGAGGAGAACCGGGAGCTTCAGGCCCGCGTCGCTGAACTTGAACAGAAGGCCAAATCGAACATCGGCAGCGTCGGTCTTGTCAGATACGACGCTTTTGAAGAAATGGGTGGAGACCAATCGTTCGCTGTTGCGTTTCAGAACGAAGCGGGTGACGGGGTCGTTTTCAACAGCATTACGGGCCGCCAACAAGTGAAGATCTATTGCAAGCCGTTGCGTGGCGGCCAGTCTGACCACGCCCTGACACCTGAAGAAGAGCAAGCGATCCGCAACGCGCAGTCACGCGATATGGAGGCGCGGCTCGAATGAACTTCGCCAACAGCGATGACAGCATCCTCATCGAGCGGTGCATAAAGGGAGACCGATCTGCGCTGGACGATCTCGTTCACAAGTACCAGCAGCGCGCCTATCAGTTTGCCTTTCGCTTGACGGCAGACCACGATCAAGCATCTGACCTTACAGCGGAAGCGTTTGTGCGTGCCTACAAGAGCCTTCACAGTTTTAGAAGAGAGAGCCAGTTCAGCACTTGGCTGTTCAGAATCCTCACGAACTGCTTCCTTGATTACAAGAAGCGTGAAAAGCTTCGGCAGCACGAAAGTATCGACAGCCTTGTTAGGACAGACGAAGGGGAGGTTCAGCGCCAGGTAGAAGACTCAAGCGGATCACCGCAGGACTTATCGGAGCAAAACGAACGCCATAGACTCCTACAGGAAGCCATTGTCAAGCTTCCGGAGTACCAGCGGGTCATGATCGTGATGTACCACGTGGACGATATGTCATACGAGGAGATGGCGGAAGCGCTCGAATTGCCGATCGGCACCGTGAAGAGCCGGCTGAATCGGGCAAGGCTCGCCCTTCGGGAATTGCTCGAGCCGGTGGAGGAACTTTTCAGGGTCTGAGTCGATCAGACAAGAGGAAGTTACACGGCACTATGCACTGCGACAAGGTTCAGGAACTGTTCAGCGAGCTTCACGAAGAGACGCTCGCCGCTGGCTTGCGCCAGGCTGTCCAGTCGCATCTCGATGACTGCTATGAGTGCCGGGCCGATTACGAGGGATTTGTGAGTCTGTTTGGCGCCCTTGGGTCCCTCCCGAAGGTGAACGCTCCTGCAGCCCTTAGCGAGGAAGTCAGCCGAAGGCTGGATCACGCCATTTGGGAGGCTAAGCAGAAAGCGAAGCCGGGTCTCGGATGGCTAAGGCTGTCCATAGGCGGAATAGCCGCAGCGGTCGTGATTGGCGTTGCGTATGTCTCCATCGACCGTTTTCAAACGGATGGGATCGAGGCTGGCTATGGCGTGCCTGTGTCTAAGGCCGAGTTTGAAGTCAAGATGAAAGACGGCAACCCGGTACTAATCTTGAACCCAAAGAGTGAGACGACGGTCAAGATCACGGAGAATGGTGCGGTTCTCGTCGAAGAAGTGGTGCAGCCAAGCTCCTTGCGAGAATATCAGCTCAATCGTAAGGGCGAACGGCCTGCGACTGCTTGGATTCAGGTTGGTGATCGAAAGCCAATGGTGGCCATCGTTCCGAGCGGAACTTCGAACGCGGGAGCAGGCGCCTTCGAAGGAACACTTGTCGAGGGGCTGAAGGCGATTAGCGAAGGATTCGGCTTTGTCATCGTTGCCAACGTGGTGGATGACCCCGGCACACTTCAAGTCGACTTTACTGGGCTGGACCTCAACGAGGCACTTAGGTCGTTGCTTGAAGGAACCGGATACAAGTTTCGAGCCACGAACGGCTTGATCGAGGTCAATTAGCGCATTGCGACGATCTCGGACAGCGGTCCGACATCATAGTGCAGACACGCCCAATTGCCTTCAATAACCAAAGTTGGCTCATTTCGTTTTATTGTTTCTGCGAAGAACGTCGCCGGCAAGCGAAGTGCTGCAATGCTGTCGAACTTCTCTCCACGCATGGCGAGTTGACGCGATCGCACCTCAACAATGAGGCTCCGGATCACTCGCTGGCTGTGGTCCTCGCTTCTGGAAGCAAGCTCCCACGAGACGAGCGTCGACCATACGTCAGACTTTGCGGGACTTGCCTCCCAGCGTGCGGTCCGCTGAATAAAGCCCTCGATGCTCTCTCCTCGCCTGAAGGTTCGGAGTGCCTCAAGCGCGACGCTCAGGGTCGCAATTCGATCGAAGTCACCGATCCAGCAACGTGACTCCATGGTGAGCAGGTGCATTTCATTCCGAAGAATGCCCGAGATGCCTTTGCGTTTGGCCTCATAGGCAATGAGGCGATGGGACAGTCTTTCGAGTTGATCGGCATTGAGGTTGCTTAGCTGCCTTCTCAGAAAGTTAGCCAGGACGACCTGCTGGCTTGTCGACAGGTTTAGGCTTCGCGAGTCGAAGTGCCTGGTTAGATCGGCGATGGAAAACCCCCTCACCGCCAACTCGACCGCATTCCAAGGATCCCCGGTCTTGGCGAGTGAGTTTGCCTTGCGAACCAGGACTTCAAATGCCCTTGCTTGAGCCGCAACTATCGGTTGGCGCACATCCGTGTCTGCAGTCAATCCGAACTTGGTGGACTCCAGGTGAGGCAGGCCGGCGCTTGCTTCGGCAAGCGCCAATTCGAGCGCAGCATCGGCCTCCGCTGAGCTGGAGGTCTTGTCCTCAGTAAGAACCGTGGCAGCTCGAATGAAAGGAAGATAAGCTTCGAGCCGTTCCGCATAACCGTCCGGGTCGCCTTCGATGAAAGTGTCCCCAGCGCCGAGCCTTGCTGAGAGGCCGAGATAGGCGATAAAGAACAGCGGCGAGACCGCCATCATCCAGGAGAATGCCCTCTTAGACCGCACAATCTCTATTTTCGGAAGGTGATTAGACGGATTTCAGCAGATCTATTGACTTTTTTCTTGGAACCCGATTATCCTATTTGGTGTTAAGACTTGATAGACATACGCTCAAGTAGGTTATGTCTAACCTGCTAAGAAACACGGAGGAAAATAGTGGCCAAAACAGTTGGAATCGACTTGGGAACGACGAACTCGGTCGTAGCAGTGATGGAAGGCGGCGAGCCGACCGTCATAGCAACCGCCGAGGGAGCTCGGACAATGCCGAGCGTCGTCGCCTTCAAGTCAAACGGCGAGCGGCTCGTCGGCATTACTGCCAAGCGTCAGGCGGTCGTCAATCCCGAAAACACGATCCAGTCGATCAAGCGTTTTATGGGAATGACTTACGACAAAGCTACCGAAGAGTCCAAACACGTCTCCTACAAAATAGTGCGCGACAAGAAGGGCAATGCGGCGGTTCATGTGCCCGCGGTCGACAAGGATTTCACGCCCGAAGAGATCTCGGCAATGATTCTGCAGAAGCTGAAGCAAGACGCAGAGGCCTATCTTGGAGAAGCCGTTACGAGAGCCGTCATTACGGTTCCTGCTTACTTTGATGACGCGCAAAGAACAGCGACCAAGAACGCAGGCGAAATCGCCGGCTTGGAGGTGTTGCGAATCATCAATGAACCGACAGCGGCATCGCTTGCCTACGGTCTCGACAAGAAAAAGAACGAGACAATTCTTGTCTTCGACTTAGGTGGTGGAACGTTTGACGTTTCTGTGCTCGATGTCGGTGAAGGTGTCTTCGAAGTGCGATCGACCGCCGGCGATACACATCTTGGCGGAGACGACTGGGATTTGCGAATTGTCGATTGGCTTGCGGACGAGTTTAAGCGTGAAAACGGTGTAGATTTGCGTAAAGACAAGTCTGCATTGCAAAGACTTCGCGAAGCTGCAGAAAAGGCAAAGATCGAACTTTCCAGCCAAGTTACGACTGAAATCAATCTTCCATTTATCACTGCTATTGAAGGCGAACCGCGCCACCTTGTAATGCAACTGACTCGTGCGAAATTCGAAGAGTTGACAGCGGATTTGATCGAGCGACTGAAGAAGCCGTTCAATGACGCAATCAAGGATGCGAAGTTGGATCCCAAAGAAATCGACGAGGTGATTTTGGTTGGCGGATCGACAAGAATGCCGATGGTGCAAGACTTAGTCAAAAAGATGACGGGCAAGGAGCCTCATCGCGGGGTCAATCCTGACGAAGTCGTTGCAGTTGGAGCAGCGATCCAAGCCGGAGTACTTGGTGGCGAAGTTAAGGACATCGTTTTGTTAGATGTAACGCCGCTCAGTCTCGGAGTCGAAACTCTCGGTGGTGTCACAGACATTCTAATTGAGCGCAACACTACGATTCCCACAAAGAAGAGCAGGGTTTACACCACAGCGCAAGACAATCAGCAAGAAGTGGAAATCCACGTTCTTCAAGGAGAGCGAACTCGAGCTTCAGACAACAAGTCGCTCGGAAGGTTCCACTTGATGGGCATTCCGCCAGCTCCAAGAGGATTGCCACAAATCGAAGTGACATTCGACATTGACGCGAATGGAATTCTCAATGTCAAAGCGCGCGACATGGCAACTGGCAAGGAGCAGCAGATCACGATTACTGGAAGCGGAAATCTCAACCGCGAGGAAATCGATCGTATGGTCGCCGAGGCTCAAGCTCATGCCGAAGAAGACATGAAAGCTAAGGAAGCGGCAGAAGTCAAGAACCAAGCGGACACGCTGGCCTATGGCGTAGAGCGCACGCTTAGGGAACTTGGTGACAAGGTCGACGGCGCAGACAAAACGAGAATCGAGGACAAGGTCGCTGCTCTTCGCAAAGCGATCGCTGAGGGTGACATCGAAGCGATCAAGACGGCGCAAGCGGACCTCGAACAAGAGCAGCATTCGTTGGCGCAGAAGCTATATGAAAATCAGGCTGCTGCTCCAACTGAAACGCCAGCGGACGACAATGAGCCTGTTGGTGCACCGACTGGCGGCGGCGAAGAAGTCATCGACGCCGAATTCGAAGAAAAGAAAGAAGACTAAGGAGGTAACAAACAATGATCATTCGATACGCAAAGCCGAATCAACATCCGCTCGGTCTTGGATGGAAATGGAATGACGCCGATCTTCCTTGGACTCCGAGAACCGACGTCAAAGAGACCGATCGTGGAATCATCCTTACGATGGACCTTCCTGGTATCCGCCAAGAAGACATCACGATCGAGTTTGTCGAAGATACGCTCGTTGTGACCGGTAAGCGCGAAATGTCTGAAGAAGAATCTCGTGAGGACTACGTTCGACTCGAGCGAGTCTACGGTGAGTTCAGCAGATCGTTCAAATTGCTTGTGCCGGTCAAGGCAGATGACATCTCGGCTTCGTACAAGGATGGTGTTTTGAGAATTGACGTTCCCAAAGCGCCAGAGGCGTTGCCGCGCCGCATCGAGATTACGGCAAACTAACAATTACTTGGTGGCGGCGCGGGCCCACCGCTCGCGCCGCCTTTTGTTTAAGAAATCGGCGGACGGATGGCAAAGAAAGACTTTTATCAAGTTCTTGGTGTGCAGCGAAACGCGACCGACAAAGAGATCAAGTCGGCGTACCGCAAGCTTGCGCGCAAATACCACCCGGACGTCAACCCAAACAATTCTGCTGCGGCAGAGAAGTTCAAGGAAATCTCTGAAGCGTACGAAGTGCTGTCAGATGAGAAGAAGAGAAAGCTCTACGATCGGTTTGGTGCAAACTGGGAGCACGCTGAAAAAATGGGGGACACGTTTACTCAGCAGGGACCCGGAGGTTTCAGAGTTGAGTACGGGGGGGAAAACATTCCCCCAGGATTCGAGACCATTTTCGAAGGATTCTTCGGTGGCGGTGGCTTCGGCGCTGAACCTCGAACGGGTGCGGTCGCACATGACCTCGAACAAACGATCGAAGTAACCCTGGAGGAAATCGACAAAGGTGCGAGCCGAACCCTCACGTATCGTGTCGAAGATGCATGCGGTACATGTCGCGGAGTGGGTCATGTGCGTTCATCCAAAGAAAGACCTTGCCCGCAGTGCGGTGGTACAGGAAGGGTGCGCGGAATGCTCGGATTTGCACAAACATGCGGACTTTGCGGCGGACAAGGGATTACTTCGTATGAGCCGTGCACGACATGCCGAGGCAGCGGAACGCTACCAACGACTCGACGGGTGGAAGTCAAAATTCCGGCAGGAATTGCAGAAGGTGCTCGCCTTCGCATTTCTGGTGGAGGATCTACTGGCGCGGGGGGGCGAAAAGGCGATTTGTATGTACTCATTCGTGAGAAGCCACATTCAAGATTCAAAAGGATAGGAGACGATTTAGAGACTGAGCTTGCAGTCGACTACACGCTCGCTGCTCTTGGCGGGAAGGCTTCAGTCGAGACGCTTCGCGGAAAGGTGGATATGCGAATCCCGCCTGGGAGTCAGTCAGGTCAGAAGTTTCGACTGGCAAGCCAAGGGCTGTCCAGGCTTAGCGGTGGTCGTGGTCACTTGATGGTGAAACTCTTGATTACCGTTCCGAAAGAACTCGATCCAGAAGAGAAGAAGTTGCTTGAAGAGATTGTCAAAGTGCGAGGTAAGAAATGAGGGAGAGAACGAATCACGAGCCCGTCTATCGGATCGGTGTTGCTGCCAAACTCTGCGGTGTTCATCCGCAAACCTTACGGCAATATGAGAGACAAGGCCTGATTTCACCTGCAAGAGAGGGTGAAAAGAACAGGCTCTATAGTCAAGCCGATGTCGAGAGAGTCAGACAAATTCAGCGGCTGACGCGAGACATGGGCGTCAATCTTGCCGGGGTCGAGATCATTCTCAAACTGATCGATCAACTCGAAGAAGTGCGGTTGGACATGGAAGAGCAGATGGACGCATTCGTCAAGGACGTGGAGAAGCGCATTTCTCACTTGCTTGCATCTACCAGTCACCCGGTTAGAAGGGACGAACAGTTACTGCCTGTTCCAAAAATTGTGATTCGAAAGCGGATCGACGTGTAGCAATCAGCGCAACTTGTCGTTGAATCGCTCTTCGAGCCACGGATCTCCGTGCATGTGGTACGCGCCAGATTCCCAAAACCCAGGGCGATCACCATGCATGAACTCGAGGGCCCGAATCCACTTTGCGCTCTTCCATGCATAAAGCCTCGGAATTACTGCACGAACCGGTCCACCGTGTTCAATTGTAATCGGCATGCCGTCATGCATGTCCGCGAGCAGGCAGTCTTCTTGAAAGAATTCTTCAAGCGGGACATTGGTCGACCAATCACCATCGAAGCCGTGCAAAAGCGCATGCGTTGCATTCGGCACAATATTGATCCTCTTTCGAATCTCCAAGGTCGAAACGCCTTCCCACAGATTCCCTAATCGCGACCATCGTGTGACGCAATGCATATCAGCGAACACTTTCACTCTTGGCAATGCTTTGAATTCTTCGAGTGTGAACGTTACCGGGTGTTCAACGAGACCGACTATCTCAAGCAGCCACTGATCCAAATCGATTTCCGGTGGGCCGAATGCATCGAGTATTGGCCACTTGCGTGTTCGCGCTTGTCCAGGTGGAAGTCGATTGTCTCTTGTTGTATCCGGGCTTACAATGACGCCATCAGGAGGTGACGGCGGTGGGCCTTCTTGGTACTTTGCCTCCTCATGCGCTCGATCGATTCCTGGAACCACCCGCTTGATCGTCCTCTTTATTCGCATTGGGTTGTGAGTTTACTAATCTGGATGCGCTTCTTGCGGATCCATCGGCAATGCGTTTCCCGCAATCGTTTCGCAGTGACACGTTCTCCCGGGCTGACAACTCTCCAGATCTGCGATCTCGTCGTCAGGCCCGAATGAGCCGAGTGTCCTTCCGCACCACCAGATTGGCGGGCGTGAACCTTCGTGAATTGCATAGTAGTCGTGTTTCGTGCGCAAGAAGGCACAAGCGGTTGCCCTCGTTGGCTCCATAGGTGTGCTCACTCCGCCTTAAGTCCAGCAGCTTGAAGGACTGCGATTCGGACCACGTTGGTTGTCAACGGAACTTTGTATCGGTTCTCGCTCATGGGCGTCGCCCGTGAAACTGCTGCTCGACCTGCCGCCAGGGCGACGCTGTCTTCGATCGACTTTCCTTTCAACGCATTTTCTGCTTCGGTGCTGCGCCACGGAATTGGCGCCACTCCGCCCAGAACGACGCGCGCGTCCGAAACGGTCGATCCATTCATCTTGAGCAACACGAGTGCCGTCGCCAGTGCCCAATCGAACGATTCTCTCTCTTTTGACTTGAAGAACGATGCGCGTGCACCTTTCCAATCGTTGGGCACGGTGACGCCGGTCACCAACTCGGCAGGTCGCAACGAGTTCTCATGATCGATGTCGTCTTTAGGCAAAACGAAGAAGTTCTGAATCGGAATCTCACGTTCGTTCGTGACCACTGTGGCGCCGTAAGCGAGGAATGCCGATCCAAGATCACTCGGATGTACGATGTGACAAGGCCCCCCTCCCATAATCGCGTGGTATTCGTTGTTGCCTGCGACGGCGTAGCAAGCTTGACCGCCCTTTTTCAGACACTTGACTTCTGGATCGCGGTAGTACCAGCATCGGGGTCGTTGGCAAAGGTTTCCTCCAACTGTGCCGACGTTGCGAATCTGCGGTGATGCGATCGATGCCGCAGCTTGGCTTATGCCCGGAAAGTCGTTGCGAACGACCGAATTCTCTGCTAAGTCGGTTGTGGTTGCCAAAGCACCAATTCGCAATCCACTCCCCGCGACATCGATCGATCTCATGCCCGGTATGGATTTCAGATTGACGACGCTGGGCGGCTCTATCAGATGCTCTTTCAGCAAGCAGAGGAGTTCAATTCCTCCGCTCATTGCGACGCCGCCGTTCTTTACGGCAGTCGCTGCTTCGGCAATCGTTTTCGGTTGCACCCAATCGAAGTTGTTCATTGATTCGTCTCCGTCGCTTCGAACCAGCGCTTCGGCGTCATCGGCAAGGTTCGCAAACGAACTCCGGTCGCGTTGTAGACGGCGTTGACGCAAGCGGCCGCGGTCGGGATGACCGCTGGCTCTCCAATCCCGGCTACTTTGTCATGCGTTTCATAGAGGACTGGAACGATTTCGGGCACTTCCAGAGATCCCAAAACCTTGTAGGTTTCCATGTTCGGATTGAGCATTCTTCCCGTTGGCTCGTCCATCTTTCGGTCTTCCAACAGAGCCATGCACAGACCCTGAATGACGCCTCCGATCAATTGACTTTCTGCTGTCAGCTTGTTGAGAACGTATCCGCAGTCTTGGACTGCCACGACTTTGATGGGTTGGATTCTTCCGGTCCAAGTGTCAACTTCCACTTCGACGAATTGTGCTCCTGCGACTCCACCTTGCTGCAAAGATGCAAGGGTCGTGCCGCTGACTTGAATTCCTCCAGGAGGTAGCTTTGCGCAAACTTGATCGAAAGTCATTGAGTTGGCGGGATTCGATTTTGATAGCACTTTTGCATCGCGCATTTCTAAGTCCGCTACGGAAGTGTTCATAAGGCCTGCTGCAACTTCGAGAAATCTTGCGCGTGCCTTCATGCTCGCATCCTTGACGGCGGGCGCAACCGATGCGGCTGTCACCGAGCCACCGGATCCGCCAGCAACGGGAAGGGAACTTCTGCCTATGTCTGCTTTGACCCGCGACAGCGGCAACCCGAAATCTTCGGCGACAATTGTTCCAACGTAGGTTCGGGTGCCCGTTCCCAGATCTTGGGTTCCAATTCCGACGTAGACGCTTCCGTCAGTTCCAATCTTCACATCACAGTTGCAGGGCTGCCCCATTCCTCCGCCCCATTCCGAGAGAGCGCAACCCATCCCACGGCGATATCGACCCGTACCGGAGCCAGGCGCCTTGTTTCGATTTTCCCAGCCGATGAGCTGTGCGCCGAGTTCCAACTGTCGATTGCGAACTTGATTATTTTGATTAAGCTGTCTCACTCGCATCGGGTCGAGACCCAGTTTGTTGGCAAGTTCGTCAACAACTGATTCCATCAGAAAAGATGCAGGTGGACGGTCCGGTGCGCGCCATGCCCGCGCGCCTCCAGTATTCGTACTCACACCGGCTTGCCAAGTCTTGAAGTTCGGGACGTTGTAAATGTACGGCATCGGAATTCCCGAGTTGTTGCCGTTGCCAGGCGTTCCCCAGATTTTTGAGTCGAGTGCAATCAACCTTCCGTCTGCGCTCATCGCCGCCTTCACCCTCATCAGCGCGTCAGGAGCATTTCCGCTCGCGACCTGTTCGTCGTATCGTTCAAGCATAAGTTTTACGGGTCTGCCTGTCATCTTTGAAAGCCGAGCCGCGATTCGACCTTCGACACCCGGTCCGAATTTGCTGCCGAATCCTCCACCCATCACTTCGCAGATCACTTCGACGTTTTGTTGAGGGATTCCAAGTGCGCCCGCGAGTTCACCTCGCGATCCATGAACAGCCTGTGTGCTCAGCCAAACCGTCGCACGATCCGGCTCCTGCCATTGCACAACCAAACCATGCGTCTCGAGCGACAGGTGTTCGCGGACAGGACAGTAATACTCTTCTTCGATCACGGCAGCGGCTGATGACCAGAGCGATTCAGGGTCTTGACCGCGCGTTGCCTCTCTCGGTCGGCCAACTCGTCTCTCGTCGCGCATTCCACGGCGTGTAGACACCACGTGCGGCTCGACCTCCCACTGGACCTTGATAGCGCGGATTGCATCCCTCGCGATTTCTTCGGTGTCCGCTGCGACTGCGGCAATTTCTTGGCCTGCGAACCTTCCAGCTCCAGCGATGTCAGTTATCACTGCATGCACGCCGGGCATTCGTTGTGCGGCTGAAGCATCGATGCTTGCGACTCGCGCGTTCGCATGAGGGCATCGAAGAACCTTCGCATGTAGCATGCCCGGTAGCACCATGTCATAGGTGTATTTCGCAGCTCCGGTCACTTTTCCAGGACCATCCAGACGCGGAACACTCTTTCCGAGATAGCGCGAGGTTCTTGGATCGTTCCACCTTACGTCTTGCATTTATGCGCCCCTTCCTGATCTTGCCGCGGCAACGGCTGCTTCGAAAACTCTATTGAAAGTTCCGCATCGGCAGATGTTGCCAGCGCAGCCTCGTCGAATCTCATCCATGGTTGCACTTGGATTTTTCTGCAAGACGGCGTGGACCGACGTCACAAAGCCGGGCGTACAAAAGCCACACATGAGTCCATCGTGTTCGACGAACTTCTCTTGAATGACGCTCATTCGCTCCGGCGTTCCCATGCCTTCGACCGTTAAGATTTCGCTTTGATGTGCGTCGACGGCAAGCATCATGCAAGCGTAAATCGGCTTGCCATCCTTCATGACCGTGCATCCACCGCAATTGCCTCTATCGCAGATTCGCTTTGGTCCGGTGATTTGAAGTCGTTCTCGAAGCGCGTCCAGGAGGGTGACCCTTGGCTGCAGCGAAAGCGTGTGGGCTTTGCCATTAACTTTTAGCGATACGTCGACGGCTCCGATTGCAGCGGGAACCGTGGGGGCAGCATCAGCCTTGGTGTTTGCACTGATTAATGTTCCAGCGACTGTCGAGGCTGCGACGGCCGCGCCTGACGCGCGAATGAACTGTCTTCGGGAGAGCTCTCCCTTTGCCGACTTCTCTTCGGGCATTATTTCCTCCGGTGTTGGGGTTTCAAACGGAAAGTATCAGTGGTAGGTTCCCACAGGCTCTGAAAGCAGGACAGCGTAGCCATCAGGGTCTGCGACAAGGAGAGTTCGCTCTCCGAAGGGCGGTTCCTCCAGGTCACGCAAGACATTGACTTGTACCTGTTTCAAAGACTCCGCGACTTGGGACAGATTGGTTACGCGGAAGTTGAGGACGACTCCGCCTCCTCGCGGAAACGAAGGCGACTGCTCCCTCTCAGGTTGCTCCAACAGCAGAATCTCGAAACCGTCTGTTCCGATGTAAGCCAAGTGGTGTCCATCGAGTTCTTCGGTCTGACGAACACTTAATCCGAGCAGGTCCCTATAGAACCCGATCGACCTTTTGACGTTGTGCACGTCCAGAATCAAATGCGCAAACACGCTGTTCATGCAAGCCTCGAAGTCGGCTGCCTCAAGTGGTAGGTTCTATGAAGCCCAAAAGGATTCCTTCCTCCCGCTATAATCCATGTCAATGTTCAATGCCGCCCTCAATCGGATCGCAAAGGTTCAAAAGCTCGATATAGCGATTCTCGAACTGCAGCGACGAATAGATCACTTAGATCCAGGCAGGGCAGCCACGAAGGCACGAGACGAGACGTTGGAGGCATTCCACCAGGCAGAGTCCAGGCTCAAGGCCGTTCGAGGAGAGCTAACCGACCTCGAATTGGAACAAAAGAAGATCGAGGCAAAGATTAAGTCCGAGAATGACCGTCTTTACTCCGGCGGTGTCTACAATGCGAAAGACGCCGACGCGATCGATCGAGAAGTCAAGAACCTGAAAGCAAGGCTTGGCGACATAGACGCCAGAATTCTGGAACTTTGGGAAGAGCTGCCGCCGGCGGAAGAGGCGGCAAAGACCGCTGAGATCGATCTGGCTGAGAAGGAAGCCGAGTTAAGCAAGTACCTTGAGAAATATGCTTCTGTCAAAGCGGAGCTGGAACAAAAGCTTGCTCAATTGCAGGAGATGCGCCCCAAGGCGTTGGAAGGAGCGGATCCGAGCGTGCTGGCAAAGTACGAACGAATGAGAAAGGCGCACGGGGGAATAGGTCTGGCGAAGGTGGACAACGACGAGTGCGAAATTTGTCGAGCGCGAGTGCCTAAGCCGCTGAAAGACGCAATTCTTTCCGGTGTCGATCTTGAGACGTGCGAAGGTTGCGGACGCTACTTATATATCGAGCTTTCGTGAACGAGCAACAATTCTTCAAACTCATCGGGCGGGAGTTGTTTCCCGATCCGGCAAAAGCGTTGCGGCCAGTATCGATGCCAGCATGGGAGCCGGAGGTTGGCCCTTATCACAAGGTTCAGTATGTTGTCGAGTTAGTCGGCCCAAGTCTGATTCCAGCGGTCCAAGCCAAGGCGCTCCTCGAGCCGAAGACCCGTGCAGGACTCGGCGATCCTGAAATCTATGTGATGGCGCCGGGAGCAAAGCGGTGGAAGTCACTCTGGACTGGCGACGATTCCATGAACTATGACTCAATAGCGTTCGCTTGGGACTTGGTTGGCAAACGAGGAACGCTTTCGAATGCGAATGCTAAAGAATTATGGACCCGTTGCGACAAGTTGGGCGCACCATGGACGCGAAGAGCCATCGCTATGCCGCCGCCCGACGAAGTCGATCAGGCTGCCTCAAGGCTTCGTGCGATCCAAGAGTCTTTCGATGTGGGAGTGGACGTTACGGTGCAGAAGGAATTTGGCTCGCTGCCAACCATGACTGCAGTCGAAGAAGCGTACGCGATTGGCTTTAGATTCGGTGACAGCGGTTTGCTCGAGTGGAAGTCGCAAGGATGGCCAGCACCTCTACTTTGGGTCTATCCCATTTCAGACGATTCAGCTTTGTCTTTGGAGGATCAGAGAATTGAAGGCATTGCGATTGGCTATTCGCTTCCCTGTTCGCCATCTCCAGTCGATGTTTTGGAGCGGCTCTTCGAATCGTCAGATGCTATCGGAAAGGCGACTCATAGCAGTGTTTACGATACTGACGGGAATCCGCTGACTGAAACTGCGCGCAACGCGATGCGCGATTCGGTTAGGCTTGGCGCGAAGACCCTGACCGACCTTGGCCTAAGGCCTGGATCCGCCGAGGCCCTCCGGCTGTTCGAAGAATAGTTGGATTCAGGAAGCGAAACATCGTTGTTTCACCAAGCAAGCTATAATTTGCACCCATGCTACGACTTCTTCCCATCGCGATTGCGTTAGTTGTTTGCGCTTGCGGCAGCAAGACGCCTACGAAGGAACAAACAATGACAGCGCTTGAAAACGGGAAGCTCTTAGCAGGATCACCGGATCACAAGGAGATCGCACTTACGTTTGACGACGGCCCGAAGCCTGGAGCGATCGAACCGCTCGTCGCTGAATTGAATCGATTAGGGATCAAAGCGACGTTCTTCTTGGTGGGACAGCAAGTCAAGGAGTTTCCTGAACTCGCGAAGATGATCCATGAAAGCGGGCATGAAATCGCTAATCATTCTTACACGCATCCGAACCTAACAAAGATTTCACTCGACGACGCAGAGAAGGAGCTTGTTAATGCGGACATGGAGATGCGTGCAATAACAGGTTCTCCGGTTATCTATTGGAGACCGCCGGGGGGGAATTACAATACGCAAGTTTTGGACCGTGCTAGAAAGCACAAATATGTTTGCGTTTTATGGACGATCAATACCGCCGATTACTTGCGGCCAGGCAAGGATAAGATTGAGCGGCTCGTCATCGACAAAGCGACTCCGGGGGGGATTGTCTTGGCGCATTCAGGAGTTCAAGACACCGTCGATGCTCTGGAGAAAATTGTTAAGGAGTTAACAGCGCAAGGTTACAAGTTTGTCACAATTAGCGAAATGGCATCGAAGATGCGCTAAGAAGTCTTGTTGTAATTGTTTTCCAAGTGCTGGTAGGATGGCCTAACTTCGTCGTAGGCGGAGCAAAACAACGAAGAGGAGAAACGAACCATGATGTTAATTTCTGCAGTACTTGGCATCGGAGTCGCGTCGGTCGCAGATGTCCCCGAGCCAGTGGTAGTGTTGAACAGTCCAATTGCCGACATTCAATTTAGTCGCGACGGAAAGTATTTGGCAGTCAGCGGAATGCAGGGGGATATCGTTGTTCTTGAAGCGGGTACCTGGAACAAACTTCACCAGTTTAAATTCAGCAGCAGCCGAGTGAGCCACGTCGCTTTCAGCCCAGACAATTCGTTGCTTGCGACCAGCGGTCAGGACGGTCATATTCGGCTCGTGACTCTGAGCGGTCAGGCGAAGCACACATTTTCGCCGCCACGCGGCGGCCAAGCAGGTTCGATCTCATTCAGCCCGGACGGAACTAAGATCGTCGGCACTGCAGGAGAACCGGTCATGCGGTGTTGGGACACGGCGACTGGAAAAGAGGTTTGGAATCACGACCCTGGCGCGAATGGAACGGTCAGCGTAAGGTGGAGCCCAAAGGGCGACAGGATTGTTTACGGTACGGGCGGTGTCGCAGGAACGTTTGTTGTGCTTGACTCTTCCGGCAAGAAAGTCGGCCAAAACAATGGGCACGTTGGAGGCATTCGATTCATTACGTTTTCGGCTGATGGGGCGCACGTCATGGCGTCGGTCGCGAGGGGCGGGAATGCTCCTGCGCTCGTCGTTATGAACCCAACAACCGGAGCGACAGTGCACGACTTCGAATCGCTGATGGTCGATGGATACTTCTTGCCTGACAACTCTGCGATTGTCGGTCTCGGCGGAGACGGGGAGCTAAGAGTTTTTGAAATGGGTTCCAAGTCACGCAGGTACAAAGGCAATCCCATTCTCAAGCACCGATTCTTCAGACCAGAGCGGATGGCGCTGAGTCCAGAAGGCAAGAAGGCACTGATTGCCGGAGACGTCACAACTGGGTACGGATTCTTCGTTATCGATGTCGATACGTTGAAGTGACCCAACGGATTCGAACGGAAAGTCAAAGTGGCTTTCCGTTCGATGCTTACTCTTCGGAATCCAGCTCGAGCATCTCCTCCATTTCATCCGCTGCGCTGTCATCGAGCGCGCTTCCCAATTCGCGCACGGTGTCGCGCATTTCCCGATATGAACTTGGTTCGGTCATTCCTTCAAGTCGGTCCGCGAGTTCTTCGAGCCTGTCGTCTTCGGTCCTAAACTTTCCTGGGCGAGACACAAGTTTCCTTGTGTTTTTGGATTTGCAGTATGGACAGCGCTCCTCGTCTGGCTCGGCAGTCATGCCGACAAGTGTTGCAAATGTCTTTCCGCAAGATTCGCATCGAAACTCGTAGATCGGCACATGCTTAGTTTGGCAGGAAAAGCAAGAGAATTCGTCGAAATTCGCGCCAATGGATCCTTCTTGGGCGATTCGAATCATTGCCTTGGCGATGTGCATCGCGATCCTCTATCGGATGGCGGCAGCTCGGCGCGGAAGGCAATACTTCATTCGCCGAATCGCGGGAATCGACGCCATTGAGGAAGCGGTTGGAAGGGCGACCGAGATGGGAAAGCCGGTTGTGTTCAGCCCAGGTTCTGCAGGACTCGACAATATGCAAACACTCGCTGGCTTAGCGGTGCTTTCTTGGGTCGCAAAGCGTTGCGTTCAGATGAGTGTTCGTGTGCTCGTTCCTCTCCGAATCGCTACGGTGGTTTCGATCGCGGGAGACATCCTGCGCGAAGCGTTTCGAGAGGCGGACACGGAAGATGCGTTCGAGCCGAACGACGTTAGATTCCTGTCGGAGGATCAGAATGCTTATGCTGCTGGCACAATTGGGATGATCAGTCGCGAGGGAGTTGCGAGCGCATTCTACTTTGGGAGCTATGGTTTTGAATCTTTGCTCATAGCGGAGAACGGCAGGCGTCTCGGTGTCGTTCAAATCGCAGCCACAGCGGACTACTTTCAGATTCCATTTTTCATTTGTGCGTGTGATTACACGCTGATTGGCGAAGAACTTTACGCGGCGAGCGCATATCTTAGTCGAGACCCGGTGCAAGTAGGAACGGTTGCCGGCCAAGACATCGCGAAGATGGTTATTCTTCTATTGATCGTTGCTGGCTCCGTTGCAGCGATTTTCACTCAATCTGAACTCAATCCTGTTACGGGGATACTCGGTCGGTGAAGCGATTTCGTCGTGCACTGATTTGGGGATTTACTTTTGGATTCGGCGCGATCTGGGTGCTTGCTTTTTTTCTGCCAAGCGAGATTGGCGGAGGCATCGACCGGCACGGTGCGTTTGGAGCTGACTTAGTTGGGAACCGCCTTTACTATACGAGTGCGGTGCGCGCAGCTGGCAAACCGCTATCCGTTCAGTCACGCGGAACCTATCTCTTGCAAATGGACCTCGATGCGACGCGCATTCGTCAAAGAATGCTCGACTCTTCGTTCTTTCGTGGCCATGACTATCACGGCCAATACAGGCCAACAGTTTTGGTGGTCGATGGTGGCTTGCGCGCACTATACATTGGAATTGGAAGCGACGATCGCCGACGAATTTGCTTGGCGGAATCATCGGACGGAACGAATTGGAGAGTTCGACCGACAGCGGTATTCGATGCGCCGGTGGAGTCTTCGGTCAGTGGCCCCGACTGGATGACGGTTGTCGATAATGGCGGCAATTACACTGTGATTTACTCTGCAACCGAACGCGGCCGTCGAATATTGCATTATGCGACGAGCACGAACTTGGTTGATTGGGTGGACCGTGGCGCTTTCCTTCGTTTGCCGGAACCGGAATCGATTTTAAGTTATTCTCCGCTATCGGGCGGACGAGCAGTCGTTGTCTCGCGATTGGGCACCGAAGCGACAAAGATTGAAGTCGGTTCCGTCAATGAAGAGCAGTTCGTCAACAGAGAGCCATTGTCGCTGCCAATGCTTCCGTTTGCAGATGAAATCGTCGATGCACGAATCATAGAGAGCGGTGGCCTCGTTCGAATGTTGGCTGTTGGTGGTCGAGTCGAAGGAGATACCAGACTGCGGATTGCCTTACTTGAAGGGGGTTCGTTTGACAGCCTGTCATCAGTCGCTGGATCCCAGCCAGATGGCTCAATTGCAGCACTTGGGTCACCCGCAACATCTACTTTTTTTCATGAACTCGCAGGAAACGCTGCAGACTTCGTTCCGACAGTCATGACATTCGGATTCGGGTTAGGCTTGATCAGTTTGCTGGTGCTGCATGGAAGACGCGTAGCGAAAGGCGGAGAGAACCGATTCTATTCGGTAATAACATTGATCGCGCTGCTTGCGATGATAGCCGTCCAAATCGGATTTCGAAACAATCGAGAAAGCCAGTTCTGGAAAGACATGAATGAGCTTTTGTTCATGAATATGCAGTTTCCGCTTGGCGCGACGATGTTCGGGTTGCTGGCTGCGTACTTGGTGTCTGCTGCTTATCGCGCTTTTCGCATTCGCACGTTCGATGCTGCTGTCTTGACGGCAATGGCTGCGCTTGTCGTCCTCACACAAGTGCCGACCGCGCAGTTCGTCGGAAGCTTGATTTCTGATTCCGCAGTTTCGGCAGGTGCGCGATTCGATGCTGCCGCTTCCGAAGTCCGAACGTGGTCGCTGTTGATTGTGAACAATGCGGTTCAAACGGCAGTCGGATTCGGTGCATTCGTCGGAGCGATTGCAATGGCGCTCAGAATTTGGCTGTCACTTGACAAAACCGCAAGCGAATAACCTGCGACTATGTTACGGTGTCGATGAGAATATCAGAGATCTGTGGCCGATTTTGCGAAATTTGGATTGCAAGATGCATCCTTTCTTGAGCAACTTCCAAAGCACTTTCAGTTCTGCAATGAATATCGCAAAGGGGATCGCCTTGTTGAATTTTGTCGCCGATCAGGACCTTCATCTCAATACCAACCGCTAAGTCGATCTCGTCTTCTGCGGCCATTCGTCCCGCTCCGAGAAAGCGAGCAGTCTCGCCAATTGCAGCGCAATCAATCGATTCGACAAATCCTGACTTGTCGGAATACACCGTGTCGACGACGGGCGCCACAGGCAACGGCGTTTTCAGGTTTCCTTCTTGCGCTGCCACCCACTGATTGAGTTTGTCTCTTACTTTGCCAGAAGCGATTGTCGATTCGAAGTCGACGGAAGCATCTGCGAGACGAGCCACCTCCTTCGCAATGGCAAGGACGAGGCTGCCGAGGCGATCTTTGAGTCCCGCGTCGAGCGACTCCAGCGCGCCGCGAATCTCAAGTGCATTCCCAACAAATCGATTCAGAGGTTGACTCATGTCAGTGATCAGTGCGCTTGTTCTTCGCCCTGCGGCCTTTCCAATGGATACCAGCTTGTTAGCAAGAGCGCGGGCTTCCGATGGCGTCTTCATAAACGCACCCGACCCGCATTTGACATCGAGGACGATGCCGTCTGACTCTACGGCGAGTTTCTTGCTCATGATGCTCGCAGCGATCAACGGCAGGCTTGAAACCGTCTCAGTGGCGTCACGAAGCGCGTACAGCTTCTTATCGGCCGGAGCCAGGCTTGCAGACTGTCCTCCGAGCGCACACCCGACTTCTTTTGCAGTCTGGCGAAGCTCATGGGGAGAGAGGTCTGTGCGAAATCCATCAATCGCGGCAACCTTGTCGATAGTGCCGCCAGTGAATCCAAGTCCTCTGCCGGACATTTTCACAGAGATCAGCCCAACAGATGCGAGCAATGGGAGTAGGAGAAAAGTCGCCGTGTCGCCGACGCCTCCGGTCGAGTGCTTGTCTACGATTGGGCGCGGCAAGTCGCCGAAGCTAACTGAGTCGCCGGACGCTGCCATTGCGGCGGTTAGGTCGGCGGTCTCCGTATCGTCGAGCCCGTTGATGTAGGCAGCCATCAGCCAAGCCGAAATCTGGTAGTCCGTGATCGTCGCCTTGGTAACAGCCGTCACGAAATCATGGAGCTGACGGGCCGTGTGCCGATGCCCATCGCGCTTTGTTTTGATGAAGTCATGAATGTCCATGGACCGGTCTCAAACGGTAACCAAAGGACGAAGAGTATGCAATACTTAGAGATCTGTCGCGCAAAGCCGCGTGGAAGACCATCTGGAGCGTGAATCCCTGATCATGAGTGACGAGCATTTGACGCCTACGGGTACCGAACCCGAGGCCTCTGGCGGCGAGCAAAACGTCGCGCCGGAGACCGAGGCGTCTGCGTCCGCCACCCCGACCGAATCTGTCCCCGAGCCAACGGGACTGACCCAACCGAGCGAGACGCATGACAAGCCTTTGTCTGAGCCGCAGGCCCCGGTGCCAAGCGAGCATCCGACGCCTCCGCCCATTCCGGAGCCAAAGCCTGTTTCAGAGAAGCCGGCATCATCCGACATTGCCGAGTTCGAGGCCGCAGTCGAAGCATTTGCTGGTGGCGAAACTGGAACTCAGTATGACGAGGCTTATCGGCCCTTACGTCGTGGCGAACTGCTTACCGCGACGGTCATACAAGTTGATGACAGCGGCGCTTTCGTCGACTTAGGAACGAAATCAGAGGGCAAGATCCCTCTCGACGAGCTTGGAATCGGAAACATCGAGCGCGCCTCGGACGTTGTCCAAGTCGGAGATCAGATCAAGGTCGTCGTCATCCAGACGGACACGAGAGACGGCAACCCAATCGTAAGTAAGAAGCGCGCAGACTTTCAGGCGTCATGGGAACGGCTGGTCGAAGATTTCAACGAGAAGAAGACGATCAACGCGTTCGTTCTGAGCCGAGTTAAGGGAGGCCTGGAAGTCGACATAGGCGTTCGTGGATTTGTCCCAGGCTCTCACGTCGGTACCGGCAAGCTTCGTAATTTAGACAAGTACGTTGGGCAGTCGATTCCGCTAAAGATCATCGATATCGACAAAGAGCGAAAGAAAGTCGTCTTGTCCAACCGCTTGGCCGAAGAGGAGTTGCGAGAGGTTCGGAAGAAGGAACTTTTCGAGCGAATCAAGCCGGGTGAGATCCTCGAAGGCGTTGTGCGAAGGCTTGTCGACTACGGCGCATTCATCGATCTTGGTGGCGGAGTTGACGGTTTGCTGCACATTAGCGAAATGGCCTGGTCGAGAGTCGACCATCCACGGGAAGTTCTCAAGGAAGGCGACGAAGTCCGAGTCATGGTCCTGCGACTCGATCAAGATTCCGGGCGAATCAGCTTAGGCCGGCGGCAGGTGTTGCCTGATCCGTGGACTGAGATTAAGGACCACTATTCAGTTGGCCAAAGGCTCACGCTCCCCATCACAAGGGTCGTCCAGAGCGGTGCGTTTGTGAAGCTGACCGAGGGTGCCGAAGCGTTCATTCCTGCGAGCGAGATGGCTCATCGGCGCGTGAACAAGCCATCCGAGGTCGTTTCTCCAGGCCAAGAAGTCGAAGTGCAAATTATCGAACTGCGCCCGGACGAAAGAAGAATGGTCTTATCGATGCGCGCCCTGTTGCCTTACGAAGAGCGGCCGGCGCGCGAAGACTATCACCGCTACGAGGGCAGTGGCGGCGATCGGCGTGGCCGAGACAGGCGAAGGGGTGGCGGAAGCCGCCA
This sequence comes from Fimbriimonadales bacterium, assembly GCA_026129745.1. Taxonomy (GTDB): domain Bacteria; phylum Armatimonadota; class Fimbriimonadia; order Fimbriimonadales; family ATM1; genus JAHCHL01. The sequence goes on along the minus strand of JAHCHL010000001.1, from coordinate 179,164 downwards.
GGAGTCCAGCGAATCCGGACGGGGCGCAACAATCGGCGAACGACTCGGCGCGCTTCGAGGCTTCATGTCGTCAGAAGAGGAGCTGGAAGAGGCTGCTGAGCCAGAAGAACCGCCCGCGTCTGCAACCGAAGTACCCAAGGAGACCGTTGAGCCCGCAGAGCAGCCAGAAGCGGCAAACTCAGAGGCCACCGAACAAGAACCCGCGACGTAGGGGGTCCATTGATGCGCGTCGCGATCACCGGCGGGATTTGCGATGGCAAAACGACCGTTCTGACGGCATTGCGGGAATTGGGTTATCCGACCGTCAGCGCAGACGAAATCGTCGAAGAACTCTATTCCAAGCGAGATTGGATCGAACGCTTACGTTCTGAATTCGGCGAACAGATCGTGCTCGATGGCCAATTCAACCGAAAGTGGGCTGCCGCTCAGGCATTCTCTAACTCCGAATTTCGGCGCAAGCTCAACAGGCTGATTCACCCAGAGGTCATAGGGAGGACTCTTGCTAGGATCGAAAGTTTTGGCCGCAGGCTTTGCTTTGCCGAAGTCCCGCTTCTGATTGAATCTTCCACTCAGGGGGCATTCGATAGAGTCTGGGTTGTGGACGCAGGCAGTTCCGAGAGGCTGCGGCGGCTTGTGGAGCGACTTGGAGGGGACGAGGCAGCCGCACACGCGAGGCTGGCCGCACAACTTCCTACTGAAGCAAAAAAACCGTTCGCCGACCGAATTCTCCGAACCGATTCGCCGTTAGAATCAGTCAAGATACTTGCAGCCCGACTTGCGCTTGAGTTGGCCTGAGAAAGGGCCAATTGCACGCGAGTATTGCTGTGCTATACTCGCCTCGACTTCTATCCGCTACGGCGGAAGGAAGCCAGTGGCTAAACAGCGGTCAGGCAAGACACAACATGCTTGTCGAAGGGATATCGGACCTGACCAAGTCAGGAGTGCGCATCTTGGCGTCGCATAGGCGACCGCCCTGCTGTTCAGCGCGTGGCATCCAATCTGTGGAGATCGGAGATTGCAGTGGCCCTGCAGCGTTCGATAAACTGCACAGTTTCGCCGTAGAGGCGCCGATTTCGGTTCCTTTAGAAGGCATCAACACTATCCGCTACAAGGAGGACTCGTCATTGTGAGGAGGCTCAAACACTCCCGATTGGCCACTCTGTTGAGCAAAACGCTGATTGCAGCATTGCTGTTCAATTCAATGGCACTCATGCTTCTCGCACCGCGCGCGGAAGCTCAACTAACCGGCACACTGCCTTTGTGGGCCGTTACCGACTTTGTCAACAACTCGCCCCACGGTGGTGCTCCGCTCGCTGGGGCTGCAACGGATGCATTTGCGACGAATGTCGCAGGCACCAATCAAGCGAGCGTCGTTCCGCGCGAATCTGTCGAGCGAGGCGTTCGTGAACTCAGCCTAACCACGCCAATCACGCGAAACCTTGACGTGATCCGGCTCGGGCAGTGGCTCGGCGTCGACGTCGTCTTTGTGGGCGAGGTACAGCAGTCCCGTGTTCGAAGCGGCGCCAATGGCAAGTCAGCCGACGTCGTCGTCGTCATTCGTGGGATTGACGTCGCATCTGGACTGCCCATCATGGGCGCGGCTGTGCTCGGCCAATCTTCGGAACGGCCTGGCGATGTCAGCGACGATGTGTTGCTGGAAGAAGCCGTCAACTATGCCGCACAAGAGGCAACGAGAATTGTCATGGGCCAAGTGCTCGAACCCGCGACCGTTATCGGTACACCGGGAATCGGGGACGCCTATCGCGTCAAGATCAACAAGGGCAACCGCAACGGCATTAAAGTAGGCCAGCGCATGATCGTGACCCGAGGCCGAGAGCAAGTTGGCGTAATCGAAGTCAAGTCGACCGACGCGGACTCTGCAGACTGTTCCGTCATTACGGAATACAAGGGCGTTGCGCCAGGAGATCGAGCGAGAGTCATTTTCGACAAGCTTCCCGACATCCGGCTGACGGGTGGCGACACCGGAACCGGCGTTCGAGTTCGATCGGCAAGCAAGATGAACACTGGAGCGGCGCTCATTGCACTGCTCGTGGTCGGAGTTCTTGCGACCCTGGTCATCAAGGAAGGCGGCGCAGGCCACGGAGGTCACCTCGTATCCGAAGCCGGAGTCGCTCCGGACAACGTGACACCAGCCGCGGTCATTTCTTGGAAACCGACCATCTTTTCCGGCGGACAGATCAACCGCATCGAGTGGCACGTTTGGCGAAACGACCAGTTGGACGTTCCGGTTGGCGTTACGTCAGGCAACATCCACAAGTTCTATGACACCACGGCGGCTCGAGGATTCCAATGGCGCGACTTCGGCGGTGTCGTCGGAGGCCCATGCGAGGATGATCCTGGGACAACTGAAGGTGCAGGAGCAGGAACGATTCCTGGCACCACCTACCAGTATCAGCTCTCGCTGGTGTACCGAGTGAGCTGTCTCAACACGCCCGGTGGTTGCGATGGAGGCACCGTAACAGACTGCTTCTATGAGACGACCAGGGCAATTGCGCCAGGTCAGTGCACCGTCATAGCACCCGTGACTCTGTTGATTCCTGCGAACGGCTCGACAGACGTTGGAAACAACGTGCAGTTCTCTTGGACTTCAGCAGCAGGCGCGAACGAGTACGCAGTGCAAATCAGCACAAGTCCGGCATTCGCCTCCGCGAACACGATGCGCATCGTCGCTCGCGTTCAGACGGTCCAAGGTGGCAATATCGGCACAGACCCGGTCAACATTCAAAACGTGTTCCCGGGAGTCCAGCGACTCTACTGGCGCGTAGGTGCGAAAAACGTGGGCGACAATCCAGGCCCGGTTAGGGATGCGATGAACGAACGGTATGTGTACAGCCAACCGTTCCAGTTCGATCGAGTAATCCTGCCGCCGCCACCGCCCGTGCAACAAAAAGGAATAAGGTAGCGATAGTGTCGGCCTGGGTCCTCTATCAGGACCCAGGCCACGGCGCTTGGAAATTGGATTGGAGGAAAAGCTGAGATGAGATCGAGACGACTCAAGAGGCTGTTGGTCGTAGTAGCGAGCATCGTTGCTACGGCGCTTTCGGCATTTGCCGCGGATACGGACTTTCCGTACGTGAAAGGCGAGATTATCGTTCGAATGAGCGCAGGAACAACTGCGCAGCAAGCCGCGCTTTTTGCAGCATCGCAGGGCCTGCAGCTACAACGCCCAATGCGGACACCTGGGTTCTTTTTGTTCAGACTTCCGGATCCAGGAGTGCCAAACGAAAGGGCTTTGACGCAGGAAAAGATCGACCAGCTTAGGCAGAATTCGTCAGTTCAGTTGGCAATGCCGAATTACTTGGCTGAAAAGTTTCAAACTCCAAACGACCCGATGTTCGGGCCACAAACGAACCGCCAATGGAATCTATTTCAGATCGGTCTGCCTGGCGCGTCCGGCGCATGGGCAGTTCACTTGGGCATGGCGGGCGTCGATGTCGTCGACATCGACGACATGTATTTCACTGGGCACCTCGATTGGCTCGATGCCTCGAACAACACGCGGCTGTTGCCAGGTTGGAATCCGATCGATGGAACCACGAATGTCGATCCCGACTTTCCTCCAACAGGTACGGACTTTACGCATGGAACGATGACCGCTTCTGTGATTGTCGCCGGCACCAACAATGGGTTGGATATGGCCGGTGTTACTTGGGAAGGCGTCAAGCTATTCCCGATCGCGGTATACGTTTTATCTTTTGCGAACATCTACGACTCGTATCAGAAGATTATCGACAATAACAATTTGCCTGGAGCGATTCCGTACTATGCGCTGAACATGAGCTACGGCGCATTCAACCCGGACGCTCCATCACCGGGATTCTTCAATCAGATGGTCGCGCAAGGAACGATTCCCGTTGCCGCTTCGGGTAACTCAAGGCCGTTCCCAGCTGGATTCCCTGCGAGCTTCCCAATGGTTGTCTCCGTGGGCGCTACGCAGTTTGCAAGCGGCACGAAAGGAGTCCCAACCTCATATAGCAGCCCAGGTAGTGCGGACGGCACGCGTAAAGTCGACCTCGCCGCACCGTCTGCGGATACGTCTGCTGGCGTTGTCAGCCTTGCCTATACGGCTTCTGGAACCGGCACAACGGGCGGCGGCGGAACCTCCTACGCATGCCCAACAGTTGTCGGCGCAATCGCATTGCTTGCATCCGCTGGAATGCCGCGAGGCGACATTGTCGACGCGCTCAAGTCCACTGCGGTTGTCGGACCCGGCGCAACAAAGCCAAACTTGGACACAGGCTACGGCGAAATCGACGTCGCGGCAGCGATGACATTCATCAACCCAAGAATCGATCCGATCACGCCGTCCATCGACAACGCCGAATTCAGCTATCAGACGGTGAACTTCGAATTCAGAATGTTCAAAGTTCGGGCGTCAGGGCCAGCTCCCACTGTTACGGTCAGAAAGCAGGACTTGAGCCATTCATTCGTTCTCAACCCTTCTAACTATACGGTGACTGTCGACGGCAGCGACCCACGAATCGTCCACGTCAAAGGCAAAGCAAGGCTCTCTGAAGCTGGCAGCTTCGACGAAGGCGATTGGGAAATCGTCGTAGAGGGAACTGAGCAGGCACCGGGTTCTTCCATCGTCACGGGCTCGCGAAAGATCCGAGTCGTTTACGTCGTAGTCCCGTCCGGACAGAGCATGGTTTCCGTTGGTGTCAGCATTGGCGGAACTTCCTCGCCTCCGGGTGGACGCAAACCGGACTCGGTCTATCCGGGCGCACAGATATTCCGTTGGGTCCCAACAGGCACCGGATCCTATGCATCGTACAACCCGGCTCAACCGAACACTCAGCCAGCCGGATTCACCCCGCTCGATGCAGAAATCATTCGGGCGACCCAGCCTGGAGCGACGGTCATCGAGACTCCGCAAAACGGACCCTTCGGCATTGGACTTTGGATAACCAGCAACTCGCCTTCTGTCATGAACTTTGAAGAAGGACCTGAAGACGGAGTGCTTTGGTATCGAATCAAGCTTCGGCCAGGCTGGAATCAAGTCGGCAACCCATTCCCCTATCCAGTGGACTGGGGCAACTGCTTGATCGTAAAGATTCCGTCGATGGAAATGATTCCGATTCCGACTGCTGCAACTCAGGCAATTGTCCGACCGCAACTCTTCCGTTATGAGTTGGGCTTGGGCGGACTGAAATCATATACCTGGCAAAGCGCTCCTTCCGGCCAGCTCGTCCCGTGGGAGTCGCACTGGGTTTATGCTTTCCAGGAGTGCTGGCTCCACGTGCCGCCGATTCCTGGAATCGTGCGCGGTCGGAACGTCGACCATCCAATTCGGGGCGGCGGTTGGATGACCCAAATGAGGGTCACCTCTGGCGCATACTCCGACACTCGGAACTTCTTTGGCATGACCGCCAATCTGAATGAAACGTTCGACCGGATTGCAAAGCCACCGGCAACTCCAGATGGCCTCTCAGCATGGTTCACAGGCAATGACCAAATGCGGTTCGCCCAAGACCTGCGTGAACTTTCGCCGCGCCGTGAGGAGTGGAGAATGACCGTCAGGCCGAACGAACCGAACGCCGACGTCACTTTGTCATGGAACGAAGTGGTTGCGCCACCCTCGCGCCTCCGAATGTCCTTGCGTGACATGGCGACCGGGCAGTTGATCACCATGCAACCGAACGGCACTTACACTTTCCGATCTGATGAAAACATGTCGCCGCGTGAATTCGTCCTTACCTCACAGCCCGACGCAGTCGGACGACTCGTCGTAAGTGGCGTGAGGATCGGTGGCGGTTCCAGAAGCGGCGGAGCGTTCACCATCCAGTACAACTTGAGTTCGGATGCAAACGTTTCGATTCGGATTCTCGGTAACTCAGGTAAGGCGATTGCCGAACTTGAAAACCGAGGCCGGTCAGCAGGGCCGAACAGCGTCGTATGGAATGGGCGCACAACCGATGGCGTGTCGGTCGCGCCAGGAGTCTACATGGTCGAAATTACCGCAGAAACGGCAAGCGGTGAGCGAGCAAGAACAACAACACCGATTACCGTAACTCGGTAGTGAAAGAGGACTAGCGACAATGCAAACAGTTGATCGAATAAGAAAAAGCATAGCGCCTGCAGCGCTGACAATTGTTGCCATGGCAGCGGCTCAAGCACAGCAGGATTGGTCCCAGTGCTTTGACCCTACCAACATGATGCCAATCTCATTGGATTGGTTGGTTCCGACAGTCGGTAACCAGATGATCATCGGCGGCGTGGGTCTCAGTGGGAACGTCACTTGGGGCCCGGAAAGCCCCTGCGGCATTCCCCCTGGCAACGATGCACAGAATGCCGTTGGCTATCTCATGATTCACACCGGCAGCGTTGGAAACTCATTCACGGGTGAAGACAACCTTGTTGGTATTAGCATGGGTGCGCCTTATGCTGGGAACAACTGGAGCTTCGCAACGATTCGAGTGATCGATGGCGATGGAGGAGTTTCCGATACGAAGTGGGCGGAAAATGGCTTTAGCGAGTATCTCGCACCTACAGCATCGTTCCGGCGGATTCGAGCTACTGCGGCTGCAGATGGCGGCGTCAGCGCACAGCTTGAAATGCGCGTCATTGGCAATGCTATTCGATACGCATGGACGCTCACGAATCAAAACGCAACACCGGTGCAAATCGGCATGCGTCATGCGACTTGGGTTGCATTCTTGAACCAAGGCCAAGGCCCACTTCCATTAGGGGGTGCCTCTGGCTGGAGCACGAATGCATATGTCTATCTTCCAAGCGGACGACCCCAGTTGATTGAACGGCGATTCACTCGCGCCGCAGACCCGCTCGGTTTTCCTAAGTTCCTCGACCTCTACTATCGCCAGACGCGATTTGCGCCGGCGATCCGATTCGTCATGGCGCCGGATGAAGCGCATCCTGACCAAACCCAAGCTGACCAACTCGACATTTCAAACTTCACTGGCGGAATGGGTGGATCGCTTTGGAACTTCGGCATTACGGACGATAGACCGCTTGGCCAGTCGGCATGCGGAATCTTCTACAACCCGACATTCGTCGCTCCAGGCGCGTCTCGCCAGATCGTTTACTACATCGAACTTCCTTTCAAAGGCAGCAATCTCGCTGTTACTCCGAGCGGCGGCTATGCAATCGCTAACGACTCACCGCCAATGATCGCATGGAACAGCGGCATCAATGCGCTCTCGCCGAATCCATTCAACATTGTGTGCTGGGTCGACAACCAGTACGCATGGATCTTGGGTTCGGAAACGATGACCGACATTCAATTGACCCTCACATTGCCATCTGGCCTCAACTTCAACGTCGGTGAAACAGCACTGAAGACAATCGCAAGCTTGGGACCAAATGGAACAACGAGCCGGCAATGGAGTGTTGTTGCGGACGGAAACAGGCCGGGCATCTACACTTACACGATTCAGTGTGCGCCTGGACCTGCTGCCCAATTGCCGTTTGCTCCTAAAACCATTACAGGACAAATCATTGTCGCTGCATCTCCGCGTCAAAACTTTGTAACAGGTCCAAACCTGATTACGAATCCGTGGGTTCTAGCGAACTCGAACATGGCCACCACAACTGGATTGAACAATCCTGGTGACTTCGTCGGTTGGAACTGGGATGTTTTGACACAGTCCTATCAACCCACAAACACCTTCACAAGAGGTCGAGGTCAATGGCTCGTCATGAACAGTGACTTCCCGGGAACAGCCTACGCTGGCGCGTCTTCCTCTGGTCAAGATGTGCCGGGTGGGTTCGCATTCACGATTCGACGTGGTTGGAACCTCATTGGCAATCCCTACCTGTACTCGGTGCAGCTAAATCAGTTGAACGCCATCAGCAGCTTCAATCCAAGCGAAATCCTTCTTTGGAGCGACCTGACTCAAAGAGGGTGGGTGCGAAGTGTCGTGTTCTCTTGGGATACTGCGCTAGCCGAGTACAAGTTCAGCTCGGATCCGACACAACTCATTCCGCCTCATACCGGATACTGGGTCTATGTAAACACCGAAAGCACGATCACTTTGCTTTGGCCGCCGATCTTCCTGCCAGGTCTCCCAGGCAGCCCTCGCGCAAGCAACGAATGGGCGATCCCGACCGACAGCAAGTGGCGCCTGCAATTCACCCTGCGTGGCGAAGGATCGAGTGATTCCAGCAACTACTTGGGTGTTGCGCCGAACGCAGGCGAAGCTGCGAGGCTTTCAGCTCCTAAACCGCCAGCCGCGCCAAGCACGAAGGTTCGAATGGCGTTCGTGCGAGAGCCGAATGGCGATGACCCGATCAGTTGGGCACAAGACATTCGGGACGGTGCTGGTCGAAAAGTGTTCAAGCTTCAAGCGACCGTCGACGAGCCGGGAACATACACGGTTTCATGGCCGAACATCGCCCAAGTGCCGAGCAGCCTGCGCGGCCGTATCACTGACCTGTCGAACAACCAGTCTCGCGACTTGAGAATGGCGTCGTCGTACACATTCACAGCGTCCGAAGCAAGTTCGCGAATGTTCGAAGTCGTGATCGAACCAGGAACGGCGTCGAAAGCCGTGATCGGCAGCGTCATGGTGAGTGGATCGTCGCGCGACCCGCAAGCTCCAATATCAATCCAATACACGCTGTCCACCAATGCCACGGTAACGACGCGCATCCTGTCGACGACAGGCAAAGAGGTTATGACCATGACTCGGGGACGCGCCGAAGGCAGCGGTGTGAATACGGTCGTGTGGAACAAGCGCATGAGCGACGGCACCGCAGTTGCTCCAGGCAACTACATGGTTGAAATTGTCGCAGAGACCGCCGACGGACAACGCGTCAGAGTTACGCGCCCGGTGGTGGTGACGCGCTAAGGAAGGTCCGGTGGCGGACCCTATGCGTCCACTGAGATCGACACTAAAGGGCTTGGGCCGAACGGCAATCGTTTCGGCCCTGGCCCTTATTGCTTCTGTTTGCATTGCTGCTGAGAAGAAGATCGTCGCATTGTTTCCAACGGGCACGAGCGAATCTGTTATGTCGCCTCAAGGCGTCGACTTGGAAACTGCGGCAACAAACGCTATCGACAAAGTGCTGCGTGCAAACGACCGTTTGCAAGTAGTCATGTTTTCTCGAGCGAATGCTGCAGTGCGACGTGCGCTCACCGAAGGCACCATCCCTGCCGCGTTGCTTTTGCCGCCATTTACTGGCAGGACCGGTGGTGAGTATCGGGCCGTTACACTCGGCAGGCTCATGCGAGCCCAGTTGGCAGTTGCCTCGACCGTAAGCAGCTATCGATTTGCAAGAGATACGAAGACCGCGCACGTCATTCTTACGTTGGAAGCCTACGACATAACAACAGGCAAGATTCTTGGAGTGGCTTCGGTGTCCGGCGAAGCAGAAGGCGAGGACGAAAAGTCCGCGGCTGCTAATGCGATCGCCAAGGCAGCCGCCGCTGCCGCCACAGAAGCGATCGACTTTCTACTGAAGCCACCGAAGGGCGACGGATGAAGACTCTCCTTTGCTTGACCGCTATCTTTGCTGCGGCTGTTGCATTGGCTTCGGGCTCGATCAAGATAACCGCCGACTCACAAATGGCGGTTGCGGACGGTCGAAGCGTTGTCATCCTTACAGCGGTCATTCGGAACAGCGGTGGAAGCTTGGTTCCGGACGGGACAAGCGTAAGATTCACGACGAATTCAGGTTATTTCCGCGAAGCCGAAGTGCTAACAGCAGGCGGAGCTGCTCGTGCCGAGCTTGTTGCACCAAACTTTGAGGGCGTAGCGACCATTACCGTTTCTGCTCCGACAGTCGGCACAATCGAGACTTACGAATTCGAGTTTGTTAAAGACCGATCGATGTTGGTGGCTGCGCATCAGTATGTGGACATCGAAAGTTCAGAATATCTTGCCTTTCACGCAGGCATTCAAATAATCTCGGCCAGCGGCAGGGATAATCCTGCAATACTGAAGTATCGCGACATAACCGTCGTGTCGCGCGATATGCAGTTCGACATTGCCAGAATGCAAGTTATTGCACGCAGTGCAGAGCTGACAGTCGCCGGAGAAACAATTCGAACGAATTTGCTCAAGTACTCCTTGAACCGCAGACGCGGAACGGCGAATATGACACACCAGGAGAGGATGGGCTTTTACAATCTTACGGCTGCTCATCCAGCGATAGCTGAGACTGGTCAACCGCCACGTGAATTCGAGTTTGCGGATGTCGGCATATCGACCCAGAGTGTTCTGGCGGATCGCATGGTGATATTCCCAAATCGAGAGATTCAGTTTTATCGGCCGAAGATGTACGTAGGCGATACCAAGGTGATGAGCTTGCCCCTCTATGCAATGCGGCCAAGCGCTGAATCGAGCGTTCTCGGAGATCAGGTCATTTCTTACAACAATGGCGGGGTCATACTCAACTATCCGTATTATTTGAAGCTCTCTCCGCAGCACACCAGTTTAGTGAGACTGAGAAGCGGATATGACGGTGGCAGAGGCTCCGCTTCGAGTCGCGGCATATTCATCGATTGGGAGAACAACTACTTAGCAGGAGACAGCGGCCAGGGGTCAGTTTCGCTAACGGGAATTGCACGAAACGATATGGGCCTGAGCTGGCGGCACACACACCGGTTCGGCGACCGCACAACTGCAAACGCGTCCCTCGACTTTCCGGGATTCAAGTCCATTTACGGAAGCATGAATGCCCAAACGGCATTCGATGGCTTTAGTTTGAATGTTCTCGGCATGAGCAGCCGCACATTGCGTGGAACTCCCTTTGAATCGCAACGATTCGATGTAAGTTTAGAAACGGACATGAAACGAATTGAAGCCTTGCCGTTGATGTATTCCTTTGGCATAACGGCAAACTCGTCACGAGCTTCGATTGCGGGTCTGACTACTAAGCAGGATGGCGTTGGCTGGAGAAGTCGTTTCGTTTACGTTCCCATGAGACTATGGGATGGCGCAACGCTCACAGGTTCCACAACGATTACGCAACTTTGGAACCGTCAAGTGAGCGGCCGGTTCGGAGTGTTGAGCACTTTGAGCATGTCGACACCTTTGACGAGTCAAAGCGCCCTTCAGCTTAGTTACGACTTTGTGCAAGATGCGTTTACACAAGCGCTATTCGGCAAGCACCGGATCAGCGGAATGTTGTCCTGGGATGCCCAGAGATTCAATATGAGCGTGTATGCCGGCAAGAGCCTCGATTTTGACAGCAGCACAGTTTTCTTCGATGGCTCCTATCTCATCGATAAGAAATGGCGGATTGGCGCATCACTTTCAATGGATCGCTATCAGGGTCAAAGCATCATCGATCAGACGCTCATTGTTGGATACACGATCGGCACAAGAGAGTTCGGGGTTACCTATAATGCGCAATCCGGCAAGTTCGGAGTAACGTTGCTAAATGCTCCTTTGCGCTAGTCTTTTGCTAGCTGTTTCGGTCGATGGTTTCGGCCGATTCAGTGGCGAAGGACCATTCGAAACTCCAAACATCGAAGCAGGGTTGCGAACATTTCGAGTTATTGGAGACGGCTCCGAAGCGTTGCGCTTCGCGCCCGATACCGTCAGAGGTGGAATCGAATCGCGATCGAAGACCGAGGTCGTGTTTCGCTTGCGTTCAGGGCCGGGAATTCCGATTCGCGTGAAGTACTCCCTGCTTTTTGAAGGCTTAGAGTTTGAATGTGTAAACGGATTGTCGCTAAAAGGAAAGGGAACTGCACCATTCATAACTTGGCATGAAGGCAGTGTTGGACCGGGAGTGCCTGCGCCGCCTTCTGAGTGGTTCCTCCTCTCTTGGAGCGAACAACGTGCACCTTTGTTGGTTTGCTTTCCTGATGAAAGGCCGCCTCTTGTGGCGTTAGAATCGGACGGAGAATTCTTTGTAACCACAGAGACCGGGATATCTGGCCGAGTTATCATCCGATTGCCGCTCGGAAACAAAGCCTTTGCAACACGTAGAGCTGCAGATCTGGGTTCGTTGCTTAAGACAGTCGAGCCGAGCCTGGAGTATTTGAATCAGCCAGCTCCGAAACTTATTGAAGAGCAGATTCAGTCGAACTCAGATGGCGTGAGCGTGCGATGGAAATTCGATAGGGCTGGAGCAATCGTTCCTGCGCCTATCGCAGGGGGGCAATTAAGAGGGACTCGTGTGACTGGCAACTTGAAGGTGCTTCGAGATGGTATCCATGTGCTCGAAAGTACGGAATTATCCGTTGTCTTTCGAATGAACCGATTGCTTCCTGGCATGGCAGTTCTGCAGGGGGGTCCAATCACGACGCCAGCGCACCCACAATTTGGCCTAGACCGAGTTGAAGGCGTTGTCGATACTGCACTGCAATGGTTATCCGGAACGATCGATCCTAACCTTGTGCGCAGGGCAACTCGATTACTCGATGAGAACGATCACAATGGCAACGACACGTCTCTCAATGCAGCGTTGACGTTACTGTCGATTGCGATGCCGGCTACGGGCAGGCGAACACTACAACTGTCGGCAAATGTCGATTGGTACACATGGCGTGATTCACGCTACGACTTGGCAGCACAATCGATCCTAAGCACTGTCCTTGCATTCAGCGATTCGAAAACTGACCGATTGAGCGCAGCCATGATGGCCGGCTCGCTTTCGCGCGAGAGAAGTGTTCCGTTGGCTTCGTTAAGAGCGCAACTGTTTCCGGAGTTTGGAGCTTCTTCCGCGCCCTGGTTCTTGGCGTTCACATCACCCATTAGGCTGTTGTCGAGCCACGGGGTCAAGGCTTCCGGCGACGGTGCATCGATATTGTTAGAAGGTGGTGCGCAATCGCGTGCAGGTGTTTCTGCAGTTTTGTTTTCAGAGCAACCATTGCGTATCGCATCGGCAAGCAATGTCAGTGGTACGACGATCAGTCAGAGCGGAAACGTGTGGACGATCGTCGGCACTGCTGTCAGTTCTGGAACCTGGCGCATCAGGTTGACGCGCCCTGCCGGTTCGCGCCCTCTCCCGACGGCGGCCCAAGGTCCGAGTTATAGTGGAGCCCAACGTTAACCTTGCGCTCGATGGCGTGACGAACAACGATTCGCGCCGCCTCGATCATATTTCCTGCTTCGGCCCCGCTGACGTGAAAGCGATCATCTTGCTGAGCTTCTGAAGCAAGCTCTTCGATGCTTTCAGCAGCATGTTTAAGACCAAGGTTATTGCGCACGATACCAACTTTGTCCATCATGATTCGCTTTAAACGTCTAATGAAACCGTCAACTTCCACTTTTCGAACTGTCGAAAGCGGCAATCTGCGTGGTTCGCCTGCGGAATGTTCGCTTGCATGGTCCTTGGCGTGATCTGCGGCTGAAGCACCGAAGACAAGCGCTTCCAAGAGGCTGTTGCTCGCCAATCGGTTCGCTCCATGGACTCCTGTGCAAGCCACTTCGCCAGCTGCATAGAGCGAAGGTACGCTCGTCCTCCCGCTTAAATCTGTGGAGACGCCGCCACACTGATAGTGTGCTGCAGGAACGACTGGTATCGGATCTCGCATCGGATCTATTCCGATTGAAGTCAGCTTCTCGAGTATCTTGGGAAAATGTGATTTGATCTTTTCTTCTGGAAGATGCGTCATATCCAAATGAAGAAATGGAACACCTTCTTTCAATATTTCTGCGTGCATCGCCCTCGCAACGATGTCTCGTGGGGCGAGTTCTCCGCGTGAGTCATAGTCGAACATGAACCGTCGTCCGTGAATTGTTCTTAGAATGCCGCCCTCGCCACGAACCGCTTCAGTTATCAGAAAATTTCTCGCCTCGCGATGATACAGAGTAGTCGGATGGAATTGAATGAATTCCATGTTTTCAATCTTCGCGCCAATCGCGCTTGCCAAGCCGATGCCATCTCCTGTTGCAATCGGTGGGTTCGTTGTAAAGCGATAGATCTGACAACAACTGCCTGTCGCAAGCATCGTTGCACGACTGCTTACGGTGACAGGATCAGAATCCTTTGGATGCAGTAGTGCGCCTGTGCATCTTCCATTTCGTTCGCACAAAGCCTCGCAGAACGCATACTCCAGTATCCGTATGTTCTCCTGCTTCCGAACAGCTTCTGTCAATGCACGTTCAATTTCCCAGCCGGATTGGTCTGCGTGATGCACGATTCGATTTCTACTGTGTCCACCTTCTCGGCCAAGTTGCAGTTGAGGCAGTTCACTGCCAGGAACATAGTCGAATCGCGCACCTAAGTCGATAAGCCATTCGAGGCACGGCTTTGCGTTCTGGACAAGGTAACGCACGGCGACCTCGTTGCAGAGTCCAGCGCCTGAAATCAACGTGTCTTCTTCGTGGAGCTCCCAAGAATCGCCTTCTCCTACTGCAGCAGCGACGCCTCCTTGTGCCCAGCTCGTGTTCGTGTCGCTAAGCTCAGACTTCGTGACGACAAGGACCTTTCCATGGGCTGCGGCTTTAAGCGCAAACGTTAATCCCGCTATTCCGCTGCCGATTACGAGGAAGTCTGTTTGCATGGTTTAGTCTTCTGTAAAATGTCCAAGAATGGCAAATTCGGGAGTAAGAAAGACATCACGAACGATACAGTTGTCCGGAACTTTCAAGTGCGTCGGCGCAAAGTTCAGAATCCACCGTACTCCGCCCGCCACCAATTGGTCGGTTGCATCTTGTGCGGCGTTTCGCGGTACGGTCAGTACTGCGATCCGTATAGACTTCTGAAGCAGAGAAGCTGGCATGTGTTCGTTCGACTCGATCGGAATCCCTTGCACGATTTGACCAACCTTTTCGCGGTCCGAGTCAAAGATTGCTTTCAGCTTGAATCCGTAATCTTCGAATCCCGGATAGTTTGCAATTGCTCGTCCCAACTGCCCGGCCCCAACGAGAGCATATGGGTGTCCACGGTCGACTCGCAATATGCTACCGATCCGCTTCTTCAGCAAGTTGACTTTATATCCAACCCCAGGACGCCCCATCTCGCCAAGCATGCTCAAGTCCTTCCTGATTTGAGATGCTGAGATACTGGTTAGAGCTTCCAGTTGAGCGCTGTTGAGGTGTTCGACCCCTTCGGCTTCGGCCTCCTGTAACACTCGATAAAGGTTTGCGAACCTTGTAAGAGTTGGGATGGGAATTCTGTTTTGGTTCGCCATCGTTTGGAGTCCTGCGCGGGAGTCTACCCAGCGCCGACTGCGAGGTAGAATAGCCGTCCGTTGCGCGGTTAGCTCAGTTGGTAGAGCACTACAATGACACTGTAGGGGTCACTGGTTCAAGTCCAGTACCGCGCACCATGATTCACAACAAGACCCCCGCCCTATTCAGTTGAATTGACGGGGGTCTTGCGGTTACCTATTGATTGGTTCAGTTGGGCTTTTCAGGCACAGTCAGCACGTAGAGGATCTCTTCCTCGTCCGTTATGAGTTCCAGCCCGTTCGGAACTTCGACATCGGCAGCTTTGATGCGAATAGGCATCTCGCGGCCGGTTACGTCTACTCGGAACTGCTTGGGAATGTCCGATACCAGTCCTCGAACTTTGATGAATCGGTGGTTTCTCATGACAAGTATTTCACCCTTATGCACTTCTTCGGGCACCACCAAAACGACAGGCACGTTGATTCGAATCTTGTCCGTTTGGTTTACTTCGGCAAGGCAGATGCTCTGAACTCTCTTGCTCGATTTATCCTTTTCGATTTTCGAAACGATCGCTTTACATTCATCTTCACAGTCGACGATTTTCACGTCGAACATTCCGAATCCGCCGTTTGCGACAAGAGAGTCGACAAACTCCTTCTGTGTGGTGTAGCACTTCTTGCGCTTATCGCCTTTCTTTGACAGCGTTACGACAACTGGCGTAATGGGCATTCTTGCACTGCCCGCGCCTTTTACACGGTCTGCACTTTCATACACTTTCAATGTTGCCATTCTGTGTACCTCCTTTTGGTAGCGACTTCAACCTACGCAAGGCTGTTTGCATTCGAAATGCTTTGCAGCGATGCGTTAACATGAGAAAAGGCGAGATGCAGCCTATCGATTCGTTTTCGAAAGCGTTCGAGCGCAGTGCGAGTCAAACTCGTTTGGAGATCGAGGATCGCGGTTTCTAGATCGTGTATTTGCGCTTCGACGGCATCGCGAAGTTTCGTCAACTGCTCAAGCTTGTTGGCAGTTGGCCAACTTGCATGAACAATCCTGTCAAGTTTCTCCCGTATTTCTTTTCGAGTCAGCATTTCAGCAACTCCAGATTGTCCGGGAGTGCACCAACGACATGGTCGCAGTGACACTCTTTCGATGTGCCTACGAGGTTAGCTGTCGGGTTAGGGCCGAAAGTACCCCTTCCGCACTATTGCGGAATACACCCCGATACTGGGTCCCCCGTTTCGAACGCAGTTCGAATTCGGCGTTTCGTGATAGTACCTCGCTTCGATCGAATTAGTCAAGCAAGTTGAAAGCAGTGCAGGCGATTATGCGAGGTAAGGCTCCCAAAATCGCGAGACGAGCGGCCCGAGTTTGCGCATTGGTTCTGCGCTTCTTCGTGCGCGACTTACTGACATGAGTCCGTGCAGATAGGCTACACAACACTCTGCCAATTCGAATGGATCGGCATTGGGCAGTAGATCCAACTCCATTTGCGCTTGTTGAAATGTCGACTCGAATCGTCGCTCCGCAAGCAGAAAGACTTCGTGTGCCATGACGCGCATGGTCTCGCTGGAAATTAGTCCAGTTCCGGCGTGCATGGACGGCCAGAAACCTTCGATCGGATTGCGTACTTCGAGGCGATCGATGAGCCTGCGAACAAATACCATTGGACGCTCGAGAGGTTCGTACTGTGGAGCGAAAGCCGCTTCGAGCACCTCTTCAGTCCACCTGCGGCAGTACTCGCGCATGACTTCTTCACCGAGGGCGTCCTTGCTTGGGAAGAAGTGATAGAAGCTGCTTTTTCCAACATTCGCCTCGCGCATGATGTCTTCGACAACGACACCGGTATATCCTCGCTCGTTCATCAAGGTCAATGCGCTGTCAAGGATGCGCTGCCGCGCGTCAGACTTCCTGCCCATCTAATTGTGTACCTGCCGTTCCAGAATTAGGGACGTTTGAACTGCCTCTTCGGGTTCCTCGTACTGGGGCGACCAGAGGTAACCTCCGCTTTATGATCGGATTGGTCTTGGCGCTGATGGCTCTTCCTGAACCTGCGGATCTCGTCATTGAGAATGCCACGATCTGGAGCGATGGTCTCGATGACCCAGCGAGCGTCTTGGCCGTGAAGAATGGAAAATTCGTCTATGTAGGCAATTCGGTCGTCGGATGGGTAGGCCCAGAGACGCGCAAAATCGATGCTGGCGGAAAGCCAGTCATTCCTGGACTGATCGACAGCCATATCCATATGCTGAACGGAGGGCTTGGCCTTTCGCAGCTCCAGCTGAGGTCCGCGGCAAGCAAGCAGGACTTCATTCAGCGAGTCAAGGAGTGGGCGGAGTCGCTACCAGAAGGCAAGTGGGTACTCGGCGGCCGCTGGTCAGTAGAGAGCTGGGAAGTGCCTGAGCAGCCGACCAAGGAATGGGTCGACCCGGTTACCGGCGATCGCCCGCTCTACCTCTCGCGAATGGATGGCCACTCTGCGCTCGCGAACTCTGCAGCCCTGCGTCTCGCTGGAATAACAAGGGATGGGCCACCAAACCCACCTGGCGGAGTTATCGACAGAGATCCTGCCACTGGCGAACCGACCGGCATTTTGCGAGAGACAGCCATGGGCTTGGTCACAAGGCTCATTCCTCCAGCCACACCTTCGGATAAGTACGACGCACTAAAGCGAGCAATCAAGGAAGCGAATCGCAATGGAATAACAACTGTCTGCGACATTCCACCCATTGCCGACATCGGAGTCTATCAAAGGCTGGCCGAGGATGAGGAGCTCACGTGCAGGTTCGTGCTCTATCCAACTGCAAACGACTGGACACAAGCGGCGATCATGGCAAGAGCGTTCTCGCCAAGGCCGGAATGGGTGAAGATAGGAGGCTTCAAAGCCTACTTCGACGGAAGTCTCGGATCAAGGACTGCGTGGATGCGGGCGCCGTTTCTCAACAATCCGGAAGACGACAAGAACTGGAGCGGATTGCCCATGCCGATTCTCGACGATGGCACGTTCGACAGAAATGCACGAGCGGCAATCGACAATGGCTTTCAAGTGATTGTTCATTGCATCGGCGATCAGGCGAACAATGTTCTGTTGAGCAAGTTGCTGACACTCTATGATCGAGGCATCAGAAGCGGTAGCGAGTTTGAGCAAGACATTGCAAGGCTGAAGAATGCAAGACATCGCAGCGAACACACCCAGCACTTGCTTCCGACGGACATCGAAAGATTTGCGCGCTTGGGGGTGATCGCTTCGATGCAGCCCTATCACAAAGCAGACGACGGGCGATACGCAGAGGAATACATTGGAGTGGAGCGTTGCAAGTCATCGTATGCATTCAAGTCGTTGCTTGACGCCGGCGTCACTGTAGCGTTTGGATCCGATTGGCCCGTTGTGACTATCAATCCATTCTTAGGCATCGAGGCAGCAGTGACCGGAAAAACCCTCGATGGCAAGAACTGGATGACCCAAGAGAACATTTCGGTCGAAGAAGCGCTTAAGTCTTACACCTTGAGGGCGGCATTTTCATGCTTTTTGGAAAACACGGTAGGCAAGATCGCAGTCGGCTATGCAGCGGACTTCCTGATCTTGAACGAGCCAATTTTTAGCGGGCGAGTCAATTGGGGCAGCGTCCGCCCGACCCATGTGTTTGTCAACGGGTTGCAAGTGCTAGAGTAGATAGGAAATTTTTGTCAAAGTATCTGCAAAGTGTCTGTATAATGTAGTTTATGCGAGGTTATTAGCTTGGCAACGAAGGTCGCGGGCGTGTACACGCATCGATTAGTACTGCTCCTTGCTATGAGCGTAGTGCTTGGGAGTCCCATTGCCTACAATCCGCCTTCAGGGCCAAGTCCTGTGGTTGCACAAGTTGACTCGAAGAAGGCTCATGCGGAGATACTCCGTCGGGGAATTGATGTGCTTCGACTCGACGGGCACACTCAAATGGCGGACTACTTCGGCGGGACATCGAACTTGCAATGGCTTATGAACGGTGTTCGGCGCGCCGACAAGGATGGAGGTGACATTGTAATCGCGGCGAGCTTTCCTTGGCTTGCAGACAGCATAAGAGTCTTGCTTGAATGGGCTTTTGGGGAGCTCAAGGTTGAGATTCCTGCGAATACGATGAGTCACTTCTACAATCCGGATACTGGAAAGGGCTTGCAACTCTTCAAGGATGCCGGTTGGTACAGTACTGTCGTATCGGCACTGAATACCTTTTCACTTGGACCCTGGGAGCTGTTCACGCTTTTCGGACCGCATCCAGCAGCGACCGACATGTGCGATTACTTTTATGCAAAGGCTGTCGATGCAATGCGCAAAGGTGACGGCCAAGGCGCGATGACAAACTTAGGTATTGCTCTTCATTACATTCAGGATATGACAGTCCCGCAACACGCGACGAATCGACATGGCGGGTATCCGGACGCTTACCACTTAGAGTATGAGAGTCTTTGCGACAAGCTGATTGAACAAGATAAAATTCCGCACGCTAAATCAGCAAACGATTTGGGTGATTGGTACGACAATACGTCAAAGTTTCGTCCAGGCCAATACATTGCTGAGACTGCAAAGAGGTCTAAGTCGTATCTGGGTGCAGCGACCAAGTTCTGGATAACGGACGAAAACGCGCTGATAAACCCGAAGCCACAGATTTACACAGAACAGTATGCTACATCAGCTGCCCAAGCGATGATTCCTTTAGGCGAGAAGATGACTGCAGCGCTTCTAAAGAGATTCTGGGAGAATTGGCAGAAAGAGGAATTCTACGTCGTTATGGTGAGAATCGACAGAGTGGAAGCACTTGATCCAAACATTGATTACGGTAGCGATGCAGACTTCTATGCAAAGGTCAGAGTAGCAGATAAGTGGTTCTCAACTGGCACAATAATCGGCGAAGACGACATCTGGCCACAGAAGGTGCATCCGTTCCATTGGTTCTTTCCACGATGGATTACGGGAAGACCTGACAGCGTTCCCGTTAGGATTGAAGTGTGGGACGAAGATGGTGGCCTGAACGGCCCAGATGATCGTGTCGATATCACTCCAGTTGGGGGATACGCCCTCGATCTCAACTACTGGCCAGCGGATGAGAGTGTTACTCGCGACATTGTCCAAAAGGGCCCCGACTACTACACAAAGGGAAATCCGACTGGCGGAGGAGATCACGCCAGGATTTGGTTTAGAATCGAGAGCTACCCGAGGACTCTTAGTGGTGAGCCAATCTCTTGCTCGGCGGTTGGTCGCATTCGCGACGCTAACGGCAACCCTGCAAAGGGCGCACACATGTTCTTTAGGCCCGCTTCAAACCCGAACGCAAAGTGGCAAGTGCTGAATGCAGATGACAACGGCAATTGGACGGCCCCAATCCTAAAAACGATTGAATACGAGTTTCGGCCAGGAGGATCAAGCTATACATTCAAGAATGTTCCGGTAAAGAGACTTCTTCAGCCTGGCATTAATACAATTGATTTCCAGGCAAGTGTGCCAAATACAACACAGACTTACCTTCCTTTGTTGGTGACTGGAGTGAAGTTAGTCAAGCCTGAAGCCAATATGTCAACGTTCGCCGATGTTCCTCAGAATTTTACAGCGGGGACGATGAATATACTATCCTCTGAGCAGGCTGCAGCGCAGGAAGTTTTGCGACAACGATCCATCGAAGTTGCCTTGCCGTCCGGAGACTATGGAGTCGCCAATAACAATCTTGGCTATGCAACCTATGCAAGTTATCATGTTCAATTGGATAGCTGGATAAACAGTTCAGACAAGAAGCCCGTATCCGAAGCTACCGAACTTAAGGCGCAATATACGAAAATTCCAGGGCCACACATTCCTCCGTTTCCACCAATTACGGAGACCGTTTTGACAATTGATGGTATTGAGAAAGGCCCACCAGTTGCTAATGCGGAAGTCGAAGCGATTCTCTGGCTTGGCAATGATGCGCGCGGGTATCGGGAAACACAGAAACTGGTTGCACGAACTGGATCTAACGGCCGCGTCACATTCTTCATCACCGCAGGTTCGTTAGTTGAAGACGCTCGAGTCACTTTTCGAGTGGTTTCAAACCCTGCAAATCCATGGTGCAAACCTGAATATGATCCACGTGAAACGGTCCTCTTTAGGCCTGCAAAGTCTACGGACGACTTTACGACCTTTGTTCAGTACCGACTAAGTACACCACTTCGCGCAAGTGAGTTGCCCACAATGACCTTTACTGCCGCGAGCGAGTTCTTGGACTCTCTGGACTCGAACGTCAACCCATCAAGCGAGCGAATGGCGGTGGCGTTTTCGGCAGTTGACTTGCAGCGCCTGAGTGATCGGGTGTCATTGATTCGCGATCGAGAGGCGCTTCTGTCGTATCCACGGCGAGCATTGGCCGAGATGGAAGTTGCTGCACGTGAAGAGAGAAGCAAGCGCGCAAACCATCCAACGAGGGGCCATGACACAGGTCCTGGAGTGCGGCCAATTGTCTTCGAAGGTGAATCTCTCGTCCCAACCGCCATTGCAACGGCTGGACGAGTTACAGTTCAATCGATGAGGACATTTGGAAGCCAGTGGAGTGCTGGAGCACAGCTGCTTTGGGCGGCGAGCGCACCAACTGGCCGGGGTGCCAACTGGCCAACCCTAACCATTCTTATCGATGTGCCTAGCAGCGGCGCGTATAGTCTCGTACTCTATCTTACAAGAGCACCGGACTACGGAGACATCACGATTTCGTCCGGAGCTGTTTCCAGGCCCTTTTCAGGCTATAGCCGAGTTGTGGAAGTTACAACCCTTGACCTTGGTGAGGTCCAGCTAAGGCAGGGAAGAAATGTAGTCACCGTGGCACTGACGGGCAAACAATCCAATTCATCAGGATATATGGTAGGTCTTGATCGAATCGAAATTACCCCGAAGAATCCGCTTAGACTATTGTTTTAGCCCTGAGCGTAATGCCCATTTTTCTACTGTGCGGCGCACTTTCCCGCCCAATCTGCGTATGACTTCCCGGTGATAGACAAAGCCGCAACCGAAGGATCCGAAGCCCAAGCAGTGGGCTTGGGACCCCATGAAAGCCCAAACGGCAAGAACGGCTCAAATGGAGTCGGGGCCTGGCTGCCGAAGGTGGACCTAGCCGAGACCGTCCCTAACAATAGTGTCGCAAAGCTTATTCCAGGGGAGTTTGCACTCAAGCACCAGGTCCTGCCGATCGACGAAGAGGACGGGGTCTTGGTCGTGGCGATCGGCAGCGTCGCCGGCCTGAAAGCCATCGACGACTTGAGTGTGCTTCTTGGGCAGCCCGTCCGTGCGGTGCTCGCCGACCCGGCCATTATTCGAGAGCGGATCGAGGAGCGGTTCATCGAGGAGATCATGAAGGGTCTTCCCGGTGACGAAAGTGGGTACACGGAGCTCGATGAGTCGACTGACTTAGCGGACCTCCAGAAGATGGCAGGAGAGACCGCTGTCGTCCAAATGGTCAATTTGGTCTTCGCTCAGGCAGTTCGCGATGGAGCCAGCGACATTCATATCGAACCGTATGAGCGCGAAGTAAAAGTGCGCTACCGCATCGACGGAATGCTCCACGACGTCATGCGCCCGCCAAAGCGGATGCATGCTGCTATCGTGTCGCGATTGAAAATTCTTGGCGAAATGAACATCGCAGAGCGGCGTTTGCCGCAAGACGGTCGCATCAAGATCCAAATTGCCGGAAGACAGATTGATGTGCGTGTCTCGATCGTGCCAACTGTGTATGGTGAAAGAGCCGTCATGCGAATCTTAGACAAGTCGACGGCGATGCTGGGACTCACAGACCTCGGCATGACCGGGGACACATTCGAAAAGTTCCGGAGGCTGATCGCACAGCCGCACGGAATCATCTTGGTTACTGGGCCGACCGGTAGCGGAAAGTCGACGACTCTCTATGCAGCATTGCAAGAGATCTATTCGCCGACGACGAATATTCTTACGATCGAAGATCCGGTCGAGTATCAAGTCCCAGGAATCGGACAGATTCAAGTTAGACCGAACATCGGATTGACTTTTGCGAGCGGATTGAGGAGCATTGTGCGACAGGACCCAGACGTGATCATGGTTGGAGAAATTCGAGACCATGAAACGGCAGAGATTTCGATTCATGCAGCGCTAACCGGCCACCTTGTTTTCTCCACTTTGCACACGAACGACGCTGCGGGCGCCGTTACGCGTCTGCTCGACATGGGCGTCGAACCGTACCTCGCTGCAAGCTCGTTGATCGGAGTTGTCGCTCAGCGATTGGTTCGTCAGAACTGTGCCAACTGCGCCGTCAAGCATATGGAGCCGGAAGACGCGCTCAGATCGCTTGGTATCACATTGGAAGAGGCGAAAAACGGCAACTTGATGCGAGGCGAAGGTTGCGACAAGTGCCAAGGGACTGGGTATCGGCGCAGAACTGGGCTATTTGAGTTTCTCTTGATCGATGAAACAATTCGTCGTATGACCGTGGACCGCGCATCCGCGAGTGTAATGAAACAGCACGCAGTCGACAATCAAGGAATGCGGACTCTTCTCGGCGATGGCAAGAACGCAGTACTTGCTGGCAAAACGACAATCGAAGAAGTCTTGCGCGTCGCGCAACGGGAGGACTTCTAACGGATGCGAACTTTTGCCTATACTGCGCTCGATGCGTCCGGCAGGCGAAAGACCGGATTTGTCGACGCAGAGACAAAAGAGGTCGCAATCTCCAAGATATCGGCTGACGGCAAATTCGTCGTCGAAATCAAAGAGTCGGAACAAAAGCCCGTCCAAGCCGCAAACGTTATTCGTGGCCGAGTAACACGTTCAGACCTCTCACTATTCACAAGACGAATGGCAGACTTGTCTGCTGCTGGACTTCCGCTCGACCGAGTGCTACAAGTTATTTCAGAACAATCCGAGAGTCCAGTTTTGGCAGACGTTGCACAACAAGTGCTGGAATCGGTTCGCGGCGGTATGCCCGTTTCAGAAGCGCTCGCACAGCACCCCAAGTACTTTTCGGAAGTCTACACGCAAACATTGCGAGCTGGCGAAGCGAGCGGACAGTTTCCAGAAGTCGCCGGCAAGCTTGCAGAGTTTCAGGAAATGGAAGTCACCCGACGCAGCCAGATCGTGTCTGCAATGACCTACCCGACGGTCTTGACGCTGACTGCCGTTGCGGTCGTCGTGTTCTTGCTGACGTTCGTCGTGCCGCGAATGTCCGGAGTGTTTGCGGACCTCGGAGGCGACTTACCGGCTTCCACGCGACTGCTTCTCGCTACGACGGACTTCATAACGACCAATGGACTGCTCATTCTTGGAGCGATCGTTGGTGCAGTCGTTCTGTACAGGGGCTGGATTGCGACCCCTGCTGGACGACTTTCAAGAGATACGGCGCTGCTCAAAGCGCCATTGATCGGGCCCATCGTTCAGAAGGCGGTCGTGTCACGGTATGCGCGTGTGTTAGGCATGCTCGTCTATGGTGGCGTCCCGATTCTCGAATCGTTGCATCTCGCAGGGCTTGCTTCCGGAAACCAGCTATTTGCCAAGAGGAGCGAAGCAGTTAGAGAAGACGTGCGCGACGGCCGCGCTATTGCAGATGCCATGCGAGACGCCGGAGCGTTTCCACCAGTCTTAACTCATATGGTCGCAATTGGCGAAGAGACGGGCGACCTGCCGAAGATGCTGTCTCGGGTTTCGGACAGCCTCGACTTCGAAGTCGACAACGGAATGCGAAGGCTGACTTCGCTCGTAGAACCAACGGTAGTCCTTGCGATGGGGACCATCGTGGGATTTGTCGTTTTGTCGGTCTTGTTGCCGATTTACCAGGCGCAAAGCCTTGTCAAGTAATGTAAGGAGATAGACATGAAGCGAAAACTGAGAGCGTTTACATTGATTGAGTTGTTGGTCGTGATTCTGATTCTCGGCGTGCTCGCCGCCTTGATCGTGCCGAGAGTCGTTGGCAGAGGCGATGAAGCGAAGCGCGCAAAAGCTGCGAGCGACATTTCGACGCTTAGCGGCTTGCTCCAGCAATTCTATATCGACACAGGGCGATTTCCAACCACCGAAGAAGGACTGGCGGCATTGCGCACGCCTCCATCGGACGTGCGCAACTGGCAAGGCCCCTATACAACGAAGCCGATCCCGCTGGATCCGTGGGAGAACGAATACATTTATGAGTTTCCAGGACCAAGCGGTGAGCCGAACACGTTCTTGTTGATGTCTTTAGGCTCTGACGGCGCGCCGGGCGGTGAAGGCAGCGCTGCGGACATTATCGATGGCGAAGAAGGATAGATCTAACGGATTCACACTTCTCGAACTGATCATCGTTATCGTCTTGCTTGCATTGATTGCAGCAATTGTGTCTCCGCGACTGACGCAGCGTGCGGAGAGCGCAAGCGAACGTGGACAGGTTCGAAAGATGCTTGCTTTTTTGCGAACTGCAAAGGAGTCTGCAATCACGCGCGGTGAAAGCGTTTCAGTCAGAGTCGATGTCGAGGGACGAATGTCGATGGAATCGAGACCGGCGATCGACCCGGAGAATTCTCAAGAGATCGACTCGATTTCCCCGCCGTCCGGTTACACATTGACAGATCGATCGCTTGCTGGCAGATCCGTGGGAGGCGACGACTTGGTAATTGAGTTTTATCCAGACGGAACTACGACTGGCGGAAGAGTTACCTTTACAATGCGCGATACCGTTGAGACGCTGACAATCGATGTCGACGGCCGCTCCGGTTCAATTCGTGCATCACGCGGCGCTGCAGAACCCGATACCGAACCAACCCGATGGAGAGCAGGTGAACTTGAACGCCGTACGTAATCGGGGCTTCTCATTGGTCGAGGCTGTGATCGCGACTGCGCTCGCAGTCGTCGGCATTACAGCAGTCATGGGCGCGTATGGCTCAATAAACGCCGCGCGCGCACAGGCCAAAGAGAGCGAACTGAAACTTCGATTGGCATTAGAGAAATACGACGAGGTCGTTGCAACTGGAGAGTTTGAGCAAGCGCCGTTGTCAGGAGATTTCTCGCCACTCGAATACACATACTCTGTAGAAGCCGAACCAGGCGTCGCGACGAATTTGCGAGAAATAATTGTCGTCGTCAAATCCTCAACTCGACGCGATGACGACGGCATCGAAGTCCGCGGCATTGTGTACGTCCCGCAAAATGGTGTGGGTGCAGCACCAGCACAAACTGCAGGAGGAGGGCAATGAGACGTCAGCGTGGCGTTTCGACGATCGAACTCATCGTTCTCCTTGCGGTTACTGCACTGATGACTTTCGCGCTTGCAAGAGCGTTTGAAGCAGCGACAACTCAAGAGAGGCTGATCGACGCTTCGATTGAACGAGAACAATCTCACCGCGCTTTCGAGCAGACGCTGAGAGACGTTATAGGTCGTGCATACCTAAGCCTCGATCCTGATGAAACGGCGTCCTACTTTCTCGGTGGATCCGTTCTAATAGGCGGTAGCGGCACAAATGCAGACTCAATTGTGTTTACCGCTGTCCGACCTGCAAGCGAAGCGGTGTTGGCGAGTGGACTTTCTTTCGAAGAGATCAATGAGCGATTTGGACCACCGGCAGGCACAGAAGAAATTGCGCTTTCGATGACCCCCTATGTTGGGCAAGGCGACACAACAGGATTGTTCATTCGAAGGCAGTTGCCTGCAGACGGCGATCCGACGCAGGGCGGCTACGAGGAGTTATTGTCGAGCAACGTCGAATCCATACGATTCGAGTTCTTTGACGGACAGAATTGGATAGGAGCTTGGGACACAGAAGCGCAGCCTGAACCAAGGCTGCCTGCAGCAGTGCGTGTCGTTTACACGCATGCGGAAGATCCGGGCAACGAAAGAAGCATTACCGTTCAACTCCGCTACAGCGACATCACGCGATTGAATCCGCTCATGATGGGAGGTACCACGCAATGAGGCGACAAAGAGGCGGAGTATTCGTTTTCACGCTGATCACCTTGACTGCGCTGGTCGCCATCCTTGCAGGAATCACTGCCACACGGCGGATCGAAATGAGGGCAGTAGGGAATCGGATGGACACTGCAAGGGCAGAGAGCGTCGCTTGGACCGGTGTCAATCGCTGCTTATCGTTGATAAGGGATCAACTGCAATCCGGACAAGTTCCTTGGCTTGAGACAGACACTTGGGCGACGTTCGGCGAAATCGGTTCGCAGCGATTCATCTACTCAACCGGTTCCGTTCGTCTGCAGATTGTAGATTCCTCGGCGTTCCTTAACATCAACGCTGCGGAGCAAGCGCAAATTGAGAGGCTGCCGCTTACATTAGAGCAAGTTGAGGCGCTGCTTGATTGGAGAGAAGACGGGTTCATTGCGCGTCCCAGCGGTGCCAAGGATGAATACTACAATCAGCTTCCGAATCCTTACAATGCAAGGCTCCGCCCACTCGAAAGTGTCGACGAGCTCCTATTGATCAGGGGTTTCACTCCAGATACCCTGAACGCAGCACCGACGAATCTGCAGACGACTGCGCCTCCGCTGCTTAATGAGGATGGCACGGAGGCTGTGCTGTCGCAACTGATCACAGTCGTTTCAAGGTCCGCAAACATAGCGGCAGACGGCCAAACTAAATTAAACATCAACACAACGACTGCGCAAGCATTAGTGGCGCGAGGGATTCCGTTGCAGCTTGCGACACAGATTATTCAAATTAGAAACACCCAAGGCACTTTTCAAAGGCTTGGCGACGTATTGCTCATTCCAGGAATAAACACGCAGAACGCAGGTGTGATTGTTGACAATCTGACAGTTTCCGGAGCAAGCGAGCTCGACGGACTGATCAACGTCAATACGGCAAGCGAGGCTGTACTCAGCACGCTGCCGGGAATAAGCCAGGATATCGCAGCGGCAATCGTTCAAAGACAGCAGACAGGCATCATGAGTTTAGGTTCATTGTTCGAAATCCCCGGATTGGATGTGCAGACGATGGCGCAAGTCGTCGATAGACTTACTGTCAACTCACGTTCATTCATTGTCCGCGCAATTGGACAGCATGGGCCTGTGCGAATCGCCATTGAAGCGACCGTAAGGATCATCAACGATGAGCCATGGGTGATTTCACATCGAACCCTGCCGGTTTGGAGAGCCATCTTGCAGTGGGGATGGCCGGAAGAGCCTTCAGCTGACGTCGACTTTGGGGGTACAGCATGAGCTCTCGAACACACGCAAGCGTCGTCATTGAGCCGATACAGAACGGTTTCTTAGTTCACGATCCCCAGTCTGGAAACTCATGGAACGCTAAGACCCTTACTGAAGCCGCAGGGTTGATCAGCTCCAATTCGCCGGTCGTCGTTGCGGTTCCCCGCCGATGGGTGTTTCTTAGAGTGCTTAGAGTACCGGACGTTTCGAAGGCAGAAGTGCGGCAGGTTGTTGGTCTTCAACTGGAACAGATGCTGCCTGTGTCGCAAAATGAAGTCGCCTTTGATCTGCATTTGACGAACGACGTCAATTCCGAAGGTCGGCTCGCTGTCGTATTCGCAGTTCTGGAAACGCACTTAGATGAGTTGAGGTCGCAACTCGCAGCTGCCGGGCTGCAACCGTCGCAGATGCTGCCGGCCTGTTTAGGATCTGCATTGATTGCAGAATCAGAGCAATTGAGTCGATGCCTCGTTGTATCACCAACTGGAAGCGGTTTGGCTTTCGACGTCGTTCGAGACGGCGAAGTTGTCTACTCTCGCGAGACCAGTGTAAGTGGCAGCGACGAAGTGATCGGAACAGAAATCTCTCAGACTCTTGCTGCAGCGGAAGTCGAAGACATTCCAATTTTGTTTACAGGTGGTTTGCAGTCCCAGTTCGCTGCAAAAACAGTCGAAGAAAGTGCAACGATGCACCTTGGAACACCCCACGCAGGACGCATCGGGGTTCATTTGGAATCGCCAAAGGTCGCGATGGCAAGGGAGGCGAAGAAGCGCGCATCTCGAAACCGTATCGCTGTGCTGCTGAGTCTAATCGCTATCGTACTTTGGACCGGAGTCTACTTGCAGAAACGAGACGCGAACGCGAAAGTAGCGAGCGTCAAAGCAAAGCAAGAGGCTGAGCTAAGAACTTTGAGATCGAAGCTCTCGGCTGCAGAAGCGAAAGTGCTCTCTCAAAGGAGAATCCTCGAAACTCTGGAACGAGCGTTTGCTCCCAGCCAACCGCTGGGAGACGTATTGACCGTCGTTACCAATCATGTTGGAGACGGTATGTGGCTAACGAATTTCAGTGTGGAACGCGGCAAAGTCATGGCTGTTCGAGGGACAGCGACATCGAACGATAGCGTGTCGTTCTTTGTGACGAGCCTCAGCAACGATTCACGTTTCCGCGACGTGCGGTTGTTGTTCGCAAACAACGCTATGATCGACACAACACCAGTCGTCCAATTCTCGGTACAAGCCCACGTTGTTGGAAATCTTCCGATTGCGGATCAAGTGAGGGCGTCCCGATGAGATCGAGACTTTCGTCAGACACCTTGATCAGCATCGTGCCAATTCTCGCGATTCTGGCGAGTGCAGTCGCTGTCTTCTTTTTGCTCTTTCCAGCGAAAGCCCAGACGGTCTCACCGGCAGAGCACGCGGCGAAGGAACGCAAGATCGTCGAGGACGCGAGCGCGCTGAACAGAAGGGTTGAAGAGCTAAGCGAACAGATTGCAGCTCTCACATGGACCGATGCGCCGGACCAAGTGGAGGCCAGAGCGTTGGAGATAGTCACAAGGGTGGCCGAAAAGAACAGTGTGAAGATCCTGGCGTTCAGGCCCCAAAAGGCGGCGTCAGCTGGGTCTATTGAGCAGTTGCCCTTCCTTGTCAGTCTGGAAGGCAACTTCCCCAATGTCATGGCCTTTGCCCGGGACATGGGAACCCGAACGAACCGCTTGGCGGTAGCTAATATGCAGATAGCTTCGGCTGACGCGGCTACTGACCGGGTTACGGCGACGGTCGGTGTAGTGGCCTTTCGCCCGACAAACGGGAGTACTCAGAAGTGAAGTTGAAGGTTTCGAGAAAAGTCATCTATTTGGGCGTGGCAGCCGTAGCTGTCGCGGCCTGGTTGCTCACCGAAGATGACTCCTCCAAGGCCAGTGAAGGTCGGAAACCGACCACAGCCGTGAAGAAGAATGGGGCTGGCTTCACCGATGAAGACTATCAGGCGACCTTTCCTCCCGTTTTGGATTCGGGCAAGAACTCCTTCCGCCCGCTCATCGCCCGATCCGGCGCCGCCGACTTTGGCCTTGCCCTGGCTCCGAACGCAATCCCTCTCGACTTTGCGGGCGGGGAACCGAACTGGATTTTCACTGGCGTTGCGATAATCGACGGCGCCCCTGTTGCCCTACTTGAAAACTCGTCCACGCAAGAAGGCGTCTTTGTCAAGCACGGAGACCGCTGGAAGTCGTCTCGTGTCGCGATGATCACACCTGACTCGGTTGTCCTTGCAGGTCCAAGTGGTACGACGAGAACGGCGAAAATAGTCGACACATTTGACGACCTCGTTACAAGTACAATTAGGCCACTCGACTTGAACGCCGCAGTTGAGTCCGCAATTGGCGGAGAACTGATGATCACACCCGAAGCGCGCGTATCGGGAATGGAAGAACTACGCGCAACGGAGGAACACCTTGAAAGGTAAGTTGCTGCTCGTCGCCACTATCACCCTATCCATCTGTATGGCCTGGGGGCAGTTTGATTTCGGATCTGGGCGATCTTCAAGTCGGCCATGGGACAGCTTCCAGCTTCCCAGCACCAAGATCAAGCTCGATTTTCGCAATGCGAATGTCGACATGGTGATCTCGCTGCTGTCGCGAACGTCCGGCGTTACGATTGTCAAAGACCCGTCTCTGACAGGGCCGATCACAGTCACAAGCGCGTCTGAAGTCTCGCTTTCGGACGCTTTCCAAATCTTCAGCACGACGATTGGACTGAAGAACTACGAAATGGCGAGAGAAGGCAATCTGCTTGTCATCCGGCAAAGACGCCAGCAGCAAGGTGGGCGCGGCGGATTCGACATGTCCTCCATTCCGCCAGAAATGCTTCAGGGATTGATGGGAGGCGGATCGAATACAGAGCTTCGCGTTTATCCGATTCAATACGCGAATGCCGCGCAGATTGCAAGAGTCATCAACGAAGTCTTCGCGCAACAGGCACAGCAAAACAATTTGCTGCAAATGGCGCAGATGTTTATGCAAGGGCAGGGAAATCGAAATCAAGGTCGGCCAGGTGGCTTTGGAGGTGGTGGAACGACGGGATCGCCAGTTCGCGCTTCTTCTGACGACTACAGCAACATGGTGATAGTCAACGCCACCGCACAGTATCACCGCCAAGTGGAAGCATTGATCAAGGAGATCGACAAAGACGTCGAGCAGCCGCTTCAGGCACGTGTGTTCCCGCTCAACTTCGCGCTAGCATCCGAACTTGTTCCAATCGTCCAAAACGTGCTCATCTCGAACGCGCCGAAAGGTCGTGGTGGGCAAGGCAATCAGCAGATCCCGATCGATCAGCGATTCGCACAGGGATTCCGAACAGGCAATTTTCAGGCTGCTTTCGGAAACGTAATCGCGGATAATCGCACGAACTCACTCGTCGTCACTGCAACGATTGAGAACCTCCTGCTGATCGAAAAAGTCATTCAAGAGCTTGATACTGAAGTCGTTTACGAAACTTCGACTTTCGTATTCCCGCTTTCCAACGCACGCGCTGACCAAATGGCGCAATTGCTTGGACAGGCATTCGGCACTCGCCAGGGAACCGGCCAGGCACGGACCGGACAAGGCCAGAACCGAACCAACCAGGGAACCCAGATGCGGCCAGGCGGTAATCAGCAAAACCGCATGGGCGGAGGATTTGGAGGCGGTGGACTCGGTGGCGGCATTCGCAACGATCAAATTGTCGACAACGACCTCTACCTTGATTTCGATGACCCTGAGGCCCAGTTTGGTGAGCTAATGACGATGGTCGGAATCCAAGGCGGAAACCTTGGGCAGTTCTTCGGTGGTGGACAAGGCGCAGGCGCACAGGGCCAGACGGGACGCGATGCGCAAGGTCGACTCGTCAATGTTCGGGACTTGACCGGACAAGTGACCGTGATTCCCGACCCCAACACGAATAGCTTAATCGTGGTCACCGGACCGGAGAACGCTGGGATCATTCAAAGCATTCTCGAGCAGCTTGATCGCATACCCGAGCAAGTGATGATCGAAACGATGATCATCGAAGCAACGCTCGATGCATCCACGCAGTTCGGTGTGGAATGGAGATTCGTTCAGGACAAGCTTGGCAGCGGACTGGTCGGTGTTGGCGAGACGAACTTCGGATTGCAAGGAGCAAACCCGCCTTTGCAAGGGTTCCGATACACGCTGAGCGGCAATGATCTGACATCGTTTGTCAACATGCTCAAGACCGATCAGAAGTTCCAAGTGCTGTCGACACCAAGAATTTTCACGTCGAACAACGTTCAGGCGCAGATTAACATCAGCCAAAGAGTTCCGTATGTTCTGAGCACACGGGAAGATCCGAACGGCAACCTCACCTTCAACTATGCGTTTGAAGATGTTGGAATCATCCTGACCGTCACTCCTCGCATAACCGCGAATGGCGTCGTGACGATGGACATCGTGCAGACTGCGAACGACCTGCAGGGCTTTACTTCATTCAACGCGCCCATCATCAATCAGCGCTCTGCGCAGACCTCGGTTTCCGTTCAGGACGGCGAGACAATCATTTTGGGTGGGATCATTCGCAGCACAGTCAGCTCGACAGTTCGCAAGGTTCCTTTGCTCGGTGACATTCCCCTGCTTGGAGAGCTTTTCAGATCGACATCGAAGCAGGATGTGAAAACTGAGCTGCTCGTTTTCCTGACTCCGCGCGTTGTTCGCGATCCAGACGAAGCTCGAAAACTCCGTGAAGAGCAGCAAAATAAGCTATCTCCTGGAGTCCAGAAGCAAATCGACAGAGCGAATTCTGGCAACGGACAATCAGGCAACAACAATCAAGGTGGAGGAAACTAAGTGAACACGATTATTCGAACGACTGCGACAGTCATCCTTGTCGCTTTGCTTTCGATCGCAGCATTTGCTCAAAGAGGGCCAGGCCAAGGCGGAATGAGATTCGGAGCTGGCATGCAAAACAGCGGCATTTTCCTGCTGATGCGTGCCGATGTGCAGCGTGACTTGGAACTTTCGAGCGAGCAGAAGTCAAAGCTTGATGCGATTCAACAAGAATCGATGGATCAAATGCGCACGATGTTTGAAGAAATGCGAAACAGTGGCGGTGGCTTCGACTCGATGCGCGAGACGATGGAGAAGTTCCAAGCTGAAGTCACTAAGAAAGCGCATGCAGTTCTCAATGATCAGCAACGCAAGCGGCTCAAAGAGATCGAAGTGCAACTGCAGGGCAATCGTGCCATCTTGAATCCGGAGATTCAGAAGGACTTGGGCCTTACTGATGCACAAAAAGCAAAGGTCAAAACGCTTCAAGACAACCTCAACGCAGCAAATCAAGCGCTGATGCAAGATGTTCGGGATGGACTGATCGACATGCAGTCGGTGCGAGAAAGAATGGAGAACAACAACAAGGTTCTCGACACGGAACTCGGCAAAGTTCTCACCGAAGAACAGGCTGCAAAGTTGAAAGCGATGGCTGGCAAGCCGTTCAAGGCAGACGACCAGTCCCGCTAAGATTCGCCTCCTGATGAGACAATCGCCCCCGTCGACCATGTCGAAGGGGGCGATTCAATTGATTGCAACTATGAATTCTGGTGGAGGCGGGGGGAATTGAACCCCCTTCCAAAGTCGGAGCACCTTCGGCTTCTACGAGCATAGCCTGACCTTTTTTCTCCCCTGCCGAACCTCCGTCAGGCGGGATGACGACAGGGCAGCCTTATTAGTTTCGCTCGGGTCGCCTAAGGCGGCGGCTTCCTTCGCTATCCGGATTTGGCGAAGCCATCCTGGTCCGACCGGCTTGGACCCTGGAGGCCCGCGGCAACGTTAGGCCGCGTAAGCGTATGCGTTGTTATTCGCAGTTACTTGTTTTGCCGCTTTTTTACGAGGCCAACGGCGCCTCGGCTCGCAACCGAAAGCCAACCAGCTCTGTCGAAACCGGTCGCCCCCATAGTTGATTTCCATATTTTACAACAGATCGGCGCATCGCAGGGTTCCTTGGAGGGAAGCACGCACCTTTGGCGAACTTGTTTAGCCGATGTCCAAACGCAAAATCCGCATCGGCATGGTCGGCTATCAGTTCATGGGCAAGGCACACAGCAATGCCTATCGCCAAGCGCCGAGGTTCTTCGACATGGACTGGGAGCCAGAGCTTGCGGTTCTCTGTGGCCGAACCGAGGGGTCGCTGCGCGCAGCGGCAGAGAAATTCGGATGGCAGGAGACGGAGACCGATTGGCGGCGGCTCGTCGAGCGAAAGGACATTGATTTGATTGACGTGTCCGCGCCGGGAAACCTGCACGCGCCGATCTCGATCGCGGCGGCGGAGAACGGGAAGATGGTGTGGTGCGAGAAGCCTCTCGCGAACACATTGGGTGAGGCGGTGGCTATGAAAGAAGCTGTGGATCGCGCAGGCGTTTTTCATGCGATCTTTCACAATTATCGCTATTGTCCGGCGGTTCAACTTGCGCGAAAGATGATCGAGGACGGCGTGTTGGGGCGAATCTATCACTTCCGTGCGGTGTATCTGCAAGATTGGATTGCCGATCCATCGTTTCCTTTGGTGTGGCGATTGGACAAGACGATTGCGGGTTCGGGCGCGCACGGAGACATCGCGGCGCACATCATTGATTTAGCGCGGTTTTTGGTCGGAGAATTTGAGGAAGTGTGCGGGCATTTGGAGACGTTCATCAAACAACGGCCGAAACTCGCCGCGACGGATGATCGTTTGGGCGGAGTCGCTTCTTCTGAAATGGGCGAGGTCACGGTTGACGACGCTTCGATGTTTCTCGCGCGATTCGAGAGCGGCGCGATAGGGACGTTCGAGGCGACAAGGTTTGCAGTCGGACGAAAGAATCACAACCGTTTCGAGATCAACGGGTCCGGCGGCTCGATTGTTTTCAATTTGGAGCGCATGAACGAATTAGAGTTCTACAATGCGAACGATTCCGCCGAGCATCGTGGATTTCAATTGATTCAAACGACGGATTCGGTCCATCCGTTTGCATCGGCGTATTGGCCGGTGGGGCATATCATCGGATATGAGCACACATTTATCAATTTGGTCGCAGATGGGTTTTCTCGAATGTCTCGGGGTGAAAATCCGACGCCGTCGTTCGAAGATGGTGTTCGAAATCAGGCAATCTTGGACGCGGTGGAGAGGAGTAGTGGGAGTAGAAGGTGGGAGAAGGTTTCGATTGATCAGCCTTAACCAGCTAGTTGAAGACATTGCTGATGCACTTTCTGCGATTGACGCAAAGAAGCCAGCATTCAAGCAGTTTCAGCCGGGAATCGGCCCATATTCCGAGAACGAAATTTCTCGGCTCGTCTTCGCGCGACTTATGGAAACGATGCCCGTGCGATATGAAAGTGCCAGGTCCCAACGTACACCTGACTGGCTGATCCCCGGTGAGTGGATGATCGAATTCAAGATTCTGCGGCCTTTTGGTGACAACGGACGAGAGGCCGAACATTGGTCACAAAACCTGCTTCATCCTTATCGGGGCAATACAAGCACCATTGGCGATGCACTCAAGCTCTTGGATTCATCAAGATCGGAGAAGAAAGCGATCATTGTGATCGGGTATGAACACGAACCTGCGCAGATTGAATTAGAGCCATGCTTTCGCGGATTTGAGATACTAGCTAATGAATTAATGCGCATAAACCTGTCCGCCCGCGTTGAAGTCCGACGCAACAGACTTGTCCATCCGGTACACCAGGTAGTTGTGGTCTGCGGGTGGCAAGTGCTAGAGATCAATCATCCTGATTAGTAATTCGGAACGCACTGCGATCCATGAAACCTCATCATCGTCGGGATAACGGTTTTCTCGCAGTGCCCGGATGACGGAATCAAGAAAGGCATCCACCTCCGCAAATAGTGTTACATCTTCCTCACTCGCAACGCAAATCTCCAAAAAGTGCCGCGCTTCTCTGGCAATCTCAACAATAGCTGTTGTTGGTCTTCGGTTTTTGCAATAGGATGCAATTCGCACAAGGTTCGATGCTAGATTTCCAAGACGGTGTTCGCGTGGCATCGCGGCAAAGCGTTCCAGCCGGTCGTCCTCATAGACTCCGCTAACTCGCATCGAACACCTCGCGAACGATTATCTCGAACAGTCTTCGGATTTCAGGATCGAGTATCTCCATGGATGGGTTGTTTCGTTCCGTCGAAATGTTGATGAGCGAATTGAATTCTACCGCTCGCTGCTCCGGTATCCAGTCACCTCCCCAGATGTCCTCTTGCTTTGACCCAGTCTCAATGAGAAGTCTTTCGGCGTCTGCATGCCATTCGCCTCCACCTGCGGTTCTTCTCTGTCGCACATCAACCGCAAGCTTGACAAACCACTTGTGAATCGAGAGTAGTTCTTGCATCTCCGCTTCTGTTGGAGGACGATCAATCATCCTTTCGCCCATTGCTGTTAAAACTCCGCGCTTCCAGGTACTCGGTAGAATGGAATGACATCGCGGATGTTTTTCATCCCTGTCACATA
This sequence comes from Fimbriimonadales bacterium, assembly GCA_026129745.1. Classification (GTDB taxonomy): domain Bacteria; phylum Armatimonadota; class Fimbriimonadia; order Fimbriimonadales; family ATM1; genus JAHCHL01. The sequence goes on along the minus strand of JAHCHL010000001.1, from coordinate 142,504 downwards.
CATCATCATCCTCTCTAAACCCAATCCAAAACCTGAGTGCGGCGCGGCGCCGTACTTGCGCAAATCGAGATACCAAGAATACGGCTCTTCCGGCAAAGAAAGCTCTTTCATGCGAGAAACCAGCACGTCGTATCGCTCTTCGCGCTGCGAACCACCGATGATCTCTCCGATTCTCGGCGCCAAAACGTCCATCGCACGGACCGTCCGCTCGTCGTCGTTCAGTTTCATATAAAACGCCTTAATCTCTTTCGGGTAATCGGTCACGATTACCGGCCGCCCGATCTTCTTCTCGGTAAGGTATCGCTCGTGCTCGCTTTGCAGGTCGCACCCCCAAAATACGGGAAACTCAAACGGCTCGCCGCTCGCTTCGAGCAACTTGATTGCATCGGTGTATGTGATCCGCTCAAACGGACTTTCCGCGACATGATGCAGAGTTTCTAACACCGTCGGTTCAATGCGTTGGTTGAAGAACTCCAGATCGGCCCGGCAATGGTCCAGCACGTGGCTAACGAGATACTTTAGGAAGTCCTCGGCAAGATTCATGTTTCCTGTGATGTCACAGAACGCTTGCTCCGGCTCGATCATCCAAAACTCAGCGAGATGCCGTGGAGTGTTGCTGTTTTCTGCGCGAAAGGTCGGTCCGAACGTGTAAACGTTCGTAAAGGCCTGTGCGAACGCCTCAACGTTCAGCTGGCCGGAAACCGTCAAGAATGCCTGTCGCCCGAAAAAGTCCTGAGAGTAATCAACCTTTCCGTCAACCCTTGGTACGTTTTCCAAGTCAAGCGTCGTAACTTGAAACATCGCGCCGGCGCCCTCTGCATCGCTTGCCGAGATGATTGGCGTGTGCACATACATGAATCCGCGATCTTTGAAAAACTTGTGCGTCGCCCAAGACAATTCATTGCGAACACGAAACACCGCGCCAAAGGTGTTTCCCCTTACTCTAAGGTGGGCGATTTCGCGCAGAAACTCGAACGACGCACCCTTCTTTTGCATCGGATAACTCGCGGGATCCGCATCGCCATAGACCTCGAGCGTCGTCGCCTGCAGCTCGACGGCCTGGCCGCTCGCAGGAGATTGGACCAACATTCCATCGAATCGCACGCAAGCTCCGGTCGTGACTCGCCTCAATTCTGATTCTGGAATCGCACCCTCTTGAATAACAACTTGCAAATCCGCAAAACACGATCCGTCATTCAATTGCACGAATGAAACGCCTTTGCTGTCGCGACGGGTCTTCACCCATCCATACGCCGACGCTTTCATAGGCGGTTCAGATGCAAGCAAGTCGCGAATGTAGCTGCGGCGATAATCCATTCCAGCCTCGATTCTACCGCGCCCCACGGTACAATTCGCTTAGTGCAACCATTCGACGTCATCGTGATCGGCGCTGGGCACGCAGGAATCGAAGCGGCCCTCGCTTCCGCGCGCATGGGCCTCGAAACGGCATGCGTCACATTGAGGCTTGATCGAATCGGACACATGCCTTGCAATTGCAGCATCGGCGGACCGGCGAAAGGGCAGATGGCGCGCGAAGTGGACGCGCTTGGCGGCCAAATGGCGGTGACGACCGATCACGCGCTAACGCATATTCGCGTGGTAGGTGACGGAAAAGGGCCTGCCGTTCAAACATTTCGTGCGCATGCTTGCAAGTCGCTTTATCCGCAATTGATGCGCAAGACGATGGAACTGCAAAAGCGATTGACGCTGATTGAGGCGGAAGTCGAAACCATTGTGCGCGATGGCAATCGTGTCGTTGGTATTCGATTGGCGAATGGCGAAGAGATTTCGGCGAGATGCGTGGTGATGACAACCGGCACGTTTATGAATGGTTTGTGCCACGAAGGGATGAATAAGACGGTCGCTGCGCGGCATGGCGATCAAGCAGTCAGCGGTCTCAGTACCTTCTTGTGCGACATCGGCGTCCGACTTCGCAGATTCAAGACCGGGACGACGCCACGCATTCGGTTGTCGAGCATTGACTTGGATCGGGTCGGCATTCAACGCACCGATCCCGAATGTGCGCCGTTTTCTTTCAAGCATGACCGCGTGATGCCGCGCAAGACGATGTACGATTGCTTCGAAACGAAAACGAATGCTGCAACGCACCAAGTGATTCGCGACAAAATCCATTTGAGCGCGGTATACGGCAAGCAAATCGAGGGTGTGGGCCCGCGATATTGTCCGAGCATCGAGGACAAGATCGTGAGGTTTCCGCAAAAGGATTCGCATCCAGTTTTCCTGGAGATCGAAGAATGGGACGGCGAATCCGTTTATGTGCAGGGAATGAGCACGTCGCTCCCAGCGGAAGTGCAAATGGCGTTCTTGAAAACGATGAGCGGCTTGGAAGACGTCGAGATGATCCGCCCGGGATATGCCGTCGAATACGACATGGCGGATCCAATGCAGCTTCGGCCTAATCTCGAAAGCAAACTGTGCGAGGGCCTGTTCCTTGCGGGACAGGTGAACGGGACGAGCGGATACGAAGAAGCCGCCTCACAAGGGATCGTCGCGGGAATCAACGCGGCACGAAAGGCGATGAACGAACCGGACGTCGTTTTCAGAAGGGAGGATTCGTACATCGGCGTTTTGATTGACGATCTCGTAACGAAGGGCGTTGACGATCCGTATCGGATGCTGACCGCGCGGAGCGAGTATCGTTTGTATGTACGCAACGACAACGCTGATTTGCGTTTGACGCCGCTTGGGCGAGAGATCGGTTTGGTCGACGACGAGCGATGGGAGCGATTTCTTGAAAAGAAGCGGTTGGTCGAAGCCAAGCGACAGTTCTTGGAATCGCTTGCTTTTTCAGTCAAAGACAATCCGCGATTGGAATCAAAGGGCTTCGCAAAAGTCCGTACGAAAACGACGGGATTCGATCTACTGAAGCGCCCGGGAATGAAGTTCGAGGAAATCGCGCTGTTGGCAGGAGTCGCTTCGGGTGGCGATGGGTCGCGGCTTTATCGCGAGGCGAAGGAGCAGATCGAAATTCAAGCGAAGTACGATGGCTTTTTGAAGAGGCAGGAAGGCCAAATCGAGCAGTTGCGCCGGCTTGAATCGATGGCGATTCCGCGGCATTTTGACTATTCTCGTGTTCGCGGACTGTCCTTTGAAACGTTAGAGAAGTGTACGCGCATTCGACCGGAGACTGTCGCACAAGCGTCGCGAATTCCTGGAATTCGTCCCACAGATATAGCGATCTTGATCGGGCACTTGCGAAAGTTGGCTTGTCAATTGCCCGGCGACGCCAATTACGAGTAACGCTTCACAATCTCAAGAGCGGACTTAAACTCGTCGGCATCAGCAGACTTCAGCCACTCGTAAGCGACCGATTCGGTGTGAGTGACGACAGCTCCTGCTTGACGCATTCTTGCTATTGCGATGTCATGGGCTTCAGTCGTTCGCGCGCCGACTGCGTCGGCGCATACGAATACATCAATTTCGTTTGCAAGAAAGTCATGGACAGTTTGGTTGACGCAGATGTGCGTTTCAATCCCGACGACGATTGCCTGAGTCTTTTCGGCCTTCGCCCACTCTTCTTGAAACGATTCGATTCCGCAAGACGAAAAGCACAATTTGTCATGGCGCACAGTTCCAGGCGGAAGCACTTCGAGGATTTCGGCGTTCGTGCCCCCCATTCGCGACGGGTACTGTTCAGTGACAAGAATAGGAATCGAAAAAAGGTTGGCGATTTCGATTAAGAATCTCGATCGCTTAGTTACCCTCTCAGCGTTGGCGATCGGAGCGAGAAACTTGTCTTGAATATCGACGACGATGAGAGCTGAGTCTTCCTTGTCGGCAAGGGGAGCAGTGTAGGTTGCTGAATCGTCCATATGTATCTGATGTTTGCTCAATAGTACTTCTTCACCCCGTCGAATCGCCACTCTAAACCAAGTGCTAAGCCGAGTCCACCGTTGACCTGTCTTTAACAGCAAACACAAGGTACTCCGAAACATCCCAAAGCGGTGTGCCCGCAGGAGGGTCGATTTCTATGCGCACTTTCGATTTGCCAGCGGTGAAACCTATTGGTATGAAGAATTCGTCTTCGGCCCAACGATTCTTTCGATCTTCAATCGGCGCATACCAATATCCAATTGGAACACCGTCCACCAGCACTCTAGCACGCTGACGGCCATGAAATCGATCGTAAGTGCGGCGCAGCACCACTCCCACATTCTGTGGATCGATCGAAATGTCGAACGCCATTCTGTTGAGATGACTCCGATGGGTTTTGCCTTCGAGTTCGAAGACTTCGCTTTCGTTTTGAGCCACCAACGCATGTTCCGAGCGTGATGCACTATCGCAAGGGTCAACATAGTCGGTTTGGGTCAGTTTGTAACTCCCTGGCTTTGTTAGCTCGCAGCGAGGATCGCATCCCGGAGGCAAAAGCGTGACTGCCCATTCGAAGGATTCCACAGGGGAGTCGGATCCAATGCTGAGGCAAGATCTGAAGTAAATGTCAGTTGGAAACTCCAGCAGCATTGGATTTTGACCGTCGACAGTTACAACGAGTGGTCCGTCAGAAGGGCAGACTAGCAAATGCGTGACGTGGCCTGGACCTTCGAAGTCAGCCAGAACCCACTGGCCCGTGTGATCCCGAAACAGGCAGTCTTTACCGCGATAGGACAACTTCCTCACGAACACGCTTCGATTGTGCCATAAGCCAGTGGCGACAATCGCCGTGGCTGATGTCAAGCCGTTAGGTCAACGAGAACGAGTAAAGCTTTCAAAGAAGAACTCCATCGTTCGTTCGATGCCGAAACCGACATGACCCTGGTCGGGTCCCACTTGCATATAGAAAGTCTTTCCAGCTCGCTGGAGCGCTTGGGCAAGCTGCATCGTATTGTTCGGGTGGACGTTGTTATCGGCAGTTCCGAAGAAAAGCATTAGATCGCCCTTTAGATTCTCGACATACGTCATGCAGCTTCCGAGGCGATAGCCTTCTTCATTCTCTTGCGGAATCCAATTGTATCGTTCCGTATAAATCGTGTCGTAATGCCTCCAATCTGTCACGCTGCTGCTTGCGACAGCGGCCGTAAAGACATCCGGGTAGCGCAAGATGGCAAGCGCAGACGCGTACCCGCCATATGAAGTGCCGTGAATCCCAACCTTCGTTGGATCGATGTATGGCCTCTTAAGGAGTTCGCGAACGCCGGCTGCCTGATCGTCGATTTCGGTCATGCCGAGCTTCATGTACATTTCATCCTTGAAAGCTTTGCCCCTTCCTCTTGTTCCTCTGCCGTCGAAAGACGCGACGATCACGCCAAACTCAGTTATGGGGTCAGGAGTCCTGAACCTTTCATTCATAGAGCCGGACTCCGGGCCTGCATAAACGCTGACAATCAGCGGATACTTGCGATTCGGATCGAAGTTCGATGGTTTCATGATTGTGCCGTAGCAGACAGTCTTTCCATCTCCGGCAAGGAATGTAAACACTTCTGCTTTATGAAGCTTCAGTTCATGAAACTTCGTTAGATCGCTCTCATTGAGCGTTTCAATGACTTTGCCGTCCATATCGACAACTCTCGTCACTGGAGGTATGGAATGAGTCTCAGCAGTATCGATAAAGTGGCTGCCATCGGGCGAAAGGTTCACAGTATGGTGGAATGCAGGATCGGTCAATCGCTTATCGCCAGTTCCATCGAGATTGACGACATGAAACTGGAGTTTATAGGGATTGTCGCCGCTCCTTGCCATGTAATAGAGCTTCTTGTTTTCACGATCGAGACGAACGATGCTCGCCACTTCAAAGGAGTGGTTGGTGACGGCGGAAATGAGTTTTCCCGTGATATTGTAATGATAAAAGTTTGCAAATCCATTGCGCTCAGAAACCCAAAGAAACTCTTCATCGTTGATCCAAGTGATCGAAGGCGAGTTGTTCGTCCAGCTTTGAGGTTGCTCCTCGCGAACAATGACGCGCACCTTGCCGGTTGCTGGGTCAGCGGCACAAAACTCCATGATGTTCTGCCTTCGGTTCGTTCGATTGAACAAAAGCTCGTTTCCGTTTGGCGACCATCGAACGGAGTATGCGTAATAGCCCACAACGTGGTTCAAGAACGGTTGACCATCGCGAATGTCGATTTGTTGTGCTATTCCCCTTACGACATCGTACACAAATAGCTCGACGATTGGATTGTCTGTTCCGGCTTTGGGATAAGGCTCAATGTCGAGAGTTGAGTTGATCCTTGTCAAATTCATCGTCAAGTAGAAGTCCTTGACCGGCGACTCGTCGAAACGATAATACGCCAGATACTTTCCGTCCGGCGACCACCAAATCGCCTCGCGCACACCCAACTCTTCGCCATAAACCCATGAAGCGTTGCCGTACTTAATTCGCTTCGCCTCGTCTCCATCCGTCGTAATCGCACGCTCTGTTCCATCCTCAAGTACAAGCCAAACATTGCGATCTTTGTAAACTGCCTTCGTCTTGCCGTCTGGCGAGGCGTATTCAAGGAACTGGCGGCCACGCTGCGGCATCGACCTCGGACCAGGGTTCTGCGGGTTGCGCGATTCTGGTCGAATCGTTTCTCGCGGTGCCTCCGTGGAAGTGCCCTTCGATAGGTCGAACCGATAGTTCTTGCCTCCTTTCTGATACTGAAATGCCTTACCGCCATCGAGCCACTCGACGGCCATGTCGCCACGCACAACGCTTGCAGTAATTTGCGTACGCATCTCCGAATAACGCTGATACTCGGGGGTGGCGCGAATCCGATCTTGGGCAAAGCCGCTCGTACCAATCAGCAGAATGAAGCAGAACAGAAATCTGGCAGCCATCGACATATCATACTTTACGGAGTTCGTCGAATCCTGCTATCCCAAGTATGATTGCGAATATGCCAACCGTAGGCGAATTGCTCTCTGCGCTCGAAAAGGTCGCTCCGCCAAACCTTGCGTTTCCGGATGATCCGATCGGGTTGCAACTTGGCCGAAAGAGCGATCCAGTCGCTTCTTGCATCGTTTCGTTAGACCCGAGTCCGTCATCGCTTGCATTTGCAATTCAGGCGCAGGCCCATGCGATTGTTTCTCACCACCCGCTGATCTACAATCCGGTTCGGACTTTGGCTGGCGACTCGGTTCAGGTGCGATCGATTAGGACTGCTATCGAAAACAACCTTGCGGTGCTGGTTGCACACACGAATTGGGACGCCGCACCTGGGGGCATCAACGATACGCTGGCTACGAGACTTGATCTCTCAGATATCCAAGCGTTTGGAAGCGACATTGCACAAGAAGCATTCAAGTTGGTCACGTTCGTGCCTTCAGACTATAGGGACGGCATCATTGACGCTCTTGCTGAAGCGGGCTGTGGAACTATCGGACTCTATCGCCGCTGCGCCTTCTATTCGAGTGGGCACGGAACTTACGAGCCGCAAGAAGGCGCGAGTCCTCTGATTGGAGAAGTCGGAACAAGAGAAACTGCCGATGAGATCCGAGTCGAAATGCTTGTTCCTTCGAACGCAAAGTACGACGCGGTCAAAGCGCTTCGAGATAGCCATCCTTACGATGAACCTGCATTCGACTTGTACCCATTAGTCGGTGCATCAAAGTCCTTGCCAAGGAAAGGCAGGCTCGCGTCGCCCATGACATTTGCCGAGTTTTCGAATGGGGTCGGCGAGAGACTGCAATCACAAGTCCGCGCATACGGCAAATCTTCGACCAAGATTGAAACGGTCGGTGTCGTTGGCGGATCAGGTGGCAGCTATTGGCTGAAGGCTCGCATCGCCGGGTGCGACGCGCTCGTCACAGGAGAGGTACGACATCACGAGGCCGTCGAAGCAGCGGAAAGCGGATTCTGTGTCATCGAAGCAGGGCACTATGCGACTGAGCAACCAGGAGTTGTTGAGCTGTCCAAGCGGCTCGGCGATCTTTTGCCTGGCGTGAAGTTCCACGCTTATGAACCGAGCGGCAGAAGCTCAGGTGCTCCAATATAGCGTCGCCATTTCAAACTGCGGGTAAGTTGCCATCATGAGTTCCGAAAGCAAGAGTGGCACGGGCCTCAGTACGCTCGAATCCGTGCAGCACATGGTGGACACTGCAGCGAATGCGCTCGATCTGACAGAGCGTGAACGCAAAGTGATCCAATCTCCGTTTCGCGAAGTCCGCGTCGAGCTGCCAGTGCGAATGGATGACGGCCACTGGGAAGTCTTTCACGGATATCGAATCCAGCACGACAACACTCGCGGACCGTTCAAAGGCGGCATTCGTTATCATCCATCGGTCGATGAAGACGAAGTGACTGCTCTTGCGATGCTCATGACATGGAAGACCGCTGTCGTGGATGTTCCGTTTGGCGGTGCGAAAGGCGGTGTCAATTGCGATCCATCGAAGATGTCGAAAGCGGAAGTGCAGCAAATAACGCGCCAATTCGTCCGCCGACTCGGAAACATTATCGGACCGGAAGAAGACATCCCTGCACCGGACGTAAACACGAACCCACAAGTGATGGCTTGGATCGTCGACGAATACAGCAGCAGAAGCGGCTACAAGCCAGGAGTGGTTACGGGCAAACCCATTGAGTTGGGAGGAACTGTCGGAAGGATCGAAGCGACCGGCCGAGGTTGCGCTTGGATTGCACAACAAGCGCTTACAAAGCTTGGAATGCCATTCAAAGACTCAAGAGTCGCAGTGCAAGGCTTTGGCAATGTAGGCTCACACGCGGCAAAGGTCGCCGCAGAGTTAGGAGCAAAAGTCCTTGCGGTGAGTGACGTCAATGGCGGGGTTTATAACAGCGATGGCTTGAACATCGATTCGCTGATTGAGCACTCAAAGCGAACAGGCACGGTGGTCGAATTCGATAATGCCGAGCAAATCGACAATGACAGCCTGCTATGCATCGACTGCGATGTACTCATTCCGGCTGCGCTGGACAAGGTGGTCACAGCAAAGAACGCGGACAGAATCAATGCAAAGGTCATTGTCGAAGGCGCAAATGCTCCGACTACGGTCGACGCAGACGACATTTTAGAGTCCAAGGGGATTACAGTCGTTCCGGACATCGTCGCCAATGCAGGAGGTGTAACAGTCTCCTACTTTGAATGGTCGCAGAACATGCAGCATTACTATTGGAAGATCGATCGCGTTCGCGAGGAGCTTCAAGCAATTCTCCTTTCCGCACTGGATGAAGTTTGGTCTCGATCGGAACGTGATGGTTGCTCGCTTCGCCAAGCAGCGTTTCGCGTCGCCATCGAACGAGTGATTACTGCGAAGCGCATGCGCTGGATGGATTAGCGAGTCGCTTGCGATACGAGCCTGGGCAATGCAGTTTCCGCGCCCTCCACAATGTCCGTTGAGTTTGCCAAGGGAGGAAGCGGATCTGGGTTGATTCGCACAACTGGAATGCCGAGTCCTGCCGCCCCTTCTGTGAAACCATAGGACACGGTGCCGCTATGGCCGATTTCGAGCACAATGTCTGCGAGCGGTAAATACTTTGCTACCGCATCGATGGCATCCCGCCACGGAAACTCGCCGAACCAGACAACATTTGGCCGAAGCATTCCGCCGCAGTGGCAAGAAGGAATTGAATCTGCTGTGATCGGATTGCCTAACGAATCGATGTCGAGTTTCTCGACACCCGCACATTCCGTGCAAAGCGTTTCCAAAATCTTTCCGTGAAGATGATAGACGCTTTGCGATCCAGCACGCTCGTGAAGCTCGTCTACGTTCGAAGTGATAATGACGACACTTTCAGATGCGGACTCCAATGCGCACAATGCGAAATGGCCTGGGTTCGGCTGTGCACTGATTCCGCTTCGTATGCGCATTGCATACCAGTTCCAGACCAATACAGGATTTGCTCGAAACCCTTCGGGCGAAGCCAGATCGTATGCGCTTCTGCCCTCGTACATTCCACCAGCGCCCCAAAACGTTTGCAAGCCTGAAGGAGCGCTCAGGCCGGCCCCGGTAAAAGCGACGACCCGCCCCCTCAGCAGATTTGCAACGGCTTCTTCCGTCAATGGACTGGCAGTCTCGTCAGGCTCTGTGGAGTTGGCATCGCGCGCCCGTCCGCGTCTCGCTTGCTCCAATTGAAGTCAAAGTCCGGCGAAAAGATTAGAGGATGCATGTGATGCTGCCAATACCAGCCTGGAATCCCACTCTCGTCGTACCCTGTGAACGGATCTATTCGATAGTCCGTATAGGGTGGGCCTGCTGAGTCGGGAGTCACTTGCGCTCCGACACGAGTCCATTTCGTGTGCGTATCTGCAAAGGCTGAGTTAAACCCTGAGTTGTGGATCCACATGGTCCCATGTGGCTGAAACATCATGGAAGTGGGCCCTTGCACTCCCGCATACACGCAGGGTGGGGATCCGTCATGGCAATTCAACTGTGGATTGGCCCCGTAGAATCGCGCATCGAAAGTGTCTCCCCAACCTTCCCAGAAAGCTGTCAGCTCGGCAGGTGCGACGAATTTCGCCGCGTTGAGGGCGTGGAGCAAGCCGTTGTAGGCGTAGCTTGTCTCGAGCACTCGAGGGCTCTGGCCAACTTGACTATCTTCGACCTCGAGCTTCTTCGATGCGGGGCAGACAAACACGGACTTGTAAAGAGTGTATGGCCGTAGTGCGTGCGCCCAACCAGATCCCATCGGCTCGTACCTTTGGCTAATAGGAGCCGGAAACTGCTGCAAAGGAGCAAACTGGCCATTGACCGCTGGGACCGAGAGTGGAGCGACATCGTTAAAGTCTCCCAAATACAGTTGGAACGCAATCCCGAGATGCCGCAAGTTACTGAGGCAAGTCGACTGTTGCACTTTTGCTTCGGCATCAGGAGGGCCCTGGCTAACCGCCCCTTGAATTGTCACCCCTGCCGCCATCACTGCCAGCGTGCCGACTCCGACTTCAACAAAGCTAAGCTTCACCTTAGATTCCTCCTTATTCCTGTTGGAATTGACGGGGTAAGGGCAGCAATTCGTTTCTGTTGGTCAGAATTCGTAAGTGCGGATCGAAATCGACGGCGACTATATCGAACTCCAACAGCTCCTGAAGCTTGCAGGTGCGGCCGAATCGGGCGGCCATGCCAAGGAATTAATCCTATCCGGCAAGGTGAAAGTCGGCGGGATCACCGAGACGCGCAGGTCGAAGAAGATCCGGCCAGGAGACATCGTTCGTGTCGAAGGCGTTGCGAATGTGATGGAAGTAGCCTCTAGAACCGAGAAATAGGGTACTCGTTCAGCGGATAATCCGTAATTGCGACAGCAAGATGCGGCCGATCTACTTTGCCTCAGGAGTGCTTCTTGTTTCGATCGGAGTGATCGGGGCTTTCGTGCCGCTGCTGCCAACCACGATCTTCATGATCCTTGCACTTTGGTGCTTCTCGAAGAGTTCCCCCAAAGCGGAGAATTGGCTCCTGGAGCACCCAAGGTTTGGAAAGACCCTGCGAGCATGGAGAAAGGACGGCAGCATCAGCGCCAAGCACAAAGTTATCGCCATTACGATGATTTGGGTGTCGATTGGAATGACTGCGGTCTTCTTGGTCTCGATGTGGTGGGTGCGAGTTGTTCTGGCAGTCACAGCCGTTTCACTTACTGTCTACCTGCTCTCGCGTCCAACAAGGATCGATGCTACAAGTTCGACAGTGGATCGCCTTGCGGCTTAGGTGCCCACATTCTCGCATGGGCGAGTGACTTCTTGTCTTCAAGATAAGTCTTCAATCGGTCGAGCGTCTCGCGCCAGAACTTGCGAACTTGATTGCCTCTGCTCACTTTTTCAACTAATCCATAGTTCGCCGAAAACGTCAGTTCGATTCGTATGGTTCCAGGCGTCAGTTCTGAAAGCCTCCACTCAAGTTTTTCTGCTTTCGGCGAGTTGCGATGAATCTCTTTGATATGCGCTTCGACTTCATACCATTCTTCAACTTCGCTTATTTCCGTTTCGAAAGTCGCATTGTCGATTCTGTATGACACTCGCTGACCAGGCAAAAACTTCTCTGTCGGACTTGGTGGCCTCGGAGCCATTTCCCGAAGTAGGAACACATTCTCAGGATAGTAGTGCCCGCGAGCCATCAAATCGGCTACCGCCATGAAACCTTCTTCATTGGAAGCCATTACATCGACATGTTCAGTAAACGTGAACACGGCTAAGCACCTCGCTCCATAATCTTCGGAATCGCCTCTTCGTAGAGCTTTCTCAATTCTTCAATGTTCTGTTCAAGCAAAACTCTGCTCGGTGAAATGACTTGCACCTTGCGGTTTGTGTAGTCATACGTTCCGACACAGTAGAGCGCCAAATGCAGCTCATCGGCAATAGCCCAGACTTGCTCCATAATCGCATGCCGCACTGCATCGTTCGACACTCCAAACAATACACGGCCTGGCATTTCACCAAAGAGCCTTGCATCCATGCGCTGCGTGAACAGCCACGGATTCGCGCCGGTTTCGGCGTCGATAAGCGCGCGTTGCACGGATTCCGAAGGTGGAATGCCATGTGACAGAACATGATCCAGCACGGGACCGAGAATGTGGCGTTGGAAGTGCTCATCGGCGTCGACAAGCGCGTAGCAACCTGCTTCGCCAGCGATGGCCATTTCCGCGAGTGCTACTGCGAACCCGCCTTCGGAAATGTCGTGCGCGCAAGTGATGAACTCCTTGCTCACAACCGTTTCAAGAAACTTGAGCAATGCTTTTTCCGTTGCCAGGTCTGGCGATTCCGGAGCGCCATCTTCAACGCCATGAACGACTCTTGCGTATTCGCTTGCACCAAGCCCCTGCTGCCGTGGTGCGGGCGAAAAGCCATACGCCATGTAGATGTAGCCCATTCCCTTGGGGAATCCCATCCCCACTCGCTTTGCAGCATCTTCGATGACACCGACCACTCCGACAGTCGGAGTCGGAAGGACCTCTCCATGCTCCGTCTCGTTGTAAAAGCTCACATTGCCAGAAATGACGGGAATCTCCAGCGCCTCAGATGCGTCCGCCAGCCCGCGTACGGATTCTCGGAATTGATAATAGACACAAGGATCATTTGGATTGCCGTAGTTGAGACAATCAGTTGCGGCGACAGGTTTCGCTCCGGTGCAGGCTACGTTTCGTGCTGCTTCGATGATCGCGAGTTGTCCGCCGACATAAGGATCCGCGTAAACGTGCCTCGCGTTGCAATCGATTTTTGCTGCGATGCCCTTTGCAGTCTCGCGCAGTGCGAGAACCGCAGCATCTCCTTGACCCGGTCCGATCGAGGTCCTCGTTTGAACGCTTGAGTCGTACTGTTCATAGACCCAGCGCTTCGATGCAATGTCCAGACTCTCGATCAGAGAAGTCAGACATTGATCGAAGTTGTGCGGCTGAGGAAGCGATTGGGGATTGAAAAGCTTTGCATCTCGCACGTTGGCTGGCTCGGCAGCATCAAGATCGATCGTTGGACATCCGTCCGTTATGAATTTTGCCGGGATGTTAGCTTCGACTTTTCCATGGTGCTTGACTATCACAACAGGCTCCGGAATGACTCTTCCAATCACGGCTGCTGGCAGACCCCACTTTTGGAAAATGGCGATGACCTCGTGTTCGCGATCGAGCTCGACAACGGCAAGCATGCGCTCTTGGCTTTCGCTGAGCATGATTTCATACGCGCTCATTCCGCTTGCGCGAAGTGGCACTTTGTCGAGTTCGATTTCCATTCCGACATTGCCCTTCGAAGACATTTCGCAGGTGCTGCAAGTCAGTCCGGCAGCACCCATGTCTTGAATGGCTACAATCGCACCGGTTGCCAATGCTTCGAGTGTCGCCTCGATAAGCAGCTTTCCTGCAAACGGATCGCCGATTTGCACATTTGGGCGCTTGGCTTCACTGTCATCTCCAAGCACTTCGCTTGCAAACGTCGCTCCGTGGATGCCGTCGAGTCCTGTCGAGCTGCCAAGGTACACAACCGAATTGCCCGGCCCCTTCGCCGCCGCCGACGCAATGTTGTCGAGCGACAGTTGCCCGATGCACATCGCATTGACGAGCGGGTTTCCTGAGTAACGTGGATGAAAGTTAACTTCGCCGGCCACAGTCGGCACGCCGATGCAATTTCCGTAACCTCCGATCCCTTGAACGACTCTTGCGAACAATCGGCGATCTTCCGCACCGCTTGCAATGTCGCCGAAACGCAATGAGTTCAAGCACGCGATCGGACGCGCCCCCATCGTCAATATATCGCGAATGATCCCACCGACTCCTGTCGCCGCCCCTTCATACGGTTCGACAGCAGAGGGGTGGTTGTGGCTTTCTACTTTGAACGTTATGCCAATGCCGTCACCAATGTCGACAATTCCTGCGTTCTCAAGTCCCGCGCCTTCTACTGCCTGTCGATAGTCGCTGAAAAATTTCAAAACTGGTTTACTCGATTTGTAAGAACAGTGCTCGCTCCAAAGCACTGCAAACATGCCAAGCTCCGTAAGGGTCGGCTCCCTCCGCAATTCGTTCTTGATTGCCTCGTATTCGAGATCGGATAACCCCATCTCGCGATGAAGGGCTTTGTCGGGGGCTTCGCTCGGCATGCCGGAGATTATACAAGCCAGCTAAGGCCGAACGCGGAATTCGATGTAGTCGACTCGGACCTGCCACCCGAACGTGAACAGAGACCCTGGATCAAGCCACCCAATTCTCGTCCGAATGCGCCCGGTTCCAGGTTCAACGAATCGCGACGCTTGCCACAGGGCTTCGAAGACGTGTTCACTGTCGCCAGAGGTCATCGCCGAACTGCCAATGCGCTGCCAAGTGTTGGTTTTGTTGTCCCACAAGTCGAGCGTCATCGTGACGGCTTGGGCAGGTGCAGCTGATGTACCGGTCTCGACCAATATCTCGATAGAAGAAGCGTAATCTTGAGGGGCGGACGTTTCGACTTCGATTCGAGCCGATGGCGCGCCGAGCGCAATCGGAGGCGCCTCCCGTACGCGAAGATACTGGTTGTCGCTCGCGAGAATCTCGGCTAATCCCCCTCCAGACGGAACTCCTGCCGTAATCGCAACTCCGGTTGCAAGCACCGACACAACGGGAGACCAAACTGCCATTTGCTGCGGTCTTGTGCCGCCCGTAGGTGTTGCAGGACCCAACTGAGTTAGCGTTCCATCGTTATTGATTCGAAAAACGACGACACCGACTGGACTCCCGCCAATGGAACTTTCATCTGTGACGTAAACAAATCGTCCATCAGTCTCGACAGACCGAATGTCGTTTCCAATGGCATACGATTGGCCCGTAGCTGAAAGAGAACCGTCAGGATGAACGTTGAGAACTGTCAGCGTATCACTGACGACATTGCAAACATACAAGTAGTTGCCTGCCGGATGGATGGCCAACTCCGTGCAACTGTTGCCGCCCGCGTTCTGACTTCCTAACGCTGTCAGCTCCCCATTGGATTCGATTCGAAACCATCGGACAACGTTACCAAGTGCCGTGGAAACATACAGAATCCTTCCGTTAGGATGCACAGCCATCCCTTGCGGACTGCCTTCTGTGACGGGCGTGGGAACACCAATCGGCGTCAGCATTCCGTTTGCATCGATCGAATACTTGTAAACGTTTCCACCAGCAGAGCTTCCCGAGCAATACACGAAGTCCCCATTCGGTGTCGAAATCACTTTGATGGGAAAAGTTCCTGCCGGCTTTTGATCCCGTTGAAAGAGGTTGTCATTGGAAACCAAAAACGAAGTCAAGTTGTCGTCCGTTGCGGAAGGCACCAATGCAAAGTTGTTTCTGGTTACCCAGACGGATAGCGGGCCGTCGCCGACTGTTACAGGCGGGTTAAGCTGAACAAGGCTGCCATCTGCCATAACTCGAAACACGTAAAGCTCTTCGATTTGCGCCGCAGTTGCATTCAGCACAACTAAGTTGCGCCCATCGTGCGTAAGAGCGCAGTCTTGCGGATTCACTCCCGCCGGATAGACGCCAATCGTTGTCAGCGAACCATCACCGTTGACACGAAAGGCAGTCACGTTGCCGGAGACGTTGTTCGTGACATAGAGAGTCTTGAATGCGGCTTGACCGACTGCCGAAACGACCGCCAACAACAGCGCGATCACCAAACAATTTCTGCTCCACATACAGTCAATTGTAACAGCACTACTGACAGATTTAACCGCGCTCGGTGAGTACTCGCAAAATTATCAGGAACTCAATTCGAGGAGCCGCCGGTGGATCACTGCAAGACCTGCGCCGATCGTGCGATCGATCAGGCTGGCTTCCACGAACGTCAATGCAACCGAGTCCCGAACTTGACTTTCGATTCGCCTTCGAAATCGGTGCCGGATTTCTTCAGGCCGATAGAAAGCCTCGAAGCCCGGATGCAACCCAAACAGAACTCTTTGTGGGCGAACCAGGGTCGCGAGCGTCGCAAGCGCGCCAGCAATGGCCTCCACCCCGTCGTCTGCCCGGCGCATGGCAGCCAAGTCACCCACTTGCTCGGCCGCAGCAAGCATAGTTGGGTTGCCCTCGCACAAGCCATTGACGCACAGGATGCTGCTGGCGTCCAGCGGTAGGACACCCATTCCTTGCTTTCCCCAAGCCGCAGACGGCCAATCCCATATGTCCAGCCCGACAGTCAAGTCATCACTAAGACCGCCTAGACGGTAGGAATGGAGGTAGATCAGCGCCTCGGCATAGCCGAGCTCGCCACCCAACGGAACCCCTGAAGTCAGCATCGTGGGTTCGCCTGATGGGCTTATCGTGTGAGCAAGCCCGGCATCCACGTTTACATCGACTTCCTCGCCTCCTATCCGCGCAGCGATTCGAGCCGTCAAGAAGCCCGGAGCGATGCCGAGTTGGACTGCCCGCCTTCCACCCTGGCTCGGAGCCTGCCCTGACTCGACAAGCGCTCCGTTGCTGATCAGTTTGCGGATCGTCGCAGCCGCTGTAGCCTGGCTGACTCCAAGGCGTTCGGCAAGCTGGGAGCGCACGATGCCAGGGCTCTCAAAGACCTGGAGCACAAGCCGAAGCTCATCCGGTTCTAAGGCTTCTGGTGTGACTGGGCGTTTCATCCGAACGGGCCAATTCTGACCGTTCTCCCAGGCTTTTGGTATCGTGCGTGCATTGGGGAACTGAACGGGACCCAGGTTGCGTAGCAACAATTCAGATTAGGTAACCCTTCGGATGATCCTAGCAGGAACCACGACCTCGGCGGGCGAGAACAGCCGCGAGATGTTCGAGAGCTTGCTGAAGCGCACGCATCAGCAGGCCTTCCATCTGGCTCTCCGCCTCACCGGATCGAGAACTGACGCCGAAGACTTGGTCCAGGAAGCCTTCTTACGGGCCTATCGATTTTTCCATCGGTATGACCCCAGCCTACCGTTCACAAGCTGGCTTTACCGGATCATGACCAACGCGTACATAGACGATATTCGTCGCAGGGGAAAGCTAAAAACCAGCAGCCTCGACGAGCCGCATCCCGAAACCGGCTCGACCTGGGACTTTCCTGACGAGTCTGCTTCACCGGAAAGGCTGGTGATGACTTCCGAAATGGAAGCCGAAATTCAAGAAGGGCTGAACAGAATGACCCCGGACTTTCGTGTAGCCGTCTTGTTGGCCGACATCGAAGGGTTCTCGTACGAAGAGGTCGCGTCGATCATGAAGACCTCGATCGGAACGGTCCGATCGAGGATCCATAGGGGTCGCAAACAGCTCAGAAGCTTTTTGGTGAAAGCAAAGCCTGAGAAATACAAAGGGATGCTTGAATGAACTGCAATTTTGTCGAATCGAGACTGGCTGCCTACATCGATGGAGAACTCGATGGCGTCGATATGCTGCGAGTTCGATCGCATGTGTCAGATTGTCGTCAATGTGCTTTTGAATTGGATTCGCTGCGCGAAGTCAAGTCGATGCTTGGAAATCTTCCTGCTAGGAAGCCGGCCGATGACTTTGAACTGCGATTGCTTAATGCGATTCAATCAGAAGACAGTAGGACAGTTCGCGTCGCTCGCGGCTTCACATTCCGGTTTGGATGGAGCGGCATGGCAGTTGCGGCTGCAGCGGCTGTTTGCGCCGTTGTAGTTTTCAGTTTTAATCGGCACGACGAGAGCAATGTTGCAACAGCTCCTCCAGCAGTTGCACCGCGAGAGGGATTCGAGCGTGATCAGATTTATTTCCAGGCAAGTAGTCCCTTGTCGCAGGGTGTGACCGTTTCATATGAAGGGATTTCGAGCAACAGATAGTTCAATTCGAATGCTGAAAGCGTCAGCGCTACTGACAGCTTTGCTGTCAGCGTCGATAGCATTTGCTCAAAGTTCATCGTTTGCAGACATAAACAAACAAGATTCGCTCGCAGAAATTGAGAAAGTCTGTGAAGTTCTCACTGTGCAGTCGGACGGTCGTGCACTCAACATTATCAAGCGCGCGATGGAGCGTGACCTTAGGACGAATTACTCTGCAGTCCGTGTTTTGCACAGTTGGGGCGCAAAAGATCCGGTTCGAATCCGACGCGACCAGAATGATCTTGGCCACAACGCAGTTCTGTTTCTGTCTCCACTAAAACGCATGGGTGAGACCTCGGTTGACAACGGCAAGAACTGGGTCACCTTTCATCCAGATTCGAGAACGCTTTATATCCAAGATTCGCCGATAAAGAGGGGAGTAATCGGCGATCCGTCCGTTCGGTTCGAATTGCTGAAACGCAATTACGCTGTTCGGTCGGAAGGAAGCGATACCGTGGCGCGAAGAAAGTCTTCGATCATACGGCTTGTGCCAAAAAACGAACAGTCGCTGTTTACCCGAAGATTCTGGGTTGATGACGATAAATTCGTTTTGCTTAGAGTCGAATGGATCGATCGTGATGGCACTTCAAGGGTTGTAAGCGAAACGATAAGCATTGACTTTCCCGAATCGATGCCTCCTGAACGATTCCAAATAAAGATCGCGGGCGAGCCGAGAACGATTCACGTCCAAGCGCCGCAAAGAATGGCGACAATCTCCGACCTTGAAAAGAGAGTCGGTTTTTCGATTCGCCAGCCCATTAGAATGCCATTCGGATTCATGCTCACTGGCGCAGACGCTGTCATTGCAAACAACCGCGCGATGGCGGCGTTGCGATATACCGACGGTGCGACAAACCTAACGATCTACCAAGCAAGGGCCAATGCAGCCGATCCGCCTTGGCGACCCAGCCAAGCCCGAGGAGACTTTGAGTTCGAAGGCCTGCTCATTGCCGTCGAAGGAGACATACCGCCGCAGGGTAGAAATGCGGTCATAGTCGCCATCAGGGAAAGCACCGAGGCCAGAGAGAATGCCCTCATCGAACGGGCCGCAAGGGCGTTCGGAGTCCGGTCCAGCACGGTTCGGGGCCTTCGAGCGCAAGGGCTCGGCTTCGATGAGACGGTCGCAAGCCTCATTCTTGCCGGACGTGACGACGAAAGGCGCGCAAAATGCGTTGGATACTTTATAAGGGGACGCGACCTGTCGGACTTCAGCAGGTTCTTCGGCAAGACTGATTCCGACGTGCGTCGCGAGCTGGCGAGCTTCTGGGAAGCGCGCTGACCCTAACCAACAACTCGGAGGTTTGAAAGTGATCCGAAAACTGTTTACAACCCAATTGGGTTGGGCATTGATCGCCGGTGCGGCCGTTGGCGCAATCGGCATGGGTGTGTTCCTTCATTCGCTGCGACCAGCTCACGCTGACCCCGCCGACCCTGTGATCATGACCCAGTCCGATCTCGACATTCTCACGAAAATCGAGACCGCACAAATGCGGCTGGCAGAAAAAGTCATGCCGAGCGTCGTTCACATCGATATTTCCGGCAGAGGGGAAGGCTCCGGTGTCGTCTTCCGGCGAGACGGATACATTCTCACAAATGCCCATGTCGTTGGCAATGCTCGCGAAGTGACCGTTACATTCAATGACGGGAAGCAGGAAAAGGGAGAAGTGTTGCCAGACACGATGAGCGATCTTGCTGTCGTCAAAGTGAAGCGCACCAACTTGAGAGCGCTTGCTTTTGCTGACAGTGAAACGGTGAAACCCGGTCAAATGGTCGTGGCTGTCGGCTCTCCGTTCGGGCTGCAGCAAAGCATAACATTCGGGCACGTCAGCGCAGTCAACCGTTCCGATCAATGGGCGGGTGGAGGATTCGGTGGCGCAAGGCCGTATTTCGACTTGATTCAGACAGATGCTGCGATCAACCCCGGAAACTCGGGTGGTCCGCTACTTAACATCCGAGGCGAAATAGTAGGCATCAACACCGCGATTAACACGACCATCGGACAAAATTCTGGTGTCGGCTTCGCCATTCCGGCGAACATGGCAAAGGTCATCGCCGAAGCGCTCGCCAACGAAGGAAAAGTGACACGCGCTTACCTCGGTCTAACGCCAGCGAACATGCTCGGCATCGACATGGAAAAGACCAAAGTCGCACAAGGCGCGATCGTAAGAGCCGTTCAAGAAGATGCTCCTGCAGGAAAAGCGGGCATCAAAGAAGGCGACGTCATCATCAAGATCGGAGATATCAACGTGCGCGGTGAACTCGACGTTCGCAACGCGATGATCACACACAAGCCGGGAACGAAGGTCCCAATCACCTACGTGCGAGACGGCAAGACAAACACCGTGCAAGTCGAACTTGCGACTCGGCCCGATGTCGTCGAAGCTTCGGCCCCAGCGCGAGAAAGAACTCCGCAATCAACGCCAGAACGATTCCGCGATCCGTTCGGTTGGTTCGGGCCACCTGCGGGTGAACGCTCACAAAGCGACGGCACGACGCCAGTCCGACTCGGTGTTTCCGTCGCACCGCTCGATGAACAAACCGCATCCCTGTCGCCGACCGGGAAAGGGGTCTACATTTCTGCAGTAGAACCGGGTTCAGTTGCGGCGCGAGCGAGAATCCCCGCGGACGTCGTGCTGCTCAAAGTGGGCAACGTCGAAATCACGAGCCCCGAGCAGCTCCAAGAAACCATCGCGTCGTTCAAGCCAGGAGACCGGACGCTGATCACCTACGCGAGATCGACTCGAGCTGGAACGTCGCAAGTCACAGTCACAGTCACCTTCTAACCCTGACTCACTCGCCCCCGGAGGACGAATCTCCGGGGGCGTTTTTCGTTTCTAAGTAAGTATCATGTAAACGTGCTGTCGCTCTTCGATGACCTTCGAGACGATCTTGCGGCCATAGCCATAGAGGCGTTGTCTGATGGTGTCGCACGCCTCCGAATGAAGGAGGCGCCAACTGTCGAGTGGCGAAATTATTCCGTGACCGCAGGACGCGCTTACATGAAAGACAATCTGATCTGCCTGAGCAAGCGATTGCTTGATTCACCGAGCAAAGTACGCGAAACGGTTCTGCACGAATTGGCGCACATCTATGTTTATCGAAAGCTCGGACCAAGAGCGAGGCCGCATGGCCGTGAGTGGCGACAAGCGATGCAACGATTGGGCTTAACTCCGAACGTCTATCACAACTACGCGTGCGAACGAAAGCCTCAACAGCCAAAGTTTTTTCTCGAGTGCAAGTCCTGTGGAGCATCGTTCGGTAGAATCAGGCCCCTTAAGCGAAATCGGATCTATCTTCATGTTGGCTGTGGGGGGGTGCTGCGAAAGAAGGAGATTGAAGCGAAGTGAGGATAGTAACCGCTGCAGAAATGCGCGAAGTTGAGCGTCGTGCGAATATCGAGTACGGTATCAATGAACGCGATCTGATGGAATCTGCTGCGAAGTCGATGGTTATGACCATGGCGAAAGAGATCGCTCCAGAGAGAACTGCAGTCTTTTGTGGCCCAGGAAACAATGGCGGTGACGGATTAGCGGCTGCACGAATACTTAAAGAGTTCGGACACGATGTCGATGTTATCCTGTCGATTCCTTCGAGCGCGCTAAAAGGAGAGCCGCTAACACAGTATCGCCGAACAGTCGAATCTGGAGTCAAAGTTATTTCGCCAGATGACAAAGCTTATGAACGCACACTTGCAAGCGAAGAAGAGTTCGACGCAATCTTGGACTGCTTGCTCGGTACCGGTGCTCAGGGGCCTCCCAAAGGCGAAATCGCCAGACTGATCGAGTGGATCGACTCGGCTCAGTCCTATGTGCTTTCGGCAGATGTGCCAAGCGGCGTCGAGTGTGACAGCGGCTGCGCACATGGAGTTTATGTTCACGCTTACCGCACCGTTACGTTCGGATTGCCTAAACCATTTCTCTTTCAAAACGAAGGTGTTTTTGCGTCAGGAGGTTGGAGTGTCGGCGACATTGGGTTGCCAGAAGAACTGACGGAGAGCGCGGGAAGCGCGCTCCTTCTCGACAAAGAATGGTTTTTCAGAACTTCTCCAGATCGAGATAGCAACGCAAACAAGCGATCTGCTGGCGTTGTCCTTGTCGTCGCAGGATCCGATCGTTTCCCAGGCGCCGCGGTATTGACTGCGAAAGGAGCGTATCGAGCTGGAGCAGGGCTCGTCGTTGTCGCAGGTGTCGAAAGCGTTTGCGCTGCAGTCAGTTCACATTTGCCGGAATGCCCGCTCGTTCGACTTTCCGAAGCGAACGCGGTTGATTCAGTCTTAGAGGCCGCACAAGAAGCGGATGCAGTCTGCATCGGTCCTGGACTTGGGCGAAGCGACAGCGTTAAGAAATTTTTGGACGAAGTCCTACCAAAAATCGATAAGCCGACTGTTGTCGATGCCGACGCGCTTTACTTCGTTGCCGCAGGTGCCACGCTGCCCAAAGCATGCGTACTGACCCCGCACGAAGGTGAAGCGGCAAGACTTCTGCAAACGACTGCCAAAGAAGTTCGCTCAAACCGATTCAACGCGGCAAGGAGCCTTGCGCAAAAGTTTGCGCGTCCGGCTTTGCTCAAGGGCCAAAACACGCTCATTGCGGATCAAAGCCTGCTGTATGTTTGTCCCAAAGGCAATCAAATCCTCGCGACTGGCGGTACGGGCGATGTCCTGACCGGCATCATTGGAGCACTCCTTTCGATGGGGAATCCGCCGGCGGTCGCCGCCGCATTTGGAGCATACTGGCATGGAAGTGCCGCCGAGTCGCTAACTGCTCGATTCCCAGTAAAATATGGTGCTATCGCCTCAGATGTTGCAAACGAGCTGGCAACTGCGATTGCGACAGAAATGAATGCATTTGTCGATGAATTGTTAGCCGGCGACTCGAAATTGGATGAGGATGACCAGTTCGATGAATTCGAGGACTACGATGAAGAAGTATTTAACGAGCGCGACAACTAGCTCCTTATTGTTGTTGTTCTTCGTGAACTCGCACGCTGCGGGACAAGTCACCATTGCATTTCCGGATGCATCCACGAAGATAATCTGGGTTGTCAACCAAATTCCAACTTCAATGCCGCAAGGTGGGCGAGAATTCGCACGAACTGACGTCAAACTCGACATTCCGGATGGGCTTGAAAGTGGCTACATCGTTGTGCATGATGTATCGAAAGGCAACATTGCAATCAAGCGAGTTGAAGAAGCAAAGTCTTGGAAAGTTGCCGATTCGGAATACGGGATCGCTCAAGCGATCATCCAAGTCGAAATGGATGGCACGCCAATGCGCGCAGGAATCGTCATAGTCGATGGCGGCGGAAGGCAGCTGCAAGCTGCACTCGAGCAGGGTGAAGCCAAGCTGTTCAATGTTCCGACTGGCACGATCCAGGTGACGGTCAAGTACGGCGAAGTTGGAGCAGAGAAGGTAAGCCCCACGCAATCGCTTTCGTTCGCACTCGATCGAAAAGAACTGATTCCTGTCAGAAAGATCGCACTGCAATCGGGCGCCGGAGGCAGTTCTCAGGCAGGTTCGGACGACAAGCAAAGTGAATCTGATCCACAGAACGCAGAGCAAAGAAGCGGAGATGGAGCCAAGGAAACGAAAGCGCCCGAAAAAGGAGATGACAGCGCGGCCAGCGGAATTCTTCAAACGTGCGGAAACTTCATTTTGTGGTTGCTCGTCTTAGCCGGCGCTGCGACGGTAGTCGTTCTCCTCTTTCGATACTTCAAACGGAATCAAGGAAAGGTCGCTGGCGGACTGCACTCGCTCGGAATCCAAATCCCGGATGGAACCGACACCGCTGGCATTCCGGTAACCGAACCTGCCAGCAAAGAAGTCGCTTCTGGCGCTCCCGTTGTGCAGCCTGGACACTGTCCCTATTGCGGTCAACCGGAAAGCGCGTGCCAATGCCGTGTGGACTCACAGCCGAGCGCTTCAGCATTCACTCCTGTACCGGCGAACGCGCAAACGAACTTGAACTTGCCGTCTCTAAAGCTCACTTCCGACACAGGAATAACGCTCCCGATCTCAGATGGCATCGCAACGATTGGAAGAGAATCGGGTTCGGCGCAATTGGTTGTCGGGGATCCCACAGTAAGCAGAGTCCACGCGGAAATCGAAAAAGCTGGCGGCAGAATTCTCGTGCGCGACAAGGGAAGCAGCAACGGAACATTTGTGAATGGAGCGAAGATATCTGCCGATACCGAATTGAGAATCGGAGACACGGTTCAATTCGGCGCGGTGCGATTTCGCCTGGAGTCATAGAGCATGGGCCGAATCTTCTTTGTTGCACTCGTCGGCGCAATCGCCGGGCTTGTCGCATGGGCGATCGTCGAACCGTTCGCGCCAAAGTCCATAGACAGCATTAATGCGCTGTCAAGCCCCGAATGGCAAAGATGGGAGGGATTCTTCGCAATTGCCGTTGGCGGTTTCATCGGACTTGGAATCGCCGGTGCCAATGGCTGGTATCAAGGAAGCCGAGTGCACCTCATGCGAAGCGCAGCGCTCGGACTCCTGCTCGGAGCCGTGTTTGGATCAATAGGATTGAACGTAGGCGGAGCGATCGGCACCGCAGTCTTCGGAAACGCTGGCCAACCGGGCCAGGCGATCCTTACGACGATCATGTGGCGCTCGACGATCTTCTTGGTTTTCGGCGCAATGATCGGATTGGGAGTTGGGATTGCGGGACTCAGTATGACAAGAGTCGCGCAAGGAGTTATCGGCGGCTTGATTGGGGGATTTGTCGCCGGAGTTTTGTTTGACTTGATTAGTGCGATGACGGCATCGCTCGTGATGACTGCACGTGGTGCGCAAGATGGAGGAGTTCAAGAGATCGGCATTGTCGGGCGCGCGACGCTCGCAGTGCTGCTGGGGCTTGGCATCGGCTTCTTTACCGGAATCGTTGCACTCGTTTCTAAACGCGCGTGGTTGCGACTCGAAGTCGGCAGAAACGAAGGCAAGGAATGGGTGCTCGACTTTCCACAAGCGTACCTTGGGCGCAGTGAAACGTCGCATATTCCGCTCTTCGGCGATCCGAACATCGCGCCAATGCACGCACGCATCGATCGAACAGGTGGTCGCTTTATGCTCATCGATGGAGGGACTCCCATTGGCATTGGTGTAAATGGAATTCGCGTTCCTTCTGCAGAGCTGAATCATGGCGACATCATCAATATCGGTGCGTACAATCTAAGGTTCCTGACACGCGGCGGCTCTGCAGTGCCCGTGCCGAAAGACACGCCAAGAAGCATGCAGCATCAACCGATGCATCAACCCATCCCTCAACCGAGCCCTGCTGCCATGCCGACATCGATACCGATGGCCGTCCCTGCTGGAGTCGCTCTCGTCGCTCTTGATGGCCCAATCGCGGGACAGAGATTTCCACTCGGTCCGCAAGAAACGATTGTCGGAAGGGAAGGACACATTTTGGTCTCGTTCGACTCCTCCGCGAGCAGACGCCATGCGTCGATTGTTCAAGCAGGGAACGGCGCGATTGTGCGAGACTTGGGGAGCACGAACGGAACGCTTGTAAACGGCGTCAGAGTACAGGAGATGACGCTTCGCGCAGGCGATACTGTTAAAATCGGGGCAACGACTTTCAGGTTGGAATAAAGCAAATGACGAACGATCCGAACAAAACGCAAATGGTGCCCGGCGGCGATCCGAATCGCACGCAAACGATTGGAAGCGACCCAAACAAAACGCAGATGATTGGCTCCGATCCGAACCGCACGCAGATGATGCAGCCAGGCCAGGCGCCGATTCCTGTCAAGGGACTCGACATCGAAATAGTCGCGGGGCGAAAGCACGCCCTTGCGAATGCTCCTTCGCGCGAAGGATTCCTCATCGAAATGCGCGGAGGAGGTGGATTCTCCGGAACCAGAACGGGGCTGAACGTTTGTTTGGTGATCGACAGATCAGGCTCGATGGAAGGCGAACCGCTCGAATACGTCAAACGTGCGTGCTCTTATGTCGTCGATCTTCTTTCTCCAGATGACGTGCTCAGCATCGTTACGTTCGAAGAAACGGTCGAAGTGCTGATGCCGCCGCGCAAAGTGATGAACAAGGACCTCGTTAAGCAGCACATCCAACGCATTCAGCCTGGCAATACAACGAATCTCTATGACGGACTTGCGCTTGCGGCGCAACAGATCATGGGTTCGCGCGAGCCTGGTCGCGTCGAACGACTCATCGTTTTCAGCGACGGAGATCCAACTGCTGGAATCAAAGACTACGGCGCGCTCGTCCAGCACGTCGGCGAAATCAAAGCGCGAGGCATCACATGCACTTTCCTTGGTTTCGGATACGAATACAATGAAGAGCTGCTTGCAGGAATGGCGAAGCGGGGCGGTGGTAACTATTACTTCATTCAGCGACCTGATTTGATCCCGGAAGTTTTTCGAACGGAGCTCGACAAGCTCTTCACGATGGCCGCGCGCAATCTTAAACTCGAACTAAAGGCAGCGCGTTGGGTTTCGATTAGGCAAATCTATGGCCAATCGATAAACTACGGCCAGCGCGAAGTGACGATCGATCTCGCCGATGTCGAAAAAGGCTCTGCAATCGAAGTCGTCGTCGATCTCGAGTTTCAGAACCATCCATTGGGACAATATCGCGTCATGAGCGGAAGGTTAACTTATGACGACTCGGCGTCCGGCAAACAAGAAGTTGTCGATCTCGATCTGATCATTGAGTTCACAGCCGACCAATCTCTTTGTTCCGTCCCGCAGCATCCACGCGTCGCGCAAGCGGTCGAGGTTTCGATGGCGAGCCGCGCAGTCGAAAAGACGATGATGGGTTTGAAGTCAGGACAGATCACAGCGGCGATGGCCGTCGCGGATCTGCAGAAAACGCAAGTGCTGCTTATGCAAGACGGACGCACGCTAGAAGCGCAGCAAGTCGCGCAAGCCGTCCGCGACCTCCAAGGTGGCAACGTCGCGCAAGTAGAGAAGACCCTCATCGGCACAGTGACGCAACTGGATCAAGGCAAAAAGACTCATAACACTGAACCGTAACGCCAAACTGTTCGCTGGCGGTCTTCCAAAACTGGACTCGCGAGTTCTGCAAGTTTGGTTGAACTTGCTGGCGATTGAAGTGCCGTTCAACTATGCTGTCCACTTGTGAATTGGGAACTCTGAATAGTGAATGCTCCGCGCAACCAAGTTCCTACGTCATGTTCACGATTGAATGAAAGCTGCATTTCTAACGTCGACTGGTCAAACTTTCCGTGCATCCTCTTCCTCTCGGTGACCGTCCATTCCCCAAGAAGCTATGTTGCGCATCGCAGGGATACAACGCCATAGCGACCCCGATCAGGAGTTCGTGCTGCTGAAAAACCAGGGGCTCATGAAAACTCACCTACGAGGTCACATGATCGCGGACGAAAATGCCTTCGGTGGCCAGCGCCTCTCAGACCGAGTCTTCGTCTTCGCCGACGACGTCGTCATCCCTCCGGCAGCCTACGTAATGGTCGTTACCGGCATTGGCGAAAATGGTTGGGGCAAAAGCTCGGACGGCAGCCTCGTCTACTATGCCTTTTGGAACAAGAACCGCGCAGTCTGGGCCGAGGATTCGTGTCCAATCCACGTCCTTGGCGTGCTCCATTCGAAACCCGCACCCGGGGTCCAATGGGCGGCCGCAGCGGCCCGATAGTTTTTTCAGGCAAAAGCGTTGCTTTTTGACCTGATGACCGTCTATACTCCTGGGCGGCTGTCACCAAGGAATAGGTGGTAACGGAGGACGGAGCAAGGATGCTCCCGGCCCCCTCATTCACCAGACGGCGTTCTCTCCCTCCAAAACCCTCCACAAGTACCAGCTTGCTGCCGTTCTCCAAGGCCTCCAGCGCTCAAAAAGCCCTTCGCAGACCCTTGGATCCGGAACCCCCTCCAGCCCATAGACCAAACGCAGTCCCTTCCTCAGCCCCAAGTCGCCCGGAGAACAAACGTCGGGTCGCCCCAAACAGAACATCGAGAACATCTCCGCTGTCCATGGGCCGATGCCCTTGATCTCACATAGCCGCGAACGAAGGTCCTCGTCGCTCCATTCGTCTGCGCGCTTCAAATCAAGCCCATCGAGCGCCGCCTCGGATATGGCTTTCAATGTCCTTGCCTTAGCGCCTGACAGTCCGGCACCGCGCAAAGTTTCTTCCGAAGCAGCCAGTAATTGCTTTGGCTCAACTTTCTTAACTGCATTCTCGAGCTTCGCAAAAATCGATTCGGCAGCTTTTCCAGAAAGTTGCTGACTGACGACCGTAAGCGCGAGTGCGCGAAACCGATCATTGTGCGTCTCAAGTCTCGGCGGGCCGAATCGCTTTGCATGCGTTCCAAGCACGTCGCATTTCTTCAAAGCGCGAAAGCTCTCTTCTGCCCAAACAACAGGAGTCCTCATTCGCGTCTTTCTTTGTTGCGTTTCGCGGCTTCAGCTAAGTGATCGAACAAACCGTCGCTCGTCGCAGGTTTCTTCTTCTTTGGCGCTGCTTGCTCGGGTTCTTCGGGAAGAATCATCGAAATGCCGGCTTTGTCGGTTTTCTTTTTCGGTGGCTCCTCTTTCGGCGCATCGCCTTCGACCATGCTTCCATCGCCAACCAGTACTTCTGCAGCTTGACCTTTTCCGCTTGCGAATCGGTATCCCCAAGTCACAACGTCGCCGACTTGCGTCGAGCCGTATTCGCTCTTTGCTTTGCCGCGAACGATGTGTTTGTCAGGATCGATGGGTTCGCCGAGTTCGGGAATCCATATCTCGAATCCGGCAGGACCCAGACGCGACAGCGTATCGCGCATGATTCTAAGCATTTCGAACTTCGCATCGATTCCCAGCTTCGCATCATAGATGCGCCGTTTCGCGACTTCCATTGCGTCGAGAAGTGCGGCTTCGATAGAATCCAATGCGCGAACAGCCGTATCCAAATTGCGGCGCGCATCGCCAAGTTCACTTTGGGCGGAAGCCAGATCCGACTCCAATCCGCGAGCGCGCTCTATCTCTTTCCTGAGCTTCGGAATGTTCGTTTGAAGCTTTTCACCTGCGCTTTGAATGGCGTCGAGCGCAGCTTGCAGTTCGTCGATCGGCTCAGTCATCACTTGATCCCATAGATCGTACCAAACTTCGAACGAAGGTACGTGAGATATGGTTTTGAATCGAGTGGCTTGCCCGTAATGCGCTGAATCAAATCAGCCGGCTCGAACTTGCATCCATGCGCATGGACATGCTTCCTAAGCCAAGCAAGAAGATTCGAAAACTCGCCGCGACGAATCTGATCGTCCAAATCGGTGATCTCGCCGCGAATCATTTCCCAAAGCTGCGCCGAAATCAAATTGCCGAGCTGATAAGTGGGGAAGTATCCGATGATTCCGCTCGACCAATGAACGTCTTGCAAGACGCCGTTCGCATCCGAATCTGGCGTAATTCCCAAATACTCTTCCATCTTCGAGTTCCAAAGTTCGGGAAGCGTGTTGAAATCGACTCGACCCGCGATCATCTCCTTCTCCAACTCAAATCGCAGCATGATGTGCAAGCCATAGGTCACTTCGTCTGCCTCGACGCGAATGAGCGAAGGCTCGACCTTGTTCGCTGCGCGGTAAAACTGATCGACCGAAACATCGCCGAGCGATTCCGGAAACTTCTCCTGCAAAACCGGGAAGTAGTATTCGATAAACGGCCTGCTTCGGCCAACTTGGTTTTCCCACATTCGCGATTGGCTCTCATGAAAACCAAGCGACGCACCGCCGCGCAATGGCGTGCCTTCGAAATGCTCTGGAAATCCCTGCTCATACATCGCGTGACCTGCTTCGTGCATCGTCGCGAACACGCTGCCCGATAAGAAGTTCTCGTCGAAGCGCGTCGTAATGCGAACGTCACTTGTAGCGAAGCTCGTGCAAAACGGATGCGCGGCTTCATCTTGACGCCCTGTCTTGAAATCAAATCCGATTCTGCTCGCGACATCGTTCGTGATCTCGCGCTGCTTGTCGATAGCATACTTGCGATGCAAAATCGAACTGTCCACTTCGACACCGGAATCTTTGATGTCTTTGACGATCTGCACAAGCTCAGGTCGAATCGCATCGAAAATCGCTTCTACTTCGGAAGTCTTCATTCCAGGCTCGAAGGGATCCATCAGCGCGTCATATATTTGATCCTTGTATCCGCGCGCCTCTGCGATTCGTCGCTCGATATCGACGATCTTTTCGAGCCAGGGCTGAAAGTGCTTGTAGTTGTTTGCCTTGCGCGCGGCTACCCATTCTTCATGGGCGAGCGCGGTCGTCTTCGTCTCTTCAGCAACAAGCTCCGTCGGCACTTTCGTCTCGCGCTCGAAATCTTTCTTGATCACTCGAACCAGCGAAGCATCGTCGCTCTCAAAAGGCATTCCTTCTGTTTCGCGCGCCGCTTCTTCGATCAGCTTGCCCATCTCGTCGCTGGTGAACTTTTCGTGAATCAGCTTGCTCATCGTCGCAAGATGGTCGGCTCTGGCGGCCGCGGCCCCGGGCGGCATATAGCATTGCTGGTCCCAGCCGAGGACGGCAGCTGCCGATCCGAGGTGGGAAATCTCGCGGGTTCTCTCTTTCAGTCGTTCCAGTGCGCTCATAAGGGGCAGTTTACCGACCTGCCACCGCCGACGGGGGCTCAGCAAGCCAGCTCCTCCATTTGCCGCCGCGGCGTTTTTGGGTATTGGGAGGCATAGTTGGCTTTCCCCGGATGGCTTGGGGAGTTCCCCATTTCATTTGGGGAGCCTCCCTCGCCCCTGTGGACGTCCCCAAATGAAGTCGCGAGTCCCCAGGATCAGAAACTGCCGGCATTTTGCGACCTCTTCCTGTCGGCAAGGGCAATGGGGATATTTAACACTCCATGGCAAGCAATGAAATTGCCGATAGCCTTCACGACTTCCTCAGCCGTTCAAAAACCCTGGCGCGCTCAATCTCTCTTTGATTGCAAGTGCAAGATCGACAAAGCTCGCGAGTTCAGACTGCGAAAGCAGTCGATTTTGCCTTAGGCCACCGGGAACGTCTCTCCATGCAGTTGCATACAGGTAGACCAAATATGTTCCGAAACGAAGAGCAATGATCGCATGCGAATCAGCGATGGAACTCATGGCTCGACCACCTTCAATCGTGCGCCCTAATGGCAGCCCGTCTTTCAACTTGACTTGCGATCCGTATGGGCTTGTCAGTTGATTGTCGAGGACTTGCGCGCCGCCTTCTCGTATAGTCACCACTATTTTGCATCCCGAATCTGCATATCTAAGCAAAGTAGCTGATGCAGTGCGATAGGTTCCCATGTCGACTACATGACCCAAGCGTTCGGGTGCCGGCGTAAGTTGTAAAGCTTGAACGTGGGTGCGAACGTTTCCCTGATTCAGTTGCTCCCAACGAGAGGAGTGTTGCCTGGCGTTGGCAACAGTCGCGAGGGCGATAGCACAGAACAGGCAACTGAGCAATACAGACATCGATCTATGTTCCATTATTGTCTCCTTGTGTCTTTCATATATAGGTGAAAACGGCCAATGCAACCGCAATCTCGGACTGTTGATAGCCGTTGGTCAAAACGTCTCCGTCGAGGACCAAACCGCAATGATTCGGCGTTTGCCAATAGTCCGGCAACGCCCAGCCGGTGGAAATGTCGAACCATGGTGCTCCGGATGTATGATACAGGAACCTAACGCAGGCATCGAATGTCGACATAGAGTTGGGTTCGATATTCGCCATATGCCAATCCCAGATGCGGTGCGACCAACTCCATTCGCCTATTGGCTGAATCAATTGGGTCACGAAGGTGCGTTCGAGCGAGTCACTCATTCGGGGCGTTGCAGACGGGAAGCCATGACACAGCCAAATTGCCCGCAGCAAGCCAGCAACGTCGCCGCAATTCATTAAGGCCTGCTGACCGAGACCAAGATAGTTGAATAGGCCTGTCAAGTTGTATTCTAATATCGGGGCAAGATCGTCTGCATACCACTGATTCTGCGGATTATATTCATACAATGCTCCGTCAGCGTTCATGTTTCTCGATGTCTTGACTTTGAATTGAAACTCTGTCGATTCGTAATTGGCGTAGCGGAGACCCAACTCGAGCAGCTGCACCCAGGGATGTTCCATCGGGGCGACTGGGTGGTCGAGAAGCACGTATAGTGAGTGCGAGGCTTGCTCGAAGAGGAACATCTGCTGCCCGTTTGCGATCACGTTGATCATTGGCGCAGACTTGGCGACGATGATCGGAAAAGGCCCGACGTCTACATCGATGTAAGTGGTTTGACTCGGCTGAACCGTAACGTCCGTCGTCAATGACCCAGATGCAAGGCCCTGGCAGTTGACGCTGAGTTGCACGCCATAGAGCGTTTCAGAACTGCCACCGCCGTTGCGGAAGCCAAAGCGATAGCGAAGACTCTTGCTCCCGACGACGCCGAAAGAGTTGTTGGTATAAGGTCCTTCCGACTTGAACGTGGGCAACTGACAAAGAGCGCCCATGTCCTTGAGAAGCACGGCACCATCTCCTTCGATCCAGACGTCGTGCAAATACACTTCCGCCCAAGCCAATGCCGGAAGCAACCCTACGAGCCCAACCAATACCCTCGTCATATTTAGCCGGATTGTACTGCAAATTTCTGTGCCTGCATCCGCCCGCTTGGGCAGTCCACAAGGGGCACCAAAACCTCCATGTCGAGGACGATTGGGCGAAAAGAGCCGGCAAGGCATTACGACCACGGGGAGGTTTGCCATGGTCCATGTGCTCGGCTCTAAGAAACCCCGGTCTTCCGACGTGAGTCAAACTCTCCGTAATGCTGGCAATTCTCGCGGCTCTCCAAATCGGCGCGATCGCTCCCCCGATTTCGATCGAAGGCTCGCCGATCGACGCTTCGAAAGGAAGCTGGGTCGCTATCGCCGCCGGGATCACGCCGGAGGCAGCTAAGAACCTCGCCGAGCTGCAGATCGCAGACAAACCGCTAAAGGCATTCGTTCTTGGCCCCGAAGACAACGAAACCCGCAGGGCCCTCGGACTCGACGGCGGAAAGAAGCTGCTCCTGCTGAATCCAAACCTCCGGGCGGTCCGGTTCTGGGAATCCGAGCCGAGCGGCGGATTTTCTGGCGCGCTTCGATCTTGGCTCGAAGGCCGCTCGCTCGAACCTGGGGATGTCGCAGTCGATCCAAGGCCGTTCCTTACGGAGTCAGGAGCTATCCCGGCGACAGAAGCGACGAAAGGACTGGTGATCGTGTTCTTGCAAAGTGACGGCGCGGTCGATGCGCTCTATGTCGAGAGGCTCAAAGCCGCCGGCGAGGCCGCGAAGAAGGCAGGCATCGGGATCCTCGGGCTCTTTCCCGCTCATGATGAGACGGTCGAGTCAGTCTCCGCTTGGGCCGAGGCGCTCGGCTTTCCTTGTGCGGTAGACCCAGGCTCCGCTTTCGCCGACGCGTATCGCGCGACTCGCACGCCCGAAGTGTTTTTGCTGGACTCAGCAAGCAAGGTCGCATACACAGGATCGGTGGATTCGAGCACGTGGGACATCGACGAATTGCGCCCTTATCTTTTGGATGCGATCGCTGCAATGGCCGAAGGAAAACCGATCAGGCCGGCAAAGACATTTCCGTTTGGAACCGCGATCGCTCGAACTCCTGATCGATGATTTTTGAATTGTCGAAGCGTTTTGCTTCATAATTCCCGGCTTGCACAGGAATATGAAATGAAATTCAACACTAAGGCGCTTCACTCAGGTTCACCCAACGATCCGCAAACCGGCGCCGTGACGTTTCCAATTTATCAAACGTCCACTTACGGCCAATCGACACCAGGCAAACCGAATCGATTTCTGGATCGCGAACTGAATTATGGTCGAGGGGAGAATCCTACGCGAACAGCACTCGAACAGTCTCTCGCGGCGCTCGAAGATGCGAAGCACGCATTGGCATTTTCGTCAGGATTAGCTGGCGTCGCTGCCATGATGAACACGCTGAAAGCCGGCGATCATGTTGTCGCTTGCCAGGATTTGTATGGCGGCTGCTATCGAATGTTTTCGAAGGTCTATGCGAATCTCGGCATCGAATACACGTTCGTCGATGCAACCGATTTGGATTCGGTGCGAAGTGCGTTTCGTGACAATACGGTGCTGCTGTGGCTCGAGTCGCCATCGAATCCTTTGATCAACATCACGGACATTAGAGAAGCGTGCAAGATTGCGCAGAGCAGAAATGCGAAGACGTTGGTCGACAATACGTTCGCGACTCCGTATCTGCAACGCCCGCTCGCTCTTGGAGCGGACATCGTCTTGCACTCCACGACGAAATACATCAACGGCCATGCCGACGTTTTGGGCGGAGCCTTGATAACGAACGATGAAGAACTCTATCGAAGTCTGAAGTTTGTGCAAAACGCTTGCGGATTCGTTCCTGGCCCGCAGGATTGTTTTCTCATCTCGCGCGGATTGCGAACGTTGGGCCTTCGAATGGAAAGGCATTGTGCGAATGCGAAACTGCTGGCAGAATGGCTGTCGAGCCATGCCAAAGTAAGCAAAGTTTTTTATCCCGGATTGGAAAGCCATCCAGGTCACAAGCTCGCCGCCGAACAAATGAATGATTTCGGCGCAATGCTCTCATTCGAACTGTCCGGCGGCGCGGACTCTGCGCGCGTTTTCCTTGAGAATCTGAAAGTGTTCACGTTGGCAGAATCATTAGGCGCAATCCAGTCTTTGGCGAATCACCCCGCATCAATGACTCATGCGAGCATGGAGCCAGAAGTTCGACACTCTGTCGGCATTAGCGATGGGTTGATTCGTCTTTCCGTGGGTATCGAAGACGTCGAAGACCTCATCGCTGATCTAACGACGGCTTTGGAGAAAGTTTGATGGCAAAAACGGTCCGAATTGGACTCATGGGTCTCGGTACGGTTGGATCAGGTTTAGTTTCGCTGATTGAACGAAACGCACCAATCATCGAACGCAGATCAGATGTGAAACTCGAAATCGCTCGCGCTTTGGTCAAGGATCCAAACAAAAAGCGGCCGCTGCCTGACGACAAAGTCACGCTGAACCCAAGAGACATTTTTGATGACCCGAGCATCGATATCGTCGTCGAAGTGATCGGCGGAATCGAGCCTGCCCGCATGTATCTGCTGGAAGCGCTGAAAGCGAACAAGAACATCGTCACTGCGAACAAAGCCGTGCTGGCTGCGCATGGCGACGAAATACTCGCGTTAGCCGGAGCAAATGAATGCCAAGTTGGATTCGAAGCGTCGGTGTGTGGTGGTATTCCAATCATCCAAGCGCTCAGCAGCGGATTAATCGCGAACCGAGTCGACGAACTGATTGGAATTCTCAACGGAACGAGCAACTACATCTTGACGCGAATGTCAGAAGAAGAGTGCACGTTCGACTTCGTTCTTTCTGAAGCCCAAGAGAAAGGACTTGCGGAAGCAGATCCGTCTTTCGATGTGCAAGGGATCGACGCTGCTCACAAGCTGCTCATTCTCGCGGAGCTGACTTTCCAAGTCAAAGCTCAAATGAACGAGATCACAGTAGAAGGCATCGATCGCATTACGCCCGTCGACATCAAAACCGCACACGACTTTGGATTTGTCATCAAGCCGATTGCCATCGCTGTTCGCGATGGAGACAACATGGACCTTCGCGTTCATCCTGCGCTTTTGCCAAAGCTCCATCCGCTCGCATCGGTTCATCATGAATTCAATGCCGTTCTCGTAAAAGGCGACGCCATCGGCGAAATGATTTTCTACGGAAAGGGCGCAGGCTCCTTGCCAACGGCAAGCGCGGTCCTGTCGGATATCGTCGAGATTGCGCGCAGCGATTATGTCGTGCCTGTTTGGAATCCTCAGAAAAGCATCAAGTTCGCTCCTATCGAGTCGAAGTCGCGATACTACTTGAGATTTCCAATTTATGACAAACCAGGAATGATTGGCAAGATCGCGACGGTCCTGGGAGACCATGGCATTTCGATCACTCATGCTATGGCCTTGCTCGAGTGCAATGAAACGAACAAAGGCAACGTTATGATCGTCACGCACGCTTCGAAGGAGCAAGACATTCGCCATGCATTGGCTGACATCCAGAAGGCAGGAACGTTGACTGAAACGCCGCTTGCAATCAGAATGCTCGAATAGCTAATCCTGTTCGAGCGGCCGCATGGTCGGAAACAGAATGACATCGCGAATGCTCTCTGCTCCGGAGAAGGTCATCGCCAGGCGATCCATGCCGATACCAAGCCCCCCTGTCGGCGGCATTCCGCATTCCAGCGCATAGATGAAATCTTCATCCAAAGGCATTGCTTCGTGGTCGCCTTCTTGCAACATCTTGTGCTGCCTTTGCATGCGCTCTAATTGATCGATCGGATCGTTGAGTTCGCTGAATGCATTGCAAACTTCGCGACCAAGCACGTAACCTTCGAAACGCCTCGTCAGAGACGGATGGCTCGGATGCTTCTTTGCAAGCGGAGAGGTTTCGATCGGATAGTTTTCAACGAAAGTCGGCTGGATGAGCGTTGGCTCGACAAATCGTTCCAACAGTTTCTCGATGATTCCCCCGACAGCGGTCTCATCCTCGGAATACAAGCCCAGTCGATCCATCGCGCTTTTCGCAGACTGTAAGTCCTGCAACTCGCTCGGCTTGACTCCCGCGTGCTTTTCGATTTCAGTTAGCAAATCGACTCGTTGCCATGGTTTTGAAAAGTCGAGCGTGACCCCACGCACTTGAAAGACCTCCGAGCCATACACTTCGCGCGCAACATATCGACAAAGTTCTTCAACCAACTGCTCGATGTCTTCCATCTTCACCCACGCTTGATACAGCTCGAGCAGAGTGAACTCTGGATTGTGCCGAGTGCTGATGCCTTCGTTGCGAAAGACTCGGCCAATTTCATAGACTTTGTCCAGCCCACCGACAATCAATCGTTTGAGATGCAGCTCCAACGAAATGCGGAGTTTCAGTTCAAGGTCCAGCGCATTGTGATAAGTGATGAATGGCCGCGCGGCTGCGCCGCCTGCTTCGAGTTCCAGAATCGGAGTCTCGACTTCGATGAATCCGCGTTCATCCAAAAATCTGCGCGTTGCAGACACCACCCGAGAACGAGCAAGCAAGATCTCACGGCTCTCCAAGTTCGACATCAAGTCGAGATATCTCTTGCGGTATCGCTCCTCGACATCCGATAGGCCATACCAATGCTGTCCGTCCTTTTCCTTGCCGATAGGCAATACATGAAGCGACTTCGCAAGCACCTTCAGGTCTCGTGCATGGATGCTGATTTCTTCGGTGCGCGTTTTGAAAACCTCGCCAGTCACGCCGACGATGTCGCCTAAGTCGACCAGTCCAAACACTTCCCAAAGGAGTTCGCCGACGTCGTCACGCTTGACGTACACCTGCATGCGCTGCGCATCTTTCGTTATGTCGAAGAAGGCTGCCTTGCCCATGACTCGAAGCGCAGTCACGCGGCCTGCCATTGAGACTGTCTGGCCCTCAAGTGAACTGTAGTTTGCACGGACCTCTTCTGGAGTGTGCGTTTGCGGATGCTCTTCGAAGGTATAGGGATCGTGCCCCAGTTCGCGAAGTCGTTCGAGCTTTGAAATTCTTAGCGACCGAACGTCGGAATCGCCACTCATTTGGCGACTTTACCGATTTTCTTGATCTCGTAGGTTATCTTCCCAAGGGGCGCGTCGACGCTAACCTTATCCCCTTTTGCCTTGCCAATGACCGCAAGGCCAAGCGGTGACTCATCCGAAACGAAGTTCAGCTCCGGATTGGCTTCTGCGCTCGAAACGATTGTGACCGTCAGGGACTGCTTCGGATTCTTGGTGTTGGTCAGGCTAACAACCGATCCAATGCCGACCTTCTTCGTAGGAATGTCCTTCGGATCGAGGACTTGCGCTCCGGCGAGTACGGATTGAAGTTCAGCAATTCGGTCTTCGACGAGCGCTTGCTCAAACTTGATTTCGTCCAGCTCGGTGTTGTCCTCGCTGTACTCGCCGTGATCCATATTCTCTCGAATCCGCTCAGCGATCTCCGGCCGCTCGACTTTCGAGAGCCTCTCGAGTTCGTCCTTGAGCCGCTGCATTCCAGAAGGGGTAAGCCAAATAGTGTCGTCAGCTTCTGCCATTGAATTCTCCGGGCGAGGAATCGGCCCATCTCCGACCCCACAGGGGCGGCATTATAGCCGAAGCGGCCTCGCTAGCGTGTGTATACGGACAAATTCGACGGCAGGTTCGTTTGCGTGAAATTTCCCAGCCTCAAGAAAACTGGACATACGCCGACCATCCAACTGTGCCGAATCAGCTTCGGCGCCTGGAGCAAGGATCGCTCCTGAAAGACAACCAAGGACGGCGACCCCAAGCAGAGGGCCGACGTTGGAAATTCTAAAGGGACTATTCGGACCGCACGCCGACCGCCTACAGGCGGCTCTCGGTCGCACAAGCCGCAGACATAACGTTCTGCTCGGCAACATGGCGAACGTGAGCACGCCCGGATTTAAGCGGCGCGATACCGACTTCAATCTCTCATTGAAAGAGGTCGGATTGGAAGACGGCCTTCAAATGCGAACGAGCCATGAGTCCCACATTTCGACACCACGCCCCAAAGCGGGTCGCCCTGGAAGCGACCGAGTCGACTCCGATCACCGCTCCATTCGACAAGACGGAAGCAGTGTGGACTTGGAGACGGAAGTCGCAGCACTCACCGAAACATCCTTGCGATATGGCGCGCTCACGATGCTGACCCGCCGCTATTTCCAGGGACTCAAAGATGTGATCAAGGAGGGAAG
This sequence comes from Fimbriimonadales bacterium, assembly GCA_026129745.1. Classification (GTDB taxonomy): domain Bacteria; phylum Armatimonadota; class Fimbriimonadia; order Fimbriimonadales; family ATM1; genus JAHCHL01. The sequence continues at coordinate 103,629 of JAHCHL010000001.1, read as the reverse complement.
GTAATCCATGAGCCTGACTTCTTCATTTCGTATTAGCGCTGCCGGCCTTCAAGCCGAGCGATATCGAATGGATGTGATTTCGTCCAACCTCGCGAATGCAAACACGACCAGAGTCAACGGACAGGATCCGTACCGAAGAAAGATGGTCGTCCTGATGCCAGAAGCGGATGGCGGCGTTCGAATTCAGAACACAGTCGCGGACATGACTCCATTTAGAGAGGTCAACGATCCTGGCAATCCGTTTGCGGATGAACGAGGAATCGTGATCTACAGCAACGTCGATCCGATCACCGAAATGGTAGACATGATCAGCGCAAGCCGCGCCTACGAAGCAAACCTGAACGCATTTCAGCTTACTCGGCAAATGATTCAAAGCGCGATCGATATCGGCCGCGTCTAATCTCGACAATGCGAATCAACAACGTTACATCGCTCCAACCCGAAACTCTCGTTTCGACTCCGAAGCCGCAAAGTGCGAACGGAGACAACTTCGGGAGTTTGCTGATGGACGCCTTGAAGGAAGTTAATGCATCGCAGCTCAACGCGCGCGAAATGCAGACGAACTTCATGGCGGGTCGGAACGTCGAACTGCACGACTTGCAGATCGCACTGGAGCGCGCATCAGTGGCTATGCAACTAACGATGCAAGTGAGAAACAAACTGCTCGAAGCGTACCAAGAAATCCAGCGAATGCAAATCTAACGCACTTGTTCGGCGCACGGCCTAATCGGAATAACGACCTATGGGCGGAGCGCTTCTAAAAATAAGAACTTGGTGGGAAACCGCCGATAAGACCACTCGCACGGTTACGATCGTTGGCACCGGCTTGCTTGCCGCATTGCTCATCGTCGTCTTCTACGCTTCCAGCTCGCCAGATTTTAAGCAACTCTTTCCTCCAATGGATGTTGCTGAGCAAGGAAAGGTCATCCAAAAGCTTCAAGAGCTGAAGATTCCTTACAAACAAGAGCAAGACGGAAGCATCTTGGTTCCTTCGAGTCAGATCGCAGAATCGCGCGCGAAGCTTGCGATGGCAGGTCTCCCTTCTTCGACCGCGCTTGGCAACATGAGACTCGGCAGTATGGGGTTCACAACGCCTGCCGCACTCCAAGACCAAGAGATTCGAGTCGCACTTGAAGAAGAAATTCAAAAGACGCTGGTGAGCATGGAGCCTATCGTGGGCGCAAAGGTTCATATCGCGCCTGGCGATGAGTCGCCTTTCGCCAATTCGAGCAAGGAGCCGAGCGCGAGCGTCGTCGTTCAGTTCGCAGGGGGCCTCATTGGCGAACGAGAAGTCGCAGAAGCGATTGTAAAAGTAGTCGTAGGCGGGGTGCAAGGTCTTCGCGCCGAAAACGTTTCGGTGAGCGACTCTCGTGGACTTGTGATCTGGGATGGAAGCTCGGACGGCATGGGCGCGAATTCGGCCATTGCAAGCAGAAAGCGCGATGCAGAATTGCAGGAAGCCAACCGCATCCGATCGGAAATCGAGTCGATGATCGCAAAGTCGGTCGGACCCGGAAAAGCGATTGTCAGCGCGACGGTCGAACTCAACTTCGATCGGGAAGACGTTTCGACCGTTTCAGAGACTCCAACCAGCAAACCGATTTCAAGCGAGCGCGTAACGGAAACATACAACAACGATGGCGGCGCGATTCCCGGAGGCATAGCATCGAGTGGCGCACCAGCGGCCGCGGGCACGGCAACCGGACCGAGTGGGCCAGGATACCAAGCGTCACAAGAAGTCAACAACTTCGGTGTTGAGAAGGTCAACAGTGTTCGAAGCGTCGCACCTGGAAAGAGACTGGCCGCGCGTGTGAGCATCATGCTCGACGACAGCGTCGCATCGTCTCGACAGCAAGTCGAACAGTTCGTCGCAAACTACCTCGGCGCAGATGCAGATCCAGACAATTTCAAAGTGACGGTTCAAACCGTTGCATTCGACAAAACCCACGTGGAAGAAGCGCAAAAGCTCATGGCTGCCCAGAAGTCTGGGCAAATGATGCAGCAAATCATTTCCTTGATTCCTGTCATTGCGCTGGTCATCGTTGGGTTCCTGGTAGTTCGATCGATCGGAAAAGCGGCCGTCAACAATCGGACGATGGTGTTGACTGCCGGCGCACTTGCACCAGCTGGAACATCCGCATTGGTGGGCCGAGGACAGTCTGTACCCAGCGACGCCCCGGCACTTCCGCAGCAAACGGACACCATGGATTCTTTAGGCGGTGCAGCGAGAGCAAGAGCAGAAATGATCAAGCAGTCGCTTCAACCGGAAGTCGAAGACATTCCAGAAAAGTTCGACGCCAACCTGATTCAGATACTTCGAATGTCGGATCAGAAGCCTGAGGCTGTCGCGATGCTAATCAAGAGTTGGCTGTTGGAGGAAACGAGATAATGCGCGGTGACCCAAGATCCATTCCAAATAGAAAAAAGGCCGCCGTCATGATGATGGTGCTCGGCGCAGAGCTGAGCGGCAAAGTGATGCAGTTTCTCGAAAACGAACACGTTGAGGCTCTCACGTTGGAAATTGCGCGGCTTGATCGAGTAACTCCAGAGATTCGCAATAAGGTGCTCGATGAGTTTCATCAGATGGCTGTGGCCCAAGACTTCATCGCCGAAGGCGGTGTCGTCCACGCAAAGAAGATGCTTGAAAATGCCTTTGGTCAGGACCGAGCGGGCGAAATGATCAACTGGATTACGCAAACATTGCAGGGAGTGCCGTTCGACTTCCTAAGAAGAGCGGATCCAGCTCAACTTGCGAGTTTCTTAGCGGATGAACACCCTCAAACAATCGCATTGATACTTGCCTATGTTCCAACCCAACTCGCAGCACAAGCGCTTGCGAGGTTTCCGGCAGAAGTTCGCGCCGATGTTGCCGAGCGCGTCGCGATGATGGATCGTACCCCCCCTGAAGTGATTCGGCAAGTCGAGATCGTGTTGCAGCGGAAGTTCAATGCGATCGGTCAAGCGAACCTAACAAGTGCCGGGGGCCCAAAAGCTCTTGTCGACATCATGCATCACGTCGATCGCGCCACAGAACGCGGAATTCTAGAGTCGCTCGGCAATCGCAATCCTGAACTTGCAGAAGAGATCATGAACATGATGTTCGTGTTCGAAGACATCGTGCAGCTGGACGATCGCGCCGTACAACAAATTCTTCGAGAAGTCGAGATGAAAGAGCTTGCCCTCGCACTCAAAGGAACCAGCGAAGAAGTTCAGCAGAAAGTGTTCTCCAACATGTCTGAGAGAGCTTCTGAAATGGTCAAGGAGGACATGGACTTCATGGGCCCGGTCAAATTGAAGAACGTAGAAGACGCCCAGCAGAAGATCGTGTCTGTCATCAGAAGATTGGAAGAAGCCGGCGAAATCAGCATTGGTCGTGGCGGCGAGGAGGAAATGCTTGTCTAAGCGAATCCTACTTGACGTTGATCACGTTCAAAGTCTCGCAGAGCGGCTGCCTGAGGTCGAGACAATGAATAGAACTCGGCATCAGTCGATAGAGTTGCGCGCCGATCCAGCACATGCGGCAAGAGAAGAGTCGATCCAGCATGGCTTCGCAGCCGGATACGAGGCAGGATTCAAGCAGGGCCTCGAAGATGCGAGAGCGCAAGAAGCGGTAGTCCTCGAAAGTTTCCGACACGAATTAGCCGCTGTTGTCGACCGAATCGAGAAGGCAATGCTCCTATGGTACGACAAGGCTGAGCATGGACTCGCTGAGCTATCTGTCGACATAGCGAGACGAATTGTCGGAGAAGTCGTAGAGCGCAATCCTGATTTAATTCTGCCGTTGGTACGAGAAGCGATGGCCTTCGTAGAAATGGCCAATCGCGCGATTATTCGCGTGAATGCGTCGGACTTGCCGCTGATCGAGGAACGACGTGCCGAAGTGATCGCTGCAGGACAATCGGTTCACGAAGTCCAGTTTGTCGGCGACGACTCGCTGCCGCGCGGTTCGGTTGTAATTGAAACGGAGGAAGGCGTCATCGACGCGAGTGTCGATTCCAAAGCACAAAGGATCTTTCGAGGTGAAGCGGCGTGATTCCGGTTCCGGCTGCAAAGTTCGAAACCCAGCGTGCGCGTATCGATAGTTCGACGAGTATCGAAGTTTTCGGTCGTGTCCGACAAGTCGTTGGATTGGTCATCGAATCGAGCGGCCCGAACGCAAAAGTCGGAGACGTCTGCGAAGTCGTGGGTGATGAACGAAACTCCGTATTCGCTGAAGTGGTCGGCTTTCGCGGACCGAATCTGCTGCTCATGCCATTCGGAGAAATGGCGGGGGTTCGTGCCGGATGCAGGGTGCGTTCGGCGGGGGGGTGCCACCGGGTTCCAATCGGCGGAGGTTTGCTGGGTCGAGTGCTGAATGCACTCGGAGAGCCGATCGACGGCAAAGGGCCAGTCGTCGCAGAATCGATGCAACCTGTCCACAACGTACCGCCGAATCCGATGATTCGTAAAGTGATTTCGACTCCATTGCCACTGGGAGTCAGGACAATCGACGGACTAATGACTGCTGGAGTCGGTCAACGCATGGGAATCTTCGCAGGATCAGGAGTTGGCAAGAGCACGTTGCTTGGAATGATTGCGCGAAATGCGCTTTCAGAAATCAATGTCATAGCCCTCGTGGGAGAGAGAGGGCGAGAGGTTCGCGAATTCATCGAACGCGATCTCGGAGAGGAAGGTTTGTCGAAAAGCATCGTCATCGTAGCAACGAGCGACGAACCTGCACTCATGCGCATCAAGGCCGCATTCACTGCAACAGCCATCGCAGAGGGCTTTCGCGACCAAGGTGCCAACGTGTTGCTCATGATGGACAGCGTCACACGATTTGCAATGGCGCAGCGAGAAGTTGGTCTTGCAGTCGGCGAGCCACCAAGCACAAAAGGATACACACCGAGCGTCTTCGCACTGCTTCCCCGGCTGATGGAGCGTGCCGGAAACTCGGACTTAGGCTCGATAACCGCCCTCTATACGATTCTTGTCGAAGGTGACGACACAAACGAGCCGATCGCAGACACCGCACGATCGATTCTCGATGGCCACATCGTACTGAGCCGAAAACTCGCTAACTCCGGACACTTTCCGGCGATCGATGTGCTTGCGAGCCTGAGCAGAGTCATGCCGATGGTCGTTCCCGAAGAGCGAATTCAATCGGCTAACAAACTGCGAGAACTGATTGCCGCCTATAGAGATGTCGAGGACCTCGTTGCAATCGGAGCCTATAAGTCGGGGACCAAACCAGTCGCCGATGCAGCGATCGAAGCGTGGCCGAGAATCAATCAATTTCTTAGGCAGCACATTGACGAGCGCGCAACATATGAAGATGCGATCTTGAGTTTGGAGGGCATCGTCAATGCGTAAGTTCGAGTTTCGACTGCAGCGAGTGCTTGACTACAGGCATTTGCAAGAAGGTTGGGCGAAAGACGCTTTGCGCGAGGCCCAGGCTGCGCTGGTAGACGCGGAGAAAGAGCTTGAAGCAATTCTTGCCGAACGCGCACAGGCCTTGAAGAGGAAGCAAAAGACTCTCGAAGCGATGGTTGAACAAGAAACGTTTGTCTTGAAGCTCGAAGACGATGCTGAATCACAGCGCAGCGTTATTGCGATTCTTGCCGACGAAGTTGAGCGAGCAACGAATGAGTGGATTGAAGCCAAGCGCGCCGTCGAAACGATGGAGAAGCTGAAGCAGCGAGAGTTTGAGATTTGGGAAACTGAACTGTCGAGAGAAGAGCAAAAGGCTCTGGATGATTGGACTAACACAAGGAGGCCAGCCTGATGAGGATACAACCTCTCGGTATTCATGGCGTTCAGCGCCGAGTGCAAGAGATCGAATCGAAGCTTTCGACCATGTTTGGAAGCGCGTTGAATGCCGCGATTGAAATCAATAGTTCGGCGATCACTTCGCTGCCGTCACAGACGATATGGCGCGACAATTTTCCGCAAGGCAATCCGCTTGCTATGTCGTCACCCTCGCACATTCCGCTCGCCATCGGCGCGGGTGCTCTCGCTCCGCTAAATCCGCTCGACTTGATCCCCAGCAATCAAGGAGTCGGCCTTAGCGAACTTCGAGCAATGGCTGATCAAGTTGCCGGTGAATTCGGACTCGATGTCGCACTTTTTCGAGCGTTGATCAACGCTGAGAGCAGTTGGAACCCGAACTCAGTTTCGCCCAAAGGGGCACAGGGACTGACTCAACTCATGCCGGACACAGCAAGAGAGCTTGGAGTCATCGATCCGTTCGATCCCCGTGACAATCTTCGCGGTGGCGCGAAGTACCTCAAGCAAATGATCGATCAATTTGGCCAATTGGAATTGGCTCTGGCGGCATACAATGCGGGGCCAGGAGCAGTAAGGCGTCACAACGGCATTCCTCCTTACATCGAGACTCAGAACTACGTTCGAAAGATCATGCAGGAGCTTAGTCGATGAAACTGCTTGTTCCGGTCCTGTCAGCGATTATCGTCATCGGCGGTGGAATCGTCGGAATGGGTTACGCCGGTGTCATTCACATACCTGGCATAACGCCAACGAAAAAAGTGAAGCCGAAGCCAAGTGAAGACGCGCCTTTGGAACAGCAAGAGTCCAATGAAACTAATCTGCAGGCAGTTGCCCCTACAGAGCCTGCTCCGCAACAAGAACTTTCGCCGCAAGGAGAGCCGCCACCGCCGGTCGTAACGCAGCGAGCAGATGGAACTGTGCGGTTGGCCGCGCTGTGGTCATCGATGGAAACCGAAGCGCTCGTCAAACTCTTGGAACAATGGAACGACGGCGATGCGTTGCAAGTGTTGGCCAAGATGGACAACAAGAAGCTTGCCGATGTTCTCGGAGCGCTTCCTCCCGACAAGGCGGCCCGCATAAGCATGGGCATCAAGTCATTGGAAAAGGGCGGCAAGTAACTCGATGCGATCCTTAGAGCGCATACTCAAGCACACGGATCTATTGCTCGCGGTCGGAATTTTGGCGATCGTCGTCATGCTGATTATTCCGATGCCGCATTGGCTTTTGGATGCGATGCTCGTGCTCAGCATAGCATCTGCGGTTGTCATCGCACTAATCGCAACGAACGTTTCCACACCACTTCACTTCAGCACGTTTCCATCGATCTTGCTGATTACGACTCTTCTGCGGCTTGCGCTAAGTATCGCCGCGACTAAGCTCATTTTGGGAACGGCAAGTGCCGGAGCCGTAATACAAACTTTTGGCCAGTTCGTAATGGGAGGCGATTTCATCGTAGGAATCGTCGCGTTCCTTATTCTTGTCATTGTTCAGTTCATCGTCATTACGAACGGCGCTGGCCGCGTGTCTGAGGTTGTGGCCAGATTCACGCTTGACGCAATGCCCGGCAAACAGATGGCTATCGACGCCGACCTGAACGCGGGACTTATCACGGAAGGTGAAGCCAAGCAAAGGCGGCAAGAAATCAAACAGGAAGCCGACTTTTACGGAGCCATGGATGGTGCAAGCAAATTCATCAAGGGCGACGCAATCGCTTCCATCCTGATCATCTTGGTCAACATCATTGGTGGCATTGTCATAGGGTTCATGAAGGGTCAAGGCTCGATCATGGACATCCTTCAAACTTATGCGTTGCTGAGCGTCGGTGAAGGATTGGTCTCGCAGATTCCCGCGCTATTGATTGCCACATCGGCAGGCCTGATGGTAACGCGATCGGGCCAGGAAGCGGGTATGGGCACTGCAGTCTTGACGCAAGTCATCGGACAACCAAAAGCGTTGCTTGGCGCAGCGGCAGTCTTGGCGTTCCTTGGCTTCGTGCCCGGATTTCCAACGGTTACGTTTCTATTGTTCGCCGGCGCGGCCATGGCGATCTATCGCATTGTCGAGAAAGCTCCGCAGCAAATCGCCAAACAGAAGGAGCAAAAAGCAGAAGATGCGAAACAGCAGGCGCCCGCAGGCCCCGAATCCGTATTGCCGCTGCTGAATGTGGATCCGATCGAACTCGAAATCGGATACGGCCTCACACGACTCGCGGATCCAAGGCAAGGTGGTGACTTGACGCAGCGCGTAACTGCAGTAAGACGTCAACTTGCGATGGAACTTGGCTTTGTGATGCCAAGCGTTCGCATCCGTGACAACATGCAACTCGGCGCAAACGATTACGTCATTCGGATTCGTGGCGAAGAAGTGGCCCGCGCACAGGCGTTCCCCGATTCGTGCCTCGCAATCGAAAGCGGCATGGTCATGAATCCAATAGCAGGAACAAGAACGAAGGACCCAGTGTTTGGAATCGACGCGCTTTGGATCGATTCGAATCAGCGAGATCAAGCAGAAAGAAGTGGCTACACCGTCATCGAGCCGAACTCCATGATTAGCACTCACTTGAGCGAGATCGTGAAATCGCACGCCGCAGAGCTGTTGAGCAGACAAGATGTTCAAACACTGCTGGATAACGTTAAGGAAGTCAATTCAGCGGTCGTAGAGGAGCTTGTGCCGTCTCGAATGTCGCTCGGCGAAGTTCAGAAGATTCTGCAGCATCTTTTGCGCGAGCGTGTGCCTATCCGCGACATGGTAACAATCCTGGAAACTCTCGCGGACTTCGCGGAGCGAATCAAAGAACCGGACCAACTTGGGGAACTCGTCCGCGCTTCCATCGCAAGAACGATAACGCGCCAACACATCGACGAGTCGGGAAGAGTGTATTGCATAACAGTCGATCCCCAGCTTGGCAAGTCGCTTTCTGAACAATTGCAATCGACTCCTTACGGATCGACCCTTGCGCTCGATCCTGAAACCGCCGACAAACTGGTCAGATCCATTGCAGCGGAATCAGACAAGTCGACTTCACTCGGGCACTCCGCAGTACTGCTAACCGGAAATGCAATCCGATTGCCGCTAAAGCGATTGCTCGAAAGGCACTCCGTGCACACACCGGTGCTTGCATACAATGAAATAGCGGCGAATGTCGATGTCGAGTTCGTAGGCCAGGTAGCTGCCTAAGTTGAAAAAGAGTCGCGCAGTCTTCTTCTGTTTGCGATAAATCGGAGCTTTCGTATCGCTTGAATCTCGATTTGCCGCACGCGCTCACGTGACAAGCTCAAATCGTCGCTCAATTCGCGCAGCAATGGCGATTCCGAGTCGTCGTCCAATCCAAGCCGTCGCCGCATGATCGTCCTCTCGCGCTCACTGAGATCCTCAAGAATCTTGTTCAGCTCGTCGAGCGTCGCCCGCTTGAGAGCGCACAGCTCCGGATCTGTGTCGCTGGCTGCTGCAACGAGCGAGGCAAGCGACGTTTGTTCGTCATGACCAACCATCAGGTCGAGAGAAACCGGCTCTTTCGTCGATTGTAGAGCACTCATGAGGCGTCGCACGGTGATGCCTAACGAACTGGCAATTTCCTCTGCGCTGGGATCTCGGCCCAATTCTTTCGCGAGTCGAACCCTCTCCTTGTCCACCTTCCGAATCATCTCGGTCACGTGTGAAGGAATGCGGATGGCCCTCGCCTTGTGATCGAGCGCACGACCGATCGTCTGCTTGATCCAATGGGTCGCGTAGGTGCTGAATCTAAATCCACGCTCCGGATCGAACCGGTCGACAGCGTTCATGAGCCCGATCGCTCCTTCTTGGACCAAATCCTCGAACGGGATCGATCGGTTCCGATAATTCTTGGCTATGTTAACGACGAGGCGCATATTCGCCTCGACCAACCGCTTCTTAGCCGACTCGTCGCCTCTTTTGGCGCGCCTGGCGAGCTCCCTCTCTTCCTCTGAAGAGAGAAGCGGTGTCTGCGTAAGGCGCGACAGATACGACGGGATCCCGTCGTTTTCTGCATCGACCCTATTGTCAGGTGGGCCTGCCGGATGATACATCTACATATCCGCCTGCGGGTTTGAAGCCCTGTCCTAAGCTCAAATTCCGCCACGGTTGAGTCAGCGCATATCCGTATGCGCCGTGTCCGGCGAGCAAATTGCATGCCAGACAGGCTCTCGCGTCTCTCCAGGCGCATGGCTCTTGCCACACTGCCTACCAGTTGGACGTCCGAGCCAGCCCATCTGTTCTACCTGAATTCCGAAGTACACTGGCGGTTCCCTCAAAATGAACGAGAAAGACTTTGTTGCAAAGCGTAAGGCAGACTGGGATCGGCTCGTCAGCCTAATCGATGCATGTGAGCTTGGCATCTCGAACTTGAAGGGCGACCAAATCAAGGAGTTTGGAAAGCTCTACCGCAGGGTGGCAGGCGACCTCGCCCTTGTCAGAACACAGTCTGCCAATCAGTCGATGGAAGCGTTCCTCAACGATCTCGTTGCCCGAGGCCACGGAGTCCTTTACAGGCATCCGAAACGATCGTTCATAGTCGGTGTGTCCTCGTTCCTTCGAGAGGCAGCATCCGCGGTTCGCAGGCGCAAAGTCTACGTGTTTGCAGCCATAGGTTTCACAATCTTTTCAGCAATGTTTGCAGGGTCGGCGATCAGAAAGGACGCGACCCTTCTCGACACAGTGCTGCCTTCAGGATTCGAAGCAGCCCTCGAACATTGGAAGTCAAAGGAGTTTCGAGACGCTTCAGGCGAGTCCGCTTTGCAAATGACAGGCTTCTACATCGCTAACAACACGATGGCTACAGTCATGGTGGCTGCAGGCGGAGTGACTTTCGGACTGACGTCGCTATACTCGCTCTTTGTCAACGGCGCGATGCTCGGTGCCTTTACCATTGAAATGGACAAAGTCGACGGACTTGGACACTTCTACAGCGGAATCGCTGCGCATGGAGTAACTGAGCTCGGTGGAATATTCATTGGAGGCGCGGCTGGATTGCTGATGGGGTTTGCCTTGGTGAATCCCGGCAGGAGAACGAGAGGCCAAGCGCTCCGCAAGGCAGGGCGCGACGCGATGTATTTGATTGGGATTGGCATCCTCATGATCTGGATCGCTGCTCCGATCGAGGGGTTCATAAGTTTCACGAACAGTGTTCCAACTTTTGCAAAACTTGCAATCGCGTTCGCAACGCTTGTCGGTTGGCTGTTCTATTTCGGATTCGTCGGCCGAGATCTCGACGAGAACCGCAGGCTCGAATCGGCCTAAAGTCCCGTGTGCACGGCAAAGGTATAATTCGCGCTCGCCGCCGAAACCCTATCGGACAAGAAGGCAGGGGCGGCTCTCACGCAAGATGATGAATCAAGCGTTTTCGACTTTGGCCAGCCGGATGCATAGCTTTGATGCAGCCGGGGTTGGGTCGGCGCGTGGGCGCCTTTGCCATTGCCTGATAGGAGGAACGTGGCGATGTATTTGCTAACTGGCTTCGCCTTGTGTTTCGTGCTGTTTGCGGTCGCCCGGCCGCGCACGTTTCTATTCGACAAGCTTAACAGACTGTTTCGCCGGCTCTTTATGAAGAGTCAAGCACTTGAGCCAGTTCAAGTCGACGATGGCTGGACAGTGATTCCGGGTGACGATGCTCGACAGTTCTGCGAGTGGATCCATGAAGACGATTTCAAGAGGCCTCAGTGGGATGGCGTCGAGCCCTCGCTTGGGTGTCATGTTCTGATCGAAATGTACGGTTGCGATCCCGACATGCTTGAGATCGAAGACAAAGTAAGCATGGCGATGAACGATGCGGCGAAACGAAGCGAAGCAACTGTTGTTACCAGTTCATTTCACGAATTCAAACCTTACGGAGTATCGGGAGCAGTTATCATTCAAGAATCTCACTACACAATCCACACTTGGCCCGAACACCGGTATGCAGCGATCGACTTGTTCTATTGCGGGGAGTCCGTTTTGGTCGATGAAGCGGTGAGAGCTCTGCGCGAGCACTTCAAGCCATCAAAGACTCGCTTCCTGGTGGTTCGAAGAGGCCTGCAATCAGAAGTTGAAAAGGAAGCCAAAGCCTGACCATGTCATTTTCACAGCGCACAGGAATGTTCATCAGCGAAACGCACACCGATGCGATGGAGTGGTGTTTTACTGTCGAGAAAATGCTTGTCGAAGGCAAGACGAAGTTTCAAGAATATCAAATCTGCGAAATTCCGCGGTTCGGCAAAACGCTGTTTCTCGACTATTGCATTCAAACAAGCGCTCTTGATGAGCACATCTTTCATGAGTGCATGAGCTGTCCCGCAATGACCACACACCCCAACCCAAAGTCCGTGTTCGTTGCAGGCGGCGGGGAAGGTGCGACGCTTCGAGAAGCACTCGCGCACAACACCGTCGAAAAAGCAGTGATGGTCGACATCGACGACGAGCTTGTTGCAATGGTGAGAGAGCATATGCCCGAATGGCCGAGAGGCTCTTTCGACGACCCTCGAACAACGCTCTTGCACATGGATGCAAGGAAATATCTTGAAGAAACAGATGAAAAGTTCGATGTGATCCTGAGCGATCTTCCCGACCCGCTCGAAGGCGGCCCCGCAGTCTACTTGTTCACAAAGGAGTACTTCGAATTGTGCATGGACAGACTTTCGGACGATGGTGTGTTCGCCATGCAAGCAGGCTGCGCGAACATGAACTACCCGGACTGTTTTGCTGCATGCCTCTCCACTGTGAAAGAAGTATTCCCAATCGTTCGCCCCTATTGGGCGATCATCACGACGTTCCTTGTGCCGTGGGCATTCATTTTATGCAGCAAGAAGCATGACCCTCTCGACCTGACTGAAGAGGAAATCGCCCGCAGATTTTCTTCAAGAGGCGTCAAAAACCGCTATTACACACCTCGATTTCATCAGAGCACCTTTACGATTCCAGACTACTTATATCAAGCAGTTGAGGAAAAGGGCCAAATCATGACCGATGCTCGCCCTTTCATCTGGACAGCATAAATCCGTTTCTGGATTCCGAAAAACTTTACTGAACCGCGGTATGATGCCTGAATCGCTTGCAGGAGCAAAAACACATCAGGAGGACACAGTCACGATGAAAGGCAAGTTCATGTATGCATTACCCATCATTCCAATCGGTATCGGCTTGGCGGCAATGGCCGTCGGCTCCGGAGAGAAAGCGAATGCAGAGCAAGACAAGATCGAGCGGGGCAAATACCTCGTTACAATCATGGGTTGCACAGATTGCCACTCACCCCATGGACCAGACGGCAAACCCATAAAAGGTCTCGAATTTAGCGGACATCCGGCAAATGCGCCGCTGCCTAAATGGGAACCCAAAATGCTGGAAGAAGGCATATTGGCGACAATGGGATTGACCATGACGGCATTCGCCGGTCCGTTCGGAGTGAGCGTCGGTGGCAACTTGACTCCTGATGACGAAACTGGTATCGGTAAGCTGACAGAAGAGATGCTCATCGAAAGTTGGCGAACAGGCAATCATTGGAAGGAAGACAAGAGGCCCGTTTTGCCTCCCATGCCGATGGAGCCATACAGTCACATCACCGATGACGATATCAGAGCGATTCTCGCTTACCTCAAGTCATTGAAACCAATCAAAAACCAGCCGCCGAAAAGCATAGTTGCGCCGCCTCCAACCCATTGACTGTAAGAAGACTCGAGAAGCAGCACAAGCGTCGCCACTCGAGTCTTCACCAGAATCGATAACGCGATGAAAACTGTTCGCATTATCACGCTTGGTTGTGCAAAGAACGAAGTCGATTCTGAAGAAATCGCGGGCGTTCTTGCGAACAAAGGGTTTCGCGTCGATGCGGCGGCCGAGTTCGCGGACGTGACGGTCATCAACACATGTGGGTTCTTGCAAGCTGCACGCGATGAGGGAATTGCAACGATTCGAGCCGCTGTGGAGGAAAAGCGCAATGGCAGAACCGGAAAGGTCATCGTCGCTGGCTGCTTGGCTCAGCGAATCGGAAAGGACATTGCAAAAGTCGCCCCAGGCGCGGATGCCTATGTCGGCGTTGGGCACATGGAACGATTCGACGAGATCGTCGAGCTGACAATAGGCTCGAATGACACATACTTCGAAATCCCGCCACCCCATCATAGATGGGCAGACGTTCCAACAAGAGCGAGGTCCGGCGCGCCATGGAGCGCATATCTGAAAATCAGCGAAGGATGCGACCACAAGTGCACTTTCTGCACGATTCCATCATTTCGAGGGATGCACCAAAGCAAGCCGATTGAACGTGTCGAGTCCGAAGCAAAGCACCTTGCACGAACTGGTGTGCGTGAAATCAATTTGATTGCACAAGATGTCACTCAATATGGATACGATCTATACAGAGAATTCACGTTGCCGAAGCTCCTTGCCAAATTGAACGATGTAGAAGGCATCGATTGGGTTCGTCTGCTGTACTTTTATCCAAATCGCTTGACTGATGAAGTGATCGACGCAATGAGTAGCCTCGACAAAGTGCTGCCGTACATCGACATTCCGCTGCAGCACGTACACCCAGAAGTGCTGCGCTCAATGAAACGACCTTGGGACGGAGATAGGTACCTAAAGCTTTTCGAGAAACTTCGCCGAGCGATGCCCGATTGCGCGATTCGCACGACTTTCATTGTTGGATTTCCTGGCGAAACCGAACAGCATTTCGACTACTTGATTGACTGGATGAAGGAAGCAATGTTGGACCGAGTTGGGGCGTTCGTGTTTTCGAGAGAGCCGGGCACTCTCGCCTACGATATGCCAAATCAAGTGTCTGCTAAAGTCAAGCGCAGTCGATACGATCGTCTGATGAAGACTCAGCAACTGATATCGCTCGAGAAGAATCGCTCTTGGTTGGGCAAACGCATCCAAGTTCTCATCGAGCAACCAGCAGACGAGAACTGGATGGCCGGCAGATCGTTTCGAGATGCGCCAGAGATAGACGGTTTGGTTTATGTCCAAGGCACCGAGATTCCAGGTGAAATGATCGAGGTGGAAGTAATCGACGCTGAAGAATATGACCTCTATGCAAAGCCTATCCGAAGAGCAAGAAACACTCGCGGCAGAGTCAAATCGCTGCGCATGGTTGCTCCTTCGAATCCACTATAAGCTCGCCATCGTCATTAACATTCGATGAAGAAGCGACCTGAGCAAGAACTGCTAAGTATCGGCTGGGTCGAGTACATCGATTTTCCTGAATGGGGTCTCTTTGGTGTCAAAGCGAAGTCGGACACCGGTGCTCGCACGAGCGTTCTCGATGTGACTAAGTGGGAGGATCTCGGCGACGGAACTGTTCGTTTCGAGGCCGTGTTAAGGCGAGACACGCAAAACGATACGGTAACGGTCATCGCACCGATCAAAAGGAGAACGCACGTCAAAAGCAGTTTCGGCAGCGGCAGGGACCGCATAACGGTAGAAGCAAAGGTGAGAATTGGTCCCGTTGAGAAGGTTATTGAGGTCGGACTGGCCTCACGCAGGAAGCTTACATGCCGCGCGTTGCTTGGCCGAACTGCCCTCGAAGGACACTTCGTTGTTGACCCGAGCCAAAGCTACGCATTCGGCCGCAAGCGAAAACGTAAAGTTAAGAGTCCATAATCGGCCAGGTTTAGTCTTATGAAGGTCGCCATTTTGTCCAGAAGCCCTCATTGCTATAGCACGCGCCGACTGCGTGAAGCGGCCATTGCAAGAGATCTCGATGTCAAAGTGCTCGATGTCTTAAAGTTCTCTCTCGCGGTTGAGGGTCGGAACCCAGGTCTGTTCTACCGTGGCAAGCGGCTCAGCCATTACGACGCGGTGCTGCCGCGCATCGGCGCATCCGTGACTTTCTATGGCACAGCGATCGTTCGCCAATTCGAGCAGATGGGCATCTTCACACTCAACACATCGCATGCCATCAGCGTTTCACGTGACAAGCTGCGATCGCTTCAGGTATTGAGCCGACATGACATCGGCATGCCGCATACCGCTTTCGTCCACGAGAGGAGAGCAGTATTGCCCGCCATCGAGAGGCTCGGTGGCGCTCCGGTAATCATCAAGGTCTTAGAAGGAACGCAAGGCATCGGCGTCATACTTGCAGAAACAAACAAGATAGCGGAAGCGATCATTGAAACGCTGCAAGGAGCGAAACAAAACGTACTGATTCAGAAATTCGTGAAAGAAAGCCAAGGCAAGGACATCAGGGCGCTTGTCGTTGGAGATCATGTCGTCGCGGCGATGCGCCGCAGCGCACAGCCTGGTGAGTATCGCTCGAATGTTCATCGCGGTGGCACCACCGAACCCGTGTCTTTGACTGAAGAGTATGAGCGCGCTGCTGTGCATGCAGCGCACATCCTTGGACTGAGAGTTGCCGGTGTCGATCTGCTTGAAACGAACGATGGGCCACAAGTGCTCGAAGTCAACTCGAGCCCTGGGCTGCAAGGAATCGAAACGACGACAGGCATCGACGTCGCCGGTGCGATCATTGCTTTGCTCGAAGAACAAGCTTCGTTCCCGGACATCGATCTAAGACAAAGACTAACACTCGCCCGCGGTTACGGTATCGCAGAAGTTCCTGTGCAACCAGATGCGGATCTCGCCCATAAAACGATCGCGGAAACTGGATTGCGAGAGATGGATGTGCTCGTGCTTAGCATTCACCGACAAGGTCTTGAAATTCCGAATCCACGAGGTTCGCGCGAAATACTCCCCGGAGACGTGCTCCTTTGTTACGGAAAACTAATAACTTTGAAAGCGCTGGTTCCGCCGAAACGCAAAAGGAAGCGAGGAGCAAAAACTGGGTAGGACCCATCGTCGAATCACGCAAATCAACAAAACCAGTACACTCTCAATAGACGACCGATGAGACTGTTTTCTGCCGCGCTGCGCACCGAATTGCGACGCCGAATCGACTGGCCTTTGCTCGGTTCGGCACTGGTTCTGTTGGTTGTTGGCATGATCACTCTTTGGAGTGCAAGCGCAGTTCAGCCTGGACACGCAGCATTCTGGCGGCAAACGACTTGGCTCATCTTAGCTGTGCCCGCATTCGCACTGTTTCTATTTATGGATCCACGCTCATGGTGCTACCACAGAAAGTGGGTATACGGCGTCAACATCGCAATGCTTGTCGGCGTGAGGCTTTTTGGCTCGGAGCGAGGCGGTGCGCAACGATGGTTCGACCTTGGCCCATTCGACATGCAGCCGAGCGAACCGGCGAAACTGCTGCTGATTCTTACTCTTGCTGACATGTTGGCGCGACATCAAGAGACTCTGCGAACACCGAGAACGTTCGCCCTGAGCCTGCTGCACGTGTTGCCAATCTTCCTGCTCGTGCTCTTTCAGCCTGATTTGGGAACAAGCCTCGTGCTGATTTGTATCTGGTTTGGAATGTCGCTTGTCGCTGGTCAGCGATTGCGTTTCTTGTTTGGATTTCTTGCAATTGGTGCTTTGTTGTTTACTGCGGCATGGAACGTCGGAGTCATTCGTGACTACCAAAAACAGCGCATCCTCGATCTATTATCTGGAAAGGGAAGCTATCATGCGAAAGTTGCGGAGTTGAGCATTGCCAAAGGGCGAGTCGTCGGTGAGGGATTTGCACAAGGATCACTGAAAGAAGCCGGAATCGTTCCAGTTCAAACATCCGACTTCATTTTTACTGTCGTAGCTGAGGAAGGCGGCTTTGTCGCATCTTTCTTTATTATCGCCGCATATGCCCTTTTTCTCTGGCGAGTGTGGGCAGTCGTGCTGAATGCGACCGTCCCGCTGTTTCGTAGCATGGCAGCCGGTATATTCACGTTGTTTAGTTTTCACGTTCTTGTGAACTTAGGGATGGTTGTGGGTCTTCTGCCTATCGTCGGTGTCCCGCTGCCGTTCATGAGCTATGGGGGGACGGCGATGCTTCTGAACTTCGCATTGCTTGGTCTTTTGCTCAATTTGCGAAGCCGTGAGAAAAATCTCGTATTCTGAGCCGCTATAATCTTGCCGGTTTGATACTAAGCTTTGGAACCCTGTGCCTTGATCGTGTCTACCGAATTCCCCAATTTCCTCGTTTCGGAGGATACATCGAAGCGATCGATGTTCAGTTGGTTCTTGGAGGAGAAGCGGCGAACACGGCACTCGCGCTTCGGTCACTTGGTGTTCCTGTTCGATTGCATACCAATCCTGTTGGCAACGATGAGGCAGGCAGGGTCCTAACAGAACTTGCAAAAGAGCAAGGAATCGAAGTGCCGAATGCTGTCGATGGTTTCGTCACTCCGGCAACGGATGTTTATGTGACGCCCGATGGGGAAAGAACGATGATCGGGGCAGGTTTTAGCGCCATGGACAGCTATGAAATGCCGCTTCCAGACTTAGCAGGCGTCTCGTGGCTAAGTGCAGAACCGAATATGCCGAATGCATCGAAAAAGGTCGTCAGCTACGCACAGGACCAAAATGTCAAAACGTATCTCATGGACTTCTTCAAGCCGGAACAAGACTCGATCGTTTCGCGTTGCGATGTATGGCAGTCCAGCACGGACTGGGTGGGAGCGAGGGGCGATGCAGAAGAGAATCTTCGTTGGGTCGAGGGCCATTCACGTCGATACGGTTGCGCGACGATCTTGACTGACGGAGCACGCGGACTGTATGCAGCATCTAAGGAGTTTGGCGCACGAGCATTTCCGGCACTCAAAGCAATAGAAGTCGTCGATACGACAGGCGCCGGAGATGTCTTTAGAGCGGGAGTGCTCGCTGGACTTCATGAAGGATTGCCGCTAAACCGTGCCATGCTCATCGGTGCGGCAGCGGCAGCGCTAGCATCGACTACACTGGGTGCGACGACAGACCTGCCGTCTCGAAGCGATGTCGACAAGATCATCGCAAAGAATGACGCGTTCGCTGCAGCTTATGCGTAAGCCGACAGCAATTACAATCGGGGACACAGTTGCATTCGCTGCTCCAGCGTCTTCAGCTAAACAGGATAAGTTCGCATACGCCGTATCAGCGTTTCAGTCTCGTGGATATTCAGTTGTCATTGGTGAGTGCTGTGAACCCAAAAGCCAAAATGAGTCTTGGACCGATCAAGAGAGAGTTGATGAACTTCGAAGATTTTGGGTGGACGATGAAGTCAAAGCAATCATTAGCGTACGAGGAGGATACGGTTGCGCAAGACTGCTTGAGCACATTGACATTCGTGAGTTTGCAAAACATCCAAAGCTCTTCGCGGGATTCAGCGACATAACGACATTGCACACCGCCTTGAACAACGCCGGATTGATCACACTTCACGCTCCAATGGGAACCACTTTGACTGCCGAATCACCTCAATGGGTGGTCGATGCACTTTTTGATTCGCTTGAAGGAAGAATTCCCTCTGTGTCTCCAAAAGCAGAGATTCAAACCATTGTTGGTGGTATCGCAGAAGGGCGGTTGGCTGGCGGATGCGTTCGACTGATCTGTGATTCACTTGGCACACTTCACGAAATCGATACGAAGGACAAGATTCTCGTCTTGGAAGACATCGATGAAAGCCCACACCGAGTCGATGCAATGCTGACGCAATTGCGTAACTCGGGAAAGTTGCAACAGGCCGCCGGATATGTCATTGGGGAATTCACAGGAACCAATGAGAAACGAATGGATACTGAAGTGAGTCCAACATGGCAAGAAATAGTTGAAGAGCGACTCATTTCACTCGGAAAACCGACCATAATAGGTTTTCCCATTGGGCACAATCCTGAAAACATGACGCTTCCGCTCGGAGCGAGGGCAAAATTGGACGCAGACAGAGGAACATTGGAATGCTTAGAACCCGCCGCAACAATGTGATTAGGCTTTCTGTCGGGTGCATGGCACTCGTTATCGGCGTGAGCGCACTGGGCAGTGAGCCAAGTGCCCCAGTAATCTGGGACAGGGAACTTCTGCCAGGCCTCTTGTACCGCCAGGAGGTTCGTCCGGCCTTGCCTATGGATATTCACGTCGTCAGGTTCAAGTACCCAAATCCAGACTTTCGTCTCGAAACTGAACTCGCAGGAGGCGCAGTGCTCGCCCCCAACAATGCACCGACAAGAGCCAGAGTCTCATCGATGGCGAAGAGCCGAGGTGCCTTCCTGGCTGTCAATGCGGATTACTTTGCACCGAGCGGAGATCCGCTTGGGTTGTTCATTCACGACGGCGAGTTGATCAGCGAACCGTTCAGGTCCCGATCTGCGATCGGATGGACGGAAAACCGTGTCTTCATAGACCGACCGAAATGGAAAGCATGGATCGAAGCACCAAACGGACTCAGACTCTCGATCAATGGAATCAATCGGCCTGCATCGACAAACGAATTGATTGTCTTCTCGGAAGCTGGAAGCACGGCGACAGCATCGACAAATGGGATGATGTTCGTCTTTGAGTGCGACCAATCCCCAACGCCCGATGGTGTGTTCGAAGCCAAATTCAAACACGTAGTGCCCGACGTAAGATCGCATCCCGTAAGAAAGGGGCAGTGGGTGGTCGCTGCAACGGGCGCAAATCAATTGAGGCTGCTTGCAGGCATTCAACAGAACACAACCTACAAATTTGAGTTTCACTTCGAAGGTTCGCCGGAGTGGAAGCAGGCCAGATTCGCGCTCGGTGGCGGACCAAGACTCATTCGAAGCGGACAGGTTCTTGTCGAATTTGTCGAAGAAGGATTCGACAACGACTTCGCATTGAAGCGTCATCCAAGAACCGCAATCGGTATTACTGCAAGCGGAGAGATCGTTCTAGTTGTTGTCGATGGCCGCTCAAAGTTCTCGACAGGAGCAACATTGAACGAACTCGCGTGGATTATGCGGGGACTTGGATGTGTCGAAGCGCTGAATCTCGATGGCGGAGGTAGTTCGACGCTGTATGCCGGGGGGGCAATTCTCAACAGGCCAAGCGACGGGGTCGAGAGGCCCGTAGCGAACGCATTGCTGCTCTATGCACAGTTAGCGACTAATGACCTTCCACCAATTCAAATCGTTGCGCCTGCGAATACGGTTAGTGAAGGGGACACCATCGCGCTTCGGGCCTTGAACGC
Source organism: Fimbriimonadales bacterium (assembly GCA_026129745.1). Classification (GTDB taxonomy): domain Bacteria; phylum Armatimonadota; class Fimbriimonadia; order Fimbriimonadales; family ATM1; genus JAHCHL01. Next base: position 82,868 of record JAHCHL010000001.1, on the reverse strand, counting down.
CCAGGGTGCAGAGATTCCGTCAAACACGGTCGTTTGGGTTGCCGAATCGCCGAATGTTCGAGTGAATCAAGATGGCATCGTCTCGGCGATTGCACCCGGACCGGCTCGGATTCGGGCCATGAGCCTCGGTGTGTCAGCACAAATTCAAGTTCAAGTCCAAGCGAAAAAACCGGGCAGTTAGCGGGAACTTTGACCGTTGCTAAGTGCGTAGCCACAGGTGAACTCACACAAAAAGTGCCTGCCTGCACCTAGGGGGTCTCGCCGAGAGCGAGTCCCCCATTTTTCTGCCTCAGTCTGAAGCAAGTCGAGCCTGGGAGCCAACATTAAGGGATATGGGCTTTCTCTTGGCGGCTGCATTGGCCGCTGCCGCTGCAGTCAATGGCCGCCTTTCAGGCCGAATAGCCCTCGATTCAGCTTCAAATCAACCACCGGCGCAGGCACCGGTCTCGGTGCGAGCAACCCTGCGTCTCGCGTCCCTGATCAATTTGGCGCTCGCAACCGCCGCGGCAGTCTCGTTTGGGTTCCTTGTGGCCAGCGAATTTTCTGCAGGAATAAGGGTCATCATAGGCGGAGTCGCCTTCATGGGAGCTGCGACCGCCGGGGAGTGGTTCTTGGCTCGTCAAACGTTTGAAGCGTACAACCGCCTTCGCCCCGGCCAACTCACATATGGCGATTACAAAGTTCGGCTGATGGCGACTGCGATGTCAGTCGCTTTGCCCCTCGGAGTGTCAGCCATCTTAGTTGGCTCACTCATCGATTTGGTCAGTGGTGGTGCGTGGAATCTCGATCGCCTGGCGAACTTAGCGGTGTTTCTATTTGCAATTGCGCTTTGGTCCCTCCAATGGAGCGCAATACGCCTCGTGTTGCTGCCTGGCAAGCCTGCAGAGTTCCCCATGTCGGACTGGGAATTGGACGCTAAGACCCTCGCCTTGAACATGAATACTCGGCTGAATGATTTGCTGATTCTGAGAACCGGCAAGTCTAGAATCGCGGGAGCATTCGCGTTGGGTGGGGGCAGGATAGCCATAACTGACGACTTGCTCGCTGTCCTCTCTCATGATGAATTTTTGGCGGTGATGGCTCACGAACTGAGACACTTTACGCAACGCAAGCGAACCGTTCGAGTTGCTGCAAGCATAGCGCTCATCGCTGGAGTCATTGGAGCAATAGCGGCATGGCTTGTAGCTGCCGGGTCGATTGCACCCTTTCTCGCGATTGGAATTGCAACGGCAGTTGCCGCACTTAGTTCGGTTCCGCTTGTGCGAATACGACGGAAGAATGAAGACGATGCTGATGCTGCAGCTGTCGAAACGATTGGTGCAGATCAATTGATGTCCGCCATTGCCAAAACTTATGCGGTGAATGGGCGCCTCAACGAATCTGGATCCGGAACAATCCACAGAGGACTGCACGACAGACTATTGAACATTGCCACGCTCGGCAACCTCGGTGAGGACTCAGTCGTTCGAGCGATAAGAGCGGGAAGCGCGGTTGCGCGGACGACGTCGCAGGTATCCTTCTCGCGCTGATGGAACGCAATCTCGCGCTGGAATTTGTACGTGTAACCGAAGCCGCCGCACTCGCCTGTGCAAAGTGGGTCGGAAAGGGAGACCGGCACGCCGCCGACCAAGCTGCATGCGACGCCATGCGCAAAACGCTCAACACGATGGAAATCGCTGGAGTCATTGTGATCGGTGAAGGCGAGAGAGATGAAGCCCCCATGCTTTACATCGGCGAGGAGCTTGGTGCAGGAGGTCAGCACGTTGAAATTGCTGTCGATCCGCTCGAAGGAACCAACCTTTGTGCAAACGGTTTGCCCAATGCGATAAGCGTCATCGCCGCTGCTGGAGGTGGCGGAAAGCTGATGCATGCTCCAGATTGCTATATGGACAAGCTTGTCGTTGGTGAAGCGGCCAAAGGTGCGATCGATATCACACTTCCACCGGAAGTCAATTTGCGTGCAATCGCCAAGTGCATCGGAAAAAGCGTCGATGAACTGATGGTCGGCATACTCGACCGGCCACGCCACGAGAAACTAATCAACGAAGTTAGGTCTGCGGGTGCGCGAATTCACCTTGTCAGCGATGGAGACATCACGCTCGGCCTGGCAGCGATCGAGGAAGAAACAGGAATCGACGCACTAATGGGAATTGGCGGCGCACCTGAAGGTGTTATCACTGCCGCCGCAATTCGATGTTATGGCGGTGACATGCAGGCGCGGCTCGTTTTTCGAAACGAAGAAGAACGGCACCGCGCAAGCAAGATGGGGAATGGAGAGCTGGACCGAATCCTTACCGTCGACGATATGGCGGTCGGCAACGTGATGTTCGCTGCGACCGGCATCACGTCAGGCGATTTTCTGAAAGGGGTCCGATACACCTCCGACGGCGCGGTGACCGAGTCGATCGTTATGCGCGCAGTGAGCGGAACGGTTCGCCGGGTCCAGACCCGGCACAGATTCGAAGGCAGCCCCAATTATTAAGCTTGAAAGTTGTTTGTCCTCTTGGCAATTCGCCATATCTGTGATATAAAGATTCCTATGACTTCTGGCCAATCAGGCCAGAGTCGGAGGTGAAATTGTGTTTGGTAGGCTGATTGCCGCTCTCATAGCGGCATGTGTGCTTGTTAGCGTCGGAGTTGCCGAAGGCTACGCTCCGAACATGGTTCTTGTCAAGTTCCGGAGCGGATCGGTTGGTGCCGGATTGCTCCATGTCGGCGCCCTCGGAGCGGTTCCAATTCAAAGGGTGCCTGCTCTCGGAGTAGAGGTGTTCCTAATTCCGTCGAACGTGCCGGTCGAACAAGCGGTTAGGCAATACTCCGGACTGCCAAGCGTTGAGTATGCGGAACCAAACTACATCTATGAGCGAATGGTGGTTCCGAACGATCAACACTATGGCGTCCAATGGGCACTTCCGAAGATCAGCGCCCCATCTGCGTGGGACATTACTACGGGATCGACCACTGTCAAAGTCGCTGTCCTCGACACCGGCTATGACACGACTCACCCGGATCTGTATCCGCAAGTTGTCTCATCGAAGGACTTCACAATTCTCGATGGAAGTCCAGACACTGTTCAAGACGGCCACGGGCATGGAACACATGTAGCCGGCACAGTTGCCGCATTGACAAACAACAGCATTGGTGTCGCAGCGATTGGCTGGAATACCAAGCTGATGATTGGGAAAGTGCTTGGCAACAATGGAAGCGGCTACCTGTCTGAGATAGCCAACGGAATTACTTGGGCGGCAGACAATGGCGCAAAAGTGATCAACATGAGCCTCGGCGGATCGAGTGGATCGACGACGCTGCAAAACGCAGTCAACTACGCTTGGAACAAAGGTGTCGTCCTGGTTGCAGCGGCGGGCAATGCAGGAAACACTCGACAAACGTATCCTGCGGCATATACGAACTGCATCGCAGTTGCTGCAACGACTTCGAACGACTCCAGGGCCTCGTTCAGCACCTATGGCAGTTGGGTCGATTGCGCAGCACCAGGAGTCGATATCGCAAGCACTTACAAGGGAAGCGCCTATGCGTACATGAGCGGAACTTCGATGGCGGCACCGCACGTGGCGGGACTTGCAGGCCTCGTCTGGGCGACTTCACACGGAACGAGCAACACGAATGTGCGGTCGCGGATCGAAACGACTGGAGATCCTGTGAGCAGTGGCTTTCGCAACAGTCCGACAAGAAGGATCAATGCGCTAAAGGCCGTTCAATAAGTCAATTAGGCTCGCGACTTGTTGCATAACGGTCGCGAGCCTTCACTTTGCATTCTAAACGCGTTCAGCCTTTCGTCTCAAACTCGCCTTGTGCTTCAAGCGGTCAAGCGTCACTGCCAAAAGAAGCACGCTTCCACTTATCACCAACTTCCAGAACGCTTGAATGTTCAGCAGGCCCATCGCGTTTTCGAGCACTCCCATGATGAGGACGCCCACAATGACACCCGTGATCGTGCCGACACCGCCAGTCAATGACACGCCCCCCAGGACGCACGCGGATATCACTTGAAGTTCAAGCCCAAGCCCGGCGGTCGGCTGTCCGCTCGTGACGCGTGAGGCCAGGACCACGCCGGCGAAGGCAGCCACCATCCCCTGCAAAGTGAACACTGCTATCTTTGTTCTTGCAACGGCAATGCCTGCCAACCGAGCCGCTTCCGGATTTCCGCCGACCGCCAGCGTGTTCCTGCCGAATAGGGTCTTGTTGAGCAGCACTCCAAAGATGATGAAGAATCCAATCATTAGCCACACAGGAGTCGGCAGTCCGAGCCAAAAGGTCTGGCCTAAGGCTGCAAACGATTCATTGGAAACCCCGATTGACGAGCCGCCCGAAGCGAGTTGCGCCGATCCTCTGACGATCTGCATGGTAGCCAGCGTTGTAATCAGCGCATTGATTCCGACTTTCGCAATAAAGAATCCATTGACCATCCCAACGACAGCCCCAACACAAACGGGGATCAACACTGCATAGGCAAGGCTTCCCGTTTTGTTGACGACAAGTGCCGCGATAACTCCTCCAAGTGCGACCGTTGATCCGACCGACAGATCAAAGTCCCCGCCTGCCAAACAGAACAGCATTGTGCATGCGACCATTCCTACCACGGAAACCGAAACCAGAATCGTACGAATGTTTATCGGCGTAGCGAAATTTTCAACAGTTGCAGCAAGTATCAGAACAAAAACGACGAAGACGACGAGTATGCCAGTCGTTTCCCAAAGTTGACGTGGTCTCACGCGGCGGCTCCTGACTTGTCTCCAGTCGGCAGCGCCAACTCTAAGAGTAACCCTTGGTTCGCTTCTGTCCGATCGATCTCACGCACGATCTCGCCTTCTCTCATCACCAAGATGCGATCGCAAACACCCAACACTTCTGGAAGCTCACTCGATACGACTACCACACCGACACCGCTTTCTGCGAGCTCATAGATCAAGTCATAGATCTCTTTCTTTGCGCCAATGTCAATTCCTCTTGTTGGTTCGTCGAGCAAAATGACTCTTGGGTTCTCGCTTAGCCACCGGCCAAGCACAACCTTCTGCTGATTTCCCCCAGACAAGTTTCCAACGTGCTGTTGGATCGTCGGTGTTCTAACCCTAAGCCTTTCCACCTGTTTGAGTGCATTCCAATGCTCCCATCTTTCTTTGATAAATACTCCCATGTGAGCGTTCCTTCGCCGAGCGCTCAAATTGTTGTTTTCCTTGACGGAACGGATTGCGAATATCCCTTCGTCCTTTCGGTCTTCTGGACACAAGGCGATGCCCGCCTTGATCGCGTCGCGAGTGCTTTCAATCCGCCGCTTAACTCCATCGATCCAGATCGAACCGGACGCAAATCGATTGGCGCCAAAGATCGCCTTAAGCAATTCGGTCCTTCCGGCTCCGACAAGTCCGAAAATTCCAACGATCTCCCCCGCTCGAACAGTTAGTGAAGCAGGCTTGCGAATTCCTTCTGCGACGACGTCCTTGACTTCCAAGACAGGCTCTCCGATTAGGCGGCTCTTGTAGCCGTAGATATCTTCGATCTCGCGCCCCACCATGAGATTCACGACTTCACTTCGTGAAGTTTGGGATAGGTCGTTCTCCGTAAACACATGCTTTCCATCTCGCAAGACCGTAATCGCGTTGCAGAGCGAGAAGACCTCATCCATTCGATGGCTCACATATAAAACTGCTTTGCCTGATTCTTTTAAGCGCTCGATGATTTCAAAGAGTCGGCTCACTTCTCGCGCGCTAAGGCTGCTGGTAGGCTCATCGAACGCGAAGATGCGCGCATCGTGCGTCAGTGCCTTGGCAATTTCGACCATTTGCCTGAGTGCCAAGGGCAATCGCCCAACCTTCTCACGAGGATCAACCTGGACACCCACTTCGGCCAACTGCGTGGCGGCCAAATCCAACATTACTGTACTTTCCAAGAATCCAAAGCGATTTGGCAAATGACCAAGATAGATGTTCTCCGCGATTGACATTTCGGGAACCAAATGCAACTCTTGGTAAATGACTGATACACCACTTCGAATGGCATCGATTGGCGATGCAAACGAAACGTGCTCTCCTGCGACAACGATCGACCCGGAGTCCTGTCTGTAAGCGCCGCTCAGTATTTTGAGAAGCGTGCTCTTGCCAGCGCCGTTCTCGCCAACGAGAGCGTGCACAGATCCTGACTCGACCCCGAAAGACACCGTGTCCAGTGCTTTCACACCAGGAAAGCTCTTCGAGATCGACTCGAATCGCAAGAAGCCGCCGCTCATTAGGTCAAAGTCAATTGCGAACTGTCACGGCAGTGATTCATTCGAAAGTTCTTGAAGTCGAAAAGCTTCAGAGCAGGCCTTCCTTTGCCATCAGTTCTTGATAGTTCTCTCTCGTGATGAGAATTCCGGTCGTCCAAGTTTCCTTTGGCGGCTCGACGCCTTCTTTGATCCAGCGGTACATCATTTCGGCGGTGTGATAGCCGTGCTTTCGTGGACTCAGCAAAACCGACGCAAAGAACCCGGTGGGATTCGACTTTCTAAAATCGTCGACACCGCTCGTGCCGTTGATTCCGACCCCAATGACGTCGGCAGCGGAGATGCCGCGCGACTCTGTCGCTCGAACAAAGCCCAGGACACCGTCATCGTTCGAACTGAAAGCGATCCACTTCTTCACACCTGGATGACGTGTAAGAGCGACGCTCGCAGCTTCGACCGCGGTCTCGATGTTGTGCGGTGAGCGCCATGCAGTTTTGAAGATGCGATCACTAGGAAATCCGTTTGCCGTCAGAACTTCGATCGCACCTTCGATTCGCTCTCTCGCAGTTTGGAGTTCGTCAACGGTCAGCGCCATCGCGCCGACTTCGCTCATGTTCCAACCGCGCGACTTCATTTCGTCGACCAGTGCCTGTCCAACCATTTTCCCGATGTCTCGCGCCGAGATTCCTAAATGATGGACGTTGGTCAGAGGGCCGTCAGGGCCTTCCAATCGATCGTCGACCGTTAGCAGCTTCATTCCATACTCTTTGGCCTTGGAAACGATCAACGGGCCGAGCTTTGGATCGGGAGTGCAGATGATCAGCCCTTGCGCTCCTTGTGCCGCCAGATTGTCGATTGCCGAAATGACCTTTTCACCGTCTTTCGCTTCAAGCTCGATCAATTGAAATCCATGCTCTTTGGCTGCCTCACGTGCGAATTTCCATTCGGTCTGAAACCACGGTTCCTGGGCGAGCTTTACGACGAATCCGATCTTGATATTTGAGCCCTCAGTAGAGGCGGACTCGCCGGTGCTTCCGCTCGATGCGCAACCGGCGAGAATCGTCATGATCGCCGCTACCAGGACGAAAATTGCAAGTGTTCTCATTGGATTGGGGGCAGTTTACATCTTCTTTCGGGTATGGCCGAGCTGCCGCTATCGCGTAACATTGGCAATTCACCAAGCCCTGTCCTCGAAACCTAAAACGATATGCCCTCCAAACCGCTGCCTCCCTGGGAAGATCCGAACGTCGTTGGTATCAACAAAGAGCCGCCGCGCGCCCACTCAATTCCCTATCGATCTGTCGCAGACGCTTTGGCCCAGGCCAACGCTGTTCAAATCTCGTTTGACGGCTTGTGGCGCTTCAATTGGGTTGGCAAACCGACCGATAGTCCGGAAGACTTCTTCGAATTGTCATTCGACGACAGCGAATGGCCGACGATAACAGTTCCAGGCTGTTGGGAAACGCAAGGCTACGGCATTCCGATTTACTCAAACGTTCGTTACCCTCACCCCGCGGCCCCTCCATTCGCGGACGCGAATTACAACCCTGTTGGTTCATATCGACTGTGGTTTGCAATTCCACAGGAGTGGAAAGGACGCCGTGTCTTCCTCCGCTTTGGCGGTGTCTACTCCGCATTTTTTGTTTGGGTGAATGGTCAAGAAGTCGGCTACAGTGAAGACAGCAAGGGCCCTGCGGAATTCGAAATCACTCGATATCTCATTGACGGCGAAAACCTGCTCGCAGTCCGAGTCTTTCGATGGTGCGACGGGAGCTATCTCGAAGATCAAGATATGTTTCGATTCGGTGGAATCTTTCGAAGCGTGTCACTTTTTTCGACGAACCCAACTTACATTCGAGATGTTTGGCTGGAACAAGAATTCAGCAACGATCACAACAATGCAGCCTTGAAGGCTCGAATTGAGATTGCGGGTTCTTCAAGCCAAGACGAATGCAGATTTCGGCTCTCACTGTTCGAGAGTGATTCAGTAGAAATCACCCATGCAATCGGACTGGCAACTGAAACAGTCTCGCTTGACATTGAGAAGCCCATGAAGTGGTCCGCTGAAGAGCCCAATTTGTATACAGCAATACTCTGCTTATACGACAAGAGTGATCGATTGCTGGATGTGCGCCGATTTCAAGTCGGCTTTCGAAAGATTGCCATCGAAAATGGCGTTTTCACCCTGAATGGCAAGCCCATCAAGCTGAAAGGTGTCAATCGGCATGAAACACACCCAGACACAGGTCGCACAGTCACGCGCGACCAGATGATTCAAGACATCGTCATAATGAAGCGGCACAACATCAACACAGTTCGCTGTTCGCATTACATGAATGACCCGCAATGGTGCGAACTCTGCGGAGAATACGGAATGTATGTGATCGATGAAGCAAACATCGAGTCGCATGGAATGGGTTATTCATTCGAAAGGTCTCTCGGCAACAATCCGATGTGGCAAAAAGCGCACCTTGATCGCACGGAGCGAATGGTCCAATGCCACAAGAACTTCCCCTCAATACTGATGTGGTCGCTGGGCAACGAGGCAGGGCCTGGAGTTAATTTTGTGGCATCTTCGCAAAAGGTGCGAAGCGTCGATCCGAGCCGCCCCGTCCACTATGAGCGATACAACGAAGTCGCCGACGTCGAAAGCGTGATGTATCCCACGGTCGATTATATCATCGAACAAGGAAAACTTAAGACAGAGAAGCCATTCTTTGTATGTGAGTATGCACATGCCATGGGCAACTCGCTTGGGAATCTCAAAGAGTACGTCGATGCGTTCGAATCGTCTGAACGCAACCTGGGTGGCTGCATCTGGGACTTTGTCGACCAATCGCTGCGTGTTCCAACAAACGAGCCTCCTGACTGGCAGGGAAGAGATTGGTTCTATGCGTATGGCGGCGATTTCGACGACCATCCTAACGACGGTCCGTTTTGCAATAACGGACTCATTCTGCCGGATCGCCAGCTAACCGCGAAGATTGCTGAAGTCAAGCGCGCCTATCAGAACATAGCGATTGAACTAATCGATCGTGAACGAATTGACGAGAGACTAAGAGTAAGGATCAGAGTAACCAACAAATTCGCTTTCTTAAACCTCTCTCAGTTTCAACCAAAGTGGCAAATATCGGCGGACGGCATAGGCGTCCTCGATGGAACCTTCGACGTTGTCGAATTGGAGCCAGGCCGCAATGCAGAATTGAACCTCGAATGTGACATTTCGGAGGTCGATCAGAATGAGGAACTGTTCTTGCGAGTGAGCTTCCACCTAATCAGCCCAACACGATGGGCCGACAGCGGGCACGAAGTCGCAGCAGCTCAGTTCCAAGTCAGCTCCTCACAAACAAAAGTAGTCTCAGCGATTCCAGGCAATACAAGTTGCATGCAAGACGACAAGAAGATCGTCGTTGTGTGTGAAGGCGGAGAATTCGTCATCGAAAAAGCATCCGGTTTGCTCACTTCAATGCGCTGCGCGGGACTTGAAATGCTTTCGCGTGAGACTGAATTGCCTGGCCCGCTGTTTCATGTGTTCAGGGCGTTTACTGATAACGACATCTGGTTTCAGAAGCAATTCTTGGATTCAGGTCTAACGGGTATGAAGCAACGACTGCGACGACTGAGTGTCGAGGAGCAAGACAAGTCAATTTGCATGAAAGTTGTGCATGAATGCATCGGATTCAAAGGCACAGGATTCATTCTGACGTCGATTTACACGTTCTCAGCGGACTGCACAGTCGCAATCGACTGCGACGTTGATCCGGTCGGCGAATTGCCTCCATTACCCAGGCTCGGCCTTCTCATCCGCCTTGCAAGTGAGTTTGATAATGTCACATGGTACGGGAGAGGGCCATTTGAGTCGTACCCAGATCGGAAACTGGCCGCAGACATTGGCCTGTACTCTGGCAAAGTTCAAGACCAGTACGAAGAGTATGTTCGCCCACAAGAAAACGGCAACAAGGAAGATGTTCGTTGGGCAACGCTGACAAACAGCGCCGGAATTGGCTTGAGAATCGCTTCGGATGGTCCCTTCCGGATGTCCGTTTCCCACTTTTTGCCACAAGACCTTGACCAGTCGAGACACAAAGGTGGCGAACCACGGCGCCGCATTCAGCTCAGACCGAGAAACGAAGTGATCGCTTGCCTCGACGTATGGCAGATGGGGCTTGGAGGCGCATCTTGTGGACCGAAACCGCTTCCTCAATACATCTGCGAAGCCAAGCCGGTGAAGTTCCGTTTCGTGATTTCACCGGTCGATCCAAGCTGACGTCTCGAAAGCGACACATCGACTGAAAAAGTATCAAGGTGAAGGAAGAGCTTGACTCTGTCTCGAAGTAGGCTAGACGCGGTCAGACCGTGATAGGCAGATAAGATGATCAAAGAATTCAAAGAATTTGCCCTCAAAGGCAACATGCTCGATTTGGCGATAGGATTGGTGCTTGGTGCGGCTTTCGGTGCCGTCGTCAATTCCTTAGTGGGAGATATCATGACTCCTCTCATTGGCTTGCTTACAGGCGGAGTCGATTTCAAGAACTTGGCGATAACCTTGAAGCAAGCCGAAGGCGACAACCCCGCTCTCGTGCTGAGCTATGGGTCCTTTCTTCAGTTCTTGCTGAACTTCCTCTTTGTGGCAATTGCACTGTTTTTCGTCGTCAAAGCCGTAAACAAGCTTCGGAAGGCGAAAGCCGACGAGCCGGCGCCTGCGCCGGAGCCCGCAAGAGAAGAAGTGCTACTGGAAGAGATCCGTGACATTCTGAAATCGCGATCATGAAGTTCGACGAAAAGCCGACATGCTTTCACTTTTCATCCTTCTGACTGCAGATATGCAAATGAACAGGTTGCCGTCGATCATTCCAGCGCCCCAGTCGATCGAAGTCGGAGATGGTTTTTTCGAAATCGATGGTCGAACAACGCTTCACGTCGCACCCGAATTCGACCGGGTCGCATCGATGCTGAGGTCGTATCTCGCGCCTGCGACCGGATTTACTTTCGAAAAAATCGAATCGGTTGCCTTAAACCAGATCGGCATCGCGCTCGATGCAAATCTGGCAGATGAAGGTTACAGGCTTGTCGTCAGCGAGAACAGAATCGACATTTCCGCAAAGAGCGCCGTGGGCGCGTTCTACGCGATCCAAACCTTGCGACAGTTGCTCCCTCCTCAAGTTTTCGAATCGGAACGGCAAGAAGTCAGTTGGAAAGTGCCGACTTGTGCAATCGAAGACAGTCCGCGATTTTCATGGCGGGGTTCGCACTTGGATGTCGCTCGTCACTTTATGCCCAAAGAGTTTGTGCTTCGATACATCGACCTTCTCGCCCTACATAAGTTCAACGTGCTGCAACTCCATCTGACGGACGACCAAGGCTGGAGGATCGAAATCAAGAAGTACCCAAAGCTGACCGAGATAGGAGCATTTCGCAAGGACACGATGCTCACGTATAGCCCCAAAACTTACGAAGGCAAACCGCACGGCGGTTTTTACACACAAGAAGACATTAGGGAAATCGTCGCCTACGCGAAGGATCGCTTCGTAACGGTCGTTCCAGAAATCGAAATGCCCGGCCACTCTCAGGCAGCCATTGCTGCCTATCCCGAACTCGGCAACACCGGCAAGCAGCTCGATGTGGCTGTCGATTGGGGAGTGAATGAGAACGTATTTAACGTCGAAGATTCAACGATTCAGTTCCTGCAAAACGTGCTCGATGAGGTACTCGAACTGTTTCCAAGTCCATTCATCCACATTGGCGGCGACGAATGCCCGAAGACTCAATGGCAACAGAGCGAGCGAGCGCAGGCACGAATGAAGGAACTTGGACTCGCAAACGAGAACGAATTGCAGAGTTGGTTCATCAAGCAGATGGACGACTTCTTGACAAAAAGGGGACGCAGACTCGTTGGATGGTCAGAAATCTTAGAAGGTGGCCTTGCCCCTGGCGCAACACTTATGGTGTGGCTCGGTGACGAAGGTGCGATGGAAGCGGTGTCTTCGGGGCATGACGTGGTGATGGCACAGACCACGCATACGTATTTCGATTACTATCAATCGGAGGACACCTCGAAAGAGCCTCATGCCATCGGCGGATTGCTCCCGCTCTCGAAGGTCTACGAATACAATCCAATTCTTCCGCAAATGTCGAGGGAGCAATCCAAACACGTTCTCGGCGTACAGTTCCAAGTATGGACGGAATACATTCGAACACCGAGCCAAGTCGAGTACATGGTCTTTCCTCGCGCATGCGCACTGGCAGAAGTGGCATGGTCACCCATCGAGAAGCGCAACTACGATGACTTCATGCAGCGCCTACATAAACATATCGAACGACTTGATGTGCTCCGAGTCAATTATCGGCCGCTTCAATCACCCGGAGCATCGTAAAGAGACATCTCAGAGATGAGTGCAGTACCTTGAATCGTGTCGAGAATCCTTACCTCGACGAATGAAGATGACGTGCGCGGCAATTTCAGGATTCGACTGTATCCGATGGTCGTGCCTTCGCCAATCTTCACCATTGAACCGCCGACATCTGCCCAAACTTCAAATCGCTTGACCCGTTGCCCGAAAGGAATCGCCTCCCTGAGTCGGATTCGGTTGAAAGTGACCTCCTTGTCGAACTTCACTGTCACGCTGTCACCGACCTTGAATGTTTCTGTTTTGCCGTCTTTGAGTTCGAAGGCTCCAACTGAATGCTGCATTAAGTCATTCCCGAAGTGCCTATCCCTTTCCTTGCGAAATTCGAGAAGCCGAGCAGCATCGATTTCGTGAATATGACCTCGGCGATCAGGCGGAACGTTGAGAAGCAAAGCAGCGTTTTGCCCGATCGAACCGTACCAAATGTCCATCAGCTCGCGCACAGTCTTGACCTTCGTGTCCTGATCGGCGTGATAGAACCAGCCGGGTCTGATGCTGACGTCGCACTCTGCCGGAATCCAATCCGGCGCGCCCTCCGTTCCTTCGGTCAGTTCACGATACAGCGGTGTCCCAGGCACATATCGCTTGCGATCGATGGTCGCCCAGTTTGTTGGAGCTGCGAAGCCGTTCTCGTTGCCAACCCATCTCACATCTGGACCTGCATCGCTGAAGATAACTGCATTCGGTTGGTGCTTTCGCACTGTCACAACAAACAAGTCCCAATCGTATTCTTGCCTTTTGCCATTCGGACCTTCACCATTTGCACCGTCGAACCACACTTCGAAAATCTCGCCGTATTGTGTGAGCACTTCCTCCAACATCCCCGCAAATACCAAATTGTATTCTGGAGTTCCGTAAGTCGGATGATTTCGATCCCAAGGTGAGAGATAGACGCCCATCTTCAATCCGTGCCTTTTGCAGGCTTCCGACAATTCTCGAAGAACGTCGCCACGATAAGATGAATGGGCAACCGTGTGATTCGAGTACTTCGATGGCCACAAACAGAATCCGTCGTGATGCTTGGCCGTGATGATGACGCCGCTCATGCCTGCTTCTTTGAAAGTGCGCACCCACTGCTCACAATCCAAGGAAGTTGGATTGAACAGTTTCGGATCCTCTCGCCCCTCGCCCCATTCAACTCCGGTGAACGTGTTCGGCCCGAAATGAACGAATGCGTAGTACTCCATCTCATGCCAAGCCAATTGCCTTGGGCTCGGCACGGGTAAGAGCGGCTGTTGAATCATCGCCATCGTTATAGCCAAACCAATCATCAGTTCGGTCCGGTGTACCCGAACCATGTATCATATCGCTATGGTGCTCGGCGAATGGATGGAGCGAGAGATCGAAGAGCAGATCGAGCTGCTTCCCGCTCGCGCAGACAGTTATTTGAAGACGAAGATCGATCCGTCCGATTTCGATCTCGTCGTTATTGCCGCGAGGGGCAGTTCGGACAATGTCGGCCTTTATCTTCGGTACTTAGTCGAGACTGAATGGCAGATTCCTGCCTTGATGGCTGCGCCAAGCGTCCAAACGGTTTATGGCAAGGAACTCAGATATCCGAGAACTCTTGGCATAGGCATATCGCAATCCGGTGAGTCCCCTGATGTTACGGCAGTAATTGCTTCTCTGAATGAACAGGGTCAGAAAACACTCGCGATCACGAATGAACCGGACTCACCGCTTGCGGTGACCGCACATGACACGGTCCTGCTGGACGTCGGTGTCGAGAAGTGCGTCGCAGCGACAAAGACTTATTCCGCTTCCTTGCTTGCCGCATACTCTCTCGTCCTGCAGAGCAAGCCGGATTTCCCGACCAAAGACTGGCTGGATGTTTGCAAAGATGCGGCCTATGAATTCGCGCCTGGAATCGATGCGGCAGGCATCGTCTTTGCACTGGGCAGAGGTTACACGTTCGGCACCGCGTGCGAAACCGCGCTCAAACTCATGGAATGCGCGCTCGTACCGTGTAAGAGCTATTCGACTGCCGATTTTGAACACGGCCCAAAGGCGCTACTCTCGCCAAACACAATCGCAATCGTTTACGGCAAGATGCCAGAAGTGCTCAAAGAGATGAGCGAAAGAGTCTTTAACGCTCAGTCGACTCAAGAGATCCAGTCGCCGATCTGGCACGCCATGCTCCTTCAGTGTCTCGCATTGGAAACTGCGCGCATCCGCGGCTTTGACCCCGACTCGCCTCCCAACTTGTCGAAAATCACAAAGACGCTATAAAAGAAATCGGGCCGCCTTTGGCGGCCTTTTCAAATTGGGAGCGGGGGCAGGATTTGAACCTGCGACCTCCGGGTTATGAGCCCGACGAGCTACCAGACTGCTCCACCCCGCAGCGTGGAATCGCAATATACCTCAAACGCTTGCGACTCTGTGCGCCGTCGGTGCAACTCCGTGCAACGCTCGATACGCTCGATAGAAACTGCTTGAATCGGAGTAGCCAACCTTATGGCAAACTTCCTTTACACTCAAGTTGGATGCCTCGAGAAGTTTGCGTGCGATGTTGAGACGATACTCAGTTACATACCGTTTGAACGGCATGCCTGCGACTTCGCGGAAAAGAAATCGGAAGTGAGATCTGCTCAAACACACCTCCGATGCAATCGCTTCATCGCTCAAATTGTCGCCGTATCGCTCCGCAACGATTTGCTTGACACGCTCCACCATTTGGATCGCCATGCGATTCGCATTGGGCTGCGCGCAAACCGTCGCATGGGAGAGATATTTCGCAGCAATGCTCATCAATTCATCGACTGAAGCCGCAGAGTCGGAATCATGCGCGGCATGAGCGATCGTATTCTCAACCGTCGGCGGAGCACCGATTTCCATCGTGGACAATACGAGAATCGACACCAAACAGATGAATCGCGCGCGCGCCATCGTCATGTCTGCTTCGGCTATGTCGCGCAGGTCCACGAGAAACTGCCTCAAGTAGGCCTCGAGCTCGACTCGCTGGCCCAAGCGCACCATTGCGTTGATCTCGCTATAGCTGACTTCGCCCGAGGGTTCTATTCTGTTTGAGTTCATCTCTGAGCCCATTTTGGCACCTTTGATTGACTTAGAGCATGACGGAGATCATTCTCGCCTGTTGAGTCCAGTCCTTGGAGTGGTCATCTCTTCAATGGCAAACCGAACGCCTTCTCGTCCAAATCCAGAGTCTCCTTCGCCGCCATACGGCATGTTGTCGAAACGGAGGCTCGGTGACTCATTTACGACGACTCCTCCAAATTCCAATGACCTGAACGCATAGTCTGCTCTTTCTCTATCGCTTGTGAAAATGGATGCCTGCAACCGGTAGCGTCCGCGGTTCAGTTCTTCCACTAGCCCCTCGATGCTGTCGAAGCCTACTGCATTGAGAACGGGTCCAAAAATCTCTTCACAAAAGACTTCCGACTTTGGGTCCACGTCGGTAAGCAACGTAGGAGGAACCAATAGCGGATGATCATCTGCCCTTGCGCGAGCGACGACTTTTGCACCCGAGCTTTCAATGCGATCGAGGACACGGTTTCGCGCGCTATCGTCGATCAAAGGGCCACATACTGTATCGTCCAAACTGGGGTCTCCGGTCTTGCAAGACGTTGTTGCATCGGCGAACATGTTCAATGCTTCGTCCAATACTGATCTTTGCACGAAAACATTCTGCGCAGAAATGCACACCTGGCCAGCGTATGCGTAACCGCTAAGCGCTGTGCGTGAAACAGCAAGCGACAAATCAGCATCTTCGCAAATGATGACAGGCGCATTTCCGCCAAGTTCCAAAGCGACTCTCTTACGAGGAACTTTTTCCTTCAGCATCCATCCGACGGACGGGCTTCCAGTGAAGCTCAGCATGCGAATTCGCGGATCGGTCAGCATCCTTTGTGCTTGATCATTGCTTACGTGCATAACGCTCAAACTCTCTGGCTGCATGCCGCACTCAATCAACAACTCGCCGAGTGCGAGCGTGCAAAGCGGTGCCAGTGGGCTGACTTTCATCACGATTGGGCAACCTGCAACGATTGCTGGAGCGAGTTTGTGTGCCGCCAAGTTCAGCGGCCAGTTGTATGGCACGAAGCCGAGAATGGGTCCGACCGCGAATCTTTGCCACTTGCCAGAGAAACCCGCCCCTCTCTTATCGAATGACAAGTCGAGTTCGACTTCGTGCATGGCATCGCCAGCCTGCGAGGCAAGAAGAAATGTTGCCGCCATTCGCTCGACTTCGCCATCTGCGAACTGCCTGGGTTTTCCCGTTTCTTCTATTAGCAGCTCGACGAACTCCAATTTACGCCTTGTAATTGCGCTCGAAACGCGTGCGCAAACTTCGACTCGCTCTTCGAGCGGCATCGGAGATCTGAATGCTTTGTCCGCATGAGACATCGCGACGTCAACTTGCTCATCTGTTGCAGTGCAAATCGCTCCGAGTTCTCGACCCGACCAAGGAGCCCGGGTAGTCAGACTCGAATCTGAGAACACCGGCTTTCCGCCTAAAATCATCGGCTTCTTGAGCACAAACACATTCTGAACGATCCGCTGGCTGGTAAACTTCAGCGCCGATCGGGGCGTAGCGCAGCTTGGTTAGCGCGCCTGCTTTGGGAGCAGGAGGTCGCGAGTTCGAATCTCGCCGCCCCGACCATCTTCCATCCTTCATACGCTCTTGAACGCGTAAGGTAGATTCGAGTGATGGAAGATCGTATCTCCCGACTTGAACGCACCGTTCGCAATCAGCGCTTTATTTTGCTTTCAGTACTCGCACTCGTTGCCACTTTCGGTTTTAGACAAGGCACCGAAAACCTGAAGACAAACACGCTCGAAATCGTCAACAAGCAGGGCAAACCGTCCGCGCTGTTCTACGGCACGGAAGAAGGATTTGAAGGTTACATTTATGGACGCGCGGTTGAAGGCGCCGAATATCGCCCTTCGATTAAGCTTGAAGGCGGACGAGCGGGAGGCCAGATCGACTTGTTCGATGAATCCGGAATGAAAGTCATGGAGCTGACGCGAGGTACAGATGGTGGAGCGATTACAATTTATCACAATGACACCAGGCAGCCAGTCGCAAGCGTCTACGCATCCCGCGATGGAGGCGCAAGGATCGAACTCAACGCTGCCAATGGCTCTGAAAGGCTATATATCGAAAGCACCCAACACAGTTCAGCGATGAAGTTAAGTCAGCCGAGAGGCACGCCGGCGCTCAGCTTGTACTCGCTGCTCGACGGTGGATATATTGCGCTCTTCGACGAAAAGGGAAATTCGATCCAGACCTTTCCGAAGAAGGACTAAAGTGAAAGTTAGCGACGTTCAATGCTCTCGACCAATCGCTCGACTGCTTCGACGCCAGCATCTTCGAATGGCATAAGCACGAAATCTGCACCGCGTTCCAGTAGCCATTGCTTGTCTACGTCGTTGTGCGCCGTCACTGCTATGCTTCGCTGATAACCGGCGGTGCGAAAGGCGTGAACCAGTGAAGCTCCAATGTCTCGATCAGGAACTGTGCTGACAATCCACTTCACCGAATCCAAGGGAAGGCTTGATGCAAACTCCGCGTCGGTCGCGTCTCCGTAACGCACTGGATATCCGCTGGCGGCACAGCCTCGAATGGCCACCGGGTCGAAATCGATTCCGAGTCCCTCAAGTCCCTTATCGTGTAGGCCGCGCAAAATCGTTCGCCCAAAGCGCCCAACACCGAACACAATGACGTCTGGCCGAATCGCAGAGCCAATGTCCTGACGCTCTTCTCGATGATCTGCCGGTTTCTCAAAAATCTTTAGATAAGGAGACAGTTTATCGTACAGGTAATGTGAATACATGATCATGTAGGTTGATAGCCCGATCGTAATCAGTCCAACCATCGTGACCAATCCTACGTGGTCATCTGTAACATGGCCAATAGTCGCGCCGAGAGCGATCATAATCAGCGAGAATTCGCTGATTTGCGCAACAGTCAATCCCGCAAGAAAACTGGTGCGCCTTCGATATCCCATGACGCCCATGATGATCATCACGATCAAGGGGTTTCCAATCAACACGAAAAGTGAAAGCGTGATAGCGGCAGGAACTTGTGCTCCAAGAAGTCCAAGCTTAAGTTGAGATCCTAAATCGACAAAGAAGAAAAGCAATAAGAAATCCCGAACGCTCACGAGGCGTGATGCGACAGCTTCGCGATAGGGTGTGGATGCAATAGAAACGCCGGCAAGAAACGCGCCGACCTCCTTGCTGAATCCAAGCAGATCGCCGGCCGCGCCAAGTGCGAAACCCCATGCAATGGAAAAGAGCACGAGCAGTTCAGGCGACTTTGCAATCAATTGCATCAACTGAGGCAATCCCACTCGCATTAGCAACGAGATGACTCCGAGAAAGCCGAGACCTTTTGCAAGTACTAACCCAAACTCAGCAGCTGCGTTCCGATCAGCATCGCCAGAACCTAACGCGGCCAGGAAGATCATCGCCAGAACAACGACGATGTCTTGAACGATCAGAAATCCGACTGCAATGCGTCCATGAAGAGCATCTAACTCTCTCTTGTCCGAGAGAAGTTTGACGATGATGATCGTGCTCGAAAACGTGAGCGCGACCGCGATGTAGATCGCTGGAATCGTGTCGATCCCCATCGCAATGATGATTAGATAGCCGACGATAGAAGTGAATGCGACTTGGCCCAAGCCGGTTGCGAGGGAAACCGGCCCTAACGTTCGGATCAAGTGAACATCGAGCTTCAGGCCGACAACGAACAAAAGAATCGCAATCCCCATTTGGGAAAGCAACTGCATCTGCTCGCCCTTGCCAAGGCCAGGGTCGACCAAGCCAAGAACAGATGGCCCGGCAATGATGCCGACTGCGATGAACGCAACGATGAGAGGTTGCCGAAGCCAAAGACCGACGGCTCCGACAATTGCGGCCAACAGCACAATCGCCGCAAACGTGTGAAACGGATTCTGTTGAAAGAACTCGACTGCCGGCACGGTGCGACCGTTATAGCACCCCTCACAAAGAGGCAAATGTCCAGGGACCAAACGACTGGGGTGAGAAAGCTGTGGAAAACCGGTAGAAACGGGGTGGGGAAGGCATGGGAAGAAGAATATTTGAAAAACTTTGCCTGACCCCTTGACACGCGAGATGTTGTGTGCCACACTATTCGTATGCCCAGATATGGGTGCCCGGCCTACCCGGGAAATGGTAGGAACCCCGACCATGAAGTGTCCCTGCTGCGGCTATCCTGAAGACAAGGTCATCGATTCCAGATCGGCCAGAGACGGAGCCGCCATTCGCCGTAGGCGAGAGTGCCTGAAGTGCGGGCACAGGTACACAACCTTCGAAGAGGTCGAGCAGCGTAGGCTGTTCGTCGTCAAAAAGGACGGCAGAAGGGAGCCGTTTCTGCGAGCAAAGGTCCTCTCGAGCATGGAGATCGCCTGCCGCAAACGACCGGTACCAACTTCGATTCTTGCGTCCGCTGCCGAAGACCTTGAACGAAAGCTTCTTGAACTTCCAGATGCGGAAGTCTCCAGCATTGAAATAGGGGAACTCATTCTTGAGCGACTGGGCGACATCGACCCAGTCGCTTACATTCGATTCGCGAGCGTTTACAGGGAGTTCGACGATCCCGAAGAGTTTCGTGAGTTCGTCGCATCACTCAAAAGAACAAGAAAGTCCGCGAGGCTACGCGGAGAACGTGAATCACTTGCCAAACTGCAAAGGAACTGAATGCGCACCGGGCATCAGCTCGGGCTTCCAGGGAGGACAATACAAATGAAGATTGAACGACGGTTTACTAAGGGCGGCTCCGATGCCTATGAAGGCATCGAGTTCGTTTCGCGCAGATCAGAAATAAGGAATCCAGATGGATCCAGTGTGTTCTCCATGGAAGACATCATGGTTCCTGCGGAGTGGTCGCAAGTTGCCACCGACATCCTCGCGCAAAAGTATTTTCGAAAAGCAGGCGTACCGCAAGAAGACGAATCTACGGGCTCCGAAAAGGATGCGAGACAAGTCTTTCATCGATTGGCAGGTTGCTGGCGATATTGGGGCGAAAAACACGGCTACTTCGATTCTGATGCAGACGCGCAAGCGTTTTACGACGAACTCTGCTACATGATGGCGCGGCAAATGGCTGCACCGAATAGTCCGCAATGGTTCAACACGGGACTTCATTATGCATACGGAATCACAGGCCCGGCGCAAGGGCATTACTATGTCGATCCAGAAACAGGAGAAGTCAAGAAAAGTGAAAACGCATACGAGCGGCCGCAACCGCATGCGTGCTTCATTCTCTCAGTCAAAGACGACCTGGTCAACCCCGGCGGAATCATGGACCTCTGGACGCGAGAAGCGAGAATCTTCAAGTACGGCAGCGGAGTAGGAACCAACTTTTCGAGTCTCCGTGGAGAAGGCGAGTCGCTAAGCGGAGGCGGAAAATCCAGTGGCTTGATGTCGTTCCTTCGCGTGGGTGACAGAAGTGCAGGTGCAGTTAAGTCGGGCGGAACCACAAGGCGTGCCGCAAAGATGGTGTGCCTCGACATCGACCATCCAGACGTCGAAGAGTTCATCGAATGGAAAGTCATCGAAGAGCAAAAGGTCGCTTCGCTTGTTGCTGGCTCCAAGCTTTGCAATCTTCATCTCAATGCAATCATGAAGGCATGCCACGGCTGGAGAGACGTGGACGAGCGATTCGACCCGAGAAGAAACAGCGACCTCAGAAATGCGATCGCCGCAGCAAAGGGGTCGGAAGTGCCTTTGAATTACATCCAACGAGTTATTCAACTCGCTGAGCAAGGATACAGAGCGATTGAGTTCCCCATCTATGATACGGACTGGAACTCTGAAGCTTATTTGACGGTCAGCGGCCAAAACTCCAACAATTCGATTCGCGTGTCGAATGAATTTCTCAATGCAGTCGACGAAGGTCGCGATTGGGATTTGCTCAATCGAATAGATAAGTCGGTCGCAAAGAAAGTAGCGGCAAAGGAGCTTTGGGATTCGATTTGCTATTCAGCATGGGCATGCGCGGATCCTGGACTTCAGTACGACACCACGATCAACGAATGGCATACATGTCCTGAAGGCGGGAGAATCAACGCGAGCAATCCGTGCAGCGAATATATGTTCCTGGATGACACCGCCTGCAATCTCGCAAGCCTAAACCTTTGTGCATTCTATGATCCAAAAACTCACGACTTCGATATCGAAGGTTACAAGCACGCCATTCATCTTTGGACGATCGTTCTTGAGATCAGCGTGCTAATGGCGCAGTTTCCAAGCAAAGAAATCGCGCAGCTTTCCTATGACTACCGAACGCTCGGACTCGGATACGCGAACTTGGGTGCGCTGTTGATGCAAATGGGCATCCCTTATGACAGTCCCCAGGGAAACGCGATTACGGGCTGCCTGACTGCGATTCTTGGTGGAGAGTCATACGCCACTTCTGCCCAGCTCGCCAGAGAGCTGGGTCCCTTCCCAAGATTTCAAAAGAATCGCGACCATATGCTGCGGGTCATTCGAAACCACCGAAGAGCCGCCTACAATACAGGCCCCAACGAATACGAGGAACTGAGCATTAAGCCGGTGGGAATCGATCCTGACGAGGCGCCGACCGACATGCTGAAGGCAGCGAGAGAAGCATGGGACAAAGCGCTCGAGCTTGGTGAAGCGCACGGCTATCGCAACGCACAAGTGACCGTGCTCGCGCCAACTGGAACCATTGGCTTGATTATGGATTGCGATACAACCGGCATCGAACCAGACTTCGCATTGGTCAAGTTCAAGAAACTTGCCGGCGGAGGTTACTTCAAGATCATTAACCAATCGGTTCCAATCGCACTCGAAAGACTTGGCTACAACGTCGAGCAGATTGAAGACATTGTCAAATACTGCATGGGCGCAGGAACGCTAACTGGATCGCCAACGATCACACACGCTGAACTTGAAGAAAAGGGCTTCGATGGTGAAGCTATCGGCAGACTCGAGAATGCGCTCGCATCTGCATTTGAAATCAACTTCGCATTCAACCAGTACACGCTCGGACGCGAGTTCTGTATCGATAAACTTGGCTTTACGCCGGAACAGCTCGATGATTGGAACTTCGACATGCTCGCTGCGCTCGGTTTCTCACAAGAAGAAATCGACGAAGCGAATGCGTATGTTTGCGGAACCATGACTATTGAAGGGGCTCCCCACTTGCGACTCGAACACTACCCAGTTTTCGATTGTGCGAATAAGTGCGGCAAGATAGGCAAGAGATACATCACCTATGAAGGCCATATCCGCGCAATGGCTGCCGCACAGCCGTTTATAAGCGGGGCAATCAGCAAAACAATCAACTTGCCAAGCCACGCTATCGTTGATGACATTGAGAATGCATACAAGTTGAGCTGGAAGCTTGGCCTAAAAGCCAATGCTCTGTATCGAGATGGCTCAAAGCTGAGTCAGCCTCTCAACAGTGCGCTCGACGACGCGGCCGCGGCAATTCTCGAGATCGATTCGACGCTATCCGAACCTGCCCGACAGGCACAAAAGCTCGTCTATCGCTACATCGCAAAGAGGAGGTTGCTCCCTGCCAGGCGGAGAGGATACACGCAGAAAGCAAGAGTTGGCGGACACAAAGTCTATTTGCGAACAGGCGAATACGAAGATGGATCGCTTGGAGAAATCTTTGTCGATATGCACCGCGAAGGCGCGGCATTCCGAAGCTTAATGAACTGTTTCGCGATTGCGATCTCACTCGGATTGCAATATGGCGTACCCCTTGAAGAGTTCGTCGATGCGTTCTGCTTCACTCGCTTTGAACCGAATGGAATGGTGACTGGCAACGACCACATCAAAATGGCAACCTCAGTCATCGATTACATCTTCAGAGAGCTGGCAGTCACATACCTCTCAAGGACGGACTTCATGCATGTTTCACCAGAAGACTTGCGAAGCGACACGATCGGAAAGCCGCTTCAAGAAGATGACTTCACAGACGAAGAAATCGTCGATGAGAACCATGGCGACAGGCCGGTCCCTGGACAGTCTCGCGAGAATCATGAAGGAGCAGGATTTCGGCTCGAAGCGCCAAAACAATCCTCATCCATCGAAGCGGTCCGAGTAACGTCCGGAGGTGCAGAGATTGAAGCGAAGATTCGACAAGCAAGACTTCAAGGCTACGAAGGCGATCCCTGCAACGAGTGCGGCCAATTCACGCTCGTGCGCAATGGAACCTGCTTGAAGTGCCAGTCTTGTGGAGCGACGAGCGGCTGTTCTTAACAGGATTCCGCGGCAAGCCAAGTACTTTTGCTGGGGCGCGAATGCCCTTCTTTGCCGTATCGTAAAATACGCAAGGAGAGATTTGAATGATGATCAGGTGGGCATTAAGGCTTGTGCTCGTCGCGTGCGCGTCCGGGCCGTTGCTTCTTTCGAAAGCAGTCGTTCCAGACCTTCCAACATCCAATTGGCCCTACGCAGGCCAATTCGGCACCGAAGCTCAGAAATGGTCTGGAGTCGCTATCGGAGATCGATGGGTCTTGACCGCAAGGCACGTCGCATTCATGGGCGACACGGAAGGCAGATTTGTAATGGACGGCGGTCCGGCATATTCAAGCATCAAAGTCTATCAACACCCGACGGACGACATTGCCGTCATCGAATTCTCAAATCCATTTCCCGGTTGGTATCCGATCTACACAGGAAGTTCCGAAATCGGAATGATCGGCGAAGTCGTTGGATACGGCGTAACCGGAGAGATCATCAACGGCGAGTATCAATATACGGGTGGCGCAGGCGTCAAGCGTGCAGGACGCAATAGAATCTCTCTGATCCAATTCCTAAGCCTTGGTGGCGTACAAGGCAACTTCATGATTTGCGATTTCGACGGAAGTGGTCGCGACACATTCGGTGATGGCGGCCCAGTTGAAAACGAATGCACGCTTGGCGGTGGAGACTCTGGCGGACCGACGTTTGTCAATGACGGCGGAGTTTGGAAAGTGGCAGGCATCCATAGCTGGGTTGGAAATGTGCAAGGCGGCCCAACGCCGCCAAAACACGGTTCACTTTTCGGTGACATTCGCGTCAGTGCGTATGCGCAATGGATCAAGTCGATCGTCCCTGAAAGGATCACTCCGGCGTCTGTCACGATTCAGACCGGCGTCGGCCTTGGCGATGGACTGATGACGCTTTGGTTCAGCGACGACAGCAGGTACAGAGTTCGCGAAGCCCCGCCGCTCGCACTTGGATTGCCGTCTGTTCGAGTCACCGTCTCGGGCAATTCGCCGATTCAATCCCCATCGAAGCTGACTTTCCGACTTGAGGCGAGCACGAGCGCAGCGCCGGCGAACGCGGTAACACAGCAAATCGAGTTGCGAAATCATCAATCCAACACTTGGGAACTGGTCGACTCACGGGCTTCGACTGCATCAGACAACATGATCGTCGTAACGCCGTCAGGCGATCCAACGAGGTTCGTGCAACCCGGCACTGGACTCGTTCAAGCGCGACTGTCCTGGTTCGATCCCGGCTCTCTTTTTTCTTTTGGATGGCAAGCAAGAATCGACATGGCAATTTGGGAAATCTTGCCGTAAGGTGCATTCATAATGAAATTCATCAAAACACTCTTAGCACTTAGTTTCGGAGCAGCGCTATGTTTAAGCGCGCAAGCCATAACGCTTGGCCAAGTGGACGACTTTCAAGATGGAACGCTCCAAGCTTGGGACGGCGGTCCGTGGATGAACAACATTCCAAACGGAGGGCCAAACGGCGCGGGCGATCGCTACCTCGAAGTTGAATCTCGCGGCGGATCCGGTCCTGGCAGCAGACTCGCGACATACAACACGCTCCAATGGTCAGGCAATTACACGGCTGCTGGAGTTAAGACCGTCGAAATGCATCTTAAGAACATGTCGAGCCAGCCCATTCACATGCGAGCTGTGATCTTCGGACCGGGACAAGCGACGCAATGGACGTCATCGACCGCCGTTATTCTCCCTGCCAATTCTGAATGGACCAGAGTTTCTTTTATCCTGAGTGCGAGCACGATGGTGCGCGTTGCAGGCTCCGACAGTTTTGCAACCTGCATGGCGGACGTCACAAGATTCATGATTCGCCACAACGTAAACGCCAGTTCCGGTGGCGATCCATTTGTTGGATTCATGGGAGTCGACAATGTAACCGCAGTTGCAGGCCCAACCGTTTTTCCAAACGCTCTGCTCATGCTAACCGGCGTTGTCCAAAGCGGAAACATCGACTCTCTAAGATTTCAAGATAGTGACAGACTGATCATGCGAGAGGCTCCGCCGGTCGCACTTGGAGCACCATCGATCGATGTCCGAATCGACGGAACAAGTCCGGTCTCCACCATTGCAACGATGAGACTCCGCGTCGTAACTTCCACAAGCGGCGCACCGGCATCTGCCGTCACACAAGTGATCCAAATGTTCAACTATTCGACAAACGTATTCGAAACGGTCGACACAAGGCAAGGAACTGCGGCCGATAACGTTATCATCATAGACCCCACGGGCGACCCGAATCGATTCATTGAGTCCGGCACCAGAAGAGTTCGGATACGAGTCAGGTGGTTTGACCCAGGAACGCTCTTTTCGTTCGGTTGGGTTGGTCGGATCAACCAGGTCAATTGGGAGCTTGGCCTCTAAGGCGAGGCACGCGGTCCGAGCAGGCCGTTTTTGACCATAGGTCGTTGTGCCTTGGCGAAACCCTCGGGCGATCGCACGAGGTAGTTTAGACTCGATGGCCCAGGACGGCGCAACTGGCTCTCCGGTACTCGACGCTGAAAAGATGCTCGAGTTCGCCTCCTATGTGCGCGACATAAGAGACGCGGCCGCTGAAGACCCAAAAGAACTCTCGATCAGATTTGGACTTCCTGAGAGCCTGGTTCGAGAGTCGCTCAAAGTGGCCGGAACGAAAAAGGATAGGCCAGAGCGTCCAGATCGAAACGGATTCTTGATTGCGATTTCTCGTTTTTGCAAGGGCTGCGCCAGGGCGTTGCGAAATCGCCCCGTTGTCGTTTCTGCTTTGGCAGGTTTGTGCGTCGCCACAGCGAGCGAAATCGCAAAGCGAATGGATCAATTCGCTGGAAACATCACACTCGGAGTGACTCTTGTCATCGCGTTCGCCTTGTTGGTATCCGTAAACCTGCTCATCGGACAGGCGAGATACGCGATCCTGACCGCGTTCGTTTCTGTCCTGGGCTGGATGTCGCTGTCGATAGTTTTTCAAGCAACCGGACCGAGATTCGGTTTGGGACAAGTCATCGCGATGATTGCCGTCACGCTCTTTCTTTCCGGGTTGCTTGCGATGTTCCTCGCGATGGCAGCAATCCTGGGTGCATTCATTCGCATTCGCAGGGAAACAAGCGAAGAGGAGCGCCAGGATCGACTTCAACTGCTGCAACGAATCTTTGATTTACAAGAGAAATTGACGACAGCTCCGACTTCCATCGTGTCGCAAAGCAAGTGGCAATGGGTGGAGTCGGCCAGAGAAAAGTGGGCGATTTTCTCAGCGTGTGCAGGACTTGGAGTCGGCTTCATCTTGCTGTTAGAGCGCATTGCGATAGGTCTTCCGATGGGCGAACAGTCTCCACAGTCATTAGCGGCATTCGGAATAGCTAACTTTTTGCTGATGGCGATTGTCGTTCCCATGATCGGATTCCTGACAAGAAGCATTGCTAACGGATTCTTGGCTGGGTTGATATTCGCAACGGCGAAGGGCGCGCTCGATCTCATCCATAGTGGACCGATAACGTTTCCTGATACGCTTATTGACTTTGGGATCAATGCGCTGTTCTTCGCACTCGTCGCATCGATTGGCGGCGTTGCTGGAACAATCGAAGAGCGAGCACAGAGGAACCGCCAGCTTGCTGCGGCTGACCAAACAACGATTCTAAGCGAGATCATTCGACTACAAAAGCTGCTGCAAACGGGCTCGGCAGAAATCTTTGTGATGTTTATCGACGTGGTCAAGAGCACAAAGCTAAAAGCACAAGAGGATCCACTGAAGGTAGAAGCGTCGTTCCGCGCATTTCATGACTTTGTCGGAAGAACGGTTCGACATTACGCCGGTTCGATTCACAGCATATCCGGGGATGGTGCCGTGGCGAAGT
Organism: Fimbriimonadales bacterium; assembly: GCA_026129745.1. Classification (GTDB taxonomy): domain Bacteria; phylum Armatimonadota; class Fimbriimonadia; order Fimbriimonadales; family ATM1; genus JAHCHL01. The sequence goes on along the minus strand of JAHCHL010000001.1, from coordinate 55,174 downwards.
TCAACAACGCCAGCGATGCGCTTGAGGCGTCACGTGCGCTGCAAAGAGAGATACAAGGGTTCAATCAAGTTGGCAATAGGTTGGAACAACCATTTCGTGTGCGGATCGGACTCCATTGTGGACAGGTCCACGGCGAGTTGGATCAAGTTGTATTCACGAATGTCGTAGACGTCGCAGCCCACATAGAAAAGTATGCTCCTCCAGGCGGAATCGTTGTTACGGGTCAAATAAAGGAACATTTGCCAGACGAGCGCTTCGCGCAACTCGACGAAAGGGTGGATAGTCACCCGGTCTTCATAGTTCTGGATGTCTCGAGTTAGTTGTACGCGGTAATCTTAGACACAATGGACTTCAGCAAAGTCAGTCCGATCGACTTCCTGATAGCCGCATTCGGATTTGCGATCCCGATAGTTCTGGCAATCGGCGCGAACTCTGTCTTCAAAGTTATCGCGAAGAGGGCGCAGGCTGCAACGGGTGAGCCGCTTCGCGAAACTCTTGCATGGCAACTGCGCTTGCCGATCTTTCTAGGATCGCTAGTTCTTGGCTTTTATATTTGCTCGCTCTCAGTTAGAACGTGGGACGTAGATGCGCTTCGACTCCGAAATTGGTCGCTGTTCGAGAAGTGGCTGATCGCAATTGCAATTCTAATCGGATTCTATCTTGCTTATCGCCTCGCTGTCGTCGGATTGAGATTTTTGGCAAGAAGGGCAGGCAGAGATCCAAGCGACTACCTGTTCATGAGAAAGCTCGCAGCAGCCATGTTCGCTGCAATCGGACTCATAACAGCCTTGAATTTGCTCGGTGTAAACATTGGCCCGGTACTCGCTTCATTAGGAGTCGCCGGCATCGCAATTGCGCTGGCATTGCAGGATACGCTTGGCAATTACTTCGCATCGCTCTCATTGACCATGGATCGTACGCTGAAGATTGGCGACTACGTCCGACTCGATTCCGGACAAGAAGGATTCGTTGAGGAGATAGGTTGGCGAACCACGCGAATTAGGCCATACGGCGAGACGATGATCGTTGTGCCCAATTCGAAGCTGACATCTTCGATAGTAACGAATTTCTATCTGCCGGAGAACTCCGTTAGAGTGTACATAGACTTCGGCGTGGGCTATCAAGAGAATCTCGAAGAAGTCGAAGAAGTCCTGATCGCCACGGCTAAAGAGGTCGTCATGGTAGTTCCGGGCGCTGACACACAGTTCGAACCCATCGTTCGATTCAAAGAATTCGCTGATTCGAACATTACTGGCACGGTCACGCTTCGAGCTGTCGACTTTGAAATGAGCTTTCGTTTGAAGCATGAGTACATCAAAGCCGTCCATCGAAAGTTCGCGGAAGCAGGAATCGCGATCAACTACCCAGTCAGGCAAATCCTTCCGATGCCTGTCGACGTCCCAATGAAGTACCCTGCTCCGAGTGAGCCGAGGGATGTCATCTAAGCGATATGATTCAACCGGACTGGAAGTTTGCGATGGTGATCGGCGCGTCGAGCGGTCTCGGAGAACAGATCGCTCGCAAGCTTGCTGCAACAGGTTGCCGCGTGGCGCTCGTCGCGCGCAGGGAAGATAGAATTCGACGGATTGCCATCGATATCAATGGGCCATCCTTGCACTTGGCGATACCGTTCAACTTCGATGTTCTCGACTTTGAGAACGCTGCCACGAACTTTGAACACATCATCCAAGACCTTGGAGGATTGGACATCGTCTTTTACGTTGCAGGCGTCATGCCGATGGTGGGACCAACAGAATACGACATTATAAAGGACAAGAACATCGTCGACACAAATCTGATAGGAGCGATGGCATGGCTGAATCCAGCGGCGAAAAGATTTGAAAGGGCAAAGGCAGGCACTATTGTCGGTGTCGGATCAGTCGCAGGTGACCGAGGACGCAGGGGCAATCCAGCTTACGGTGCAAGCAAAGCGGGATTGGAGTGCTACCTTGAGTCCTTGAGGAATCGACTTGCGGTGCAAGGCGTCAACGTTGTTACAGTTAAACCAGGACCCGTCGAAACCGACATGACGGCAAAGAGAGGGAAACAGCCATTCATGATTTCCGCTCAAAAAGCAGCCAGTTTGATCATCGACGCTGCAAAGCGCTCAAATCGAACGGTCTATGTGCCGTGGCGTTGGTGGCTAATCTCGCGAATTATTCGAATGATTCCGTCTTTTATCTTTAGGAGACTCAACATTTGAATCCGCCAATCGAACGTCTTGAGCGAGTCGAGGCGTGGGGTATGTCTTCAAATAGTGTCGCCTACGTCTATAGACCCGTAACCATTGACGCGATCGTTGAAGTATTCGAAGTTGCTCGTCAATGCGGAAAGACGGTCGCTCTCAAGGGCGCAGGCAACAGTTACGGCGATGCGTTCCAGAACGCAGAGAACATCGTTATCGATCTTTCTCGAATGAAAAGAATTCTTGAGTTCGATCCGAGAAATGGCATAGTAAAATGTGAGCCAGGAGTCACGATTCAAGAGCTGTGGCACTATGCAATCGGGGATGGATGGTGGCCGCCAGTGGTCAGTGGGACGAGCTACATAACGCTCGGGGGCGCGCTTGCAGCGAACATTCACGGAAAGAACAACCTCCACGAAGGAACGATCGGCGAGCACGTCTTGTCCTTCGATCTGCTCACACCGAATGGTGAAGTGATTCAAGTCGATCGCGATAGCGAACCGGAACTCTTCTTTGCTGTGATCGGATCCTTTGGATTGCTCGGAGTGATAGCCTCTATCACTCTTCAACTAAAGCGGATTCACTCAGGCTATCTCGACGTGCAAGCGATTTCTGTCCCCAATTTCGATGCCGCATTCGAAGCGTTTCAATCCAAAGCTGAGCAGCACGATTACATCGTAGCTTGGATTGACGCATTTGCATCGGGCCCTCGCTGCGGGCGTGGTCTCATTCATATCGCTGATTACCTAAAAGAAGGGGACGACGCGCACCCGGAAGAGTCGCTGAGAGTCGATGCCCAGAAACTGCCGGATACGGTGGCGGGTTGGATTGCGCGATCTCGAATGTGGAAGTTGATGCGGCCATGGGTTCGACCAACTGGAATGCGAATCGTAAATTGGGCAAAGTACACGGCCGGAAAGAGAGAACACGGAAAGCGATATCGGCAGAGCCTCGCAGCATTCAATTTCCTTCTGGACTCAGCTCCGAATTGGAAGTGGAGTTATCGTCCCGGCGGTCTTGTGCAGTACCAACCATTCATTCCAATGGATCGAGCACGAGACGCATTCGATAGAATCATTACGCTTTCCCAAGACAGAGGCTTCGTGCCATTTCTCACTGTGATGAAACGCCATCGTCCTGATAGCTTTCTGCTGAGCCATGCGGTCGATGGTTTCTCTTTGGCTCTCGATTACAAAGTCACCAAGAAAAACAGAGAAAGCTTTCGTGAACTGATCCGTGCCCTCGATGAGATCGTATTCGAAGCAGGTGGCAAGTTCTACTTTGCAAAAGACAGCACGCTCCAACGCGGTGCGGCTAAACTCTTCCTCGACGAAGCTTCAATTTCGAGTTTCATGGCAATCAAGCAGCGAATCGATCCGGAGATGATTCTTCAATCCGACCTATCTCGAAGAATCTTCGGTGAGTTTGTGCCAGTATCGAATGCGCTGGAGACCACAGACGAATCTCAAATCTTGTGAGTCGTGTTAGAATCTATCATAGTGCACATTCAGGAAGACGCTCGATACATCGAATACCCAATCCGATCGGACAAGCTGGCTATGCGCGCTCTTGCGGGAAAGCAACTGGCAAGCGTGCAATCGCAATATCAGCTTATTGAAGTCTATGACACGCCCGCGCTGGGTCGAATGCTGTTTCTCGATAGGCACGTTCAACTTGCCGAAATTGATGAGAGCGCCTATCACGAATCGCTGGTTCATGTGCCGTTGCTGAACATCGAGTCTCCGACGCGAGCTTTCGTGATCGGCGGAGGCGATGGCGCGGTACTGCGCGAAGTGCTGAAGCATGACTCGATCGAACTCGTGGATCTTGTTGAAATCGACAAGGAAGTCATTGAAGTCAGTCGCCGTCACCTATCATTTCTCAATGAAGGAGTTTTCGAAGATACGCGAGTCCACGTTCATATCCAGGATGCCTTTGAGTTCGTTCAACAAAAGCGCGAACCTTATGACCTGATCGTCGTCGATTGCACGGATGTCTATGAGGAAGAGGACGGCGCACTAAGCGAGCAACTCTTCACGGAGCCGTTCTACAGAAAACTTTTGGAAATGCTTTCGGATAGAGGATTCGTGATCAGCCAAGCAGACAATTTCGTTTTCTGTCCTTACTCTTTGGATGCGATTCGATCGAACTTCTCAAGCGTCTTCCCGAAGGTTGGAGACTACTTCGCCGTCGTACCCTCGTTCGGCGGATTCTCTGCGTTCTGCTGGGGAAGCCGAGGTGCGACGATTGCTGCATCTTGGAAGGACAGGAAGAGGAGTGTGCGCGACCTATCCTATCTCGACGAGTCTGCCTACAACTTCGGCCAATCTCGTCTTGAGTTTGCCCAAATCGGCCAGCAACACTGACAACCGTCCATGTCCATTTGTAAGTGATCGAACGAATGAGACATCCTGAGCGTCAGATGTCTGTAAGCAGGAGGATGCTCAAATTGGCCGCAATCAGATTAGGACGGGCCTTCACTCTCATCGAGCTTCTTGTCGTCATTGCGATCATCGCAATTCTCGCGTCAATCTTATTCCCGGTGCTCGCACAGGCGCGCCAAGTCGCTAAACGAACTGCGTGCATGAGCAACATGAAGCAAATTGGCACAGCCACGAGAACCTATCTTGTCGATCATGACGACAAATGGTTTCCATGCAGCTATCACGAAGACATTGGGGCGCAATTCGCTCCTCAAAAGATGTGGTTAGGTTATGACAACAATAATGCGCCGTTTCAAGACGGGTTCTATGGTCAACAGAACATGCCCGCGCAAAATCCGATGAGGCCAGGCATCATCGATCCATACATTCAAAGCCCGTCGATCAAACGTTGCCCATCGATGCCACAGACATGGCAGACAGCATACGCCCTTAACTGGTTCAGCACGACATGGCCGAGCGCATACTATTCGACCAATCCAACGGCACAAGGCAATGAGTTCGGGCCAACTTCAAAAACTGCGACGACTGCACCCGACGGCAGCATTGTCGGTGAAGGTGTCACAGACTCTGAAATCGCCGATCCGGCCAACACGCTCATCATGTGGGAACACAACGCAAGGGCACCGGTTTGCAACTGGCTCCAAAGCGCCGATTGGTTCTCATCGCCACCAGAAGATCCGGTGCTGCGCGACCACTTCCACTTTCTCCATCTGAAAGGAACGAATGCGATTTGGGCTGACACGCATGCAAAGTGGATGCAGTATCGGCAACTGAGACGCCCGATGTTCTCCGTATACAAGCACATCTATCCAGAAGATTAGTTGATCTGCCCGAATAGCGGTACTTGCATGAGCTGCGCGTATAGCTTTGCGTTCGCCACAAAATCGCCTTGCATCGCATCGAGTGAACCATAAGTTGCAGAAGAGTGAAAGTGCTCGATGACAGGCGGATACCTCGAAGAGTCCTTCCACCATAGTCTCAGCACATAGACATATCCGAAACCAATGCCCGACGGCACAGAGCCGGGCGCGCTCCAAGTGCCGAGCTGTGAGCGTGTTAATGCAGGAACAATCCCCATGTACTTCTCAAGACCGAGGCAGTTGATCTCGTCGATCGAACCGGTAGAAACTTGTGCAAACATTCCACTCCGTTCACGCATATAGTACGTGCGCTTCCTTAAGTCGAAACGAATGAATCGAAAGAGCAGATAGGCCCAAAAGCCAGCCACAAAAAACATAGGACCGAAGGTGAGATTCCAATGCGGCATGCCTGTTTGCGGAAACCCAAACAGCAAATCTCCGAATCCACCAAGAGTCATCGCCACGCCCAAAAGCATGGCTACATAGGTGGCGTAGTATTCTAAAGAACGCTGACGAAATGTCAGAACAGTTCTTTCACGGTTCAAGTGCCCCTTAAGAGGGTTCTCCATTTGCATCGCAGGCCTCAAACATTTCGAACGATCTGTTCGAGCTTACTCCGCTCGAGCTCCATTGAAGCAAGCAGCGCGAATTGCGCCCGCGCTCGTTGAAGGTTCTGTGATGGAAAGGACTGCCGATAATAAACGTCGCCGCTCAAGTAGTCGGTTAGGAACCGTAGGCCTTGCTCATAAGTGATGACCATGCCCGACGTGACAAGCAGCCTTCGCTCGTCTTCTGTCAAAAAAGCGTTCGCTTCGGAAAGATAGCCTTCCACAAGTGCACGAAACAATTCAGTCTGAATCCTCACCGAAGCATAGTCTGCTTCGTCCTCATCCTTGCCCGTCGTCATAGTTCGTATCATGTCTCCGAAGTCGAAGAGAGAGCTTCCTGCCATGACTGTGTCGAGATCGACCACGCATAGCGCCTCGTCCGTGTCGGTGTCAAGAAGCACATTGCTGATCTTTGCGTCATTGTGCGCAATCCGAGTCGGCAAACCTTGCTTGACAAGTTCGCTCGACAACGTCGCACGATCCATTGCAAACTGAATCTCAGTCTCGCATTCACGAACTCTTAGGAATGCATCCACTTCGACAGCCTTTTCGAAGACTTCGAATCTCGCAGGTGTGTCATGAAACCCTTCGATCGTCTCGTGCAACGACTGCGGCGACAAGTCATGGAGCATTGCCTGAAACCTACCGAACGCTCGACCAGCGGTGCGCGACTCGCCTGGCCCTTGCACGGCGCGATGAATATAAGTGCCATCGATAAAGACATACATTCTCCAAAATGCACTTTCAAACTCGAAGAACGGGTGCCCATTGGCGGTTGGAACAAGCGTCAATACCCTCCGATCGCGCTCCGATTCGCACCGCTGTGCTAAGTGATCGATAACCCTGACGATGTTGTCCATCAACTTTTCGGGATCATGAAAGATCCCCGTGTTGATCCGTTGCAGAAGAAACAATCTGCCATCACCCGTGCGAACTCGATATGAGTCGTTGATGTGTCCGATTCCGACCCTCTCGACGGCCACTACGGGCGCGCACAGACGAAAGTTGCCAGCAATTTGCGCGGGGTCTTGGTGCGATCGAATCAAATCGGCGTAGTTTAGCGCAGGCAGGAACCCAACCCTTGAAGGCAGAACAAAAGACCATGCCTGATCCGACGCCAGGAACGCCGAGCAATAGACCCCTATCCGAAGACCCACCTGTCGAAACGACGCATGAGCTGAAACTCGCCGAAGGATCGCTCAAATACAAAGTGACCGCTGGGATGTTGCCGCTCAAGACAGAGTTCGGCGAGCACGAGGCGAACGTCTTTTTCATGGCATACACGAAGGTCGGCGGAAAAAAGAACCGACCGCTTATGTTCAGCTTCAATGGGGGGCCTGGCAGCTCTTCGGTCTGGCTGCACCTTGGCGCGCTGGGTCCTAAGCGAGTGAGAATGGAAGAAGATGGTGCGCTTCCTCCGCCACCTTACAAGCTTGTCGACAACCCGCACACGTGGCTGAACCATACGGACATTGTGTTTATCGATCCAGTCGGCACAGGCTACAGCCGCGCCGCAAACAAAGAAATTGGCAAAAAGTTCTGGGGCGTCAAGGGAGACATCGATAGCCTGAGTGAAGTCATCAGGCTGTATCTAACCCGTTACGAGCGTTGGGATTCACCGCTGTTTATGGTGGGAGAAAGCTACGGAACAACTCGCGCAGCCGGACTGTCCGCAAAACTGATCGAAATGGGCATTGCGTTCAATGGCATCATGCTCGTATCGTCCATTCTTAACTTCCAAACTGCGAGATTCAACAAGGGAAACGATCTTCCATATATGCTGTTTCTCCCGACTTATTGCGCGACCGCATGGTTCCACAAGAGAGCTGGCGCAAAAACTCAACTCGAAAAGTTCCTCAAAGACTGTGAGCAATTTGCAATTGGCGAGTATGCGTCTTCACTAGCAAAGGGAGATCGATTGTCTGAATCAGAAAAGTCAAACGTTATCAAGAAGATTGCCCAATTTACGGGCCTAAGCGAAACTTACATTGACCACTGCAATCTTCGCATCGAAATCATGCAATTCTGCAAGGAACTGCTTCGAGACCGCAAGCGAACAGTGGGGCGGCTTGATTCTAGATTCTTAGGAATCGAAGAGCATGCCACAGGCGAACATCCCGATCACGATCCAAGCATGACGGCGATTCGGCCGCCCTATACTGCAATGTTCAATCAGTACGCCCGAAACGAACTCGGTTTCAAGACAGACATCGAATACAAGATCCTCGGGGGCGGAATCGAAGAGCCGTGGGACTGGGGTTCTGCCAGCGATGGACACCCCGATACAAGCGAAGCTCTTAGAGAAGCGTTTGCAAAAAACCCTCACATGAAGCTCTTTGTCGCCAGCGGTTACTATGATCTTGCAACGCCGTATTTCGCCACCGAATACACGCTGTCCCATCTCGGACTCGACCCAACTCTTAAAGACAACGTTCGCGTCGAATACTATCCTGCCGGGCACATGATGTACATTGACGTCAAGTGTCTCGAAACCCTAGCCGGACACGCAGAATCGTTCATTCGATCTGCATCATAGATGGAGGAGTCGCGCACAATTACTTGGGTGATCGGCAGTCGACCGTGGTATTGACCCAGTATGAAATACGGGGTGCTTGCGCTATTAGTAGTCGCGTCTGCGATTCTAATCGGATGCGATGGAGAAGACCCATTCGTCGAGCGCAACCCGAAGCCGGCGAACGACGAAGAAGGGCAATACTCGATGCTAAAGGGCGTAGGTCGGGCAGTTCACTCAGAGGAAGAATAGGCTTCCGGCCCTAAACCCTAGTCTTCGACGGCAGGCTGATCGTCCGCCTTCTTCTTAGTGGCTTTCTTGGCGGGAGCCTTCTTTTCTGTTGAAGCCTTTTTCGCCGTTGCAGTTTTCTTGGCAGGCGCCTTCTTCGCTGGAGCCTTGGCCTTCTCGACAGTTGCGGCCGCCTCTTTTGCCTTCGGCTCGGCAGCGGATTTTCTTGCTCGTGGCTTGCCCGCCTGCTTCGCCTCTTTGATGGCGGCCTTGATGACCTTTTCTTTTCGGTGGCGTCGGCGTCGAATCTCTTTGTTTCTTATTCGCATAAAGATCTTGAGTCCCTTGGGTTTCTGCGGCATATTACCTCCGATGTGCCGCGTGGTATGATAGGCCAGCGCGGTCGCTGACCGCGTTTTTTTGCGCGAAGAGGGCAATAGACGAATGGCAAAAACTTACGCAATTCTTGGATCTGGCATGCAAGGCACAGCCGTCGCATACGACCTTGCACGATATGGCGACGCTGGGCGGATCGTTATGGGCGACCGCGACTTCGAGCAAGCGAAACGTAACTCGTCGCGAGTCAACGCATTGGTTGGAGCTGCAATCTGCGAACCGCAAACGGTCGATGCACTCGACGAATCGCAACTCGCAAACTTCCTCAAGCCGATCGACGTTGTCGCTTCCTGTGTGCCCTATTGGATGCACCCGAAGATCGCTCCAGTCGCTATCAAGACTGCGACGAACATGATCGATATGGGTGGCGATACCGAGGTCACGCTCGAAACGATGCGATTCGATGATGCCGCGAAAGCGGCCGGTGTTTCAATCATTCCCGACACAGGCCTTGCGCCGGGACTGGTTAACAGTCTCGCCACCCACCTGATGTCAAAGTGCGAAGAAGTCGAAGATGTCAGGCTGTATTGCGGCGGTTTGCCACAAAATCCGAAGCCTCCATTCAACTACAAGCTGGTATTCAACATTGAAGGTTTGGTAGCCGAATACACAGACGATGCTTATGCCATTAGAAATGGGGAACTGGCAAGGCCGCAAACGTTGTCAGATCTCGAAGAGATTTATTGGCCAGGACTCGGCACAATGGAAGCATTCGTGACAAGCGGCGGTACGAGCACCGCTCCACACACATTCCTCGGCAAAGTCCGAACGTATGAGTACAAGACCATTCGATTCCCAGGACACTGCGCGCTCATGCGTATCTTCATGGACTTCGGCTTCTGGTCGCAAGAACCAATGGAAGTGGATGGCTGCAAGGTGCGCCCGCGAGAGATGTTCCACAAGATCATGAGCGACGCGCTACACGATCCCAATGACAAGGATCAGATTCTCGTGCGCGCTGTCGTTCTCGGCAAGCAGCAAGGTCAAATTAAGACCCTGCAAATCGACATTTGGGACAAGCAAGACGACGCGACCGGATTCAGTGCGATGGAGAGAATGACCGGATTCCCTTCGTCGATCAACATGATCGAAATAGCCAAAGGCAACGTCGCAGCAGGTGTAATTCCTTACGAGCTGGCAGTTCCAGGAACTGTCGTGGTCAATGAGCTCGCCAAACGGGGAATCGAGATCACCGAATCGGAATCGTAAAGTAGGCAGGAGTGAGTTTGGCAAGGATCTGCTCTCGGTGGAAGCTTGATCGAAGGTAAGTTTCAGCCTTCAGACTTTGGTCGCGGCCCAACCGATTCCTCACTCTGTGAAATCCATCACAATCTGAGCCTCCGATAGGGTAGAACACGTCCCTAAGATCAGGCCGTCCGACGCCGAATTCCCGCATGGCTGCAGCAGCGAACGAACCACAATCGGTGATCCTCACCATCAACGACATCGAGATCGAGGTCCCAAGAGGGGAACTCATCGTCGAGTCGGTAAAGCGCATCGGCCTCGAAATCCCCATCTTTTGCTACCACTCCCGGATGAAGCCTGTCGGCATGTGCCGAATGTGCCTGGTCGATGTCGGGTTCAAACAGCCAGATGGCTCGGTAAGAATGATGCCGAAGCCGCAGGCGGGCTGCACGCTGCCAGCAGACAACAACATGGTCGTCTACACGGACACTGAAAAGGTCCGTCGAGATCGGAAGGGCGTCCTTGAGTTCCTGCTAATCAACCACCCACTCGATTGCCCGATTTGCGACCGCGGCGGCGAATGTCCGCTGCAGAACAACACAATCTTTTATGGGCCATCGACGACGCGGTATGTTGAAATCAAGCGACATTTGCCGAAAGCATTTCCGCTCAGTAAGTACGTGACGCTCGATTTGGAAAGGTGCATTCAATGCGGTCGATGTGTGCGTTTCACCGAGGAAATCAGTGGTGATTCCCAACTCGCTTTTCGATTCCGTGGTGCGATGATGCAGCCGAGCACTTTCGAACTGACAGATTTCGAGAGCCGATTCAGTGGCAACGTCATCGAAATCTGTCCGGTTGGAGCCTTGACTTCGGCGGAATATCGATTCCGTGCTCGGCCTTGGGACCTACAAACAAAGCCATCGATTTGCCTCGAATGCTCAAATGGCTGCAATACTTGGTTCGACTATCGAGTCGCGTCCTTGGTGCGAATCAACGGCAGAACTAACGAAGCCGTGAACGAAGAGTGGACTTGTGATAAGGGAAAGTTTGGCCAGAACTACTTGAATTCCCCCGATCGCCTTACGGAAGTCTTTGTTAGAGATGGCGACAAGCTGATCGAGTCGAATTGGGCAACTGCATTCCAACAAGTATCGGTTGCGTTCCAGTCGGCAGGCTCAAAGTGCGCTGCACTCGTAGGCGGAAAAGCATCGAACGAAGACATATTCATGCTAAAACGACTTTTCACAGAGGCGTTTGGCTCTAATAACTTGGATCATCGATGGACTCGATGCCTCCCGAAAAGTGACGCGCTCTATCGCGTTGCAACGTCGATCGCTGATTTCGAAAACGAACCGGTCATTTTCGTATTTGGAAACAACATTGCCGAAGAACAACCCATTCTTTTCTTGCGAATCAGAAAAGCATGGTTCCGAAACGATGCAAAAGTAATCGTGGCTTGTCCGGAAGCGTGCGAGGCAGACACATTCGCACACACTTCATTGCGATATAGACCAGGTACGGAAGCGGTGTTGCTGGGAGCAATCCACCGAGCCGCAACAGGTGCCGGAGGCGTCGACATCGCCGAAGCGTCCTCAATAACCGGAGTTGGCGAAGAAGCGATCCGGAGAGCAGCAGATGCGATGAAGTCCGGATTCGCCCTCGCAGCAAGCCGCTCGCTTCTCGACCTCAGAAACGGCGAGCACGTCGTCGGCGCTCTTAGCAATCTCACAATTGCTTGCAATAGCTCTGAAAAGTACAACCTTTTCGCGACATCAGCCAATGAAGAAGGGGCGAGACAGATCGAATTCATGCCAAGCGCGGAAGGGAAGAATACGCGCGAAATACTTGAAGCGTGTGCAAGTGGCGAGATGAAAGCCCTTTGGCTGCTCGAATGCGACCCTCTCTCGCTCTCTCATGACAATGAGTTGGTCACAAAGGCGCTCGAAACGGTCGAATTCTTAGTTGTGCAAAACCACATAAAATCAGAGTGTGTGCAGTTCGCAAGCGTCTTGCTTCCTGCGTGTGCGTTCAGCGAGAAAGACGGCACTTATACAAACTTGGAGCGGAGGGTTCAGCGAATCAAGCCGATCATCGCGGCAAAAGGGAGCGCCAAGCCTGCATGGAAATCCTTCGGCGAGCTCTTGCTTAGGATGAAAGGTGACCCGCCGCCGTTCCATGCTCACGAAGTCATGCAGTTGATTGCAGCGAGTCATCAAAAATTTCAATCGGCCATCTATGAGAACCTCGAAGGCGAAGGGGTTGTCATTCCAGCCAATCAATCGACGGAGCCACAGGCGGTCGATGTCGAATACACTGCGATGGAGGTGCCGAGCAACACGCCATAGCGCAAAGGGCTTCGAGAGGACATGCTCGCGACTTCACTCTATAACAGTATTGAAACTGAGAGCGGCGACTCCATTTGGTGGGCGCTGTTGCGAATCGGCATCATAGTCGGTTTCATACTCGCAGTCGTTCCAGGCATCATTTGGTGGGAACGCCGATTGCTTTCTTGGTTCCAAGACAGAATCGGACCCAATCGCGTCGGCCCGTTTGGATTCCTTCAGCCGATTGCAGACGGCATCAAACTGTTCCTAAAAGAAGAGGTCATTCCAGACAAAGTCGATCGGCTGATCTACATGATCGCGCCTGCGATCGCCTTGTTTCCAGCATTCGTCATTCTGGCGACGACACCCTGGGGGCCAAACAAACTGCTGACACCGATCGCGGACGTCGACATCGGCATTCTCTGGATCCTCGCCATCTCATCGCTCGGTGTTTACGGCGTCGTTCTCGGCGGTTGGGCCTCAAACAACAAGTACTCGCTGCTCGGAGGCATTCGCAGCGCGGCCCAGTTGGTGAGTTATGAACTCGCAATGGGAGTCGCGCTGTATTGCGTCGCGCTCCCTTCTGGCTCGCTTCGACTAACCGAAATGGTGCAGAGGCAATTCGAACCGCTCTATGGACAAGAGTGGCTGCAGAGCTGGTTCATCCTCACACCGTTCGGTTTAGTGGCGGGCGTCATCTTCTTTATCTGCATGGTCGCCGAAACGAACCGCGCGCCGTTTGACTTGCCGGAAGCCGAGTCGGAACTCATCGCAGGATTTCACACGGAGTACTCCTCGATGAAGTTCGCCGTGTTCTTCATGGGCGAATATGCGACCATGCTCGCGTTCTCGGCAATCTTTGCGGTTCTCTTTTTCGGTGGCTGGAGTCCGCTGCCACTCAACCTTGAGTATCTTGCTGGTCTCGCTGCAAACAACGGAATGGGTTGGCTCGCATCCGCGCTCACCTTTTTGCTGAATCCCTGGCTCGCGCCATTTTGGTTCCTTGGCAAAGCGACGCTGTTCCTGACGTTCTTTATCTGGATTCGCGCCACGCTTCCAAGACTGCGTTACGATCAGCTTATGGCGCTTGGCTGGAAGTATCTTCTTCCCATCGCCGCACTCAATTTCGTCGTCGTAGCGATATGGATGATGTACGGATGGCCTGCAATGTTTGGCGCATTTGGACTCCTGATTCTCATCTATGCGACTTACGTCGCGACTGTCCGAATTCCGAAAGCCAAAAAGTTCGGACCCTCAGTCACGCTGATCGATATGCCTGCAAACACGGATACTACTATTGAGGTGACACGGTCATGACAGTAGAGACCGTTGCCTTCGTCATTCTTTCGCTGTTAGCGGTGATCTCTGCAGTCGGCGTAATCGCGTTCAAAAGTCCGGTTAGAAGCGCGATTTGCCTTGCTGGAAACTTCTTTATTTTAGGGGTCCTCTATTTTATGATGAATTACGACCTGATCGGTATCAGCCAAATCTTGGTCTATACGGGCCTCATCATGATGCTGTTCCTGTTCGTAATCCTCCTTCTCAATCTCAGTGCGCCGCAAATGCTCCAAGAGAAGAGCTACATAAAATGGTGGGGTGCGGTCGCTGTTGCCGGTGCACTCGGCATTGTTGTGTTTTCGCAAGTCATCATGCCGCTCGAATGGGCAGTAAATCCGACGTCGAACCCAGAACTTGGCACGACAAAATCAGTGGGTACCGCGCTCTTCTCGAATTACGTTTACGGATTTGAAATCTGCAGCATACTGCTGCTCGTCGGCATCGTGGGCTCAATTCTGCTCGCGAAGAGGAGAGGGTGATGGAAGGCATTCCCTTGATGGGTTTCCTCGCTCTGGGTGCAGTGATGTTTTTGATCGGCGCGGTCGGCGTCGTCATGAAGCGCAATCCAATCGTGATCTTCATGTGCATCGAGCTGATGCTCAATGCCGCAAACCTGACATTCTTGTCCTTCGCCCGCTATCACGAGTTTCCGCTAATTGGCATGATCTCGAAGGATGCGACCGTCATGAATGGCCAAATGGCTGTCGTGTTCGTTATGGCAGTCGCAGCAGCAGAAGTCGCGATAGGTCTCGGAATCATCATGGCGATCTTCCGCACCAAAGAAACGATCGACATAGACGAAATGAACATTTTGAGAGGATGATGAAACTGCAAGTCAAACGGAGGGCGATATGCCAGAACTGATGGATCCGTCGATGCCGTCGGGTCTCAATCTCGTTTGGCTCGTCTTGCTGTTGCCGCTTGCTGGATTCTTGTTCCAGGCTGCATTCGGGAAAGCGATCGAACGTGCGTTTGGCAAGTCGACTGGCCGCCGAATCCTCGGCTTTATGGCCGTCCTGCCAATTGCAGCAGCGTTCGTGATCGGTTGCATCCTGGTGTCGCACATTGCAAACCAGCCAGAAAACGCAAGGGTCGCGATTAGTACTTGGTTCGACTGGATCAACCTTCAATCGATTCACATACCATTCGAATTGCGAGTCGATCCGCTGTCGCTGACGATGGTGTTGATCATCACAGGTATCGGTGCACTCATCCACCTATACGCGACCGGCTACATGGCCGACGATAAGGATTACCCTCGTTTCTTCACCTACTTGAATCTATTTATCGCGTTCATGTTGATGCTCGTTTTGGGCAACAACCTCGCGCTCGTCTTCATAGGTTGGGAAGGAGTGGGCCTTTGCTCTTATCTCCTGATCGGATTCTGGTACGAAGACATCGAAAACGCAAAGGCAGCGAACAAAGCGTTCATCGTTAACCGCATCGGCGATTGGGGGATGGCGCTCGGCATGTTTCTCATCGCCGTCGTATTCGCATCGAGCCAAACCTTGCTCGGCGGTGAAACGCGCTATTTGAGTTTCGACGTCATTCTGCCGCTCGCACAGCAAGTCGTTGGAGAATGGGGCGGAGCAGTGGTATGGGCAATCCCGCTGCTGCTGTTTATCGGCGCCGTCGGCAAATCCGCGCAGTTCCCGCTCTACCTTTGGCTTCCAGACGCGATGGCAGGCCCAACGCCTGTATCCGCGCTCATCCACGCCGCGACGATGGTCACCGCTGGCGTGTACCTCGTCACGCGATGCCATGTGTTCTTTGAAATGTCGGCCTTCGCAATGGGAACGGTCGCAGTCATCGGCTGTTTCACCGCGATCTTTGCAGCGACTATCGCTTGGGGTCAGTACGACATCAAGAAAGTTCTCGCATACTCGACGGTTTCGCAACTGGGCTTCATGTTCCTTGCGTGCGGTGTCGGCGCATTCTCGACGGGAATGTTCCATGTCACGACCCACGCGTTCTTCAAAGCTCTGCTGTTCCTGGGCGCCGGTGCAGTGATCTACGCAATGGCGCACAATCAAGACCTGCGCAACTACGGCGGATTGCGAAAGTACATGAAGATCACTTATGGATCGATGCTTATGGGATGGCTCGCAATTTGCGGAATTCCGATTTGGGCAGGCTTTTGGAGCAAAGACGACATCCTTGGAAAGGTCTTTGCAAGCAATGAATACTGGCACTCGCAAGGATGGGCGATCAATCCAGTCATCTTGTGGGCGATCGGTCTCGCAACAGCTGTCTTGACCGCAGCATACATGACTCGAATGTTTTGGCTAACGTTCTTCAGCGGAGAAGAGCGTTGGAGAAACTTGCCCGAACCGGCGCATGTTCACCATCACGCCCAGCATCACGAACACGACGACCATCATGATCACGGCCACGATGAGCATGGTTTCTTCATCGAATATGTCGATGAACACGAAGACGGACAAGATCACGATCACCACGACCTGGGCCCGTCGCATGAACCTAACGAAGTCAAGCCGGCGATGTGGTTTCCGCTCGTCGTCCTTGCTGTGCTCTCTACCTTCGGTGGACTCATTCTGTCGGGTGGCTACCCTGTTACCGAAGTGTTCGGCGCGCACACTACTAATCTATTCAAAGAATGGAACGCCGTTTCTGCGCAACCGACCGTGCTTCCCGCAAAAGAAATGTTCAAGGTTTCGCATTCGACCGAAGCCGTTCTGATACTTTTGTCGATTGCAGCAGGGCTGTTGGGAATCCTTTGGAATCGCGCGCGGTACAAGAAAGGAATTCCACAGAACGAAGACACCAAACTTCGCAGGCTCGCTGGTTCGCAATGGGGATACGACAACGCGATGGTCAAAACGTTTGTCGATATCGGTGGCAAGTTCTCGGATGCGTTCTATAAGATCTTCGACAAGGGAGTCATCGATACCCTCTTCGTAAACGGCATTCCATGGGTCGTTGCTTCGACTGGAAAACTCATCCGCAAAACACAGTCTGGTTTCGTTAGGGCCTACGCGATGGCCATTCTCATCGGGGCACTCGCTATCGCCTCCTACATCTTCTATTCGATTTCAAGATAACGCATGAACACATTGGCGCAAACGACAACGCAAGGCATGGGACTCCTCAGTCTCATGATTTTCATCCCGCTCATCGGAGCGGCCATTCTCGCGCTGATCCCGCGCGAATACGCGTCGTGGCATCGGTACCTCGCCCTCGTCTGCTCCGTCGTGACGCTGATCGCATCGATTTCCGTTTGGTACTTCTTCAGCGGCAACACATACCATTTTCAGTTTGTCGAATCGATACCTTGGATCAAATCGTGGGGCATCACCTACAAGCTTGGTATTGATGGAATTAGTCTCTGGCTCGTTCTGCTTACGACATTCATCACCGTCATCGCGATCTGGTTCAGCTTCTATGTCAAAGAGCGCGCGAAAGACTTCATGATCTCTGTGCTCGTGTTGGAGACGGCGATGCTCGGCGTGTTTTGTGCGCTCGACTTGATTCTCTTTTATGTCTTTTTCGAAGCCACGCTGATTCCGATGTACATCTTGATCCTCGTGTGGGGTGGCAAGAACAGACAATACGCTTCGGCTAAGTTCTTCCTATACACGTTCCTTGGATCGATCTTCATGCTCGTCGCCATCGTCGCGATCCGCAACATGGCTGGAACGTTCGATCTCATCCTTCTCCAAGACCTGGCAAGTCGAGGCGAACTCGCCGTTGGAAACGTTCAGTTGCTGCTCTTTGCGGCGTTCGCGCTCGCCTTCGCCGTCAAGGTTCCAATGTTCCCGGTGCATACATGGCTGCCTGACGCGCACACCGAAGCGCCGACAGCAGGGTCGATCATCCTCGCCGCAGTTATGCTGAAAATGGGAGCGTACGGTTTCCTGCGGTTCTGTTTGCCGCTGTTTCCAGAAGCAACGGTTCAAGCCGCTCCTTTCATGATGGGCCTCGCTGTCGTCGGCATCATCTATGGCGCCATCATGGCCGCCGTGCAAACCGACTGGAAGCGCCTCGTCGCTTATTCGTCGGTTAGCCACCTCGGTTTCGTTATGCTTGGCATTTTCGCGCTCAACCACAACGGAATTACAGGCGGTGTTCTGCAGTCCATCAACCACGGAATCAGCACGGGCGCACTGTTCTTGATGGTCGGAATGATCTATGAGCGAACACACTCGCGACTCTTCAAAGACTACAGCGGCCTCAAAAGGCAAATGCCGATGTTTGCCATGCTGTTTCTGATCATCATGCTCAGTTCAGTCGGACTTCCAAGCATGAACGGCTTCATTGGAGAGTTCCTTGCTATGCTCGGCGCGTTCCAAGCAGGATTCGAAGGCGCAGTCCCGCTTTGGATGCCAATCGCTGCGGGCGCAGGAGTGGTCCTTGCAGCCGTGTATCTGCTCTGGATGTATCAGAAGGTGTTTTACGGCCCGAATGACAAGCCTGCAATCAAGCGACTTCGTGACATCAAGCCTTGGGAGCAAGCGTCCGTTTGGCTGCTTGTTGTGTTCATCTTTTGGGCCGGACTGTATCCGACGTTCTTCACGCAAAAAATGGAAGCGAGCATCAATGCGGTAAGGCATCAAACGTTGCTTCCTCCAGGCGAAAGACCGACCTGGGCTAACAAGGAAATCGACATTAATAGAAACGGCGATATCGTCGAAGCGCTCGAACGAGACGGCGATGACCTCGGAAGCTGGACGCAAGGCCGCGTTCTCGTGCAAAACAGCCATTACCGACAGAAGGAAGAAATGAAGGCGGTGGCATCGAGGTGAACTGCCGCGAAAGGTTGATAGCGGCTTCACGCGGCGGTGCGGCAGATCGCGCGCCGTGGTTCGCATGGTTTCCCCAAACGAGCTACATCGAGTTGCTCGAATTCGCACGTGAGTATAAGCCGGATGCACTGATCACGCCTTCGAACGATGACGCCACCTCGCTGATCGACGAACTTGGCAGCGACGGGCCTGCCGTGCTGTTTGAAACGATGAATCCATACGGCCTTGCGCTCGTCGATGACATCGATCTAAATGCGGTTATCGAAGTCGATCCATCCGAAGGCGACGTCTTGCAAACGAAGTATGTGAAGCAGATCTCGGAAACGCTGGAGTGGGCCATCGATGCAGGCTGCGATGGAGCGTTCTATCGACTCATCGGCGCTGCTCCAAAATGGTCGACACCGATGCAGTACGGCGGAAATCATCTCGAACGCGACCGCGAACTCCTCGAATCAATATCCGAAGCTCGGTTCAACGTTGTGTATGTCGAAGGAGGCGACGGAGTCTATCTCGATTTTGTTAGCGACTTGCCGGCATCCGCCTTTGCGTGGAACGAACGAGAAAGCGGCATCCCTCCAAGCGAAGTCCGCAACCTTCGAATGGGAACGCTTGCCTGCGGACTTCATGGTGATAGAACTTCCCTTTGGGAAGAGTTCAATGGAATGGGAATCGTTTTCTTCGCCGAATCGAAACTGAACGATGACTTTGAAACAATTGCAAACGAATGCAATCGATTGAGGAGCACAGCGCCGCATGAATAGCGCACTTGCCCAACCAGCACCCATCCCGTGGGAAGCCCTGCTTCCTCTGATCGCGGTCGCAACCACCGGCGTCGTTGCGATGCTGATCGAAATGATCTGGCCGCGAAGAAGCAATGACGTGATTGTATGGGTTTGCATCGTCGGTCTCGCTGCAGCGGCAGGGTGCGTCGTCTACCACTGGAATCTTCCAGCGCTCGAATCGTTTGGGCCGCGATTCGACAATGCGCAAGGGTCCGTGGGAGGAGGGCTGTTCCTGCATGACCGATTCGGTCAAATCATTCAGCTCACCCTCATAGCGACTGCTTTCCTAACGGTTATCTTCAGCGAAGGCTATCTCCGAGAAAAGCGATTGGCGTTTGGAGAGTTCTATCCGCTTGTCATGTGGGCCGCGATGGGCGGAATGATCATGGCGACTTCGCGCGACCTCCTCATTGTCTTCCTTGGACTCGAAACGCTTTCGATCGCGCTTTACGTGCTCGCTGGTCTCAGCCAAAAGGACAAACGCTCACAAGAGTCCGCGCTAAAGTACTTCCTGCTTGGCGCGTTCGCGTCGGGATTCATGCTCTATGGCATCTCCCTCATTTATGGTGCGACTGGAACGACGAACGTTGCGGGCATTCCTGCGTTGTTCTCTTTGGAACTTCCCGACCCCACTGCGGTCAACGTAGCGTACGCGGGCATGGGGCTGATACTCGTCGGCTTCGCATTCAAAGTCGCGCTCGTTCCCTTCCATATGTGGACACCCGACGTTTATCAGGGCGCACCGACGGTTGTCACGGGCTTCATGGCCGCCGCCTCGAAAGTCGCAGCGTTCGCTGCGCTCATTCGATTTCTCGATGCATCGATGGCGATGAAAGATGTTTGGATTCCGATCTTGACAGTGCTCGCAGTAATCACAATGACGGTCGGAAACTTGATCGCTCTTGCGCAAAAAGATGCGAAGAGAATTCTCGGCTATTCGAGCATCGCGCAAGCAGGCTACATTTTGGTTGCGATCGTCGCTTGGGCAAAGGCAAAAGGCATGCCCAATCTAACCATCGGATACGAAACCGTAGCGTTCTATCTCATCGCTTACACGGTCATGACGCTCGGTGCTTTCGCTGTGCTTTCGTCTGCCGCGAGCAAAGGCAAAGAGGGAACTTTGCTCGAAGATCTCTACGGTATGTGGCGCCGCGCGCCGTTTCCTGCAGCGATGATGATCGTATTCATGGCATCGCTTGCTGGCGTACCTCCGACCGGCGGATTCTTTGGCAAGCTTTTCATCTTCTTCGATGCGGTCAACGCGAATCTCGTCTGGCTTGCACTAATTCTCGCTGTCAACTCGGTTATAAGCGTCGCATACTACTTGAAGATTGTCCAAGCGACGCTTCGCGACCCGGAAGTTCATCCGACGAAGTTCGCGCCTGTCAACGTTGGGCTGTTCGCAACTTGTTTCCTTTGCGCGATTGGCCTCTTTGCGATTGTGCTCTTCATCGATCCGCTGAAGTCCTGGCTCGGCGGCTGACATTCGACGCACGAGTGATCAGCGTCAATAGAACCAAGCAGCGATGAAGTAGTTCGCTACATAGATCAGCACCATGCTGATTACGACGGCGCCGGTCGTCGCTCTCCCAACCCCAACTGCTCCGCCAGTCGTTCGCAATCCCTGCTGACACGAAACGACCGCTATGATGAGTCCAAAGAACATCGTTTTGATGACTCCGCCGATAAAATCCCACGGCTCGGTGAACACTTCGAGCGAACGCATGAACTGCGATGCAGGAATGCCGTGAGTTGAAGCGACGAGCAGCGCGCCAGTCCCCGCCGAGTAAGCACCAATGAGTCCGAGTATCGGCAGCATCAAAACGCCCGCCAACACCCTCGGAACGAGCAGATAGGAGTACGGGTTTACCGCCAGTGCGCGAAGCGCGTCGATCTGCTCCGTGACAGCCATCGATCCGATTTGGGCGGCCATCGCACTTCCGCATCGCGCCGCCACCATGATTCCAGCGATGACTGGAGCAAGCTCCCGCCCGACCGTCAAGCCGATCACACCGCCCAACAGCTCCCCAGCGCCAGACTGTCGCAGCAGCGGAGCCAAATAGAGAGACAGCACTGCGCCAGAAGCGAAAGTCGTCAGGGCGACGATCGGCACCGAATTGACCCCGATGAAAGCCATTTGGGAGAGTGTTTCGTTGCCCTCGAACGGCCTCCTGAAGAGCCGACGAACAAACTCAATCAGGAGGATCGAAACCTCGCCGACGAATACGAAAGGAGGCAGCAACCATCGCAACGCTCCCTTCGCCGGTATCGACATAGTCGGGAGTATATCCCTGATAAAGCCGGTATATTCCCCCGCATGCGCAATGCTGTTATCTCCCTGCTCGCTTTTTGTATCCCTGGCCCTGCACTCGCCCAAAGCTGGCCGCAAACGAAAGCCGAAACATCCGCTTACCGCGAGACTTCGAGTCACCAAGAGGTCCTTGCGTTCATCGAAGAGTTGCAACGTCTTGGTGCGCCGTTTCGCATGGAATTTATCGGCACGAGTGAGGAAGGACGAAAAATCCCATTGGTCATCGTTTCGGATTCGCCGGTTGCAGGACCAGCCGACGCGAGGCGAAGCGGCAAAGCCATCGTCTATATTCAGGCAAACATTCATGGAGGTGAAGTCGAAGGAAAAGAAGCGAGCCTCCAACTGATGCGCGAATTTGCGATCATGCTCGACGTTTATCGCAATCCGCAGATGACGCCAACTCCAGAGTTGTTCCGCTTGCGACGGATCCTCGACGAGTGCATCCTTCTCTTCGTTCCGATCTACAACGCTGACGGAAATGACAATTTCGGAGACGGAATGAGAAATCGAGGCTCCCAAGATGGCCCGGAAATCGTTGGCACGAGGCCGAATGGTCAGGGCTTCGACCTCAATCGCGACTGCATAAAGGCGGACTCGCATGAAATGCGTGCGGTTCTCAATCGAATTTACACGACATGGGATCCTGATGTCGTGATGGACCTGCACACGACGAACGGAACTCGGCATGGGTACCAGTTGACCTATGCCCCCCCGATGTCTCCGATAACCGAGCCAGATGTGATTAGATACACGCGCGACGAATTGCTCCCAAGGCTGCGCAAAGGTATGCGATCGGATTACGGCTTCGAGCTGTTCGACTATGGAAATGCAACGCGCAGGGGAGATACGCGCAGGTGGGAAACCTTCGGCGTCGAAGGAAGGTACGTTTCGACTTACGTCGGTCTTCGCAACCGAATCGGAATCCTAAGCGAAGCAACAAGCTACCTTGCATTCAAAGACCGCATCGCTGTCACACACGCATTCGTTGTGTCGATCCTTGTCGAGGTCGCACAAGACAAAGTGAAGATTATCGAGCTGACTCGCGGTGCGGACGCAAGAGTGGTCCAAATGGGAATCGACGCCAAGAAGGGAAGCTCAATGGAACTCGGCGTGCGCTTCGAAATGAAGAGCAGAGGAATCGAAGACGTTTTGCTGGAGGTTGCTCAACCTGTCGAGCCTGTCGCAAGAAACAAAGCACCGAAAGAAATTGAAAAAGTCCAACTCGATGTCTTCGACAGATTCGTGGAAACGCGAACAGCTAAGTTCCCCGGTGGATACCTTTTCTCTGCCGAACACAAAGATGTTGCAGAGCTGCTGATTCGACACGGAATCGTCGTCGAACGACTCCTTGCAAGCTCCACAGTTGTTGCCGATCACTTTCTGGTTACAGAGTCCATCCAAGGCCTGCAGCCGTTCCAAGGTAGAAGGCTGATTCGATTGGAGGGTGAGCACATGAGCCGCACACTCGAAGCGAGCGCCGGTTGGTTCTACGTGGATACAGCTCAACCGCTTGGAATCCTCGCATTCTATTTGCTCGAACCAGAAGGGCTTGACGGGGCTATCGCTTGGGGCTTTTTCGGTTTACCGGATGCCGGCAAAGCTGCTCCTGTATTCAAAGTCTTCTCTCCCATGAATGTGCCGCGTGAACAAGCAACATCCGTGCAGGAAAACCAATACTGATCCGTCGAAGAAGAGCCCAAAATGATGAAAACAAGGCTCACTTCAGTCGCAATTTTCGCACTGCTCGCGATCGCTGGCTACTGCCAGCAGTACGATATACAAGCCAACTACGACAAGCAAGAAGTCTACATAACTATGCGAGATGGAGTCCGCTTGTTCACTTCGATTTACACGCCCAAAGACCAAGCCCAGCGCTATCCGATCATGATGATGAGAACACCGTACAGTGTGCGCCCATACGGCGACGCTTACAGAACGTCGCTGGGCCCGTCGAGCGATTTCGCGAGTTCCGGCTATATCTTCGTCTATCAGGATGTACGTGGCAGATACATGTCAGAAGGCGATTTCAAGTGGATGACGCCTTACATTCCAAACAAAACGGGCACACAAGTCGACGAATCGACAGACACTTACGACACGATCCAATGGCTCATCGAGAACATTCCAAATAATAACGGACGAGTCGGGCAATGGGGAATTTCGTTTCCCGGTTTCTACACCGCGGCTGGAATGATCGATGCACATCCTGCTCTCAGAGCGTCTTCACCGCAAGCTCCGATGTGCGACAACTGGCTCGGTGACGACATGCACCACAACGGCGCGTTCTTCTTGCCCCACGCGATGAACTTCATCGCAGGCTTTGGGAAGAAAAGAGAAGGACCTACACAAGACTACGGCCCCCGAGTGTTCCAACACGGAACCAACGACGGTTACAAGTTCTTTCTCGAAATGGGCCCGCTCAGAAATGCCAATACGAAGTACAACATGAACCAAATCGAGTTGTGGCAGCAGTGGATGGATAACGGCGATTACAACGAATATTGGCAAGCGCAGAACGTTCCGCAACATATGAAGAACATTCGTCACGCGGTACTTGTCGTCGGAGGCTGGTTCGATGCGGAAGACCTTTACGGTCCTCTCGCGCTCTATAAGGCGATCGACAACTTCAATCCGGGGCACAAAGCGCACCTTGTGATGGGCCCTTGGTATCACGGAACTTGGTCGTCTCAAGCAGGCGATTCGCTTCACGATATTCGCTTCGTTGAGAGAACTGGCGAGTACTTCCGAAATAACATTCAGTTTCCGTTTTTCGAATACTATTTGAAAGATCGCGGATCGTTTGCCGCTCCCAAACTGACTCTGTTCAACACGGGTGCGAACCGTTGGCTGACCTTCTCGCAGTTCCCGCCGGACAACTCAAGAGAGTTCACCTTGTACCTTGGCGCAAGTGGTCGCTTGTCGCAAACACAACCTGGAGAAGTCACGGCCATCGACTTTGCAGAGTATGTAAACGACCCTGCGAACCCCGTTCCATTTACGGCGGCCGTATCGACCGGAATGCCGAGGCAATACTTGCTTGAAGATCAACGATTCGCACAACATCGGAACGACATCTTGCGATTCCAAACTGAAGCCCTCGAAGAGGACATAACACTCGGAGGACCGGTCGAAGTTTCCCTCTGGATCGCAACGAGCGGAACGGATGCCGACTATATCGTCAAGCTCATCGACGTCTATCCGGACAATGCGCCAAACGATTCGCCTCGTGGATCAGAGATTCAAATGGGCGGTTATCAAATGCTCGTTCGCGGCGAACCCATGCGCGCAAAGTACAGGCATAGCTGGACAAATCCCTCGCCTCTCAATCCGCATCAACCAACTTTGGTCAAGTTCACAATGCCGGACATCCTGCACACGTTCAAACGAGGACATCGGATCATGGTGCATGTCCAGTCTTCGTGGTTCCCACTTGTAGACCGAAATCCGCAAACGTTCACGGACATTTACAAATGCGGTGAAGATACGTTTCAAAAAGCCGATCACCGTGTGTACTTCACTCGAAACATGCCTTCAAGAATCTCAGTAAGGTGGATTCAAACACGATGAGCTACGTGCCTAAAGTCGGGACAGTCGGCTGGGTCGACATCAGTTCAGATCGTTGCGAAGAACTTCGCGACTTCTATGCCCACGTGATTGGCTGGAAATCAGAAGCGGTCGACTGCGGAGATTTCGACGATTACAACATGATCCCTCCAGAAGGTTCGGATCCCGCGGCAGGCGTCTGCCACAAGACGGCGGTTACTCCAGATTGCGATCCGATGTGGATGGTCTACTTCACAGTCGCAGACCTCGACAAAAGCCTGGAGCAAGTCAAGGCCCGTGGTGGTGAAGTTCTTACGAAAAAGCACGCTTATGGGTCGGGCGGGTTCGCTTTCATCCGCGACCCAGCAGGCGCGATTTGCGCGCTGTTCCAATCGTAGGGGTATAAAACCAAACCCGATGCTCAGGATCCTGCTCGCAGCGCTCGTCATCTCGGTTCTTGGTTGCTCGAGTGGCGGCGACTCCCAAAAGTCACCCGACAGAGTCCAAATCCGTATCGAAACGAACCCTTCGCCGGCAAAAGAAGGTCTGGTGCAAGTTGATGTATTCGCCACAAAAGGCGGGACACACTACCAGCGTGCCACGCCAGAGGTAATCGTCAGCGACACGACGCGCCCAGGCATCTTTAGAGAGATACCGATGACGCCGAAATCAGACCGCTGGACTGGCTTGCTGGGATTTACGAAAGGCACACATCGCCTTGAGATTCGCTACTTCGATGGAGATGCCGATCTTACGGAAACTATTCTCCTCGAAGTGCAATGAAGGCAACGGGTACTATCGCGATCTCCAGGGCGAGTGGCGGAACTGGTAGACGCGCTGGATTTAGGTTCCAGTGTCCAAAAGACGTGAGAGTTCGAGTCTCTCCTTGCCCACCAAAAAAACCAAATGCTTCCAACAAGCTTCAATGGTGTAACCCTGCGCGAGCTCTCTGATCAAGACTCGTTTGAAGAACTAACGGAACTGCTTCACCTCGCCTATGCTCCTCTCGCAAAGCAAGGCCTTCACTACTTAGCGACTCACCAGTCTCCGGGCAAGACAAAAGACCGATGCAATGGCGCAAAGACTGTTGTTGGAGAACGAGATGGAAAGCTCGTCGCCACAGTTTCATTCTATCCGTGCGACAAAACGGACGGATCGCCCTGGCTTGACAGAATCGATGTCGCATCCTTCGGTCAGTTTGCTGTTCATCCGGAGTTGCAACGACTCGGGATCGGCTCCAAGCTGATTGAATGTTGTGAATTCCTGGCAATCGCCGATGGCGCCAATCACTTGGCGCTCGACACCTCTGAAAACGCAGGGCATCTGATAAGCTACTACAGCAAAAAGAGTTTCGCATTCATTGAGCACGTGCAATGGCAATGCACGAACTATCGGAGCGTCGTCATGTCCAAATCTCTCCGATTCTGAACGGATCCAATATGCAATAATTCGCCGTCTCTGGCTGACTAAATGTAGCGACTGGGTCCAAAGTGCCTGCTCGTAACGGCGACCAGAATGACTCCGTACACTCACCGATGCGACGCGTTGCTGCACTTCTGCTTGTCCTATTGCCGGTATTGGCTGCCTCGCAAAATCCCGTGATTGAAGGGAAGCAGATCAGCGCACCTCCAACGATCGATGGCTTTGTTAACGCCGATGAGTGGAGCGAAGCGGCGATGGTCGAAGGGTTAACGCTGCTCGCCGATGGCTCACGAGAGCCATTCCGAACGAGAGCATGGATCGGATACGATCCGTCGAACATCTACATCGCCTTTGTTTGCGATGATCCGAACCCATCCCAAATCCGGGCGACCGAATACCGAAGAGGTGGAAACCTCTCAGGCGATGACGTTGTTTGGTTTGTCATCAATGCGTTTGCCACAAAGAGAGGCGACGACTTCAGCCAGTTCGAAGTATCAGCCGGAGGGGGGAGCCGATTCAGTATAGCGGGTGGGCGTGCTGCGAAGAGGGAGTGGCAAGGCGACTGGATCGCAAAGTCTCGTATAACAGACTTGGGCTATGAAGTGGAGATAGCAATTCCATGGGCGATTCTTCCATTGCCAGGGTCAGGAACGAGGGACATCGACATCAACCTTGGAAGAGTCTATCGTCGCCAGCAGTTTACCGCCGCCTACGCGAACATCGGCCCCGACGAACGTTCCGATAGGCACGCCATTTGGAAGCAAGTTTCAATTCCACAAATCGATCGGGCAAGTGTCATTCAAGCGTTGCCGTACCAAGTCATCGGATACAGCGAACCACAAGACGAGATCGTCTTCAATACCGGCGTCGACCTTCGATATCGAATCAATCCGCAAGTGACCGCGCTTGGGTCAGTCAACCCCGACTTCCAAAATATCGAAAGCGCAGTCCTTGGGCTTGAGTTTTCACGATTCGAGAGGCTTGCTGATGAGCGTCGGCCGTTCTTCGTCGAAGGCGGCGACTTCTTTCGACTTGGGGGGAGCGCAAGACCTTTTGCATCGCAACGCATAGGTCAATTCGATGTTGGCGGGAAAGTCTTCGGAAATGTGTCGGACAACATCTCGATCGGCGCATTGACGACCGTGCAGATTGGACACGCAACGAACTCTGCCGTCAGATACCGACAAGCCCTCGACCCGAGATCGAGCTTGACGCTCGGTTGGGTATACAGCGACCGCGAAGACACTGGAATATCGAACAACGCCTTGAACGCAGAACTGATGTTGCGAGGTGAACGGTGGGGAATTGGAATGATCCATGCGACGACTCACGATTCAGAGCTCGGCTACGGCAACAGGTTCGACGCAGACATTTTCTATGGCGACAAGGAATTCCAGGGTAGCTTTGGTTGGCAACAAATCAGTCCGGAGTATTTCCCACGGATCGGCTTTGCGCCAAGAAGAGGGTTGAAAGGTTGGCAGGGAAGGCTTCAGTACGAAAAGTTTTTCACAACTGGCAGTGTTTCACAAGTCGGCGTCGCGGCATCATTCTTCGATTCCGATAAGTGGGATGGATCAGGGGTGTATTTCGACACAAGATCATTCAACGCAGACGTATCGCTCCGAAATGGCCTTAAGCTGAATCTAAGGCATTCGATTTCCAACTTCCAAGGATCGATGGACAGGCTTTACGGCGGACTCGTCACGTACCCAAGCAACAACCCTTACACTTCCATTTCGGCCGGCACCGTCTTCGGAACCGTCGACGGAAATGACTACATAAGAGGAAGCATTTATGGCTACCACAAGTTTCCGTTTAGGCTGACCGTTTCAGGGCAACTTTCATTTGAAAACAACGGCAGTCAAAGAAGTCAATTGCACATCGCTGGAATAAACGTTGAACTGACGGAGTACCAATCGATTGCAGGTCGAGTCGTAGTCAGAGACTCCAAAGCAAACTGGTATCTCTCGTTCAGGCAATCAGGAAACTTCGGAGCAGAATACTATCTGATCGTCGGGGACCCCAATGCAGATTCGTTCCAAATGCGGATCATCCTCAAAGCGGTCGTTCCATTCGAATTACGCATCTGATGCGGTCAGGTAGCATCGATAAATGGAGTTCAAAACAACGAATTGCATTGCCCTCGGAGCCGAAGACTTCCGGAAGGCTGCAGGTTTTTACCAGCGAGTGTTAGGGTTCTCTCAAGTAAACGAAGGCGACGAGTGGATTGAACTTGACTCAGGCGCGCTTAGGCTCTTCATGACGGCAGATGACGGTACGACACCGACGTTCAACCTCGCGGTTCAAGATGTTGACAAAGCGGCTGAACACCTGCTAAGTGAAGGATTTGCAAAGATAGGAGAAGGCGACGGCGAAATTTATGTCAGAGATCCCTTCGGAAACGCATTTGCGCTTACCAAATCGTGACCAGCTTCATTCACGCCGCTTCGCTGGCCTCGGGCCAAACCACTTTGCATTCGATTCCGGTGCCAACTCCACAATGTACTCGTCGAGAAGTGCCTTAGCTTCCGACTCGAAGTGATACGACCCGTCGACATCGCCTTGCCAAATGCTTTCGATCACCCACGGCGGTACAGGAAGAAACACGATCCGCTCAGGAGATTCGACACGCACACTTAGAACTGTCGAAGTGGACAACGGATCCGGAAAAATAAACTCGAAGCAGATAGCATGCGGCTCATAAACCGTCGCACCCATTTGTGCATGGCCCTTTGCGAAACACTCTTTTAGAAGTGCGCGGTCAAACTCACCTATGGGCGGATCGTGCCTCGAAGCAAGCGCTTCGAATATCGACTTCTTCTTTTCAACGGACCACTCATTGAGCTTCATGTCAATTCGTTGCGAAGGAACGCAGTAACCCTTTTCCATGCATCTTCCGCTGCTCCCGCATTGTAGACTTCAGGCCGATCATTGTTGAAAAACGCGTGATCCGTATCGGGGTAAGTGTGAAACTCATAGCGCTTGCCATGCGAATCCAAAGTTTGCTTAAGCTTCGCTACAGCTTCAGGCGTTGCGTAATGATCGTTCGCTGCGAATAGGCCAAGAATTGGAGCTTCCAGGTTCTCGAAAGGCGGATTCACGTTCGGATGAATTCCATAGAAGTTCACACAGGCTCCGATCTTTGGATTCGTCGCCGCAGCGAACATCGAAAGCTGGCCACCCATGCAGAATCCAACGACTCCGGCCTTCTCTCCGGCGGTTGCCTCATCCGCAAGCAGCCGCTCGACGGCACCCCTCAGAAGCTTTTCGGTCTTCGCTATGTCGAGCGCCATCATCAGCGTGCCGGCATCGTCCGGCTCGGTTGTGCTCTCCCCTTCGTATAGGTCCGGAGCTAACGCCGTGAAGCCTTCTTCGGCAAACCGATCGGCGACGTCCTTGATGTGCGGAACCAATCCCCACCATTCTTGAATGACGATGACACCGGGGCCGGTCCCTTGCGCCGATCTCGCCAAATACCCTTGAAACTCCTTGCCGTTTCCAGAAAACGTGATCATCTCGCCCTTCATGAATGGGATTATACGACGACTCAAAAGGAAGGAGGGGCCGGTGGGCGATTCCGGCCCCTGGTGGTTGCACCGTCTGCCTGAGGGCTTGGCAACGGTGCCGTGTGGGCGAGGGCATGGGAGAGGAAGTTTATGCGTTTCCTATTGGGCCTTCTACCCACCGAACTTCCGAGCAAGAACCGTACCAATACGGGCCAACCAAGAAATCAGGGCGATTTGCTATGGAGGAATTGCGGTAAATACCGCACATTCCGCAGGTCAGGCCAAGCCCTTAACATCCCCTTAGCAACCGCATCGCAAAATAGCTTCGACCGGTACTGGGTGCTAAACTTGGGCGCAAATCACCGCCCAATTGGGGCGCTCGGAGGAAACAGAATTGGGCACAGCCTACACACCCGGACTGACAGTTAGCCACGACCAGATCGTGCGCAAAATTCGCCGTCTGCCGCTAAAAGGCCAGGTCTTGGTCAAAGATGGAGACAAGGTCGAGCCGGATACGCCGGTCGCGAGAACCGAGCTGCCTGGAATGCTTCAAACCATAAAAGTGGCAGAGAAGCTCGGTGTCGAAACTAAAGAAGTTGCGGGCCTGCTCAAGGTCAAAGTGGGCGACAAGGTTGAGAAAGGAACGCTTATTGCCGAATCCAAGGGACTGTTCGGACTGTTCAAAGGCACAGTCACCAGCGACTACGAAGGAACCGTCGAAGCGCTCTCGGAAGTGACTGGCAACTTGCTTGTCAGGGAGGCGCCAATACCCGTCGAAATCAAAGCGTACTTGAAGGGAACGGTCGTCGACATCATTCCGGAAGAAGGAGCAGTCATCGAAACCCGTGGTGCCATCGTGCAAGGCATTTTCGGGATCGGCGGTGAGAGGTTCGGCACGATTCGAGTCGCTGTCGCATCTCCGGATGAAGTGCTCGACAAACACCACATTGGCGACGAAGACAAAGGGCGTGTCCTCATTGGTGGGTCTGGCGTGACTCTCGATGCGATCAAAGAAGCAGAACGCGTCGGTGTCGTTGGATTGATCGCCGGAGCCGTAAGAGATGTGGACATAACTCAGTATCTCGGCTATGACATAGGCGTCGCCATCACAGGGCAAGAGAACATCCCACTCACAATCGTTGCGACGGAAGGATTTGGCAACCTCGCCATGGCAAGACGCACCTTCGAGCTATTCAAGTCCGTCGATGGAAAAGATGCGAGCATCAACGGCGCGACACAAATTCGCGCTGGCGTCATTCGACCTGAAGTCATTGTTCCAAACGACAACCCACCAACTGGTGAGCCCGCCGCGGATGCAGGCAGCGCGCTCGATAAGGGAACTCCCATTCGAATCATAAGAGAACCCTACTTTGGAAGACTCGGCGAAGTGGTTGAACTTCCGCCCGAACTGCAAACAGTCGAATCGGGCACCGAAGTCAGAGTGCTGAAAGCAAGACTCGCAGACGGAACGGTTGTAACGGTGCCACGCGCAAACGTAGAAATAATCGCAACATGACGGAGAGCCTATGAAGATTCTGGTCGTTGAAGATGAACCGAGCCTGCTTGAGACGATAGCAAGACAACTGTCGAAAGACGGTCACACAGTCGTAACGAGCTCGACCGCAGAAGACGCGGTCAAACACTTCAGACTTCAACGGCCAGACCTCATCGTCCTCGACGTAATGCTTCCAGGCAGAAGCGGCTTCGAACTCGCAAAGACGATTCGGGACGAAAGCAAAATGCCGATCCTGTTCTTGTCGGCTCGTGCAAGCGAAACGGATCGACTCAAAGGCTTTGAAGTCGGAGGCGACGATTACCTAACAAAACCGTTTAACCTCGCAGAACTCTCCGCCCGAATTAGGGCGATCCTTAGACGGTCGAAGCCCACATCTGAAGCGAAGCCCATCAATGTTGGAACGCTGACTGTCGATCCCGACCGACACGAGGCGTGGGTGCGTGACAATCGCCTCGAGCTGAAGCCAAAAGAATTCGCCCTCCTCTATTTCCTCGCGTCGAATCCTGGAAAGGTCTTCACAAGGGACGCACTGCTCGACCGAGTTTGGGGACCCGACGCTTACGTGACTCCGAGAACAGTCGATGTTCACGTCAGTTGGTTGCGAAAGCAAATCGAATCCGGCAACGGAGAATCGCCGAGAATCGTGACAGTTCGCGGAATCGGCTACAAGTTCGTCTAACGCGATTCTTCAACCGGCACATCGCGCTCAACCCCGGGGGCCGATGGGCGGTTGCCTTCGGCATCCGGCGGAGGTTCTTGGCGAAACTCATCATTAGGTTCTTCATCTGCGCTGCTTCCACCGCAGGAGCAACCTGCAACAAACGCAGCCAACATGGCAAGCGAAACGAACAAGACTGTGTTCTTCATAGTTCTCAAAATCCGTATTGAAAGTTCGATGGATCGACTGGCCCGAAACTCTCCACAAGCCACTTCTCTTCCGGAATCACAAAGAGCCGCTTGTGAACCTCCTTGCGAAAGTTGATCTCGACCGGACCATTGTAGCTGAATGTAAAAGGTGCAGACACGACCAGTTCCACGTTCGCGTGAACGACACCCGACGTGCCGTATACCTCCGGTCTGACATCGGTAACCTCAAGCCGCTCGATTTCCGCTTGCCTAATCCAACGACTCAACTCCGCATGCGGATTCGAAACCATTGCATCATAAGGGGGCGGCAACTTCAGGCTACGTGACATGTGCTCTAAAAACCCTCCCGGCTTTCCAGTCAACGTCGCTTCTTTCATTTCGTTCACAGCCAGTCGCATTTGTTCGCTTGCGCCCGGCTTCGCCAAAATCTGCACGACATTCACGGCAACGATGACCAGAATGGCGACAGCGGCAACCAACGATGCGACAGCCCACATCGGCAACTTCTTCATTTCATGGCCCTCAGCACTCTCTTGATCTCTGCAACATCGCGCTGCATCTGCTCCGCCATCGCCTCGACCGATGAAAACTTTTCTTCGTCACGAATGCGATGCGCGAATGACAGCGCAACACAATGTCCATATATCTCGACGTCAGGAAACTCAAGAAGGTGCGCTTCGATAGCAAAACCTGCACCGTCGACAGTTGGCCGTTTGCCAATAGAAATCGCCGCTTCGAAACGTCCAATTTCTGTCTCCGCCCACCCTGCATAGATTCCATCGGCAGGCAAAATCTGCTGCGTCGCCAATGCAAGATTGATCGTCGGAATGCCGATTTCACGCCCAAGCCGATTGCCGCGAACGACGACGCCATAAAGGCAAAAGTCACCACCAAGCAACTCCGCCGCATCGCTGACATGACCCGAAGCGATTGCCTTCCTGACTTCAGTCGAACTGACGCGCCGCCCTGACTTTTCGAATGGTTGCATCACCTCTGTTGGAATGCGTGTCCGCAGAAACTCGACATCCCCCCCGCGATCCTTCCCAAATGCAAAGTCGTGCCCGACAACGACCGAAGCAGCCTTGAGCTGAGACTTCAAAACTTCCTCAATGAATCGATCCGCTTCAATCGACGCAAACTCGTGGTCGAACCGCGCGATCACGAGCACATCAGCACCGCATGGTCGAATTTTCTCAACCCTCGCGTGCAACGGCAAGACCGTTTGAGGAGCGAACTTCGGTCTCAGGACTGACATCGGATGACGGTCGAAAGTCAGCGCAACACAAGGCCTCCCATTCAAACGCGCATCCGATGCAGCAGCGCGAATCAGCGCTTGATGCCCCAGGTGAACGCCGTCGAATACTCCGATGCAAACGGTTGATTCGCTCCAGCCAGGAGACAGCGATTCGAGACCGAAGACGGTTAGCATGAACGCGAAAGTCTACCTTCGAGAAACCGCCTTCTTTGCACCTGGCTGTTTGCCGTTGCCGGACGGTATCGCATTGAGCACAGATCGTAAGAACTTTCCGGTGTGACTCGCCGCACACTTCGCAACCGACTCCGGAGTTCCCGCAACAACGACCTCGCCGCCTCGGTTTCCACCATCGGGTCCCAGGTCCACGATCCAATCCGCTGTCTTAATCACATCCAAGTTATGCTCGATCACAACGACCGTGTTCCCCTGATCAACCAACCGATGCAAAACGCCGAGCAGCTTGCGAATGTCTTCGAAGTGCAGCCCGGTCGTCGGCTCATCCAAAATATACAGCGTCGCCCCCGTAGAACGCTTGCTCAACTCCGCTGCAAGTTTTATCCTCTGTGCCTCCCCCCCCGATAGCGTCGTTGCTGGCTGACCCATCCGAATGTAACCAAGCCCGACATCCTCCAGCGTCTGAAGCTTGCGATGAATCTTTGGAATCGCTTGGAAAAACTCCAACGCCTCAGAAATCGTCATGTCCAAGACTTCGCTGATGTTCTTGCCCTTATAGCGTATCTCGAGGCTCTCGCGGTTGTATCGCTTTCCTTTGCACACCTCACAGGGCACATAAACGTCCGGAAGAAACACCATTTCAATCTTGATAATGCCGTCGCCTTTGCACGCTTCGCACCTTCCGCCTTTCACGTTGAACGAGAAGCGCCCGGCCTTGTATCCCCTCATCTTCGCATCTGGGGTCATTGCGAACAGCTCGCGAATCATGTCAAACGTGCCGGTGTACGTCGCAGGATTGCTCCTCGGCGTGCGCCCGATGGGGGATTGGTCAATGTCAATGACTTTGTCGATCTCTTCCATGCCGCGGATCTTCTTGTGCGGTTGCCAAACGCCGCGTGTGCCGTGAATCTCGTACATCAATCGCGGAAACAGCGTGTCTTGAATCAGCGTAGACTTTCCCGAACCCGAAACGCCTGTTATGCAAACGAACATCCCAAGGGGAATCTCGACATCAATGCTTTTCAGGTTGTTTCCACTTGCACCTTCGATTCGCAACACTCGCCCATCGCCGACCCTTCGCTCGCTCGGCGGCAAAACGACCTTCTTGCCGGTCAAATACTGTGCGGTCAGTGAGCCAGATTTCAAGAACTGCGCATACGTGCCCTGCGCAACGACTTCGCCGCCATGCTCACCAGCTCCAGGACCGAGGTCAATCACCCAATCCGCAGCGCGCATCGTCTCTTCATCGTGCTCAACGACTATAACCGTGTTTCCCAGATCGCGCAAACGAAGAAGCGTTTGGATTAGCCGCGCGTTGTCGCGCTGGTGCAAACCGATGCTGGGCTCATCGAGGATGTAGAGAACGCCCATCAATCCCGATCCGATCTGCGTAGCGAGCCGAATTCTCTGTGCCTCGCCTCCCGCCAATGTCCGCGCATTTCGGCTCAACGTCAGATACCCCAAACCGACGTCTTGCAAGAATCCCAACCGCGACGAAATCTCTTTGATCGCGCGTTCCGCAATCTTCTTCTGCCGCGCACTCAAGCGCTTTGGCAATGACTCGAAGAACGTCAGCGCCTCCTCAATGGTCATCTCCGAAACGTGCGCGATGTTTTTGTCCGCCAGCGTGACCGCCAAGGTCGCGTCCTTCAAACGAGCGCCTTTGCATCGCGGACACGGGTTCGTCGACATGTACTGTTCGAGGTCTTGCTTGACCCACTCGCTCTCTGTCGTCTGATATCGCTTCTGTAGAATCTGCAAGACGCCGTCCCATTCGGTGTTGATCTTTCGCACTCGCCCCCCCGAATACTTCAGTTCGACCGTCACGGGCTTGTCATAACCCTCCATAACGATCTTCTTAACGCGAGCCGGCAAATCCTCATACGCCGTTTCAGGATCCACCTTCAGCGCCCGCGCCAAGCCGTCCAAAACATCCGGCCACCACTCTTTAAGTTCTCCGTTCTTGTGAACGAATGGCGCAATCGCACCCCCCCGCAAAGAAACCGTACCGTCAGGAACCAAAAGGTCGGGATCGAACTCCGTCTTTGTCCCCAAACCGTTGCACTCTTCGCACGCGCCATAAGGCGAGTTGAACGAAAACATCCTCGGCTCGATCTCGCCCAAAGAGATCCCGCAATCTGGGCACGCGAAATGCTCGCTGAACAATCGCTCTTCGCCGCCGACCGCGAAAATCGTCACCAAACCGTTCCCGAGTTTCAGTGCTGTCTCCACCGAATCAGCCAATCGCGTCTCGATCCCTTCTTTCACGACCACGCGATCCACGACCGCCTCGATGGTGTGCTGCTTATACCGATCCATCGGAATGTCGTCGGTCACTTCATACATCTCGCCGTCAACGCGCACGCGAACGAAGCCCTGCTTTTGAATATCGCCGATGACCGTTTTGAATTCGCCCTTTCGCGAGCGAACGATCGGCGCGAGGATCTGTAGTTTGGCGCCTTCGCCGAATTCCATGATCGCGTCCACGATCTGCTCAGTGGATTGCCGCTGAATCGGTTTGCCGCATCCAGGACAATGCGGTATCCCCGCGCGCGCAAACAAAATGCGCATGTAGTCGTAAATCTCCGTCACCGTGCCGACTGTCGAGCGCGGGTTGCGCGACGCCGACTTCTGATCGATGCTCACCGCGGGCGAAAGCCCCTCGATGTAATCCACGTCGGGCTTGTCCATCTGCCCCAAAAACTGCCGCGCGTATGCGCTCAAAGACTCAACATATCGCCGCTGCCCTTCAGCGTAGATCGTGTCGAAAGCGAGCGAGGATTTGCCGGAGCCGCTGAGGCCGGTGATAACGACGAGCTTGTCCCTCGGTATCTCAATGTGAAGGTTTCGGAGGTTGTGCTCCCGCGCGCCATGAATGACGATCTTATCCTGCGGCATCTGAGGCGTAGTTTACTCAGAAATGGTAGACGGGGGGATACAGGAATTAACGTCGGCGGCTATCTCGATACATCCTCAATTGGTTCTGGCGGCTCGGAATCAACTGAGAGAATAGATTGAACGAAACGACTTAGGCGTTCGGTATTGGCGGCGCGGAACATTGGAGCGAACCAAATGGGTTCTCTCTGAATCGCTCGAGCGGGATTGGCTGAGTGGATGCCAAAGTCGAAGTCGGTCAAGATGACACGGCTCGGGTTATCAATGATCGGCTCCCGGTCGATCCAGGTGCCACAAGGGGAAATGCCTGGTAACCCGAAAATCGCTCTAGCAAGCTGTTCCCGATTTGGTTCTCGCATCTCCCTAAACCTTGATACGACTCCTTCCGGCAAATCCAGGGCTATGACGTGTTCAAACTCATTCCTCGGATCGATGGCAGACAATTGCTGATCTGCAATGCGTATCATGCACTGCAATTTGCGCACAACGTCTTCGTCGGACCCAGAAACTCCCGCATCGCTAAGAGCGTCCTTACACTCGACATACACGCCTCCTTCTCTACTTAACAGGTCAGGAGTCTTCTTATGGTCGATGTGCCTCACGAACTCACAATCGAATCCTGCTCGAACTATTCGGCTGTAGACGCAAGCTGCGTAGGCATGACCAAAAAAATTGCGCAAGTCAAGTCTAACCGGCTGCAACTTCTTGCTGAGAACGTCATCCAGGTTTGGAACTCTGCCTATTGGTGGCAACCCTTCACAGACATGTTTTGCTACCTCAACTTGTTGTTCATGCAGTAATTCGCGGCAGGAGCGTGCGACAATGAACATCGCCTTGAAGAGTGGAAGCCACGGCTCCGGTAAATGGAGAATGACTCTATCGCTATCTTCGAGTGACGGGTCTATTTCTTCAACGTTTTTGGTCAGCCAAGCAGTCCTTGGCGAGACGTTTTCGCAACGCTGCATGAAGCGATACACTAATCGGGCAGCGCCAGCGGGAAGTTCCAAAGAACCAATGCTTGACTCCATTTTCTACCCGTCGCCTACGGCGGCCAAACGCCCAGCAGCCGACCGGATTCGGTCGGCTGCCGGCCGTTGTCATTCTATCCCGGAATCGTCACGCTGCTGGGTTCGGAGAACGGGCCGAATTCGCCCCGTGGCGAAACTCATGCGCCGCGAACCCAAAACACCTTCCCGACGTCGCCCAGCGCGAATGTCGGCCGGGTGGCCAGGCTTACCCCATCCCCTCTTGGAGACTTTCCCCTGCAAGTGTGAGGTCGGGTGGCACGGACAAATTCTTCATGACCCCACGGAGACATCACGCTCCCAAAGAATCTGTCCGTGAACGGCGAAGGGTAGCATCCTCCCCCGTGCAGAAGTTCAAGCTTCGCGAGAATTTCAACGATCCAGGACATGCTCACGAACGAACTTGGTATTGCTATCGCCGAAAGCGATTCGTGCTGCGATCAACTCCATTCATGAGAATCCGCTCCGGCGCGGCCTGGTTGAAAGCAACTTCGATTGGAAGCGGTCGAGCGCTCGCGCGTTTCACGCAGAAGGCGATTCTCCGATTTTGATTGATGTTTGCGAAGCGATTGCCTGATCGAGGGCCGTTCACGGACAGATTCGTCATACGTTCTCGCCGGCACAGACCTGCAAACGAATCTGTCCGTGCCACCCGACTCACTCGTAGATAGGGCCACGCACGCCGCATTCTGTGGGAATGGATATGCAATGGCTTCGCAAATGGAGAGCGAGGGCAAATTATCTTCGGCGATAACTTTTTTCTCACCACAGCCAGCAGTAGCTGGATAGAAACCCTCCGAACCCGCCCGTAGTACTCTCCCGCCGAGCGGCAGACGTCTGTTGCCGGGCTGGCGAGTCTGGCTACGCCACGGCTTTCGAGCGACCAGCATGGAAACGGACGCCTTCAACGCCCAGTTCGCAATCCCACTATCTTTAGCGACTTGAAATTTGAAAGTGGACGACCATCTGAAGCTAGCGGAATGGCACCAGGATAACCTCGTCGGCTTCTTATGCCAGGACCATTGGGAAGCTTCTTGTCACTAACGTCGTAGGGGTAGTTCGACTCGCGAATCGTGACGGTGCCGTCAGCGTGTATTTGTTCGAGTACCGCGACGTGTCCCTCTTCCTGCCCGGTCTCAATCACAACCATGCGACCTACCCAGGCCCGATTTCCGTCTGCTAAGAACTGATTCCAACTTAGGTAGTGTCCCCGAGATGGCCTTACATCGCATACTTTTAGCTTATTGGTTAAACTAAACAACCCCTTCGGAACAAGTTTGGTGTTACCTCCAAGCCTTTCTCTCGCGTAAAGAACACAATTATTCTTCGTTCGTTTTGTGGTGACTTGATTTACGTCATAAATCCGCTCATTGTCGTGGATATCTATCCACTGAAAACGCTCCCATGAATCAGGTAAAGGGGCTTGGGCAAACAGTGGTTTGCCAATCATATCCATTCTCACCGACACATAGTCGCCATGTCCATAAGCTTTAAGGTATACCCAGTCGCCGTTTTTTACTCGCCCTTCGCCTGCATCACGAACAACCACGAATGTTTCCCAATCGGCAGCTATTGTACGATTCGCGACCATCTGACTTGCGCCTCGCTGATGAGAGAGGAAAAGCCCATCGCGTACCAACCGAAGTGAAATTCGCGTGCCATGCGAGATTTCTGTTCCTGATTGGTCCCAGACCTCCCAAATGCTATGACCTGTCTCATTTTGAAAGTTGCCCCAGGCAGGTCGTCCTTGTTGAAGCGTGGTTGAGACCAAGCGACCCTCAGGTGTCTTGAGCAATATTTTCGGGCCATCAAAACCATACTGAGGGGCTGCATGAACACAGTTCAGCACTGTGCCAGCGAACAAGCATACATAAAACATTCGAAACATTGCGTCCCTTCCTCGGCGGAACCACCAACTACCTCGCTCGCTGGATGCCCGCCTTACTTCTACTGCCCCATTATACAAGGTTGTGACGGCAGGAACCGAATACTTGCGAGATCGGGCTTGAAACCCCAGGTTCTGATTTGAGAGTGAGATTGTACCGGTGCCCACTACTGGCAGTCACGATCAAACGCTGTATTCTAAGGCCGAGGGCCAGCTTGGGGTTTGTCGAAAAGCCCCTCACCCAACATACACCTCCATATCCCCCCAGCAAGTTTGCAAATAGTCTATCTGTCCCGCATGTAGCGTCGCATGAAAGCCGGGCAAGCCGATCAAAAACGTCATCGGCATCGCCCATCCCTGACCGGAATCGAGTGACAGTTCGATGTCTTCTGGCTTCAAGGTGTCGAGCGCTTCGAGTACCTCTTTCGTGCCTTCGCGAAAAACTCGCTCCACCTCTTCGCGCGTCGTTATCGCCATCTCTTCCGCGTCGCGTTCAGCCAGCCATTCCTGCAATCTGCCGGTGACAGGCAGCCGCCGATCGCGAATCATCTTCGCGAACCGCCCTGCATACAGCGCCGTATGCGCAGCGATGCGAATTGCAGACTTCGCAGTCGGAGTAGGAGTCCAATGAAGTTTGTCATCTGGCACATGAGAGAAGTTTCGCAAGAAGTACTCCATGCAGCTCACCGCTCTCTGTTTCGAAGTCTCGATCAATTCCATATTCTGGATTTTTGCATGGGGAGGGCTAACCAAGCGCGCTCGAAACTGCGTCCGACGCTGTACAATAGTTGCGATAGGAGGCTTAACATGATCGATGGCACAAAGCCACTCGGCAGCGCCAATCGCTGGGGCCCCTTATGGGGTGCTCGTGGCGAAGACTGGCGCGCGATCGAAGAACAACAGATCCCCACTTATATGGCCGCACTCGATAGAGTGCCCATCAAGAGCGGAGACCGCGTCTTGGACATTGGCTGCGGCGCCGGTGTCTTTCTGCGCTTGGCGGCAGAGCGCGGCGCAAAGGTCTATGGCCTGGATGCGGCCTCCGGACTTCTCGATCAAGCGCGAAGTGTCGTTCCGAACGCCGATCTCCGGCAAGGCGAGATGGAGGCGCTCCCGTTCGAGGACGATACTTTCGACCTCGTGACGGGCTTCAATTCGTTCTTCTATGCTTCAAATATGGTGCAAGCTCTGCGTGAAGCGGGGCGCGTCGCAAAACCACGTGCACCGATCGTAATCCAAATATGGGGACGACCAGAGAATTGCAACCTCGATGCGATGAAGCATGCGCTGATGCGGTTCTTTCCACCGCCTGATCCGAACGCGCCAGCTCCACCGAAGCTGTTTGAAGAAGGAGTTTTGGAAGACATGGCGCGGGCTGCGGGCCTGGACCCGATCGACCGCTTCGAATCGAGTTGGGCTTTCGTCTTTCCTGATGAAGACTCAGCGGCACGGCGGTTGCTTGCTCCAGGGATCGTCGTCGAAGCAGTGCAAGTGGCAGGAGAAGACGCGGTTCGCACAGCGCTCCTTGATGCGGTCGCTCCGTTCAAGACGCCAGACGGTTATCGGCTTCAGAACGAGTGGCATTACGTCGTCGCGCTTGCGCCTCCGTAATTGTTGATTGCAGCTGCGAAGCGGCATCGCAGAGCGACTATTGCAGTACGCTCGGATTCGTCTGCCATAGCGTCCAATTCAGCGCAGATGCGAAAGTGACCCAAAGCAAATAGGGAATGAGCAGAACTGCAGCGACCCGGCTGATCCGCCAAAAGTACACAATCGTGCAAACGATCAGGATCCAAAGGAGCACGATGTCCGTGAACGACCACCCGCCCAATCGCCATGCGAAGAACAGCCAACTCCAAAGTGCATTGAGCGCGAGCTGAAGGCCGAACAGCCAGAGTGCCAAAGTCACGCCCTTCGAACCGTTTCGCCACACGAGCCAAGCTGCAATCGCCATCGAAACGTAAAGAAACGTCCACACCGGCCCAAAGAGCCATGCGGGCGGCGACCACGTAGGGCGAGTGAGTTCAGCATAGAAGTCGGCAGCCGACGCGGACGCGATGCCGCCGACGGCACCAACACCGAGGCACAGCAGCAGCCAGCCGATCAGCCCCGCGAACTGAACGGACGTCGGTTTGTTGCACAAACTCTCAGCCTTCATTGACGGCATCTGCGAATGACCATAGCAGATTCCGCCAACCCCGATTCCGTTGCACCATCAACTCCAAGAATGGCTGGCAAACAGTTGACACTTCGCGCTTGAAATGCCTTAAACGATGCGGACGCTTGTGGATTCGTCTCCGAGCAAGCTAAGCTCAAAACGCTATCACATGATGAAAAGAACGCAAATCCCAAAATTTGCGGTGAGAGTGGTGACGGCGGTGACGAGGGCAAAATCAAGTTCAAACTTGCCGGTGAGTTCGTCACCATTGCTGAACGCGAGTGACAAGTCGGCCAAACGATGCGAAACGAATTGCTGGCGGACGTCAACCAGGCAATCCGCCAATCACGCAGCGATTCTTGCGTAAGATGAAACCTGCCGCTCAGCCAACTCGCGCACCGCAGGAACGAGGTCCGCATCGAACGCGATCGTCTGAACGATCTCGTCCGCATTTTGATCTCGCGCTTCCCATGGCAACTCGAAAAAGCCGGACTCGTGCGCCAAGAATCGGCCATAGCGAACGCAGGCTGCAGGCAGCGATGCCTCATCGAGCTCGATGTTCGATTCGACATCGCGCATCACTCTGCCAAACAGTGGCGGCAGTTCCCAAAGGTTCGCGGTTTCAGCGGCCAAATCGCCGAGCGTTTCGCCATACATTCGCCGAAACATGTCAGTGAACGTCGCGGATTCGTCTCTCGCTTGCAGCGCGAGAAAGTTGTAAAGCTCTTGATGGACGTGATAGTGAATGGGAATGCCTAAGTTGTAAAGCAGCCCTGCCGCAAAGATCTCGTCTGGTGACCATTTCGCATCAGGAAACCGATCGAGCTGTATCCGTCGATAAACGTTCGCCGCAGAAAACGCGACGAAGAGATTGTGCCGAACGAAACGCTTCGGCTCGAAGAACGGTGTGCGCCGCGAAGTAAGCAAAGTCGAATTAATCGCGAGAGAAAGCGCCACCGATCGCGTGTTGCGAATGCCAAGGAGCATGATTGCGCTCGCAATGGACAGATGCCGGCGCTGAAACGGAATGTCGAGCAGCATCGACGCAGTGCGCAAAACTTTCGTCGCCAGCGCAGGATCGCTCGAAATGATAAGTTCGAGCTGATGGACCGACGCGTTGTCGTTCTCGAGCAAGCGCAATAACTTAACGGCGGCATCATTAAGGCGCGGAAGCGCGCTGACTCTGTTGAACAGAATCCTCAGCTTCTGTGCCCCGTCGCCGACTAAGTTGACTCCGTCAGGACCAGGGCCTTCTTGGGCGCCTCGCATCATGTTTCCGCTCGTCCCCCGCCCACACGCACCCCGCATCGAGCGCGGAGGTGAATGCTTCGGAAGTTTCATTCCGCAATCTCACCGGGCATTTACCCCGCAAGATTTCTGTATCTCCGCTAAACTACCGGCGATGTCGCGGATCGTGTGGCGGATCGGAAAAATCCTGGCTGCCATCCTCATGTTCCTCTTCGGGCCGGTCAAGGTCTACGGCCGATCCAACGTCCCCAGAACTGGCCCGCTCCTCGTCCTCGCTAACCACATCAGTGACGCCGATCCCCCGACCCTCGGCCATGCAATCCCCCGTGCCACTCACTTCATGGCCAAATCCGAACTTTTCGAGATGAAAGTCATAGGGCCACTAATCAAGGCATTCAAAGCGTTTCCTGTCCGCCGGGGAACCGCCGACCGGACGGCGATCCGAACCGCCATCGAGTACCTCAAGTCCGGAGCGTGTGTCGCGATGTTTCCCGAAGGCGAAGTCAGCGAAGACGGAAACCCGCTGCCAATCCTTCCGGGGGCAGCCATGATCATTCGCAAAGCTGGAGCGCCAGTCATCTGCGCCGGAATCAAAGGAACGACCAGGATCCTGCCGTTCTCAAAGCTGATCCCAAGGCCAGCTTTCGGCGGTGTATCGGTCCGCTTCGGCGAACCCAAAACCTTCACCAATGAGTCCGACGACGAAATCCTCGCCTGGATCGAATCCGAACTCAGGAGGCTCGCGGCATAACCCGGCACTTGCGCCCAAGCCTCCCAAACCGGCATGATACAAATCTATGAAATGGCAGGCCCTCCTATTGACAGCAACACTATTCGCCGGTTGCACAACAAGCGAGAACGGCGATTCGAAGTCCTCGTCACCGAAGGGCGATGCGCCGATGGTTCAATACGGACAACTCGCTTCCAAGAAGGGCGAACGAGTCAAGACTGTCGCATGGGTACTCGGAGAGGGCGGCAGTTTTCGCTTCGACGGATCGTTCATGTTGATTCTTGTGCCGGATGCAAGCTTAAATTGGGTTGACTTTTTCGAGAATCATGACTCTATGGAAAAGCTCGTAAATTCTCTCGATGGCGAGCCCGAACG
Source organism: Fimbriimonadales bacterium (assembly GCA_026129745.1). Classification (GTDB taxonomy): domain Bacteria; phylum Armatimonadota; class Fimbriimonadia; order Fimbriimonadales; family ATM1; genus JAHCHL01. Next base: position 10,636 of record JAHCHL010000001.1, on the reverse strand, counting down.
CATTGCGAGTGCGGCCGATGTCGATGAGTACATGAAGTATCAAAGAGCCGTGAGCGAATTCAATTCGCAGATTCGATCTGCAGAGTCGTCACCGGACGCTATCGCTTGGGGACACTTCAAACAGAATGTTTTGGGTGCTCGTTACGACATGATCGGAGACACTCCGCGGATTCTTGTCAGACCGACCAGAAAGGAACTGCGCGACGAAGCGAACAAAGTTTGGGAACGCTATCAGCAGATTGCAAAGAGCGTTGAGATAGAAGCAATCGGAACTGCGTTCGCATCGGAAGATTGGGCAAAGAAACACAATGCCGACACAAACTTGCAGTCTGCCGTGTCCGAAAAGCAGATCGTCATCGAAGTGGAGTCGTACAAAGTCTTGCGAACTGCAAGAGACGCAGCGAAAGGCCCGCAAACAAGGGGAGCCGAATCTCTGGAGAAACCTTTGGACTGACGGAACGGCCGTCTTCCTGCCAAAATAGACCTTAGAGAACGAAACATGTCCATAACCGCCCAGAGAGAAATCGACCGAATCGCCGAAATTCTCGGTGAGAACGCTGAGAGCTTGCTCAGTCACAAGTGCAAAACGATCGACAGCGGCCTGATTCATTTGCCAGGCCCTGACTTCGTCGATCGTGTTGTTTCGAAAACCGACAGAGGGCCACAGGTCATGCGGTCGATGCAGCAGATTGTCGATCATGGCCGGCTAAGCGGAACGGGATATGTAAGCATCTTGCCAGTCGACCAAGGAATTGAGCACAGCGCAGGTGCGAGCTTCGCGAAGAATCCGATTTACTTCGATCCTGAGAACATTATTCGACTTGCCATTGAAGGCGGTTGCAACGCCGTAGCTTCGACACTCGGCGTGCTCGGAGCTTGTTCGCGCAAGTATGCGCACAAGATTCCGTTTATCGTGAAGCTCAACCACAACGAACTGTTAACCTATCCGAACAAGTTCGACCAGATCATGTTCGGAAACGTCGAGCAAGCTTGGAATATGGGTGCCGTCGCAGTTGGCGCAACGATCTACTATGGCAGCGAGGAGAGCGGTCGGCAGATCGTGGAGGTGAGTCAAGCATTCCACCATGCACACGAACTCGGAATGGCCACCGTTCTCTGGTGCTACCTGCGAAATCCGCAATTCAAAAAAGACAAAGACTATCACGTGTCGGCAGATCTGACCGGCCAGGCGAACCATCTCGGTGTCACTATTGAGGCAGACATCATCAAGCAGAAACTTCCCGAAAACAACGGTGGCTACCAAGCACTCAACATGGAAGGAAGCAGCTACGGAAAGACCGATAAGCGGATCTATTCTGACCTAACGAGCGACCATCCGATCGATCTCTGCCGATACCAAGTCGCGAATTGCTACATGGGGCGTTCCGGTTTGATCAATTCGGGTGGAGCGAGCGGCGACAATGATCTTCAGGACGCGGTGATGACGGCTGTCATCAACAAACGCGCAGGTGGAATGGGATTGATTTCTGGCAGAAAGGCATTCCAAAGACCGATGAATGAAGGCATCGAAATCCTTCATGCGATTCAAGATGTCTACCTGTGCAAAGAAGTCGACATCGCCTAACGAGAACGTTGTGATTGCTTAACGCGAAAAGCGTTGATTGCCCTGTCGTAGACAGCGGAGATTTCGTCGATCATCCGATTGGGTGCGAAGAGTTCCTCTGCGCGCCGGCGGGCCACGACGCCCATGCGCTTGCGCAGTGAGTGATCCGTCGCAAGGTTTCGCATGGCACCTGCAAGAGAACTGGCGTCTCGATCGATAAACAAGCCAGTCTCGCCGTCGACGAGTGCGTCGGATATTCCACCTACATCGGTTGCTATAACGGGCTTTCCCAATGCCATCGCTTCAAGAATGGATATGGGCAGCGCTTCACGAGCGCTAGGCAACACCAAGACATCGGAATCTCCAATCAGATTGGCACCGCTATCGACTGGACCAAGCAATGTGACAAAGTCATCGAGTCCCAGATCGCGAACGGAATCCGCCACGCGTTTATCCCAGCCTTCATCGCATGGCCCTGCAAACAAAATGTGAACTTTCGCTCGCACTTCCTCGTCCAGCTTGCTCAACGCTTCAACTGCAATTAACTGACCTTTGTCTTCGCAATACCTCGCAACCATTGCAAACAGAAGCTTTTCCTCTGGAATCCCGAGTTCTGAGCGAATTGTTGCGTCTGTATTCACATTAGCAGTCGAAGCCAAAATTGTGCTATTCAGAACCGTGACAATGCGTTCATCTGGAATTCCGTATTCGATCAACTCCGCTCTCAAGAAATGTGAAACAGCTATCAGGAAGCCATGCTCCAAGGTCAGGTGACGATAGGCTGGATGATTGCGAGGTATATGGACTGTTGCAACAATTGGCCGACCACGCGGCTTCGTCAGCAAGCGCGCAATAGCCGCGGATCGTTCGGAGTGAGCATGGATCACATCAGGCTCAAAGCTTGCAATTCGGCGGCGTATACGAAGCAAACTCAATGGAGACTTGCGTCTCACCTCTTGAAGATAGATCGGTATGCAACACTGCTTAAGGGCTGAAGGCAACCATCCTCGAGGAGGGCAGATTGCAAGAACGTCGAATCCCCTCTCGATTTGCGATTGAGCAAGTTCCAATAGGTGCCTTTCTGTCCCTTGAGGGTCTGTCAAATCGACAATGTGGACGATTCTCATCTTGTGCCTGCCAATGAGTTTGAAAATCTACCTAATGCAGCTATCACCTAAGGTGCCGGAGTTGCATCCGCTCGGTGGCGTGCGCGAGTAGCCCAAACAACTCCTGCGACTACCAAGAGGAATCCTGCTACCTGAATGACTGTGATCTGCTTTCCGAGAAACGCAACTGCACAAAGCATCGCGATCGGGGGAACGAGAAACTGATACAGCATTGCTCCCGCCGCCCCGACCTGGCGAACACCGATGTAAAAGCCGGTGAATCCCAGTGCGCCAGCGAGCAGCGAAACGTGCAGAATCATTGCCCAAGTCGTCGGTGTCAACGCAGTGAAGTCGGTTTGATGAACCGCCACTGTTGCGTAAGGAATCAAAGCGAGCAAAGAACCCGGCATCGCAAGAGTAAAAACACGTGCCGGCGAGTAACTCTGCATTAGCGGCTTGCTGAACACCGCGCTATAGGCCCATACGACACTGGAAACCAGAGTCAATGCGTTGCCGAGTAATGTGCCGTTGTCGCCAGCTCCTGCGCCGAGTACTACGACTCCTACCCCGAAGAATGCGACGAGCGACCCAAGAAGTGCCCGAATGCTGAAGAATTCTTGCTTTGCGATGATCGCGAAAAAGTAAGTGAAGATCGGAGACGTGGCAAGAATGATCGCAGAATCCGCAGGCGTCGTACGCGCCAAGCCCTCTAAGAAGAGGATCATGTACGCTCCCATCGCTACGAATCCCAACCAAAGGATCCTTAGACTTTCACCCTTTGGATATTTCAGTGGCTCCCTGAGCAGCAAACATATCGGAATCATCGCGATGAACGTGATCGCGAAACGGATCAGCGATGTGGCCGCAGGAGTAACTTGCTCATAGACAAGCTTGAGAGCGACGAAGTTAAAGCCCCACGCTGCTACGGTGAACAGCAGGGGCACATTGAACGCGGACGGGCGCACAGCGCCAGTATGACGGATGAATCCTACTTAGGAATCAAACTGAACCGAACATTGACTCTGGCTGTGCAAAGAATGTCCGAGTTGTCTCGCTTCGAAAATGATTCGAGACCAATAATTCCAGATTCGCGGATCAGAACGCTTGTGACTTCCACATGAACGATACTCCCCAGTTTCATGTCGAGAGCTTCAGCCGCGGCACGTGCTCGATTCTGGGCAATCAAGGTTGCATCGCGAACTGCATTCGATTCGACGCTCTTTTGATCGGCGTGGAACAGCACGACATACTTTGGCATCGGAAGTTGCGTGTCTTCCGCAGCCTCTTCTGCGAACAGAATCGCTTCATCGATTGCGACGGGCCCCAATTGCCACGAAGAATGCAACGTGCTGACTCCATCTGCAATTCGAGAACCGCTAAAACCGCCTAAATTGTTCCGCGGACTCACTGTGATTCCGTGGTGCTTCTTTTCGGCGTACGATCTGAGCTGCGCAGCCATCCTTCTCGCATCTTCTTCGGCTGACTCATGGTCCGCGCCTACCCCCGTGAACTCGTAGATCAGACGGACATGCGTTGCCGGAACAGAAATGGTCGCGTCGCCGGTCGCACTTATTTCCGGCGAAGCCGAAATGACTAACCCTACGATCAAAGACAATGCCAAGTTCATCGTCTATAACCTCCAATAGGCCTATTCTACACTGGACTACCTCAGGTCGCAAGCCCCAAAGCGAGTGAATTTGGCTAAATCTGGCATACAATGCTTTGGAGAGCATGAACAACGAGGTCAAGATACGCCACCTGCTTCGCAGATTCGGCCTTGGGGCGTCGCGCACTGAGCTAAAAGAATTCCTGGCGCTCGGAATCGACGGGACTATTGAGAGGCTGATCGAATACGAAAGAATCGATGAAGGGTTCCCGATCAGCCCATGGGAGTTCTGCTTCGAAGAGGGCAACGACGAGGTCTACCTCGATCCGTTTCGCCCGGCTGCCTGGTGGGCGCTCCGGATGATCATAACCAAGAGGCCGTTGCAAGAGAAGTTAACGCTCTTTTGGCACGACCACTTTGCCGTCAGCGGCACGAAGGTTGAATTCGGTCCCATGATGTTGAAATATCTGAAGACCTTGCGCGAGAACGCGAATGGAAAGTTTGGAGAACTGCTGAAGGCCGTAAGCAAGGACCCAGCAATGATTCGCTATCTCGATACAGATCAAAGCATCAAGGGAAATCCAAACGAGAACTTTGCGCGTGAGTTGCTGGAGCTGTTTACGCTCGGCAAAGGCAACTATTCGGAAGCCGACGTCAAGGAAGCTGCGCGTGCATTCACCGGTTGGGGAATTCGATATTTGGTTTTCGAACAAGGCGGCGAAAACGTGCAGCCGACAATGAGAAGATTTATCGAAGCAGATCGTATGCCGGTCGTCTTTGCGCACAGTCCTGAGTTGCACGATGATGGCAAAAAGACCGTGCTCGGAAAAACAGCGAACTTTGATGGTGACTCCCTGCTTGAGATGCTCGCATCGAGAAATGAGACGGCTGCTTTTGTCTCAAAAAGGCTTTGGGAGTTCTTTGCATACGATGACCCTGAACCGGCGATTGTAAACAAATTGGCGCAAATCTATTTGAGCACGGACGGCGACATCAAACAAGTGCTTTATGCGATAGCTCGCTCTCCAGAATTCTATTCGGAAAAGTGCGTCAGAAAGAAAGTCAAGAGCCCGGTGGACTTTACGATTCCCCTGATTCGTCAAATCGATCTCGGTACATTGCTCTTGCCGCTTCGCCCAAGTAACGCCAAGCCAACCACGCCGTTACCGAAGTTATTGCGCGACATAAGCGCCGGTGTCGTGTTCTTGATGAACGGCCAAGGAATGTTGCTCTTGTTTCCGCCGGACGTCGGAGGTTGGAATTGGGGAAGCAATTGGATCAGCAGCGATTCGATGTCGCAACGAATACGACTTGCCTCGCTGCTGTTCGGTGAAGACAATGAATCGAAGGACGGAGGCCAAGGGCTTGGCACAAGAGTCCTTCTCGAATATCGCCCAACGACGCCGAAACAGTTCGTCGATGGCATCTGCGATTTACTGGACGCTGAAGTCTCGGCAGAGAAGATGAAGCCAATCTATGAAGCCTGCGAAGTGAATGGCGGACTGGACGCTCTCAAGGACAAGCTGTCGGCATCAAAGATGGTTGGGGCAGTAACGACTCTGCTTTTTTCCGCACCAGAGTTTCAATTGCATTGAGTTGGCAGTCCTGAGTGCACCGATGCGTGCGGAGGGCCAGCTTGCCTGTGCTCCTCGGCCGACCTCGTCTGATTCGAGCTGTTGAGCATGGTCAATGGTTGACGTCCTCATTTGAGATGTGAATTGCCAAGCTTGCAGGAAACTGCGATAAGCAAGTCGAAACTGTTCGCCGACTATGAAGGTTGACACCACGACCCTGTCGCTATTGGACTCGAAGTACGACGGCTATCTTGAAGGCGAACTTGTTGACGAATTCATTCAGGACTTTGGAATCCACTTTGCCGCTGGCCATTGGTGCGCAGGCGAGTTCTTTGACCGGTTCTGCCCAGTTGGCTACAACAGCAATGATCCAAGCTTCGATGACAGTATTGTCGCCCAAATTGAACGAGTATCGAAAGCTGGTATCAGCGGAATCGAGTTTCACGAGAAGGTTTTCATCGACTCCGCATACCAGAAAGATCCGTCATTCATTGCTTCCGTGAAAGATGCCCTCGAAGTCAACAAGATTGTCGCGACGAACATGAACATGAACACGTGGACGGATCCGAAATGGAAGTATGGAGGAGTAACGCATCCTGATTCAAAAGTTCGAATGGAATGTATTCAACTCTGCTTGCAAGGAGTCGAGATTGCGAAGGAAGTCGGCTGCGTAAGTTGCAATCTTTGGCCGGGATCGGATGGCTGGGATTATCACTTTGAAGTCGATTACGGTAAGAGGCTTTCGTGGTACATCGAGGGTTGTACCGAAATCGCTGCCAAATGCGATCAGCTTGGTTTGAAATTTGGAACAGAGCCAAAACAAAAAGAACCGCGAGAGGGCAACATGATCGTTAATACGGTTGCAAAAGCAGCACTGGTCGCCAAGGAAGTCAACAAGAATTTGGGCAAGACGGTCATGGGGGTCGTCATCGACTATGGACACGAGCAAATGGTTGGGAACACACCGGCAGACTCTCTGTATATGCTCAAGCGCGTCGGCGTGCCGATAGCGAATTTCCATATCAATGGGGCAAAGTTCAACAGCAACGACGAAGATCGCATTGCAGGAACCGACGACATTTGGCGACTTGTCGAATTCTGCTATGCCGCTGTTGACACATCATACGACGGTTGGTTTGGCGAAGACCAATTCACGTATCGCACAGAGCAAGTGAGATCGATGCGCCTGAGCTTGGAGTTCTTTGCGAACTGCATGAAAAAGGCATTGAAAATCTACGCCAGAAAGCCTGTGTTGGACTCAGCGATGTCGACAGGCGACGCAGCCAATACAATCGAAGTGGTCAAGAAGATCATCTATAACGGATAGCAATGCCGCACATTTACCTCGAAGCGTCCGAAAACCTTGCCGAGTGTGTCAATGCGCAGAGAATTCTTCAAGAGCTTTGCTCGTTGCTCGCCATCTACGAAACGATCGATTCCGCATCGATAAAAGCCTATTTTCACAAACGAGAAGTCTGGGTCACTGGTGAAGGCGCGACGCCGGGCTACGTTCATTGCCAACTCGCAATTCTTCAAGGCAGATCGCTTGAATTTCGCCAGCTGATCGTAAAGGAGTTCGCCAGTCTACTCCGGAGAGCATTTGCACAATCGATAGGCAACGGACTTGCGAGAGTAACGGTCGAACTGCGGGAAATGGATCCGCAAACTTACGTCAAATGAAAGAAAATCGGCCGGCGAGTCGCCGGCCGATTTTATGTTCAAGAGGAATCTCGAGTTACTCGATTTCCCAGCTGACCTGGTTGAACCTTCCGAGCCATCCGAACGAGAACAGAGTTCCTGGATCGAACATCTGGAGTCGAATGCGTAGGCGATTCGAACCAGTCTGTACGAAGCGCGACAAATCGCCGGTAGGCGTAATCACGATCGTCTGATCTGCAGATGTTCCGTTCGACGTCGCCAGAAGCTCCGTCGTGTTATTGCCAAGAACTCCGATCACTCGGAAGTTCACGGAGCCCGCAGGCGCACCGCTTGTGTTCATGATCACCCGAATAGTGATCGCGTTCGGGTTCGCCGTCGGCGACACGCCATCTACCTGCAAGTTGACAGATGGAAGGCCGAGCGCAAGCGGCGGCGCCTCTCGCACGAACAGCCGGTCATTGTCGTTGAACAGCAAGCTGTTCAGATTTCCGCCGGTTTGAACGCCAGTCAACACTTGGAATGCATTGGGCTGAACCTTGGTTACGCCAGTTGCTTCCATTGAGAACTCGAAGTTCGACTGAGGTCCAGTTGCTCCAAACCAGAAGTAGTCCCATAGGGGTGAACCAGGAACATTGCGTCCGAGGAAGAAGTTCTGGCTCGAACCCAGTTGCGGTTCGAAGTCGACCCTCGAATTAGTCGTCGTATCGATGTTTCCGGTTAGCAGGACGCCTGCATTGTCCGTTGGATTGGGCGGAGACGATTGCGTGACCCCTCTGAACTCAACAGACCACACAATCGCATCTTCAACAACGATGTTCGGCACATTGAATTCAAACAACTGAAGGTTGTTGATGTCGGCAACGAAGGGCGCAGGCGCGCTCTCCCAGAGCATAGTGCCTGGCTCTTGATCAGGCCCGTCAAGTTTCCAAAGTCGAACCACAAGCTCTTCGTCACCTGGAGTGGTCAATCCCGGACAATAGATTGGGAATCGAACCTTGGTTATGGTGCGCTTCGTGCCCTCGAGATCGATTTGGTCAGCAGGCTCGAAGAAGCCAGGGAAGTAGTACTGCAGGTTCGGATTCTCATTCTGATAGGGCTGGGGCGCAGCACCGTCAACCCAAAACGAGGCCTGGAAGTTGGCGACGGGTGGCGTGGGACCACCGAACTGGTACGAGTCCCAAGATCCCATGTCGAACATCCAAAAGTTGTCTTCGCTCGAACCGCGTGTCGGAGGATTCGAAAGCACAAGCCCGGCCCTGTCGCCTACTGCATTAGCCATGTTCTTGAATTGGGCCGTGTAGATGATGTCGTCTGGGACTGTGACCCCGCCGTTGATGACGACTGTCTTGTTCCAGATGCCCGGCCGAATAGGCAGGTCGTTGCTTTCCCAAAGCAAATTGCCTGGGCCGCCATTTGGCCCTGTCGCGTCATAGATTCGGATCTTGACGACTTCGTCGTTCTGCGGACTGGCGATATCGGCAATGTAGGCGATGGTGAAAGAGGTCAAGTTTCTGCTGCCCGTTCCGAGCGTGATCTTGTCTCCATACTCATTGCCACTCGGGAAGTATAAGCCCGGCTCTGCGAGCATGTTTCGGTAGATGTTGTCTGCGCCTGTACCGGCCGAAGCCGTCGCCGCAAGAGCAAGAGCCCCAAAGGCAAATGCAATGCTCCTCATATTCATTTCCTCCATTCGGATCAAAGATTTGGATGCCGTCGTTGAAAGCACCCGGTAGTGCCTGTCGAGCCGGCACAATTGCCTGCTGACAAACCTCAGTAGTTTGCAAGGATACTCAAGACACCTGCCTCAATGTGACGTTTTCCCACCGGGGAGTCGTTCGATTTAGGTCTGATAACAACGCGTTTATGTTGCCGCCGAGAACCCGATTCGTGCCGTGATCGTCAGAAAAACGAGCCGATCTCAAAGGAGAATCCACATGAAACGACCCATTTTCGCTCTCTGCCTAACAGTCTTCGTCATAGCACCTTTGATGGCACAAAGGCCCGGCACTCCGACCGTATTGGCCGGAGAAGTGGTCGCATTCGTGTCTGCTGGCGAAGCGAGAATGCTGTTTCGGGATGATGAAAGGAAACTGTGGACCGTGCTTTTGGCCCCATCGGCGGCTCTCAACGCACAACCAGTCAGTCTTGGTGCCGGCATGAGGGTTATAGTCGACGGCTTCGACTCGAAACTTCATCAAGATCCCACGCTTTTTGCCAGGATCATCTACACAGACACAGGCGAAATTGTGTTGCGAAACACGAATGGCGAACTGCTGTGGAGTCCACCTGAGCGGGTGATACGGGAAGAGGGAGAAGAGGTGGGCGAGATCGAACGTGGTCAAGATAATTCCGAGAGTGACTTTCCGCGAAACTTCGACTCGCTGAGAGACTGGATGTCGACTACAGAATCGCTGGACTTCGGCGGTGGAATCCGTTCATGGAACGACGGAGCGATCATCCAAATCGCCTCAGGCCCAGTCGTTCTCAACTACCGAGCAGGGTCCATGTCGACGACGAGCGTCCGTCGATTCGTTGTCGGTTCGACGGGATTGTGGCGCAGATAGGCCAACTGTTATGGATCCACGACTTGGACTTTCTTTGAAAACTTTCGCTCGCCAACGTGCAGTGTAACGGTGTACTCTCCAGTGGCGGCGAGTCCATCTCCATCTGACAGATCCCAAACGGCGCGGCGCAAACCACCTGTTGGAGGCAAGCCGAGCACCATTACCTCACGTCCGCTCGCATCCTGAACGACCAAGTGTCTGTCTCCGTTTAGTTCTGGATCGATCCAGTAATAGATCACAGCGCCATACGGTGGATTCTCACCGACGAACTCATATGGATCGACGTCGATCGGATTGTTGTCGAACTTAATAGCAGGTTTGACATCGAACAAGTGCACATTGCTTTCGAATGTCTCTTCGAGTGGAGCGATGTCGATGATGTAGAAACTCCTGCCATGAGTTGCGACGATCAGCTCTCGCTCGCGCGGATGAATCTGAACATCATGAACAATCGCGTGTCTTGGCATATTTGGCAAAACGAACTGGTGCCAATTCACTCCGCCGTTGTTCGTTGCATAAACGCCTTTTTCTGTTCCGACGAACAGCAAGTTCGGATTTTTCGA